>CABJAV010000017.1 GCA_902363675.1 Lachnospiraceae bacterium | reverse complement strand
TTGAAATAGGGCTACCGCAATCCCACTGGCTTTAGACGGTGGGTTAAGGTAGCCAAAAATCAGAAATTATTGTATACTCATGGCATGGGAACATGGAAATCTAAAAACAGACACAAATACCTATTACAATATCACATTATTTTTGGCTGCAAATATAGAAAGAAATTACTGGTTTCGAGGCAGATATCAGATGATATAAAACAATTTTGGAAAGAACATACCTTTTGGACAGATAGATATTTTGCCTGTAGTGTAGGAAATGTATCGGAAGAAATGCTGAAAAGATATATAGAAAATCAAGGTTGAGAAAGAGAAAATTTAGTGGACAGATAAAATCGGCAACGATATCACAAGTTCCGAGTGGAAAATATTATGTATCAATTTTAGTGGAAACAGAACACACGGAACTGCCACATACAAATCAAAATACCGGAATAGATTTAGGTATTAAGGAGTTATGTATTACTTCTGATGGAAAAAAATACGAAAATCCCAAAATCATCAGAAAATACGAAAAGAAACTGGTGAAACTGCAAAGGCAGTTAGCCCATAAAGAGAAAAGAAGTCAAAATAGATACATTCTATGCCAATAGTCAATTGTGTTCAGTCTGTGGATACCAAAATACAGAGACGAAAAATCTGTCAGTAAGGGAATGGATATGTCCTGTCTGTGGAACAAATCATGACAGGGATATTAATGCAGCAAAGAATATACTGGAAGAAGGATTAAGACAAATAGCATAAAAATAACAATATAGGGCAGGGACTGCCCGAATTAACGCCTGTGGAGATAGTAGGGAGCAAAACATCCGGTGGATGTTTGTTCTGCTCCGACCGGAGTGGAACGTAGAAACGAGGTCTGCGAAGCAGGAAGCCCATTGGCTTTAGACAATGGGTAGTTCACAACAAAGCTCCAATTATAATAGAGAATTATACTATTGAGCATATTATGCCGCAGAACAAAAATCTTTCTTTAGAGTGGCAATCTGATCTTGGTACTGAGTGGCAAGAGGTTCAGAAAAAGTGTTTACATACAATTGGCAATCTTACTTTGACTGCATATAATTCTGAAATGAGTGACAGGCCTTTCTTGGAAAAGATGGATATGCCGGGTGGATTCAAAGAAAGTGCACTTAGGCTTAATAAATATGTGGTTTTGCAAAATAAGTGGAATGAAAAACATATCCAAGAGAGGGCAAACGAATTAGCAAAGAAAGCAGAATATATTTGGCCATATCCAACTTTAACAGTTGCAGAACTTGCGCCATATCAAGTAGAAGATAAAACAGTGCAGAAATATTCCTTGGAAACATATGATGTAAATGCTTTTACAAGAATACTATTCGAGTCTTTAGATAAACGCATTATGAACTTATCCCCTGCGGTTAAGAAGGAATATAAAAAGTTGTATGTTGCCTATAAACTGGATACTAATTTTGTTGATATTGTTTTTCAGAAACAAAGATTGCGTATCTCGATTAATATGAAGTTTTCAGAGATTAATGACCCTAATGGTATTTGCAAAGATATTACTGGCTTAGGACGTTGGGGAAATGGCGATGTAGAATTGTTTATGGAGCATCAGGATGAATTAGATCAAATCATGGAAATCGTGAAACAATCCTTTGATGCACAGGCAGAATAATGATTTTGGGACGTTAAAGGAGGCCTCCTATTTGAAAAAGAAAAAAGACGAAGTAACCATCCGTTCCAGCGCAGCGGAATACCTGACTTATGTTGCATCTATCGGTGATCAGCAGGACAGCATTGAGATGCGCTATGAGGATGAGAATATATGGCTGACACAGAAGATGATGGCCACATTGTATGACGTTGGTTTGCCAACGATAAATGAACATATTAAAAAGATTTATGCAGATAGTGAATTAGAAGAGTCTTCAACTATTCGGAATTTCCGAATAGTTCAAACCGAAGGTTCACGTCAGGTGACTCGTGATACAAAGCATTATAATCTTCAAATGATTATTGCTGTTGGATTCAAGGTAAATAATGAGCGAGCGGTGCAGTTTCGCAAGTGGGCCAATGGCATCGTGAAGGACTACACCATCAAAGGTTGGGTCATGGATGATGAGCGCCTGAAAAATGGTGGCTCTGTGCTTACAGTGGAATACTTCGACCGTTTGCTTGAGCAGATTCGTGAAATCCGTCTCTCCGAGCGTAGATTTTACCAGAAGATAACAGACATCTATGCTACAGCTCTAGATTATGACCGAACAGCAAAAACAACAAAGCAGTTCTTTGCAAAGGTTCAAAACAAGATGCATTATGCAGTTCATGGACTTACAGCAGCGGAGTTAATTTACGAGCGGGCCGATGCTGATAAGCCACATATGGGATTAACCACTTGGGCAGCAGCGCCGGAAGGAAAGATTGTAAAAAGTGATGTGAGCGTTGCGAAGAATTATCTTTCAGAGAAGGAAATGAGTTCATTAGAGCGTATCGTATCTGCTTATCTGGATTTGGCAGAGGACCGTGCAGAACGTCACGGTGAAAGTCCGGAATCCACCCGGTAGTGGGAAGGATATAGCCGAAGGCAAGGGTGTTCATCGCGAGGTGAAATCTGAAGGAAGCTGGAGGTGGGGAACCTACTAACTCACGGGCAAATCTCTGGTCTGACGAACAGAAATCACATATAAGGCTATGCATGAGGGTAAAACTGCTGTACAAGTTGAAGCCCAATAGCTACACGGAATCATGCATGATAAATGAGGCAGATGGATGGAGAGGAAGAAACGTGTGGTACCTAGGGAGGTCTGTGCGGTACGCCTTGAAAGAGATAACCATTGCATAAAGCAATGCTGAACACACAGAAGTCAGCAGAGGTCATAGTAGCCGAGAGGTGAAGGACCGAATCAGTAGGAGTCCTAAGTATGACCGAGAAAGGAGGAATGACCGTCTATGGCAGAAAACATTGAAAACAATGGCTGTTCGCAAAGAGATAATGCGGAACATGAAGGGTATGTGAAAGCGTCTAGGTCATTCAATCGGATATGGAAAGAAAGAGACAGTGCACAGCCGAGACTTTTGGAAGCGATATTGTATAAAGACAACTTTAACAGAGCGTATAAGAGAGTTAAGGCAAACAAGGGAGCGCCGGGAATTGATGGCATGACCATTGAAGAGGCTCTTCCATATCTAAAGGAACATCAACAAGAGATCACCGACCGCATTTATCGTGGAAAGTATACTCCGTCTCCAGTAAGACGAGTTGAAATTCCCAAACCAGATGGTGGTGTGCGAAAGCTTGGCATACCAACAGTGATAGACCGTACACTTCAACAGGCAATAACCCAACAGTTGGTGCCAATCTATCACCATTGCTGGCAAATGTCTACCTCAATGAGTTCGACCAGGAATTCCTGAAAAGAGGTGTTCCATGCATAAGATATGCAGATGACATCGTGCTTCTCGCAAAGAGCAGGCGAGCATCAGAGAGACTCTTGGAAAGCAGTACAAAATATCTTGAGGAGAGGCTGAAACTTACAGTCAACCGAGAAAAGAGCCGTACTGTCAGCGTGTTTGCAATCCGAAATTTTAAATTCCTTGGCTTTGCATTGGGAAGGAACGGAAAAGGCATATATACCCGAGTTCATCCGAAGTCATGGAAGAAGTTCAAGTCCAGACTGAAGGAACTGTCTTCCCGTAAGCGATGTCAGTCAATCAAGCCAAGTCTTGAGAAAATCAAGGTGTATGCGAGGGGATGGCTTAACTACTACGGAATTGCAAGTATGAAGAACAACATAGATGACATCAACGGATGGCTCTATCACCGAATACGTATGTGCATATGGAAACAGTGGAAGAAACCAAAGACAAAGGCACGTAACCTCATCAAGATGGGAATCCCTGAAGACTTGGCAATGCAAGCGGGTAATACCCGACGGGGACATTGGCTCGCAACGCATACAGTTGCAGTAAACATGGCAATGACAAAAGAAAGACTGATAAACAGTGGATTTTATGATTTAGCCACAGCCTATCAGTCTGTGCACGTCAACTATTGAAAGCGCCGTATACCGAACGGTACGTACGGTGCTGTGAGAGGACGGCGGTTAGTCACCGTCTCCTACTCGATTATAAGATAAATTACAATCCGTCAATTTTGCATAGATAAAGTATTAAGTGAGAAAATCACTAGCGATACTGCTGTTACAAACAAAGGGTATATTATTTTCTTTACTCGATGTCACATGATTCTAAAGAGGTTCGTCAAAGACTTGCTCAGTTACATAACAATTTTGTGAGTAAGGACTTAAGCGAAGGAATTCGTAGCCAGGTATTTTTTGCCACTTTCGTACAGAAAGTCGAAACCCAGATAAAATCAACCTCTGTGATAAATGCCTTAAAGCAGGCATTTTCGCAAAATATGAGTCATCTATAAAGTTGTAAAGTGGTGTTAGAGCAGTTATCTGATTTAGAAGAAATTAATTATCGTGCAATGATGGGAGAATATATCATATATTATCGTGACAGGATTGTCGGAGGCATATATGATGACAGGTTACTTGTGAAACCGACAAAATCTGCAGTTTCTTATATGGCAAATGCGACTTATGAATTACCGTATGAAGGGGCAAAAGAGATGCTGCTACCATGTCGTTTTGTGTTATACTGTTTTATATTATTATTTAGCAGGAGGTATTATATATGTACAATTTTACATTCAACATTCCAACAAAAATTCATTTCGGAAAGGATACAATTTCGAGCTTATCAGAGCTTAAGGCATATGGTAGTAAAGTGCTTTTAGTGTACGGAGGCGGCTCTATAAAGAAAAACGGTCTGTACGATACCGCAATGAAGATCCTTAAGGACGCGGGACTGACCGTGTTTGAGCTTAGCGGAGTGGAGCCAAACCCAAAGATTGAGACAGTCAGAAAGGGTGTTGAAATCTGTAAAAATGAGGGTATCGACATGGTACTTGCAATCGGAGGCGGCAGTACAATCGATTGCTCAAAGGTTGTTGCAGCAGGTACAAGGTATGACGGTGATGTATGGGATCTGGTGCTTGATGGATCAAAGGTCAAGGCGGCACTTCCGATATTTGATGTGCTTACTCTTTCCGCAACAGGAACAGAGATGGATCCTTTTGCTGTTATCTCTGATATGTCCAAAAATGAAAAGTGGGGCACAGGATCGCCGTATATGGTACCAACTATGTCGATATTAAATCCTGAATATACGTTTTCTGTATCAAAAAAACAGACCGCAGCGGGAACAGCGGACATGATGAGCCACACAATGGAGAATTATTTCTCTATGGAGAATGCAGACTGCCAGAAATTTATGGCGGAGGGATTGTTACGTACAATGATTAAAAATGGGCCGGTTGCCCTCGCACAGCCTGACAACTACGATGCCAGAGCCAACCTGATGTGGGCAGGCACACATGCAATCAACGGCGTTGTGGGCGATGGCTGTTCACCGGCATGGTGCGTACATCCTATGGAGCATGAGCTGAGTGCTTTCTACGATATTACCCACGGAGAGGGACTTGCAATACTCACACCGGCGTGGATGGAACATATACTAAATGACGACACACTTCCGATGTTTGTGGAGTTTGCAAAAAATGTCTGGGGACTTTCCGGTGATGATGATTATGCACTTGCACACGCAGGCATTGATGCGTTGAAGAAATTCTTCTTTGAGACAATGGGCATTCCTGCAAATCTAAGAGCAGTAGGAATCACAGACGACAGGAACTTTGAGGTGATGGCTAAGAAGGCATGCGATGGTTCAAAGGGATCGTTTGTACCGCTTAGCAAGGATGATATTGTGGAGATTTACAGAGCGGCATTCTAATAAATCGTTCCTGCATTCGGTTCTCTGGAATTCAAAGGATATTGCAGACAACTTACGTTCATAGCTTCCACACGTTCCGGGTCCTCCGGTCAGATCTGCGAAGCAGGGAACGTCTTCCCCGGATACTTGATACCGGATCTGCCCTACTCATTCTCATGCGCCCGGTTTCTCACATTCCATAAACCTTGAATTGCCAGTTCGACATTCAGATGCGGATGAAAACTCCAAAATAAAAAGTATCTGATTATCAGAAAAAAGTCGCTCAGACTGTACAAATGCGAAAACAGTTCGTGCAATAAAGAATTTATGCATAAAAGTAGAAAAAGTAAAAAATATCGTGGATATAGTGCTAGAATTGTTGAAAAAAGTAAGCTAAAATACAGGAAAACAACAAGTGTAAAGGGGAAATTTTATGGAATATTCAGCAATTTTTCATGATATGGATAAAAGGTTTAGCTATGCGGTTGATAAGGATTTATTCGTGATACGCGTGCAGGTAAAAAAGGATGATATGAAGGAGGTAATCCTTCACTATGAGGACAAGTATATACCTATGGAGCGTAAGGATACCAGAAAGACAGTTCCGATGAAGAAGGTTGCTGTCTCACAGTTTCATGATTATTATGAAGCACAGATAAAGATGCATTTGATCTGCCTGCGTTACTTTTTTGAATTTACGGACACGCAGGGAGAAAAGGTATATTATGGAAATTATGAGTTTGATAAGGAATGCATTACAAACAGGGACAGAATGTTTGACTGTCCGCAGAACCTCCGGGAGGAAGAGATGTTTGAGGTGCCGGAGTGGGCAGCAAACAAGGTCGTGTATCAGATTTTCCCATCCCGTTTTGCAGCAACGGAGCCGGTAGACAAAGAACTGTGGTATAAAGCACCGATTACGCCTATGGATGATCTGCATGGAAATCTCAGGGGAATCATCGAACATATGGATGATATTCAGAATCTGGGAATCGATGTGCTGTATATGACACCTATCTTTCAATCAAATTCGTGCCATAAGTATGATACCACGGATTACTACCAGATAGACCCGTCCTTTGGAACAACAGAGGATCTCAAAGAGCTGGTACAAAAAGCGCATGAGCGTGGTATGAAGGTAGTCCTGGATGCGGTATACAATCATACGGGAAGAGAATTTTTTGCGTTTGCGGATATCCTGGAAAATGGTGAAAAATCCAAATACCGGGACTGGTATTTTATTGATGGATTCCCGCTTAAAAGTGAATGGGGAGAGATCCCAAACTTCAAATGTTTTGGTTATTATGGCGGAATGCCAAAGTTAAACCTGAAAAATCCTGAAGTTGAAAAATACATTACGGATGTTGCATGCTACTGGATTAAGGAATGCGATATTGACGGATGGAGACTGGATGTAGGAGACGAAATCAGCCATTTCTTCTGGAAGAATTTCAGAAAGGCAGTAAAGGCTGTGAAGAAAGATATGCTGATCATTGGGGAAATCTGGCATTATGCAGGAGATTTCCTTGAGGGGGATGAATGGGATACAGTCATGAATTATCCATTTTACCTGAACCTGATCGATCTGCTTGCAGACGAAAAGATTACGGTCAGCCAGTTCGTACAAAATCTTGGATATTTGAAGGGACGCTTACACAAAAACTGCTATCCCCTTATGTGGAATCTGATCGACAGCCATGATACCGCAAGATTTTTACATCTGTGTAACGACAATAAGAAAAAGCAGCATCTGGCAGCCGCTTTTCAGTTGTTATTGCCGGGAATGCCGATGATTTATTATGGAGATGAGTATGCGATGCCGGGAGCAAACGATCCGGACTGCAGACGGGGCATGTATTGGGATGAAGAATACCAGGACAAAGAGATGTATGAATGGTACAAGCGGCTGATTCAGGTCCGGAAAAGCCATGCATGCATTGTAGAAGGCGAACTGGCTGGGATCGTCACAGAAGATGAGGAAGGGACAGTTGTCCTGATCAGAAAAAATGGCGAAGAGACCATTGCCATGATTTTTAACTGCAGCAGCAGTGCAAAACAATTTAATGAGTACACGCAGAAGTACAATCTGCTTACCGAAAACACCTTTGATGGAAATGTAGAGGGGTTTGATGCTGCGGTAATCGTGCTTTAAGAAGCCTTACGGCAGATGGTTTCCCGGGAGTTTGTCTGTGGGAAGAATAGGGAAAGCACCAGTATTTCTGGTAATGTAAAGTATGGAGGATGATATGACGAATGTAAAGAAGAAGGATGGAAAATGGTTTGGGGCAATCGTACTTAGCCTGATATTATTGTTTTCCCTGGTGTTTCCATATCCTGTGATGGCAGACCAGACAGCGGCAGACCAGACGACGGCAGCTTCCGTTTATGCCATTCACAAGACAGGTGATGATAAGGAAAATTTTGTGATTGTTATCATGGGTGAGGGCTATACCCGGGAACAACAGGAACAATTTTTAAAGGATGCAACGGCAAAAGCACAGGGGCTGCTAAAGTGGTCCCCTTATAAAGAGTATTCCGACAGGATCAATATTTATGCAGTACAGACGGTATCCAATGAAACTGGTGTGGGCGTGATGTATGGGGAGTCGAACCCGGACACATATTTTCATGTGCAGGCATTCGGAAAATCCTGCTATTTTGCAAAGGACGGGGAAGATAAAGCCAAGGCACTGAGGGAAGAGCTGGAGAGCAGATATCTGGATACCGGCGCAGCCGTTGGAACCATCCATATCATTTGTAATACGACTGCGAATATTGGTTCTTCTTCCAATGCACTCTTTTCTTTTTCGGCAAATTCGGATGAGAATGAGCAGGGGGATGTCATGACCCATGAAATTTCCCACAGCATCGGAAGATTAGGCGATGAATATGATAAAAAGATGCAGGGAGAAAATATTTCCGACACATCGGATCCGGATAAGATTAAATGGCATAAGATGCTTGGGTTCCGTGGAATCGGAATAACGGCAGCAGGAACAGAAACGGTATTTGCACCGGGCCGCGTCTGCATGATGCGGGATCTTGGGAATCCTTTCTGTGAAGTGTGCAAAATGGAACTGGCGCGGAGATTAAATAACCGTGATTATGTCAGCAGGCAGGCATCTGTTTATGTGTGCGATCCTGAAATTACAATTCCGCATAGCAGGACAGGAACACTTGACAGGGATAGTGACCAATACCGGATCGATGAGACAAATATCACAAAAGCAAATGGAAAGGATCTGGAATTCCGTACAGTCGTACAAAATATAGTGGATGCCAAACAGCATTTGAAGATTACTTTCCGCATTACTGGAGCAGACCATACAGTCAAATATGAAAAAGAAGAAACATATACCGTTCCGCCACACAGTAACTGGTATGATCCGGATGCTGCCAGAGAGTCCCTTTCTGTCACACTTCCTGCGGTAACTGGTCTGGTTTCCGGGGACAGACTGGAAGGAAAGATCATAGATGAGGACACTGGGAAAATTCTGGCTGACAATCAGACGGCAGGACAGGCGTGGAGTACCGTAACCATTCGTTATATGCTGCAAAACGAAGACGGGACCGAAACAACAGTGCCTGATACGGCACCCGCGACAGTATATGTACCAAAGAATTCTGCGTATACGTTAAGAAGTCCGGATTTATATGGATATACATGTGTAGGAAACAGTGCAAATCAGGGAGAAATAAACATCACAGAGGATCGCCAGGAGATCACTTATTATTACCGGAAAAACAGTGAGATGCCGGAAATACAAACCGTACCTGTCCGCGTAACTTATGATGGAAACCCCCATACATTTGATATCAAACAGGAAGATGGTGTACAAATCAGTTACAGTTTGACAAAAAACGGATCGTATACACAAACGGAGATGCCATTTTACACAGAAGCAGGCCAGTATAAGATTTATTTTAAAGCGGAAAAGGCATCTTTTATTCCAACATACGGGGAGGCTGTCCTGGAAATCGAAAAGGCTTCCACCAGCATGCAGCTGACTGCAAAAAACGATACGGTCAAAGGTGCGGGGACAGTAGAATTACAGCTTTGCAGACAGGGGATTCCGGAAGATGCCGGGATAAAAGTAACCTGTGATGTTTCCGGGATCACATTAGAAGAAAAGGGAACGGATCACTGGATGGCAACGCTTCCGAATGAAACGAAAACATATACGTTCACCGCATGTTATAATGGGAATGGCAACTATACAGGAAGTAAGGCAGATTGTCAGGTCCGTGTAACGGCGGATCATTCCCAGACCGGGGGCGGTTCTGGTGGAAGTTCCGGAGGCAGTTCAAGTGGAGGTTCCGGCGGAATATCCGGAGGCGGTTCAAGTGGAGGTTCTGGCGGAAGTTCTGGTGGAGGTTCCGGAGAAAATGCCGGTGGAAGCACGGACGGATCATCTGGCAATGTTTCACCGGATTCCGGCACATTACCGGCACCGGATCATGCAAAAGAAGAACCGGGGAATGTGACACCGCCACCCGCAGCAGATACGTCCGTTTCTGTTAAGGATATTAATGTCAAAGCAAAAACTGCAGTTAAAAATAATACGGTCAAAGTGAAGAATATTGCAGCAGTTTTGAAAAAAGAAATTACAAAGGCAGAAAAAGAACAGGGTGGCAGGATAAAAGACCTGTCAGTTGAAATAACTTTTGATACGGCAAAAGCCGGAAACTGGAAGAATCTGCATCTTGAAATGGACGGGCAGGCGGTAAATTTACTTGTCAAAAAGAATGTAAAAGAATTGAAGGTCAATGGTGGCAATGTAAATCTTACCTTTGATTCGAAGGCATTAAAAGAATTAAAGAAAGAGATGAATACAGCTGTGGTTATCAAAATGAAACAGGCTGACAAGAAAAATCTTTCTGCTAAGGCAGGGAAAATTATTGGAAAACGTCCGGTTTATGATTTTTCCGTCACAGGAATAAAGAAAAAGCAGTCGTCTATCCTGAAAAAGGGACGGATCAGGGTCGCTGTTTCCTATAATGCTTCGAAAAAGGAAAAAGACAAAAAGATTTTTGCATATAAAATTGATAAATACGGTGCAGCAGTTAAGATACCGGGATCTTATTATGATTCCGATACAAAGACCGTTAACTTTGTAAGCCGTGGGTTTTTCACAGTTGCAGTAGGCTGTGAAAAATGATGAAACATAAAAAATCATCGTTCACGTTAAAAAAACTGTAGTTCATGTCGAAAAAGACAAAAACCGGTTTTAATTTGGTATAATGATAGAACTCATTTTAGTAAAAATGAGTTCATACTGTGAATGATGGAGGGGATAACAATCATTGTTTTAGAAGAAATATTAATGGCAAACGGATTGACCGTGTTAATGATGTGGTTCCTTTTGTTTTGCAGACGAAAGAACAGAGAGAGCCTTCATGTGGGAGATAAAATATATGATGGAATAGCAATCGTAAATTTAGTGGGGGCATTGTCTGAAACCATTGCTTTTCTCGTAGATGGAAAACAGTTTACTGGCAGCCGGCAGATTAATTATATCTCTAACAGCATATGCTTTATAGGGACAGTCAGTATGGGTATGCTTTGGTGTATGTACGTGGAATTGCGTATCTATCGAAATTATAAAAGAATGGTTCAAAAAGCAGGAGTGGAGATATTTCCCTGGCTGGTAGAAGTAATTATGGTTTTATGTAATCTGTTTGGAACAGGGATTATGTTTAAAATATCCGGGGAGAATGTATATCAGAGAACTGCCGGTGTGCTGGTGGGATATATTTCGCTTGTCATATATTTTGCTTACAGTATTTATCTGGTGTATCATTCCAAAAAACAAGGGGTTAACCTGAATTTTTTCCCGGTGATCTATTTCGTTGGTCCTTGTTTTGCAGGTGTAGTTCTCCAGTTCCTTTTTTATGGAATTACATCATCATGGGTGCTGGTTGCGGTCGCATTGATATTTGTGCAGATGCAGTCATACGCAGAGAGTTTGTATATGGATGAGCTTTCCGGATTATATAATCGGAGATATTTTAATGCGGTGCTTGCGGAAAAGAAAATTGCAAGCCATAAATCCTTATATGGAATCATGATGGATGTAAACGATTTCAAGTGTATTAATGACAATTTAGGTCATAGTACGGGCGATAAGGCTATTTGTACGTTGGGAAATATACTCATCAGATCCATACCGGATGATGGTATGGCAATCCGGTATGCGGGAGATGAGTTTATTGTGCTGCTGTCAGGTGTTGATACGGAGCGTGTCTTAGCGACAATGGAGGAGATTAACCATAATCTGTCCCGGTTTAATGAATCCAGAATAGAACCGTTTCATTTAAGTGTTTCCATGGGATACACGGAATTTGGGACAGAAGATGATGCAGAAACTTTTTTAATGCATATGGATGAGAAAATGTATGAGGAAAAACGGAAATATCATATGCGAAAGAAATCAGCCGGTTTGGAAAATAAAGTATAGAAGTATTATTTTTTGTACATAATGCGAGCGTTAAGTTCCTTTTTGACTGTGGTATAGGAAGGAACTGGGATCGGAATTCGAATTTTAAATATTAACTCTACTTCGCATCGTCTGATCGAGGTTACATACATAGCATTTACGATGCAGCGGATGCTACAAAATATACAGATGTAAAATCTGTTAAGATTTAAAAAACAGCGTATCGTCTGTCGATTGGGAAAAAAAAGAAACTTGTAGTTTCGCTTGTTAAGAAGAACAAAACGAAAGCATTTACTTCAGAGGCTAAGAAGATTCGTTATTATACGACGGATTCCAAAGTTGCAAAAGTGAACTCCAAGGGAATTGTTACAACCAGAGGAAAGGGAAAATGCTACATATATGTCGTTGCAGGAAATGGAGCACAAAAGAGAATCAAAATTGTTGTAGGCGAAAGTAAGTAGAGAAAATGGAGGAAAGCTCTTTCATTTGCATTTGGAAATAAAAGCTTTAATACGCACCTGTCATTTGTCTGATAACTGGTTGCAATGGCACAAGAAAATATTATAATCATCAAACGAGTAGCAGACTGGTGTAAATCCGGTTTTGCTGCTCGTTTTTATATTTATGGTTATAGGCAGGGATGCTCCGGATTTCAATACAGTAAATAACCGTGTTATGGTAATGTGGTATACAATCATGTTATGAGTGCAGATGATTTCTGTATCAATAAACTTGTTCCGGGATATTTTTCCCGTATCAATGAAGACGGTTCGTATTCAAACGGCTCAGGATGTGGAAATGATACAGCATCCGAGAGAAACATGGTACGGAAATATATTGTGGATTCCGTATGTTACTGGGCAGTCGAATATCATATGGATGGTTTTAGATTTGACCTGGTTGGACTTTTAGATACCGATACAATTAATGAGATTGTAGAGAAAGTACACAAGGCACATCTGGCACTTCGATTATCTAATCAGAGGATGTGAAAAAATATGTAAAATCCGTAGAAGGACTTGGGGATAATATTGTAGGAATTAATATAAAGGGTAGTCAGAAAGCTGGCGTTGAGACAATCAAGGGTGGCGAGTATACAATGGATGGTATCAGTGCACTTGTACTTGTAAAACAGGATGGTGCGGCCATGACGATTGTTATTGTTCTGATTGCAGCAGTGGTAGTTGTTGCGGCAGGAGTTGTTATTGTTGTAATGAAAAAGAAAAAAGTAAATAAATAAAACAGAGGATACGGTTAAAAAATATTTAAAAGAATTTTAATAAGAAAATCAAAGATTGCGTGCTATAATGAGCCTGTCAGAATCTATTAATATGACGGAAGGCGAGGATAAGTGTATGAGAACTTATGGACGAATCTTGAAAAATATAGCCGCAGTCGCAACCTTGCTTGCGCTGCTATCATTATTGCTGCCTTTTTGCAGGATCCCGGCGAATGGACAGAATCTGGTATTGTCCGGTATGGATGTGGCAAAAGCGGGTGCAGGAGCGGGATATACTTATTTTACGACGGGAAGCATTCCGGATACCTTTGTCTTAAAGGCACCGGTTACGGTAGGAACATTAAAAAGCGCATTTTCCTATGCACAGGATGCAGGGCTGACACGGATACTGTTAGTTTGTGCCGTGGCAGTGATGCTTCCAATATTGCTTGCGCTTTTTTCCATGTGTATGCTGCTATTGGCAGAAGGAAAGAAAACGATGGTGTTTCCAACGCTGTTTACCGCAGTAATTATGCTGGAACTTGCGGTTGTTTTTGTCGGATTTCCGGCACTGAAACTGTTTTTCCTGAAGGGGGTGTATTTGTTTGCGATACTGGTTGTCATTGCCATGGTCTGCATTATGATTGGATGGTTCACAGGCGGATACTGCAGACCAAAAACGGAAGAAGGCCGGGAAAGACCGGTGCGTGAAGCAAATGATAAAGAAAACCGCTTCGGGCGAAATGGACGGAAACGGACATTCCGCCGCAGAAAAAAATCCGGAAAGAAGAAAAAGAAATCTTCCCGCAAGAACCGGGGAAACAAAGACTCCGGAAAGGATAATGCAAAGCAGCAGACGGATGAGAGAGCGAAGCGGATGGAGTGGAAGGACTGCGAGATTTCCTACGATCCGTCCACGCACATGTACCGGATTAGTAATACAGGGCAAAGCCGGATACTCCTGTTAAAAGATGAACAGATCGTTGGAATCGTAGAGCCGAATGCCCGTGTCCGCATAGAGCGTCCGGTCATGCTGCAGGTAAAGGAGACAAAAGAAAGCCTGCAATTGAAATAAAATGATAGTATAACTTTCTGGAAAAGGGCAATACTTTTCCAGAGGTGATGATATTATGAAAAAACAAAAACCAGTTCATGTCGGAATTATTCCGGATGGAAATCGCAGATGGGCGGTAGCGCATGGTCTATCCAAAGCAGATGGATATCATTATGGATTAGAACCCGGGCTTCGCCTTCTGCAGCAGGCAAAAGTGTATGGAATACAAGAACTCACATATTATGGCTTCACCGTAGACAACTGCAAACGGCCGCATGACCAGTTTGCAGCATTTCAAAAAGCATGCGTGGAAGCGGTACAATTCTTAACAACAGAAGGGGCAGATCTGTTGGTCATCGGTAATACCGAATCGAAATGTTTCCCGGAAGAATTAAAAAAATATACAACACGGACCTCTGTAAATGGTGGAGGAATCAAATTGAATTTTCTCGTGAATTACGGATGGAAGTGGGATTTATCTCATATATTGCAGGATGGACTGCCATATTCTTCGGACATATCAAGAATCGATATGATTGTGAGATGGGGCGGGATGCGGCGTTTATCCGGTTTCCTTCCGATTCAGTCTGTGTATGCAGATTTTTATGTGGAAGATAAGCTGTGGCCGGATTATGAAAATGCAGATTTTCGAAAAGCAATGGCATGGTATGAAAACCAGGATGATACCTTTGGTGGTTAAATTATATAAATGTAGTAATGAAAACTATATAATATAGAAAAAGATACAATAATACATTGACAACGATACAACATTCTTCTATACTTAAAATAGTTTGATAATCAAATAATTGCACGATCAAACAAAAATTCAAGTTGGAGGAAACACATGATTACAGGAAAACATAAATTAAAAGAACTTCGTATTGGGGATAAAATTGCAAAATTTCCGATTATACAAGGCGGTATGGGAGTCGGCGTCAGCCTTAGCAGCCTGGCGGGCGCTGTTGCAAAAGAAGGTGGTGTGGGAGTGATTTCTACCGCACAGATCGGTTATGAGGAAGAAGGATTTGAAAACAATCAGGCAGAGTGCAACTTACGTGCAATCCGCAAACATCTGCAGCGGGCAAAGGAAATTGCCTGTGGAAACGGACTTGTGGGTGTCAATATTATGGTTGCGTTAAAGCACTACAAAGAACACGTAAAAGCAGCTGTCGCGGCAGGGGCAGATGTGATTATCAGCGGGGCGGGACTTCCGATGAATTTACCGGAACTGATCGGTGAAAAATGCAAAACAAAAATCGCACCGATTGTTTCCTCAAAACGTGCGACACAACTGATCTTAAAAATGTGGGCACATCGTTATAACCGGACCGCCGATTTTATTGTAGTAGAGGGACCGAAAGCCGGTGGACATCTTGGCTTTTCACAGGAACAGTTGCAGGATGTGCCGGCCATTGATTTTGATGACGAAGTAAAAGAAATCGTTGCGTGTAAAAAGGAATACGAACAAAAATTCGATACAGAAATTCCGGTGATCGTTGCCGGTGGAATTTTTGACGAAAACGATATTGCACATGCATTAGACCTTGGCGCAGATGGTGTGCAGATTGCCAGTCGTTTTGTGGCGACAAAAGAATGCGATGCTTCTGAGGCTTATAAGGAAGCATACATAAATGCGACAGAAGAGGATGTGAATATCATCCAAAGTCCGGTTGGAATGCCGGGACGTGCGCTGTACAATAAATTCATTAAAAACATGGAGAAGGCTAGACTGCCTATTTCAAAATGCTATAATTGTCTGGAGAAATGTAATCCGCAGAAAGTACCGTATTGCATTACCCGGGCACTGATTGATGCAGTCAGAGGGGATGTGGAGAATGGACTGGTATTCTGCGGGGCAAACGTGGGAAGGATTCACGAAATGACAACGGTACATCAGCTGATGAAAGATTTGACCCGGTCGTTCGTATAAATTTTTTATGTACTATGATTTAACAAAAGGAAAGATTTCCAGATGTCTGGTATTGTTTGCACTGCCGATGATAGCCGGACTGCCGATCGGATGGGGACTGGCGGATGTTACAGGCATCTGGTATATGAAGAAGGCAGTACGCCAAAAGAAGAATGGATAAATTCACATAAGGAGACAAAAGAAAATGAATACATTGCAGAGACAGTTGTTTGACTTGCAGGATCTGAAATACCGTGAGTTTCACAGCAAACTTATGCCGGGGATTGCAAAAGAGACGATTATCGGAATCCGGACGCCGGTTTTAAGAAATTTTGTAAAAGAGTTCCGGAAAACAGATGAGGCAAAGCTTTTTCTTGCGGAACTTCCGCATCAGTATTATGAAGAAAATAATATTCACATGATGCTTATCGCACAAATCAGGGATTATGAGACCTGTATAGCAGAAGTGAACCGGTTTCTTCCTTATATCAATAACTGGGCAACGTGCGATCTGCCGCAGCCAAAGTGCTTTGGTGCACATAAAAAAGAATTGTTGCAGGAGGTGCATAAGTGGATCGCTTCGAACGAGACCTATACGATTCGCTACGGAATTGGAACGCTGATGCGCTTTTATCTGGACGATGATTTTGATCCGTCCTATGTTACGCTGGTGGCTCAGGTGAGGTCGGAAGAATATTATGTGAATATGATGATCGCATGGTATCTGGCGACTGCACTGGCAAAACAGTGGGAAAGCGTGATTCCTTATCTGGAGCAGCGAAAGCTTCCGGAATGGGTACACAGAAAGACGATTCAGAAGGCTGTGGAAAGTTATCGCATTACGCCGGAACAGAAAGTTTACCTGAAAAGCCTGCGGTAAAAAAGAAAAGAGGGTGTCAAGAAAAAATACTTGACACCTGCTTTTGCGTGTGTTAAAGTATCCAAGGTGATTGATGTGGAAGAAAAGTTAGAACAAACCTATTTATATGATTTTTATGGCGAATTACTGAACGAGCATCAGCGCCAGATATATGAAGATTTCGTGTTTAATGATCTTTCTCTTGGAGAGATTGCTTCGGAGGAAGGCATCAGTCGGCAGGGTGTGGCGGATATGATTAAACGCTGCAGCAGGAAGCTATCGGATTATGAGAAGAAGCTTCACCTGGTGGAGAAATTTTTATCGATCAAGCAGGATGTGGAAGAAATCCACTCGCTGACACAGAAGTTCCATGAATCGAAAGACGAAAAGGTTATGGAACATATTGCAACAATATCAAATCAGATCTTAGAGGAGTTGTAGGATGGCATTTGACAGTCTTTCCGAAAAACTGCAAAACGTATTCAAGAATCTGCGCAGCAAAGGTCGTCTGACAGAAGATGATGTCAAGACAGCATTGAAGGAAGTCAAGATGGCATTGCTTGAAGCCGATGTAAACTTCCGCGTTGTTAAGAAATTTGTCAAGGATGTACAGGAACGCGCAATCGGTCAGGATGTTATGAGCGGATTGAATCCGGGACAGATGGTCATCAAGATCGTAAACGAAGAGATGGTCAATCTCATGGGATCTGAGACAACCGAGATTGCATTTCGCCCGGGCAAGGAACTTACCGTAATCATGATGGTTGGTCTTCAGGGTGCAGGTAAGACAACGACTACGGCAAAGATCGCAGGAAAACTGAAAGCAAAAGGCAAGAAAACACTTCTTGCAGCCTGTGATGTATATCGTCCGGCAGCGATTGAACAGTTGCAGATCAATGGAGAAAAGCAGGGCGTGGAAGTATTTTCCATGGGTGACAAGAACAAACCTGCGGATATTGCGAAAGCAGCAGTAGAACATGCAAAGAAAAATGATTGCAATGTATTGATTATCGATACAGCAGGCCGTCTTCATGTAGATGAAGATATGATGGCTGAGCTGGTTGAGATAAAAGAAGCCGTCAATGTGTTCCAGACGATTCTGGTTGTAGATGCTATGACCGGACAGGACGCAGTGAACGTAGCTTCTACCTTCGATGAAAAAATTGGCATCGATGGTGTTGTACTCACCAAGTTAGATGGTGATACAAGAGGTGGTGCGGCACTTTCTATCCGCGCAGTGACCGGTAAACCAATCCTGTACGCAGGAATGGGAGAGAAACTTTCCGATTTGGAACAGTTTTATCCGGATCGCATGGCTTCCCGTATTCTTGGAATGGGCGATGTGCTTACCATGATTGAGAAAGCACAGGAGAACATTGATGAGGAGAAAGCCAAAGAACTTGAGCAGAAGATGCGCAAGAATGAATTTGACTTCGATATGTATTTAGAGTCGATGAGTCAGATGAAAAAGATGGGTGGTCTTTCCAGTCTGATGGGAATGATGCCGGGACTCGGCGGTGCAGGTAAGATGCCTGATATCGATACGGATGAAGCAGAGAAAAGCATGAAGCGTATCGAAGCAATCATTCACTCCATGACACCAAAGGAGAGAACAAATCCAAATCTGTTGAATCCAAGCCGTAAGAACCGTATTGCAAAAGGCGCAGGCGTGGATGTTGCAGAAGTCAACCGACTGGTAAAGCAGTTCGAACAGATGAAGAAAATGATGAAACAGATGCCGGGCATGATGGGCGGCAGAGGTAAACGTGGTAAAAGAGGAATGTTCAAAGGACTTCCCTTTTAGATAAAATAATAAAACCTATGAGGAGGTGAAAATAATGGCAGTAAAGATCAGATTAAGAAGAATGGGACAGAAGAAGGCTCCTTTCTATAGAATCGTTGTTGCAGATTCCCGCTCTCCAAGAGATGGAAGATGTATCGAAGAGATCGGAACTTACGATCCAACAAAGGATCCAAGTGAGTATCATGTTGACGCTGAGCTGGCTAAGAAGTGGTTATCAAACGGAGCACAGCCTACAGAGACAGTTAACCGTATCTTCAAGGCAGCAGGTATTGAAAAATAGGAAATAAGGGGTGGATGTAATGAAAGAATTAGTTGAAGTAATTGCAAAATCACTCGTTGATTTTCCAGATGAGGTTGTTGTAACGGAGACCGAGAGCGAAAAAGGCACCATTTTGGAGCTTCGCGTTGCGCAGTCCGATATGGGCAAAGTGATCGGTAAGCAGGGCCGCATTGCGAAAGCAATCCGTTCTGTTGTGAAAGCAGCAGCTTCAAAAGAAGACAAGAAGGTTATTGTTGAGATTATGCAATAATCATCCGGGGAGCATAGAATTTACTATGCTCCTTTTTAAATAAATGGGTTCTGAATAGTTACAGTATATAAATGAATAACGGAGATAGCAGATGGAAGAGTTATTACAGGTAGGGGTAATTACAACAACACATGGTGTGCGCGGAGAAGTGAAGGTGTTTCCGACAACGGATGATCCTGCGCGTTTTAAGAAATTGAAAGATGTCATCCTTGACAATGGAAAAGCAAAAAAGGATCTTGAAATTGAAAACGTAAAGTTTTTCAAGAATATGGTCATTCTGAAATTCAAGGGTTTGGATAATATAAATGATGTGGAGCGTTTTCGCCAGGCGAAGCTTCTTGTTACGAGAGAGAATGCGGTAGAGTTAGAAGAAGATGAATATTTTATTGCCGATCTCATCGGTATAAACGTAACTTCCGATGAGGGTGAAGAATTAGGAACAATCAAGGATGTGTTGCAGACAGGGGCAAATGATGTGTATGTGATTGCAAAAGAAAATACACCGGATCTCCTTGTTCCGGCAATACATGACTGTGTCCTTGCGGTGGATATAGAGGCACAGACGATGACAGTTCATTTGCTCGAAGGCTTACGATAGATTGGAGTTTGTATGAATTTTCATATTCTGACACTTTTTCCGGAGATGGTAATGCAGGGACTGATGACAAGTATTACCGGACGGGCAGTAAAACAAAATAAGATAGGAATCGAAGCAGTCAATATTCGCGATTACACACAAGACAAACATAAGAAAGTAGACGATTATCCGTACGGTGGAGGCGCGGGAATGCTGATGCAGGCACAGCCGGTATATGATGCATACCGAAGTGTTGCAGATCAGTTTCCGGCGAACGCCAAAAAACGCGTGGTTTATGTGACACCACAGGGAACTCCGTTTACGCAGCAGATGGCACAGGACTTCGCCAGGCAGGATGATCTCATTTTGTTGTGCGGACATTATGAGGGAATTGATGAGCGCGTACTTGAAGAAATTGTTACGGATTATGTTTCCATTGGTGATTATGTGCTCACAGGCGGAGAACTGGCATCCATGGTCATTGTTGATGCGGTGGCACGCCTTGTGCCGGATGTGCTGAACAATGAGCAGTCGGCGGAAACAGAATCATTTCATGGAAATCTCCTGGAATACCCACAGTATTCCCGCCCGGAAGTGTGGCATGAAAAGGCAGTGCCGGAAGTGTTGCTCTCCGGGAATCAGAAAAAGATAGAAAGCTGGCGCAGGGAGCAGGCGGTCATCCGTACACGGGAGCGCAGACCGGATCTGTATGAAAAATATGATCGTCTGCAACAGTGTGTACAGATTTTAATGAAGCAAAAGCTTTTGCATATGGATATGATCGAATTGATTCGCCGTGGACGCGCACGTCTTGTGTATCAGCAGGAGGGCGAAATTCTCTTAAAGGATATGGTGACGGGCATCTATTTTCACACACGGATGATGCCACTTGCAGATCTTAAGGATTGGAAACTCCCGGAATATCTGAAGGAGCATGGAGAATCAATTTCCTGCATGGTGACACATCAGGAGAATATGGTGGATGTAATCCAGACAAAGCTTGGCCTATCCGTAAGCGAGGAATGCTGGCAGGTCGTTTATACAAAACGGGAAAAAATGCCGGTAAGAGGACTTTATGGACCGAACGGCATCCGCAAAGAAGATGGGCTGTGTATCCGCCTGCTGGATGAAACGTCACAGGAATTTGTGGTTGAACACTATGAGACCGGGGATGGTGGTGCATATGTGCGGTCACGGATTCACAATAAGGCGGTGTATGGCGCTTTTTACGGAGAGAAAATCGTAGGATTTGCCGGGCAGCATGAAGAAGGAAGTCTTGGCATGCTTTTTGTATTGCCGCAATACCGCAGCCGGCATGTGGCTGCAGCGCTGGAGACGTATATGGTCAATCTGTCCGTAGAGCGTGGCGAAGTGCCATACGGACATGTGATTACCGGAAATACAGCATCCGAAAAGATGCAGGAAAGTCTTGGATTGTGCAAGGCAAAAGGCAAAGTATACTGGATGAGCAAAAAATCGTGAGATCATGCAAAAAGTTCTTGCTTTTTGCAGTGAGTTATGCTAATTTATTAATGTTGTGAATAAAAAATGACGGTCCTCTGTCACCAAAGAGGTGTTAGCGAACGTCAAATCAATCAGGAGGTCACAAAATGAACGCAAGTGAAATTATCAAGAACATTGAGGCAGAGCAGTTAAAGGCTGACGCACCACAGTTTTCCGTAGGTGATACTGTTAAAGTATACGGAAAGATCAAAGAGGGTAACAGAGAACGTATCCAGGTATTCGAAGGAACTGTTATTAAGAAACAGGGTGGAAGCAACCGTGCTACATTTACTGTAAGAAAGCTTTCTAACGGTGTTGGTGTTGAGAAGACATGGCCTTTACATTCTCCAAACGTAGAGAAGGTAGAGATCGTACGTAAAGGTAAAGTACGTCGTGCTAAACTTTACTACTTAAGAGATCGTATAGGAAAAGCTGCAAAGGTTAAAGAGTTAGTAAAATAATCTTGCTTCAAAGAGAACCGGTACAATGTACCGGTTCTTTTTATTTGCTGTACCGGAAATTGCTTTGGAATTCCCTATACAGCAAAAGCAGGCAGTAAATGTGCCTTATCCTTGAAAATTATGTGAGAATCATATATGATGTTAGTGGTAAAAATGGAAAGAGGATTATAAAGTGAAAAGACGAAATGGACTGAACTTCAGCAGAAGAAGACGAAAATTTAATATGCCGCTTTTTAAAGAGGTAATGTCATGGGTAATCGAATGCGCAATCGTAATTTTTATTGCCTACACACTGGTTACTTTTTTTGGTTGTCGGACGACGGTTGTCGGTAATGCCATGAATGATACACTGACGAATGAGGAACAGATCCTCGTGAACCGGTTTGTTTATAATGTATCAAGTCCAAAGCAGGGAGATGTGATTGCATTTCTTCCGAATGGAAACGAAAAGTCCCATTATTATGTGCGCCGTGTGGTCGCATGCCCAGGTGATACCGTTCAGATCAAGGATGGCAAGGTATATGTCAATGGAGAGGTTTATCAGGAAAAAATAATGGTTGCGTCCATAGAGGATGCGGGAGTGGCTTCCGAGGAGATTAAGCTCGGAGATGATGAATATTTTGTGCTTGGTGATAACCGGAATAACAGTGAGGACAGTCGTCTCGCAAATATAGGAAATGTAAAGAAATCTTATATTATCGGAAAGGCATGGTTCTATTTTAAATCCATTGGAAATATGGGATTTATTCATTAGTTTGAAAAAATGTGTCGAAAAAGGAAAGGTAAAAAATATGAATTTTCAGTGGTACCCTGGTCATATGACCAAAGCAAAACGACAGATGCAGGAAGATATCAAGCTGATCGATCTGGTAATTGAACTGGTGGATGCGCGCATTCCACTGAGCAGTCGCAATCCGGATATCGACGAACTTGGAAAAAATAAATACCGGCTGATACTGATGAACAAAGCGGATCTTGCGGACAAGCGGGCAACGGATGCTTGGAGTCAGTTTTTCCGGGAAAAAGGATATTTTGTAGTGAGCCTTGATGCCCGAAGCAAAAGTGGCATGAAATCTATTACGGACATTATTATGGAAGCATGCAAGGAGAAGATTGAAAGAGACCGTAAGCGTGGAATCAAAAACCGTCCGGTGCGTGCGATGGTAGTGGGTATTCCGAATGTCGGAAAATCTACTTTTATCAATTCCTATGCGGGAAAAGCCTGTGCAAAAACAGGAAACAAACCGGGTGTGACAAAAGGAAAACAATGGATTCGTCTGAGCAAAAATGTAGAACTTCTGGATACACCGGGCATTTTGTGGCCGAAATTTGAAGACCAGGCAGTTGGTCTTCGACTGGCACTGATTGGCTCAATCAAGGATGAAATTTTAAACATTGATGAGCTTGCATTGGAACTGATCAATTTTCTGACAGAAAATTATCAGGGAATCCTGGCAGAACGATATGATGTGGACGAGACACAGAAAGGAACCGATATTCTGTGTGAGATCGCAACGAACCGCAAATGTATTGGAAAAGGCGGAGAGCTGGATTACAGTAAGGCAGCAGCACTCGTTATTGATGAATTCCGAAGTGGATGCCTTGGTCGTATTACATTAGAACGTCCATAGAAAAAGAATCAGGTTGCCTGCGAAACTGATATGCAGGGACGGAGAAGAGTGTTATGGAAGAAAAACAAAAAGAGACAGTAGAAAAAATCGGAAGTATCAAAGAACATCTTGCACACACGGCCACAGAACAGTTGATGGAGTTTGTGCAGGCATATGAAAGTGACAGCAGGGCAGGAGTGCAGAAACTTGTAGAGACGGCCAGAAAACGCTTTGATAAGCTGCAACAGGAAAAAATACGAACCGAAAGCTTAAAGAAATACGAAAAAGAGTACGATAACTATACATATATCTGTGGAATTGATGAAGTTGGAAGAGGACCGTTGGCAGGACCGGTCGTGGCAGCGGCTGTGATCTTACCGAAGGATTGCGATATTTTATATATCAATGATTCTAAGAAGCTTTCGGCAGCAAAACGTGAAGAATTGTATGATGTTATCATGGAAAAAGCGGTGTCGGTCGGAATCGGAATGGTTGGACCGGAGCGGATCGATGAGATCAATATCTTGCAGGCAACGTATGAGGCAATGCGTCAGGCAATCGGACAGTTAGATCCGCAGCCGGATTTGCTCCTGAATGATGCGGTGACCATTCCGAAGGTAGAGATTCGTCAGGTCCCTATCATCAAGGGGGATGCAAAAAGCATATCCATAGGAGCTGCTTCCATTATCGCAAAAGTTACCAGAGACCGGTTGATGGAAAATTATGAAGATATTTATCCGGGCTATGGATTTGCTGCAAACAAAGGCTATGGTTCGGCAGAACATATTGCAGCATTAAAAAAACTTGGTCCGACTTTGATCCACAGGGCAACTTTTATCAAAAACTTTGTGTAAAAGTGTAACTCAATAGAGTTATCACAAAGTGAGAGTAGAATGTCAGGAGTAGGATATGCAGATTTCAGATTTGGTAGGACAATATAATCAGGCATCAGCTTCCGGAGCAGAAACACTTACGGGAACGAAAGGCGTGGAGAATCTTGTGTCTTCCCTGCGCTCGCTGACAAAAGGAAATATTTTTGAGGGCACGGTCAGTTCTATGAAAAATGGACGAGTGACACTTGCACTGTCGAGCGGACAGCAGATTTCTGCCCGCATTGAGGGAAAGGTTCAGCTTTCGCTGGGACAGTCGATGTTCTTTCAGGTAAAATCCAACGATGGCTCGCAAATTGCCATTCGTCCATTCTCGGTAGAGGGAACAGGTGCGAACTACACACTTCTGCAGGCATTGTCGGCAGCGGGAGTCCCGGCTGAGTCCGATTATCTTTCTATGGTAAACCGCATGATGGAAGAACAGATGCCGATTGACAGAAACAGTATTCAGCAGATGGTAAGAATGGTGAATGCACATCCGGAAATCGATGTGCAGACATTGGTGCAGTTAAATAAACTGGGGATTACCATAGATAAGCAGAATGCGGCACAGTTTGAAAACTATCTGGATGACAAGCAGGCAATTACGAATGAATTTGATCAGCTGATCGAAGAATTGCCACAGGCGTTGGAGAGTGAATCGCTTTCGCCACAACAGATGCGTAGTTTTGGAAGTGAATTCCTGCTTGCTTTGACGGATGGACTGGAAGATGTTCCATTGCAGAATAATGGACTTGTTTCACAGGAGATGCCAGCGGAATTTGTTGCAGAAAATACGATTGAAAAAAGTATTGCTGAGGGAAATACTATAGAGAAAAGCGGACTTTTAGAAAACGGCGAATTACTGCAAACAACGGAAGATGGGAAGGCAGTTTCACAGGAGACTGCCACAGATCAGCCTGTGCAACAGTCGGAAAGTTATTCGGCAACGCCACATACACTTGGCGCACTAATGGATGGAAAACAGTTACAAAATCTTAATACGATGCTCGGGGAATTATTGGGAACAGACGCTACCGGATATACGAAGGACAGTGGTGTGGCAGAAGTATTGAAGGATATCCAGCAGGTTTTCAAAGATTCACTGCCAATCGAACGCGAACAGATTGGAAAACTTTTTTCTTCCAAAGAATTTGTCCATATGGTAAAAGATACGATGCAGCAGCAGTGGACACTGCAGCCGCAGGAACTTGAAGCAGATGGAACAGATAAAGTTACAAAACTCTATGATCGCATGAATGCACAATTAGAAAAAATCACAGAGGCGTTAAAATCGATCGGACAGGAAAATACCGGCTTTGCACAGACCGCCGCAGACATTCAAGGCAACGTGGAATTTATGAATCAGATCAATCAGGCGTATACTTATGTACAGATTCCATTACAGATGTCCGGGCAGAATGCCAGTGCAGAATTGTTCGTGTACACGAATAAGAAAGCACTTGCTGAGGGAGACAGGGAACTGACTGCTTTTTTACATTTGGATCTGGATCATCTTGGTGCAACGGATGTGTCTGTAAAAATGAAAAACAAACAGGTAAGCACGAATTTTTATCTGGATGACGATGCATCCTATCAACTGATTTCTCTCAATGTTGACCGGTTGGAAAAAAGATTGCAGGAAAAGGGATATCAATGCAATGTTTCGGTAATAAATGAAGCAAAGCATGTGAATTTTGTGGAAAACTTTTTGAAAAATGATCAGCCATCGGCAGGACAGTTGCATCGTTATTCTTTTGATATGAGAGCATAAGGAGAGATGACATGGCAGAAAATGGATTCAAGCCGTTTCAGTTTTCACAATTGAATCAAAAGAAAAAAAATGATGCAGACAAGACTGCGGTTGCAATCTCTTATGAGCCGGGAGAAGCTGCACCAAAGATTTTAGCTACCGGGAAAGGTAAAGTTGCAGAAAAAATTATTGAGACGGCCAAAGAAAACAAGGTACCAACTTATAAAGATAACAAACTGGCATCGACGCTTTCAAAATTACAGATCGGTGATATGATTCCGCCGGAACTGTACGAAGTTGTTGCGGAAATACTTGTATTTGTGGATGACATGGATCGCATGAAAGCAAAACTGGATCAGATGCGTTAAGGGGGATTTATGAACAAAAGACAGTTGGGGACTGTCTATGAACAGAAAGCAGCTGCTTATCTGCAACAACAGGGATATGAGATCATGGAATGCAATTTCCGCTGTCGGATGGGGGAGATTGACATTATCGCAAGAGAAGGAGAATATCTTTGTTTTGTAGAAGTAAAATACCGGTCGGGAGACGGCTATGGCTCTCCTTTGGAAGCAGTAGGTGTATATAAGCAGAGAAAAATTATTAAAGTAGCACATTATTATATGATGAGAAAACGGCTGGGATTGTATATGCCCTGCCGTTTTGATGTCATCGCAATAGAAAAGGACCAGATTACGCTTTTGCGTAATGCTTTTGGAGAATCGTAATGGAGTATATGGATTTTAAGAAAAAAGATGACCGGGAAGTGTTACAGTTAGAACGTTTTCCGCTTGAAAAAGGAGAACTTCCGGTGTTGCATTATCCGCTGCTGGATGCCTGCGGCATGGTAAAACATTGTTTTACCACCCGTGGGGGAGGTGCCAGCAAAGGAATGTTCGAAAGTCTGAATTTGAGTTTTACCCGTGGAGACGATGAGGCGGATGTGCAGGAAAACTATGCGAGGGTTGCATCCTTTTTTGGAACAGATAAAACACAGTTTGTGTGTTCCGATCAGACGCATACGACAAATGTCCGTCGTGTGGGAAAAGAGGATGCAGGCTATGGAGTTACCCGGCCACGTCCATACAAAGATGTGGACGGACTGGTCACGGATGAGCCGGGCATTATTTTATCGACTTTTTATGCGGACTGTGTTCCCCTGTTTTTTGTCGATCCGGTGCATCGTGCGATAGGACTGAGCCATTCCGGATGGAGAGGCACTGTGGGACGTATGGGTGCTGTGACACTTTCGGTGATGCAAAGGGAATTTCATACCAGACCAGAGGATGTACTGGCAGCTGTGGGACCGTCTATCTGTCAGGACTGTTATGAAGTCAGCGAGGATGTGGCAGATGCGTTTTACAAAGAATTTCAGGGACATGAGAGAGAAATTTTATTGGAAAAGGGAAATGGAAAGTATCAGCTGGACCTGTGGAAGACCAATGAAATTATTTTGCGGGAGGCAGGAGTTATACCGGAGCATTTGGCTGTGACAAATATATGCACATGTTGTAATAGCCGACTTCTTTTTTCTCATCGGGCAAGTCACGGTAAACGTGGAAATCTTGGGGCATTTATGCAGATTCATGTATGATATTAAGATTTTCATAAGAAATTATTTCATAGATGTTAAATTACTGTTTCAGAATCTGTGGTACACTTGTGAAGTTAAATGGAATTGTATGTTTTGTCATCACGACAAATAGGATAAGGAGGTGCAGCAGGTTTGATACAGTTGAATTACAAGGAGGCCAGACCTCTCTATGAGCAGATCAAGGAGAGCATTCGCAAAATGGTAATTTCAAATGCGTTTCTGGCAGATGAAAAACTGCCATCTGTAAGAGAGATGGCATCACAACTTGCTGTCAACCCAAATGCAATTGAACGTGCATATCAGGAATTGGAGCAGGATGGATATGTGTACCGTCGTAAAGATGAGGGAACGTTTGTTGCAAAAGAAAACCGGGTCAATGAAATGCGTCGCAGGGAACTGATGCAGAAATTTGACCTTGTGGTAAGAGAATTATCCGAATTGTCGGTATCTTCCAACGAACTTGCCGAACGAGTGGAAGTGATAACAAAAGGAGACAAAACATTTTGATAGAAGTAAATAATCTGATAAAGAAATTTGATGATTTTTATGCATTAAATGGAGTGAATATGAATGTGGGTGAGGGGGATATCTATGGTCTGGTAGGACCAAACGGTGCCGGAAAATCCACATTGATCCGTCATCTGACCGGAGTTTACCGGCAGGATGCCGGAGAGATTTATATCGATGGGGAAGAGGTATACGAAAATCGTAAGGTAAAATCAGAGATTGCCTATATTCCGGATGAGCTTTTTTATTTTCTACAGGCAGACACATTAGAAATGAAGCGTTATTACAAAGGAATTTATGAATCGTTTGATGAGAAGATGTTTGAACGTATGAAAAAATATTTTCCGGCGATTGACGTAAAGCGTAATATCCGTCGCCTGTCGAAAGGAATGCAAAAGCAGGTGGCATTCTGGCTTGCAATCTGCTGTAAACCGAAAGTTCTGATCCTTGATGAACCGGTCGATGGACTGGATCCTGTTATGCGAAGACAGATTTGGAGTATCCTGTTATCCGAAGTGGAAGAACGGAAGATGACAGTTCTTGTTTCTTCCCACAATCTCCGGGAACTGGAAGATGTCTGTGATCATGTAGGAATTATGAATCAGGGTCAGATTATCATTGAGCGGTCGCTTTCCGAACTACAGGGAAATATCTGCAAGATCCAGGTGGCATGTCAGACCGGTATGCCAAAACTTCCACCGGAATTTGAAGTGTTACATATGTCAAACATTGGAAGAGTCTATACTGTGATTGTCAAAGGAAGTCCAAAAGCTGCGGCAGAGGCAATTATGACCGATCCGGAAAAACTTGCAATCGTTGATATTCTGCCTCTGACATTGGAGGAAATTTTTATTTACGAGATGGGAGGTTTGGACTATGAAGTCAAAGACATCCTTTTTTAATAAGGCAATCTACAAGAAAAATTTTACTTTATACTGGCCAATCTGGGTGTGCTATCTTCTGTATGGTCTGGTAAAAGTTCCGGGAAGTTTGTGGTCCGGGCTTCGCCAGCATCATATGACACAAAATCTGCAGTTTTCCGTTTTTGCGGACAGCTTGTCAATTAGACTGGATGTATGGGCGATTGCTGTGATGGTTGCGGTTACAGGAATGGCACTTTTTAGCTACTTGTTTTCTGCAAAAAGTGCAAATCTGATCCATGCGCTTCCGGTGACGAGAAAGGAATTGTATTTTACGAATGTATTGAGTGGATTCACGTTCCTTTTTATTCCGCAACTGATTACTTTTATGGTGACAGTTGTGGTGTGTCTTGCAAATGGAATTACGCAGGTAGAATATGTTGGTCTGTGGCTGGTGAGCGTTATGGGAATCGGATTTTTTCTGTTTTCTCTTGTATGTCTCTGCGCCATGTTTACAGGACAGCTTTTGGCACTGCCGGTGTATTTCCTGGTGGGAAATTTTTTGTCGGTAGGGATTATTGTGGGAGTACGCTATGTGCTGAGTTTCCTTGGCTATGGAATCAGTTTCAGTCAGACACCGGATTTCCTTTTGTTCCGTATTCTTTCTCCGATTAATTATCTGTACAACAATGTGCGGATATGGAGTCCATATACGTTTGATGACATTGGAGATCAGATTTTTTCCGGGGTTCGTTACTGCGGATTAAATGTTGTGATCGGATATGTGGTGGCAGCAGTTTTTATTTACGCACTTGCATATTATTGTTACAAAAAGAGACGAATTGAAAGTGCCGGAGATTTGCTCACATTTGGCTGGATTAAGCCGCTTTTCCGGTGGGGAGCCGGCATCTGTGTCGGATATCTGGCAGCTGTGATTCTGTCCCAGTTTTTAGATGCACTGATGCTGTGGATTTCAGATAAAATTTTTCTGTTGTTTGTACTCATACTCGGGTTGATGGCTTTCTTTATCGCCCAGATGCTTGTGGAAAAAACATTTCGGGTATTTAAAAAGAAACGATTGCTGGAAAGCCTGGGCTTTTTGCTGTTTGTGCTGGTAAGTTATTTCGGAATTTATGAGACGGCATATCATATTGAACAGTATATACCGGATGCGGATAAGGTCCAGACCGCATATCTTGAAAATAATTATCCGGTGGAATTTACCGGAACGGATGTAGAAAAGGTCCAGAAGCTGCAGAAACAGATTCTGGAATCTGCGGATGTTTATCAAAAAGAAGCGCAGCAGTCTGACAGTATGAATATCAGTGTTGTATATTGGATGAAGAATGGCAAGAATATATGGCGTACCTATAATGTTCCGATTGCAGCGGACTGCAGCCAGCAGCTTGCGGATACATTGCACAATTATGAACTGGATGCGGATAACTTTATGTATTACCTGGTCGGAAGCGATTATAAAGAAGTGAAGGATGTTTCCGAAGTGCAGTTGGAAAATTACCAGGAAGAAGAAGGGTATATCAATTATAAAAATGTGAAGAATAAGTATGCATATGATCTGTACCAGGCGGTAATAAAGGATGCTCAGGAAGGAACCATCCAAAAGTATAATCTTCAGAATTATTTGAAAGATGGTATAACGGATAATATGGATCCATATGCAAGCATTGATCTTTCTTTTATACATCCGGATAAAAACTGGAAGGATGTTTACCAGAGAGAGACACATGAAGAATATACGGATACGTATGGAACAGGGCAAAGCCGCCAGGAAGGTTTTGTGTATGTTAATTTTGGCGAGGATTGCCGAAACGTCATCCGGGCATTGATAAAAAGCGGTACGATTCAGGGAAAAGAAGAGATTTCTTTTTCAAATGAAAGAAGTTACTAGAGTGGGAGGGACTTTACAAGTTCCTCCCATTATTGTAAAATCAAGCAGGTAATGTGATGAATACAGAAAAGAGGTAAGGAATGAGTAAACCAGTTGTGGCCATTGTTGGCCGCCCTAATGTTGGTAAATCGACACTTTTTAATACACTTGCAGGGGAGCGTATTTCCATTGTTAAAGATACACCGGGAGTTACAAGAGACCGTATTTATGCGGATGTGACCTGGTTGAATTATAGCTTTACACTGATAGATACCGGTGGTATTGAGCCGGACAGCGGAGATGTGATCCTTTCACAGATGCGTGAACAGGCAGAGATTGCCATTGCAACCGCAGATGTTATTATGTTTATTACAGATGTAAGACAGGGATTACAGGATGCGGATTCCAAGGTGGCGGATATGCTGCGCCGCTCAAAGAAACCGGTCATTCTTGTTGTAAATAAAGTTGACAGTTTTGAAAAATTTATGCCGGATGTCTATGAGTTTTATAATCTTGGAATCGGAGATCCACATCCGGTTTCGGCTTCTTCCATGCTTGGACTTGGAGATATGCTCGATGAGGTTGTAAAACATTTTCCGGAAGATGCAGCAGGCATTGAGGAGGACGAGCGTCCAAAAATTGCGATTATCGGAAAACCGAATGTTGGAAAATCTTCTCTAATCAATAAACTGGCACAGGAAGACCGCGTGATCGTATCTGATATTGCCGGCACGACAAGAGATGCTATTGATACTGACATTAAATATAACGGAAAGGAATATGTATTTATAGATACTGCAGGTCTGCGCCGTAAAAATAAAATCAAAGAAGAAATCGAACGATACAGCATCATTCGTGCCGTTACTGCTGTGGAACGTGCGGATGTGGTTATTATTGTCATTGATGCCATCGAGGGGGTTACGGAACAGGATGCAAAGATCGCTGGCATTGCACATGACAGGGGGAAAGGAATTATTATCGCTGTCAACAAGTGGGATGCTATTGAAAAAGATAACAGCACTGTAAAAAAATATACCGAGCGTATCCGACAGGTGCTTAGTTTCATGCCATATGCAGAAATTTTGTTTATTTCTGCAAAATCAGGACAGAGACTGAATAAAATATTCGAAATGATAGATGTTGTCATCGAAAATAACAGTATGCGCGTTGCAACCGGTGTCCTCAATGAAATTGTTGCGGAAGCAGTTGCCATGCAGCAGCCACCTTCTGATAAAGGTAAGCGACTGAAGATTTATTATGTGACACAGGTGTCTGTAAAGCCACCGACATTTGTTGTGTTTGTAAATGATAAGAATCTGATGCATTTTTCATATACCAGATATCTTGAGAATCGTATCCGCGATACGTTTGGATTCCAGGGTACTGCGTTGAAATTTATTACAAGAGAACGAAAGGAAGATTAAAAATGATTATCGCAAGAATCATCTCGCTGCTGATCGGCTATATTTTTGGGCTGTTTCAGACAGGATATATTTATGGAAAAAGCAAGGGAATTGATATCCGTACAGAAGGCAGCGGAAATGCAGGCACGACCAATTCGTTACGCGTGCTTGGGTGGAAAGCAGGAGCGATTACTTTTGCCGGCGATTTGTTGAAAGCGATATTTGCGGTATTACTTATTAAATTGATTTTTGGCGGTATCTATGGTGCTGATACAAAAGTGTTAGAACTGTATGCAGGATTTGGAACAGTGTTAGGACATAATTTTCCATGCTATTTGCAGTTTAAGGGAGGGAAGGGAATCGCCTGTACTTCCGGTGTGATTCTTGCTGTATGTCCGATGGCTGCACCAATCTGTCTGTTACTTTTTATTCTGGCAGTTGGAATCACAAGATATGTTTCACTGGGATCCATTCTGGTGGTATGTAGTTATCTGATTCAGGCAATTGTATTTGGACAGCTTGGCTATTTGCATATAGAAGGTGCCGTACGTATTGAATTTTATATTGTAAGTGCCTGTTTTACTGCTATGGCATTGTGGAGACACCGTGCAAATATCAAACGTCTGCTTGCAGGTACAGAGAACAAATTTGGAATGAAGAAGGAGAAATAATATGGTTGAGGTCGGAGTGATTGGAGCCGGAAGCTGGGGAATTGCGCTGGCAAAATTGTTACATACAAACGGAAACAAAGTAACGGTCTGGTCCATTGTAGAAGACGAAATTAAAATGCTTAAAGAAAAACATGAGCATGTGGATAAACTTCCGGGGGTAAAGCTTCCGGAAGATATCTTATTTACAACGGATCTGGCAGAAACGGTTCAGCAAAAAGATATGCTCGTGCTTGCCGTTCCTTCTGTATTTACCAGAAGCACAGCAAAAAGCATGGCACCTTATGTAACAGAGAAGCAGATTATCGTGTGTGTGGCAAAGGGAATTGAAGAGAGTACGCTTATGACGATTTCTGATGTCGTGGAGCAGGAGATTCCATGTGCGGATGTTTCAGTAATGTGTGGACCTTCCCATGCAGAGGAAGTTGGGATAGGACTCCCGACTACAGTAGTGGCAGGAGCAAAAACCAAGGCCACAGCTGAGCGGGTACAGGATTTGTTTATGAATGATGTATTCCGCGTGTACACAAGTCCGGATATGCTTGGTATGGAGCTGGGCGGTTCACTGAAAAACGTGATTGCACTTGCAGCCGGTATGGCAGATGGACTTGGTTATGGAGACAACACAAAAGCAGCTCTGATTACAAGAGGAATTACAGAAATTGCCCGTCTTGCCGTTGCAATGGGGGCGCATGTGGAGACTTTGTGCGGGCTGACGGGAATCGGCGATCTGATAGTAACCTGTGAGAGTAAGCACAGTCGCAACCGTAAGGCGGGGATGCTCATGGGGCAAGGGTATACCATGCAGCAGGCTACCGATGAAGTCAAGATGGTAGTGGAAGGAATATATTCTGCAAAAGCAGCTCTTATGCTTGCAAAGAAATATCATGTAGAACTTCCAATCATCGAAGAAGTGAACAAAGTATTGTTTGAGAATAAGTCCGCAAAGAGCGCGGTGACAGATCTGATGATTCGTGAAAAACGTCCGGAGCATACAGAATTAGAGTGGGAGTCATAGACAAATGGAGACAATTAAGATAAAATATTTTACAGATGATATTGAAAAACTCGATTATATCGATGGAAAATCCGATTGGATCGATCTACGTGCATCTGAGGAAGTAAAACTTCATGCGGGAGAATTTGCACTGATTCCCCTCGGGGTTGCCATGCAACTTCCAAAAGGATATGAGGCACACCTTGTGCCGAGAAGTTCTACTTTTAAAACATGGGGGCTTTTACAGACGAATAGTATGGGTGTTGTGGATGGCTCATATTGTGGTGATAATGATATGTGGCGCATGCCTGTCTATGCCACGAGAGATACAGTGATTCATGTGAATGACCGCATCGCACAGTTTCGTATTATGGAAAATCAGCCAAAAATCAATTTTGAAGAAGTAGAACACCTTGCAGGTGTTGACAGAGGTGGATTCGGCAGTACAGGAAAAGCGTAAAGACATAAAGGAGGTAATTATTATGGAGAATCGTATGGTGAAATTTTATTCAAAAGAGAGTAATATGCTTGCATTGCATGCTATTCCGGGACATTTTGCAACAAGCCACTCGCACATCAACTATTATGTGGATGTGACAAGTGTAAAGACACGTGCAGGAGAGGCAAAGGAAGCTGCGAAGGTATTGTATTCAAGAATGCCAAAGACAGAGTATGTGGATACTATTGTATGTATGGACGGAACAGAAGTGATTGGAGCATTTTTAAGTCAGGAGATTGAAAATGGTGGTGTACTTTCTACGAACCGCCATGAGACTACATATGTGGTATCACCGGAGATTAACAATAACAATCAGATGCTTTTCCGTGATAACAACAAAGGCGCAATCGCAGGGAAACATGTAGTATTGTTACTTGCCACAACGACTACCGGTGAGACAATTCGCCGTAGTCTTGAGTGCATTCGTTATTATGGCGGAATCGTAGAGTGGGTTGCATCTGTATTTTCAACCATTGATTCAGTAGATGGAGTACAGGTGGAAGCTTTATTTGATAAGAATGATGTGACTGGATATGAGGCGTATAGTGCACATGATTGTCCGTTCTGCAAGAAAGGACAGAAAATCGAAGCTATGGTGAATGGATTCGGATATTCAAAGCTGTAGATCGCAGGGCATCTGCGTAGGTCATAAGGAATCCTCCCACTTACGCAGGTCCCTCCCCAAGGAGCAGATGCCATGAAAAGTGCGCCTTTCGGCATAAGAACTTCACCCTGGAGGGCTCGTTCTTATGCCAAAAGTCGCAGGGCATCTGCGTAGGTCATAAGGAATCCTCCCACTTACGTGGGCCCCTCCTTATGACAGGGTTCGTCAATCTGCCAATATGTTTGGAAAATATTTGGCGGTTTGACGGTGGCTTTTTTGGAGATTGTTCTGTATGATAACAATATAAGAAGTCCACACGGACAAATAAAGAAAAGAGAACTACTTAGGAGGTTTTTTCAAATGGCAAGTTTATCATTAAAGAATGTATGCAAAGTGTACTCAAATGGTTTTGAGGCAGTTAAAGATTTCAACCTTGATGTTGAAGATAAGGAGTTCGTCATCTTCGTAGGACCATCTGGATGTGGTAAGTCTACAACACTTCGTATGATCGCAGGTCTTGAGGAGATTTCTTCCGGAGAATTAACCATCGATGGAAAAGTTATGAATGATGTTGAGCCAAAGGACAGAGATATCGCAATGGTATTCCAGAACTATGCTCTGTATCCACATATGACAGTATTTGATAACATGGCATTTGGTCTTAAATTAAGAAAAGTACCAAAGGATGAAATTAAGGCAAAAGTTGAGGAAGCTGCAAGAATCCTTGACCTTGAGAAATTACTTGATCGTAAGCCAAAGGCTTTATCAGGTGGACAGAGACAGCGTGTTGCCATGGGTCGTGCAATCGTTCGTAATCCTAAGGTATTCCTTATGGATGAGCCTTTATCAAACCTGGATGCAAAGCTTCGTGTACAGATGAGATCTGAGATCGCTTCTTTACATAACAGATTAGGTGCTACAATCATCTACGTAACACATGATCAGACAGAGGCTATGACACTTGGAACAAGAATCGTAGTATTAAAAGATGGTGTTATCATGCAGGTAGATAGCCCACAGAAATTATACAATGAGCCTAACAACTTATTCGTTGCTGGATTCATCGGATCTCCACAGATGAACTTCGTAGATGCTGATGTTGTTGCAAACGGAAGCTCTGTTTCACTGAAGTTTGGTGATTATTCTGTAGTTCTTCCAGAGGATAAGTCAAAGAAAATTATTGATGGCGGATATGCAGGAAAGAAAGTTGTATTCGGTATCAGACCAGAAGATATTTCTGATGACCCAGAAATGATCCAGAAGAATGGTGATTGTGTCATCGAGTCTGATGTAACAGGATACGAGTTACTTGGTGCAGAAGTATTACTGTACTATACAGTAGCTGGTACTAACATGACAGCAAGAGTAGATTCTGATACTCCGGCCCGTTATGGTGATCACATTAAGCTTGCTTTTGATCCACATAAGATTCATGTATTCGACAAGGAAACAGAATTGACAATTACTAACTAGTTCGTTAAAATTATATAGTTGTAAATTATGAAACCGGGTGTGATTATTTACACCCGGTTTTTAACTGACATCAAATGGAGGAGAATGTATGTTTTCAAATCAGAAATTGCAGAATTCATTAGATGAGATTAAAGATATCAGTCGCATGGAATCGGCTTTGTATACATCAAAAGGAAAACTGGTGGCACATACGGAGGCGTTTCCGATTACGGATACATTGGAGCGCGTGGTTGTGGATATTACAAATTCCATGGCGGAGAGTCAGATTTATCAGGATTATCATCTGTACAAGATTATGGTGGAAGGTGAGATGGAATACATTCTTGTCTGCATGGTGACAGAGGAGAACTTTAATGTCTGTGCGCAGATGGCAGTGTGCCAGATACGTAATCTGGTTATGAGTTTTGCGGAGCAGTTTGACCGGAATAATTTTATCCAGAATATTCTTCTTGGAAATATGCTGATTGTAGATATTTATGGTAAGGCAAAAAGGCATCATATCATGGAAGGACCGCGTGTGGTATTTGTTATTGACACTGGAAATAAGAATAATGATGTGGCTATGGAACTGGTAAAAAATCTGTCGGACATAAGATCTGGAGACTTTGTCACAAGTGTAGATCAGCACAGTGTTGTTCTCGTAAAAGATGTATCCCATATCGATGATGCAGATATGGAAGAAATGTTACATGCAATTGCATGTAAATTAACGGATAACCTGCATATGGAAGCAATGATCCGTGTCCGTGTAGGTTATGGAAATGTTGTAAATCAGCTTCCCGAGATTGCAGAATCTTATCAGGAAGCAAAGATGGCATTGGAAGTAGGCCGCGTATTTTATGCGGAATACGATACGATTTCATATGGAAAATTAGGAATTGGAAGATTGATTTATCAGCTTCCGATGAGTTTATGTAATATGTTCATCAAGGAGGTATTTGGAGAGAAGATTCCGGATATCTTAGATGATGAAGAAGCAATGTCGACGATTAATAAGTTTTTTGAAAACAATCTGAATATATCGGAGACAGCCAGACAGCTATATGTACATAGAAACACATTGGTGTATCGTCTGGAGCGAATTGAAAAGGCAATCGGATTGGATATCCGTACCTTTGATGATGCGATGACATTCCGGATTGCGGTGATGGTCATTGCACACATGAAAGATCAGAGTCGAACAGAGTAAGGAGTAGGAAACATGGCAGGATATGATGCAAGCAGTATTGCGGTACTGGAAGGATTAGAGGCCGTTCGTAAGCGCCCGGGAATGTATATCGGAAGTGTTACGACCAAAGGATTGAATCATTTGATCTATGAGATTGTAGACAACTCGGTGGATGAGCATCTGGCTGGTGTGTGTGATACGATCTGGGTAACGCTTGAGGCGGATGGTTCCTGCACGGTTGAGGATAATGGACGAGGAATTCCGGTTGGAATGCATGCAAAAGGCGTATCGGCAGCCCGTGTCGTATTTTCCACCCTTCATGCAGGCGGAAAATTTGATAATAACGCATACAAGACAAGCGGTGGTCTGCATGGTGTCGGTTCTTCGGTCGTGAATGCATTGTCTACTTATATGGATGTGCAGATCAGCCGTGAGGGATATATTCATCATGACCGCTATGAGAAGGGCGTTCCGGTAATCGAATTGGAAAACGGCCTTCTTCCGAAACTGGGTAAGACAAAAAAGACAGGAACTAAGATTAATTTTCTTCCGGATCCGGAAATTTTTGAAAAGACACGGTTTAAGGAAGAAGATGTCAAAAGCCGTATGCACGAGACGGCATACTTGAATCCAGCACTTACCATAATCTATGAAGACCGGAGAAAACCGGAAGTAGAGCATATTGAATTTCATGAACCGGATGGAATTGTTGGATTTGTAAAGGATCTGAACAGTAATATTGAAACACTTCATGATGTCATCTATTTTAAAGGCGAGAGTGAGGACATTGCGGTAGAAGTCGCTTTTCAGTATACAAGCGAATTTCATGAGAATATAATGGGCTTTTGTAATAATATTTATAATTCCGAGGGCGGAGCACATCTGACCGGTTTTAAGACAGCGTTTACAACGATTATTAATTCCTATGCCAGAGAACTTGGTATTTTAAAGGATAAAGACGCGAATTTTAACGGAGCAGACGTTCGTAATGGAATGACTGCAGTCATTTCAATCAAGCATCCGGATCCACGATTTGAGGGACAGACAAAAACAAAGCTTGATAATCAGGATGCAAACCGTGCAACGGCAAAAGTCACAAGTGATGAAGTTCCGTTGTATTTTGACAAGAACTTAGAAACATTAAAGACGGTGATCGGCTGCGCGGAGAAAGCCGCCAAAATCCGTAAAGCAGAGGAAAAAGCAAGAACCAATCTGCTGACCAAGCAGAAATTTTCCTTTGATTCCAACGGAAAGCTTTCCAACTGTGAGAGCCGCGATGCCTCCAAGTGCGAAATATTTATCGTCGAGGGAGATTCTGCCGGTGGTTCGGCAAAGATGGCAAGAAACCGTATGTATCAGGCAATCATGCCTATCCGCGGTAAGATTTTAAATGTTGAGAAAGCAAGTATTGACAAAGTATTGGCAAACGCGGAAATCAAGACGATGATTAATGCTTTTGGCTGTGGATTTTCGGAAGGATACGGAAATGATTTCGACATTACAAAGCTGCGTTATGACAAGATCATTATCATGGCAGATGCCGATGTAGATGGTGCCCATATTTCTACGCTTCTTCTGACACTATTTTATCGATTTATGCCGGAACTCATTTTTGAGGGACATGTCTATGTGGCGATGCCACCTCTGTATAAAGTGATTCCGTCCAAAGGAAAAGAAGAATATCTGTATGATGATGCGGCTTTGGATAAATACCGCAGAACACATACCGGAAACTTTACACTGCAAAGATACAAAGGTCTTGGCGAGATGGATGCAGACCAGCTTTGGGAAACTACATTAAATCCGGAGACCCGTATGATGAAACGAGTCGAAATTGAAGATGGAAGAATGGCTTCCGATGTTACGGCGATGCTGATGGGAACGGATGTGCCACCTCGTAAGGCATTTATTTATGAGCATGCAAATGATGCACAACTCGACATATAGAATTTGCAAAATAGAATATAAAGAGAGGAACTAATTATGGAACAGAGTATCATACAGACCGAATATTCGGAGTTGATGCAGAAGTCATATATTGATTATGCCATGAGCGTTATTATATCCCGTGCGCTTCCGGATGTGCGTGATGGACTCAAACCGGTACAGAGACGTACCCTCTATGATATGTATGAACTGGGAATTCGTTACGATAAGCCTTATCGAAAGAGTGCGCGTATTGTTGGTGATACCATGGGTAAATATCATCCGCATGGAGATTCTTCCATTTATGACGCACTTGTTGTGATGGCACAGGATTTCAAAAAGGGACTGCCTTTGATCGATGGACATGGAAACTTTGGTTCTATCGAGGGCGATGGTGCCGCTGCCATGCGATACACCGAGGCGCGTTTACAGCGTGTGACACAGGAAGCGTATCTGGCGGATCTCGACAAAGATGTTGTGGATTTTATGCCAAACTTCGATGAGACGGAAAAAGAACCTGTCGTGCTTCCGGTAAAGGTACCGAATCTTCTGATCAATGGAGCGGAAGGTATTGCTGTTGGTATGGCAACTTCTATTCCACCACACAATTTTGGCGAGGTGATAGATGGTGTGATTGCCTATATGAAAAACCCGGATATTACGACCGCTGAAATGATGCAGTATATACCGGGACCTGATTTTCCAACCGGAGGCATTGTTGCAAATAAGGACGATCTTGCGGCAATTTACGAATCCGGTATGGGTAAAATCAAAATCCGCGGGAAAGTCGAAGTGGAGAAACAAAAAGGCGGAAAAGAACGTCTGGTCATCACGGAGATTCCATACACCATGATTGGTGCAAACATTGGTAAATTCTTAAATGATGTCTACAATCTGGTAGAGACGAAGGCGACAAGCGATATCGTGGATATTACGAACCAGTCTTCCAAAGAAGGTATCCGTATTGTTCTGGATTTGAAAAAGGGCGCAGATATTGACGCTTTGGAGAATCTCCTTTATAAAAAGACAAAGCTGGAAGATACGTTTGGTGTCAATATGTTAGCGGTCGCTGATGGTAGACCGGAGACGATGGGAATCGTACCGATTATCCGCCATCATGTGAAGTTCCAGTATGAGATTGCAACGAGAAAATACAACACGCTGTTACAAAAGGAGTTGGACCGCAAGGAAATTCAGGAAGGCCTGATCCGCGCATGTAACGTTATCGATCTGATCATTGAAATCCTGCGTGGAAGCCGTAACATTAAAGATGCGAAGGCCTGTCTGACAGAAGGAAATACAGATAATATTACATTTAAGAATCCGGCATCCAAAGTTATGGCACAGCAGTTGAATTTTACAGAGCGTCAGGCACAGGCAATCCTTGAGATGCGTCTGTACAAGCTGATTGGTCTGGAAATTGAAGCATTGATGAAAGAGCATGATGAGACATTAGCCAATATCAATAAATATCAGGATATTCTCGAACATCGTTCGTCTATGGCAAAGGTTATTATTAAGGAATTGCAGGCATTCAAGAAAGCATACGGCAAAGAAAGAAAAACGGTGATTGACAACCTCAAGGAAGCTGTTGTTGTGGCAAAACAGATCAAAGAGCAGGATGTTGTATTCCTGATGGATCGTTTTGGATATGCAAAGACCGTGGATGTCTCCGTATATGAAAGGAATAAGGAGACTGCGGATGCCGAGAACCGATGCATTTTTAAATGTAAGAATACCGATAAGATCTGTATTTTTACCGACAAGGGACAGTTGCATCTACTGAAAGTGTTAGATCTTCCATATGGCAAGTTCCGGGATAAGGGGACACCAATCGATAATGTCTGCAATTATGACAGTAAGGAAGAAAATTTTGTATATATTACAAGCCTTGCACATGTAAGCTGCAGCAAAGTGCTTTTTGGAACGAAACAGTCCATGTTAAAAGTGGTGGACGGAGCAGAGTTTGTGGTAGCAAAGAAAACGACTGCGGCAACAAAACTTATGGATGAGGATGAGGTTCTTACCGTGCAGGTATTAGATGGGGATGAAACGCTTGTTATGGCATCTGCAAAGGATATGTTCCTGCGCATTGACTGTGGACAGATTCCACAGAAGAAAAAGATGGCTGTGGGAGTCCGGGGCATGAAGCTTGGTGCAGGCGATGAATTGAAACATATCTATGTTCTTCACGAAGGAGAGACGAAGGAAGTGGAAGTCAAAGATAAGATGATTGCACTTCAACGTCTTCATGTAGGAAACCGCGACACGAAAGGAGTAAAGAAGTAACATGATGACATATGCACAGGCACGCAGGTTTGCACAGGAAGCTTCCAAAAGCGGAAGCGTTCTGGGACTTGCAAGTATTCGTGCACTGATGAGTGAATTGAACGATGTGCAGCAGACACTTCCAATCATTCATCTTGCAGGAACGAATGGAAAAGGCTCTGTGGGTGCCTATCTGGCTTCCATCTTTTGTGCAGCGGGACTTTCTGTGGCAAGGTACACGTCTCCGGCGGTATTTGATCCGCTTGAAGTATTTACTTACAATGGAGAGAACATAACAGAAAGTGAATATGCAAAGGTAATGTCACAGGTAAAGGATGCCTGTGACATTATGGTATCTGCCGGAAAGGAATGTCCGACCATATTTGAGATTGAGACAGCAGTCGCTTTTCTTTGGTTTTATGAAAAAAAGCCGGATATCGTATTGCTTGAGACCGGTATGGGCGGTGCTACAGATGCAACCAATTTAATTACACATCCGCTGGCATCGGTAATCACAACAATCAGCATGGATCATATGCAGTTTCTTGGAAATACTTTAGGAGAGATCGCAGCAGTAAAAGCCGGAATTATAAAAGAAAACTGTCCGGTCTTTTCCGCTCCGCAAAAGCCGGAGGTTATACAGGTACTAAAGAAAACAGCAGAAGAGAAGCATGCAGGGATTACCTTCGTGGATGGAGAAAAACTTCAGATTCGGGAAGAAAAGCCGGGGACAATGGCCTTTTCCTGTTGCCTGGAGACAGGAAACGCAAAAGAACATACTGTTTGTGAACTGACTACGTCGATGTCCGGACATTATCAGATGCGAAATGCAGCACTGGCTGCAAATGTGGCATTCCAACTTTTTCCAAAAGTGAAAGCAAATGATTCTGCGACAGAAACGCAACGCGAGGAAATTCTGGCTTTGATTCAGAAGGGGATTGCGGATGCCAGTTGGCCGGGACGGTTTGAAGTCCTTGGAACGAATCCGCTTTTTGTGATCGATGGAGCGCATAACGAGGATGCGGCAAAGGAATTGGCAGCAACCATAGAAAATTGTTTTACAAATACAAAATTAACTTATATAATAGGAGTGCTGGCGGACAAGGAGCATGATAAGATGCTCCGGCTTATGAGCCCGTATGCCTGCCGTGTGTATACGGTTACACCGGACAATACAAGGGCATTGAGTGCAAAAGCACTGGCCGCTGAGGCGAGAACATATTATGAACATGTAACTGAGGCTTCTTCCGTGGAACAGGCATTAAGTTTTGCGTTGGAACACGAAGAACCGGTGCTTGCATTTGGTTCGCTGTCCTATCTGGGACAGTTGCGTAACGCATACAAGAAGCAGAATAGGAAAAAAGATGGATAAAGATAAGATAAAGCAGGGCGTGAAATTAATACTCGAGGGTGTCGGGGAAGATGTATCCCGTGAGGGACTTTTAGAGACACCGGACCGTATCGCGCGTATGTATGAGGAAATATTTGCAGGACTTACCGCTGATGCAGGGGAACATCTTGCAAAAAGATTTCATGTAGACAACAATGAGATGGTGATCGAGAAAGATATCACATTTTATTCCATGTGTGAGCACCATCTGTTGCCTTTTTACGGGAAAGCCCATGTGGCCTACATTCCAGACGGAGAGGTAGTCGGGATCAGCAAGCTTGCACGTACGGTAGAAGTATATGCCAGACGGCCACAGATCCAGGAGCGTATGACGGGACAGATTGCAGATGCGATGATGGAACATTTGAAACCAAAGGGCGCAATCGTTATGATCGAAGCAGAGCATATGTGCATGACGATGCGTGGAATCAAGAAGCCGGGAAGCAAGACGGTAACTTTTGCGACCCGCGGCATTTTTACAGAACAGGATGCATTGTGCAACCGCTTTTTTGACCTTGTGAAAAACTAGAAACAGCACCAGAAAGGATTGCAGAAATGAAGATCGGCAACAGAGAATTTGATGTGAATAATGACACTTATGTGATGGGAATATTGAATGTGACTCCGGATTCTTTTTCGGATGGCGGAAAATTCAACAATCTGGAAGCAGCACTTGCCCATACAGAGGAAATGATAAAGGAAGGTGCCACGATTATTGATGTTGGTGGGGAATCCACACGTCCGGGGTATACGGGGTATACATTGATTTCGGATGAGGAAGAAATCGGACGCGTTGTGCCGGTCATTCGTGCAATCAAAGAAAAGTTTGATATTCCGGTATCTATTGATACGTATAAAAGCAAAGTTGCAAAAGCAGCGATCGCAGCAGGTGCGGATCTGGTAAATGATATCTGGGGATTAAAATACGACAAAAACATGGCGAAAGTCATTGCGGATGCGGGTGTGGCCTGCTGTCTGATGCACAATCGTGACAATATGGAGTACACCAGTTTTATGGATGATATGCTTGCTGATCTGCGGGAAACCATACAGTTGGCAAAAGAGGCCGGGATTGCGGATGATAAGATCATGCTTGATCCGGGTGTCGGTTTTGCAAAGTCCTATGAGAACAATCTCGAAGCAATCCAGAAAGTAGGAAGACTGCATGAACTTGGTTATCCGGTTCTTCTTGGAACTTCCAGAAAATCAGTGATAGGTCTGACACTTGATACAACAAAAGATGAGCGTGTGGAAGGCACACTGGTTACAACTGTGTTTGGTGTGCAGCAGGGATGCGCTTTTGTACGTGTACATGATGTAAAAGAAAATATGCGTGCAATCCGTATGACACAGGCAATTTGCCGAAAGCAATCGTAAAAGGCTGATGTTCAATGCGGGAGGAGCACGAATGGATTATATTAAAATTACAGGATTAAAAATATTTGCACACCACGGGGTGCTTCCGGAGGAGAAAAAGAATGGGCAGGATTTCTATATCAATGCCCGTCTTTTCTATTCTATGAAACAACCGGGAAAGACCGATGATTTGAATGATGCAATCAATTATGCACAGGTGTGTGCATTCATGACAGAGACATTTACTGCGCAGAGCTTTGATCTGATCGAGGCAGCAGCGGAGCATCTGTGCCATGCAGTATTACAGGAATTTTGCGCTCTGGAAAAGATAGAACTTGAACTTTGCAAACCACATGCACCGATTGGACTGCCGTTTACGGATGTATCGGTCAACATGACCAGACAGTGGCATAAGGCGTTTGTTGCAGTCGGATCGAACATGGGAGATTCCAGTGAATTGATTACAAATGGATTAAAGGAACTGGAAAGTTGTCCGGATATCCGGGGGGGCAAGAAATCATCACTGATTGTCACAAAACCATATGGTCCGGTAGAACAGCCGGATTTTCTCAACGGATGTGTTTCTTTTGAGACACTTCTCGACCCGGAGGAACTTCTTGTGCTTTTACATAAGATCGAGGCACATGCCAACCGGGAGCGCAAGATTCACTGGGGTCCACGCACGCTTGATCTGGACATTATTTTCTATGACAAGCTGGTGTATGAGAGTGACGATTTGATCATTCCTCACGTTGATATGCAAAACCGCACATTTGTATTGCAGCCGTTGGCGGAGCTTGCACCGAATGAAAGACATCCGGTTCTTGGGCTCACAGTAAGCCAGATGCTGCAGGAGCTGGAAGAAAACGTACAGTAGATGCTGTGCGGGACAGAAAAAAGAAACAGGAGAACAGACTTGAAGGCAATATTATTTGATCTTGATGGAACACTTATTGATTCCTCGGAAGGTATTACAAAATCTGCACAGTATGCGCTGGCACATTACGGCATCGAAGAAACCGATTTAAAAAAGCTGTATTTCTTTATCGGGCCGCCTTTGTCCGTGACGTTTCAGACGCACTACGGTTTTTCGGAAAAAAAGGCGTATGAAGCAGTGCAGGTATACAGAGAACGTTACAACAAAATCGGCATTTTCGAATGCAGCCTTTTCCCGGGCGTGGAGACATGCATTCGTAAGCTGAAAGAAAGTGGATACATGATCGGTATGGCATCTTCCAAGCCGGAAGAATCCTGCAAACGAATCTTAGATCATTTTGGAATTCTGGATTTATTTGACGATGTGGTAGGAGCCACCTTTGATGGAAGAATCGATAAAAAAGAGGAAGTATTAAACGAAGTGATGCGTCGCTGGAGCGACATTCCAAAGGATGAGATGTGTCTGATCGGTGATACAATGTTTGATGTGGAAGGCGCAAATCAGGTAGGAATCCCATGTTATGCAGTAAGCTTTGGCTTTGGAGATGTCGGTAAGATGCTGGCGGCCGGGGCAGTGGATGTTTGTGATGACATGAAGGATTTGCAGAGCATTATTGAAAAACATTGTTCATAAAGGGGAGGATTTGTATTGATGAAACAGAAAAAGAACATATTCGTACAGATCTGGTATGTGGCGTATCCGCTTCTTTTCTATTATGCTGTGGCACTGATCGCGATGTCGTTATGTCAGTGGCTGCTTGGCAGCGATGATGAACATTTTGTTATGTGCCAGCTGGTATCGACTGTGATTACGATTCCATTTATGATGCCGTTTTACCGGTCGGCAAATTATTTTGATTTTTCTGTTGTGAAATCATCCGGTGATCAGGTCAAAAAGAAAAGCAGTCTGCCGGAGGGATGCATAAAAAATATTATCTTTTCGGTAATCATTGTTTTGTGCATCAGCTTTGCATTGAATAATCTGATTTCCATGACACCGCTCGTTGAGTGGTCAAAAGGATATCAGCAGGCGAATGCAGGATTTTATGGAAGTACGCTGGGACTGGAAATTCTCAGTTCGGCAATCTGTACACCGATTTTGGAGGAAATGGTTTTCCGCGGCATTTTGTTTGGAAGAATTCGTGGCATGATGGCAAAGATTCCTGCTGTATTGGTGTCTGCGCTTATTTTTGCGGCACTGCATTTTAATATTGTACAGTTTATTTATGCATTTCTATTGGGAATCGTTCTTGCATTTTTGATGGAAAAAGCAGGACATGTGTATGTTGCAATTGCTGGTCATATGGCAGCCAATCTTCTTGCGGTATTGCGCACAGAACTTGGACTTTTTTCCAATATGACGGACAAAAGCATCAGCGCATGGGTGATTTCGGTTCTCGTGCTTGTTGTGGGAATTGTTGTATTGTATTGGCATTTGCAGAAGGAAAAGGAGGCATAGTGTGGATTATCAGAAGCTGGAAAACAGTCTGATCGATGTCATCAAGGAGGAACAGGCAAAGCTTGGGTATCGTAAGGAAGAAATTCGTCTGTATTACCCGCTTGGTTCGTTGAATCATTTCTTTGATACGAATGGAAATGAAGAAGAGATGACAGAGTTGCTAAAGGGATTCACTGCATATACCAAAGAACGTCTTGGTGAAGTGCGTTACAGTAATCGCGGGGAGCGATTTTGCTTTTTCATTCCTCCCGAGGGAAGTGAATATGTGCATATTCATACACCCGAAAAGGAATTCATTAAAGAACTTGTTGCGCTTGTGGGAAAGCATGGCTGTACCATGGAAGACATCCGGGCACTTTTTTTGCATACGGAAAAGAAGATACACCGGGAAGCGATTGCCAATGGAGAATTTGATGAACTGATTTATTTTGAAGATGACACAGAGGACCCGTATTATTATTGTTTTAAGGATGAGGGATGTCATATCATTTATCATCGCTTTCTGCCGGAAGATTATGCAGATTTTGAATTTTAAATTATTCTATGATATGAGGGTCAAAAGGTATTTTGCCCCTCATTTATGATTAATCAGATTACTACATGCTACGCATTCCCGTAATCTGACTCCACCTCGAAATCCGCTAATTTTCTACATTTCAGCAGTCAATTGCACAGATTGCTGAACCCTTTGTCTTTAAACGTTGTACCTGAATAAATGAAGAAATGTTATCAGTAAGACCTCTTGCAAATACACGCGAGTTAGTATAAACTAACTCGTGTGTAAATCATTTTAGGACTCCTTTAGCAAACCGGAAGAATTTCTTCCGGTAGGAGTTCCTTACTTATGAAAGGAGAGCTTACGTTGAATTATTTGGAGATTGAAAAAGTTGTTGGAAGAGAGATTTTAGATTCAAGAGGAAATCCTACCGTAGAGGCTGAGGTATATCTTCTGGATGGAACCATTGGAAGAGGTATGGCACCAAGTGGTGCATCTACCGGTGTATTTGAGGCACTGGAACTTCGCGATGGAGATAAAGACAGATATCTTGGAAAGGGCGTACAGAAAGCCGTTGAGAACATCAATACAGTAATCAATGAGACAGTAACAGGAATGGATGCATCTGATATCTATGCCATTGATAAGGCAATGATCGCAGCAGATGGAACAAAGGACAAGTCAAATCTTGGTGCGAACGCAATCCTTGCAGTATCAATTGCATGCTGCAGAGCTGCTGCAATTTCTTTAGATATTCCACTGTATCGTTTCCTTGGCGGTGTGTCTGGAAATCGTCTGCCGGTACCAATGATGAACATCTTAAATGGTGGAGCACATGCTGCAAACACAGTTGACGTACAGGAGTTTATGATCATGCCGGTTGGAGCACCAAGCTTCAAGGAAGCACTTCGCTGGTGCGCAGAAGTCTTCCATGCACTTGCTGCTTTATTAAAGTCAAAAGGACTTGCTACTTCCGTAGGTGATGAGGGTGGATTCGCACCGGATCTTGCCAGCGATGAAGAGGCAATTCAGTACATATTAGAGGCTGTAAAGAATGCCGGATATGAACCGGGCAAAGATTTCAAGATTGCTATGGACGCAGCATCTTCCGAGTGGAAGGGCGAGAAGAAAGGCGAATATGTTCTGCCAAAGGCCGGAACAAAGTTCACTTCTGAGGAGCTGATCGCACATTGGAAGAAACTCGTAGAAACTTACCCAATTATCTCTATCGAGGATGCTTTGGATGAGGAAGACTGGGAAGGATGGCAGAAACTTACAGTAGAACTCGGTGACAAGGTACAGCTGGTAGGTGATGACCTTTTCGTAACAAATACAGAGCGTCTTTCTAAGGGTATCGAGTTTGGATGTGGTAACGCAATCCTGATCAAGCTGAACCAGATTGGTTCTGTTTCTGAGACATTAGAGGCAATTAAGATGGCACACAAAGCTGGCTATACTGCAATTTCCTCCCATCGTTCCGGAGAGACAGAGGATACTACAATCGCAGATCTCGCTGTTGCATTAAATACCTGCCAGATTAAGACAGGTGCACCAAGCCGTACAGAGCGTGTTGCGAAATACAACCAGCTCATTCGCATCGAAGAGGAACTTGGAGATGCAGCTGTATATCCGGGAATGAAAGCATTTAACGTCAAATAAAAACATATAAAATAATAGTCAAACCTTAATATGAAATGGTATGGGGCGCACCAGGTGTTTGTAAGCTGCATAGAATATATAGACAGCAGGAAACACTTTGTGTGCCTTGTGCATTTATGGAGACTGAATATGAATGAAGTAATGATTGGAATTCTGGTGCCTTTTCTGGGAACTTCTCTGGGTTCGGCGTGCGTATTTTTTATGAAGAAAAATATGAGTGATTATTTGCAGCGTGCACTGACCGGATTTGCAGCGGGAGTAATGGTGGCAGCGTCAATCTGGAGTCTGTTGCTCCCGGCAATTGAGCAGTCTGCATCGATGGGAAAATTTTCTTTTGTGCCGGCAGTCGTGGGATTCTGGATTGGAATATTGTTTCTGCTTCTGGTGGATAGTATCGTTCCACATTTGCATCGGAATAGTGAAAAAGCCGAAGGAATTCACAGCAAATTGCAGAGGACAACGATGCTTGTACTTGCAGTTACGATTCACAATATTCCGGAGGGAATGGCGGTAGGTGTGGTCTATGCCGGTTATTTGTCCGGGAACACGACGATTACGGCGATGGGAGCGTTCGCGCTGTCTTTGGGAATCGCAATACAGAATTTCCCGGAAGGTGCAATCATATCCATGCCGTTATGTGCAGAGGGAGAGAATAAACCACGCGCTTTTATCAACGGTGTACTGTCGGGAATTGTGGAGCCGATTGGTGCGATTCTTACAATTCTTGCAGCCGGTTTTATTGTGCCGGCATTGCCGTATCTGCTCAGTTTTGCGGCAGGTGCCATGCTGTATGTGGTCGTTGAGGAATTGATTCCAGAGATGTTACAGGGAAAACATTCGAATATAGGAACGGTACTTTTTGCAGTGGGATTTTCACTGATGATGGTGTTAGATGTTGCACTCGGATAGTTTTATATATCAAAAAATATTTGTATTATCGGACGCTGGTTTTAACGGACTAATCTTTTCTCAATAAGAAGATTAGGGGTGGAAAAAAGTAAAAACGCTCGTTATAATAACTTCATAAAATAATAAATTTACTTCAGGAGGAAATAACTATGAGTTTCAAATTTAATGGAAAAAAGACAGGACTTTTTGCAGCAGGTGTATTATTCGGTACAGCAGGTCTGAAAGTTTTATCCAGTGATGATGCAAAGAAATTTTATACAAACTGTACAGCAGCAGTTCTTCGTGCAAAGAAGTGTGTGATGAAGACAGTGACAACTGTTCAGGAGAACTGTGGTGATATCTATGCAGATGCAAAGGTGATCAACGAAGAGCGTGAAGCAGCACAGGCTGAGTTTGAAGATCAGGCAGAGGATATGACGGAAGTAACAGAAGAGACTCCGGCAGAAACAACTGAAGAAGGCGAAGCTTAATGAGATTTGTAATCAGACATGAAGGAAAGAATCGTCTGCGCGTACATATGAAACAGAGCCGGATGACATATGAACAGGCAGATGTGCTTTTGTATTATCTTGAGGGCATGGAGGAAGTTGTCCGTGCACAGGTGTACAGTCAGACGGCCGACGCGGTGATCTGTTATGGAAAAGGTACAGATCGTGCCAGTGTTCTTCATGCATTGCAGAAATTTGCTTACCAGAATGTGGAAGTGCCGGATGATGTACTTGTCAATTCCGGTCGGGCAATGAATGAGGAATACAAAGAAAAGCTTGTTACAACAACGCTTGTTCATTACGGAAAGCGTTTTCTGTTGCCATATCCGATCCGTTTTGCTCTTGCAACGATTGAGTCGTGTAAATATATCTGGAAGGGAATTAAAGTATTGTGTCAGCGCAAGATAGAAGTACCGGTACTGGATGCTACAGCAATTTCCGTATCAATGTTGCGCGGAGATATCGGCACAGCGGGTTCTGTAATGTTCCTGCTTAATATCGGTGAGATTCTTGAAGAGTGGACACATAAGAAGTCGGTTGGAGATCTGGCACGCAGCATGTCTTTGAATAACAGCAAAGTCTGGCTGGTACAGAAAGATGGCAATGAAGTTTTAGTACCTTCCAAGCAGATTCAGGAAGAGGACAAGATCCGTATTCATATGGGCAATGTCATTCCGTTTGACGGTGAAGTATGTGAGGGAGAGGCTACGGTCAATCAGGCTTCTCTTACAGGAGAATCCCTTGCAGTCCGTAAAGCTGTTGGCGGATATGTGTACGCTGGAACAGTACTCGAAGAGGGCGAACTTACCATCTGTGTAAAGAAAGTAGCAGGATCGAGCCGATACGAGAAGATTGTTACGATGATCGAAGAGTCAGAAAAACTGAAATCTTCCGTAGAAGGAAAAGCAGAACATCTGGCAGATCGTCTGGTTCCATATTCACTGGCAGGAACGGCACTGACTTATCTGCTTACGAGAAATGCAACCAAGGCGCTTGCAATCCTTATGGTAGACTTTTCATGTGCATTAAAACTTGCCATGCCGGTTACGGTACTGTCTGCAATTCGTGAGGCGAACGCGCACAGCATCACGGTAAAAGGCGGCAAATATATGGAAGCCATGGCAGAAGCAGATACAATCGTATTTGATAAGACAGGTACTTTGACAAAAGCCAGCCCGTCCGTTGTAAAGATTGTTCCTTTCAATGGAATGAGCGAAGACGAGCTTTTGCGTATCGCAGCCTGTCTGGAAGAACATTTCCCGCATTCTATGGCAAAAGCGGTTACAGATGCGGCAGCAAAGCGTGGCCTTGAGCATGAAGAAATGCATTCCAAGGTCGACTATATTGTGGCACATGGTATTGCAACGACAATAAATGGAAAACGTGCGGTTATCGGAAGCTATCATTTTATTCTTGAAGATGAACATTGTGAAGTTCCGGCAAACATGCATGATATTTTTGAAAACCTGCCAATGGAATATTCACACTTATATCTTGCTTTGGAAGGAAAGCTTGCAGCAGTGATCTGCATTGAAGACCCTCTGCGCAAAGAGGCAAAGCAGGTGATCCGTGATCTGAAAAAAGCGGGACTAAAGAAAGTTGTCATGATGACAGGAGACAGTGAGCGTACTGCAAAAGCAATCGCTGCAAAAGTAGGCGTGGACGAGTATTACGCAGAAGTATTACCGGAAGATAAAGCAAAGTTCGTAGAAAAAGAAAAGGCAATGGGACACAAAGTTGTCATGATCGGTGATGGAATCAACGATTCGCTGGCTCTTTCCTCCGCAGATGTTGGAATCGCAATCAGTGATGGCGCTGAGATTGCCAGAGAGATTGCAGATGTAACAATTGCAGCGGATGATTTACGTGAAGTAGTAACACTGAAAAAACTGAGCAATCAGTTGATGAAACGCATTCATCAGAATTACCGCATGATTGTTGGATTTAACGCAGGACTTATTGCGCTTGGGGTAGGCGGAATTATTCCACCGACTACATCTGCATTGCTGCATAATACTTCCACAATTGCCATCAGTCTTCGCAGCATGGGCAATCTTTTGGAAGATAGTGAAGAAACAATTTAGAAACAATTTAAGAAAAATGACACAGAAGAGCAATTTTATTGAAAAAAGTTTTGATGAGATTGCTCTTTTATTGTGCGTATAGCTATGAAATGAAAAGAAAATAAAGAAAAATGTGTACACAATAATAGAAATGAATATAAAAAGACAAATAGTCAGACAATAATAAGAAAAAAACTATTTACATCAGGGGCTTTGCAGTAGTAAAATCATATTCAGAAACAATGAAATTTACACGAAAGGGTAGAGTCCTATGAGAGAGCAGTGGAATGAGAGTACAGCAGTAGCCAAGGGTCTATATGATCCAAGATTCGAACATGATAACTGTGGAATCGGTGCTGTTGTCAATATTAAAGGTATTAAGACACATCAGACGGTAGAAAATGCTTTAAAGATCGTAGAGAACTTAAAGCATAGAGCTGGAAAGGATGCGGATGGAAAGACTGGAGACGGTGTTGGTATTCTGCTCCAGATTTCACATAAATTTTTTAAGAAGGCAGTTAAGCCTTTAGGAATTGAACTTGGAGACGAGAGAGATTATGGTGTGGGAATGTTCTTCTTCCCACAGGATGAGTTAAAGAACAATCAGGCTAAGAAGATGTTTGAGGTCATTGTGGAAAAGGAAGGTATGGAGTTCCTTGGATGGAGAGAAGTTCCGATTCATCCGGACAAACTTTCCGATAAAGCAAGAGACTGCATGCCATGTATCATGCAGGCATTTGTCAAGAGACCGGAAGACGTTGAAAAGGGATTGGATTTTGACCGCAAACTGTATGTAGCACGCCGTGTGTTTGAACAGTCAAACGATGACAGTTACGTTGCTTCTTTATCCAGCCGTACAATCGTATACAAAGGAATGTTCTTAGTAGAGCAGTTACGTCAGTTCTTCTCTGATCTGCAGGATCCGGATTACGAGTCAGCAATTGCAACCGTACATTCCCGTTTCTCTACCAACACAAATCCAAGTTGGGAGAGAGCACATCCAAACCGTTTTATCGTACATAACGGTGAGATTAATACCATTCGTGGTAATGCAGATAAGATGCTTGCCCGTGAGGAGACAATGGCATCCGGAAAGCTCCGTGGAGAATTTCAGAAAGTACTTCCGGTTATCAATACCGAAGGATCGGATTCCGCTATGCTGGATAACACATTAGAGTTTTTGGTTATGAGTGGTATGGAACTTCCGCTGGCAGTTATGATCATGATTCCTGAGCCATGGGCAAACAATGCAATCATGAGTCAGAAGAAAAAAGATTTTTATCAGTATTATGCAACCATGATGGAGCCATGGGACGGACCGGCTTCCATTCTTTTCTCCGATGGAGATATGATGGGTGCAGTGCTTGACCGTAACGGACTTCGTCCATCCCGTTACTATATTACAGATGATGATTATCTGATTCTTTCTTCCGAGGTCGGTGTACTGGATATCGATCCGACAAAGATTGTGACAAAAGATCGTCTTCGTCCAGGAAAGATGCTTCTTGTAGATACGATTCAGGGCCGTGTCATTGACGACGATGAACTGAAAGAAAAATATGCTGGAAAGCGTCCGTATGGTGAGTGGTTAGACAGCAACATCGTTATGCTCGAAGACTTAAAGATTCCAAATGAGCGTGTACCGGAATATACAAAGGAAGAACGCCAGAGAATGCAGAGGGCATTTGGTTATACTTATGAGTCTCTGAAAGATTCTATTCTTCCGATGGCAAAGAACGGTATCGAGGGAACCGCAGCGATGGGTACCGATACACCACTGGCAGCACTTTCCGGTAACCGTGAGCCATTGTTTAACTACTTTAAGCAGTTGTTCGCACAGGTAACCAATCCTCCAATTGATTCAATTCGTGAGGAAGTGGTTACTTCCACAACGGTATATATCGGAGCTGGTGGAAACCTTCTGGAGGAAAAACCACAGAACTGTAAAGTTCTCCGTATTAACAATCCAATCCTTACCAATACCGATCTCATGAAGATTCGTGATATGAAGGTAGAGGGATTTAAGGTAGCTACGATTTCAATCGTATATTATAAGAACACAAGTCTGGAAAAGGCTGTAGACAGACTCTTCATTGAGGCTGACCGTGCATACAGAGATGGTGCCAATATCCTGATCCTTTCCGACCGTGAAGTGGATGACAACCATGTTGCTATCCCATCACTGCTTGCAGTATCTGCATTACAGCAGTATCTGGTTAAGACAAAGAAACGTACATCACTTTCTGTGATTCTGGAGTCCGGTGAGCCACGAGAGGTACATCACTTTGCAACTTTACTTGGATTTGGTGCAAGTGCAATCAACCCGTATCTGGCACAGGATACCGTAAAGCAGTTGGTAGATGAGCATATGCTTGATAAGGATTATTACGCAGCCATCAATGATTATAACCATGCAATTCTTACCGGCATTGTAAAAATTGCAGCAAAGATGGGTATTTCTACCATTCAGTCATATCAGGGCTCTAAGATTTTCGAGGCCATTGGTATTGATAAGGAAGTAATTGATAAATACTTTACCAATACGGTAAGCCGTATCGGTGGTATTACCATGAAAGATATTGAAGATGATGTAAATACATTACATTCTGCGGCTTATGATCCATTAGGACTTGAGACCGATGTGACACTCGACAGTAAGGGACGTCACAAGATGAGAAGTGGTGCGGATGCACATCTGTACAATCCGGCTACGATCCATCTTCTGCAGCAGTCTACCCAGAGAGGCGATTATAACCTGTTCAAACAGTATACAGAGCTTGTGGACGAAGAACAGAAACATACAAACCTTCGTGGATTAATGGATTTCAACTATCCGAAGAAGGGCGTAAAATTAGAGGAAGTAGAGAGTGTAGATTCCATCGTGACCCGTTTTAAGACAGGTGCGATGTCATACGGTTCTATCTCCAAAGAAGCACATGAGACACTTGCGATTGCAATGAACCATCTTCATGGTAAATCAAACACAGGTGAAGGTGGCGAGGACAAGGATCGTCTGACCATTGGAAAAGATGGAAAGAACCGTTGTTCCGCAATCAAACAGGTTGCTTCTGGTCGTTTTGGTGTAACAAGCAGATATCTGACAAGTGCACAGGAAATTCAGATTAAGATGGCACAGGGTGCAAAACCGGGTGAAGGCGGACATCTGCCAGGAAAGAAAGTATACCCTTGGATCGCAAAGACCAGACTTTCTACTCCGGGTGTATCACTGATTTCTCCGCCACCACACCATGATATTTATTCCATCGAGGATCTGGAACAGCTGATCTTTGACTTGAAGAATGCAAACCGTTATGCCAGAATTTCCGTAAAACTGGTATCAGAAGCAGGTGTTGGAACTGTCGCAGCAGGTGTTGCCAAGGCGGGAGCACAGGTTGTACTGATTTCCGGATATGATGGTGGTACAGGTGCAGCACCAAGCAGTTCTATCCATAACGCAGGTCTGCCATGGGAGCTTGGACTTGCAGAGACACATCAGACACTGATCATGAACGGACTTCGTAACAAGGTTCGCATCGAGACAGATGGTAAGCTGATGAGTGGTAAGGACGTAGCAATTGCAGCATGTCTTGGTGCCGAGGAGTATGGATTTGCAACCGCTCCGCTCGTAACTATGGGCTGTGTCATGATGCGTGTATGTAATCTGGATACCTGTCCTGCAGGTATTGCAACACAGAATCCGGAACTTCGTAAGCGTTTCGCAGGAAAGCCGGAATATGTTGAAAACTTTATGCGCTTTATCGCAGAGGAACTTCGTGAATATATGGCAAAGCTTGGTGTACGTACCGTAGATGAGCTGGTAGGAAGAAGCGATTTCTTAAAGGTTCGTGAGGATCTGTCCGAGAGAGAAGCAAAACTGAATCTGGATAACATCTTAAATAACCCATTTGCAGGAACAAAGCAGAAAGTTATTTTTGATCCAAAGCAGGTATACGATTTCGAACTGGATTCTACCAAAGACATGACTGTTTTAATGAAACAGCTGAAACCTGCACTTGAGAAGAAACAGAAGCGCATGATCGATACAGAAGTAACCAATGTCAACCGTTCGCTGGGAACTATCTTTGGATCTGAGATCACAAAGACATATGATGATACATTGGATGATGACACTTACATTGTAAAATGTACGGGTGCCGGCGGACAGAGCTTTGGTGCATTTATTCCTAAGGGACTGACACTTGAACTGGTCGGAGATTCCAACGATTACTTCGGAAAAGGCCTTTCCGGTGGAAAACTGATCGTTTATCCACCAACAGGTGTGAAGTTCAAGAAGGATGAGAATATTATTATCGGTAACGTGGCACTTTACGGTGCAACAAGTGGTAAGGCATTTATCAACGGTGTTGCAGGTGAACGTTTCTGTGTAAGAAACTCTGGAGCAACCGCAGTCGTTGAAGGCGTCGGTGATCATGGATGTGAATACATGACAGGTGGTCGTGTTGTTATCCTTGGTAAGACTGGAAAGAACTTCGCAGCCGGTATGAGCGGTGGAATTGCATATGTACTGGATGAAGACAATGATCTGTATATGCGTACCAATAAGTCCATGGTATTTACTGAAGAGGTAACCAACAAGTACGATGTATTAGAGCTGAAAGATATGATCAAGGAGCATGTAACTTTGACCAATTCCGAAAAAGGAAAAGAAATCTTAGACAACTTCAGCGAATATCTGCCGAAGTTCAAGAAAGTGATCCCATATGATTATAATCGTATGCAGATGGCTATCGTACAGATGGAAGAAAAAGGTCTCAACGCAGAGCAGGCACAGATTGAAGCATTTTATGCCAGCACCAGAGGATAAGGAGGGAAGAGAACATGGGAAAGCCAACAGGATTTTTAGAATATGAAAGAACGGAAGCGCGTTCGGTGGAACCAAAGGAACGAATCAAAAACTATAAAGAGTTCCATGTCTTCCTTTCAAAAGAAAAACAGCAGGAGCAGGCGGCACGCTGCATGGATTGCGGTGTTCCGTTCTGCCAGTCAGGTATGACGATCGCAGGCATGACATCCGGATGTCCACTGCACAACCTCGTTCCGGAATGGAATGATCTGGTATATTCCGGTAATTGGCAGCAGGCATATAACCGTCTGCACAAGACCAACAATTTCCCGGAGTTTACATCAAGAGTATGTCCGGCATTATGTGAGAAAGCATGTACCTGCGGACACTGGGGTGACCCGGTATCGGTACGTGACAATGAGCATGGTGTTATCGAGACAGCCTATGAGAGGGGATATGCAGCTCCGCATGTACCGAAGGTACGTACCGGAAAGAAAGTTGCAATCATTGGCTCAGGTCCTTCCGGATTGGCAGCAGCAGATCAGCTGAACCAGAGAGGACATGATGTAACGGTATATGAGAGAGACGACCGTGTAGGCGGACTTCTTATGTATGGTATTCCGAATATGAAACTGGAAAAGCACATTATCGATCGTAAGATTGATGTGATGAAAGCGGAAGGTATTCATTTTATTACCGGATGCAATGTAGGTGTTGATGTAAAAGCGGCAGACCTGCTGAAACAGTATGACCGTGTGGTTCTCTGCTGTGGGGCAAAGAATCCGAGAGATATCAAGGCTGCTGGAAGAGATGCAGAAGGTATCTATTTTGCAGTAGACTATTTATCACGTACAACAAAGAGTCTGTTAGATTCCGGACTGAAAGATAATAAATATGTATCTGCAAAAGGAAAGAATGTTGTAATCATTGGTGGTGGTGATACCGGTAACGATTGTGTCGGTACTGCAATTCGCCAGGGGGCTAAATCTGTGACACAGCTTGAGATGATGCCTTGTCCACCAACGGAGCGTGCAGCAAACAATCCATGGCCGGAGTGGCCAAAGGTCTTAAAGACAGATTATGGTCAGGAAGAGGCAATTGCATGTTTTGGAACAGATCCTCGTATTTATCAGACAACCGTCAAAGAATTCCACAAAGACAAGAGTGGAAAGCTTAATGGCCTCACAATCGTAAGCCTTGAGAGCAAGGTAGATGAGAAAACCGGTCGCAGAAATATGGTAGAGGTACCGGGAACTGAGAAAAAGATTCCGGCAGAACTTGTTCTGATCGCTGCAGGATTCCTTGGAACAGAGGATTATATCGCAAAAGCGTTTGGAGTAGAGTTAAATCAGAGAACCAATGTGGCAACAGAGCCTGGCAAATATGCAACAAACGTAAAGAATGTATTTACAGCAGGAGATATGCACAGAGGACAATCTCTTGTTGTATGGGCAATTCGAGAAGGCCGTGAAGTTGCACATGATGTGGATGCAAGCTTGATGGGATATTCTTATCTGTCTGTACAGTAGTAATTGTTATAAACAAATGAAACGAATCATATAGAAAGCGAAAAGCTGTTTCAATTAGTGTGCGGGTACCTCCTTATGACAGGAGGTACTTGTGCAGTGCAGCGAGATAGGTTTCACCAAGACGGCTGAGCAGGCCTTTGCAGTGGGTAATATAGCCGATATGCATTTCACTTTCATCAGCCAGTGGAACAGCAATAATGTCACTTCCATTCAGCTTTTCGTCAATGATACCACTGCACACCGTATAACCATTCAATCCAATCAGAAGATTGAACAGGGTTGCCCGGTCACGTACACGTATATTTTTCTTTCGTTCGGAAGGAGAAAAGATCTCTTCTGAAAAATAAAAAGAGTTATGTTCTCCCTGTTCAAAAGAAAGATATGGATATTCCTGAAGCTCTTCGTTTGTGATGACAGATTTTTGCGCAAGTGGATGATGAATGCTGAGAAATACATGTGGCTTGGCAACATAAAGCTCGTGAAATTTCAAATCATTGGATTTTAGAATTTTCTGCAGTACGTTTTCGTTGAATTCATTGAAAAACAAAATGCCAATTTCACTTCGCATATGAGCAACATCTTCAATAATTTCATAGGTCTGTGTTTCGCGCAGACTGAAATCATATTCTTCCTGTCCATATTCCTGAATCAGATCCACAAAAGCATTGACCGCAAAAGAGTAGTGCTGTGTGGAAACACAAAATTTCTTTTTTCCACCATTGTTTTTCTTATATTTGTCCTCTAGGATAGAAGCCTGTTCTAATACCTGTCTGGCATATCCTAAAAAATCTTCCCCTTCTTTTGAGAGACAGATTCCTTTATTTGAGCGATGGAAAATCGTGATATGCATTTCTTTTTCCAGTTCATGGATGGCATTTGTCAGGCTTGGCTGGGAAATGTATAATTGGTTTGCGGCTTCGGTAATGGTTCCGGTTTCCGCTACGGTTACAATGTATTTTAATTGTTGAAGAGTCATGAAAATACCCGCCCTTTGCACTTTTGTTTTTATGATAAATATTTTGTATATAATTGTCAAATTTGCGGGATTACACGATAAAACGAAAAATTCCTAGTGTTGTCTAAGCTTGTGTGGTAAAATGTAAAATATATCTGGAGGATAGAAACTATGGCATACGAAAATGATTTTATTATGCGGCAGGTGCGTGATATGACACGCATGCTTGCTAAAATTTTATTTGGAAAAAATACAGCGACTTATGAATACCAGCAGGAAGACAATTATACGGCAGCAGACAGTTTGTATGCGCGCCTGATTGCAATGGTGGATGCTGGAAAGATCAATGAGGCGGAAAACAGATTATATGAGGAACTGGACCGTGATGAAGAAGGAACATTCGAGGTGGCTTTGGGGTTTTATGATTATCTGAACGAACTGCCGGAAGAATTCCTTGAGACACATGATTACAGCAGAGACGAGGTAAAGGAAGGCGCGCAGAGTCTTGCAGACCGCAAGGGAATGGGAGTGCTTGGGGAAGGTTTGGATTAAATATTGTGATAGAACATTAAAGAAGTCTACAATATGTGCCGATATAATAGAAGCATGGAAGCATTGTATCTCAAAATTATTGAGGTACAGTGCTTTTTTTGCAAATAATTACTTATTACCGCTGGGACCTTTCCGGACAGCGGTGCGGTCATGACTGACAGATTGACCGCGGAAAGGAGAAAAATGAGTATTGCACAAGTGAATCCTTTTGGTAATCAAAGCTATCAGAATTATGATGTGTTTACCAAAAGCAAAAAAGATTCATCCGATGCGGAAACAGAAAAGACGGATATTTCCGAAGTTATGAAGAAATATCAGGAAGCACATGAGATTACCGCGCAGAAATTGCGGGAAGACACGGATTGGCGCGATATGACGGATGAAGAGTGGGACAAGATGCTTGAAGGCATGGATCAATATATCGATGCCTTTAAGGAACGGCTGAAGCTGCAGGAAGAATTGCAAGAGGAAGCCGCTAAAAAAGCCGCGGCAGAGGCTGATTCTGCTATGAAAACGACTGCCGCTTCCGCAGCGGCGCTTAATGTGGCAGCAGGCGGTTCCGGGGACGTGGTGGCAGGCAGTGGAGACGAACGAAACGAGGTTTCTACAGGGGAAGAAGTCAAGCACGAAAAAAACTGGACGAAATTGCTGCAAACGGATGATCAGACGATTCTTCGTGTTGCAAAACGCGCACAGGAGATGGAAAGCATGGCAATGTCAAAGTATCAGGAAGTCATGCTTACCGGGGAAACGACAAGTGGCGTAAGAGAAAGTGATGGAATTACGGAATATGCGAGTGTTTCCAAAAGCGACGAGGACAAAGATGTCTGGACGATCACGGCATTTACAGAGCAGGGGATCGTGAGCAATAAATGCAAGGATGGTCAGATCATAAGCCATTGGGAATTGACTTACAAAAATTCGCAGGATGCACAGAAAGTACAGGAGTATCTTGCGCAGTTTGATAAAGAGGATGCATTATCAATCCCGGATTCAAAAGAATTTTGGGAGAATTTCCTGATGTAGGAGGCAAAACATGGCAGTAAAAGTGGGAAACACAGAGGCGTTCTATTTTAAGAATGCAACACCAACCTTTTCATCATTTACACATGAACCGGAAGTTGTGAAGTTTTAAGGACATTCATACAGGTAAGATAGAAGAGGTTATGCTGATTAAGGGTCAGGCAGATCTTGATGTATTTAAGAAAATGTATGGAATAGATGGAGAGATAGTTGAATCTTACCGCTTTGGAATCTATACAGCTGCTTTCTTACTTGGATATTATGTTTTCTCGCAGGATATTGTGATTGAAGTGTTGAAGAAATGGCGCTTTGTAAGCACACTTGCAGCAGTCGTATCTGGAGTATATTTCATTTACAGGGCTTATGGTATCTACTACGGTCACAGCAGCCTGCTTAGTACCTGGTATGCCAATCTCTTTACATATTGTATGATTCTTGCAATATTTGGAATGTTTGCAGCCTATGGTGATAAGAAAAATGCGGTTACAGAATGGCTTGGAAAAATCAGTTTTCCAGTCTATATTCTGCATATTCCGGTAATTCTGATTGCCTTATCATTATTGCAAAAGACAGAGCTGGCTATAGGTGTGCAGTATGTTATTGTTGCATTTGCAGAATATCTCTTCACGCCTTTAGTAGCTGTGCTGATAGAGAAAATTCCGGTTGTACGTTATTTGATTTTGGGGATAAGCATTGAATAGGAATGAAATAGGATACAAAATGACGGAGAGATTATTATCAACAGCAGCATTTTTAAACTTTAAGAATAAGTAGGAGGAAATCCATGGAATATATAAGAGTGACGAAAGAAAATATTGAAAAAGAGCATATCTGTTGTGCGATTTCAAGCAACAAGGATATACAGGTAATATCAAAGAAAAACTGGCTGAAAGAGCGATTTGATGATGGATTGGTATTTCTCAAGAGTATAGAGCGTGGAAAATGCTTTATCGAGTATATTCCGGCAGAAAATGCATGGAATCCAATCATGGCAGAGGGTTATATGTATATTGACTGTTTGTGGGTGGCTGGTTCTTTCAAAGGCAATGGTTATTCGACTGATTTACTGAATGCCTGTATAGAAGACAGCAAAGCAAAGGGGAAAAAGGGAATCTGTATCCTGTCAGCCGCCAAGAAAAAGCCTTTTCTGGCAGACCCGAAGTTCCTGAAATATAAGGACTTTACAGTCTGTGATGAAGCAGATAATGGTATTCAGCTCTGGTATCTGCCTTTTTCTTTGGATGCGGCTAAGCCTGAATTTAAGGAGTGTGCGAAGCATCCACACATTGAGCAGGCAGGCTATGTATTGTACTATACCGATCAATGTCCGTTTAATGCAAAATATGTTCCGATGCTTCTTGAAGTTGCCAAGGAAAGAGAGGTTCCGTTTCAGGCAATCAGACTGGAAACGAAAGAAGAAGCGCAGAATGCTCCGACACCGGTTACAACCTATGCATTGTTTTATAACGGAGAATATGTCACGAATGAGCAGATGAATGATAAAAGATTTATAAAGCTTCTGGATGGGATGGAAAAATAAATGAGCAAATTCGAACTCTACTCTCCGTAGGTTGAGGATATTCATACGCTGAAATAGAATGGTGTGGCAAAAATACTATTTGGGTAGTACGAGAGGGATTGGAATGGACAATATGACAGCAAAGGTAAGCTGTTTTTCTGCCCTGGATTTGAAAGGACGAGGGAGGAAGGATTAAGGCTCATTCTGGACAGACAATTATCACCATCTGTTTTAGGAAGAAGTGTATTTTGTGAGAGCAAATTAGCATATGCAATAGCGAATGGTTGTAAACAGTATGGACAACAGGTAGACTATATGTATGGAGAAGCACTTTATAAGCCTGAAATGAAAGAAGAATACCATATACTTATCTGCAAGATGCGTTTGGGGAAGCCAGTGCAGGCGAATGGGTGTCTTTCATACCGGGCTCTTGGTATCTGGCAGGAACACTTGTTCTTGCACATCATGCCGAAATCTGTTATACTGTCGTCACAACATAGGGAAGCAGAAACGGTAGGCGGTTTGCCCTCACGAAGGAGGGTTTTTAGCCATGATTACATATTCAGAATTGTTTCAATTTTGTTTATTGCTCGTCGCTGTCATCAGTCTGGTAATTCAGATTGGACATAAAAAATAACCGCCCTTCGCCAAAGATGCGGTTATTTATGTAACTGTTCATAGGCAAACCGTCTACGGCTTCCCTTGTTGTCTTTATTATAGAAAAAGAAGGCGAAAAAGTCAAGGAGCAGTTAGGATGCGTTTCCCTAGCTTAAAAGCCGTAGACATTAAGTGATAAACATGATACATTTATGGAGAAGAGAGACATATAATCTTCTCCATATTTTTTTGGAGAAAATTGTATGGGTAAAATAAATATGCAGGATTTCGCAAGATTCCAATGATTAAGAAAGTGCATGATGTGCTTATATATCAGAGAACATACCATAAAGACATTGCGACTCGGTTTTCTCCGAGAGAAAGATTTGAGGATCTGGTATTTACTTCTAAGACGAACAATCCTATCAATGCAGCTAACATCAAAGATTCTATCAATTATATTGTAGATCGGATTAACAGAGAAAATCCCAAGCAGCTTGATCAGAATGCAACTGCGCCCACAGCTAGGTAGCCCAGATAATAAAAATAGTTTCGCAAACGCCTAATAACAGCATCAGTAAAAGGAGGAATCGACGAATGAGACAACGAAAAATGAAACAACGGAAATCAAAACAAAGCAAATCATTAGCAAAAATCCTGACCTTGGGGATTGCCGCAGCTGCTGTCGTGTCATCCATGAGTGTACCTGGTGGATTGCTCGCGCCGGAAACGGTATACGCGGACGACAACACCGGGGCGGCAGAGTCCGGAGATCAGGGCACAGAGCCACAGGAGAAACCACTTTCGTTTGATGTGGTCATAGGACCAAACGATAGCGCTACCGTATATGTTATGCAGGTGACAAATCTAGTAAATACTGATACGATGAGCTATCAGTATAGTATCAATGGCACAGATTATTACCCATTGCAGGAGCTTCAGACGAAAGAGAAGTTTGGTGCGCGTCAGATGGTTGATCTTCACGTCAGAGAGGTTGGATCAGGCGATACGATTTTGGCAGCTGGCAATCGTGAGATCACAACTCCGGGCGCCAGCGACGTTCCGACGATCTCCGGTACTGACAAGTTTTCGGACCGCACGGAGGTGACGATCACAACGACCCCCGGTGCGATCATTTATTACACAACAGATGGTACAGTGCCAACAAATGAATCGCAGAAGTACAATACACCGATTACGCTGACAGAGACGACTACGATCCGGGCGATTGCGATAGAAGGTGGTCATATCATGAGTGATGTGGTCGGGATGGCATTTACGAAAGAATCATCCGGCGGCAGCAGTTCGGATGGGGGCACTTCCAGTGGAAGCAGTTCCGACAGTAGCTCGGACAGTGGCAGCAGCTCCGGCAGCAGTTCATCGGGCGGTTCCACCGACAGCGGATCTGAAACTGCTCCGCCACAGGACGATAACAAGGACAAGACTACGACAAAGACCGAAACCAGAGAAGATGGTACAGTTGTGACCACGACAGAAGTCCGGGCAGAGGACGGTTCCGTACAGATTAAGACCGAGATCAGAAACGAAGCAACTGGACTGAATGTGACGGTAAATGTATCGAAGAATGCCAAAGGTAAGATCACTTCAGCTACCGCAGAAATTCTTGATAGAGGTTTTGGCAATGTGAAGATCTCCGGGGAAGCACTTTCAGAGATCGTAAAGGCAGCAGGCACGAAGAAGGTAAAGACCACGATCAAGATGCTCACGAAAAACGACTGGGTCATCCGGGAAGTGACGGTCAATGTAAATACGCTTCTGAAAAGAACCGTGAGACCTAAAAAAATGAAGATCATCGAGATAGATCCAGAAACAGGTGAGAAGCTTGTGGTCAGTAAAATGCCTTTCAGGGTAGCGGCAGATGGAAGCGTTGAGCTGGATCATAACGAGCTGGGTCACGGAAACTATGAGTTAGTGACAGCCGACGAGGAAGCGGCGCTCACGAAAAAAATACTGCGGTCGATCAAAGCCACGAAACAATCAGCCAGCATCCGCGAGAAGCAGGGGACGTACTTTTGGTTTAGATAATATGAAGTGACCCCACATTTGTAGCAACGTGGATTTACCTGTATACTAGAGTTTGATAAGAACAAAGGTAACAGGGATTACCGCATACAAAAGGAGATCACTCATATGAAAAGAATACTAAAAATCGGCATGGATGTCCATACCACAAATTACACATTATGCGCAATGGAACCAATCATCGGTGAGGAT
>CABJAV010000016.1 GCA_902363675.1 Lachnospiraceae bacterium | reverse complement strand
AGGGTATATTCTGTATTTATATGCCTTTAACATCCACTGTCACCCTCTTTCTCAACCTTGATTTTCTATATATCTTTTCAGCATTTCTTCCGATACATTTCCTACACTACAGGCAAAATATCCATCTATCCAAAAGGTATGTTCTTTCCAGAATTGTTTTCGTAAATATTGAGGATATCTTTTCCATATATCTTATTATCACACTGTGTCTCTGACATATCTCATACGAAAACTGTTTTATATCATCTGATATCTGTCTCGAAACCAGTAATTTCTTTCTATATTTGCAGACAAAAATAATGTGATATTGTAATAGGTATTTGTGTCTGTTTTTAGATTTCCATGTTCCCATGCCATGAGTATACAGTAATTTCTGATTTTTGGCTACCTTAACCCACCGTCTAAAGCCAGTGGGATTGCGGTAGCCCTATTTCAAAGAGCCTGGAACAAGCATGGGGATTATAAAAAATTTTACATATGTCCATATCCGCAATTCAGGGAACTCTTTAACCAGAAGCCGGACATTACGGTTTCATTTCCTCTACAATAAAACAGGTGTAATGTATAAAAATTTCATTTTACACATTACACCTGTTTTGTAACTATTCATAACCTATTTTTATTTTGTAGATTCCTTCAATACGACTTCATAAGAAAGCAGCGTACGCTCCGGAACCTTTTCATTTTCGATTTGTGCCAGCAGGTTCTTGCATGCTTCCATTCCAAGTTCCTTCGTATTAAAGGAAAGCGATGTAATTGAAGGAACGTTATTTTCAAGAATCGAACTATTGTAAAAAGATGCAACTTTCACATCATTTGGTACTTTTACATGCTCCTGTCGAAGCTTGCGCAGTACCTGACTGCATATAGCATCATCCATGCACAGAATGCAGTCTGCCTTTTTTTCTAAGGCATCTTCCACTGCCCGGTCAATAAATGATTTTGTCTCCAGATTCATATAAATCAGGGATTCATCCATGCTCTGCTGCATCTGCTCATACGCTTTTGCATATCCTTTATAACGATTCTGTGTTACTACATAGGATTCACTTCCACCTAACAGAGCAATTCTTTTCATCCCACGCATAAGTAATATGGAAGTCAGTTCCCTGCATGCACTCTCATGGTCATTATCCACCTGTTTTACTTTTTTGTACGTGGTAGAACCTGTCGTAACAAACGGAATTTTCTTTTGACTCAAAAGTTCAATCTGTGCATCATGCAAAAATGTACGCAGCAGTACAACGCCATCAACTTTTCCATTGCGTAAAATCCGTTCAAGACTGGACACATCATTTTCTTCACAGATGCACAAAAGAATATCATACTCATTCATGGCCGCAATCTCCTGTATTCCGGCGATTACTTCCTGAAAAAACGGCAAATCCACCAAAGCATAATTGCTTGGCATAACCACACATAGATTAAACGTCTTAGATTGAGCCAGCCCCCTTGCAATCACATTCGGCTTATAGTCATGTTCGTCAATATAGTTTAAAACCCTCTGCCGGGTTGCTTCACTGATTCTTCCCTTGCCAGATATTGCCCGGCTTACGGTTGTCTTTGATACCCCAAGTGTTTCTGCCACATCGGCAATCGTAATATTATTCCCCATCTTTCTTCTCCAGTTTTTCCAACTTTTTCTGTGCATCCACAAGTGCCTTATAATTTTTCACCTTGCTTTTTGCATTGCTGTTTAATTTATCATATGCTTTCTGTGCCTTATCAATTGCATCTTTTGAATCCAATGTCACTTTCCCGATGCTGGTGATCAGCTTATCAACAGCATCTGCTGCACTCTGATCTGCATTGGCATTTGCTTCAGTTCCTTCCAGTTCATATACAAGAACCGGATAATTCTTGGAAACATTTTCAAAAATCACTTTTGCCGCGCTTGGTGGAAGGTTGATACATCCATGCGATCCCGCTGTCTTGTATATACTTCCTCCAAAAGCACTTCTCCAGTAAGCATCATGCATACCTACATTTCCTGCAAACGGCATCCAGTAAGTAACCGGTGTCTCATAATTTTCCCCACGTAATGTTGCATTCTTTTCGGTATAGGTAATTCCATACGCGCCTGTCGGTGTTGCATTTCCTTTTGAAACATTTCCCGATACAAAGTCACTTTCAATCACAAGTTTCCCGTTCTTATATAAGAACAGATGCTGGGCGGTCAGATTGATTTCTACATAAGAATCCCCAAAGTCATTTTCGTCATGACTGTTGGCTGTCATAGAATAATTTAAATCACGGGTAACAGCCTTTCCCGCCTTAATATCATCTATAATCTGATTAACTTCCGTCTCATTATCGACTTTCCATCCATAATGGCTGATTGGAATTGTGACTGTCTTACCATAAGATGTCTTTAATTTTTTGGCAGTATAACAGGTATTGTATTTCTTTGCCAGAGAATTTACATAATTCTCTACCTTTTTCTTGCTGAGAACCGGTTTCAAATCCTTATTCAAACGCATCCAGTCACTGTATACCGATGCGTCCAGTACCTCACTGTGCTTTCCAATCTGATATGTAATGCTCGCCTTTGAATATTTGTTCATGCTATCAACGGCATGAGCCAGTTCTTTATTATCATCAAAAACCGTTGGATTTATATATACTCCTGCTTTATCGAGATTGAGTTTTTCCACCAGCCCATTAACAGCATTATCCACAGCTTCATACATTTTATCTGTATCAATTTTTGTTCCCATAACACATGGAACAATTGTATATCCATCCTTGGAGCTGTAAGAAGATGCCCCTGCATTCTTCGGAGCAGTCTGTTTGCTTTCGTCCATACAGTCTAAAGCATCCACAGCCTTTTTTACTTTTTCTTTGTCAAAAGCGACCAGTGTTTCACTTTTTAAAGTTTCTTTTTGAAAAAGCTTTACCGGCCATGCAAAACCGTTCTGCTTTTTAATTAGCTTTTCCGTATCATCATTCCACTGTGGTTCCAGATCAATATCAGCTCCTGCAATTTTTTCTGTCTTTCCATCTCTTGTCTTTAATTTAAGTACATAGGAATGAATCTCGTCATTTGCTACACTTTTTACTTTTTTTGCCGAATATCCACCAACGTTTCTTCCATTTAAAGTTGTCTGCGGATAAAAATGATGCATAAAATAAATGCTCGTTCCCACATATACAACAACCAGTACAGCAATCGCTCCAAGTACCACCCGTCTATTTTTTGCACTGTTTTTTCTTCTTTTGCTTCTTTCCGGCTTTTTCTGTGCCGCTTTTCTCTTCTCGTCCACGCTCAAAATTGCACCCTCTCTATCATTTTCTCACTCAATCCCTTATTATACAATAACTAAAATCCTTGTCAACATGCGGAAAATCTTAATTTTTCACAAAAAAAACATTAGCAATCTTTTTTCCTATTGTAGCCCTGCAAAAGCAGTGCTATAATCAACAAATGTAGGAATCCTGCATATTCTATTTATATGATTAAAGGGTCAAAATACCTTTTGACCCTCATATCATTTATATGCAAGAACAACATTCTCAGACCAATCATAAAAGAGGTATCTGTATGTTTGCAAAATTGCGTAAGCGCCTCCAATACCAAATTCAATATTTATACGAAAATTATAAGCACTTGCTGCTTCTTTTATATTTTTGCATTTATCTGCCATGGTTCGGATATGTAGAAAAAACAGTGACGACACATTTTCATGTGATTCATGTACCTTTGGATGATTACATTCCATTCTACGAATATTTTGTAATTCCCTACCTGTTATGGTTCGGATATGTTGCATGGGGCATTGCCTATATGGCTTTACATAACAAATCGGATTACTATAAATTATGTACGTTTTTATTTACGGGAATGACCATTTTTCTAATTATTTCCACCGTATATCCAAACGGTCATTTTCTTCGTCCATATTATTTTACGCACCACAACATCTTCACCAAATTATGTGAATTTTTATATGCTACGGATACGGCAACAAACCTTTTTCCAAGTATCCATGTATATAACTCGCTGGGTATTCATTTTGCAGTTATGCAGAATGAACATTTGCGGAAGAATAAGAAGGTTCAGGCTGTTTCTTTTGTTTTGATGGTAAGCATCATTCTTGCCACCATGTTTATCAAACAGCATTCGGTATTTGATGTAGGTACTGCCTTTTTACTTGGATTTGTGATGTATCATTTGATTTACAAACGAAACTGGTCAAAGTCCTCCTCTTCCCAGCCTCAGAAAACGCGTAAGAAATTATTTATTCAATAAAAAAGTTGCACACTGTATTTTGGACAGTGTGCAACTTTTTTATTGTGATTTTCGTTCGATCAAATGACGATATAATGGATCGATCATCCGGAAGATTTCTTTTTGATTTTTCTGCTGTGCAAGAAATTCTTCGTTCAAATCATCCACCTGCATACGATTGCGTTCCTCTGATTTTACAATCTCTTCATCTGCATTTCGCAATGTAGACATCTTATTCTGAATCTCTATAAAATCATCCATCAGCGAATTGTGATTTAAAGCATCCGACTTGTTTACGGCATCCTGACAAAGATTCATAAGTTTGGCTGTCGCAATATTATTTTCCTTAAGCAACGTGATGAGATGATGTACTTGATTTTCCAGTTCACTCAATCGTTCATCCGACTGTTCTAACTGTAATCTTGTCTGTGCAATAACCTTATCATAATTTGCAGCATAAGTCCGGATATCTTCTGCTGTCTCCACAAACTGTCTTCCGTCCTCTCCGAGACGTCCAGCCTCGATAGCTGCCTGCAGGGACAGTACTCCCATCTGTTTTCCAAACTCTTCCATCTGATCAAGATTCTCGCGGCATGACTGGTTCTGTGCCTTATAAGTGGAAGGAAATTCGCTGATATACTTCGAAGGCGTTGTAAAATGTTTGTTCACATCTACCAGTCTGGTTGTCGCATCCAAAAGCCGGTGATATGCTTCATCTGACGCCTGCTGTTGCATTTCTTTTTTCTGCACACGCTCTCGATAATCATTGATAATCGCACCGAGACCATTTTCAATTTCCGCATTGCCGGATGCCAGTGTAATTGCATTGTTCATATTCTCACTAAGCTGTGCAACATCTGCCGCCACCTGACGATAAGACTCTGCCAATTCTGCCACACTGGCATCAAACATGTCTTTCTGGTCTTCCATTTCTGCAAAAAATCCATTATCTATATTGATTTTATTTTTTAACCGTTCAATTTCTTCCTGTCTGATCTTATTTCTGCCGAACATTTACTATCCTCCACCAATCAGGTTTTCATAGAAAACTTGACACTATCTGTTAAACTACTTCTATTTTACAATGCCACTATGCTTTTTTCAACGATAATATTGTATTTCAAACTGAAGAGTTTCACTGTCTTTGTATGTATTGATCTTGGGAGAATATACAATGGATATCTGCATGTTATTCTCTCTTCCATGAAACGCCTTTTCCACTTCCTGTGTACCATACTGCTCCACCAGATACGTCCGCATGGCTTCGATATCGCCAAAGTAAATTGCAGATAACGGACGTCCCTGTTCGGAAACCAGTGTCATTCGAAGTACATTCTGATTTTTGCCAATGACCCACATGCGGCTGATTTTCAAATTTCGATCCGCAAAAACAGGCTTCGGATTGTCTTTGCCAAACGGTGCAAGAATTGAAAATTCTTCAACCAGAGCATTGGTCACATAATCCACCGGCATCGGCACATCAATATGAATGGTCTGCACGATCTCTTCTGCACGGAATGGACAGTTTTCATTCATCTGCTTGCGGAATAGCTCCACATTCTCTTCCGGAAGCGACAAGCCGGCCGCCATTGGATGTCCTCCAAACTTTGTCAGCAGATTACTGCATTTACACATCTGTTCATACATAGAATATTCTTCGGTTGAACGGCCACTTCCTTTTACGCCGTCCTCCGCTTTCGTCAAAATGAATGTCGGGCGATAATAGCATTCCCGAATGCGCCCGGCAATAATACCTGCAATGCTCTCATGCACATCCGGCAGATACAGGATAAGGACCGGATCTTTTTCATAGCCCCCCTCTTCCACAAGCTGTTTTGCCTCTTCCACTCCCTGTCTTGTCATCTCTTTTCGCTCTTCATTCAACACAACCAGTTCGTCCGCAATCTCTGCCGCTTCCTCCGGACTTTCCGAAATAAATAAGCGCAGTGCACGGCGGGCCGTATCAAGTCTTCCCGCCGCATTGATACATGGTCCGAGAACAAATCCGAAATGATAAGTGTCAATCTGTTCCGGCAAAAGTCCGCACTGACTGACCAACGCACGCATACCGATGTTTGTCGTATGGTGAATTCTTTTTAATCCTTCCTTGACCAGAATACGATTCAATCCGGTCAGGGACATGATATCTCCCACCGTTGCAAACGCGACAAACTCCAGCAGATCTTCAACTTCTCTTTGTTCGATATTATTTTTTTCATACAATGCAACAATAACCGCCCAGGCAACTCCTGCACCACACAAATCCTTGTATGGAAATGTACATGTCTTCTGATGTGGATTGACGATGGCATCTGCTTCACTGCGCATATAGATGCGCTCCCCATCCACATCTTTGAATGGGATTTCATGATGATCGGTCACAAGAACCGTCATTCCTGCTTCCTTTGCATAAGCAATCTCTTCGATTGCAGCAATTCCATTATCACAGGTCAGAATGGTATCCACGCCACATTCTAATGCTTCTGTGATCAGATTCCGGTTCAATCCATATCCATCCGTAATACGGTTCGGTATCGCCACATCCACCTGTGCCCCGCATCTGGTCAGCGCACGATACAAAATATAGGAAGACATTACTCCATCAATATCATAATCACCGATAATCCGTATCTTTGCTTTTTCGTTTATCTTCTGATCCAGTAACTCCACCAGAAGATCCAAATCCTGCATCAAATGAACATCCGGAAGTTCCTGCAGCGTTCCTGCCAGAAAGCTATGTATCTCCTCATCCCCGATGACTTCCCTGTTTCGAATGATCCGCGCCGTCACCGGATCAATATGAAATTTATTTCCAATCCCTTTAAAATCGGCCCCTTTATTTATGACCATCCACTGTTCCATATTCTACCTGTTCCAATCGTAATCCCTGCGGTGGCGCGGTGTAGCCGGCCAGTTCCCGCTTTTTTGCCTCCAGAAGTGCTTTCATGCTCTCCGGACTTCTTTCCTTACGCCCCACTTCAATCAGCGTACCGGTAAGAATCCGTATCATATTCTGCAAAAATCCGTCTCCGGTATAAAGAATCGTAATCTCATCCTCTTTTTGCACAAAAGAAATATCCATAATTGTGCGCACCGTAGACTTTTTCATATGCTTATTTCCACAAAAAGCGACAAAATCATGTGTTCCAATCAACAACTGTGCTGCCTGTTCCATAAGCCCGACATCCAATGGCTCTCCATACTGATAAAGATACCTGCGGTCAAACACCGAGGGAATAGGACTTGTCCGTATCCGGTAACTGTATGTTTTGGACACCGCATGAAAACGGCTGTGAAAACGCTCGTCCACTTCTTCGATCTGTATCACAGCAATATCTTCGGGTAGAAAATTCCAGAATGTTTCCATGAGCTGTTCTTTTGAAAAATGCTCTTCGATATGAAAATTTGCCACCTGTCCATTGGCATGTACTCCGGCATCGGTTCTTCCGGAACCAATCACTTCTACCGGATGGCCGGCAAGTTTGGAAAGTACCATCTGAAGTTTTCCCTGAATGGTCGCATCCGTGGACTTTTGCACCTGCCAGCCTTTATATCTTGTTCCATCATATTGAACAATTATTTTGTAATTTTTCATTGTACTTCCTCTTAATGGGTAAATTTGCTGTTTTCTATTTAAGCACAAAGTATTTGGATTGTCTAGCTACGCGATCAACGAAGTTCGGCAATACGGGATACCGCAACATAGATATCCGAGATCCGATACCAGGTCGGATAATCGACCACGCCCGTCGCCGGAAGACCAAACACCGACTGAAATTTTGCCACAGCTTCCTTCGTACGGTTTCCATATATGCCATCTGCCGTGATGGAAGGGATTGCAGGATATGCCTGGGAAATTCTCTGCAACTGTTCCTGCAACTGCCGTACTTTCTCTCCACTCGACCCGATACTCAGATTATATCCCGGCCAGGATGCCGGAATCCCGGATATTCCCTGCGCAGTGTTGATATACATGTCATTGCCATAATAATTGCGCAGAATATCAATTGCAGAGTATCCCTGATCACCCAGATATTTGCTGCCCCACTGTGACATCCAGTTCGGGCAGGTAACACGCTGTCCGTCGCAATACTGTGTCAGTATCGGCTGACGCACATTTGGCCTGGACAAATAATTTTCAAACATCTCATCCACAACCCGCGAAATGCTCTGAAAATAATTTCTTCCATATATAAACTTGTGATCATAAGCTGTGGACGAAGTAATTGTAAAATTATAGCCTTTTCCCCTATACCACTCTGTGTATACACGATTCAACGTAAAAGACATAATTGCCAGCACATTTGCCCGTATGGCGGCATCCGGCCATGTTGCATAAATTTCACTCGATGCAACATTTTTAATATAATCCCGATAACGGATATAATAATCGGAAGCGGTCGTATCGCCCGGTGCACCATCATGTACCACAATGTATTCCGGAATTACCACACGACTCAGTACGATTTCTCCACTCTCATTCATTGGTTTGATTTCATCCTCCGGTATTTTCGGCGGATATTCCGCGTACAGTGTATGTGCAGCTATCACAACCATGTCGATCCGGTCGCCCGGTGCATCTTCCGCCTCCATCCTTACATTTTGAATCGCCGTTTCCCCAGGAAGGACGTTAATCGCCGAAACCGTAATATCCCGATATCCCGGGGCCTGCACGCGAATCGTATATTCGGCATACGGCTGCTCTTCCGAGGGTTCCATAGAATATTCAAGTGGAGGCGCATTAAGCGTAAGTTCTTCACTATTTCCGGAATCATCCGCACTCACCTCCTCAATCGTCTGTGACGGATTTCCCGTATAAGATATGGAAATTTTTGCTCCCTGCACCGGTGTTCCGTTCGATTCATTTGTCAAATGGATACGCAATGTTCCTGTATCCACATTTTCATTTACATTCTGATTCAGATCCATATAAGACCCTTTATGTTTTCTCATGCTATTGTATGCAGAGTTTCTACAATGGGTTACTTGAAAAAATAATCTCATTTTTGCTATAATATACATATATTAAATTGTTAAATAAAAGGAGGATTTTCATGCATACATTTCAACCATATCCAATCGACATGTTAAATATGAACCCATTTACCAAAATCGGAAAAGAATGGGCTTTGATTTCTGCCGGAGACAAAAACAAATGCAACACCATGACCGTCAGCTGGGGCGGTGTCGGCGTTCTCTGGGGCAAAAATGTTGTCTACATCTTTATCCGTGACAGCCGCTACACAAAAGAATTTATTGATAACGGAGAATTTTTCTCCATGTCTTTCTTTAATGAGAAGTACCGTGATGCATTGAGCTATTGCGGAAAAGAAAGTGGCCGCAATGTTGATGACAAGTTCAAAGGTGCCGGCCTGACACCGGCATTCCGCCACAATATTCCTTATCCGGATGAGGCAAATCTCGTTCTTCTGTGCCGAAAGATGGCTGCCGTTCCGATTACGGAAGACACCTTCGTCGATCCACAGATCATGCCAAAATGGTACAGCGACAACGATATGCACGTAATGTATGTCGGAGAGATCATCGAAGCGGTTGCACGATAATCTCGCACAAAAGATGAACAACGCAAAAGAGACGATTACACACTGCAACCGTCTCTTTTCTTATCTGCATAATTCTTATCTGCACTCTGTACTGATGGATTCAATTGCTACCGATCCGCCACGCACAACCGAGATATTTTTAAATTTCTTTTTCAATATGGCAATCAGATCATCATGTTTCTGTTCGGTTCTTCTGCACTCAAGCATAACACTGTGCACACCGATATCCACCACGTCCACACGCATCGCCTGTGCAATCTGAAATACCTCCGTCATCTGTGTCTCATTGATATCCATTATTTTAACAAACATCAATTCCTTCAGACGAAGCGGTACATCCGTCAGATCAATCACTTTAATAACTTCCACCATACGGTTCAACTGCTTTTTGATCTGCTCAAACGTAATATCATCGCTTGCAACACTAATCGTCATACGGGAAACACTCTCATCTTCCGTTGTTCCTACGGTCAGTGACTGTAAATTATAGGATTTTCCGGAAAAAAGTCCGGAAACTTTTGCCAGTACACCTACCTGGTTTTCTACATATAAAGCAATCCAGCGCTTTTTCATCTCAGACATATTTTCCCCTCCTCTATTTTAAGATCATTTCACTCATAGGATTCCCGCTTTTTACCATCGGAAGTACCAATTGATCTGTTGCAATCATAAATTCAATGATCGTTGGTGCGTCTTTGTGCTTTTTTGCTTCCGCAAAAGCTGCATCGATGTCTGCCTCATTCTCAACACGGATGCCATATGCCCCGTAACTTTCTGCAAGTTTTACAAAATCCGGTGTGTATTTCGGGCATGCCTCATTCGGTCCCTTACAGTCATTCGGACATCCCGGACGTTTTCTCAGGCAGGTGGCACTGTACCGCTTTCCATAAAACAGCTCCTGCATCTGGCGCACCATACCAAGATAATAATTGTTCAAAAGACAGATTGTAATGTTCGTTCCCTGCGTTACCGCAGTTGCCATCTCCTGAATGTTCATCTGAAAACCGCCATCTCCGGTCACCAGTACAACATCTTTGTCACGGTTTGCAATCTTGGCACCGATTGCAGCAGGGAAACCAAATCCCATCGTTCCAAGTCCGCCGGAAGTGATCAGCTGACTCTCCTCATCAAGTTCCAGATACTGTGTTGCCCACATCTGGTGCTGTCCGACATCGGTAACATAAATGCTGTGTGGAAATTCTTTATTAATGTGTTCCATGATCATCTGCGGGCTTAATCCACGATCCCGGCACATTGCCAATGGATTTTCCTCATCCCACTGTCTGATCTGCTCCAGCCACTTTTCGGTCTTCTTTGGCTCCGCCCACTCAATCAGTTTCTCAAGCGCTGTCTTTGCATCCGATACGACCGGTACATCGACTACTACGTTACGGGAAATCGAAGCTGTATCCACATCAATATGTACGATCTTTGCATGCGGTGCGAACTCATTCAGATCACCAGTAATACGATCGTTAAAACGGGTTCCGATGGAAAAAAGCACATCACACTCTGTAACTGCAATATTCGCCGCATATTTTCCATGCATTCCACAGTTTCCGATATAAAGCGGATGTGTCGTCGGAATTGCGCCTTTTCCCATAATTGTTGTTACAACCGGTACATTTTCCTTTTCCACAAATTCCTGTAGCTGCTTGTTCGCACGCGCAATATTTACACCGCCACCTGCAAGAATCAGCGGTTTCTTAGCAGACTTTAAAAGCTTATACGCACGTTTCAACTGTCCCACATGTACACTGTTGATTGGCTTATAGCCACGGATATCCACATGATCCGGGTAAACCGACGAACCCGATGCAGTCTGAATATCTTTTGGAATATCAATCAGAACCGGTCCCGGCTTCCCTGTCTGTGCAATATAAAAAGCCATCTTGATGATTTTTCCAAGATCCTCACGATTTCGTACGGTAACACCATACTTTGTGATACTTCTCGTCATTCCGACAATATCTACTTCCTGAAATGCATCGTTTCCAATGAGTCCAAGCGGTACCTGCCCGGTAAAACATACAAGAGGAATGCTGTCATAATGTGCATCCGCAAGACCTGTCACAATATTGGTTGCTCCCGGTCCGCTCGTCACAAGACAGACCCCGACTTTTCCGGTCGACTTTGCATAACCTTCCGCCTCATGAATCAGTCCCTGCTCATGGCGCGGCAATACCAGATCAATGGAATCTGTCTTATATAATTCGTCAAACAAATCCGTAACGGTTCCACCAGGATACCCGAATATGGTATCTATACCCTCTTCCTGCAGAGCCTTTACGAATAATTTTCTACCTGTGATATCCATAATATGTATTTCCTCCTAAATCAGTCCAAATCTTCGAAGTACAAAAATCCAGAATGTCAATGTAAACGCTGCCAGAAGTGTTGTTGCCACAATCACACTTGCGGTCAGTGTTCCATCATTCTTCATATTTTTTGCCATAATATAGCAGCTTGGTGTCGTCGGAGATGCCAGCATAATCAGAATCGCTACCATTTTTTCGCCGCTAAAGCCCAATACTGCTGCCAACGGTAAAAATACCAGAGGCTGGAAAAATAGTTTAATCGATGCAGCCCAGAGCGTTGGTTTGATTTTGGCAAGGGCTTTGCGTCCTTCAAATCCGGCTCCTAACACAATCAGTGCCAGCGGAGTTGCAAGTTGCGCCACAGAGTTGATTGTCTTATCCACAATAACCGGAAAATGAACGCCAAGTAACGCTGCAATCAATCCCAGTACAATGGAAATAATAATCGGGTTCTTTGCAATATTGACACATGCTTCTTTGATTTTTCCTGTATTTTTTGCTTCTCCCTCATCATTTGCCTCAAACGTAAGCACAATAACAGAATAGATATTGTACAGCGGTACTGCACCGATGATCATAAGAGGTCCCATCGCAGAGGAACCATAAATATTACTGATAAAAGCCAGTCCCATGACCGCTGCACTGCTTCGGAAGGATGCCTGGACAAAAGCGCCCCGCATCGTTTTGTCTTTCAGAAAAACTTTCGTCATTCCCCAGATCACCCAGAAGCATGTAGTACTTACAAGAGCACAAAATAAAACAAATTTCAAATCAAATACTTCCCGGATATCGACCGCCGCAATGTCACGAAACAACATAAACGGCAGGGTCACGCGGAAATTAAATTTATTGGCCACGGTGACGAAATGCTCATCCAGCATTCCAATCTGGTGGAGTACCCATCCGATCACCATCACAAGAAAAATCGGAAAGGTTACATTGATACTAAATATAAAATCACTCATGTTATCTTCTTTCGTACTTATAGAAATAAAATTCTAAATCAAAATATGTCTGCTCATCGCTGTCAGCCGTAATCTCCCACTCCGGCTTTTCGTCCAGATTCGGAAAATATGCATCTGCATCATATGCATAATCAATCTTTGTGATGTGTGCCACATCGCATTCATCAAGAAGCTGCTCATATATTTTTTCTCCTCCGATGACATATACATCCTCACTGTTATATTTCTTTAATTCCTCATGAAGTTCATCCAGAGAATGTACAACAATGGCACCATTCACTTTATAATTTGGATTGTGGGTAAGCACAATGTTCGTTCGGTTTTTGAGTGGAAGTCCGTTCGGAAAACTCTCCAGTGTTTTTCTTCCCATCACTACGACTTTTCCCGTCGTTGTCTCACGGAAAAACTTCTGGTCCATCGGGATACGCACCAGCAACTCGTTATTTTTGCCGATCGCCCAGTTCTTGTCAACTGCTGCAATAAGATTCATCTCGTCTGCCTCCTATATTGCAACCGGAATATTTTTAATCTGTGGACCGGTCACATAATCTGTAATCGTAATATCATCTGTCGTAAACTGATAAAAATCCTTGACATCCGGATTTAATGAAAACTTCGGTGCCGGATGCTGCTCTCTTTGAATCAGCTCCCGCACAAGGTCAACATGCCGGTCATAAATATGTGCATCTGCAATCACGTGTACCAGTTCGCCGACACGCATATCGCATACCTGCGCAAGCATATGCATCAATACCGCATATTGGCATACATTCCAGTTGTTCGCAGTAAGGACATCCTGTGAACGCTGATTCAACACGGCATTCAAGGTCAGTTTGTCATCGCCCTTTTTCTGTGTCACGTTAAAAGTCATGCTGTATGCACACGGATATAAATTCATCTCATGCAAATCTGCATGCACATAAATATTCGTCAGGATTCTTCTGCTGAATGGATTGTGCTTTAAATCATAGATAACACGATCCACCTGATCCATCATGCCTTCTTTGTACTGGTGCTTCACACCAAGCTGATAACCATAGGCTTTACCGATGGAACCATTTTCATCCGCCCATTCATCCCACACAGTACTTTTTAAATCATGAATATTGTTGGATTTGCGCTGCCATATCCACAACATCTCCTCGGTACAGGTCTTGATGGCCGTCTTACGCAAGGTAATCGCCGGAAATTCTTTTGATAAATCATACCTGTTTACCACTCCAAATTTCTTGATGGTATATGCACTTGATCCATCCTCCCAGTGCGGGCGAACCAGTTCTCCTTCTGTGCTGGTACCATTATCTAAGATATCATTACACATATCTACAAAGATTTTATCTGCCAAACTCATGAAAGTTCCTCTTCTTTCTTTTTTACATAATCTCTATTCTAGCGAATTTTCACAAAAAAGTCTATGATAATATTTGTTGTACAATCAGTCGGTACTCCGGCATCGACTGACATTTTTGTATCTGTTTTAAACATCTTGCCTTGTCCGGGAAAAACCGGATCAGATAAAACCAGATTTCTTTCATATGCCCTACTACATCCTTGTCCCCCGAAAAAATCTCCGTATAGCCATTCACAATTTCATCATGGAATGCTTTTATCTGTTTTTTATCCGCTCTGTCATGCCCCAAAATTTCTCCAACCAGACCAGGATTTGCAAGAAGTCCGCGTCCGATCATCATCCGGTCTGTCTGTGGAAAACGCTCTGTGAACGCCTGGTAATCTTCCACCGTGTTGATGTCCCCATTATAGCACAATGGCATAGGAAGTCTGTCCACGGCATACGCAAATGCCTCCATATTCGGAGTATTCTTATAGAAATCAGTCCGCACGCGCGGATGAATAATCAACTCTTCCAACGGATATTTTTCATAAACCTTGCAAATATCCTCCCATTCCGACGGAAACTCCACACCGATACGCGTCTTGATAGAAATTTTAAGCGGACACACCCGAAACGTCTCGTCAAGGAAACGATCCAGCGCCACCGGATCTCCGAGAATCCCTGCGCCCTTTTTCTTTGACACCACCGTTCCCGACGGACAGCCACAGTTTAAATTTACACTCTCAAACCCCATATCCTTCAGCTGCTTTCCCATCATTTCCATGTCTTTTGCATCATTTACCATCAACTGTGGCACAAGCTTGATTCCCGGATTGTTTTCCGGAATAAGATCCCGGATTATTTTTTTATTCATTCGCTTAGCTGCCGGAAAAAACGGTGTGAAATATTTATCAATATATGGAAAGTGATGTGCAAATGCATTGCGCACAATATATCCGGTTACACCCTCAAGAGGTGCTAAATAAAACTGCATACAATTCTCCTTTATTTATATAGTAAATAAACAGATGCACAGCAAAAAATGCCCAGACACAAGAAAGCACCCCTTCTCATGTCTGGGCCATCAGACATCTTCATCCATGTGACATCTTCAAATGCCGTGATCAATACGGTGCGCCCCGTTTCACACAAGGCTGCCCGCTGGCATATGCGTCTTCGAGAATCTTGTTGATACAAATTTCACAGATATCCCCATTACGATCCTGTACACGGATCACATGACAGGAAACCCATTGGTACCTGTCACCACGCCCCTTTTGATAAAGCTTGGCATATACCTCGCGCTTTCCCTGTCCAAACAGTCGTAATAGTCTCTCTCTGGAAAAATTCTCCAAAAACACACTCTGATAATTTGGATGAATAAACTCCACGCCAAAATCAATCAGATCGTCAAATCGTCCACTTATTGGCAGATTCCCAGCTAAAAATCCATCATCCTTGATCATGGTATACGTATTCTTTGTCAGATTGGCAGATACAATCATCGGATACGCCTGCGAAACCGCTTCGAATACGGATAAAATTTCTTCTACACTAATTCCATTTAGCGCTTCAAATTCTTCAAATGTTTTTCCACATTTCATCTTCGAGCACCTCCCAATTGATAGCCCTTTTGTTTCTTTCCTTCCCCTATATTCCTATTATAAAAGTCCCTGAAGTTTTTTACAATACACAAAATAGGTTATCCATAAGGATTTTGCTTTTTATTTGTCATTCTCCATACGCCAGTTGATGCATCGCTGTAAATATTCCACATAGTCCGGGTTCTTGCACATTCCTTTTCCCCGTGTATCCGAAATTTTTGCCACATCCATGCCATTGCATGCCGTCGTCTTCATAACAATATTCAGCGCCGGCACATCCGTATCATTACTGATATATGTTCCGATTCCAAAAGCAACCTTTACACGGTTATTAAAGTAACTGTACAACGCATTTGCTCTTTCGAAGTCTAAGGCATCACTGAAAAGAAGTGTCTTACTGGTCGGATCAATGCCAAGCTTTTCGTAATGTGTGATCATTTTCTCGCCCCACTCGAAAGGATCTCCACTGTCATGACGCACACCACTGAACAGTGTCGCATAGGTCAGCTGAAAATCCCGCAGGAAGCAGTCCGTTGTAATGGCATCTGTCAGCGCAATACCATTTAACACACCATACTCTTTTACCCATGCATCGAGTGCATACCAGTTCGAATATGCCGGATTATGTTTATGATTTCCCTGTCCCACACACATAATCCATTCATGTGCCATAGTGCCAACCGGTTTGAGGTGATATTTCTTTGCAAGATAGACATTCGATGTTCCAACGAAAACAGATTCTTTCAGTTTTGCTTCACTGAACTTTCTTACTGCCAATTCCTGTGTCTGTGCAGAAAGTCTTCTTCGCAGGCCAAATTCACTGAATGCTCCGATACAATATGTTCCGTTCAATGCCTCTAACTTCTCATCGAGACGTTTCTCAAAGCTTGCCTCCAGCTTCTTGTAATCGTAAGCCATCCGGAAGTACACTTCATTGACAATGGCAAGTGTCGGAATCTCATACATCGAAGTATTCAGCCAGGTACCGAATGTCTCAATGGACAGACCGCACGGTGCATCTTCTGTAATCTGAAAGTCCGCATAGCGTGGCTGCCACAAACGAAGGAAATCAGTATAAGAACCCTTGATCCATGTAATATTATGAAGATATTCCAGCTCTTCTTCTGTAAAACGAAGATCACAGTATGCCTTAATCTGTTCTCTGATTTCTTCTATCATCTCCGGTGTAAAATGCACATCCTGATTGCGGCATTTGAATGTCCATGTAGTCTTGTAGTCGGAAAACTGGTGATAAATCGCCTGACCCATGGAAAATTTGTACATATCCGTTTCTAATAAACTGGTGATAATCGGTTCTAATTTCATAATTTTATTCTCTCTTTCTCTATTTGAACATCCATTTACAATTGCCACATTCAGATCATGTCTACCTGACAGGTTTTCATTGCTTCGATTGCAGTACTGTGGGACTGCGGTGTCACGCAGGCGCATGCATTTTCAATTACACAGATACGCACCTCCGGCACATATGCTTTCGCAATCATCACATTGCTGATTACACAGATTCCGGTACATACACCACAAAAATGAATCTCAGTCTCTTCCCCTTTATATTTTTCACATAATGTTTTCAGCAGATAGCCAAGTTCGAGACTTCCAAAGGTCGGCTTACATACCATATGAAGGTTTTTGCAGGACTGACATGCAGCCTGGATTTCATCCACGATCTCCCAGCCTTCTGTTCCTTCGATACAATGCTCCACCGGAAGATATTTTCCTTCCTGTGTATGCAGATATGTCTGATCATGTGTATCTTTTGTCAGAACAATCTCATCAAAATTTCCTTCTGCTACTACCTTTACCACTTCCGGAATTGCCGCTGCACATTCGGCATTGCCAAGCACTCCAGTAGTAAAATCTTTTTGCATATCTACAATCACTAATATTTTTTTCATAACCTATTCCTCACAATACTGATATAAAGCAGCCTTCCGGTTTCCAGACAATGGTTTTCCACTTTTTCCAAGCGAAACCACTTTGTTTTTCACTTTGCTGCGAAAATTTGTTTTGTATAATTCTTCCCCAAGGATGACTTCGTATACTTTCTGCAGATCCGGCAGCGTAAATTCTCTCGGTACAAGATTAAAAGCGACATCCGTATAGGAGACCTTGTTACGAAGTCTCATAAGTCCTTCGAGAATAATCTGCGCATGATCAAATGCCAATGCTTCCTCGCTGATCTGCTCCGGGATATAATTTTTTATCTTTAACACACCATTCGGAAACTCTTTTTCGATCAAAGCATATTCTATGGAAATGTTCTGTTCTTTGTTCTGAAGCTTTATCTTATGGTTCTCATATGTGATCTGAAACCAAAGCGCATCCTTTGCATCATCTCCTGCTTTTGCCTCGACTGCCTTGTCATAAGGAAGAAGTGCAATGTATGCGATATCAATGACCCGCATACGTGGATCTCTGTCTGGCTGGCTCATCGTATAGAGCTGCTCAAGATACACATCCTGTAATCCAGTCTCCTCCTGTAATTCTCTGGCAGCCGCATGATATGCAGATTCATCGATATCCACAAATCCTCCCGGCAACGCCCAGGTATCTATATATGGGTGGTTCTTTCTTTGAATCAGAAGTATTTCCATTCCCTCTAGCCTCTGCATCATACGCAGTACCATCATATCCACAGTGACCGATGGACGTTTATAATTTCCCGGCTGATATTTTGCCAAAAACTCTTCTTCGGTAAGTCCGTTTGCATTTACTTTTTCCATTCTCTTCTCCTGTATTTCGTTAAGTAGCAATTTGCTACCTTGTTTTATATAATAGTAGTTTTTTGCTACTATGTCAAGAAGAATTTTCACTTTCTTACAAAAATACGCCGGCAATTTTCATTGCCGGCGCGACCGCTCTTCCTTATTTCAAAATCAAAGTTAACTATTGTACATTTTTTCCCGAAAGTACAAACTTCGTACTCACATGTATCGGATATATATTTTTGTAACGATAAATGCTCAATACAATGCCAACAAGGCCATAACAGAGTACGATATTGTTGCCGCCTGCAGACAGGAACGGAAGAAATGTCCATGCAGTTGGAACCATCCCCATATTGATCAGAATATTTGCTGCCAGATTCATCAGAAAAATCATGCCGCAGCCACATCCCATGGCAAGTCCCAACTGATTCTTCTGCTGCAAGGATGCACTGAAAATAAATACTACAAGTACCGCCAGCAGACAGCAAACAATAATTGCTGCAAGCAGACCGTAACTTGCGGTCACATAACTCAAAATAAAATCCCTGTTACCGTCCTGCACAAATCCCAGAAACTTCATTCCGCTGTTACCGATCCATTTTGCATTGTCTCTTACCGAATCCAACATTGATGCATAATACGCAAGACCATCACTGTCCATATAAAAACTTCGTGCTCTTTCTATATAATATCCCAGCGAACCTCGCATCAAAACCAAAGCACCCAGGCCTCCAACCGGAAATCCGAATGCGACCAGTCCCATCAGTATAAATGCCTTCTTCTTCGCAACCTGAAACCAGCCTTTCCCAATCCCGATCATAAGCACCACCAGCATCGACACAAACAACATCAGAGCCAATGGCATGCGCGGAAGCCGGATAGCTATATAAACAGGTAACAGCATCCATACGATCGATTTCACAATTCCTGCATGTCCCTCTCCGTGATACTTATAAACAACCGCTGCATAAATGGGTACATACAGCATCAAAAGTGTATTTACTGCGACTATACTTCCACCACCGACATGTATTCCGAGAATAACTCCTCCTGCCACGGTTCCTGCATGCAGACATACCAGCCCAAAAAGAAGAATACATGCAGCAATCACCTTCGCATATTTTGCCAGATACGTATAATCGATGCGATATACCACAAACATCAACGCCAGACCAATCAATACATGAAGTGCATACCGGCTGCTTCCAGACACCGAGCTATCCCATAAATTACTGTCTGCAATCTGCCTTGTAATAAAAAAGTGAACCAGAATCCCAAGCACACTGATCACTCCGATCACAATCAACATTTTCCAGGCAATCTGCGGTCTGTGAATACGGTCAAATTCCACTCCGATTTCCACCGGATCCCCCATATCCCTGACAGCGGCTTCCTCTGCTTCCTTCTCGCTCATACCGGACTTCCGATTATCTTCAATCTGATCCTGTATATGCCCCATCAGTTCCTCGCGGATATAAGGATGTACTTTTTTACAACGAATCTGTTCTAACACTGCCTGCAAATACTTTTCCATCCGCTATCCCTCCAAAACACATGACCCTAATACATTTCCAACAGCCCTGGCATATGTTTTCCATTCCTGCGCCTTCTGGTCTAGCAGACTGCATCCCTGCTTCGTAATACTGTAATACTTTCTTGTTTTCCCGGAAAATGCTTTTTCGTATACCCGCAAAAGCCCCTTCTCTTCAAGGCCATGCAAAAGCGGATATAACGTTCCAGCTTTCAGTTCAAACACATTTTCCGACTTCTGTCGGAGAGTATCAATCATTTCATACCCATACATATCTTTTTCTGACAAAAGCTTTAAAATAAGCATTGTCATGCTTCCTGATACAAGTGATTTCTCGATTGCCATCTTTCTTCTCCTTTTCATATATAGTTTATCGATATATCGGTTATCTATATATTATATCGACTATCTATATATGTCAAGATTTTTTTATACAGCAAAAAAAATAGCTGAACCCGCATGCACAATGCGTTCTCAACTACTTTTACGAGAGCGATAGACGGGGCTCGAACCCGCGGTCTCGACCTTGGCAAGGTCGCGCGTTACCAACTACGCCACTATCGCATTTTCAATTGTAAGTGCTCATAAGCACAAGTTGTATATTAGCAGAATCAAGTACATCTGTCAATCATTTTCTGATCACAGCTGCTTCTGCAAGAGCGATAGACGGGGCTCGAACCCGCGGTCTCGACCTTGGCAAGGTCGCGCGTTACCAACTACGCCACTATCGCATTTGTTGGTGTCTTTTGTCGGACACATCTAGTATAATATCAGACCACCATGCTCCTGTCAACAACTTTTTTTCATTTTCTACTATTTTTTTTCTGAACAAAAAAGTGCTTTTTTCTTTCGTTTCCATGCATGATTTCTTCTTCCCCGCATATGATATAAATAACAGGAAATGGAGGCAAATCATGAGTGCAAAAACAAAAATCATCGTACTACATAGAAAGCGGCTTTTATATGCAGGAGTTTGTATTGGTCTTGGATTGATTCTTCTTATTTTACTGCTTGCATTTCGGAAAGTAACCGATGTCAACGATGGAGAATCTGTTCCGACCATGTACGTTCCCGGTGTCTATACCTCTTCCGTTATGATGGACGGAAACTCCATCGATGTACAGGTTACTGTGGACGAAAATCATATCAACTCCATTTCTCTCGTCAATCTCGATGAGACAATGGAAACCATGTACCCTCTTGTACGACCAACTCTTGATGAACTAAGCGAACAGATCTTAAAAAAACAATCACTGAACGATATTACATATTCCCAAAACAATCAATACACCTCCATGCTGCTTCTTGCAGCCGTCCAGAATGCATTAGAAAAGGCATCGCCCAGCTAGGCGATGCCTTCCTGTAATCGGAATTATTCAGACTTAGTCTCTGTGGAATCTAATCCTTTCACATAGTCACTAATTGCATTTGTATCTGCGTAAATCGTCTTCGTTGGGCGATTCTGTTCATAATACTGATATCCGGTATAACCAGCCCATCCAACAATTACTACAAGAATTGCACATGCACAGATGCGGCCAGCAATACGCTGCATCTTTTCTTTTTTCATTGTTTTCTTACGATTGGCTTTATCTTTCTTATATTGTTCTACTTTTGCCTGACTCATTTTATCTCTCCTACTTATGTATTATATTCACTGCAGGTATCGATTCCGACCCCACCATTGAACACAAAATCTAAATTTATTTTACACATATCACCTGAAAAAAGCAAGTCCCGAGTTTCTTTCTACCCCAGACCGAATCCCATACCTGCCAGATGTACTGCAAACGCAACCAGCCACGCAATCACACACTGTATCACAACAACAAACACAGCCCATTTGCCCCCAAGCTCACGTTTTACGGAAGCGATAGCTGCTACACATGGTGTATACAAAAGTGTAAATACAAGAAATACTGCCGCGGTAAATGGAGTCAGCACATTCACTGCCGAAAGAATGGTCAAAGTACTTACTACGCTTTCCTTTGCCATAAATCCGGTAATCAATGCTGTCGAAATTCTCCAATCTGCAAATCCGAGCGGTGCAAAGATTGGTGCGATCAGACTTCCGATTGCCGCCAGAATACTGTTCTGTGAATTATCTACCAGGTTCAAATGCAGATCAAAACTCTGCAGGAACCAGATGATGATTGTGGCAAGGAAAATAATCGTAAAGGCTCTCGTCAGAAAATCCTTTGCCTTATCCCAGATCAGTCTTCCCACACTCTTCGCACTCGGAAAACGATAATTCGGTAACTCCATAACAAACGGAACCGGTTCCCCGCGAAATGTTGTATGATCCAAAATACAGGCAAACAAAATTCCGGTAAGAATACCTGTAAAATATAATAAAATCATCACAATAGCACTGTGTCCAGGGAAAAAGGCAGCGGCAAGGAAACCATAAATCGGCATCTTTGCCGAACAGCTCATAAACGGTGTCAGCAATACCGTCATCTTTCGGTCTCTTTCCGACGGAAGTGTTCTCGTTGCCATAATTGCAGGAACGGAACATCCGAACCCGATAATCATCGGGACAAAACTTCTTCCGGACAAACCAATTTTACGCAGCAATTTATCCATCACAAATGCCACACGCGCCATATATCCACTGTCTTCCAGCAACGAAAGGAAGAAAAACAGCGTCACAATAATCGGTAAAAAGCTAAGCACGCTTCCCACACCGGCAAAAATACCATCGATTACCAGTGAATGCACCACCGTATTGACATGGCCGATTGTAAGCAAATGATCTACCCAGTCGGTAAATGCTGCGATACCAATATCCAGCAGATCCGATAACCATTTTCCGATCAGACCAAAGGTGAGATAAAAGATCAATATCATAATGCCTGCAAAAAATGGCAATGCGGTATATTTTCCGGTTACGATCCGGTCGATTTTCTGGCTCCTTATGTGCTCCTTGCTCTCATGTGGTTTTACAACCGTCGCCGCACATACTTTATGAATGAATGTAAAACGCATATTGGCAAGTGCCGCCTGACGATCCATGCCACTTTCTGCTTCCATCTGGCAGATAATATGCTCAATCATTTCCTTTTCATTCTGGTCCAGATGCAGCGCATCCTCCACCAGCTTATCACCCTCGACCAGCTTGCTGGCTGCAAAGCGTGTAGGTATCTTGTACTTATGGGTATGGTCCTCAATCAGGTGCATAATTGAGTGAATGCATCGATGCATGGCACCACCATCTGCACCATCCGCATCGCAGAAGTCCATACGACCCGGACGTTCTCTATAACGTGCAACATGCACTGCATGTTCCACCAGCTCGTCAATACCTTCATTCTTTGCCGCTGAAATCGGCACAACCGGAATGCCCAATGTACTTTCCAGCAGGTTAATATCAATGGTGCCTCCATTATCCCTTACCTCATCCATCATATTAAGTGCTAAAACCATAGGAATATCCAGTTCAATCAGCTGTAACGTCAGATATAAGTTTCTCTCGATGTTCGTTGCATCCACAATATTGATAATTCCTCGCGGACGATTGTTCAGGAAGAACTCCCGGCTGACAATCTCCTCACTCGTATACGGAGACATCGAATAAATACCCGGCAAGTCTGTAACCAGCGTGTTTTCCTGCTTGCGTATCGGACCATCTTTGCGGTCTACGGTTACGCCCGGGAAATTTCCAACATGTTGATTGGAACCTGTAAGCTGATTGAACAATGTTGTCTTGCCACAGTTCTGGTTTCCTGCAAGTCCAAAAGTCAGCAGTTCTCCTTTTTCGATAGTTTCCCCACGTTGCTTTACGTGATAGATTCCCATCTCGCCAAGGCCCGGATGAAGCGATACCTTCGTATTCCGGCTCTTCTGCTTTTGTTCCTTCTGTTTGTCTGCCTCTACTTTTGCAATTCTTATCTGCTTTGCCTCCGACATGCGAAGGGTAAGTTCATAATCCCATATGCGATACTCAATCGGGTCTCCCATCGGAGCAGCCTTCACATAAGTTACAACTGTTCCGGGAATCAGCCCCATATCTAAAAAATGCTGACGCAGCGCGCCTTCCCCACCGATATCGGTGAGTACGGCACGCTGTCCCTCTTTTAATTCTGCTAAATTCATATTTTATCCTAGTGTATTCTCTCCCGGTAACAAATCAAAATTGTTGCCGTTATCTCTCTTTATAAATTACATGATACCTTTTGACCCTTTAATCATTACATATTTCTGGAAATATCCAGACATTTCATCATTGCTTCGATCACGCTGCTTCGCATGCCCCTCTCCTCGAGCACACGAACCGCCTGAATCGTTGTACCTGCCGGTGAACATACCATATCCTTGAGTTCTCCCGGATGCATACCTGTCTCTAATACCATCTTGGCACTTCCGAGCACTGCCTGTGCTGCAAATTTATATGCCTGCTGTCTTGGCATGCCTCCTGCTACTGCTGCATCTGCCATGGCCTCAATGAACATAAACACATACGCCGGTGAACTGCCGCTGACAGCAGTCACTACATCCATCAGATGCTCCGGAATCACTTCTGTCTGAGAAAATCCTTCGCAGATATCACGAACCAGGGCGACATCTTCCTCTGTCACTTTACTTCCAATGCACATACCCATCATGCCTTCTTTTACCATGGCCGGGGTATTTGGCATCGTACGGATGACTTTTAGTTCTCGTCCGAACTGTTCTGTAAACCAGTCTAACGTCTTGCCCGGTGCAATAGAAACAATGATCTGCTCATCGGTCAGAAGATCTTTGATCTCATTTAATACCTCCGCATAAAACTGTGGTTTTACTGCCACAAATAAAATCTCTGCAAAAGAAGCAACATCGCGATTATTTGTACTTATCTGCACGCCAAATGCCGCTTTCTTTTCATCCAATGTAGCCTGTGTACGACAGGAAATCATCATTTCTTCAGGCTGGCATTTGCCGGAATCCAAAATCCCCTGCATCATTGCCGTACCCATATTTCCACATCCGATAAAACCAATCTTTTTACTCATTTTATGCCTCCTGCTGTCTGTATATTATGAACGATAGTCTCCGTTGATTTTTACATAATCGTAAGTGAGATCACATCCCCATGCCTTAGCGCTGGCATCTCCCTGATGCAGATTAATGTTGATGTAAATCTCATCCTCGCCGAGCACTTCCTTTGCCTTTTCTTCTGAAAATTCCACGCCGGAACCGTCACGGCATACAGCAATCGTTCCCTTGGCAGAAGCCAGATCTACGGCCACTTTGTCAATATCAAATTCCGCCTCAGCATATCCGATTGCGCAGAGGATTCTTCCCCAGTTAGCATCTTCTCCAAACATCGCACATTTAAACAATGGAGAACGGATTACACTCTTTGCCACGATGATTGCGGTGTCCTGATCCGGCGCACCTGCACAGGTGCACTCTAACATCTTGCTGGCACCCTCGCCGTCTTTTGCGAGCATCTTTGTAAGAGACATCAGCACCTGATATAATGCGTCGGAAAAAGCCTTGTAGTCCTCTCCCTCAGTTGTAATCTCTTCATTGCCAGCAAGTCCGTTTGCCAGAATACATACCATATCGTTGGTAGAGGTATCACCATCGATGCTCAGACAGTTGTATGTAACCTTTACGATTTCAGATAATGCTTTCTGAATCAGATCCGTAGAAATAGCAGCATCGGTTGTCACAAAATTCAGTGTCGTTGCCATATTCGGATGAATCATTCCACTTCCTTTTGCCATACCACCAATTGTGCATTTCTTCCCTCCTGCAGTAAATGTCACTGCATATTCCTTTGGAAATGTATCGGTTGTCATGATTGCGTTGGCTGCGCGATCATGGTGCTCCGGAGCAAGTCCCTTTGCAAGCTGCTCAATGTGTGTCTCGATTGGTTCAATTGGAAGCACCTGACCGATGACACCTGTGGAAGCAACAATCATATTGTCTGCTGAAATGCCAAGCTGCTCAGCTGCAAGTGCACACATCTTTGCCGCTTTTTCTTCTCCATCTGCGTTACAGGTGTTGGCATTCTTACTGTTGGCGATGACTGCCTGTGCATGGTTGCCGCTGGCTGCCAGATTCTTCTTTGTCACAAGAATAGGCGCTCCTTTTACTTTGTTTGTCGTATAAACTGCCGCAGCATTGCACATTTTTTCTGAATAGAGCAGTGCCAGATCATTTTTTTCCTTGTTTGGATTTAATCCACAGTTCAATCCGTTTGCAGAAAATCCTTTTGCAGCACATACGCCGCCCTCTACCTGTTTCATTACATTTTCCATTTTTTTATCCTCTTTAATTATTGTTTTTCAATCATTACACTCTTGTAAGCCGGACGAATAATCTTGTTCATGCCAACGATTTCTTCCAGTCGGTGCGCGCTCCATCCGGTAATTCTTGCGATTGCGAACAATGGTGTATATAACTCTACCGGAATGCCAAGCATCTCATATACAAATCCACTGTAGAAATCCACATTCGGGCTGACACCCTTGAAAATATGACGTTTCTCAGCGATCAGTTCCGGTGCCAGTTCTTCGATCGTATTGTAAAGAAGCATATCTTTTTGGCGCTCCTTTGCCACTGCAAGATGCTCTACATAGGATTTGAAGATGCGCTCTCTTGGATCGGAAAGGGAATATACGGCATGACCCATACCATAAATAAGTCCCTTATGATCAAAGACTTCTCCATCGAGCATCCGTGCCAGATATGCACGTACTTCATCACGATCCGCCCAGTCTTTTACATTAGTACGGATGTCGTTCATCATCTCCATTACTTTAATGTTCGCACCACCGTGCTTTGGTCCCTTCAGGGATGACATTGCAGCTGCAATTGCAGAGTAGGTATCCGTACCTGCCGAAGTAACGACACGCGTTGTAAACGTACTGTTGTTACCACCTCCGTGCTCCATGTGAAGCATCAATGCGACATCGAGTACCTGTGCCTCCAGTTTCGTATATTTCTTATCCGCACGAAGCATGCGCAGAAAGTTCTCCGCTGTCGACAGACTTGGATCCGGTCTGTGAATATACATACTCTTGTCGTTCTCATAATGATTATATGCATGATATCCATAGACTGCAAGCATCGGGAAGTTTGCAATCAGCTGAATACTCTGACGGATATTGTTCTCAATCGTCTGTACACTGGTGTCCGGATCATACGCTGCAAGTGTCAGAATACTTCTTGTCATAGAGTTCATGATGTCCTTTGAAGGTGCTTTCATGATTACGTCTCTTGTAAAATTCGTAGGAAGTGTTCTGCTCTCTCCGAGAACCTGACAAAACTCCTTCAGTTCCTGCTTATCTGGCAGTTCACCGAATAAAAGAAGATACGTTGCATCCTCAAATCCAAACTCGTCTTTTCCAATCGAATTGATCAGTGTCTTTACATTATATCCACGGTACCAGAGCTCTCCATCACACGGAACCGTTTTTCCATTTTCGTCCTCTTTAAAAGAAACGATCTTAGAGATATTGGTTAATCCGGTAAGTACTCCCTTACCATTGATATCACGAAGCCCCCGGTTAACTCCATATTCTTGGAACAGGCTGTCAGATATTGTGTCATTCTCAACGCATAAAGCTTTCTTCTGTGCTGCATAGTTTGCTAATTGTTCTTCTCTTTTTGCCATGTTTCACTCTCCATTCTCTGTTGTACATATGCTCCGTCATCTTTGTCTTCGCACATGTGTTTCTCAATAGATTTCATTATAGCCTACTTGCAACACAAAAAAAAGCTTTTCATAAAATTTTTATATTCTATTATTTCTTGAAAATCACGTTTTTCAGCGTATTGGTACTTTGTTCCCAGAACTGTCGCATACTGTCTCTTAGCATCTGCTGATTACCTTTTTCGAGCGTAGTTCCAAGCCGGATCAGCTCTACAAATTTTGCCGGATTCATGTTTGCCAGATCATCGACCGTCCGGATATCTGCCTCATCCAATATGCCGAACAATGTGTCCACAAAGTTTTCCCGCTGGGCTTCATCCATTCCATAAATCCAGGATTTTAATGTCTTATCCAGAAGAATCGCTTTCTCATTTACTTTATTCAGATGCATCAGTGCCGGCCCCATCACTTCCCAGCTCATGATATCATGCTGTCCGGCCCCGTTTCCTGTGCTTGCCACGACCTCATATTCTTCCTCATGCTGAAACAGCATTCCGACAATAGAAGATTCCGGTATAATCGTGTGAATGCGCGGCAGAATATTCCGATAACTTTCCAGATCGATCATCGACTCGGTAAAGCCCGGCCCGTCGTTGCTGTATATAATGTCAATTTTTCTGGAAATTCCACAGTTTGCGTGAATTGCCGCATATACCGCCAGATTGCCCCCCTTGGAATGTCCCATAAGACGCAGGCGCGCATCCGTATGTTCTGCCACATTTTCAAGGTATGCAACCGCTTTGAGCTGTCCCGGTGTCTCCGAAAGAAAACTCATATTAAAATCCTCTTTCCATCCGACAATGGTATTATCTGTCCCGCTGTATACAACATTACACAGTCCGTCCCCAAGTTCCACAACCATCGCGCAGAACTGTGACTGTTCTTCCACCCGGATATCATTGATATAAGCGGACAGTTTTATTTTTCCGAATCGGTTGGTTTTTGCCATCTCACGCATCATAAAAGCAGCTACTTTCGTACTGGAAACTCTGGCATTGATCTCCTCATCCGTATGCGTTGAAAAAAAAGCGGTGTTCGCTTCTTCTAACGTAATGCTCCCCTTCCCCGGCGAAGGAACAATTCCTGCAAACTCTACATAAACAAGTTCCGAAAGTATCAAATTGTCTACTTCATTGAACGGAGACTGTGCAAAGGTCAAATCCCCTCTCCATTCCAGATAATCCATGATATTTGCCATATTTTTTCCTCCACGTGTTGGTAATCCCTCGTTGGTAATCCCTCCTATTTATTATACCCGAAAGCCCCTTTTTATGCCAATTCAAAAAAGAACAAATGACTGATAAATATTCATCTTTCCATACCCCCAGGAAGTGTTCGGATATGTCCGGTCATCACTTCTTTTGCATCCCCGGATAAGCAGGTTTCCAATCTCCACCGAATTTAAAGAATAATTGTTTCTTACTTCCCCCCATTCCATCATTTGTGCACAGGCACCCGCAGCAATCGCTGCCGCCGCACTCGTTCCGGTCATTGTCACATAATTTCCCCGTGTACCGACTGCCGGAATTCCCACTGCCGGTGCCACAAAATCCGGTTTCACAATATCATTCGTCGAATAGCCCCGCCCGGAATTTACGTACAGACTGCCATCGGCTGTCTGATAGCCGCCAACCGTAACCGGGATTTCCGCAGCGGATGGAACCGTAAGCGTAATGTCCGGATTTGGGCGCAGGAAAATCACATCCGACGGGAGCATTCCCGTCATCGGCAGCCACACATGAAAATTTCCGGTGATTGTCGTGTCCGGATACACATAAATCGTCCAGATTCCTCGCGCAGCCCGGTCAAAACGTACAAAGATCAACTGATCGCCACGCGTGTGTCCAACGGTCCGGTAATCAATTTCCACTTTTGTATTTTCCAATACAAAATAATATTCCTGATGTCCTTCGATCCGTGTTGTACTCTGGAGAAATATATTTCCGGAAGGGGAACGGATGGAGATAGAAAACAATTCCGGCGCACTCGCCCACAATTCCAGATAAAAGCCCGGCATATTCTCCTCCACATCCACTTCTACCGCCGTGGCATTTTCATTGGAACTGCCACTATTCTGTCCGATTTGCGGTTCATTGTTTGTTCCCCAGAAATGATGTCTGGCATTTGCCTCGTTTCCAGATGCCACAACGATGCAACGTCTCCAAAGTGCTCCGATATCATTCATATATTCACACAATGGACTTTCTCCGGAATGGCCCCCATTGTTCGTACCCACTCCCAGACAGATGACCAGAGGCTGCTGCAATTTCCGTGCCATGGATTCCAGATACGCAATGCCTGCCATCACATCATTTTCCTGATAGACCGCAATTCCATCGGGAATATAATAAAAATCCCGCAAATACTGTTTTGCCGGTTTTAATTTCACACACACAATGTCCGCAAGTGGTGCTGCGCCGATAAAATTCGCATTTACATCCTCGCTGCCGCAGGCAATGCTTGCAAGCATGGTTCCATGCCCGTTTTCGTCCCGTTGCGGTACAAGTTCCATTGGATTTTCACTTTGCAGGGCCTGATTGATCCGTTCTTTCGTATACTCTACACCATAGACAAATCCTTCCGGCGGAACATCCACTACATTGACACTTTCAGCATTTTCCACCGGCTTTCCGGTTTGGTCCCAGATTGCCCGGATGCGGGTGCTTCCGTCCGGGTTGCGAAAGCAATTGTTTTCATAGGCGATTCCCGTATCAATAAAGCCAACAAGAACGCCCTGTCCACGAAGAGACAGGGCTGATTGATTCTGTACCTGAATAATTCCACTTTCTTCTAACGCTGTCGTGTCCAAAAGTCCAAGACATTTTGGAATCGCAGAGTAGGTATAGGTCTCTATACTAAGCGGCGGTACCCTTGTTCTGTTGTAATAATAAAATGCATAAGAATCATTGATTTTCTGTATGCAATCCGGCTCCACCTCAATGATTCTCTCCAATGCTTCTGTAACAATGATGATATCATACGTATCATTTGATTTGATTATTTCGTCACAGTTCATAAAAAGCCTTTTTTATTTATTCTATGCTAAAATAGCGACTCCGTACTTCGGAAGTGTCAATGTTCCATCCATCTGTTTTTCCGTGATCAGGTCGTATCCATGTACATCGGAAACGCTCTGCTCCTGCTCACTGCAGTTGAGATAAAATGTATAAACTTTTCCATCTGCTTCACGTGTATGGCATTCCACACCAAGCGGCATTCTTTTTATGCTGACGCCTGCACGCTTTAAAATTCTGCCGAAAAGATTCTGCATGCTTTCATTATCAAGTCTTGCAGCCACATAATATGCACTGCCTTTTCCGGTATCTTTCACGGTCACAGCTGGCATACCTGCATAATAGTCGCTCTCATACGTTGCATAGGTACGCGCATCATTTACGCGCAGCACTTCCGCATAATCACGTACCTGTCCGACCATATCGTCCGGGAAATGAACGGCATTGGTATCACTTGGATACAAGGTATCAATCTCCTCGCTGATAACGCCAAAGAGATCTTTTAATCCGTCTCCCGGAAAACCGCCGAGGAAATTGAGCTGATTCTCATCCACATAACCGGTAAGATAGGTTGCCAGCAGATGTCCACCGTTTTCCACGAATGTTTTCATGCGCTCTGCCACGTTTGGTTTTAGCATATAAAGCATCGGCGCAACAATAAATTTATAATCGGAAAAATCAGCTGTACTTGGAATCACATCCACATCCACACCAAAACGCATCAGATTGCGATAGGTATCGATGCAGGTCTTTGGATAATTCTTTGTCTCCTGGGAAAGTCCCTTCATAATATCAATCGCCCAGCGGCTGTCCCAGTCATAGATCATGGCAACTTCTGCTTTTGTAACACTTCCCTGTACATCCGAAAGTTTCTTTAATGTCTCGCCAAGTTCTGCCACTTCTTTAAATACCCGCGTATCGTTCGTACCGAGATGATCCACGACCGCTCCGTGATACTGCTCAAAGGAACCTCTGCCTTTTCTCCACTGGAAATACTGAACCGTATCCGAACCTAACGCAACCGCCTGCAAAGAAGCAAGCTGATGCACTCCCGGCCTCTTTATTTTGTTATATGGGTGCCAGTTGACCAATCCCGGTGCGCTCTCCATCAACATAAACGGACGGTCTTTTTTCATCGAACGCATTACTGCATGATCGAACGCATTTTCTCCCAATGTGTCGGAAAAACTCTCATAATCATTGTGGAATGCCGGATACGAATCCCATGAAATCACATCCAGTTCTTCTGCCATCTTGTGATAATCCAGACCGTCATACAATTTCATAAAGTTCGTTGTAATTGGAATCTTCGGCGTGCGCTCCCTTAAAATAGCAATCTCATGTTTCATATAATCGGTCATGTTCCATGTCGTAAAACGCTTCCACTCCAGATTCAGTCCAATATTGCTGAATTCACCATTCTGATAAGGCGGCTCAATCTGCGAAAAATCATTATAATTATGGCTCCAGAAAGTTGTCCACCATTCCTTGTTCAGTTCCTCAATGCTATTGTGGAATTTGTCCGCAAGGTACTTCTGAAAACGGGCCACGCAAAGCGGGCAGTAACATTCTCCACCAAATTCATTGGAAATATGCCACATCACAAGTCCCGGATGATCCCCAAACTCATCCACGAGTTTGTTGACGATCGTTGCAACTTTTTCCCGATAAACCGGTGAACTCATGCAATGATTATGCCGAACCCCATGATGATTGCGCACCCCATATGCATCCACACGCATCGCCTCCGGATATTTTTCATCCAGCCATGCCGGACGCGCACCGGAAGGTGTTGCCAGAATTGTATAAATGCCGTTTTCATATAACCGGTCCATGATTTTGTGAAGCCACTCGAAATGAAATTCTCCCTCTTGCGGTTCATATGTGGTCCATGAAAAAACGCCAAGTGTCGCACAGTTCATGCCCGCTTCTTTCATCATCTGTACATCTGCTTCCAGAATGTCCGGGCGGTCAAGCCACTGCTCCGGATTGTAATCGCCTCCATGCATCAGCCCACTGATCTGTGGAAATAAAATCTTTCTCTTCATGTTTGTCCCTCTTTTCCTTGAATATCGAACATCAGCCCATGCATAATTTGCTTTCAGCAAATGGGCTGACGCTACATGTCAAGTTTTCATAGAAAACTTGACACTATCAATTTACATACGGCTGGAATGACATGTAAAATACAAAATCTGATACTCCCCGGCGATTTTGCTCAACAGTTCATTTCCATGCACAACTTTTTCTTCATCCAGATTTACAAACGGATCGTCTAACACAAGGAACGGCTTTTCGTCCGGATACATCGCATCCACTAATGCCAGACGCATACAGATACCAAGCAGATCCTGATATCCTGCAGAAAGCCACTTCGTCTCCCGCATCTCGCCCTGTTCCTTCATCTGTACGGCAATGTTTGCATCGACCATCCAGTCTCCACTGTGGTCACCTGTCAAAAGTTCATAATATTTTCCAAATCCATTCTCAATTGGTCCAAGATAACGCGCCGAGAACTGTTCCTTCGCCGTCTGCAAGAACGACTGTGTCAGAGCAAGCACCTCGTAATGATGCCCTTCCTGCTCCTGCTCTCTTCTGCAGATATCCAGCTGCTGCTCCTTTTCATCCCGGATGTCCAGCTGTTCCTGCAAGTCCTCGATCTGATGGCTGTACTGCTCAATTCCGACTCGTACTTCCTCCATCCGTTCGTCCACATCCTGAATCATCATATTCAGCTCATCGAGTGTATACGGACAACGTTCAATGCTCGAAAGTTCTTCCATATTGTGTTCTTTTTCAAACTCAGCTTTTTTCGTCTTTGCCTGCTCGCAGGCACGGCTGGCAAGCCGGTATTCGGTAGCTTTCATCTGCAGTCTGCTAAGTCCCGCAGCAATGTCTTCTCCAAAATCAATTCCTGCTTCTTCTCCAAATTTCAGAAGTTCATTTCTGGTATTATCAAACTCTTCTCTTGCAGCGTCACTTCTTGCGGCTCTGGTCTTTAACCTTTCATATTCCTGCAACAGATTTTTCAGTTCATAAAGTTTCGAACGGGCATCTGCCGGTGCACAGAAAATATGATACTGTCCCAAAAATTCCGCAACCTTTTCTTCAATGCGCTGGGATTCCTCCGAAGCTTCCTCCATCGTCTTCTGAATTGCCTCAACCGGCTCCCGCAGCTTTCTCTGTTCTTCTTCCTGCTTAATCTTCTGTTCCCGTGCACGGCGGCCATCTGCGGAAGCAAGTGCTGTCCTTGCGATCAGAAGCACGATGCCCAATACTGCGACTGCAATGCCAACCGTCAGAACGACCCACGAAAATTTTGCAAGCGCCGGAACGAAAAATGATACCACGGAAACACCAATTCCAATAACCAGACATAAAATTGCAATGATCAAAAGCGGAAGTCTGCGGTTCATCATCACCATAGGCTCCTCATGCTTCATTGCCATGGCTTCAAAATAAGAAATTTTTGTTTCAAGCTGCATCTTTTCTTCCCGCATTTTGCCGAGACGTTCCAGTTCCTGATCCATCGCTTCAATTTCGGATTCCTTTGGATATCCGTCGCCAAACATATCGGAAAGCTTCTCATACTGCGCTTTTTCCTCATCTGTCAGTCCCAGATTGTACAGGGTAGTCTTCAACACACCAAGCATCTGCACTTCCTGATTCTTTTCTTCAAACTCCGAATCTTCCGGAACCCGGTTTTCAAAAATCTCATCGTATGCTTTCAGGTTCTTTTTGCACTGCTCCTCTTCCTCACAGATTACAGCATAATTCTGCTTTAACCCTTCCCTGCGGCTCTCCTCACTGGCCACCTGTAATGCTTTCGCATACTTGGCACGAATATTGGAAAGTTCCTTTCTCTGGTCCTGCTTGTCCGCAAGTCTGGCAGATAAATCTTCCATCGCTTTTTCTGCCGCATCATAGCTGCGAAGTTCCTCGGTCAGAAGCGTGATCGTATTCTTACGCTTTTTCATGGAACCGGTCGCCCGATCCGGCGAAAGCTTATTCATACGATCATGAATCTTCTTCTGTGCGGTATCAAAATTATTGATATCGTTCGTGTTCTCGGCCAGATTGCCAAGCTTTGCATTGATTCCATCCGTAGAACCACTCTCACAGTCATTCTGTGCGATAAAAGCACTTCTTTTAAAAGAAGCACTGTCCAATCCAAAAATCTCTGTTCCGATGTCCGATGAGAAATCGTGACACTCCAGATTGGTCATCAGATCATACAGATGAAATGCATCTGTTTTCTCCGTCTTTCCAAACGTTCTGCTGATGCGGTAAACCTTTCCCTGATAAGAAAAGTCTACTTCACCACCATATGTGCCTCCCTGCCACGGCCGGTATACCACACGCTCCTTATCAAAGGAACCCGACTCTTTTTTCGAATCAAATCCATAGAACATGACCCGAAGGAATGCTGCAAGTGTGCTTTTGCCCCATCCGTTCATTTCATGAAAGAGATTGATTCCTTCCACAAAATCGACGCGTAAGTCCGATAATTTACCAAAATTTTCAATATGACAAGAAATCAGTTTCATATTATATTTCCTCCCCGGACAGCGCCAAAATGCCACAGCGAATGACCTCTGTCTTCTGTTCTTCGCTGAGATCCGACTGCAATACCATCCGGATAAATTCGCCTTTTAATGATGCATCATTTTCATATTCATTGTAATCAATTTTCAGATGCGTATGATCATATACTTTTTCAAAATAGAAGTAATCCGAAAACAGATCCTGCAAATACTCACAATTGATTTCCGCATCCACATCCACTTCTCCGGTCAGCACAAATTTCACGAGACTTCCGGATGGATATGCTTTTTGTGCAATCGCCTGCTCAATGCGGTTGGCCGCCTCCTGCGTGGTCATTACACCCGATGCATCAATCTCTAACGTATACAGTGTTCTGGCCGCCATCGGTACAAAAGAGTAATCCACTTCATGTGTCTGCTCATCAATATCCAGAAGTACAAAGCCCTTTTCTCCACACTCGTCGAATCCTCTTCCTTCCAGACATCCACAGTAACAATAGATTCCACGGTTGTCCAGCTTGGCATTTGCAAAACTGTGCACATGGCCGAGCGCCAGATAATCAATATTTTTATTTTTCAGATCATTTAGGCTGATATTTTCGGTCTCGTTCTTGCTATAATAGCCCCCGATCTGTCCATGCAATGTCACGATATTGTAATCATCATGATTCAGAACAAGGGAATTGTAGATAATCGCACGGTTCTGCGGGGTAAGCTCCACACCGGAAATTACAATATTTCCATAACGGTACGCCTTCCACGTATCCTCAAAAAGCAGCAGATTCTCCGGAATTTCTTCCATACGGTTGAGGAAATTATCACTGTCGTGATTGCCCTTCAAATACAAAAAATCAATTTCCGGATGCATACTGATCGTATCTCTCACCGTGTTGCGCGCCATGGCCGACACGCTCCTTGTATCAAATAAATCACCTGCGATCAAAATTACACGCACATCATTTTTTGATGCATACTCTACCATTCTTGTAAACGTACGTAAAATTTCTCTTTTGCGCTCTCTTGCCTGATCTTTGCTCAGATTCGCTGTCATTTTCGAATCCAGATGCAGATCCGCACAATGAATTATTTTCATATGTCCTCCTTCAGGAACTAATTTCAAATATTCTAAAAAAACATACTATCTTTATGATAGCAATTTTTTCAACGATAATCTAGGGGATAACGGAAATTTTGAAAGGAAATTTATAAAGATGAAAAAACAGGCAGACGGGAATTTCCCTGTCTGCCCATTTCTTTTATTGATTGGATTCTTTGTCCGGAAGTTCTGCAACACCACGCATTTCGATCAGAGGACCGCCTTTTTTCTCCACGTAATCCTCGGTGATTGTAACCCGTCCGATGTTGTCGTCCTTCGGAATTTCATACATGATATCAAGCATGAAGTCTTCTATGATTGCACGAAGCGCACGCGCTCCGACTTTCTTTTCCTTTGCCTTGCGGGCAATCGCATGCAATGCGCCTTCCTCAAAGACAAGGTCTACTTCGTCCATCGCCAGCAGCTTCTTATACTGCTTTAAGATTGCATTCTTCGGTTCCTGCAAAATGCGCACCAGCATATCTTCCGTCAAAGCTTCGAGCGAAAACAGAATTGGAAGACGTCCCAAAAACTCCGGGATCATACCAAATTTACGAACATCATCCACCGTAACTTTGCACAACAGATTCTCCTCGTTATCATATTTGTCTTTCAAGTCTGCCTTAAAACCGATGGAAGCTTCTTTGTTCAGCCGCTCCTTGATGATCTCTTCCAGCTCCGGAAATGCACCGCCACAGATAAACAGAATATTCTTGGTATCTACCGTTGTCATCGGAACCATGGCATTCTTGCTGCTGGCTCCAACCGGAACTTCTACTTCTGCACCTTCGAGAAGTTTTAACATTCCCTGCTGTACGGATTCCCCGCTGACATCTCTCTGGTTCGCATTGCGTTTCTTTGCAATCTTGTCGATCTCATCGATAAAAATGATTCCGTGCTCCGCGCGATCCACATCATTGTCTGCGGCTGCAAGTAATTTACTTACAACACTCTCGATATCATCACCGATATAACCTGCCTCTGTCAGAGATGTTGCATCCGTGATTGCAAGCGGCACATCCAGAAGTTTTGCCAGTGTCTTGACAAGATACGTCTTACCGGAACCGGTCGGTCCGATCATAAGCATGTTGGACTTTTCAATTTCCACACCGTCCTTATCGTCAGACATGACACGCTTGTAATGATTATATACTGCTACGGACATGACTTTCTTTGCCTGTTCCTGACCCACTACATACTCATCGAGACTTGCCTTAATCTTATGTGGTGCCGGAATGGAATGAATATCCAGTACCGGTGCTTCTTTCTTCTCTTTCGGCTTCTTTTTCTTGATCTTCTGAGACTGCGGAATGCCTCCCTGGAAGTCGGCGAGATTGATCATGCTGATGTTTGGCATCTTGCCATTGTTCATATTCATGATATCGCCCATGTTAAAACCACCGGTATTCATGGTATCAAACGTCTTCTGCATACAATCATTACAGATGCAGATATTATCCTGAATATGTATCATCTTGCCTGCAACACTCTCCGGTCGGCGGCATATATAACATACGTCTTCGTATTCGGTTGTCTTTGTTGTATCATCTACTGTATTTTTATTCTGATCTTCAGCCATCGCTGCACTCCTTTTCGTTCACGCATTCTTGCAGGCATCGCCTGCCATATAACAGAGAATGCACTTCCTGTTCCGGAAAGTGCATTCTTTCTTCTGCCCTTGTAAAGCATTATACGTGATTTATTTTTCAAAGACAAGTTTTCACAGATTTTTTCATAGTTCTTTTATATTTAACGATTATAACAATTCCTTTAAAATCTTATTGACCATGCCTGGATTTGCCTTGCCTTTTGTTGCTTTCATTGTCTGTCCGACTAAAAATCCGATCGCTTTTTCCTTACCGTTGTGGTAATCCTCAACAGACTGTGGGTTATCCTTTACAATCTGCTCAATGGTCGCACGAAGCGCATCTTCATCGTTGTCACTCTTTAAACCGTGCTCCTCGATATACTTCTCCGGATCGATATCCTCTGCAAAGACTTTCTCAAATACTTCTTTGGCAACAGAGTTGTTGATCGTTCCAGCCTCGGTCAGCTGAATGATTTTTGCCAGATGTTCCGGTGAGAAGGAAATATCGGTAGCATCCATATCATGTTCCTTTAACAGGCGCATCGTCTCGCCCATCAGCCAGTTGGAAACTTTCTTCGGATTGTTGCAGATAGCCGTGGTCTCCTCGAAGAGATCTGCCAGCTTCTTTTCTCCGGTGAGGATCTTTGCATCATACTCCGGCAGTCCAAACTCTGCCTCGTAGCGCGCCAGCTTCTCATCCCGCAGTTCCGGCTGGTTGTCCTTTATCTGCTGCAGCCATTCATCGCTGACAACAATCGGTACGAGATCCGGTTCCGGGAAGTAACGGTAATCCTGCGCATCTTCCTTGGAACGCATCGCATAGGAATACCCCTGGTCATCGTTCCAGCGGCGTGTCTCCTGTACGACTTTCTCGCCGGATTCAATCAGGTCGATCTGACGGGCAGTCTCCGCCTCGATCGCGCGGGCGATTGCCTTAAAGGAACCGATATTTTTCATCTCTGTACGGGTACCGAATTCCTTTGCGCCTTTTTCACGAACGGATAAGTTGACATCGGCACGCATGGAACCTTCCTGCATCTTGCAGTCGCTGGCTCCCAGATACTGGATGGTCATGCGGAGTTTCTCTAAGTAAGCGATCACTTCGTCTGCGGAGCGCATGTCCGGCTCGGATACGATCTCAATCAACGGAACACCGGAACGGTTGTAATCGACGAGGGAAACGCCCTCCCAGTCATCGTGTACCAGCTTTCCGGCATCTTCTTCCATATGGATCTCATGGATACCGATCGTTTTCTTTCCGCCAGATTCCGTCTCGATCTCCACACCGCCGTCGTGGCAGATTGGCAGATAGAGCTGCGAAATCTGGTAGTTCTGCGGGTTATCCGGATAAAAATAATTTTTCCGGTCAAATTTGCTGTACTGGTTGATCTGGCAGTTGGTTGCAAGTCCGACCGCCATCGCATATTCCACGACCTTTTTATTTAATACCGGAAGTGATCCCGGCATACCGGTACAGACCGGACAGGTGTGGGTGTTTGGTGCACTTCCGAATGCAGTTGAGCAGGCACAGAAGATTTTTGTCTTGGTCGCTAATTCTACATGGACTTCCAGTCCAATGACGGTTTCATATTCTTTTGACATCTCTTCTCTCCTTTCTACGCTTCTGCCAACGGGCTGTGCTGATAAGTTCTTGTCTGTTCAAAACTGTATGCCGCACGGATGATGTTCTTTTCTTTAAAGCAGTCTCCGATGAGCTGCAAGCCGATCGGAAGTCCGTTTTTGTCCAGTCCGCAAGGCACGCTGATGCCCGGAAGACCTGCCAGATTGACCGATACGGTGTAGACATCGCCCAGATACATCTTAAGCGGATCACTCAACGATTCGCCAAGTTTTGGTGCCGTTGTCGGTGCTGCCGGTCCTAATATCACATCATATTTTGCAAACGCCTTGTCAAACGCCTGCTTGATGAGTGCCTTGGTACGCAGTGCTTTCAGATAATACGCATCGTAATAGCCGGAACTTAATACGAACGATCCGAGCATGATACGACGTTTTACCTCTGCCCCGAACCCTTCCGAACGGGATTTTTTGTACATATTGTGAAGACCATCGTATTCTTTTGTGCGATAGCCGTATTTTACACCGTCAAAGCGCGCAAGGTTTGAGCTTGCCTCTGCCGCTGCAATGACATAGTAGGCAGGGATTGCGTACTCAACAAGGCTTAAATCGAACTCTTCGACGATTGCGCCTTTTTCCTCCAACTTCTTTGCCGCTGCAAGAATGGCATCCTTTACTTCCGCATCGAGACCTTCGCCGAGATAATCTCTCGGAATACCGATTTTCATGCCTTTGACATCATCCACCAGCGCAGAAGTAAAATCGGTGTCCTCTCTCTTTACAGAAGTGGAATCCTTTTTATCATAAGAAGTAATTGCTTCGAGAATCGTTGCACAGTCGGTCACATCCTTTGCCACCGGTCCGATCTGATCCAGGGAAGAACCATAGGCGATCAGTCCGTAACGGGAAACCGTTCCGTAGGTTGGCTTGATTCCGGTCACACCGCAGAAAGAACTCGGCTGGCGGATCGATCCGCCGGTATCGGAACCGAGTGCATAATAGCATTCTTCCGCTGCCACTGCTGCACAGCTTCCGCCGGAAGAGCCACCCGGAACATGTCCGGTATTCCATGGATTTTTTGTCTCTCCGTATGCGGAAGTCTCGGTTGTACTTCCCATGGCAAATTCATCCATGTTTGTCTTTCCAAGGATCACAGCTCCGGCTTTTTCGAGATTTAAAACAGCCTCTGCCGTGTAAGTCGGAATAAAATTGTATAAAATTTTGGAACTGCAGGTAGTCAGCATTCCCTTGGTGCACATGTTGTCCTTGATAGCAACCGGTACACCCGCAAGCGGTCCTGTCAGCGTTCCGTCATCGATTAATTTCTGTACTTCTTTTGTGCGTGCCATGGCAGCTTCCTCGTCCACGGTGACAAAGCTGTTGACCTGCGGCTCTTTTGCGCGGATGGCATCGAGTGCAGCTTTGGTTGCTTCCTCCACGGTCACTTCATGCGCTTTTATTTTCTTCCCCAGCTCGACGGCTGTGAGTGATAGTAAATTCATAGATAACCTCCTGTCTGCAGTCGCTAGTTATTAACCGTCATCGGGACTACAAATGCGCGATCACGCCGCTCCGGCGCGTTGGCAAGTGTATCCTCTCCGCCGTCACCGTTTTCCACGACATCCTCCCGGAATACATTCTGTACCGGGAAAACGTGGGACATCGGCTCTACCTCAGAGGTATCGAGTTCGTTTAATTTATCAATATAATCCAGCATACTTTCCATGTCTTTTTTTGCAGCTTCTTTTTCTGCATCGGACAGTTCGAGTTTGGCAAGGATTCCTACATATTCCATTGTCTCATCTGAGATCACGTTTGCCATATATTTTTCCTCCACAACAATTACATTCGGGAACATCGGCCCATGAAAAATTTGCCTCCGGCAAATGGGCCGACGCTACATAATTGTTTTCATAGAAAACAATTACTATTGTCTAATCTTTATATGAACTTCACGAAGCTGCTGCTCGGTGACTTCGTTTGGTGCGCCGCACATCAGATCCTGCGCGTTTCCGTTCATCGGGAATGCGATGACCTCGCGGATGTTTTCTTCGTTGCGTAAAAGCATGATCATACGGTCCACTCCCGGAGCCATACCTGCGTGTGGCGGTGCTCCGTACTGGAATGCGGTGTATAATGCGCCGAACTTGTTCTTTAACACTTCTTTGTCATAGCCTGCGATCTCGAATGCTTTTTCCATGATCTGCATGTCATGGTTGCGGACAGCACCGGACGATAACTCTACACCGTTGCAGACAATGTCGTATTGGTATGCCAGGATGTCAAGCGGGTCCATGGTATTGAGTGCTTCCAGACCGCCCTGTGGCATGGAGAACGGGTTGTGGGTAAATCCGATCTTCTTCGTCTCCGGATCTCTCTCAAACATTGGGAAATCGTTAACATAGCAGAAACGGTATGCGTTTTTCTCAATCAGATCCAGTTTCTCGCCGAGTTCGTTTCGGATCATTCCGGCATAGTATGCCGCGCGCTCCTCTTTGTCTGCCATAAAGAAAATCGTATCGCCGATTTCAAGTCCTGCCAGTGTGCGGAATTCTTCCTTGCAGTCCTCCGGAATAAACTTGTCGATCGGTCCCTTGTAAGAGCCGTCTTCCAATACTTCCAGATATCCTAAACCACCCATGCCAAGTCCGGTCGCAAATTTCAAAAGTTTCTCATGGAAACCTTTGGACATATCCGCATGAACACGGATTGCACGAACAGTTTTTCCGATGAATGGCTTGAACGTACATTTCTGGAAAAAGTCGGTCACATCGATAATACGAAGCGGGTTGCGCAGATCCGGCTTATCGGAACCAAACTCCAGCATTGCCTGCTTGTAGCTGATGATCGGATACGGCGCTTTTGTAACAACACTTCCTTCCGGTGCGAATTTTTCAAATACTGCGGAAAGCACTTCCTCTCCGACAGCAAACACATCTTCCTGCGTTGCAAAACTCATCTCGAAATCGAGCTGGTAAAACTCTCCCGGTGAACGGTCTGCTCTGGCATCCTCATCACGGAAACATGGAGCAATCTGGAAATATTTATCAAATCCGGATACCATCAGAAGCTGTTTGTACTGCTGCGGAGCCTGTGGCAGTGCATAAAATTTTCCTTTGTATTTTCTGGAAGGAACAATGTAATCTCTTGCACCTTCCGGAGAGGATGCACAAAGGATTGGAGTCTGTAACTCCAAAAATCCCATCTCTGTCATCTTCTCGCGAAGGTAAGCAATTACCTTAGAACGGAAAATAATGTTATCTTTTACTTTCTGGTTTCTCAAATCCAGATATCGGTATTTCAGACGTACATCCTCATGTACGCTCTTGCTTGTCATGACTTCAAACGGAAGCTGGGAATATACCTCACCGAGAACGGTTACTTCCTTTGCATCCAGCTCGATGGTTCCGGTCGGAATCTTCGGGTTGTAAGTTTCCTCGTCTCTTTTTTCAATCAGACCTTCCACGGTGATCGCCTGCTCCTTGCGGATGCCTTCGAGTAATTTTCCATCGCGGATAACGATCTGCATCACTGCATACATATCGCGAAGATCGATAAAAGATACGCCACCGTGGTCACGGATATTTTCTACCCAGCCTGCCACACGGATTGTCTTTCCAATGTCCTGTTCGCTTACCTGATTCAGTGTTACGTCTCTGTAAATGTTGCTCATATCGTCTACTCCTTTTCTTCTCCGAGGCTTCTCTTCTGCGACATCGGGATTTCTCCTGAAACAAAAAAGAAGCCCCGGAATACTTGATTTGTATTCCGGGGCGAATAATTCAGATTATCCGCGGTACCACCCGCATTGAAAAATGAGAAAACTCATCTTCCCTCTCTTACGCGTAACGTGCGCTCACGTACGAACCTACTTCTGCATTCCGTTTTCAAAAACGTCCTGTCCATGTTCAATTCGTCTGCTCCGGCAGTGTTCCCGTTCTTATCTCTTTCAAACAGCGCTCTCAGTCGGTGACGCTGTATTCCTGTCGACGTCTGATAAGAAGAGTCTCCATCCACGCATTTATGTGTTTCTCTTGTAATTTGTTTTATCACACAATGTATTCGATTGCAAGAAAAAAATCAAAAATACTACTTAAGGGTAATTTTTTATACTTCCTTTACACCAGTATCTGTCTTTTCCTGCTTTGTTAAATCCGACGCCCGCTGCACTGCTCCGGAACCGAAACGCATCCTGATTGAATCCATCGCTTTGTCCAGTTTCTCCAGCTTGGCATAATCCGTATCATCAAACAACGACATCTGCCGTCCCATATCTTCTCTGGATACTTTTGTGGTTGAAACGCCCAGCAGGCGAATGGGTGTGCCATCCCACATTTCATCAAACAGCTGGCACACGGTATCAAAAATTTCTTTCGTAATATTGGTTGCTGCCGGAAGTGCACACTGATGCGATGCACGGGTAAGATCATTGAAACGAATCTGTACGGTCACGGTCTCCACGCGCACATCGTCCTGACGTATCCGCTGACAAACCTGATCCGTCAGCCGGCGCAACACACTTTTGGCTTCCGCCCCGCTCGTGACATCAAACGATAAGGTCGTAGAATTGCTGTATCCCTTTGCGTCCGCAGGCTCGATTTCTACCGGCGAATCATCGATGCCATTTGCATAACGCCACAGAACTTCCCCGTGCTTTTTTAACACACGCGAAAGGACCTGCGGATCCGTGTGTGCCAGATCCCCAATCGTGCGGATGCCTAATGACCGGAGCCTGCGCTCCGCTGCTTTTCCCACAAAAAATAAATCCCTCACCGGAAGTATCCACATTTTCTGCTCGATTTCTTCCGGAAAAAGCGTATGTACCCGGTCGGGTTTTTGAAAATCGCTGGCCATTTTTGCCAGAAGCTTGTTGGATGACACGCCGATATTTACGGTAAAGCCAAGTTCCTCATAAATCTGTTTTCGTATGCGATGCGCTGCCTCCACCGGCGTTCCAAACAGCCTGCCACTGCCTGTCATATCCACAAATGCCTCATCCACACTAAACTGCTCAATCACATCCGAATACTGCTGCAGAATGGCAATAAATGCGCGTGACTGCTCCCGGTACATCTGATGATGCGGCTTGACCAGCGTCAGATCCGGGCATTTGCGTAAAGCATCCACGACCGGCTCTCCCGTCGTCACACCGTACTTTTTTGCCGGGATAGACTTCGCAAGGATCACACCGTGGCGGGTTTCAATATCACCGCCCACCGCCGCCGGAATCTCCCGCAAGTCAACCGTTTCTCCCGCTTTTAACCGCGCAACTGCTTCCCATGATAAATATGCGCTGTTTACATCAATATGAAAAACAATGCGGTCCATATTACAGATTTATAAACAGATTCCAGGATTCGTAATCCCCGCTTCCTGCAACCTTGAGTTCGTACGTTCTCTCATTGTTTCCATCGATAACGAATGCATATACGCCATTCTCCAGTTTCACCTCAAAAATGGTTCCGTCCACCAGTGTATCTGAAATCTTATCATATTCTTCCTTCTCTACCTCGCGGTCCTCCACCGTCTTCTGCAGATTGCCGTCTGCATCATAAGTATTAAAACCTTCTTCCACAACGGAAATAATTTCTGCACCCTCAATCTTGAACAGCATTCCATTCGTGCGCATTGTACGGATATCCCGATTGAAGGAATTCTCCGGCAGAATTTTGACATTGTCAATCACGATATGAAACATTTTTCCGAGCAGCTGAATATCACCGACAACTGCCTCTGCAAAATCAAAATGATTCAACTCATTCACTGCATTATATTTGTAATCCATTGGTCTGTCCTCGTTCTTTCTGTTTTGTCAAGTAACGACTGTCTTGCCTTACTTTTCCGGGATTTCAACGTCTGCTGAAAGTTCCCCCTTCTGTTGTAAATAATACAGGAATCCTCTGCATCCTGCAACCACATCTTCGTAAGTCTCGTCAAAGTTTCCGGTGTACCATGGATCTGCAACATCCCGCGCCTCGGTAAATCGCTGCGTCTCTTCATAATCGGCAAACGAAAGCATCTTGTAGATTTTATTCTGACTATCCGTGCCACCTGCAATCCTTGTCATGTTTCTTATGTTGGCGCTGTCCATGCCGATCAGATAATCATAATAAATATAATCGTCGCGTGTCATCTGGCGCGCCCGGTGCGGCACGAGCGGAATGTTTTCTTCGTATAATTTATTTTTGGTGCCGTAGTGCGGCGGGTTACCGATTTCCTCACGGCTGGTCGCAGCGGAATCGATCTCGAACTGGTTGTCGAGGTGGAGCTGGTGGGCCAGGTGGGTGAGGACGCTTTCGGCCATGGTGCTGCGGCAGATGTTGCCGTGGCAAACAAATAATATTTTTATCATCTTCGTATAACCTCGCATAAGTCTGTATATATTGATTTTACTGGCTTTCCAGATTTCTTACATTTTAATTTAATCGCATATCATCTCATAATCCGGCATAATATCGTCAGTATTAGGGGCACAAACAGGGGTATAAAATCTTGTTTTGCCCCTGTGCGTTTACACAGCCTGTATCTTTCGCATTTCTTCCTGTGCATCTTCAAATTTTACATGTGTATAAGTATTTAAGGTAACACTGATATCCGAGTGTCCCATGATATACTGCAGGCTCTTTGGGTTCATTCCGCTTTTCGCCATATTGGAGCAGAACGTATGTCTGCACACATGTGGTGTCACCTTTGGCATTTGCACTCTATAGATATTGTTATATTTCTGCAAGATATGTTGAAAATATTTTTCCCAGTGAAGTGCAACCATCGGCATGTCATTCTTATCCAGATATAAGAATCCCGAATAACCATCCACCATTGGTTCAACCTTAGGTTTCTTGCGATTTTTAATGATTGTTCTAAATGCATCCTCAACATCTGGTGTCATTGGAATTTCTCTCACACCGCTCTCTGTCTTAGGAGCTTCAATCATGTATGTCATATCGCTTGTCCGAATAAGCTGATGATCCACGATAATCTTGTGATTGGTAAAATCAATATTTTTAATTGTTAATCCTACAAACTCGGAGATTCTAAGTCCGGTTTTGAATAGAATAAAGATTCCTTCATAATATCTTTTAAAATGAGCATCATTCTTTACAAATTCCAGATATTTCCGTTCCTGTTCCCGTGTAATGGCTTCTCTCGTGACACTGTCATTAACAATCACTGTTGCCAATTCAAACTCAAATGGATTACGCCTGATTAAATCATCATCTAGAGCCATCCGAAATGCCGGTCTAAGCACACCTCTTATAGAATGAATCGCACTATAACTTTTTCCATGCTGCTGTTGCAATCCAATCAGCCATAACTTTGCATCTGAAATCCTGACTGTATCAATTCTTCTACTACCAAAAGGATCTTTTTTGAGAAAATTGATTGTAGTTTTATAACCAGCTCTCGTAGAATTTCTGACACCGGTTCGTGTTGCAACATATTTCTCAACCAGTTCCAGCACCGTCAGATTTCCGCCATTTGTAACAATGTGGTCAAACATATCTGCCTGAAGTTTTTTCTCCAGTTCTCTTAGTGATGGACCTGTACGCTTTCCTGCCGGAGTTTTATCATTCCTGTCTAAGCGCCAGCTATATAAATATCTGTCTTTTCCTGTGCTGTCATAATATTTAAATCGATATCTTCCGTCTTTCTGTTGAACCTCTCCGTTGTGTAATATACGTCCTTTGCTATCTCTCCTTTTTTCACTCATATTAGTTAGTCTCCTTTCTTGATCAGAAAAGGACTACCCGATACGAAAAGTATATCATATAGGGAGTCCTTTTGACATAATAAAATCGCCGATTTTCCATGGCAGAATTCTGATATATCCTACACACATGTAGCTCTATCCAGAAACCTACCAAATAATTCTCTTTTGATTTTTATATGGGATCCAATCTCCAATATAAAATCCGCTCCTTCATTCTCTGCAATAATCTGATACAATCTTTTTTCTCCAACGCCAAAGTATTTTGCCGCCTCTGGAATACTAAGTGCATACCGTTTCCACAAAGGAACCGATACTTCCTCTGCCACATTCTTCTCCTTAGGAAATGCAAGTGTTATCATCTGTGCTTCATTTATTTTTTGATTCAACATACATATCGCCTGATAAGCATTGGCACGATTATTGGTATTGCTTTGGGAGTTATATTTTTCTCCATATATAAATTAATCTGGTTCATCCTTTTCCTTTCCAAGTCCGCCTACCAGAACATTGTCTGGAAACAAAGTCCGGCAACAGACTCTCAAAACTTAATTTTCATTCCATCTTATAATTGCCAACTCTCTGAAATGCCCTATTTCTCAATATCGAATGGTATCTCCATCTGAGTTGCCTCCACAGATACAAATGTTTCGTCACTGTTTCCGGACTTTGTTTCCACTCGCATCCATCCACGCTGCTTTCCATACCCAGGGATATTTCTCGGATTGGGATATGCTTTCCACCCTGAAACTGTTCCATTCATAATCTGTCCTATTTCTCTGGCTTCACTATTTCTCGGTTTTCCAATTTCTTTCAGAGCTTCGTTATAAATCTGTTGCACACAGACCACTTGATTTGAAGTATGATCCAGCCACTCCTGAATCAATCCTGTCCAGGTATCTTCCTGCATAAATGGTCTCTGATACTCTATCAGATTCTTTTCGATTTCTTTTGGCAGTTTCAACCGGATTTTCCCATCTCCATATAAAGCCATCATCTCCGCCCACATCTGTTCAATGTAAACACGGGATTCTGCTTCATTTTCCAGAATATGTACCTCTGCTTTGGATGCATCGCACATAATAGGTAAAAATCTACGATTTCCACTCCTGTCAAGTGGCAGGAAGTTAATAACATTAGAAGTCCCGGCAAAGACACACTGTCTCGGTATATCTTCCGCCCTTGTTCCATATGGCTTTCTGTAATTGTCATACTGTTTGCTTAAAAATGCCTTAGTCGCTTCATTGTACTTTGTATTCAATACCGCCAGCATTTCCGCCATTTCACATATCCAATGTCCCATAAGATGCTCATACACCTTATCATCATCAAGCCTTTTAATATCATCCGTAAACCACCTGTCCTGCATACACAAGAATCGAATAAATGTAGATTTGCCTGCTCCCTGTCCTCCTACCAGACAAAGCATATATTCAAATTTACATCCCGGCTTGAACACCCTGCTGATTGCACCAAGCATGAATAGTTTTAAACATTCATACTCATAATCACTCCCGGATGTTCCCAGAAAATGAGGCAATGCATATCGCACACGCGCTATGCCATCCCACTCCAACGATTTCAACCAATTTATGACCGGATGGTATTCATTCTCCGTTGCCACAATCTGCATAGCATCACGCACAGCCTTATCATTCCTGTAGTGATACGTCTTTTCTATATAATGCCTTATATGAATATCATCTTTATCCGTTACATCCACATAGCTCCTGCTCCATGGCATATTTCCATCCAGTTCTATTCTTTCCCTGAAAAGATTATCCTTGATATTTCCGGCAAATAACGGATCATTATTCAATATTAAAACTGCATTGTCAATCGTATTAAATGGCTTGTTTTTCTCCGACAATTCCAACATCCTGTATACTTCGCCCGTTGTATTCTTTCCCGTATTTTCGCTCAATTCTTATAACCTCCTCCAATATATGCTTATACTCCTGCTTTCGCGTCTGATTCGATGCTTCCAAAATGTAATATTCATAGAGATGATCCACATATTCAAAATCATCAATATAGGATTTCAAGCTTGTAAAATTTCCATATGTTACTGGCTGTTGCTTCTTTTCTCTTAAAAATGAATTCAATTCCGACAGTTCTTTACACAAATCACGAATCTGCTCTTTTTGCAATCTCTCCTGATTCTGTTTTATCTGCGCCCTCTTTATCTCTATAGATGCCGGTATTTTCCTGTCATAATCAATTCCAAAATCATCTGCCAGTTTCATCGCAGCATCTTTAAGTGATAAATCATAGTACTTTGCCACAAAATCTATAGCATCCCCATGTTCTCCACATCCAAAGCAGTAATACCGCCTATCAACTTTCATACTTGGATGCTTATCATTATGGAAAGGACAACAAATCATCTTTGACCTATTAGGTGTAAATCCACAATAAGCCGCTGCCTGACTTGCAGTTACATTAGCTTTTACGCCTTCAAATAATCTCATAAGCTTTTCTCCTCCTTTGCTTTCTGCTTCTTCTGTTCTTTGGGTTTCTGAGAAAGCATACAGATATCCTGAAGTTGTTTAATATCTTTCGACAGTGTCTTATACTGGGCATAGTTCTCTTTTGTTTCGTTTTCCAGCTTGCAGATTTCCTGCTGTAAAACATTTTTATCCATTTTTCCTAGCATCCCTCTTTCTGTGAGAATTCTTTTTGCTATATGATATCTGCGAAGCGTATCGCCATTCTCTGCTTTGATGCGTTCCTTTGCCTTATTGAATTTTCTTTTTTCAATCTTACCTATTATCGGGATTCCTTCTTCATACCAGTTTAAATATCTGAGATTTTCCTTGAATCCAGCAATATCCGCTTTCTTCCGACGATTTACTTGCCTCAGTATTCCAAGCTCCGCTTTCTTACCTTTCACATGCTCATTTAATTCTTCAATAGTCGAAATATGATGCTCTTCCAGATAAACCAATAATTCCGCCATTTTCTTCAAATTTGTTTTTCTTGCCTTGTTTTTTCCATAACTATAAGATTCAGCCATTTCATTTCTGTCTGCAAAATACTTTTGTATGCACTGCGAAAGATCTGATTTTGTGGATTTCTCGTTTCTATGCATTTCCTCCGATAGTTCAGAAATAACATCCATAATATCTTTGACCTTTTCCTTTAACAAAAGAATTCCCTGATTGATTTCTTTAATCAAACGATTAAGGCTTCCTTTCTCTGTACGAATTCCTTTTGCTTCCATCTTTCGTACATTTGGTCCTTCATGAATCTGTGGAATCAGCATAATTCCCTGCGCTTCATAACTCCTGTGATCAATCCTCTCCTGCATTCCTTTTTTCTGAAATTCTTCATTCACCATGTCTGCCCAGGCTTTTCTCCATGATTCAAGTGTTTCCGGTCTTCCCCAATCTGTCTTAGGAACTGCATTGAATTTCTGATGTCCTTTACTGTCAAGAACAGGCTTCCCGTTCTCATCAAAGAGATATTCCCTCTTCTGTTTTTCTCCCCATGTTCCATCCATATTCATTGGTCTGATTGGACAGAGCACATGAACATGAGGATTATCTCTTTCCTTTTTGTCGGGATTATGAACCGCCATATCAGCGATCATTCCTTTAGCAATGAAGTTCTCATTAATAAATCTTTTTGCAAGAATAATATTTTCTTCCATTGAGAATTCATTCATAAGTGCAAAATCAAAGCTATATGCAAGCTGTGCTTTGGGATGCTTCTCTACCTTCTCTACTGCATTCCATAATGTTTCCCTGTCATGAAAAGACTCCGGCACATAATCAGGAGCTATAATCTCGGTGTAAACAACTCCTCCTTTTGCTATATAATCTGCATATTCTCCATAATAATGATCCTGTAGTCTTTCACCGGCTCGATACGCTGCTGCTGCGATTGCTGACTGTCCCTTTCCTCTGGAAACCTGTGTTACATGAAAATGATAAATCGCCATCAACAATCCTCCTACCTGCCATTTGACAAGGCCTTGTAAAACGCTTCATGAAGTGCATTGATATCCAGATGCTCCATCATCTGACCAAGCTGTACTTCCGATAACTCTTTCAGTTCTGGAAAATACTGTGCCATAACCGCACCAAGCACTATCAATCTGTGTGTTCTTGCCTTTCTGCTCATATTTTCACGATACTTCAACCGATTCTCTGCTCTTACGAGCTGCCTCTTCGCCTGCTGTTTTTCTTGTTTTGCTTTTTCAATCTCTACACGAATCTTGTGTAACTTTTCATTTTCTTCCATTTGAAATCCTCCATATCCCAAATTCATTTTTGTCATTTCACCTCATCATTTCCTGGCAGGTAACCTCTGGGTTCTTTAGCCTTATAGACTGTTTTGGACTGTGCCGTTATCACGCTCTTGGCCGGCTCCCCGGATTATTTCCGGATTATCGCCTGACTTCCCCGATGCGGTAGTGATTTGGAATGCTCATGAAGTTGTATAGAGATTTTCTCAAATTCAAAGTGCATTTCCCGTATATCCGAAATGTAGGATTTTGCACAAAAAAATAAAAATTTCCACTCTTTTGGAAATTTGCCTTGATATGAACGTACGTTCTGTTGTATGATAAAAGGGATTCGATTGCTATAAAATAAAAAGGACTCTAATCTATGAATTGTAAATTGACGCTACAGGAAAAATTAAAAGATTTAAGAACCGAACGAGGACTATCTCTCGTAGAACTATCAGAAAAAACTGGTATCTCAAAATCTGCTCTAGGCAGCTACGAGAGCGATGATACCAAAAATGCGATTACTGTGAATGTAATCGTTACTCTGGCTGGATTCTACGGAGTAACCAGTGATTACTTACTGGGTATTACAGAAAATCGTGAACGCCATCCTTTCCCGGTTGATGAACTTGGCTTAGATGATGAAACTATAGCTTTATTAAAAGAACGCAATCTGAATGTGCGGCTGATTTGTGAAATGATAAAGGATCCTCATTTTTCTGATTTTTTATCTGACCTTGAAATCTATGTTGACAATCTGGCATCTGCTCAGATTCGTAATATGAACAAATACATAGAGCACAACCGGGCAATGATAAAAAACAAATATTCGCTCTCTGATAGTGACCACTATATGCGCTCACTAAAGGCAGCTCTCATTAATGAGGATAATTATTTTGACAATCTTTTGGGAAATGATATTTCTGCGATTGCAAAAGATTTACGAGAATTACATAAAAAAGATTCCAATACTGGAAGTTATGATACTATTTTTGATGAATTCATGGATACCTATGAGGAAGTCCAGAAAGCAGACAGCATAACACAAAAGCAAATGCTGACATACAGTAAACTTTTTCAAATGAATTTTACGAAAATGGATCCTTACGAATTCAAGACTTTTATGGATATTGTGGAACGTTATTCGACAGCATTCAAATCTGCCAAAGGAAACGGACGTGGCAAAAAGAAGAGAAAATAGCGGCTTTGCCGCAATGTGTGGATAGCAGACCTCGTCTGCGCAAGGTATAGCCTTGACCGGGATTTATCCCGCAACTCCCGAAATAAAATGAGGGCGCACATCACCTTCCGTATAGGTAGGTATAGAAGTGCGCCCTTAGTGACTAAGGGATATTTCTTGATTAGCTTGATTTTTTCACAGTCTCATTGTCAAGTAAATATTCCGAATAATATTCCATCAGTTGTCCAATAATCTGGCAATCTCTAATTAACATGTCGTTTGTGCCTACTAAATCATGATTTCTAACCTCAAGAATATTAATCAAGAATCGTATATCGCAAGTTTATTATTACTCATTCAACATTAATTTCACCTGATTATCTACATATTTTTCGTATGGATCATACTCTACCTGCACAGATGGATCCTCATATTTTTTTATAATTTTAAAAGGCACACCATAATCGCTAACTTTTTTAGCTCTCTCATTAGTAGCATTATACTCAAGCTTTTGTAATAAAAAGCTAATACTTTTTACATCTTCCATATCACACTGTCGCTCCTTAGACTGAACAAAGCGATACAAAATATCAAATGTCCCAAAATATTTCACCAATTGATATTTAAACGTATTATATACGGTATCAGCCACATATCTCATCGCCCTATCCATATTCATCCCTTTATTTTTTATCTGGTATTCAACCATGCCCATAAAACCATTGTCTAGATATGCTTGTAACAGTATTACTAAAAGAGAATATTGTTTTCCTGACTTCGCAATAAATTTATGAGTAATCATAAATTTCAATTTACCATTACTTACAATTGGAGCAATAATATTCAAGACCGTTTGCAAACCATCCCAATTTATTTTATGCCCTCTGCTAAACACTACTGAATTTACTAAGTTGTCAATACTTTCTCGTTCAGCAATATCCAAGTGTATTATACTTTCATACAATGTAATTTTATCTCTTGGTCCAACAACTTTAAACTTTGCTAATATTGTATCTGGAAGCTCTATTTCCTCAGCTTTTCTTTGTAATCTTTGCTTCTCTCTCTGCTCTGTTGGACTCAAAAATTCATCTTTAGTAATTTGATAATCAACATCCGATTTTTGCGAATTAACATCATAATTTTTATGTTTTAATTTTTCATTATCCGACTTAATAATATCAACAAAACCTGAGCTTATATCAATTATCCTTCCTGAATAATGCTTTCCAAATCGCCCCGCTCTACCAGCAATATTCTTTGCATCAAACTGCTTTAAATCCTTTTTACCCTTTTTCAAAGACGTAATAATAATATTTTTTGCTGGAGTATTAACTCCTTCTGTTATTGTAGTTGTAGAAAAAAGGCAAACTAGTTGTCCCCTGCCAAATAAATTGATAATTTCTTTTTGAATATATTTAGGTATCAAGCCATGATGAATACCTATTCTCGCTTTTAACGCAACAACTACAATCCATTCTTCACCATATGTACGTTCCAAATGTTCTACAAAAATTTTATATAGCTCATCTTCCTCTTTATACATATCTGAAAAAGTTTTTACAATATTGGGCTCCTGAATTAATATTTGTGCATACTTTTCAGTATCTGTTTTTTTTCCACAATATATAATTGTATTCTCTGCCGGAAAACTTATCTTAGGAATAATCTGCAAAAGTAACGTCTTTCGCTGTTTATTGGGGATATAAACATCATATTCATCTATATTGTAAGAACCTCTTTTACTAATCTCATAATACTGTTTGCTTACAATTTCAAACTCATTATATTGAAGTATTTGAAAATTATTTTCTTCAGTAAATTTCAAAAAAGAATTATATGTTTCATCATTATTTAAAGATATGTATGGTCCTGCTAAAAATATATCTTTAGCTTGCCTACATATATATTCTAAAGCCAGTCTGTATGCCACATCCCGCTCATTTTCTAGAACCGTCTCTTCATCTACCAAATAACCATTGTCAATTTTATATATCTCATCAATAAATGCGAAATCAAAAACTGTTCCTTTTTGCGAATCGAGAAAAGACAAATATCGCTCTGGTGTGAAAATAAACAAGTTATTAGCACTCTCATCTATTTCCTCTTCGCTTAATGTATGAATGCTATAACCTCCAAAAAAAGGATATGCTTTTATCCGTTCATAATTCTCCGTCAGCAAACTAATCGTTGGAAAAATAAGTAATATTGTACTATATTTCATCTTCTGAAGTATTTGATATACTATAAATGTCTTTCCGAATGATGTAGGTGCTGTTAATACAAATCTATTCGTATCATCAGAAAACTTTTCTAGTATTTGTTTTTGAAAACGATGAAGTTTATTTCCCTGTTCATCAACACATAAACTCGCATCGTAAAAAAAAGAACTTAACATTCCCAAGGAGATTTGTTCTACCATATCCATTTCATCTCTATTTTGTCTTTTTATGAGCATATCATAATATTGCGGAACACCTGCCTCACTTGCAATAAAAGACAAAAAGTTCAAGTCTGAACCATCTAATTTATCTGACTTTATACAGTTAAAATACTCGCATACTTTTGAAACAAACTCTGCATTATTGCCATTCCTCTTGAATTGATAATAAGCTTTAATTATATTAGAGGTTCCTTCGAATCTATCCATCTATAAACACACTCCTTAACACTTCTAACATCATCAACCGGCAAAAAAATAAAAAATATTTTGTATTGAAATGACGTTGTAATACTAATTGGCAAGTTTACAATTTTCTTTTCTATATATTCCAAACATTCTTTCACTTTCTCTTCATAGGAACCAACATTTTTAGGTTGATAAGCAATCATAATAGGATAAGTAATAACCATATTTTCATTTGCAATCTCACTTGCAATATTTATATTTGGATTCTCCTCCCACCTATCTAAGATGCCACTCAATCTTGAATTAGAATGCGAAAATCTATCTTGCCAATCAATAAGCGCTAAGAAATTATCATGCACATACTCATCTGAAAGTGAGTAACTTATTTTTCCTAATACATCATCTACAGGCTTCTTATAATTCACATAAAACTTAGCCTCTCCCAGCCATAATTCAACATTATCATCCCATTCCATTATGTGAAATGCATCAAACCCCTTTACCTCACTTTTTTCTATTGGTGAATACAAATACCCTCTTGCCAGCAAGACATCTGTCTTTAAAAAACATCTTAAAATCAAATCTAACAGTACCTCACCATAAAAACCATATTTTAGCTTTGTAAAATCTGTTGCATTAGAATTGTATCTGATTCTTCTTGCCAAAACTTTTGCTTGTTCCTTTTCTAAATCATCATAATTTAATTCATATTCATTAACAGCGTATTCTACAATCCCATTATAGATAATTTTTGCTAGTTCACTTTTTTCATCATTTTTCATGCATATATCTTGTGCCGTCGTAATACTTGTTTTATCCAAATTTTTTTCAATGTTAGGCAACTTCATTTCAATGCACAAAGCATGATTTACAGTCTCTCTAAGTGATTCTCTCATAATTTCATTCACCCTTTTATCTTTAAAAATAGTTTATCTTTGTCTGCTAATTGCCTAAACCACCTTGATTCTTATGAACTTTATATCTGTTTGCGAAACAAACTTTTTATTTTTTAGAGATAAATTGTATCCTCATAATAATCACTTATTTTCGATAAAATATTTCAATCCCCTGAATTAAATTCCACCAGTTTCTCCCAATCAATAGATCCGTCTTCTTTGCAGAAACTATTTGAGAATTCTCTAATCAGCCTATTAGCTGCTTTGTTGTAACTTTCTTTATATGATGCTACATACTGCTCCGGCATTGTTCCCATAAAATTTATTATTTTAATATAGAACTCCTCATCACCAGTAAGTTCTGTCCAGAACTGCTTTCCAGCCAATTCTTGATACATTTTTGGCTTGCCCCTGCCACTGTCCTTTTTCTTTCCATAACAATATCCTATGTATGCCTCATATCTTGCCTTAGCTTGTTGTGCAAGTTTTGCTGCTGCCATAAAATTCTGTTCCTGTCTCTTTTTACTGTCAGCATTAAATACAGATGGACCACTTTTTACTGCAACAGCATAGATTGTATTACTTTCAGGATCTTGAATCATCAAATCAATACCCTCTGCCAATGCTTTATTACCGCCACTTACCGCAATAGCAATCGGTTCAAAAAAGCAATTACCAAAAATAGTTTCCTCACTAGAGGTCACAAATGCACTCAAAACAGATTCCACAATCTCTGAAGCATTCTCCATGGCTTTGGCTCTATACAAATACGGATTTTTTCTTTTCATTACCTTTTTGATATCAAGAGTGTCAATCTTTTCTATCAAACTTCCATAAAATGTTTCCAGAGCCTTTGCTATTGCCTCTACCACTTCTTTTTCATCATAAGAATTATTAATCGCCATATGATCTTCCTCCCAATTCCATTGCATTCTTTATTCTATTATGCACACTGGTTCCTCTAAATCGTTTCGTTTCTATAGTAGATGTTTTGTCTGCTGTGGAAATAATAGCTCTTCCAATAGCCTCCGCTAATCCCACTGGAACTGCATTCCCAATTTGTCTATATTTTGCTGATAATGTTCCCTTAAATATCCAATCATCAGGGAACTGCTGTATCCTTGCATACTCTTTTATACTCAATGGACGATCTTGTGTAGGATGACAGAGCATCGTTGCTTTCTGAGCTGGAGACGTTGTAATTGTAGGAGCCGGCTGATTATACGATAATCTACGATAAAATCCCACTTTTCCTCCACCCGACTGGTAAGCTCCTCCCATAGCAACAGGAATTATCTCTTCTGGTAAATCTCTCCAATTTCCGCCCTCTGGAACCATATGAATATATTTCTTCCTTTCTCCACTTAAAGAAGTATATTCACCCGGATTATTTTCCAAATCTTTTATTACCTCTCCAACTGTCTTCCATCTATACTCCGAATTTTGATGCATCTGAAAATGTGTAGGCATAGGTAAAAATATATCTTCATTATCTCGGCTTCCTATCAATACAAAACGCTCTCTAAACTGAGGAACACCATAATTTACAGCATCTAAAACACCATAAACAGTCTTATAACCTAACTTGTCAAATTCAGATAAAATAACATCTAAAACTGTACCTAACTGCTGTTCTGGATCATCCTTCTCTCTTTCTTTCACGGAAACATGTTTTAATGGTGACGAAACTATTCCCTTTACATTTTCCATTACAAAAAATCTAGGGCGGATATAGTCTATCATTCTTATAAAATCCATAAAAAGACTTCCTCTTGGGTCATTAATTCCAAGTCTTTTTCCAGCTGTTGAGAAGGGTTGACATGGCGGTCCACCACATACCATAAATGGCTCTCCTACATGTAGACCTGTTAATTTCAAAAGTGTCTCTGGATTTATTTCTCTTATATCTCCACCCAAAACATTATGCCCATTAGCCCTCATTGTTTCCACACAAGAAGGTTCAAAATCTTGTCCTATAACTACATTGAGACCTGCTTTTTCAAGTCCTATATCTAATCCCATTGCTCCGGAAAAAAACGAAATCACATCTCGGTTATCCTTATACTTTTTGCGTACTTTCTTCAAATCAAAGTTATCCATTAAACTGTTTCTCCATCATCCAATATAAATTTTCGTTCAAACGTCGTTCCTGTTGCCTCAGCGATTTGATTCAAATCCGATACTGTAAATGTTTCTCGCTTCAGCTTAGCATTTAAGTTCTGAGGAGACATTCCCATTCTACGAGCCAATTCTGCGACACTTATATTAGTACGCACACATAATACTCTTATTTGTTCTGATATAGTCATAATAATACCTCTTAGCATTCAACGATTACATTCAAATTATAAAACGCAGAGTTTATATCGTCAATATATTAATTGAATTCCCATACAAAAAAATCCTTCAGCCAATTCAATTCAGCTAAAGGATTTTTCCTTATCGGGTAGTCCTATAATTATTAGGGGCAAAACAGGGGTAAATTCCCCCTATCAGTTTCTTAAATCATTGATTTTAAAGGCTTTTTAAGCATTTACGGCAAATGTTGCCGTGGCAAACAAATAAAATCTTGATTTTTCCCATATTTCCTGTATTTTCGGGCTTTTCAAGCCTTTTTACCTTTCTTCATTTTTCACTTATTCTGGCATATTTTGGCATATCTTTGCATATTTTTGTCATCAATTTTGGTAAAAACTTTGGTAAATTTCAAGTCTGTACCAAAGGCAAATCTGCCATTTGGAATCGACAGGTAAGAAATTAGGGATTAAGATAAATACTGGCATTCAGCCATTTTTCTCTCATTTTCATCAGGTCATTATGAATTGATTGCTTTTTGAAAATCTTCCTGTGCATCCTGAAATTTAACATGAGTATAGGTATTCATCGTAACACTGATATCCGAGTGTCCCATAATATACTGAAGCATCTTCGGATTCATTCCCGACTTAGCCATATTAGAACAAAACGTATGACGACACACATGCGGTGTGATTGGCGGCATCTGAACCTTATATATGCTATTGTACTTTTCCCGAATATGCTGGAAATACTTTTCCCAATGTAATGCCACCATAGGCATATCATTTTTATCAAGGAATAAAAATCCTGTCATTCCATCAACCATCGGTTCAACTTTGGGATTGACCCTGTCCTTAAGTATTCTCTTAAAACAAGCCACCACCTCATCAGACATTGGAACATATCTCTCGCCGCTTTCTGTCTTAGGCTTTTCAATGATATACTGCATCTGACTTGTTCTCTGTAATTGATGATTTACCCGTATTCTTTTGTTTTTAAAATCCAAATCTGATTTTGTAAGCCCACAGAACTCTGATATACGAAGTCCTGTGTTAAAAAGGATAAATATTGCATCATAGTACTTGCAAAAATGCGCATCTTCTTTTATGAATCTTAGAAATTCACACTCCTGCTTTCTTGTGACAGCTTCTCTTCTCACACTATCATTCACAATCACATTGACTAATTCAAATCCAAATGGATTTTTGCGAATCAAGTCATCTTCTTCCGCCATCTGAAATGCCGGTCTTAATACTCCCCGGATAGTATGAATTGAACTATAACCTTTTCCATCTACCTTCTGAAGCTTGATCAACCAGGCTTTCGCATCCGATAATTTCACTTTGTCGATTCTTTTTTTGCCAAAATCATCTTTTTTCAACAGATTAATTACCGTCTTATAACCAGCATAAGTACTCTGTCTGACCCCTATTTTAAGGCTTACATATTTCTCCACTAATTCAAGAACTGTAAGTCCTCCACCTCCTGGAACAAGTCCATTAAACATATCCTGTTCCAGTTGTTTTTCCTTTTCTCTTAAAGAAAGCTCCATTTTCTTTCCTTTAGGTATAGGATCATTATGGTCCAAACGCCAACTATATAAATTCCCTTCATTTCCATGCATATCTACATATCTAAAACGATAACGTCCATCTGCTCTCTGGTACTCTCCTTCGTGAAGAATTCTATTGCGATTTTCTACGAAATTTTGGTGCGAATACAATATGGTACTTACAGTTCCATTTTGTATGTGATAAACTATTATTGTCCATTATGGATACCTCCTGTGATTAAATGCGGTTGGCGAACCTGCATTTACTATATCACTGGAGGTTTTTTACTGTAAGCTAAAGCGTCTTCAACCACTCGCATAGCAAGTGGTTTATTAGTTGAGCTTTGCTCAACAGGGCCTTGCCCTAACAATAAAAGGTCTGGCTACCCAGCCAGACCCTCATAAAAGACCCTCACGAAAGACCCTAAAACCAGACCCTATCGAAGAACCCTAAAATAGATTGGCAAACCCTAAAGAACTTTGATTATTCCTTCTCTATCAGCTTTTTTCGCTAACGTTACCTACCAAAATACCATTTTTTTATCTAACAGATTTTGCCCAAATATTGTTCACTTCAAATCACTAATTGCCTCACGCCATTTATTTTGCTTTAATAGTTGTCATACATCCCAAATAACTTTCTGGTGTTCCTGTCATGGCAAGATATCTAGTTGTGGAACTCCAGCCATCTTTAATAACCCAAAATAGATATGTACTAGAGTTTGACGAGTTTTTGTAAGTCCTATATCCATATACCATTACAGTACTAATAATTCTTTTTCTCATAAAAAGTACCTCCTTGTAGTTTGCTGGCAATGTAAAATTTTATATTTCAAACACAAATTTTACTCTGCCATTGTGTTATTGGGCATTTATATAAATAGTAATTTATGAAATACTATATGTCTTGTAGATTCATTTCATAAATTACTATAATTTTTATAGTTTTATCATTTATACATTTGTTGAAAAAAGTTATATAAAACATTACAATATTTATTGATATAAGATTCTTTCTCGCCATCTATAACACCACAAAAATAACTGTACTTAGAACCATCAAAAACAACTGTACATATATTAGTTTTAAATAAGCTCATATTATCATCATTTTCCATATAATAGAGAATGTTATCATATATACTATATACATTCCCTTCATCAGCCTCTTCAATAGTTGGTAATAAACCTTCAAACTTTTCTAACGGTTCAGCCGTTATATATACTTCAATAGAAGAATCCACAAGATTTTCGTCATTTGTTTCATATTCAAATGTATATCGGAAATAAGCTCCACCGAAACTTTCATCTTCATTTAAGTAACATCGCATTCCAGAATATCCTTGGTCAAATGCAACATCTACCTTCGTATATTTTTCAAAAACATCATAATTCTTGTTATCTTCCACCACTACTTCTTTATAAGAATCATATTTCTTATAAAATGCTTCATTGACATTAGCAACTTCATTTACTTGGAGAAATTTGAAGTTAACTTCATTTATATTTATATTTTCTATGTTTTCCTCATAATACTTGTCAGACTTTATATATTCCCGTTCTTTGCCATCCTTTAATACATTCTTGCCTATAAAAATTAATGCAATAAAAAACAAGCATACAAATAATATTCTTATTATTTTCTTCATTCATTTCTCCTATTCTGTCAATCCTAAATCTATTGATTTTACTGGCTTTGACGATTTTTATTTTACCTCAAACAAAAGCCGAGAGTGATGGATATCGTAGTGTCATGTACCGAATAGCTGATAAATAAGTATAGCTAATAAAGCATCCTTTTAGTTTGCTTTATAAAGGCTATTTTCCCTCTGTTCAACTATGATGATGAACCTTCCGTGTCTAAGGGGATCATGTCCCAACTTCCTTCGTAGCATCTACCATTCACTGAGTGCCAGCCAAGCTCCTAAACGGGGGCATGCCCCACGGAAAAAAACGATGCCGGCTACAGCTCTTGTTTTTATGTTTGATTGTTACTGACCTGCATTCACCTGTCGTGGTACTGATTTACTCAGTGGACGCTATACCATCTCAGGTTCTTGTTGGTCTTTTGCAGATGCAGTCCGTTCCGGACTCCATACCATTTTACGGCTTCACGGCCTGCATCCGTTCCATCCGTTAATCCCACACTTTTCTCTGCATAGCTCACGATTTAATTGGCTCTACTGTAACCACGTCCTCTTAGTTTTGCATTATGCCAGATATTTTTCATGCCTTCTGCTCCCAGTGCTGTGATATCCGTTGGGATAGCTGATACTTTTAGTACTTCCAAAGTAAATGCTCCATCTATTTTTCCAAATGCGTGAATAATCTGGGTTTATTGCAAAGTAACGAACTCACAGACAATCCAAAATCTTTTTTCATTTTTTGAGAAGGTCTTTAACTTTTATATGTTCTTTCCGCCGATATCGGAGATTTACTCTCTGTCCCTGCTTTTATTAATGCGACAACCCTATATGTTCCTCTAGATACCGAATAAGTCTCTGCTATAGTTGCATTTCTTCCTGAACCGCTAGATTCCCATGATTGCACATACACCCACGATCCAGACACCTTTTTCTGCAATGTTACTTTAACGTATGCATTCGTTACCCCTTTTTTTCCCCTGACAAAACCTGTTACACTCGCTTCTCCTGAATCTGATATAGTCAATTCTGTTCCGTATGAGGATATATAATCCATTCTCGGCTGTATCTGTTTGTCAGAGACCTCCATAGCATGCGCCGTAATTGGTATGATTCCAACACAAACAGCACAAATACAAATTGCAACTAACCTTCCAATCCTTTTTAAGTAATTCATACAATACCTCCTTCGTGATTTTCCTTCTCATATAACAATAACGAATTTCTCCTACCTGTTTGTTACATTATTTTTCTTTTTTATAAAAAGGAGGCTCTGCTTGGGCCTCCTCACACAAACTTTATTTAGTTGATTCCCTCTATAATCTTTATAATTTCATCATCGGAAATCTTATCTGCTGACAAAATGAACACTGATTCTTGGTATTCATAATATGCACTTACAAATCCATCTTCATATATGTAAATTAGGAGTGGTAACCCCTTCACTTCCACTTCTTTTTCTTCACTGTATTCTAAGTCCATGGTAATCTGCCTATTATCACTGACTAGATGTTGATCGATAATAATCTGTTCTCCGCTTTCGTTAGAATAAATAGTTGTATTAATGTTACCATCACTGATTTCTTCTATCAAATAATATCCATCCGGCAAATATTCAAACTCTCTTTTCTGAAATCCAATGTCTTTTTCTTCTGTAAAGTAAGTGTAAAAAAACGAATCTTCCCAAATTGTTTTAACTGTTTCAAAAAATTGAATGCGATATGCTTCTACGCTCATAGTAACTGCAAATAACGAAGTAACAATTACTAAAGCAAAAATTGCCACACTTTTTCCAAACTTAGAAACTGAATTCCAAAATGGTATGAATTTTTCTTTACGGATTGTCCTCTCCATTTTTCGATTGAACTCATCAGAAAAAGCATAATCATAATCTACATTCTTTTCGATTTCATTTATAATTGCTTCATCTACGATGGACATATACTTATAAAGCCATGCATCTGTTACATCTATTTGTCCCATACTATTTTCCCTCCAATCTTTCTATCTCTTCTTTTATTATCAGTTTTCCTCTGGCAATTCGCTGTCTAATTGTACCTTCTGATATGTTCAATATTTTCGATATCTCTGCATTACTCATATGATTGGAATACTTTAATAAAAAAACATCTCTATACTTAACTGGCAAATTTTTCAATATATCTAATATTTCATTGTCTATATCTGTTTTCAGATAAGTTATCGGACCTGCATCTTCTCCCAACTCATCGATAAACATTTTTTCCTTCATCTTCTTCCTTGATCTATATATGTCTATGGCGGCATTCTTTGCGACAATAATTAAATATCGTTTTGTCTCAACTGACTCTACATCATGTATATTCTGCATATTGTGAGCAATTTTTATAAATGCTTCATGTACCGCATCCTCTGCCAGAAAATTATCCTTCAGTACATCATGTGCTACTTTCATCATCAAGTATCTATACTTTTCATAAATAACCACAAACCCCCTTTTCTCCTCAGGTGAATCTATTATCATTAAGTAAAACAAATTATTTTCTCATCTCCTGTCTGTTCACTTTAGTCTCTCTATTAACCTGAATTATTCATAATAATTCAGGTTAATGCGGTCAATGCCGCATAATTACTTGTTTTTTTGATACTTCTTACTTTCACTTAATGGGTGAAAAAATTTTCATAGAAAAAGAACTTCAAGTTTGTTAAAATTTAGGTGTCAAAGCCAAATCAAAACAAAGAAGAAGTTCTCAATGACTATTTTAAACGACACCGTCTTAGAAAGCAACAAATATCTGAAATTAAATTTTGGTGGAGGCGATTTATCCTCCGATGCAGGTCTTCTTTTGATTAAGGAGTTTGCCTGCAAACTTGGTTTTGTGAACATCCTGAAAAAAGAAATCAAAACCAATGACAGTGCATCTTTTCGTTTCCATAAAGATGATGAAAATCTGTGACAGATAATCTACCAGATTCTCGGAGCATACTTTGAAGATGACTGTGCTGATGAACTTACCAATGACCCAATCCTGACAGCAGTTCTGGCTAAGAATGCACTTGCTTCGCAACCAACTCTTTCGCGTTTTTTCAACCGTTTGGATGATACTACGTTAAATCAGTTTTATGATTTGATGCGACGATTCCGAAAAGTAGTGTATTCCATAAAGAAACCAGAAATGATTCTGCTGGCTTTGGATTCTACGCTCCTGTTATCCAAACATTCCATTGCTTCTCCGGAGAGACAGTGGATTTACCAAGCCGTAACTATATCATCAGCGTGAAACAAATGGTGTATCCTATGCCATTCGCTTAAAAGAAAATGGCAACCTTCGCAAGCTGGCATCTCATATAGATGAACAGCTCGCTGAAATAACAAAAGATGATATGGTTTCCTATGCGGTCTATTACGGTGAATTTCAGTATCAGGCGGCAATGTTGTCAACTTAAGCCCCAAAGCCTTGATTTTTCAAGGCTATAGGGCTTTATTTTTTTGTGAAAATTTCTGTTTTTTTCTGAAAAGACTTGACAAAAGCCTCCAAAAGTGAGGTCGTTGCAGCGACAAACTTAATCACACTTAGGAGGTATGTCTTATGAATCGAACCGACATATGCAAAAATATCATTCAATCCATAAAGGAGTATATCACAAACCCTGACAAACTGGAAGCTCATCGGAAAATGAAGTTTGCACATCGGAATTCAATAATAGCCTAATAGCAATTATTAATAAAACAGGCTGGGTAAATAACCATAATACTGCAATAGCAATACAAAAAATCCTACAAATATACCGATTGCAGCTATTCATGAATAATCCCCATCACAAGCGGCAATGATTGAACCAACAACAAATATTAAAATAAACACCAATATATGCATAACTGCCACCTCCGTAAATGTTCTATTAAACTCATTTATCATGCATCCGTCACTTATGCTTTCCTTATGCTTTATTTATAGCACTTTAAACTGTACAATAATCATCCCTTGTACATAAGCACTCGTTACTGTCTGCACGGTATCTCCTGATTCAAGTGGTGGCAGGAATAAAGCAAATGGAGAATTGTAAAGGATTGCTATCGCCGCAATAACCGGAACAGCAATCATGGCAACTACAAGAACAAGTAACAAAAGCACCAGTCCGACAACCGGTGCCGCTGCCTTTACCCAGGTAATCGCTTTTCGCACAATCAGATCCTTTACCAGCTTTGCCACACTGTCTGTCTGATTCTCCTGTGCTTTCATCTTATCCAGAAAGAACTTAATCTTTCTGCTCCGGTTGGTCATCTTTTCATCCTTGACCTCTATGGACACACCTGCAGCATATCCGGCTGCCATGCCGATTGCAGTACCAACTCCCGGTGCAACCGCTGTCCCTGCCGCTGTTGCCGCAGTCTTTGTAGCAGTTTTCGCTGCAACCTTAGCAGTGGTCTTGGCGGTTTCTTTTGCTGTCTCTTTAGCTACAGCCTTGGCAGTATCTTTGGCAGCTTTCTTTGCTGTCTTTTTTGCCAGCTTCTTTCCTGCCTCTACCTTCTTGATACGCTTCTTTGCCTTGGCTGCCGCCTTTTTTCTAAAAAGTGCTGCACCCTTAGAAGCAGTTCCGGTAACAGGGCGGCTAGCTTCATATGCAAGATATGCTGCCTGCGATACTTCCTGCCCGCCTTCCATCTGCTCTGTTACTGCCCCGGCTGTAAGTGCACCTGTTCTTCCTGCAATGTGAAGATTGGTGTTCTTGGTCTTGATGGAAGTGTTGGCTTCCCTTACATTACGCTTAAATCTTGAAAGACCTTTCTCTTTTACATTTACTTGATAGACTGTACTCTTCCTGTATGATTTCTTACCCATTGTTTCTGCTGCTTTTGCTCCAGCAATCTTAGGACCACGTTCTACTGTATAGATGTTACTGCCCTTTATCCTCGCTCCTTTGGGCTCATGAGAATGAATCTTGGCTTTCTCTTTTGTGTGAATGACCATAGGCTTATCATCCACCTTTTTTATCTTCAATGTTCTCACCTTCTTTTCCAAAAATTTCTGATTAAATCTTTATAAACTCGTTGCATAATTTGCTTTATCTGTGTATACTATAGTTAGTAGATGGGCTATATGCCTATCATGTGGACTGACACATAAAATCCGAAATTCTTTCCGGACTTCGGGTGCCGGACAGTTGGCTGGCAACGGAAAAACCAGTTTTCTTATCGGACTTCGGGTGCCGATCAGTTGGCGGACAACAGAAAAATCAGTCATTAAAGGAAGGTGTCATCTGCTACGGCAGAAGAACCTTCCTTTTAAATTTGCCAAAATACCATTTAAATATAAGGACCTTAATGCTTATGACTAAGAAACAGGCTATTGCCATCATCACCAAGTGTGCAAAACAATACCAACAGTATTTAGAAGGTAATCAGGTTGTTTTTGTCTATCGTGACGAAAACAATAAGTCAAACCATACTGCTGTAAGATTTCATTCGCATAACTTTCTCCACTTTACAGGAGTCACTCCAAGAACAGGAATGAATGCAAATGGCTTCTATCGTGCTGCCCTGAATAATAGGTTAAGTGAAAATGATTTTTCCTTCAAAAGCAACCATACAACAGAATTAAAACTCAAAGTACTTGGTATTATCATGAGTATGGATACCTCTGCACGTATGATAGGCAACTATACCGGACCACACCTTGAGCTATACACTGAGAAAGTAACCGGAACTACTACTGCATGTCTTGGTCTGATTCAGAGCAAAGACTGCTATATACCTAACAGCGTGTTAAGTGAAGATATCCGTTCCATAGTTCCAAAACCGCCAGGAAAGATATTTGCAATCTTTAAAAAACCAATTGGTGCACCACTATATACACAGCTTACATACAAATCAAAAAATATAAGTATTACAAAGAAATGCCTTCCAAAAGAGCTGCTCACTGAAGTTGATACATCTCTTTTAGAAGACAATAATAATTCAGATGACAACGAGCCGGCTTAATTTTCAGCCTGCTTTTTCATCATCTCGATTTTTTCGTGAATGTTGGTATTGTACAGCTTGTACAAATCTGTATCCTTGCTAATCTGATTATCAAACGGAATCACCACAGAACCACACTTAATAAGTCCCATTCCCGATGCGGTATTGGTTACGAATCTTAGCTGTGCCTCTGATACCCCGATAACTTCCGCCATCTTGGAACTGTCTGTATTCGCCTGTTTTAAGAGTGCCACAAACTCTGAGTTTGCAAGCATTGTTGTTGCTGTGTAGTTCTGCAACAGATCTACTACATTCTGCGTGATACCGGTACAAAGACCTCCCTGCTTTCTTACTTTCTTCCAGAGCTGCTGCAGATATTTTGCAGAATACTCGGAATTAAGTAAGACGTGAAACTCATCAATATAGAGCCATGTTGCCTTGCCTCTCTTACCATTCTCAACAATCCTGTTCTGAATAGACTCCATCATAACAAGCATTGTGATAGGACTAAGTTCTGTACCTAAGTCCCTGATTCCATAGACTGTAATAAACCTCTCTGTTCTGGACGACATTGCAACTAATGAATATAGAAAAACCAGGATGATACTTATTCCGACCAACACTACAATCCAACATAGCTTCATGTAAATACGCCTCCTTCCGTAGATTCTTCTAAGAGACACTTACAATTTGCCTGACATTTTCGTGCCAGTCTTTGGAAATAAACACATTTCAAACATTCGTGCTCTGCCATAAATAATGCTTTCTCATTTCTGGCTACAATCTTTCGGTAACGCTTTTTCAAATAAGAAACATCATATAAATCCTGCTTGATTTCATTCATGGCATTTTGCTTCATTATCGCTGTGTTCAGTGAATTAATGTAGCTGACGAACTTTTCCTCAGTGCTTATATCCACACCTTTAAAAGTTAATTTCATTCACTACTTACCTGCTTTCTACACGGCTCATGCCATGTAGGTGTGCTTTTTTCCCATTTGCCTGCACACATAGGAATTACAGATAAGCCGCATCTGCGTTTACGACGCATTAAGTTAAATTAAATAATGCTATCCTCTCTACCGCCTTTTCGAGAGCCAGGAAGTTCCCTTTGAACACCTTCATAGTTTATTATCCTTCCGCAACAGTATTGACTACCCTTACTCGCTCCACTTTCATTTCTCAATCCTTCAGCACTCTTCGCAAGTATATTTGATTTCCATCAGGTATCTGAACCGGAATTATCACTATATCTGTAATTGTTATTCAATTGTATGAGCTGCTTTGCAACTCGCAGGATTATGATATAGCAAAATTTTGAATCCTTGAACTTCGCCAAAAGAAGTATTTTCAACATATCTATTCTTTTTATGTTAGTCCTCATTTGTGGTCTGTTCGCATTTTTATTATATAGTCCACATTTGTGGTTGTCAATATATTTTCAAAATAATGTACCACTTTTGTGAACTCTGTGTTAAAATATTCATATCAATTTGTTTGAGGTGATTATTAATGGATAATAGACATTCAATTGGAAGTAAAATTCAAAAATATAGAAAATTAAAAGATATGACACAGGACGAATTATCAAAACAGTCCGGTATTTATTTATCTACCATAAAGAAATATGAAAGCGGTGAACGCAATCCAAAACCAGATCAACTTCAAAAAATAGCTGAAGCTCTTGGCATTAGCGTAACTGTATTTCTTGATTACGATATTAATACCGTTAGTGATGTTCTTTCTTTGGTTATGAAGCTTAATGAACAATCTTCATTGAAAATATCTGCTGATAAGGATAAAGATGGCAACTACATCCCCAGCAGCATACACATGACATTTGAAGATTCACAAATAAATGAAGCTATTTGTTCTTATCTAAATTGTAAACAACAGATGGATTTAATTTCCTATGAGGATAATGATAAAGCTGTGATTGAACAGCAAAAAGAATTTTATGATGATAAGATTAACAGATTGCTTTTATTTAATGAACGTATTAAAAAAATCCGCTAAATTGCGGATTTTTCTTTGCTAGGACTCTTTTATAATACTTCTCTTTACATATCCTGAGTAGTTTATCCACTACTCAAATAGCTTTGGTAAATCGTTGGTAAAATCTACTGTAACATCCCCAAAACACTGTAAACTCAAGTATTTTTAATCAAGGTTAGTATATTGCCGTGGCAAACAAATAATATTTTTATCATTGTTTTGTTTCTCCTTATTTTGCCCCGGAATGCCCTGTTTTGCAAGGGTTTCCGGGGTTATGATGATATGCTCTGAAAATGCAGATTGTGGCAAATCAGAGCAGAATTGAGCACGTTGTTACTACCTGTTAGTAGTAAAATTAGTAGTAAAAGAGACTTTCTTACTACTAATGATTTATATTTCAGAACAATTTTTTATCACTTCATAAGCCAAATATTTAACTAACGGTATTTCCGCTGCAATTATTTTTCTACTAATGTTGGGAATCGCAATATATTCTTCGACATCACCTTTTGCATGAGCGATGGAACATCTATATCCATATACTCTTTCTACTATATTTCATCTTTAATTTCAAGGTTGTAACCTCCAACATCAACAGACTGTATTTCATCCACACTTAGTGAATTTACCCACCTTTTCAGTGAATTGATATTAATATAAGTATGCCCATACAAAGACATTCCCACACCTCTTTCTAATTTTAAGTCCATATAAGAAATACCGAAAATAAGACTTTTACATCTGTATTAACTACATCAAGCAGCTTAAGCTACTATGAATTCTCTGGTAATTAAACCCACACTCGATATATGCAAAGATACACTTATATGAGATGTTTCAATCTTTATAAATTCTGTAATAAACATCTTCATTTTTAAGTAACTAAAACAATTCTATGCACGAATTATAGTAAGGACATTCCTTAAAACTAACAAGTATGTTTTTCTACTGCAATCAGGAGCTATTTTGTCAAATGCAAAACTTCCAACACATATTCATATTATTGATACTCCTTCATTATCTCGATTAATCTCTCTAACGATTGAATTGCATAACATGTTTTTGAATAATTTGAATCAAAATTCTTTGGTATATCTTCGTTTTCCCTCAATGATATTTCTGTTTCAAATGCTTTTATTTCATCTTCTACAATACCAATTGTCTCCTGTATTTTTTCTTTAGAATCAAGGTCTTCTTGCCTATAAACAACAACATCACCACTTACATAATCCTTGATTAAAGTTTGTAACTCACATAGATCCTTTTGAGCTTTTTCTTTACATTTTTTCAAATGTAGCAATATTTGTTCATTATCATTCACAAGAATATTTTTGAACATCTCTATAAATTCAAACGGTTTAGGTGCCTGATACTTTTCTACTTTGCAATCAACATATTCCAAATTGTGTAGGAAAAGATATTGGGTCATATAATAAAATGCATTAACAAATCTTTTTTGCGGATTTTTTTCATCATTTGGATTATATGTTTTGTCACACTCACCAAGACTACCAGTAAAAAGTTCAATTGGAATATACATTCCTTGCGGAATCTCTAAATTAAGACACATATTATTTATGGAATCTGATACGCTCCCAGACAAAATACTAATTTCATGTGCTGCTTTATTTCTAATTTTTCGAATGCAATCCAAAGTCTTTCGTTCATGCTCAGATATTAATCCCAAATAGTATGCAAAGGTAATTTTTGAACTGAATGTTGAGAGTATTGCATTTCCTCCCTCAAAAATATCACCATCTGTATTCTTTTCTTGTAATAATATATTTTTTATCAGTTTCTCAAGCTGTGCATCTAATGTAGCCGCACATATTATAATCGTAGAACGCATACTTTTTTCCTGTAACTCGCTTTGCACAGTCTGCATCCACATATTAAACTCATTCACAAAATTTTCCATTGGCACTTCAATCATCTCCTCCCAAATTTGCTTTCTTCATATCGCTTATTATAGCAAAATTTCATCCTTATAGCTACTCGCTTTCTAGCCTCAAATCAAAAGCTCCACCAAAGCACATTGTATCTGTACTTTAGCAGAGCACCATTGTATTCTTCTATATCAAATTACCTTAAACATCCTTTGCGACATCGGTTTCTCATTCTTCTTTTCAATCTCTGTCTGTGCCTTTCGGAAGTCTTCCATCCGTTTCAATTCTTCCTCAGCATCATCAAATCCGATATGCGTATACACATTCATCGTGACCGAAACATCCGAATGCCCCATGAGGTACTGTAGTGTCTTTGGATTCATTCCCGATTTTGCCATATTGGAGCAGTAGGTGTGTCTACAAACATGAGGCGTGATGTTCGGCATCTGCACCCGGTAGATGTCATTGTACCTGCCAACCATGTGATTGAATCGGTGCTGCCAGTGCATTGCCACAAGGGGCATATCATTTTCATCATAGAAAAGGAATCCACTATAGCCATCAATCACCTTTTCGACCTTGGGTGGCACTCTGTCCTCAATGATTGCCTGAAACATCTGCGTCACATCCTCAGTGATGGGAAGTTTCCTTGTTCCGGCATCCGTCTTTGTGGTTTCAATGATATACCGCATATCTGATGTTCTTTGTAGCTGATGGTCAATGTTAACAATTCGATTCTCCAAATCAATGTCTTTCAGTGTCAGACCGCAGAATTCTGATATTCGCATTCCAGTGTGAAAGAGGATATAAACTACTTCATAATACTTACAGTAAACCACATCGTCATGGACAAACTTTAGGAACTTTCGCATCTGATCTTTTGTGATTGCCTCTCTTGTGACTGCGTCATTTACCAATACTCCGGCAAGCTGAAATCCGAATGGATTCTTTACCAGAATGTCATCATCCACAGCCATCTGAAAGGCTGGTCGCAGCACTCCCCGGATGGTATGAATGGAACTATAGCTTTTTCCATCTTCCTGTTGCAGCTTGATGAGAAATAACTTGGCATCCGATGTTTTCACACTTCGGATTGTCTTTTTCCCGAAAGATTCCTTTGCAAGTAATCTCTGCACTGTAACATATCCCTGCTTGGTACTCTGCCTTACTCCTGTTTTGGTTTTCAGATAACGGTCTACCAGTTCACATACTGTCATCTGTCCGTCCACGATATTTACAAGCAAATCCAAATCTGTATTTACCTGTTTTTCCAATTCACGAAGGGAAAGGCATGGTTTCTTGCCCTTTGGAAGTTTGTCCGTAGGCTCCAGTTTCCAACTGTATACAAAATGTGGTTTTCCATCAATATGATATTTATATTGATATTTTCCGTCTGCTCTTACACTCTCTCCCGGTCTTAATACTCTACGCTTGGAATCCCGCCTTGTCTGTCCTCTTCCTGCCTTTGCCATTATACCCGCCTCCTTAGTTCTGGATGGTTACGCAGATACCTTTCAAAGGCTACACGAAGAATCAGCTTGCGTTCTCCGTAGTATGCCAGAAAATCTTCTCCATCCGTATTACTCAATAATGTTATTCGTAAATTTATCTGCTCCTGATGTCTTCTTTTTCATGCAAGTTAAAAGAAGGTACAGAACAAAACAATCCGACATATTTTTCTCCAGATTGTTTTATCCTGTACCTTCTTGTATTATCAGTTATGTAACTATCAAATAAAAGAGGCAGGAACCTCTCCGACCAAAGTTTGGTTTCCTGCCTCAACACCAAACGTACAGACAATGTCTGTATGTTTTAGACAAGGCTATGATAACTCTTTACG
>CABJAV010000015.1 GCA_902363675.1 Lachnospiraceae bacterium | reverse complement strand
AGGGACTGCCCGAATTAACGCCTGTGGAGATAGTAGGGAGCAAAACATCCGGTGGATGTTTGTTCTGCTCCGACCGGAGTGGAACGTAGAAACGAGGTCTGCGAAGCAGGAAGCCCATTGGCTTTAGACAATGGGTAGTTCACAAGTACTGGGGAGACTATATAGGTGGGACAGATGACAGTCTTACCTTGTTGGATTATCTCATTAGCAAACAAAAAGATGAATTTACACTAGGAGAAATTATTTCAGAAACGGGATTGGATAAATTAAGTTCTTTTCAGAATACAGATTATCCATTAACGGTACCAATTGAAGAGTTTGAGGCAGAAATACATTATGCAATTAATCTTATTTCAGATCTTTCAGTTTTATTGTTAGAATGCAAAATTAATGGGGCTGTAAATATAAGTGATTTGGCAGATGATGATACGAATTGCACAATAAGAATCACTGCAACAGAACAGGAACATGAATTGATAAATAAAGCTCTTAAAGATTTTGCAACAAAACCGCTGTCATATGATTTATGTGAGATGGTTGATGAGGAAGATATGGTAGAAATGTCTCAGGTTTGCGAAGAAATACGAAAAGAGTTATATGGATAAATGGTAACTGTTCACAACCACTATTCCGCGAGGTGTTTTCAGAATGAAAACCCGAGTTTTTTAAATATTCTAAGATAACAAAGCGGTTACTAATATTAGTAGGCGCTTTTGTTAAAATAAGTATGAAAAAGGATGGAATGGGATACAAATTACAACTTGAAAAAAGTAATCGATGAATTGTCCGCAATATCAAGGGAGAATATGGAATACCTGTTAAAGCTAGTCAATACAAAATCATTATAGTTGTAAAGGATAGTATATGAGTAGTTAAGGTGATATAAATGCAAGAAAGCACTTGTCGTCATAAGGAAAATTGATTACAATTAATTCTGAAAGGAGAAGAAATGTTATGTTTATGATTATGGCAGGAATGGATCCATGCATTCTTTTATGGGTGATTTTGCTTATTGCATTTGTAGTTGGAGAATTGATTACCGTTGGACTTACCTCCATATGGTTTGCAGCAGGTTCGCTGGTCGCTTTGCTTGCAGCAGCTTTAGGTGCAAATCCGGTCGTGCAGGTAATATTGTTTTTGGCAGTTGCCGTAGGATTGCTTGCAGCGACAAGACCGTGGGCAAAAAAATACATCAATTCCAGAACACAAAGAACAAACGCTGACCGTGTGATCGGAGAGACTATTCGTATTACAGAGCGCGTAAGTAATTTGGATCAGACCGGGATGGCAGTGGTCAATGGACAGGAATGGACCGTGCGTACCCGTGATGATAGAGAGATCATTGAGCAGGGAGCTTATGCCAGAGTTCTTGAAATCAGTGGTGTCAAACTAATAGTTGAAAAGGCATAAAAAGGAGGATTTTATTTATGTATGGCATCGGAGGAGGATTGATTGCATTAATCATCATCGTGATTATTGCGCTGGTCATCATCGTGAATTGTGTCAAGATTGTACCGCAGGCACATGCAATGGTTATCGAACGTCTTGGAGGATATCTGACAACCTGGTCAGTAGGTCTTCATTTCAAAGTTCCGTTCATCGACCGTATTGCAAGAAAGGTACTTTTAAAGGAACAGGTAGTGGATTTTCCACCACAGCCGGTAATTACAAAGGATAATGTAACCATGCAGATTGACACGGTTGTATATTTCCAGATTACAGACCCGAAGCTTTATGCTTACGGTGTTGAGAATCCAATTATGGCAATTGAGAACCTGACAGCAACAACACTTCGTAACATCATCGGTGATCTCGAACTGGATGAGACATTGACATCCCGTGAGACAATTAATACCAAGATGCGTGCAACGCTGGATGTTGCAACCGATCCTTGGGGTATCAAGGTAAACCGTGTTGAGTTAAAGAATATTATTCCACCTAAGGCAATTCAGGATGCCATGGAGAAGCAGATGAAGGCAGAGCGTGAACGTCGTGAGGCTATTCTTCGTGCAGAAGGTGAGAAGAAGTCTACCATTCTTGTAGCAGAAGGTAACAAGGAATCTGCAATTCTTGACGCAGAGGCGGAAAAGCAGGCAGCAATCCTTCGTGCAGAAGCTAAAAAGGAAGCAACCGTTAAGGAAGCCGAAGGTCAGGCACAGGCAATCCTTAAGATTCAGCAGGCCAACGCAGATGGTCTTCGTATGTTAAAGGAAGCTTCCCCGGACAATGCAGTGCTTCAGCTTAAGAGTCTGGAGGCATTTGCCAAGGCAGCAGATGGTCAGGCAACCAAGATCATCATTCCATCAGAAATTCAGGGAATCGCTGGTCTGAGCAAGTCTATCGTAGAAGTTGCAAAAGAAAAATAAGATTTATGTATTAATGAGAACTGTTTCGCATCTGGAAGGGTGCGGGCCAGTTCTTTTTTATTTACTTACGTGACTGAAAATGGTATACTAGAAAACAAATATCGCATTTTATTCCGATGGATTGCGCAGCCTTTAGCTGCAAAGAACAGGAGAGCAAAATGAAATCAAAAATTCGATTTAAAGGAAAGCTAAGGTCGTATTTGTGTTGGCCGCTTTTGTTGACGCTTCCGTTGATATTGGCGGATATAGGGCTTTATTTCTATGACGTTGCCACAGGTATTGTAGTGTCTGGATTTATTGTGATTTATTTCACAGTGGAGATCAGTCTGTACTATTATAATAAGCCACATCTGACCAATGAGATCATTAACTTCGCCACACAGTATGCCACGGTACAGAAGCGGTTACTCAATGAGTTTGAGATACCGTATGCCCTGTTGGACTATACAGGCAAGATTCTTTGGGTGAACGAGCAGTTTTCGGAATTGACAGGGGTAAGCAGGGAGTATCATAAATCGATCACGACGCTTTTTTCCACGATTACACGGGAATTTCTGCAAAAGAATGAGGGAACAAAGAATGTACAGGTTACCATGAAGGAACGGATTTTCAGAATCTCACTCAACCGTATTTACTTTGATGATATCATGGAACAGAGTAAAGCGATTGAAGTAGATAATTCCGAGGAATTCCTTACGGCGCTGTATCTGTTTGACGAGACTGAACTCAGTCATTATAAGCAGGAAAATCAGGAACAGAAACAAGTTGCAGGCCTTGTATACATTGACAACTATGATGAGGCGCTTGATAGTATTGAAGACGTAAAACGTTCTCTTTTGATTGCACTGGTAGACAGAAAGGTAAACCAGTATTTTGCAAAGATGGATGCGTTGGTACGTAAAATTGAAAAAGACAAATATTTTGTCGTATTTAAGTACAAATATCTCAAACCGATGATGGACGACAAGTTCAGCATTCTGGAAGATGTCAAGACAGTTAAAGTCGGTAACGAGATGGCGGTGACACTGAGTATTGGTATTGGAATCAAGGGTTCTTCTTATAATGCAAGTTATGAGCATGCCCGTGCCGCTATTGATCTGGCTTTGGGACGAGGGGGCGACCAGGTCGTTGTAAAAGACGGTGAAGACATTGCTTACTTTGGCGGTAAAGCAAAGCAGGTGGAACGAAACACCCGTGTAAAGGCAAGAGTCAAGGCGCACGCGTTGCATGAAATCATCGAGAGCCGAGAGAATGTTATTATTATGGGACACAGTCTGACGGATGTAGATTCTCTGGGTGCCGGAATCGGTATTTTCTGTGCTGCAAAAGTACTTGGAAAGAAAGCGCAGATTGTAATCAACGATCCGACATCATCCATTCGGCCATTGATGGAATGCTTTTCTGTAGATAAGGGATATCCGGAGGATATGTTTATCACGAGCGAAATTGCCCTTGAAATGGTAAGCCGTAATACGCTTGTGATGGTAGTTGATACGAACCGGCCGAGTTATACAGAGTGTCCGGAACTTTTGAAAAAGACAGATACGATTGTCGTGTTCGATCACCACAGACAGAACAGTGAAGTAATTGAGAATCCGGTATTGTCCTATATCGAGCCATATGCATCCTCAGCCTGTGAGATGGTTGCGGAAGTATTGCAGTATTTTCAGGATGGATTCAAGCTTTCCGCAGCGGAAGCGGACTGTATTTATGCAGGTATCCTTATCGATACCAACAACTTCATGACAAAGACCGGTGTGCGTACGTTTGAGGCAGCAGCTTATCTGAAGCGTTCCGGTGCGGAAGTTACCCGTGTGCGTAAGATGCTGCGTAATGATATGGCCTGCTACAAAGCCAGAGCAGAAGCTGTCCGCCACGCAGAAGTATACCGCGGTGCGTTTGCAATCTCTGTCTGCCCAAGCGAAAATGTCGAGAGTCCGACGATCGTTGGTGCGCAGGCAGCAAACGAATTACTTAATATTATTGGAATCAAAGCATCCTTTGTATTGACCGAATACAATGGAAAAATCTATATCAGTTCCCGTTCTATTGATGAGATTAATGTACAGCTGATCATGGAACGTCTTGGTGGCGGTGGCCATTTAAATGTGGCAGGCGCACAGCTGAAGGATTGTACCATTGTTCAGGCAAAACATGCGATCATGGATACACTGGATGAAATGCTGAAAGAAGGAGACATACAAGAATGAAAATCATTTTATTAGAAGATGTGAAATCATTAGGAAAAAAAGGTGAGATTGTTAATGTAAGCGATGGTTACGCACGTAACGCAATCCTGCCAAAAAAACTGGGTGTAGAAGCTACAAGCAAGAACCTCAATGACTTAAAGCTTCAGAATCAGCATGCAGACAAAGTCGCAGCTGAGAATCTGGAGAATGCCAAAGAACTTGCAAAAGTTGTAGAGCAGCAGAAAGTTGTAATCAAGATCAAATCCGGCGAAGGTGGAAGAATCTTCGGTTCTGTTTCCACGAAAGAAATCGCGCAGGAGACAAAAGCACAGACAGGTCTTGATCTGGATAAAAAGAAAATGCAGTTGCCGGAAGCAATCAAGGCACTTGGAACTTATGAAGTTCCGGTAAAGCTGCACCCAAAGGTAACCGCAAAGTTAACCGTTCAGGTGGTTGAGGGATAAGGAGGTATACGCTTGGAAGAGACATTGATCAAGCGGATTATGCCAAACAGTCTGGAAGCAGAGCAGTCGGTCGTAGGATCGATGATCATGGATAAGGATGCCATAGTTACGGCGATGGAAATTCTCCTGAAGGAGGATTTCTATCACCAGCAGTATGGCATTCTTTTTGACGCTATGATCGAATTGTACAGTGAAGGCCAGCCGGTGGATCTGGTGACCTTGCAGAATAAACTGAAAGAAAAAGATGTTCCGAAAGAGATTTCCAGTCTGGAGTTTGTCGGCGAACTTGTTCGTGCAGTGCCGACATCTGCGAATATCAAATATTATTGTAATATCGTAAAAGAAACTTCCATGAAGCGGAAACTGATTCGTGTCATGGAAGATATCGAGAATGAATGCTATGCAGGAAAAGAATCCTTAGAGAGTGTTATGGACAAGACGGAACATGACATTTTCGCGCTTCTTTCCAGCCGGACCGGTGGAGAGTATGTGCCGATTCGTCAGGTCGTGATGAATGCATTGGAAAAGATTGAGAAAGCATCGCAGCAGTCCGGAACCGTAACCGGTATTCCGACCGGGTTTATCGATCTGGATTATCGTACCGCGGGTCTGCAGCCTTCCGACCTGATTCTTGTGGCAGCCCGTCCTTCTATGGGTAAGACGGCGTTTGTTCTTAATATTGCGCAATATGTTGCTTTTCACAAGAATATGTGTACTGCAATATTCTCACTGGAAATGTCAAAAGAACAGCTGGTAAACCGACTGTTCTCCCTTGAGTCGCGTGTCGATGCCCAGGCGCTCCGTACCGGTAATCTGTCGGACGCAGACTGGGAAAAACTGGTAGAAGGTGCCGGAATCATTGGTGATTCCGAATTGATCATAGATGATACGCCGGGTATCAGTATCTCTGAGATGCGTAGTAAATGCAGAAAATACAAGCTGGAGCATGATTTAAAGCTGATCATTATCGACTACTTACAGTTGATGTCCGGATCGGGAAGAAGTACGGACAGCCGTCAGCAGGAGATTTCGGATATCTCCCGTTCGCTGAAAGCTCTGGCCAGAGAATTAAATGTACCGGTTGTAGCTTTGTCCCAGCTGTCCCGAGCCGTGGAGCAGCGACCGGATCACAGACCGATGCTTTCCGACCTTCGAGAGTCCGGAGCCATCGAGCAGGATGCCGATGTGGTAATGTTTATCTATCGTGACGATTACTACAACAAGGATACCGAACTCAAGGGAATCTCCGAGATCATTATTGCTAAGCAGCGTAACGGTCCGATCGGAACCGTCAATCTTGCATGGTTGCCGGAGTACACCAAGTTCGCAAATCTGGAACATTAAGAATGATTATAAGAAAAGTAGATTCTGCATGCCTGCATGTGCGGATCTGCTTTTTTTATGCGTGGTAGATTTAGTTAAGTGCAATTTAGTAACATACAATTTAGTAAACTATAAATTACTAAACTATAGTTTACTAAATTGCAAGATAGTGGTATAATAGGTTCAGAAAGTGGGAAATGATAATGATGCAGGGAGGAAAACGGCATGTTTATCGGAAGAACGCAGGAATTGGATACGCTAAATAAGTTATATGATTCTGATAAGTTTGAATTTGCGGTGTTATATGGAAGACGTCGTGTTGGAAAGACGGCTTTGATCAGCAAATTTATCCATGGGAAAAAGGCAATCTATTTCATGGGAGTCGAGAGTAACGAAAAACAGAATCTGGAGAATTTCAGCCAAAGTATTATGGAGTACAGTTCCGGCAATATTATGCAGACTTCCTTTTTATCATTGCAGGTGGCTTTGGAATATGTGTTTGAACTCGCGCAGAATGAGAAACTGATTCTGGCAATCGATGAGTATCCGTATATTGCCAGATCATCCAAAAGCTTTGCTTCGACGCTGCAGATGCTTATTGATAAATATAAAGATACATCGAAATTGATGCTGATCTTATGTGGATCTTCTATGTCCTATATGGAAGATCATGTTTTGGCTTATAAAGCGCCGCTGTACGGAAGAAGAACAGCGCAGATGAAGATTCTTCCGTTCGATTTTGAGGAGTCTTGTGCATATTTTCAGAAGTTTTCGCCGGAAGATATGGCCTTAATATATGGAATCGTGGGTGGAACGCCGCAATATCTGTTGCAAATGGATGACCGGATCAGTGTGGAAGAAAATATTAAAAACACGTTCCTAAATCCATCCTCCTCGATCTATGAAGAACCGGAAAATCTGTTAAAACAGGAAGTGAGAGAGCCGGCTTTATACAATGCAATCATAACAGCGGTTGCATCCGGGGCTTCACATATGGCAGAAATTTCGACAAAGGTAGGGGAGGAAACCAGCGTTTGTACGAGATACCTGAAGAATCTGATCGGATTAGGCATTGTTCGAAAAGAGACTCCGTATGGGGAGAAAGAATCCCGCAAGTCGCTTTATGTGATAGCGGATCATATGTTTCGCTTCTGGTACCGGTTTATTCCGGATAACAATTCTATCATCAGTCGAGGTGCGGCAGATCTGGCTTATCAGAGGATCGCACCGCATTTGTCGGACTATATGGGTAAAGTTTTTGAGGATATCTGTATGCAATATCTGTGGAAACTGTTGTTAGATGGCAAGTCGCAGGTTCTCTTTGCGGACCTTGGACGCTGGTGGGGAACGGATCCTAAGACAAGAAGCCAGACGGAAATCGATATTATGGGTGAGCAGGATAAGACAACAGCGCTATTCGGTGAATGCAAGTGGACGAACGAGAATATCGATGCAGGGGTATTGGATAAACTGGTTGAGCGAAGTCAGTTATTTCATTATTCCAAAACGGTACTCTACTTATTTGCAAAAAAAGGCTTTACACAGGGCTGCGTGGAAAAAGCAAACGAGATGGGCAATGTTGTGATGGTGATTTTTGAGGATATTATGAAAAGCTTCCGGGAATAATCCCGGGAGCTTTTTGGGAATTTGGCGCAAAGTAGAATTCGTTGAATTTGTAGGGTTCTCATCACAGTGGATTGTGTTTTGCCCCTACGCAAAGTATGATGGATTCATCAAAAGCAGGGAAGGGGCGAACCTTATGAACAAAGAGAAAACCGGAAAGATGATAAGGCAGGCGCGGATCGACAAGGGGTACACACAGGGTGAACTTGGCGATATGATCGGCGTATCGAATAAAGCAATATCCAGATGGGAGAATGGAGTTTCCCATAGTTAAAGATACCACACCAAATATGATGAACCCACGCTTATACACTACCAGCTATAATAAACCGCAAGGACAGCAATTTGATGATACTGCTGTCCTTTCTTTTATAAAATTGCAGTACACATAAAAAAGCTGTAAAATGATAAATATATTTGTCCTTGTAACAATTCTCGGACATTTGCCTGTTATACTATCTGCAAAAAGCAAAGGAAGTGAGAATATGGAGCAGATTTTAATTGTCGAGGACGACAGTTTTTTGAATAAGATGTTAGACTATAACCTGACCGCAGACGGCTACGGCGTGACTTCTGCCCTAAATGCCAGAACCGCAGCCGAAGCCATCCGCCAGCGGGAATTTGATTTAGTGCTGCTGGACATCAACCTGCCGGACGGGAACGGTTTTGAACTGTGCAAGCTGATAAAGCCCCAGCACCCGGACACCATCGTAATATTCCTGACCGCCAACGATCAGGAGAGCGACCAGATACGGGGCTATGAGGTGGGCGCGGTGGACTACATCACAAAGCCCTTTGTGATCGGGGCCTTGCAGCGAAAAATCAAAGCCATGTTCGCCATGCTGGAACACCACAAACCGGCCAAGGACATTTACGACGACGGGCGGCTGTTTCTGGACCTCTCGGAACAGACGGCTTCCTTAAATGGCAAGCCCCTGACCCTATCCCCGATGGAGTACAAAATGCTGAACCTGTTCCGCAAAAATCCCCGGCAAGTGCTGACCCGTGGGCAGCTTTTGGAAAAGCTGTGGGATATAGACGAAAGGTTTGTAGACGAACACACCCTGACAACTTCTATCAGCCGGATTCGCAGCAAGATTGAATCCGACGGCGGCGCGCCCTACATCAAGACCGTTTACGGCATGGGCTATCAATGGACGGGAGGCGAGGCAAAATGAAGTTTCAAAACCTCTCGGTAAAGCGGCTGTTTGGCCGGGTGGCAATAGGGTTTGCCCTCTCCATGTCCGGGATCACCATAGCCCTTTTTCTTGTGACAAAACAGACGGCGGTGCTGCTGACGGGCGGGGCGCTGCTGCTGTGCGCCCTTGTAGGGATTTTTGTACTGACGCAGGCGTTTGGAAAACGGTTATCACAGTTTACCGCTGACCTGTGCCAGACCTTAGACCACATGATTGCCGGAAATGAAGCGCCCCAGCGGCCAGAGGACAGCGAAACCCAGCTTGCCAGAATCGGACACCGGCTGGCAAGGCTTTACCAGATCATGCAGGAGAACCGCCGCCGGGTGGACGAGGAACGGCAGGAGTTACAGACCCTTGTATCGGATATTTCCCATCAGGTGAAAACGCCGGTAAGCAATCTGAAAATGGCGACGGACACCCTGCTGGAAAAGCCCATGACCGAGGCGGAGCGCACCGACTTTATCCGGGGAATCCGCAGCCAGACGGATAAGCTGGACTTTCTCTTTCAGGCCCTTGTGAAAACCTCACGGCTGGAAACGGGCGTGATCCAGTTGGATAAGAAACCGGGTCGCCTCTTTGATACCGTGGCGCAGGCCATGAGTGGGATTGTGTATGCAGCGGAGAAAAAGGAAATCGCTGTGTCCGTGGACTGCCCGGAGGATTTGACCGTTTCCCATGACAGCAAGTGGACATCCGAAGCCCTCTTTAACCTGCTGGACAATGCGGTGAAGTACACCCCGGCAGGCGGGAAAATCGCCGTGTCAGTGGTGCTGTGGGAAATGTATGTGGAGGTCAAAGTGACCGACACCGGCAAGGGCATTTCCGAAAGCAATCAGGCTGCCATCTTCCGGCGCTTCTATCGTGAGGAAGAAGTACACGAACAGCAGGGCGTGGGCATTGGCCTGTATCTGGCCCGCGAGATCGTAACGCGGCAAGGCGGCTATATCAAAGTGGTTTCGGAGCCGGGCAAGGGTTCAGAATTTTCAATTATGCTGCCGACAAAATAGAACGCGGCGGACGGCCATTTCCGGCTGCCCGCCGTAAATTTTTTTGAAATGTCCGAGCGTTGTAACATTTCACCTCGATTTTCAATGAAATTTTTTGGCCGCTGTAACATTTCGCGGACATTTAGGTTTTACAATACCCTTATCAAATATGGAGGTGATACAACTATGACATGGCCTTTTGAAAATGATACTCACAAAGTGGAGAAAAAATTAGCGACGCAAAGTCTATCCGCAAATAAACAACGAAATTTCCTCGCAGGGATTATCATGTTTATTGCCTCTCTATTGTTAGCATTTTCGACTATCTTACTTTGTAATGCCACAATAGATACACAGATAATCTCTCGTGTCGATAACACACAGGAAATACTTAGTGTAATTTTGGGGATTGCTATTGTTCTGCTACTCACAGCAGGAATCGCTATTAAAAATATCATGTATATTTCCATATTACAGCGCACACGAGAATTTGCACAGTTGAGGACTGTGGGAGCGACCTACCGACAGATCAAAGCAGTCATTCATAACGAGCGAAAACAGTTATCTTGGAAGTATATTTTAGGCGGTTTGCTATTGGGTTTTCTTTTTAATTGTGTATTACCCTTGAAATTATATTTGGTGCCCAGTGTGGCCTGCACATTGCTTTCCGGTGCTTTTGTATGGTTCATTGTTTTTTGGTCATTCCGTACACCGGCAAAACTGGCTGCGTCTTTATCCCCTATGGCGGCATTGAGGACAGAGGAAATAAAATCAGCTAAAATTTTCAAAAAAAGCAGTCGTATCAATCCTAATGGTTTGGCAAAAAAATACTTTTTCAGTAACCGTAAAAAGGCATTTTATACGCTGCTATCCCTTGTGTTGATCGGAGTCCTTGTATTTGTAGTCTTTTCGGTAGTTTCGGCTATTGATATAAAAGAGCTTGTCCGGCAACCGTATTATGAAAACAGCAGCATTTATCTTAAACTGAACTCAACAGCTGCCGAAAACGCTACTCTTGAACTGATGAAAGATAGTCCTTTTACGGAGGAATTGAAAGCGCAGATTGAAAATATCTCTGGTGTAACAGAAATTTATCCATCCAAAAAATTAGATTGTGAGATCGTCGTTCCCGGTCAACCTGAGAATAGATATGAACTATCCATCAATAGTATTGTCGGCACAACCAGTTTTGAAACCCAACTGGTTGAGGGTGATATGCCTTATTCTCCAAATACAAACAGCACTATTCCGATTGTGATAAATCGTGCCTCTCCTTACTATGAAAAAACAGGTCTTTCCCTGAGTTTGGGAGATCATTTTTCCGCATCAGTAAATACGGGAATGTCTACAAAAGAAATTGATTTTTCAGTATGTGGTTTCATCGAAAATAAGGACAAAGGTAGCGTATTCTATACGACCCCTGAATATCTGGACTTTTTAGCAGAAATAAATTGTGATCTGGCATGGTACATTTGTACTGAAGATATGCAAACGAAACAGGCTGTTGAGGAAATTAAGGCACTGGTGGCTTCGGATAACCGTATAAATACTTCCATATTTGCGGATGATTTATCTGAATATCAGGCGTATTTTTATAACGCCAAAATTGTTGTTACAGCAGTGATAGTGTTGATATGTTTGTTTGCTTTTGTCAATTTGCTTAATACTTGCATTACAAACACCGTTATACGCCGCCATGACTATGCGCTGTTAGAGGCCGCTGGTATGACGAAAGTACAAATTTATCAAACACAGAGTGCAGAAAACAGGATTTATTTTTTTGGTAGTTTAATAGGGAGTTGTGTGGTAGGCATACCGCTGGGGTTCCTTTTATGCAACAAGATCGCAGAAATACCCGGATTATCCTATATTTCCTATCGCTTCCCGTGGCCGTTTCTACTCCTGTATTTCGTGCTTGTTTTTGTGGTTCATATAGTAGTAACAGTGTATCAAAGACACATTTTAGCGAAGCAGTCTGTAGTAGAGCGTATTAAAGCGATTGAGTGAATCAATGTAACTAAAGTTTCGTTAAAATGAAATCTCTTGTTGAACAAATCAAAGTGACAGTATAATCGTATGGAATCGGCGGGGCGGCGAGTGCTGCCCCGCTTTTTTCGCCATTTCTCAAAAAATTTTTGAAATGTCCGAGCGTTGTAACATTTCACCTCAATTTTCAATGAGTTTTTTTAGCCGCTGTAACATTTCGCGGACATTTGGGTTTTACAATACACTTATCAACAGGTAGGAAGCCTTGAAAGGAGTTTTGAATATGAGCGTTTTACAGACGATTGACCTGAAAAAGTATTACGGTACAGAACCGAACATTACCCGCGCCCTTGACGGCGTAAATTTCTCCGTGGAGGACGGCGAGTTTGTGGCTGTTGTGGGAACCTCTGGTAGCGGCAAGTCCACCCTGCTTCACATGATGGGCGGGTTGGACACTCCCACCAGCGGAACCGTGATTGTCCGAGGCGAAGAACTGGCAAAGAAGAACGACGAGCAGCTTACCATCTTTCGCCGCCGCAACATCGGCTTTATCTTCCAGAACTATAACCTTGTTCCCATCCTGAATGTGTATGAGAACATTGTCCTGCCGGTGGAGTTGGACGGGGACACGATGGATCAGAAGTTTTTGGACGAAATTGTTCACCTACTGGGGCTGGAAGATAAACTGAAAAATATGCCGAACAATCTATCCGGCGGACAGCAGCAGCGTGTGGCGATTGCCCGCGCTCTGATTACCAAACCGGCTATTGTGCTGGCCGATGAGCCAACCGGTAACCTTGACAGCAAGACCAGCGCCGAGGTGCTGGGACTTATCAAGCGCACCAGCGCGGAGTTCCGGCAAACCGTTGTAATGATTACCCACAATGACGACATAGCCCGCCTTGCAGATCGGATTGTCCGCATTGAGGATGGCAGGATTGTGGAATAAGGAGGTGGCAAGCTATGACATGGCCTTTTGAAAATGATACCAGTGACATTGAAAAGAAGCTGGCAAAGCGCAGTTTGCATCGTGAACGGCAGCGTAATTTATTTGCAATCATTGCTCTTGTGCTAACTGCATTTATGATAACTGCGACATTCAGTATTGGTTTTAGTTACTTTGAAACCTACCAAATGCAACAAATTCGGTTAATGGGAACTACCGCTGATGTCGGAATCACAAATGTAACAGAAAATCAGTTGGTTGAAATTTCAAAATCAAACCTTGTCCTTGACGTAGGTATACAGCAGCGTTTAGGCAGTGTTGATACAGAGCAACTGCAAAATGCGAGATTAGGTATAGTTTGGATAGATGATACCGAGTGGGGAACCCACCGTCTGCCTACTATATCAAGTGTTGTAGGAAATTACCCATCAAGTAAAAACGAAATTATGCTACCTACATGGGTGCTTGAACAGATGGGCATTTCTGATCCGCAAATAGGGATGGAGATTGTGTTGTCGTACCAAATTGGCGATAGCTATAATTATGTCTCAGACACCTTTTTGCTATCGGGCTACTATACGGACTACATTTCAATGCGTACAAACAATCGTGGTTACGTTTATGTTTCAGCCGCTTTTAAGGATAGCTCAAATGTATCACTGGATAACAGCGTTACGGCAATGATCCGTTTTCAAGGTAAGGATGATGTTGACAAAAACTGTGAAAGATTGCGGCATGAGATTGACTTTACAGAAGAACAAACATTTGAAATTGTACCATTAGGACAAGCAAATGGTGGGGCTGTTGTTTTAACAGCAATAATTTTAGCAGTTTTTATATCTTTTAGCGGCTATCTGTTGATTTATAACATTTTTTATATCTCTGTCGTAAAAGATGTGCAATTCTACGGCTGTCTTAAAACGATTGGAACGACCAAAAAGCAGATAAAGAGAATTATCTATAAGCAGGCAATCAGAATCTCTTGTATTGGTATTCCGATTGGTCTGTTACTTGGTGCGGTTGTCTCCTTTGGCATTGTTCCTTACTTCCTGAATATGATGTATTCAACAAATTCTGATGTGGGAACAAAAGTATCTTTTTCGCCGTTTATTTTCATAGGAGCGGCCATATTTACGTTCATTACCGTTATGATTGCAAGCATGAAGCCCGCCAAAATTGCCGGAAATGTTTCACCAATAGCAGCACTCCAATATACAGCAGCCAGCACAAAGAGCAGCGCCAGAAATTGTAGCAAAATGAAGTTGTCCAGAATGGCATGGAACAATGTCTTTCGTAATGCTAAGAGTACAACCCTTGTTTTTGCATCGCTTTTTTTCGGCCTTTCCTTGTTCCTTGTCGTCACAGGGCTATTACATGGTTTAAGCCCGGAGAATTATGTGAGCCAATGGGGAGTAAGCGATTTTGCACTCACATATAGTATCCACGAAAGAGAAGATTTAATTTCCAGCGAAATGGTTTCAGAGATTGGTCAGCTTGACGGCATTGAGAATTTGAGGTTGACCTATGCACCTTATCCTCAAGTAGCAGCAGATGTTGTATATGACGATGCTGTATTTCACGAGTTTCTTGCGTCATTAGACGGAGTAAACGGCATTGATTTTTCTGATCCGGCAAAATTAGAAAATTATCAGCAAAACTTTTTTAGCGGGGTTTTTGGAATTGACAGTGCATATTTGGAAGAAATCAATAAAACCTTAAACTTGCCTATTGACACGTCTGCCTTTGAACAAGGAAAGGTTGTGCTGCTGTCCAAATCAGTAGAAGACCTTATTCAGCCGGGGCAGGAAATAACAATCCAGACGCAGAACGGACAGCATTCCTTTATTGTAGCGAACGGTTATTTGAATGAAGGGTTTCGAGCAGGAGGAGGCAATGAGAGAGGGACGGCTCCTGATTTGTATATTAGTCAAACAGCTTTGAAAGAACTCTTTCCGCAATATAGAGTGTTCCGCGTGGCCTTTGATACGGATGGTCAACATGACGAAAGTATACTGCAAGAATTAAAGCAAATCACCGCATCACAAGCTAACATTGATATTATATCCCGATATGAACGGCGAGAAGAAATGCAGGAATATCTCATTACAGCAAAGGTTTTAGGAACAGGGTTGTCCGTGATCCTGCTGCTTGTTGGTGTCATGAACTTTGTCAATACAATGGTTGTCAATGTAAATACTCGGTGCTATGAATTAGCTGTTCTTGAAAGCATTGGAATGACAAAGCGACAAATCAAACGAATGCTATTTATGGAAGGTTTCTATTATTGGGGCGTTTCCCTTTCCCTTGCAGTCACCATTGGAACAGCAATCTTCATCTTGCTATATATGATTTTTAGTAAAGTGGCCTATTATGCTGTTTTCTCCTATCCATTTATCCCACTGGTGCTGGTGTCTGGACTGGTGTTGCTAATCTGCCTTATTGTGCCTATATGGGTCTACAAAACTGACGTTAACCTTCCAGTTGTGGAGCGATTGCGGTTGACAGAGTGAGTTTAATCAAATAGCAAAACATCCTTAGATCAATCATATCGAAGCGGAGCAGATTTTAGCTGCTCCGCTTCTTTAGTATTTTTCAAAAAATTCTTTTGAAATGTCCGAGCTTTGTAACAATTCAGCCTGTTTTTCTGTCGAAATCAAAGGCACCTCGGACATTTATAGTTCTTCCAAAAGTTTGATGATAATATTACCATTCATGGAAGAAGCAATCTGTTATTGCAATAATGCGAAATTGACGATAGAAAGTTTTTCATATCTCGGTCAGCTCAACAATTACATTACTCTGCTGATACAGCCAGTCCGTAAATTCTTTCGGGCTGGCCGTTCCTGTTTTTACAGCCTTTTTTCTCTGTAAGGCTTCTTTCTTAAAGTCGGAAAAGGAAGCCTGTATTTTTTCCAGACGGTCAGCCGGAAAGCCTGCGGTATTTTTTACCCGGTTTATTTTGTTGCGCCAGTTCTGGCATTCATTTTTATAAAGCAGGTCATAGTTATTTTCTCTTGACCTCTCGTCAAATTCCCGCTTGTTTTGAAGCGCCTGTGCTTTTCGGCACTTGTCGCTGCACAGCTCATACCGCTGGCTCTTTGCCAGAAAATATTTTCCACAGACCTTGCACCGCCGGAAGCAAAGCCCCCAGTCATTCAGCCTGTTCAGATAATAGGTAATCAACGGGTAGAGGGACGCATAGGCAGACACACATTCTTCTGTGCGCCGGTTGTCCGGGAACCAGAGGTCAAGCCGGGTATCTTCTGACGGTGCGCCTTTGAAATAAAGGCTGCCAGCTTGAAATTGTTTCGGTTTTCCTGTCTCCCTGTTAAAGCTCATGGTTTCGTTTTGGAATACCCCGGTCAGTCTGCTCATTTTATCCATGAAGCGGTCACAGGCAGCGTTACGGTCACGGGGTTCTCTGGCAAGCAGATAGCTGTTCCAGATACGGAACGCCACATACATTTTCAGAGGGTCGTTGCTAAGATATTTCTCCCAAAGAAATTCGCTTGCCGCCTGCTCCAGCTCCGGCTGTTTCCATCGGTTGGAGTGGAGAGCTTGCCGCAGCGGAGAAAGCCCGTATAAGTTCCAGTCTCTGTCCGTGTCACGCTCAAAGTTTATCAAAAAAGTTCCCAGTGGGCGTGTCATATCACAAAGCACCTCTGCGTTTTGGCTCCCGTTCAGACGGAAGCGGATCTGCTGTTCTTCCCCAATCAAAATCCGCTCTTTCATTTTCTTCCTGTCCAGCGTCAGGACAAACAAAATCCTCTCAAAACATGGCTCATGCCGTATAAACTGATTCTCCATCCCTATCCCCTGCCTTTGTTTATGGTAATTATATAATTCAGTTATATCCGTTACACTCATGGTATCGCAGAATCATTGTTTTGTCAAGGATAGTACGCTATGATGATTGCGGTTGGTAATTTCGTACCGCACAGTACCTTGACAAGTGAATGACCGTCCAAAAGGGATATGACCGGCAGGAGAAGTGACGCATTCGGCGCACCAATGCAGGGAAACACCGCAGGAATGGGGCAGGAAAACGGCTTTTGGGGAGAACGGCAACAGGAAGCATTTTAACCTATTTGATTTATGGGAGGAACAGAATGAACGATAAAAAGAGATTGAACAGCTACGAGGATTTACCGCTGGTTCTGGATGTGGCGGACATTCAGCGGATTATGGGAATTTCAAGAGCGAGCGCCTATGAGCTGGTACACACACCCGGCTTTCCAGCGTTCCGCAGGGGCAGACTTATCAAGGTCAGCAAAATTGCTTTCTTTGAATGGATGGCAAAAGGCTCCGAAACCGTACCGGGAAGCGACAAATAAGCGTGAGGTATCATTCCCTGACTTGCAATACTGCCGCACTTTCCAAAGGGGCATACAGAGGGAAAAAAACTTAAAAATGATACCGAGACGCTACATCAAAACAGCCTATCTGCGTACATCAGATAGAAACGGAGAAAGGAGCCGGTTATGGCAAGAATGAGTAACAAGCGGCGGTTGGAATGGTCTTTCTTCTTAAATGACCGCAGCCGTATCACTTACAACGAACTGTGCCGGAAATGCCAGCACGAATGTAAACAGAGCTTCCGGGCGGTTGTGGTTGACTGCCCGAAGTATCTTTCCAAGCGTTCCAAGAAAAAGGACAAGACTGCCGGAAACGGCAAAATCCCTTAGGAACTAAGGGCGCACTTCTATACATAGTCTAAAGACCATGTATCGTGCGTCCTGCGGAGCTTACCTCTGCCGCTGATAAAATCAGCAATCCGAGGTCTGCGTTCGCTTCGCTCCGACAAGGTGGCTACACCCCCTTGCGCCGCTAAAGCGGCTATCCCCTGTGTACCCGCCGCAAAGAGAAATCCGCTCTGCGGTTTTCCCTTTTCATCGGGTTTTATAGAAGCACTGACACACGGACTGTCTGCGGATGGTCTTTCTTTATCTTATCAGCAAAGGATGTGAGAACATGGAAAAATCTTTGGAACAGTTGAAGCAGGAATATGAAAAAACCACTGTCCTGCTGGAACAGGAAAAACGGAAAATGCAGCGTTTGAAAAACCGGCAGGCGTATCTGGAAAGCGGTTCCCGGAAACAGAGGACGCACCGGCTGATTACCCGTGGGGCAGCTATTGAGAGCATTGCACCACAGACAAAGGAGCTATCCGAAGCGGAATTTTATTCCCTCATGGAAAGCATTTTGAATCTGCCGCAGGCGGAGCATTTCATCCGGTCTGCCACAGAGAACCACGCCCGTATTTCCGGGCAGGAGAAAGGCGGTGACTAAGGATAGCACTTTATCATTTTTCAATCGCACAGATCAAGCGCAGCGCCGGTCAGAGCGCCATTGCCAGCGCAGCCTATCGAGCCGGGGAGCGTCTTTACAGCAGCTACTATGGAGAAGTCAGCGACTACACCAAAAAGGGCGGCGTGATCGCTTCGGAAATCATGCTGCCGCCCCATGCGCCGGAAATATATCTTGACCGGGCGACCCTCTGGAATGCTGTGGAGAACTGCGAGAAACATCCAAAAGCACAGCTTGCCTATTCCTTTGATATTGCCATGCAGAATGAATTGACGCTGGAAGAAAACATGGAGCTGGCGAGGAAGTTCGTACAGGAGCAGTTTGTGACAAAAGGCATGATTGCCGACCTTGCTTTTCACAGCCCGGAGAAAGAGGACGGCGGCATCCCTAACCCGCATTTTCATGTGATGACAACCATGCGCCCTTTGAACCCGGATGGCACATGGGGACAAAAACAGCGTCGGGAATATCTTCTTGATGAAGATGGAAACCGAATCCGGGATAAAAACGGCGATTATATGTTTAACGCTGTCCATACAACAGACTGGCATGAGCCGGAAACGCTGGAACACTGGCGGGAGCAGTGGGCGGCTGCCGTTAATACAAAATTTGAGGAAAAAGGGCTGGATGTGCGTATCGACCACCGTTCCTATGTGCGGCAGGGGCTTGACCTGATACCTACTGTCCACGAGGGAGCTAATGTCCGGCAGATGGAAGCAAAGGGCATCCGCACCGAGAAAGGGGAACTGAACCGCTGGATTAAAGCCACCAACCGGCTCATGCAGGATGTGAGGAAGAAGATCAAAGCCCTGTTTGTCTGGATGGCAGAGGTAAAAGAAGAACTTTCCAAACCGCAGACACCGAGCCTTGCCGACCTGTTGATCGCTTATTACAACCAGCGCAACGCAGGGGCATGGAGCAATAAAGCCAGAACCGGAAACTTAAAGCAGTTTGCCGAAGCCGTCAATTATCTGACGGAAAACAAGCTGCTCACATTAGAGGATTTGCAGGAGCGTCTTTCCTCTGTCAACGAAGAATTTGAAGCGTTAAGCGACTCCATGAAAAAGAAATCTGCCCGGATAAAGGAATTGCAGGAATTGATACGGGAGGGCGAGAATTACCAGCGGCTAAAACCTGTTCATACGGAATTGAACAATATCAAGTTTAAGAAACAGAGGGAGAAATTTGAAACATCCCACGATGCGGAGTTACGGCTGTTTTATGCCGCCCGCCGTATTTTGAAAGAAAAACTGGACGGAAAACCCATTGCCCTGAAAGCATGGAAACAGGAATACGCACAGTTAAAAACAGAGTATGCCGAACTGTCTCCGCAGCACAAGCCATTCCGGGAGGAAGTCATACGGCTACGGCAGGTGCAGAACGCCGTAGATACCGCACTGCGCCGGAGGGAGCAGCCACAGGCAGTACAGAGAAAGAAACATGAGATGGAGCTATGATATAACCGGCAGCTTTACCGCTACCAGTATTTTTATGGAGGGAGCATTTGAATGTATTTGAAGCGGTGAAACAGTCTGTTACCACCCGGCAGGCTGCTTCATTCTATGGAATCCGGGTGGGGAGAAACGGCATGGTCTGCTGTCCATTCCACAATGACCGCACGCCCAGCATGAAAGTGGACAGCCGCTTTTACTGCTTCGGCTGCGGGGCTTCCGGGGATGTGATCGACTTTGCCGCTTTGCTGCATGGATTGGGGAAACGGGAAGCTGCGGTCAGGCTTGCGGAGGACTTTGGCGTTTCCTATGAGAAATCCGGCAATGCGCCGCCAGATAGGAAGCGTCACAACAGGTCACAGCCCCGACAAAAATCAGCGGAGCAGAGATTTCAGGAAACGGAACGGTATTGTTTCCGGGTGCTATGCGATTATCTGCGCCTGCTGGAGCATTGGAAAACAGCACACGCCCCACAGCCGCAGGATGCCATCTGGCATCCTCTTTTTGTGGAAGCGTTGCAGAGGATAAGCTACACAGAATACCTTTTGGATATTTTGTTATACGGAGAAATAGAAGAAAAAGCGGCATTGATCGCCGCACAGGGAAAGGAGGTGTTGCGGCTTGAACAGCGAATTTCAGAGCTTGCCGCCGGAAACGCAGGAAGCGGTCAAAAGGACGATGGACACAATGGAACCGGCGCAGACACCGGCAGAAATCCGGGAAACATTAGAGGGGACGCAGAAAGGCGGCGTGAAGAACAGCATCCGAAACTGCCTGACGGTGTTCCAGCGTGACCCTCTGTTTCGCGGGGCGCTGCGCCTGAACCTTTTGACGGAGCAGATTGACATTGTGAAGCCGCTGGGCTGGGAGCGCACCAGTACCACGCTGACCGACATGGACATGAACTACCTGCTTTTGTATCTGGAAGAAAATTACGGGCTTACCAGCGAGAAAAAGGTGCAGAGCGCCATCAAGATTGTTGCCAATGAAAACCGCTACCATCCAGTCAGGGATTACCTGAACAGCCTGCAATGGGACGGCACAGAGCGCATCCGTTACGCCCTGCATCACTTTCTGGGAGCCGATACGGACGAATACACCTATGAAGCCTTGAAACTGTTCCTGATGGGAGCCATCCGGCGGGTATTCAGACCGGGGAGCAAGTTTGAGGTCATGCTCTGTCTGGTTGGTGGTCAGGGAGCCGGGAAATCTACCTTTTTCCGGCTGCTGGCAGGCAGGGACGAATGGTTTTCAGACGATTTGAAAAAGCTGGACGATGAAAATGTGTACCGCAAGCTGCAAGGGCATTGGATTATCGAGATGTCGGAGATGATTGCCACAGCCAACGCCAAGAGTATTGAGGAAATCAAGTCATTCTTAAGCCGCCAGAAAGAAACCTACAAAGTGCCGTATGAGACACATCCGGCAGACCGGCTGCGGCAATGTGTATTTGGAGGGACGACCAACCGGCAGGACTTTTTGCCCCGTGACCGCACCGGCAACCGGCGCTTTCTCCCCGTGACGGTGTACCCGGAACGGGCGGAGGTTCACATACTGGACGATGAAGCGGCGGCGAGGGCGTATATCGAACAGATGTGGGCGGAAGCCATGACGGTTTATCGCAGTGGGAAGTATAAGCTGTCATTCAGCATGGAAATGAACCGATACCTGAACGCCCACCAGCAGGACTTTATGCAGGAAGACACACAGGCCGGCATGATCTACGCCTATTTGGAGGACTACACCGGCGACAGGGTATGTTCCAAGCAGCTTTATGAGGAAGCGCTGGGGAACTTAAATTCCCCGGCAGACTGGGAGACACGGGCAATCTGCGAGATTATGAATACCGGCATTGCGGGCGGCATCATACAGGGCTGGGTAGCCTACAAAAGCCCGAAGCGGTATAAGAAATACGGTTCTCAAAAAGGCTGGGAGCGTGTCAACCAAGCTCCGCCGGAGGGGGACGGTTTTCAGGAAATCACGGAAGAAGAAGCCCGGCAAATGGAACTTCCATTCTGAAAAGCCACCGGTTGACAGTTTGGTTGACGCTTTGGTTGACAGCCGGTTGACGGGGAAAAGCCTGATATTTGGGGCATTTCTCTCCTTTGTCAACCATGTCAACCAAGAAATCAAAGAAAAAGTAAAAAGTAATAATAGAGCGCCTATGGATTGTTTTCAAAGTCTTTTCTGCCGGTTGACACGGTTTGGTTGACACGGAGACAGTCTGCGGCTGTACACCTGTCTGACATTCCCTTGTCGGGCATATTTCATTTATGGAGGTAACTGCCTATGGCAAAAAGCAAAAACGAGAGCAATAACAAAAACAGCGGCACCCTGCTTACCGAAAAAGACGGCACCCAGTATTTTGTCATGGGGAAAGTCCGTATCAAGGTATCGGAGCATTTCGCACAGGATGGGAAGCCGCTTGACAGCCTGCTGGAAGATGTGATCCAGCACGCTGCCGCCGCTTCCTGAAAAAATACGGAATAACGACTGTCAATCAGCCCACGCTTATGATATACTTGTACCAGCGAGTATTGTATAAGCGTGGGTTGTTTCTTTTAGAAGGAGGATTTTTAACCGTGAAACAACCATACAATACAACGATTTATAACACTGCACTATATTTGAGATTGAGCCGTGACGATGAATTACAGGGGGAAAGCGGCAGTATCCAGACCCAGCGCATGATGCTTAGACAGTATGCCGCAGAGCATGGGCTGACCGTTGTAGACGAGTACATTGACGACGGATGGAGTGGGACAAATTTCGAGCGTCCAAGTTTCCAAAGGATGATTGATGACATCGAAGACGGGAAAATCAACTGCGTTGTCACAAAGGACTTATCCCGTCTGGGAAGAAACTATATCCTGACCGGTCAGTACACGGAAATCTATTTCCCCAGCAAGGGAGTACGCTACATTGCCATCAATGACAATGTGGACACCATCAACGGAGAAAGCGAGCTTGCACCGTTCTTAAACATCCTGAATGAAATGCACGCCCGACAGACCAGCAAAAAGGTCAAGGCTGCCATGCACACAAGATTTGCCAATGGCGCACACTATGGAGCCTATGCACCGCTGGGCTATGTAAAAGACCCGGACAAAAAAGGTCATCTTCTGATCGACCCGGAAACACGCTGGATTGTAGAGAAGATTTTTGACCTTGCTGTACACGGGCGCGGAGCCGCCAGCATTACACGGATTCTGGTGGAGGAAAAAGTACCTACCCCCGGCTGGCTGAACTATGAAAGATACGGGACTTTCGCCAATATCTACGCCGGTGCGCCCGCAGAAAAAGCCTATGCGTGGACGATAGCACAGGTCAAGAGCATTTTGAAAGAGGAAACCTACATCGGTCACAGCATTCACAACAAGCAGAGCAACATTTCATTCAAGAACAAGAAAAAGGTGCGGAAGCCGCAGGAAGAATGGTATCGTGTGGAAAATACCCACGAAGCCATCATTTCTGAAGAAGTGTTCCAAAAAGTTCAGGAGCTGATTGCAAGCAGACGCAGGAAACGCAGAAACGGTACGACACAGATTTTCGCAGGATTGATAAAATGTGCAGACTGCGGATGGTCTTTAGCCTATGGGGAAAACAAGCAGAATAAGAACCCATACGGGTACTACCATTGCAGCAAGAACGGGCAGGGATTACGCCAGTGTTCCATGCACTATATCCGCTATGATGTACTGTATGCCTATGTGCTTGCAAGACTGCAATACTGGTCTATGCTGGCACAGAAAGACGAGGACAATCTGCTGAAACGCCTGCTCAATGCCAGCGACAGGGAAAGAAACTCTGCGAAGAAAAAGCAGGCTGCGGAGCTGAAAAAGGCAGAGAAGCGTAAAGCCGAGGTTGACGGGCTGTTTGCTAAAATGTATGAGGACTGGTCTGCCGGACGCATAACCGAGTATAACTTCAATATGCTGTCCGAGAAGTACCAGAACGAGCAAAAGGAGCTTGAAACAAAAATAAGACAGCTTCACGAAACGATGGAAGCCGCCGTACAGACCGCAGCGGATGCTGAAAAGTGGATTGCCCTGATGAAACAGTATGTCAACCCTGTGGAGCTGACCGCCGAACTTCTGAACACTCTAATTGAAAAAATAACCGTCCACGAAGCTGTCAAGGGCGAGGACGGAAGCCGTGAGCAGGAAGTAGAAATCTACTACCGCTTCATCGGCAAAATCGACTGACCTTTCTTTTTTACCCAACAATATCTTTAATTAAGGGAGACGGGTGAGACGTTTCCGGATATTGGTGTGATCGAGCCAGTGGCACAGATGCTTGAGCTGCGGATTCAGGATATTATCACGGGAACAAAAGACAGTGATCAGGATACTGCAATCACAGAAGTTGTGCGTGTTGCCAAGATGCAGGGCAAGGAAAAAATGCGCAAGCTTGTCGAGAATGGAGTCGCGATTGTGATACTGTGTTATCTGCTTTTTAAAGGTGGCCTTGCTTTTCGAGGAAATGCAATAGACAGCATGACTTATGTGGAACTTGCCGTTGTACTGATACTATTGGCAGCAAAATGTATCATGGATCATCGAACGAAAGTTGTGGAATTCGATCGTTTTAGAAAATGGATCATCACGATCAGTATTGTAACCGGTATCTATATGATTGCCGGAATGTTTATCAACACCATAATGGTCAGCCGAGGGCAGATGCCTTTTCATATGCAGCCATCTTCGGTCGGATGGTATCTGGAGGGACGGCTGATTGTTGTGTTCGTGATCAATTTGGTTATTCTGGTGGTGGATTTTGTGCGGAGAACCAGATGCGCGGCACCGATGGTTCATATGGGAACGTATCCGGTAGTTGCCAATATTTATCTGACCTATGTGTATAGCGACATGTTGCATCGTCTGGAGTGCATGGAATTTTTTGTGAACCGGCTTGTTGCCGGAACCCTGATCGTGCTGGGCTTGACAGCCCTTTCATTCATTATCTGTGCAAAAACTTACGATTCTCTTAAGAAAAAGCAGAATGCTTAAGAACACATGCGCGTGCATCAAATTAAATACATTTGGCTGATGTGGAACTGGCGGAAAGCATAAATAGTTGCCAATAATGAGAAAATAAGATATAATATTGAAGATACTTTACTATTAAGGGGAAAGGAGAATAACATTGAACGAAAAACAAGAGTTTAAGCCGTATATTGCGCCAGAAAAAGTTACCCCTGAACTTACAGTAACATCCATTATTATGGGAGTCCTTCTGGCAGTTGTATTCGGTGCAGCAAACGCGTATCTGGGATTGCGCGTTGGTATGACGGTATCCGCATCTATTCCGGCAGCCGTTATTTCTATGGGTGTCATTCGAGTGATTATGAAAAAGAACTCCATTTTGGAGAGCAACCTGGTACAGACCATCGGTTCCGCTGGTGAATCTCTGGCAGCAGGTGCAATCTTTACACTTCCTGCTTTGTTCTTATGGGCAGCAGAAGGCAAAATGGACAAGCCTAGTATTCTTGAGATTACGGTTATTGCATTAATCGGTGGTCTTCTCGGTGTGTTTTTCATGGTGCCACTTCGTAATGCGCTGATCGTAAGAGAGCATGGAGTGCTTCCATATCCGGAAGGAACTGCATGTGCAGAGGTACTTTTAGCAGGTGAAGAGGGAGGAGCAAATGCTTCAACTGTATTCGCAGGACTGGGTATCGCAGGAGCATTCAAATTCATCATCGATGGTTTGAAACTTGTTCCAAGTGAAATTAATATCCGCGTAAAGGGATATGCAGGTGAAATCGGAACACAGATTTATCCGGCTGTAATGAGTGTCGGTTACATTTGTGGACCTAGAATTTCTTCTTATATGTTCGCCGGTGGTATCATCAGCTGGTTAGTATTGATTCCGGCAATCGTATTATTTGGATCGGATCTTACACTTTATCCTGGTACAGCTCCAATTGGCGAGATGTTTGCAAGCGGTGGAGCAAGCGCTATCTGGGGAAGTTATATTCGTTATATCGGTGCGGGTGCACTCGCAGCTGGAGGTATCATCAGTCTGATCAAGTCATTGCCACTTATTGTACGTACTTTCCGTGATGCATTAAAGAGCATGAATGGAACAAAAGAGGGTGGAAATGTTCGTACCAATCAGGATCTGAACATGAAAATCATCCTTGCAGCAATTGCAATTCTGACCATCCTTGTATGGTTACTTCCACAGATTCCAGTTTCATTACTGGGTGCAGTGATCGTAGTTATTTTCGGATTTTTCTTCGCAACTGTTTCTTCAAGAATGGTTGGTTTAGTAGGAAGTTCCAATAACCCGGTTTCCGGTATGGCAATTGCAACACTTTTGATTGCAACAATTATTCTGAAGGCAACTGGTGATTCCGGTATCCACGGAATGCAGGGAGCGATCGCTATCGGTTCTATCATCTGTATTGTAGCAGCTATTGCTGGTGATACGTCACAGGATTTGAAGACCGGTTATCTGCTTGGTGCAACACCAAAGAAGCAGCAGATCGGTGAGATCATCGGTGTTATCGCAGCAGGTCTTGCAATCAGTGGTGTACTGTATCTGTTAGATTCTGCATGGGGATTCGGTACCGAGCAGCTTGGTGCTCCACAGGCAATGCTGATGAAGATGATCATCGAGGGTGTTATGAACAACAACCTTCCATGGGCATTGGTATTCATCGGTGTATTCCTTGCTATTGCAGTAGAAGTTGTTGGAATTCCGGTACTTCCATTCGCAATTGGTGTATACCTTCCAGTACAGCTGAACGCATGCATCATGGTTGGTGGACTTATCCGTCTTGCCTTTGAGAAGTCTAAGAAGGAGAAGAAAGACAAGGAGCGTATAATCAGCGATGGTATGCTATACTGCTCAGGTATGATCGCAGGTGAAGGTATCATTGGTATCCTTCTTGCCGTATTTGCTGTATTTAAGATTGACGAGGTTATCGACTTGTCCGGAAAGCTCAACCTTTCTGAGCCGGTAGCTACAATCGGAAGTCTGGTTGTATTTGCACTGATTATTCTTTTGGTACTGAAATTTTCTTTTTGGAAGAAGAAAAAAGAAAGTAAATAGAGATGAAGAAAAAAACAAACAAAGATCAACAGGAAAATTATCTGGAAAGAAAACCAAAGCGTCATGAAGCCATTGCATGGGCGAAGGACGAAAAAGGAATCGTTACACTGGATATCGAAAATACCGGCTTTTTCAATCGGCTGGCACAGAAATTTTTTCACAAGCCAAAGGTTACGCACATTCACCTTGACGAAATGGGAAGTTTTGTCTGGCCAATCATGGATGGTGAGAAAGACATCATCGCCATTGGCAAAGAAGTGGAGGAGCAGTTCGGAGAGAAAGCCAATCCATTGTACGAAAGACTGGCAAAATTCTTTCAGGTACTTGACAGTTATCATTTTATTACCTGGAATTAGGAATATGTGCGCATGCATCAAATTAAATACATTTGTCGGAACTCTTGAACTTCTTTGGGGTTTGTACTAGAATATCCTTAAGCCAATGAGGCGAATAATGATCATTATTTAAGGAGGATTCTATTATGGCATACGTAATTTCTGATTCATGCGTTAGCTGTGGTACATGTGCAGGTGAGTGTCCTGTAGGAGCAATCTCTGCAGGTGCTTCTCAGTACGAGATCGACGGATCTGCTTGTGTAGATTGTGGTACATGTGCAGGTGTTTGCCCTACTGGAGCTATTGCTCAGGGCTAATCACAGCTACATACAGGTAAAACAAAAGAAGCTGTTACATGAAGTAATTCATGTAGCGGCTTCTTTTTGTTATAGTAAGAAATTGTTTTAAAGCGGTTTAAATGAATCCAAAGTGTTCCAATGCCACAGAAATGCCATCTTCGCTGGCTTTCTTTGTCACATAGGATACCTCGTCAAAGAGCGATGCTGGACTTGCATTTCCCATGGCCACGCTGTTTGGAATATATGTGAGCATAGGCAGATCATTGTTGCTGTCACCAAAGACATAGGCGTCTTCCTTGCGAAGACCATAATGATCCAGAACATACTGGATACCGGTCGCTTTGCTATATCCATGCGGAACATATTCACGGAAATTTCCGCCACGGTCAATACAGGTAAAATATTGATCACTTACCTGACGAAACTCAGCAAGCTGTGCGGGCTTTTGGAACCAGGTAACAAATTTATCACATGCAAAATCCGGGGTTGTGTTCGGGTCCGGCATATGATAATCAAAGCTTGCAAACTGTCGGTATAACTTTATTGCTTCCGAGTCATGTAAAGGACGGCTGCGGTCAAAGGTAACTTCCTTGTAGGATTCAAAAAGAATATCTAAGTCTGCGTCCTGGGCAGCTTTTAGGAGTTCCATAGTGACATCATGTGTCTGAGACACATGTAGAATTTCCCTGTCCTCACAGTAAATATTGGTGCCGCATCCGCACACGAGTCCGTCAAATCCGATGGAACGGAAACGTTCTTCCACATTTTGAAAGCATCTTCCTGTATTGATGAACATTAAATTCCCGTTTGCGCGGGCGGCGCGTATAGCTTCGATTGCGCTGACCGGAATGGACCCATCTATTTCTGAGGTAAGTGTACCGTCAATATCAAAAAAAGCGATTTTTTTCATAAGTTCTCCTTGTGCATGTAGTATTTGATTTGCATTGTACCGCGTTTTCTGCGGACAGGCAAGAGAAGTGTTATAAAAAGGCTGTAAAATCCGCATTGAATTTTACAGCTTTTTGCGTATAATGTAAGTGGCAGAGACAGTATGAAATCGAAGAAAGAACGGAAAGAACTTGAATAAAACATGAAAGATTATAATGAATTAAAATCCATTCTTCCGGGGTTGCAGGAGGACATGCCAAAACCGTTTTACATGATCGGTGAGTTATTGGATTATGGCTCTTTTGAGCTTTGTATACAGGAAAAGGATGGTAGAAAAGAATATATTATTCCCTATATTATGAATGATGCGGTGGAGTGTTATCTTACGCTGGAGAATGCGTCGCGGCGCGGTGATTACCAGCCGGAACAGGAAGTGACGGAGGTGGAGCTGCTTGTCCCGCAGGAGGATGGAAGATATGGGCTGATCGTACATCAGGGATATGACAATGTCGTCACCTTATGGTTCGAGACACTTGTGATGCATGTGGCCTGTTACCGGTACCATGAAATCGGGCATTTTTGGGTAAAGGGACAGGAACAGTGGCGGCAACTGGTTTATATGGTCGGAACGATGGCGGACAAATACCGTTATATGGGACCGGAATATTGCAATGAGACGGAGATCGCGTTGCAGGGATTGATTTATTTTCCCCCATTCCGGAGGTGGTCTCCGGTGGTGGATGATCTTATGGCAGACCATTTTCCATTGCGTGAGGAAGGCGTGGAGACAGTACTTCGTCTGGCAAAAGAGGTAAACGATACGGAATTTATTTCACTGGTGCAGCAGTACGCAAATAACGCAACGGAAAAAATGGAAGTGTATCTGAGCCGGCAGTTGCTGTCACCGAAGAGGGAGGCTTTGTATCAGTATATATATGAGCTGGTACAGAAAGCATCAAGTCCGTATCCGCCAAGAGATTACGGAGAAACGAAGAATCTGGAGATCCGGCAGAAACGCAGACAGGTCGAAAAAGAACTGCATAGTTGCGGATATGTCGGGCATTATCCGGAGTACCATAAGAAAAATACCCAGGTGCTTGTCACTGAGGAGCAGCCATTTACGATGCTTGAATGGGAGGATTTTCATTTTCGGCAGCAGCTTATGGTGTCTAAAAGCAGAGGGAAAAGGCAGGGAAGGAATGCCGGATTTTTCCGGGGATTCGGCAGAAGTGGTAAAATTGTGAATTGGGAGCAATGGAGGTAGACTATGATTATTACAATTGCAAGAGAATGTGGATGTGACGGAGATAAAATAGGAGAAAAGCTGGCGGAGCATTTTTCCATTCCATTTTATAATAAGAAAAAAATTCAGAAGATTGCAGAGAAAAGTGATGCGTTTGGGCGATTTCCGACCTTTTTCGGAGAGAAAGAGACGAGCGATTTCCTAGAGGCAATCGCAATGGATATGGACAGCGATGTGATTCGCAGCATTCCAAAGAAAGCGATGAAAGCAGTTATTATTGAGCCGCAGGGCGTGCTGATCGGTCGCTGTGGTAATTATGTATACAATGAGCAGGCCATAAAAGTCTTTTTATCCGGAGATAAGAAGAAACGAGTACAGGCGATTAAAGAAAAACATGGATGCACAGAGCGAGAGGCAGCTCGTCTTGTAGATAAAACCGATGAAAAGCGCAGTGCATATCACAATTATTACACCGGACAGGAGTGGGGACAGGCAGGCAATTATGACCTGTGTCTGGATGAGACCGCACTTGGTGTGGACGGTGTTGTGAAAATGATCTGTACGTATATCGAACTTGTTGCAGCAAAGAGAGGCTAGTACATCGTTTGCATACTGTACGAGTCGGATTAGTTAAAGAGAGGGAAAAATGGTTCGAATCAAGGATGTGGCGGAAGCTGGAAAGCCGCAAGAGCGTAGACAATCCTTACCGTGATTTTTATATCTGGCGAAAAGGCAGGGAAGATGGCAGCGAGCCGAATAACTGGGGTTCCTGTTTCAGTGGTTCCGCATGGAAATACGATCCGCAGACAGACATGTATTTCCTGCATCTGTTTTCCACAAAACAGCCGGATCTCAACTGGGATAATCCACAGGTACGTGAACATGTCTATGACATGATGAATTGGTGGTGCGAAAAGGGAATTGACGGATTTCGCATGTACATGAGTATTTACAGGAGATGAACCGGAGAATGAAGAACTTTTTATCTATACAAGAACACTCGGTGGAGAGCGCCTAATGGTGCTGGTCAATTTCCAGAAAGAACCGCAACGCGTAGCACTTCCAACAGGGGAGGCTAAGGTCGTACTCGATAATACGGCGTCCGCGTTGCAGGGGATATCCGTAAAAGGATCAGAGATCACACTTGACGGATATCAGGCAGTCGTACTTGAAGTTATGTAGTAGGCACGGCATCGCCTTTGACTTTTGAAACCTTTTTGGACTTGTCTTTCCGGGAAAAAAGCGAGTGTTTTTTGCGGAGTTTGCTGCGGATTGCGGCATCGAGTTTTCTGTAGCGCTCCTCCTGGGACTCTTCCTGTTCCCGGAAAAGATAATTCATTTCTTTCAAGACGGTCTCTCGCACCTCCTGACTGATACTCAGACTTAGTTCTTCGTTGTTCTGCGCAATGGCGCGGCCGACAATGTCACTCATCAGTTCGCGGAATTGCGCCATGCGTTCCTCGGCGGACAGTCCGTTTTCCGTATCTTTGTGGCTTGACACAAAGGTATGTCTGGACTGGCAGCCGGACGGCATATTTAACAGATCATTCGCAGAATGACCGTCGGAAGTGCCTGCATCCGGGCGATAGAGCGCCTGCGCTTTTTCCACATCCTGACTATGTATGATCATCCGGATGGCTTTCAGCTGATAGCCTTGTTCTTTCAATTCTTTGATCTTTTGAAATTCCAGTATATTTTCGCGTGTATAATATCGATGGCCCATCTCATTTCGCGGGATGGTCAGATCGAGTTCCTCTTCCCAGTAACGTAACACATGTGTCTCCACACCGGCCATGGCGGCGGCATCGGAAATCATGTAACGTACTTTTTCCACGACATATCCTCCTTTTCTGAAATTATAAGTATATTATAGATATTAAGGTCTTATGATTCAAACTTTTTTCGTCGTGTTTTTACGACATATCTTGCAAAACGCGCTTTTTTTTGTTCAATTTGACAATGATGCTTTGTGTATCATATAATAGATTGAATGGTAAAAATAAGTCTTTGACAGAAATGAAAAGTGTGGGAGTTATGGAGACAATAATAGAGAAAGTTGATCCCAGACAGATTGACGAACATATAATGGAACAGGCAGGACAACTGATTGCGGAGGGAGAGCTTGTTGCGTTTCCGACCGAGACCGTTTATGGACTTGGTGGAGATGCGTTGCATCCGGAAGCAGCGAAGAAGATTTACGCAGCGAAAGGACGTCCTTCGGACAATCCGCTGATTGTGCACATTGCAGAATTTTCGGATATGGAACGCGTTGCAAAAACGATTCCGGAACAGGCCAAAAAGCTGGCAGATGCATTCTGGCCGGGACCACTGACGATGATCGTATGGAAGAGTGATGCCGTGCCGTCAGCCACAACCGGAGGAATGGACACGGTGGCAGTGCGTATGCCGAATCATCCGGTAGCGCTCGATCTCATCCGTAAAAGCGGATGCCTGATCGCAGCACCAAGCGCCAATACATCCGGACGTCCAAGCCCAACAGAGGCGCAGCATGTAGCAGAAGATCTTTCCGGAAGGATTGCAATGATCCTCGATGGAGGTCCGGTAGGCATTGGAATTGAATCTACGATCATTGACCTGACCGAGGACAAACCGATGGTGCTTCGTCCGGGATATATTACCCCGGAGATGCTGTCCGAAGTGTTGGGAGAGGAAGTTGTCATTGATCCGGGCATTATTGCGGCAGATGATACAAGAAAGCCGAAAGCACCGGGGATGAAGTATAAGCATTATGCGCCGAAGGCTGACATGGTAATTGTGGACGGTGCGCAGGATGCAGTCGTTGCAAAGATTAATGAGCTGACAGCAGCACGTCAGGCAGAAGGCAAGAAAGTAGCCGTCATTGCAACCGAAGAGACAAAAGAACAGTATGATGCGGATGTGATCCTCTGTATTGGAAAACGTGCAGACGAGGATGCCATTGCGCAGCATTTATATAAAATTCTCAGGGAATGTGATGAATTAAATGTGGGGGAAATTTATTCAGAATGTTTCCAGACACCGAGAATTGGACAGGCGATTATGAACAGGTTACTTAAAGCGGCCGGACATACCGTAATACATGTATAGAATAAGAGAGGGCAGAGTATGGAATATAACAAAATTATTTTCGTTTCGCAGACAGGAACGTGCCGCGAAGCGATGGCCGCAGGAATATTTGGGGATTTTTCACTGAAACATCCGGTAGAGGTTGTGTCCCGCGGACTTGTTGTACAGTTTCCAGAACCGATGAACCAGAAGGCGGAGGCTGTTTTGATCAGTAATGGAATCAATATGGAGGGTTTTGTTTCGCAGCAGTTGACAGAGGAAGATCTGACGGAAGATGCGCTGGTCCTGCCAATGGAAGAGGTGCAGAGAGAACGGATTCTTGAACAGTTCGAGAATGCGATTCCGGAAAATATTCACGTGCTTACATCTTATGTGGGCGATGAACTGGAAATATTAGATCCGTATGGAGGGGCGTTACCGGCATATGGATTATGCTATGAGACATTGCGCAAATCAATCAAAAAACTCGTAAAAAAATTAAACGAAAACGAAGGAGAATACGAGCATGGCAAAAGTAGTAGTTATGGATCATCCGCTGATCCAGCATAAGATTGGAATTATGAGAAGAAAGGAAACCGGTTCCAAAGAGTTCCGTACACTGGTAAGTGAAGTGGCAATGTTAGAGTGCTATGAAGCGACCAGAGACCTTGAACTTACAGATGTAGAGATTGAGACACCAATCTGTAAGACAACCGTAAAAGAATTGAAGGGAAAGAAACTGGCAGTCGTACCAATCCTGCGTGCAGGTCTTGGTATGGTGGAAGGGATGCTTGAGATGATTCCGGCAGCAAAAGTCGGTCATATCGGACTTTACCGTGATCCGGAGACTGCAGAGCCGGTAGAATATTACTGCAAACTTCCGGCTGACTGTTCAAACCGTGAAGTATTTGTTGTAGATCCAATGCTGGCAACCGGTGGATCTGCAGTGGCAGCATTACAGATGTTAAAGGACAAAGGGGTAAAGAGCATTCGCTTTATGTGCATCATTGCTGCTCCGGAAGGCGTACAGAGACTGAAAGAAGCACATCCGGATGTTGACATTTTCATCGGTGCACTTGATGAGCATCTGAATGAAAAGAAATATATCGTTCCGGGACTTGGAGACGCTGGAGACCGTATTTTTGGTACGAAATAAGTTTTCTATGAGAACTTATCACATATTAAAGAGGTGTAGAATATGAGCACGAAGAGACAGGATTATATCAGTTGGGATGAATACTTCATGGGAATCGCGATGCTTTCGGGCATGCGCTCAAAGGATCCGAATACCCAGGTGGGAGCCTGTATCGTAAGCTCCGAGCACAAAATCCTATCGATGGGATACAATGGATTCCCGACCGGATGTTCCGATGATGAATTTCCGTGGGTTCGGGAAGGAGATGACAACAAATATTTTTATACAACGCACAGTGAACTGAATGCGATACTGAATTATCGCGGTGGCAGCCTTGAGGGAGCTAGCATTTATGTGACGCTTTTCCCATGTAACGAATGTGCAAAGGCCATCATTCAGTCGGGCATTCGCGAAGTTGTATATGACAGTGACAAATATGCAGATACCGCAGGAGTCATGGCTTCCAAGAAAATGCTCCGTGCCGCAGGGGTAACGCTGCGCAGATATGAGCATACAGGAAGAAATGTTTCGTTGGGGTTGTAGCATAGGAAACACTTTAAAAGTAAATAATTTTAGAGAGAGACATACACAGGAGCAATACATATGCACGAAAGCGCAGTAATGTAGGGCTCCTTTTGTCATTTATACGAAGTTTTGGTAAAATTTGTTAACATATTGACGAAAAGCTTATGCAAAAGCCAGTTCTTATGGACAAATCGACGAAAAATGGTATAATAAAATATAGTTGCGAGAAAGTATAAAGGGGAGCCATGAAGAAAGATAATAAACAGGTATGGAATGCACTGATATTGGTATTTCAATTTGGAATCAATATGCTTGTTCCTATTTTTTTATGCTCGATATTTGGTATCTGGCTTGGGGAAAAAACAGGGATTTCATGGATGATGATTCCGTTTTTCTTTATCGGTGCTTTGGCCGGATCTACCAATATATACAAGATGGCCAGAAAATTAATGAAAAAATAGGCAGTATATGCTGCCAGACAGGATTGGGGCGTACACATGCTAAGAAGATTAAACGATGCATTACCGGGACTGGTTGCAACAATCATCGGATACGGGTTGGTGATTCAGTTTGCCGGGGTGTGGTTTGTAGAAGATAAAGCCGCTTATTCCATAGGCCTGTGGTATGGAATAGCGATTGCAGTCGGACTTGCGATTCATATTGCAAGTGTACTGTGGGATGCAGTATCCATGGGCGAGAGCAAAGATGCCAATCGCAGAATTATCGCAAAGTGCCTGCTACGGTACTTCGTTGTGGCAGTTCTGTTAATTATATTGGGCTATTTTCATTTCGGGAATCTGTTTACCGCTTTTCTTGGGGTATTGGGACTAAAGATAGGAGCCTACCTTCAGCCGCTTTTTGAAAAAGCAGCGGGCAGATTGTTTGGAAGACGTGATGCAGCTTCTGACGAAGAAATAGTGGAATAAAAATAAATATAAAGGAGGTGACTATGTGAATCAGGGGATTTTAATGTCAGCTGACATTGATTTTATGATCCATGGGATTTTTCAGGTGGAGGTATTCGGGCAGAAAGTCTGGATTACGACCAGTCATGCGTGCATTCTTATTGTTATGGCAATCATGCTGATTTTTGCAATCATTGCAAACCGGAAGCTGAAGCATGCAACGGACAAACCCGATGCTTTCCAGAACGTCATTGAGCTGATTGTAGAAAAGTTAGATGATATGGTGGAATCCACCATGGGCAAATGGGCTCCGAAGTTCGTAAATTATATCAGTACGATTTTTATTTTCATACTGATGAGTAATATTTCCGGACTTGTAGGACTCCGGCCGCCGACAGCCGATTACGGCACAACACTTGCGCTTGCGCTGATAACATTCTTTATGATTCGTGTCTGCAAAGTTAAGCATCAGAGCGCAAAACAAATCTGGACGGGAATGTGTTCACCATTACCGCCATGGCTCCCAATCTGGGCGCCAATCAACATTATCAGTGAGATTGCGATACCGATTTCCCTGTCGCTGCGTTTGTTCGCAAACATACTTTCAGGAACCGTTATCATGGCACTGGTATATGGACTACTTGGAAAACTGGCCATCGTATGGCCGGCAGCATTGCATGTATATTTTGATTTGTTCTCCGGAGCAATTCAGACATATGTATTCTGTATGCTGACCATGACTTATGTATCACAGGCTTGTGATGGATGACATGTATCGAAGATACATGTCCTACGCAAATTGCATTCGCGAAGCGAATTGATGTACTATTAACAAAAAGATCTTATATGGTTAAGGAGGATTTTTATATGAATATTTCAGGACAGGATTTAATTAGAGCATGCTCCGCCATCGGTGCAGGACTTGCAGTAATCGCAGGTATCGGACCTGGTATTGGACAGGGTATCGCAGCCGGACATGGTGCTGCAGCAGTAGGACGTAATCCGGGAGCAAGAGGACAGATCATGTCTACCATGCTTTTGGGACAGGCCGTTGCCGAGACAACCGGTCTCTATGGTCTGCTTGTTGCCATGCTTTTACTTTTCGTTCATCCGTTAGGATAATGAGGCATATCGAAGATATGTCTCCTACGAACACCGCATCGCGAAGCGATTATTCATGCGGTGTGCTCCTTGAGACACATTAAAAATGTGTTTCAATATAAAGAAGGAAAGGAGAGTAAGCAGGAGTGTTAGCTAAACAGACATTTTTATTTAATCTTGATCCACAGTTGCTCTTCGATACAGCGTTACTGGCAATTGCAGTATTTTTCCTTGTACTTGCAATGTCATATCTGCTTTTTAATCCGGCGCGGAAACTGTTGAAAGACAGGCAGGAGCGGATTGCCAATGATATTGACAGTGCGAAGGAAGACAAAGAGAGTGCCGAAGCCCTGAAAGCAGAATATGAGGCAAAGCTCAAAGAAGTTGACAAAGAAGCTGAAGTGATTCTTGCCGATGCGAGACAGAAGGCGATGAAGAATCAGACCAAAATCATTGACGAGGCGAAAGAGGAAGCTTCCCGCATTATTGCACATGCCAAACAGGAAGCAGAACTGGAGAAAAAGCACGCAATGGATGATATGAAGCAGGAGATGATTACCATCGCAGCTATGATGGCACAGAAAGTTGTGGCAGCATCCATTGATACCAGTATCCAGGATTCCCTTGTGGATGAGACATTGAAAGAGATGGGTGAATCAACATGGCTAAGCTAGTATCCAGAACATATGGGGATGCATTGTTTCAGCTGGCTGTGGAAGAGAACCGCATTGACACCATGTTCGAGGAAGTCCGGACTGTGGCTGTCGCTTTGCAGGAGAACCCGGATCTGACCCGGCTGATGAACCATCCCAAGATTGATAAAGAAGAGAAGGTTAAACTGATCGAAGATATTTTCAAAGGGCAGGTAGAGGATGAACTTGTAGGTCTGATGCGAATGATTGTAGAGAAGGATCATTACAATGAGATTGAGAGCGTTTTTACGTACTTCATGGAACAGGTCAAAGAGTACAAAAATATCGGAACCGCCTATGTAACTTCTGCCATGGAACTGAGTGATGCGCAGAAGGCAGCAGTCGAAAAGAGACTGCTTGAGACAACAAAATATGTGAAATTTGAAATGCATTACGATGTGGATGCCGCATTGATCGGCGGCATGGTTATCCGCATCAAAGACCGCGTGGTAGACAGCAGTATTCAGACAAAACTGTATGATTTAACCCGCGAATTATCCAAAATACAGTTGAAAGTAGGTGAGTGCGCTCCATGAATTTAAAACCAGAAGAAATCAGTTCCGTAATCAAGGAGCAGATTAAACGATACGCTTCCCAACTGGAAGTTGCAGATGTGGGAACCGTTATCCAGGTAGCAGATGGTATTGCACGTATCCATGGTCTGGAGAACGCAATGCAGGGAGAGCTTTTGGAGTTTCCAGGAGAGGTCTACGGAATGGTCATGAACCTTGAGGAAGACAACGTAGGTGCCGTACTTCTTGGCTCTCAGAAAAATATTAATGAAGGTGACACGGTAAAGACAACCGGACGAGTGGTAGAGGTACCAGTCGGAGATGTTATGCTTGGTCGTGTCGTAAATGCGCTGGGACAGCCAATCGATGGCAAGGGTCCGGTAGATACGGATAAGTATCGTAGAATTGAGCGTGTAGCATCCGGTGTCATCTCAAGAAAATCCGTAGATACACCATTGCAGACAGGTATCAAGGCAATCGATTCCATGGTGCCGATTGGACGTGGACAGCGAGAGCTGATCATCGGAGACCGTCAGACAGGAAAGACAGCGATTGCTGTGGATACCATTATCAACCAGAAGGGACAGGGTGTGAAGTGTATTTATGTCGCAATCGGACAGAAAGCTTCCACCGTTGCAACGATTGTAAAGACACTGGAAGAATACGGAGCTATGGCATATACGACCGTAGTTGCAGCGACTGCCAGTGAGCTTGCGCCATTGCAGTACATCGCACCATATGCAGGCTGTGCAATCGGTGAGGAGTGGATGGAAAATGGCGAAGATGTCCTTGTTGTATACGATGATCTGAGTAAGCATGCAGCTGCATATCGTACACTTTCCCTGCTTTTGAAACGAGCACCGGGACGTGAGGCTTATCCGGGAGATGTCTTCTATCTGCATTCAAGACTCCTTGAGCGTGCAGCAAGACTTTCTGATAAGTTGGGTGGCGGTTCCCTAACTGCATTACCGATTATCGAAACACAGGCAGGCGATGTATCTGCCTATATTCCAACCAACGTTATTTCCATCACGGATGGTCAGATTTACCTGGAGACAGAGATGTTCAATGCAGGTTTCCGGCCGGCAATCAATGCCGGACTTTCGGTATCCCGTGTAGGTGGTTCTGCGCAGATCAAGGCGATGAAGAAGATCGCAGCGCCGATTCGTACCGAGTTGGCACAGTACCGTGAGCTGGCAGCATTCTCACAGTTTGGTTCGGAACTGGATGCCGATACGACCGAGAAGCTGGCACAGGGCGAGCGTCTGAAGGAAATCTTAAAGCAGCCACAGTATCAGCCGATGCCGGTTGAGAAACAGGTTATCATTATTTATGCAGCAATCAAGAAATATCTTATGGACATTCCGGTAGCAGACATTCTGCGTTTCCAGAATGAACTCTTTGATTATATCGATACCAGATATCCGGAGATTCCGGGAAGCATTGCAGCAACGAAAGTGATGGATGAAGAGACAGAACAGAAGCTGGTGAAAGCAATCGAAGAATGCAAAGCATCCTTCCGATAATGGCAGAAAGTAGGTGGTAAGACATGGCCTCCATGCGAGACATAAAGCGAAGAAAAAGCAGCATACAGAGTACGCAGCAGATCACCAAAGCCATGAAGCTGGTTTCAACCGTTAAGCTACAGAAAGCCAAAAGCCGTGCGGAACAGACGGACCCGTATTTCAATTATATGTACAAAACCGTAAGTTCCATGCTGGCACGAAGTGGCAATATCAATCATCCGTATTTGCAGGCAGGCGATTCCAAAAGAAAAGCAATCGTTGTCATTACTTCGAATCGAGGACTGGCAGGTGGATATAATTCCAACATTGTCAAACTGATTACAGGCAGTGATTTTCCGAAAGAAGATCTCGACATCTATGCCGTAGGAGGAAAAGGTGTAGAGGCACTCGGACGGAGAGATTATCACATTGCACTGGATGCTTCTTACATGATGGAAGCTCCGACCTATCCGGATGCGGCGGCTTTGTGCAACAAGGTACTCGAAGCATTTACAAACGGAGAAGTAGGAGAAATCTATCTGGCATACACGCATTTTAAGAATACAGTAAGTCAGGAAGCAAAGATGATCAAACTCCTTCCGGTTGAAATCGATCCGGAGGACGCAGAGGATTCCAATGTTCTGATGAATTATGAGCCAAACGAGGAAGAGGCATTGAATATGATTATTCCGAAATATGTGACGAGCTTATTTTACGGAGCACTCGTTGAGGCGGTAGCCAGTGAGAACGGTGCACGTATGCAGGCAATGGATTCAGCAACCAGCAATGCGGAAGAAATGATCAGTGATCTGTCACTGAAGTACAATCGCGCGCGCCAGGGTTCCATTACGCAGGAACTTACCGAAATTGTGGCGGGCGCAAATGCAATTTCAACGTAAAAAATAAGGAGAAAATAAATGGCAGGTAATAATATTGGTAAAATCACACAGATTATCAGTGCCGTACTGGATATCAAATTCCAGGAAGGACATCTGCCTGAGATCAACGAAGCAATCGAAGTGCCGTTAAAAGATGGCGGAAGACTGGTTGTGGAAGTGGCTCAGCATCTGGGTGATGATACAGTAAGATGTATCGCTTTGGGACCAACCGACGGATTGGTTCGTGGTATGGATGCCATTGCAACAGGTGCCCCGATCTCTGTTCCTGTTGGAGAGAAGACACTGGGCAGACTGTTTAATGTATTGGGTGATCCAATTGATGAAATCGCAGCTCCGGATACCGAGGAGAAATGGCCGATCCACAGACCGGCACCATCATTCGAGGAGCAGGCAACTTCACAGGAGATGCTTGAGACCGGTATCAAAGTCGTAGATTTGCTTTGCCCATATCAAAAGGGTGGAAAAATCGGACTGTTTGGAGGTGCGGGTGTAGGAAAGACCGTACTGATCCAGGAGCTGATTCACAATATTGCGAAGGAGCATGGCGGATATTCCGTATTTACCGGAGTAGGAGAGCGTACCCGTGAGGGAAATGACCTTTACTACGAAATGAAAGAATCCGGCGTAATCGACAAGACGACCATGGTATTCGGACAGATGAATGAGCCACCGGGAGCCCGTATGCGTGTAGCGTTGACCGGACTTACGATGGCAGAATATTTCCGTGACAAAGGTGGAAAAGACGTGCTTCTTTTCATCGACAATATTTTCCGTTTCACACAGGCAGGTTCTGAGGTATCCGCGTTGCTTGGCCGTATGCCATCCGCTGTAGGATATCAGCCGACACTGCAGACGGAGATGGGCGCATTGCAGGAGCGAATTACATCCACAAAGAACGGTTCTATTACATCTGTACAGGCAGTCTATGTGCCTGCGGATGACTTGACAGACCCGGCTCCGGCAACGACATTTGCGCATTTGGATGCAACAACGGTATTGGACCGTTCGATCGTAGAGCTTGGTATTTACCCTGCAGTTGATCCACTGGCATCTACTTCCCGTATCCTTGATCCACGTATTGTTGGGGAGGAGCATTTTAAGGTTGCCCGTGAAGTACAGGAAATCTTACAGAAGTACAAAGAATTGCAGGATATCATTGCCATCCTTGGTATGGACGAATTATCTGAGGATGATAAGCTTGTTGTAAGCCGTGCAAGAAAGGTACAGCGATTCCTGTCCCAGCCGTTCTCGGTAGCTGTACAGTTTACCGGACTGGAAGGAAAATACGTGCCGATCGCCGAGACCATCCGTGGTTTCCGCGAAATCCTGGATGGAAAACTCGATGATGTACCGGAAAGTTACTTCCTCAATGCCGGAACGATTGACGATGTAAAAGAGTCTTATTCGAAAGCAAAGTAAAAATTTGCAAAGGCAGGAAAGGGGTATTATGGCAGAAGGAAAAGATTTATTTCAGGTCGAGATCATCACACCGGATCGTGTATTTTTTGCCGGTGAGGCAGATATGCTGGAATTCAATACGGCGGATGGAGAAATCGGAGTGTACAAAAATCATATTCCACTGACCACCGTCCTTGAACCCGGTGTTGTGATCATACACAACGGTGATGAACAGAAAGTTGCAGCCGTCCATGCAGGATTTGCAGAAATTCTCGGCGAGAAAGTTACGCTGCTTGCGGAGCTTGCCGAATGGCCGGATGAAATCGACATCAATCGTGCGGAAGCCGCGAAGGAGCGTGCAGAAGAACGAATTGCTGCGAAGTCACAGAATCTCGATTTGAAGCGTGCAGAGTATGCACTCCACAAGGCATTGATACGTATTAATGTCGCTGGACATAAGTAAGCAAGATAGAAAAACCCATTTTATCAGGAAACTGGTAAAATGGGTTTTCTTATGTCGATGGTGTAAAAATATGGTCGTTGGTGAAGTTTTTGTTGAATATAATAGTCTGATTTATTAAAATAGATAAAATAAGAGCTGTGTGTTATTAAAAAATACTTTGGCTTTTGTAGAAAGGAGAGAATAAAATATTTACAAGGGGATCAAAGAGGAAATTAATAAAAGGCAAAAGAAAAGGAGAAATAGTAATTATGAAAAAAAACGATCAGGCTAGAATGGTACTAAAAAAATTGTTAATATTTATGTTGATGTGTATAATAGTATTAGATACTTCAAGCACAGCTTATGCACAATCAAGAAAACAAACAATTGAAAATATTAAAATTCTTGTTAAGCAGGCAAATCAAGAAAAGAAAAAGGATGGGGAAATATCAAATAAAACTGCAAGAAAATTGCAAAAAGAGTTAAAACGAATAGATGATGACAATTTGATAAGTGAAAACAAACAAGCAGATAAAGGAGATGTAATAACTCTTAAAGGAAGCAGTGGAGGGTGGAAGGACTTAGGGTATAAAGGATGGAAGTATCGTGTTGATTTACCAGAACATGGCGGAGATTCCAAACCACACGTACATGTAAAAGGAAAAAGTGGGAAAAAAATTGTTGAAGGTGTAGAAAATGTTGATGGAACACCTAGTCATGGCAAAACATTAGACGATAAAAAAATCCCTAAAAAAGTTCGAGATAAGGCTCGCAATACTCCAGAATATCAAAAACAAAAAAAGGGATTAAAGAAAATGAAAAGGGCAAAGGCTAAAATAGAGGCAAAAGATTTAGATTTGGATAAGCCAAACGAATTATTGGTTGCAATAGCCATAGTAGTAATTGTTGTTGGATTTCTTATATGTGCTCCAGAGTGCTTACCAGCATTGTTAGCTGTTGTATAATCATGGGATATATCTGCAGGATACAGATATGATATAAAAGGATCAAGAATACAATTATAAAAATACTATGAGTTACGGAAAGGAAATATATGATAATTTTATAAATTATTGTAAAGAAATAAATATGGTGAATTGGATATATGAATTAGAGTGGAACTGTGATGGTAATTTACTGTTTTATATACAGAATGAAGGAGAAGGTATTGCGCTTTTGTGGCAGTGTGAATGTCAACATTCGGCGGCAATATATGTCTTAAATCATAGTTTTTTATATAAATGGGGAAATAAAGCAAAAGAAAAACGAAACGAATTAAATGAATTTGTCAAAAAATTCATGGAAGATAGTGAAATTCCTGATGAAAATTTTAATATTTGTTATGATAAAAATGTTTGTAAATACTATGAGGATTTTCGATTGGAGCAGAAACCATTTGATTTGCTAGAATATTTATACAATATGTACGGTATGGAAACGAATGGGCTAAAAGAAACTATTGACAAAAGATGGAACCATTTGATACAAAGGGAGAAAAAACAGGCATGATTAATTACATATATAAATTAGTATGGAATGAACAGAATCAGATGCTTTTTGAAATCACGAATGGAAAAACGGTAATATCCTTGTTATATTTAGAAGATATTAATCGCCCGGGTGAACTTATGAGAGATTTTCCTTATTTGTATCCAACATATTATGCTTCAGAAGAAGAATGGGACGATGATAGAAATATGGTTTTGGCATGTAATTATGTTTTCGATTATAATATCTGGAAAAGCACCGAAGAGAAATTTGAAAAGGTACGAGAGGATTTGTATTATATTGCAGAAAGCATGATTGAAAACCGGGGGAATATTCGTGTGAAGTTCGACATGAAATATGACCAGGAAGTCATTACAATGTATGAAGAGAATAAAGCAAAAGAGCAATTAATGGCTGCTTTAAAAGCGAAAAATTAAAGGATAGTGTCAGCCCGGCCGAAGGCAATTTTAATGGGGTTGATGTTCAAAGTTGGAGGTTATCAATATGGGAAAAAAACAGGAACTTGATTTTGAAGACAAATGGATTGTGGAGAGAGAAGACGGGTTTTGCAAATACTATGTAAAACATTTTGGTGGAGTTGCGATGATCATGATTGGTATTTTCGTAGCCTTCTGTATTGGAAAAAAAGAAATTGATGTAATCTATTTACTGATTTCTATTATGGTTGCAGGTGCATTTCCATTTTTTGCCTGGGGAATTAATGAACTTAGAATGAAAAACCATGATAAAAGAAACGATGGTGAAAGTAATGACAAAAGATGAATGATATAAGAAAAGCTGTAAAGCATTTGTCTTTACAGCTTTTTGGAGTCGTGTTTCTTATGAATTTTCCCATTCAACATTGCATAATCGTTTCCGGTTTATTTTTTCTCCAATACTTTTTGGGCAAGTGTTGCATCATATCCTAATGCAACCAGTTTTTCCACGGTATCATTTCCGTTGTTGATTTCATCCATGATCTTAAGAATTGAATCGCGACATTCTAAGTAACCAGATTCGTGTCCTTCCTCCCACATGGACTTGGCAAATTTCTTTTCATCAAACTCTGTTAAAATCATATGACGCACCTCGCTTCGATTTTTCAGCAGAACATCTTTGAGGATGTCATGATCAATGCAATATGTGATAGTTTCATCAATTGCCTGTTCAACTGACATTCCATTGTTGGTATTCTGCCGAATTCTTGCAATAAACAATGAATAATGCATTAATCGTTTGCACTTATTCATCAGCTCCGCATTATGTCCACTGTTGACATTCATTACCCGCGCTTTGCATTCCAATGCTGGTTCCATCTCGTTCGCAGTCGGATCACTTTCAAAAGCATCTGATAACACAAGCGTGTGATCATCTGGGATTTGTTCTGTGCCATTATAAAATACAATATACTGCGGCATCGGCAACTTGATAAGCTTATGCCCTTACATATTCAAATCGTGCAGCTTAATGTATTCATCATACAATTGTGCAAAATAGAGCAATCCCCGGATTGGCATATTCGGATTCACCGTCGATTGATGTTCCTATAAATTCATCGTCGAAGAAATCATAAATGATTTATCATTTTTCATCGACATAAATATGACATCCTCTAACGTTGTAATCTCCAGTTCCTCTGGATCCTGATGATTTGTTCCGTTGATCGCATTGTACAAGTTCAAAAGATCCCGTTTATCCTGAAACACTCTCTGAAATAAACGGTCCTTGTACTTCCGATTGTGAAACTTCAGTCTGCGAACAAACTTTAACCAGCTTTTTGTTCTTCTGTAATTCAATGATTATCCTCCCTTACATTATATAAAAAGGGAAGCGGTTATGCAATGTATTCAATTTTATTTGTCATGGAAAATTCAGCGATATGCTATTGATTTGCCATTTAACGTATTTACTATACAATACATGTCGATTTTTAGCAACTATAATATTTTTAAGTAAAAGGCTAATTATGAAATTCTATGAAGAGAATAAAGCAATAGAGCAATAAATGACTGCTTTAAAGGTGGAAAATTAAAGGATAGTGTCAGCCCTGCCGAAGGCAATTTTAATGGGGTTGATGTTCAAAGTTGGAGGTTATCAATATGGGAAAAAGCAGGAACTTGATTTTGAAGACAAATGGACATATGTGAAAAACAGAAGTGTAATGTCCACAAAAAACAGAAAGATAGGACATATGCAAAATAATTGATTGAAAATGTCCTGTAAATAGATATTTATTGGAACAAAATTATGGAGATTTGATACATATGTCCAATATAAGAAAAAAACAAGGACATTTATTAAGAGAAAAATTGTATATGTCCCAAAAGCGAAAATGGTGAGGACATAATAATAAATTTCTATGTATATGTCCAAATCATGGAACTATACGCAACAAAATTCGACAGCAGTACACAAAAGTTTGTCATCCAGTATAATGAATCGTGTCCATTGACATACATAAAGCACTTCGCGGCAGATAACCGTGAAGTGCTTCTTTTTTGGGTATAAACTTCCCCATTACTCTTTATTTAAGAAGTTCCAAAAGCGTAGTTCTGGCATTCCAGCAGACCAACTACTTGGAGAGGTTTGGACTGGGAAACCGTAGGCCGCTGTGTCAATCGTGCTCTTCACGATTTAGAACCAGAGCGTTCAAGAAGACTTGATGGCCTGGTTAATTCAAGGTTGTTACTGGAGATGGTGCTAAATGGATTACAGAGTGTGTAAATGAATACACTCCTGAAACGGTTGTTGAAAAAGGAATCGATCACGTTACTGAATCAACTAGGAAAATAAACAAAATAGAGAAACCCGGAAAGGGAGAAATAGTAAATTGCTGTCTCTTCTTTTCCGGGTTTTTTGATTCTATACAATTTTTATTCTGCACATAATGTTCATTATTTGTACGAAGCGAAAAAAAAGAGACGGCTATGTGTATCATAAAAGCAATTCATTTTCTTTTTGAAAACAGAGGAATAGAATAGAATCACACAAGAAAATGCTTGAACAAAGGAGTTTATAATATGGGGCTGAAAATCGAAAATCTGACAAAAACATATGGTGATTTTAAAGCGCTTAATCATGTTTCATTGGAAGCTGAAAATGGGAAGATTCTTGGAATCTTAGGCAGGAATGGTGCAGGAAAGACCACCACCATTAAAAGTATTATGGGAATCATTGAACCCGAAGAAGGAAGCATTACGTTTGATGGGATAGATATTCGAAAGGCAAAGGTGTCCATTGGATATTTACCAGAGGAGAGAGGATTGTATGTGAATGCTGTAGTTAAGGATCAGTTATTATATTTTGCGATGCTTAATGGTATGGATAAAAAAGCAGCTTTCACTGAAATAAAAAAGCTTTTGGAAGAATTCAAAATTCCGGGTTATTTGAATAAAAAGGTCAAGACGTTATCCAAAGGAAATAAGCAAAAGATCCAGCTTATCAGTGCGATTCTTCATAAGCCGCAGATGGTAATTCTGGACGAGCCGTTTAGTGGATTAGACCCAGTCAATATTGAGCTTTTTAAAAGTACGGTTCTTGATTTAAAGAAGTCAGGTGCAACGATTCTTTTTAGCAGCCACCGCATGGAAGATGTAGAAGAAATGTGCGATCGAATAGTTATGCTTAATAAAGGAAATGTTGTAGAAAACAATACCGTACAAGCGCTAATAAACAAATATTCGAGAGAGGATGTTATGAATATTGTTACGAGTGCGGATATCACGGAATTGATTGCAGAAAGCGGGTTGAAGTTGGAAAGCCGTGAAAATAAGAGTTTTGATGTGCAGTTTAATGATCGGAATAAATTACAGCATTTATATGCACGTATTCTTGAGAGCGGTATTGAGTTGCAGGGAATACGTAGTAGAAAAACGTCGCTGCAGGAAATCTTTATAAAGGAGTTGGCAGACAATGAATAATAAAACAGGAAAAGTAATATGGTTTACATTTAAACAGGTTGTTACCTCGAATTGGTTTTGTCTGATTTCGGTATTGGGGTTAGTATGTGTATTCTTATCAACGCAAATAGATAAAATTATCGGTGCGATTTATGGAACAACAGCAAATATTTCAGGACAGGGAAGCGTCACATTATCGGAGCATGATGCAACATTTCTTTTGCAGATTTCAATTGTGGCAATATTGTTTCTGATGATTCTAATTTATGGATCAAGTATTGCAAATTCTGTTGTTGAAGAAAAAAGTGGAAGAATTATAGAGACTTTGTTATGTTATGTTAAACCATTACAGTTACTGGTTGGAAAAGTAATCGGTTATTTATTGGGAGTTATACTTCAGGTAACTGTGTGGGTAGGATATTATCTGCTTTTGGCAAATATCCTGGAAATGCCTTCGAATCCAGTTTTTGTAACGCTTGGAGAAATGCCACCGCAGACATATGTGCTGTTGATTGTAGCTTTGATTAGTGGATTTGTGATGTATGCATTTGCGTTTGCAGCATTATCTTCATATGCAAATAATGCACAGGATTCCACACAGTTAATGTTTCCGGTGGCGCTGATCGTGTTGTTGGCATATTTTTTGAGTATGGCAGTTATGAATGGATTTACTGGAATTTGGGCTAGGGTATTTTCGATGGCACCGTTCTTCTCACCAATTGTTTCTGTTGTCACAAATGATTTGATTCAATTAACTTGGGCAGAAGTTGCTGAAAATGCAGGAATTCAGATGTTGGAAGTGGTGATTGTGGCGCTGATCTGCGCAAGATTTTATCGACGGGGAGTTGTAAGTTATGGTATCAGAAAATTGTCTTTCAATAAGTTGTTCAAAAAGGGGTAAAACAGTTGTTGTAGTGGGAGCGTGTAGCAGCATTGGAGATGCGCTTATCCCTGAATTATTAGATAAATATTCATCCATGGTTTTGACAGAAAGTCCGCAGAATTTCGAAAGTTTAGTTGGAAAGTATGGGGAAAAACCTAATGTCAAACTTTTGGAGATGGATGTATTGAATAAAAGTCAAATTAAGACTTTGGATATATATATTGAAGAAAAAAAATTAGTTGTTGATTCATTTGTATATTTAGCAGGAATAAATGTGTTGGTATCTGCATTGGAAACGACAGAAGAAATATGGGACAGAATTATAGATGTTAATTTAAAAGGCTTTTTTTTCGTTAGCAAAGTGATTGCCAAAAATATGATTCTTAATGGGGGAGGAAGTATTTTGGGGATTGCTTCGCAGCATGCAGTTGTGGCCAATGTGGATAGGGCTGCTTATTGTGCAAGTAAGGCAGGAATGATTCATCTTGCAAAAGAGTTGGCATTAGAGTGGGCAAAGTACGGAATTAGAGTAAATATGGTATCACCAACTATGATCTTTTCAGAAAAAAATAAAGAAATATTAGATGGAAATCGAGCAAAGAAGGAATATTTAATAAAGATTCCACTTAGAAAATATGCAGTACCAGAAGATGTGAGTTCAGCGATACTTTTCTTGAATTCGGATAAGGCGTCTATGATTACTGGACAAAATCTGATAGTTGATGGTGGATGGACGATTTACTAGAAAGGGCAGGATATGGTTGAGGAAATATTATTTATAAATATAGGGTATAAAGATGGTTTATATGTTTTTGAAAATGGTGATATAGACCTGGATATACCAAATGAAATTATGGTAAATACTCCATTTTATAATCAGGCGAACAGTTTTGAAGAGTTGGTGGATACGCTTTTATTGGAACCGGAAGAGCATATTGTTTTTACATATAATTACAATAACCAGAGACTGGTAAGAAAATTGGCATGTACATTATTAAAGGAGTATGAAAAGACAGTATACTTAATAAATTCAAATCTCTGCAACGCGGTTTGTAATGTAGACAGTCAAAACTCTCTTTATTTACTAAAAAACTATGAGGATTTGCACAATGTAGATCAATTGTCATTACAGGTTATAACAGAAATTCCAGAATTGAATCTGCATTCACTTCCAGATATAGAAAATAGCTATTATGTAACAATGCGTAATGGATATGATGCCTTCGTTACAGGTATATATCCACAAAATGTATCAAATACATTGGCAAAGCATATTCAATTGGAAAAGCATGTAACCATAAAAGATACAAGCGAGTATCTGGATATTAATGGAGCATTTTTAGTAAATATGGAGGATGTAAAAGACATTGATATTCAGGATAAAAACAATTTTAATCATTTACACATTATAAAGGAAGAAAAAGTACAATTTGATGAGACAAAGGTATCATTGAAAAATTTTATTTGTTCCTATAGCCAAGTTGAGGATATAAAACGCAAAGGGAAGTGCTTGCTGGATTATGAGTACTATTTGAAAATAGAGAACAAGAATGATTTAGAGAAATTTTCTGTGGATTTAGATTTTTATAAACAAACAGGAAAGGTTGATACAATATCCAAAAGGTTGGTAGATGAATGCCGTTGGACAAATCAATGTAGTTTGAAACGATTGACAAGATATAGAGTTACGGAAGATGGAATAAAACCATGCATCACATCAGAAAAATCTTTATTAGAATCACAGGAAGATCATATGATGCAGCTTTTAGAAGCAAACAAACTATGTGACAAAGCAATGATACAAAGAAATTGCATGGAATGTGCGGTAAAAGATGTCTGCTCTAAGTGTGCATGTTTACCAAATGAAATTAGTCGTGAAGAATTTTGTGATTTCATGCACTTATATCCGTTTGTGGGTGAGTATTTGCGAAAAAAAAGAATTGTGAACTTTTTGAGCAAATTTAGCAAAATATTTGAGGGAAATGCATACATAGAGGTGTCATCAAGTGTACATTCTTTTGAATATCCGATAAGAAAAACAAAAGAATGTGCAGGGCGAGAAGTCTTTGTTTTTAAAAAGAATGCGAATTACTATGCGCTTCATATACAGAAGGGAAGTTTAATAAGACTTGAAAAAAAATATGTATTTTTATTAGAAGCTTGGGCATTAGAAAGAAGCGCAGAAGAGATTGTTGAGAAAATGGCTGAAAAATATAATATGGATATTTCTAGCGCAAAAATGGTAATTGAAGAGGGGTATTACCAGTTGCAAAAAGGAGGATTGATATAATGGGGCAATTTTATGGGATTTTTCAAGATATAAAAGAGTTGAACATGGGAGGTATTACAGAACTTGGAATATACGAAGGGATATTTTCTAATGTGTATGCAAATATGAAAAATTCAGCTCAAGAATTGGATTATTATATTGAAAACGCTTTTTGTGTTGGCAAAAGTATTTTAGAAATAGCTTGTGGAGATGGTGGAAATTATATGATCCCTATGGCAAAAAAGGGATTTGAGGTTGACGGAATTGAAATATCAAAATCCATGATTTCCAGGTTTTATGAAAAACAGAATCGATTGTCTGAGAAAGTAAAAAATCGATTGAATATCTATAATGCTGATATCTTCGAATATGAAACAGAAAAACAGTATGATTTAATTACGATTCCATCGACAACAATTTGTTTATTGGCAGACGATGAAGTGAGAACAAAAAATCTATTCCGAAAGATATATAAATGGTTAAAACCAGGAGGAAGATTTATGTTTGATTATCGAGTGGATCAGTCATTAACTAGCGAATTTATTTCTCCTATATTTTCTGAAGTCGACAAAAAAATGCCATATGTAATGTTTATGCAGGAATTTAATAATATTATTGTAGGCAGAGGAATTGTAAACATGTATGTTGAAACTATGGAAAATGGTGAGCCAAAGAAATATATTGCCAGTTCGAATAAAAAGATTATTACGGATTCATTAGTAAAAAATTTATTACAGGAAATAGATTTTCAATTGCACAATACATACATGGTAGAAATGAAAAATGCGAAGGTCAAGTTAATAGTTTTAGAAAAGGAAATAGAAAAAAATGAATAATGATACGTGGTATCCGCTTTGCAGACCGGATGATGGACGAATACAAATAAGAAGTGCAGAGGGAATTTATTTATATGACATAAGAGGAAAAAAGTACATTGACGCAAATAGTGGACTGTGGAATGTTCCTTTAGGATATTCTAATGTCAGTTTAAAGGACAAATTGGTAGAACAATTAGATAAGATCCAGTATGTAAATGCATGTGAATTTAGTACGGAAGAGGCAGATCAGTTATCAGCAATTTTAAAAGCGATACATCATGATCAAATCGAAAAAATTGTATATACATGTACCGGATCAGAGTCTGTAGAACTGTCTATTAAATTTATACGTAAATATGCTTCATTAAAAAATAAAAGGAAAAATATTGCAGTTCTTCAACATTCATATCATGGAAGTTATTATGGTTCTATGTCTTGTAGCGACTATGATGGAAGAGAAAGAGAGGGTTACGGTCCATTATTACCCGGAATTAAAGAATTGTCATTACCATTTTGTAGTTGTTGTAGGAGCAATGCGGTATCTGAAGTGTGCGAACAGAAGATGAAACAAAGACTAGAACAAGAGCTGGAAGATTTTGGTGATAGTTTGGCTGGAATTATTATAGAACCAGTGTTGGGATCAGGAGGGGTTATTACTTTACCAGAATGGTATGTTCATAGAATTGATATATATGCAAAAGAGCATGACATTCTTATAGCGTTTGACGAAGTCGCAACAGGATTTGGAAGAACCGGAAAAATGTTTTGTTATCAACATTATAATATTAAACCAGATATAATTACGATGTCGAAAGCAATGAATAATGGAATTTTGCCAATTGGAGCTGTTGCAGTATCAAAAAAAATCGTGGAACAATTTAGAAAGCATAAGGAATTTATATTTCATTTGTCTACGCAAAATGGGAACGCTTTGTGTTGCGCTGCAGCAATTGCCGCTATAAATGAAATTCAAAAGGATAATGGAGCATTATTGGATCATGCCCAGGAAATGGGACATTATTTTTATAATAAAATAGAAAATGATTTTATGGAAAAATACTCTAGAATATTTGATATAAGAAGATGTGGGATGATGTTCGCAATTGATTTTTTAGAGTCGGATATGCAGAAAAAAATGGGGTATGGTGATTTAATTAATATGGTTACTTTATTAAAAAAATACGGAGTAATTACGGAGTGGAGTTATATAGAAAACGTTACTTCCTGTATAGTATTATTTCTTCCTTATATTATTGAGGTAGCGCAAATAGATATGTTGTTAGAAAAATTAGAGTTAACTTTTAAGCGAATTATTGCGTAGCAAAAGGAGGCTATACTATGAAAAAGATGGATGGAAAGAATAGTAATCTTAAATACGAAGAAATGGAAGAAGTTCAGGAATTTAGTTTTGGAAGTATTGGAATTACGACAGTTTCAATAATGGCAATATTAATTATTATTAGTCAATTTTTGTTTTAGATTATTCTAAGACATTAATATATATCTATTGAAAGGAGGAAATGAAAGAATCAGTAAGAAAATAAATGATATTGTCATAACTATAATGTTATGACAGATTTTGTAAAAAATATTGTTATGGCATAATTAAAAATCTAACGGAAAGGAGAAATGTTAAGATTGGAAAAAAATGAAAAGTTAGAAAAAAAGCCGGTTGCCTTTGAAGAAATGGAGAAGGTAGAGGAGTTTGGTGCTGCTCAGGACTACATTACGGGAGCAAGTATTGGTATCGGAATTGTTGCAGCAGTAGTTGTATTGACTTAAAAAGGAGGAAAAAATTTGTTTAACAAAAATAAAAAAGAATTAAAAGAAGCAAATACAAAATATGAAGAAATGGAAGTGGCAGAAGAATTCGGGGATGGCTGGTTTGTTGCTGGCGTAGTAACTGGAGTAGCTGCGGGAGCTATTATTGTTTTGACGTAGTAATAGATATTTAAGAATAGAGAGGATATATAGAATGAAAAACAAAAATGAATTATTGGATAAGCAGAATAAAAATGTAACTTTTGAAGAGATGGAAAAGGTTGAAGAGTTTGGTGCTGCTCAGGATTATATTACAGGAGCAAGTATTGGAATTGGAATTGTTGCAGCCATTGTTGCATTGACATAATTAAGGAGGATGAAAGTATGTTTAACAAGGATAAGAAAAAAGTAAATGAGGCAAATACAAAATATGAAGAAATGGAAGTTGCAGAAGAATTCGGGGACGGTTGGTTCGTTGCTGGCGTAGTAACCGGAGTAGCTGCAGGGGCTATTATTGTTTTGACATAATTACATACAAGTTTTGTGATTTATGTAGAGTCGCAATAAGTTAGCCGGAGGAAATTAAATGAAATATAAACATTTGGAGATCGAATGCGTAGGAGAGGATCTTTACACAATTAAGAATCTGGCAACTAATAGGTATGTGAAGATGGGATCCAGAGAAACAGAATATTTGCTCAAATGTCTTGAGTACCAAGGTGACGAATTCATTTTTGGTAATGACACTCAATTAGATCAAGATGAAAAAAAATTTATGCTTCAAAAGTTTAAAGAGTGGGGATTCTTGAATGAAGATGAAGAGATAAAGGAAAAAAAGGATATAACAAAGATTAAGCTTTGCGAAATTGATCCTTCAGCCTGTCTTGATAAAGTACCGAAATGGATACAGAATTTGTTTTCCTTACGGGGTGCAATTATTATTTTAGGATTAACAGCAATTGCATACTATTTAATTTTACGGGAGAGCGATTTTGTATTGCAGGCAGCGACGGATTGTTTGCATCTGTCGCTGGGAGATTATATTATTTTTTATATAATGATGGTATGTACCACTATGTTACATGAATTAGGACACGCAATATGTTGTTATAAAAATGGGGGAAAGGTACTATCGATGGGATTAATGCTTTTTTTCCTAATGCCATGCTTTTTCTGTGATGTGAGTGATATTTATATGTTTAAGGATAGGAAAAAGAGTTTTAGTGTTGCTGTTTCAGGAATTGCAATTAATTATGCAATGGGAACGCTTGGCTGTATTTTATTTATTTTGTTGGCAGCACATAATATTTATATTCCTCTATTGCTATTTTATTATTTGGCAAATTTGGGATTTGTAGTATTTAATCTAATTCCGTTTGTAAAGCTGGATGGTTATTGGGTGGTGTCTTCTTTACTAGAAGTCGACAATCTAATGGATAAAAGTATTTTGACATTTTGCACCGGTGTTATAAAACCTGGGGAATTAAAAAATATTGATTGTTCAAGTGCAAAGAAAAGAAAATTGTTTTTATATGGATTTAGTGCTATTGTATTCAGGCCTGTTTTTTGGATAATCAGTGTATATTCAGCATACCAATTTTTGGCAGCAAAGGGCATGAGTTATTTATGTGGTGTAGTTGTTGGTTTTGTATTTGTGGTTATATATAAAGATATCTCTGATTTATTAAAAAGATATGTAGAAATGTACAAAAATCAGAAGCAGAGGGTATTAGGTATGATATAGGAAGGAGGAAAAGTAATGGGTAGTGCATTAGCAGCAATTTTTTTAATTTCGGTTTCTGTACTTGCAATTAGGGAAAAAAAGAAAAAAGTGACAAAATTTAACAGATAATAAATGGCAGTAGGTACTTAATTAAAAAATAGTATCTACTGCTTTAAATTATTAGTCTAAAATGGTAAAATTTGTATATGAAAAAATTTGAATAAATTAGAATTACCGGAAGGAAAGTTAGAAATGCCTTATCAAATAGGATTATGTGATGACGAAAATTATCAGTTGAAAGTAAATACATTATTTTTAAAAGAAATTGCATCAAAGAATAAGTATGATTTGGAATATCATGAATTTACGTCAGGAAAGCAGTTAAGAAATTATTTAGAGACAAATAATCTGGATGCTTTGTTTTTAGATATTGATTTGGGAGAGGAAACGGGAATAGAAATTGCAACCTGGATTGCAAGAAAGTATTCGCATATTATTACTGTTTTTGTAACAGGACATAGGGAATTTGCAGTAGAAGCATTTGAAGTGGATGCAGTTGGGTATCTGGTAAAACCATATGATATTAAAAAAATGGAAAATGTCATGAAAAAGGTAATAACACAGCTGGAGAAAAGTGCGCATGATCAGGAAGTTCATGAGATTGTTATTACCGAAGAAAATATTAAGAAAAAAATAGATTGCAGAGATATCTTATATATACAAAGACAATTAACCAAGAGTATTATTAAAACCCAAAATAGAAATTATCAAATATATGAGCCGATTAGTTCATTGTGTGAACGCATAGGAAATTCTTTTGTGAGAATAAATCAGGGGGAAGTTGTTCGTATTTCTTTAATAGCTGGAATTAGAGGAAATATAGTCTATCTTAAAAATGGCATGGAAATGGCTATTGGTAGGACGTATCGAAAGTCTGTAATGGAAACATATTTTGGAAAATAATTGGATAAAGGGTGTATTCGAATGAATACGCTCTTTTATTTTGCATATTTTCCTGATTATTTTACATACAGGATACAAAAAATATAGATATTTTGTGATATAAGCAGAAATCCTTTATCTTTGGAAGCGAATACATATAGTATGTATATATAAGGTGTTAAAAAATTGAATGTGTTGGGAATGAAAATATGGAGATATATAGAGGTGCTGCAGAAAGATTAGTAGAAATATATGATTTCGATTGGAAAGAAAATGAAAGAATGAAAGAAGCCTGCATTTGCAGTGTTGAGGCGATGATAGCAAATGGATTGGACTCAGTAATTGTATTTACATTTGCATTGTTGGCTGGAATTTTTATAGAAATGTTAATTTTTTTTGTGACTTTTGGAATGCTGAGATTTTATGCAGGGGGTGCTCATGCTAAAAATTATGTTAGATGTGTTTTGATGTATATATGTGTTGTGTGTATAAGTATATTTATCACAAGAAGATGTATTGTTGCAGCAGATATATATACAATTATAATCTGTTTATTAAGTATTATTTTTTCAGGCATAATTAATTACAAGTATGCTGCCCGCCAAAAAAATTTAGGAAAGAGAGGTGGGAGTTATCGAAGGTGTGCATTTGCAATTTATTTGTTCATATCTGTATTTATTTTCGTATCATGCCTTGTGTATATATTTTTAAACATGGTTTTTTTTCAGAAAATAGTTTTGATACAGGCTTTTGCGTTAGTTGCACAAAGTATTGCTTTGTTTTTGGATCGTGAAGCGTGTACAAATGAATTAAGGAGGTAACGAAGTTATCAGAGTAGAATTAATGGGAAAGAAAAATCAGTATGATAATTGTGTGCTGGATATCAATAATAAAGGCATCATATATATTGTTTGTAAAAATGCAGAACAAAAACAAGCGTTAATGGATCTGGTTATTCATTATTTTAAAAAACATAATAAGAAGGTAGATGTAATTGATATAGATAAAATAGATTCGGATTTATGTGTACGGAATTATTTGGTTTTCTATACAATGGTTATGGGAGTGTATGAAAATGACACAATACAAGAATTTACAACACTATTTCAACAGATTGGAATGGATCGAATATTGGACAAACCTATCAATGAATTGAATAAGCTTGAGAAAATTAAAGTGAGATCCATTGCAGCGTATGTGAAGAAAAGCGAATGCTTGGTGGGAAAGGATTTATTAGGGGAGTTTAATGTAGAACAACAGGAGGATATTATTACTTTTTTTGAAAAGTATTTAAAAAAAAGTCAGTGTTTATGTTTATTGTTTGAGAGCAGAAAGCTGCAGAGGGAAGAAGATGTAGATGCTGTCTTTGTAGTATAGAAAGGAAGTGTGTGATATGACGTATCAGATAGGTTTATGTGATGACGAAATATATCAAATTAAGGTAAACGGATTATTTTTAAAAGAAATAGCTGCTAAAAACGATATGGATTTGGAGTACCACGGATTTTCCAGTGGTGCACAATTAAAGAAATACTTAAGAGATAAAGAACTGGATATTTTGTTTATGGATATTGATTTAGGAAACGAGTCAGGAATTAAAATTGCATCACAATTGTCACGTCAGTATCCTAAAATGGTAATATCTTTTGTGACGGGGCACAGGGAATTTATGGAAGAAGCATTTGATATAGATGCCATGGGGTATTTAGTAAAGCCATATGAAATAAATCGTATGGAACGGGTGCTTCGCAGATCAATTTTACAGGTTATGGCACTAAAACAAAGTGTAAAAGAACCGGAAATAACAGTTATCGATGAAAATTTGAAGAAAAAAATAATTTGCAAAAATATTATTTATATACAAAGGCAGCAATATAAAAGTGTGGTAGTAACACCACAGAGAGAGTATTGTGTATACGAACCGATAAAAGCATTATATAAGCGCGTAGGGGCAGGATTTTTAAGAGTAAACCAAAGCGAAGTCGTAAATATGGACTACATTAATACAATTGAAAATAATATTGTAATGCTAAAAAATGGCATGCAAATGCTCGTTGGAAGAACTTATCGTAAGGATGTGATGCTCCGTTATTTTGGAGCAAAGTAGAATGTGTAAAAAAGGAGAATGCATAATGAATAATATGGGATTTAAGAAAAAAATAGCAAATAAAGTGGTAAATACGGCGATTAGGAGTGCAAAATTATCAAATCAAAAATGCTTATTCCTAATGGGAAAACCTAATGAGAAAGTGCATTTGTGTGTGGGAGATTATGAAAAATTGAAAATTTTTATAAATCAGTATTAATTTAAATTGGGATAACAATTTTTACACAGAACAAATCATCTACGGTAAATGTAGTAATTCCATGGTAACTATCCACGATGGATCGAATGGTTTTCGTACCAATTCCATGGTAGGATTTATCTGATTTAGTTGTAACTAAGTTACCCTTTTCAAAAACAGGAGCAACAACATAGTTGTTCTGACATTCGATAACAAATTGATTATCTGTTTTTTTTATCATAAAGTGAATGTAAGGGTCTTTATGTTTTGAGGAAGCTTCAAAGGCATTCTCGAGAATATTACCAACAACAGCGCAGAGGTCACTGTCGGAAAACGGGGTAGTGCTTGTTAAAAGCTCTGTATCGAAGGTGATTCCAAATTGATGGGCCTTACTGATTTTATTATTGAGCATGACAGAAAGCACTTTATTATCTGTAAAAATAAAACTGTTTGCAACGGCCAGTTCTTCTGTAATTGTGGAAAGATAATTTTTTGCATCATCATATTCCTGCATGGCCAGAAGCCCTTGAAGGACCGACATATGATTGTTCATATCATGGCGTAAGGAGCGAAGATCATTCACGACGATGGTCATATCTTCATTTTGTTTGTGTTCCATTTCAATTTGCTGCATTTTGAGATTGGTCAGCATAATTTCTTCGGACTTTTTGGTAATTTTTTTAAGCAGGTATAGAGCCAGACAAGAAATTAGAAGCATTACAAAAATGGAAAGTGTAATGGCGATATCTGTTGATAAATACAGATTATTAAAATAAAAAAAGGTCGAGATACTAAGTGTATACAGAACGTCTACTAAAATGATTGAAAAATATTCTTTTGTAAAGTAATTGGATATTCTTTTGGATGATCGAATTAAGAAAAATATTATTAAAAAAATTAGTAGGCGTGATAAAATAAGCCCTAATACTTGAGTGCCCGAATTCTCTGCAATATTTTGCAGGGAAGAGCCGGTTATTAACAGGGCAATTGGTATTGTGATTATTTCTCCTAAAAATATAATAAAAAAGGTGCAAATGATCCAGAGAACTTTTTTGTACAAATTGTCTTTATAAAGTGTTAATAATGCAAAAAAGAATAAAAGTAAAAATAATAGTTTGAGTGGAATATTGGGAAATATTTTTGTTGAAAGTTCTGCCGAAAACCAAAGCAAATAGGTAATGCAATAGGCTATAAGTTGTGTTTTCTTAGAAAATCGTGAAGTTAATTTATGTGATAATAGAACATAATATGCCAGAAAATCAACAATATTAAAAAAATAAGAAATAAATGTATAAAACAAATCTAACATAAATAACCTCACTAAAATTTAATAACAGAATGACTATAGAGGAACAACAATTTTTGCATAGAACAAATTATCTACGGTAAATGTAGTAATTCCATGGTAACTATCCACGATGAATCGAATGGTTTTCGTACCAATTCCATGGTAGGATTTATCTGATTTAGTTGTAACTAAGTTACCCTTTTCAAAAACAGGGGCAACAACATAGTTGTTCTGACATTTGATAACAAACTGCTTATCTGTTTTTTCATCATAAAGTGAATGTAAAAGTGTCTGCTTTTATAATAACATAACACTTATTATGGAACAAGATTTTTATAAACAAACAGTGTGTGAAAAGCATTCGTTGTTACTGTTCAGAGGTAAACTTGTAACAAAAGAACCGATGGTATCAATATGGGAAAAAGCAGGAACTTGATTTTGAAGACAAATGGACATATGTGAAAAACAGAAGTGTAATGTCCACAAAAAACAGAAAGATAGGACATATGCAGAATAATTGATTGAAAATGTCCTGTAAATAGATATTTATTGGAACAAAATTATGGAAATTTGATACATATGTCCAATATAAGAAAAAAACAAGGACATTTATTAAGATAAAAATTGTATATGTCCAAAAAGTGAAAATAGTGAGGACATAATAATAAATTTCTATGTATATGTCCAAATCATGGAACTATACGCAACAAAATTCGACAGCAGTACACAAAAGTTTGTCATCCAGTATAATGAATCGTGTCCATCGACATACATAAAGCACTTCGCGGCGGATAACCGTGAAGTGCTTCTTTTTTGGGTATAAGCTTCCCCATTACTCTTTATTTAAGAAGTTCCAAAAGCGTAGCTCTGGCCTTATTTTTCTGGTCTCCTGGATAGCTGACACCAATGCGATAACTAATGGTGTCTTTGACCTGATAAGCATCTATGGAATCATAAGAGTCATCGGATGCGTTGGTTGTTGTGATAATTTTCCACGTTTCGCCGGATGCGCTGGTGTAATCTTCTGTAGTGTAAATGCTGGAATCATCCATATTGGACGGATAATCAATATCAACGTAATCCGAAATTGTGCTATGTTCCGTATAAATATCGGCAGAGGCAGAAACAGAAAGATCGGCATTTTCGCAGGAATAACTCTCAAGGAAAGAGATATAGCAAATATTGCCGGATCGATCACCAAGTGCAGTGACTTCGACGTGTTCAGGTGTCTGCGGCAATTTTATAGGCTTTAATTTATCGTATCCGATATAAGCAAGTGCCTCGTCTTCTGAAGAGAAACTTTTATAAACAGAACCCGGAGACCAGCTGTTGATTGGCTGGTATGTTTTGTACTGTTGGATAAAAGTGTCTTTTTCATTCCGGACACTTCCGGTAATTTCAGCATCTGCGACTTTCGTAATTGCTTCGGTCAGGCGGTATCCTCCTTCGGAAAGGGAGGAATAGACAGTATTTAAAATACCGGCTTTGGCAAGAAGTGCCTGAAATTCGGTGGCAGAATTGCGGAAGTATGCACAAGTGCCACGGAAGTCCTCTTCGCCTTGTTCTTTTGTGTAAGTAAAATCTGTTTTTTGACCGTCCAGCGAATAGGAAAATGTCACACTGCCAAGATTTTCGGTGCAGACAAGAATAACCATGGCATAGTTTTTCATGGTTCTTTCCAGTTCTGTCTGTTGGGATTTCTTAAAAGATCCATCGAGATTCATTGTCCAGCCATATGGCTCATCGGTTGTCTGTAATTCGTGTGTTGCAATCGGAAGTACATCATTGATTCCGAGCGCCGTGAGGGTTTTTCCGTTGTCAGACATGCTTCCGATATAAGGGTGAATGGTGTTATAAATCTGTGCGGCCTTTGGCTGGATGGCAGTACCGTTTTCCCATGCAATCCAGTTGTTGACATACACTTTTTCAATCTTATGCTTTTGGGTGGTCTCATCGGAAAAAGTGTTGTTTTTGGATGCAGACAGACGGTTGGCCCGGACATTGATTGTGACAATTCCGGGATTGTCAGCATCGACCGTGTAGTTTATGCCAGATACGCCAAGTGAGTGATCGGTAAGAGATCCCTTAATCTGGATTTTTTTGGAATCTGTCACGGTCACAGAATAATTCATCGTGGATGTATCCGTCATGGAACGTGGGGAAATGTATACTTTCCATCCCCAGAATCCGGAAAGCAAGAGAGCAACCATTAAGACCGAGGCCAGAATCCGGTTCCGGTTTTTTTTGCGGTTTTTCTTCAAAAAATCTATGGTGGATGCGTCCACCGGATCTTTTTCAGGAAGTGATTCCGGTGCCTGCATGGCAGCAAGAATTCGCCGGCAATCTTCGCAGTTTTTTACATGAGATACAATTGCGGTGTTTGTTATATCGCTTGTGAGATGGTCAACATAACTTGGCAACAGATCCTGTACAACTTCGCAGGTTAACTCATTTTTCCCATGGAAGAAAGTACTTCCTGCTCTGCGGATGGAGAAGGGGTAATATGTGCCTCGGCATCCGTCAGATCCTCGTGCAGTGGGTGCTTTCGCAGGTAGGACAAATATTGATTTTTGGCAATCGCACAGAGCCAGGTAGTGATTTTACAGCTTCCATCGTAGCGATTTATACTGTTGACTGCCTGACAGAACGTTTCCTGGGCCAGTTCTTCTGCAATGTCCGGATTGTGGACCAATGACATCAGATATTGGTAAACCATCTGAAAATGCTGGCGGTAAACGGCGTCCATGTCCTGCATGATCGGGCTCCTTTCTGGTGGGATTTTGATTGGTTACATGGATTAATGCATAAAAATGTGATTTCGTTACAAAAAAAATAAAAAAATCAGCCCGCGATTATGCGGGCTGTGTTCTTAGGCAATGTTGCGGCGAATTTCTTTGTACTGTCTTTTTTTAAGAGGATGAATCTTGCCACAGTTTTTGCACATAGTTCCTCGCTTCTGACAGAAACCAAATGTTGGAATATGAAATAATGTAAATCTCCAAATCTTTCGGAAAAGCATCTGTGGAGCGAAATGCCCACAATTCTCACATTGTATAGGCTGAAGTTCTGCGTCTGTTTTTAAATCTGTTCTCGTACCATATATAATAAACATTATTGAGTACCTCCGGCTATATTTTTTAATACGCTCATGATATTGTCAAAATCTTTTGGATGTTTTTTGGAAATGCCGATGACATGTTGCTGACCATCTGCTGTGTCAAGAGCAATTCCGGAACCATCTATCGGATGTCCGTTTACCATACTTGTTTCATAGACATTTATGACATTATCCAATGGAACCACATGAAAACCTTCCTTTTCTGCCAGAAAATCCATTGCATAATGCGGTAAGATCAATAATCGCATGGACTTGGATAAAGTTTGTGGACCAGTTTGAAAATCTTCGTATATAGCCTGAAGCTGTCCGTTGGATTCGAGCATATCAGCCTTTTGGCGATGATTGACAGCACTCTGGAACATGAGCGCAATGATACCAACAATGATGCCGACTCCAAAAAATGGATATCCGGCCGACAAAGTATCATAGGTGGTATCCAAATAGCAGGACCCCAAAAGGGTATCCACATCTGTGCTTGTTAAACCATAGGTTTCCAGTAAATAGGTTTTGGCTTCAGCCGGTAAGGTCTCGCTTTTTCCTTTGATCTCCACTGGTTTGTAAGAAGCAAGTTCTTCTGATATAAAATCGCTGGATAATACAGGAAAATCATTCTTAGGATTCAAACCGACAACATACATGTTGCTATCTTCGCCGACGGCGAGCTGAAACTGCGTATTCTTGTACTTGTCACCTACCCATTTGGCAAATGGCTCATCTACGCATAAGATTTTGGTCTTGGCAAAGCCTTCTTTGTTACCATCATAATCGGAATAGGCAGGAAGACATTTTATAACACCGAAACCAATGCAGAGAGCACATAGTATATAAAAATAGTTACAAATACACCGGTAAATGATTTTTGTACATTTACCAGATATCTTTTGAAATTTTCCATATTCATTTGTTTTCTCCAATTTATATAATATACATTATAAACTCAATAATAAATGATAGAGAATTTGGGTAGGCAAGTCAATTGTACGAAAGTCCTAATTTTAGCGGTTATGGAAAAATTTTGTCATGGGCATATGGGACGAAATAACCATTTACATCAAAACAGTAAAACTTTATAATTGACTAATATGTTATATACAGGGGAAGAAGTAACGAGAGGCATAATACTATACATAACATAAGCAAAGGAGAAACTGGCAGATAAACATGTTTATTATAGGAATATGCGATAAAGATAATGATGCAGGGAGAATACAAACAATTTGCACATCTATTTGCAGAAATCATGAGATAGAGATTATGTATCATAATTTTTCGGATGGAGATGCAGTTATACATTATTGTGAAAACAGGGATAATCCGAGGATAGATGTTTTGTTTCTGGATATTGAAATGAATGGGGCAAACGGAGATGAGTTGATGGATTATGTAAAGAAAAATGATCGCATCTGGAAAATCATTTTTTATGCAACAAGTCTTACGTTCGTGTTACAGGCATTTTCACATAAAACAATTGGATTTTTACAGAAACCGGTGAAGAAATCGGACATTGAGAAAATGATTACAGAGGTATGGGTTGCAAAACAGGGGAATCTAAAGCTGCAATTACAAAGTGATATAGGAAAACAGGATGTAAGGGTGAAAGAAATCTTGTACTTTGAAGGGGCAGGAAGTTATACAAGAGTTCATGTAAATACCAAAAATGGTAAGCAGAAGATGCTGATATCCAGAAGGCTGGGAGAATTAGAGCAAAAACTGCAACCGTATTTGTTTGTGCGTGTACATAAATCGTATGTGGTGAACTTTTCAAAAGTCATGTTTATAGATAGCGATTTGCATATGGAGGGAATCCAGGAGCGTATTCCGATAGGAAGAGTATACCGGAATGCAGTAACCAGAAAGTATGAAGAGTATATGCAATGGAAGTAAGGTCTAAAGTATGAAAGAAATAAATAAAGGAGATTGTCGTTGGTGTAAAAATTATGTCGTTGGTGAAGTTTTCATTGTAAATAAAAAAACAATTTATTAAAATAGATGAACAGGGCAAAAATTAAGATATTATTGGCAAACTTACAGAAATGTGAGGACGCAAAGCTAGAGTCTAAACCAAAGAGATGCGTATGACAGATCGGCTGCAAAAGGAAAACTTTTGCAGTCTTTTTTTGCTATAGGATAAAAAATTAAGGAGAATGGGTAGTTATGAAAAAGAAAAAAATTGCATTTTGTTTTGCTATGATTTTGTTCATTTTTATGGGAGTACTTAAAGAGCCTGTAACCATAGAAGCAAAAACAAAGAATGGATTTACTTATGACACAAAAGAATTTGATGTAAAGTGGTCAAAATATGAAAAAATAGAGGTATGTTCTAAAGAAGGAGGAAAATTAGGTACTTTATCTTATTTAACAGGAATTGCAAGAGCAAAAAATTCTAATGATTATTTGATTATGTTTAAAGAGGTTATGACACCAAATTCCAAAAAGGTCAAGTTAAATTATTTAAACCAAAAAGGTTATGGAATGAGTGAGTACATGTCCCTTAAAACTACATTACCTTCTTTAAATGATTATAAGCCTCAAAATGATCCTAATACTGATAGTATTAATATCGGAATAGGGGTAGGGAAAGATGGACCTTCAGTTTCAGCATCATATGAGGTGAAAACAAAGGAATTAGACATTACATCAAAGGTGTAATACACCTCAAAAGTTATATCAAGTTGTATATGATTATAAACCACATATTCCTAATATATTTGGAAGTAATAAATATTTAGCAAACGAGTCTGTACAAATGGGAATGGCAGAAATAACAAGTAAAAAAGAAGATATTACTTTTGTTGTAAATTATGAGGCGAGGTTCGGAGCAGCAGAAAACAAAAAACGCAGTCCTAGCTATGTATATATGGACTATGTAATGAAAAATAAGGCAAAGCGTAAATACACATTTAAGTTTGAAAAGTAAAATGTAGAAAGGGGTCAAGAATGAAAAAAATAGTAGGGATAATAATAGCAGTAATGGCTATTGTTTTAATAGGATTTTCCGTTTCACGGATAATTCAATCTTATACACCGGAAAACGAAAATGATTATAGCGAAGAAATTTCGTATCTGAATAATGAAGTAGATTTTAAAATGTATTTGTATGGAGATAACATTAATTTCCCAGAAGAATTTAAATATAAAAAATTAAACGATTTAAACCTGGGGAATGAGGAATTAGATGCAGATTATGTATATCTTGTTATAAATGACTTAAGCGGAAAAATAAAACTTACAGATGAAGATGTAAAAGATCTTATGGAATTAACAGATAAGTACAAGAATTTCAATTACTTTTATATTGGGAAGGAAAAACTGACATTATTTAAAAAATATAACAAAGATCTGGACTTTGAGGATGGGGATCTGAGTATAGGCCGGGTGGTTATGTATGGTGATCGGTTAGACTACTATGGCTTTTGGACACAATATACAAATAACTATTTGGATAAAAATCCAAATTTACTATATCAGGATATTTTGGATGAAATAAAAAAGTGTATTGAATCAAATGAAAAGTCTTAGAGAAGAAAAAGAACTTTAATTTCTTTTATATTGGAACAGATAAATTGAAAATGTTTCAAAAGTATAAAGAGGATATTAATGTTGATGAGGAAGATATGAGCATTAATGTGTTGTCGAATGTATTAAGTCCAACGAGGGAAAAAATGATTAAAGTCGAACATATATGCAAAGTATATCAAAGTGACAAAGAGAAAAAAGTAGCATTAAGCGATGTGACTTTGGGGTTTGATAAGAAAGGTTTTGTATTCATTAATGGAATTAGTGGTAGTGGTAAAACTACGTTAATGAATATTATTTCGGGTCTGGATCATTCTACGAGTGGAAAAGTTTATTATGATGCTCAGGAAATGCAGATAGCCGATGAAAATAAATGGAGCTGGTACAGAAATACCCAGATTGGAATTGTCTTTCAGAATTACAATTTGATTGAGGATATTTCAGTAAGAGATAATCTGTTGATACCGCTCAAAATTCAGAAAATACCAGAAGCGGAATATGCTAAAAGAATAGAGGATATTCTTGTTTATGTGGGCTTGCAGGGATATGAAGATCGCAAGGTGTGTGATTTAAGCGCAGGACAGAGACAGAGAATTGCTATCGCCAGAGCTATTATTAAAAAGCCGAAGGTATTGCTGGCAGATGAGGCTACGGGAAATCTTGACCAAAAGAATACAGAGAATATTTTGAACTTGTTTAACAAAATTTCAAAAAATTGTCTTGTTATTTTAATTTCGCATGATGCAGTTGCTGCCGAAAAGTATGGAGATCGCATTATCACGTTGTCGGATGGAAACGTTGTGGGGGATATTGACAACCGTGACTTAAAAAAGCTATATGAACAGCCATATGAGATTTCCATTTCGCATGAGAATCAGAAGATACATGGAAGATTCAAAGACATTAATATAAAAAAGGAGTTGGAGTGTTTTCTTCAGGGAAGAGAGGAAGTTTCGGTTGACTTATCGGTCAGAAAGATTCCGATGGAGGACAAGGAAAGGGAAAAGGTTCATTGGAGTGGTGAAGGTGCAACTGGAAAATCGCTTGGAATAAAGAACATAGGTCAAAAAGTAATAGCAAATATTAAAAAGAAAAAAACAAAATTTGCGTTAATGATTCTTGTGATTGCCGTTATCAATACGATGCTTTTTTCCGTAAATCTTGTGGCTGGAAATAATTATGATAAGTCGGTCGTGAATTATGTTGAGGCGGGAAAATACGATGCGGTCCGCTTTAAATATGCAGGAAATTCTTATGGCGAAATGCAGAGCGGGAAAACGCTTTATCAGTTATTACAAAAGCAGGTGGGAGATGCCATTGTAAAAGAGTATGCAGAGGAGACCCTTGAAATCCCTGAGACGGAGGAGACAGAAGATGTGGAAGTGTATGTAGATACATCGCAGGTATTGCTGTCTTCCGGATTGGAGGGAAATGCACCGGAGAATGAAAGTGAGATTGTAATTAGTCATGCACTTGCCGATACCGTTGCAATCGGAGATGCGGTAAGCATCGGGCAGAATACATATACCGTAGTCGGAATCAGTTTGGCGAAATTGCCGGAAAGCAATGCGTATGTAATCTTAACTTCGGATATGAAAATAAAAGAAGAAAAATATTACAATCTGCAAGGTGCGGATATTAGTGTGGCAGCCGACAAAAGTTCTTTTGCATATGAGATTGAAACATTCGGTAGTGTAAAATACCTGGAGAAGGAAAATTACAAGTTATTATCCGGCAGGATGCCAATGGCCTCAAATGAGGTTCTGATTTCATCAGAAATGGCTGAAAAAATAAAAGATGAGTATGATGGATATCTTCCGGAAGAAATTCGAATTCCAAATATGCATGGCAACAAAGTGGTAGGAGAATATGCAAAAATTCCAAATTTGTCAGAGTATATGGGACAGAATATTTCTATTGTGGGAATTTATGATGAGACCACTCTGGAGGATGATTATGGAAATGTAATTGTTACAGATGAGATATTTCAAAATGTTATGCTGGACTATTTTCATTATGCATCCTGTGATGCCTTTTTGACATCGATGGGAACAGATCCTAAGAATACAATAAGTCATTTGGAAAAATCGGGCATATTTGCAGATGATATGGTCTGCGAGCAATTATATGGTTATGGGGAAGTAACCAAAAATCTCAGGGCATTATGGTTTGGTATTTATATTGTACTACTAGCTTTGATATCCGTTACATTGATTACTTATCTTACCAACAATGTAAAAGGTGAGCGGAAAACCATCGGAATCTACACTGCAATTGGAATTTGCAACAGAGATATTAGTAATATATATCTTTTGGAAAATACGATCATAAATGGAAGTGCTGTGGTGCTGGCTGTGCTTCTATCCTGTGGAGTAAGAGCATTGATCAATAGAAAGATTTGCAGTATTGCAAAAGTAAAGGGATTCCAGTGCTTTTCAATTAATTGGGGAAGCTGGATTCTGATTGCAATTCTGCTTTTGCTCATTGGATACATGATTACTTACATACCGATGAAACGGTTGTTGAAAAAGGAATCGATCACGTTACTGAATCAACCAGGCGAATAAACATAAAGACCACAAAATCATTCTGGGAAAATGAAAGGATGGTTGACAAATCCACCGGACAATGTCTATAATAAATGCAATTGAAGCATTGAAAGCGTAGACGGGAACAAGTACCGATTTGTGGAATGCACAGAAAGCAGCCGGGTGATGAGAGGCGCGCAGAAAGCAGATATGGGAATACATCTCTGAGCTTCACACCGAACGCAGGATTAGGTCAGTAGGCTGTGACGGAGTGGTGCACGTTAAGAGCACTGGAGTGTTGTCGGACACTCGCAAAGGTAAATTGTGTGAGCAATTTACGAATTAAGGTGGTATCACGAGTAATCCCCCTCGTCCTTATGTGTAGGACGAGGGGATTTTTATTTTTAGATGAATTTTTGAAAACCAGAAAATGAGGAGGAACAAAATGACAGTATATGACGAATTAGTTGCCCGCGGCCTCATTGCCCAGGTAACCGATGAAGAGGAAATCAAAGAATTAATCAATAATGGAAAAGCCGTATTTTACATCGGCTTTGACCCGACGGCGGACAGCCTTCATGTAGGACATTTCATGGCGCTTTGCCTTATGAAACGTCTTCAGATGGCAGGAAACAAACCAATCGCACTGATTGGTGGCGGAACAGCTATGATCGGTGACCCGTCCGGACGTACCGACATGCGTCAGATGATGACAAAAGAGACCATTAACCATAATGTAGAGTGCTTCAAGAAACAGATGAGCCGTTTCATCGAGTTCGGCGAAGATAAGGCAATGCTGGTAAACAATGCAGACTGGCTGATGGATTTAAATTATGTAGATGTATTGCGTGAAGTTGGTGCGCATTTCTCTGTAAACCGTATGCTTACCGCAGAATGCTACAAACAGCGTATGGAGAAGGGATTAAGCTTCCTGGAATTCAATTACATGATCATGCAGAGTTATGATTTCTATACCTTATTCCAGAAATATGGATGTAATATGGAGTTTGGTGGAGATGATCAGTGGAGCAACATGCTTGGTGGAACCGAGCTGATTCGTCGTAAGCTTGGAAAAGACGCATATGCCATGACCATCAATCTGCTTTTGAATTCCGAAGGAAAGAAGATGGGAAAGACACAGTCCGGTGCCGTATGGCTTGATCCAAACAAAACATCCCCATTTGATTTCTTCCAGTACTGGAGAAACGTATCGGATGCGGATGTATTAAAATGCCTGCGTATGCTGACATTCCTGCCACTTGAGCAGATTGATGAGATGGACAAGTGGGAAGGCGCACAGCTGAACGAAGCAAAAGAGATTCTTGCATTCGAGCTTACCAAGATGGTACACGGTGAGGAAGAGGCAGAGAAAGCAAAAGAAGCTTCTCATGCATTGTTCTCAGGAGCAGGAGCATCTGCTAATATGCCTACGATCGAGGTGAATGCAGACGATTTCGCAAACGGAACAATGGACATCATGGCTGTATTAGTAAAAGCCGGCCTTTGCGAGAGCCGTTCTGAGGCACGCCGTGGTGTGCAGCAGGGTGGAGTCAGCGTTGATGGAGAGAAAGTAACAGACATCAGCACAACCTATACACTGGATGATTTCGCTGGCGAAGGCAAGGTTGTAAAACGCGGAAAGAAGAAGTTTGCAAAGGTAGTTGCAGTAAACTAGAAGTTCGTGTTGACTAACAGATTGTCTCTCTGTTATTCTTTTAGAAAGCCATTCAAACAGGTGGCAGCATAACGCTTTGTAAATTTTATAAGGCACCATGTGAGGGAGTAGTTCGCACACAGTGTGGTTTGTCAACAGTCCCGGTCGTATGACCTGGCAAATCTTAAAGAATGAGACTCATGTATACATTGATAGAGGTAGTCTATCTTTGTATGCGTGAGTTTTTTGTTTGTTTAATAGATGGAATTGCTATGTAAAAAGCACACCGGATGTATGTTATGGACTACAAAAGAGACACTAGTATATATTTAGAAAACGCTATACTAGGAGAAAGGGAGAAGATGCATGGCACTAATTATCGAGTTGTTTTTGATCGGTGTTGGTTTGTCCATGGACGCTTTTGCAGTATCAATCTGCAAGGGACTTGGAATGGAGAAAATCAACAAAAAGCAAGCATTTACCATTGGTTTGTACTTTGGAGGATTTCAGGCGCTGATGCCATTGATCGGCTGGTTTCTCGGAATCCGATTCCAGCAGTATATTACCTCGATCGATCATTGGATCGCATTTATTCTGCTTGTATGTATCGGTGGAAAGATGGTTGTGGAAGCCGTTCGTGACAGAGATCATGAGGTAGTGGGAAAAAAGGATCAGCCACTTGATCATAAGGAAATGTTTCTTCTGGCAGTAGCGACAAGCATCGATGCACTGGCGATAGGAATCACATTCGCACTTCTTGATACACCGATCATAGAAGCAATTGTAATCATTGGCTGTACCACATTTGTACTTTCTATTGTGGGCGTGATCGTAGGCAATTTCTTTGGAACACGTTACAAAAAGAAGGCGGAGATTATAGGAGGAATTATTTTAATTCTGATTGGATTAAAAATACTTCTCGAGCATTTGGGCATACTTCCATTCTAAAGAATTGGAGTATCGAGGACAGAACGAAAAAAGGAGATTATTATGACAGAGTTTATTACAAACTGCGCATTGCCACTGGCAATATTATTTCTGGTAATTGGATTTGTATTTCTTGTAAAGGGGGCAGATATTTTTGTTGAAGGAAGTTCAAGTATTGCCAAGAAGTTTAAAGTACCGTCCATTATTATCGGACTGACGATTGTTGCAATGGGAACATCACTGCCGGAGGCAGCCGTATCCGTGACAGCTTCCATTGCAAATAAAAATGCACTTGCTGTCAGTAATGTTATTGGATCGAATATTTTTAACCTTATGATGGTAATCGGTGTGTGTGCGATCATGACACCGGTAGCTGTCAACAAAGCAACTTTAAAAAGGGATTTTCCGTTTTCTGTTATTTGCGCTATTTTGCTTTTGGTTCTGGGTCTGATCGGACCAATGTCATTGGGACATGCAGATGGTGTCATTTTCCTTATTCTCTTTGCGGGTTTTATTGGACTTATGATCTGCAGTGCCCTGAAAGCCAGTAAGGAAGGAAATGCGGTTGCAAGTGAAGAAATTGAGGCGGCAGAGGAAATCAAAATTATGCCGGTATGGAAGAGCCTTTTATTCATTGTAATCGGAGCAGTTGGAATTGTTATAGGTGGCGATGTGGTCGTAGACAGTGCAAGTAATATCGCCGCAAAATTCGGAATGAGCCAGACATTGATCGGATTGACCATTGTGGCTGTCGGAACTTCGCTTCCGGAGCTTGTGACTTCCATCGTTGCAGCCCGTAAGAACGAAGTCGATATGGCATTGGGTAATGCAATCGGTTCTAACGTATTTAATATCCTGTTTGTTTTGGGTGTTGCAGGCGCAATCAGCCCGATGGCGTTCCTTACCGAGAATGTGATCGATATTGTAATTCTTGTTGTGTTCAGTTTGATCGTATGGCTTTTTGCCTGGACGAAGAAAGAAATCAAGCGTGGCGAAGGTTTGATCATGGTGCTGTTGTATGTGCTGTATGTTGTGTATATTTGCATGAGATAGATGATCAGGAAAGGTGGAATATGGAACAGCAAATAAAGGATAATGTATACGATGAAACCTTGAGTGAACAAGAAAAAGAAAAATTAAAGGAAGTAGCGGGTGATCTGTATGAAGAAGTAGAGAAAACATCGAAATGATAGAACTTTATGATCTCGCCACTTTACAAATCCGAATGAATCGGTTATTATTTGGATATACTATGATATAGAAAACACTGGGAAAAAGAAAGTACATCAGCAGAATCTTTACAGAGAAATTTCCGGTAAGGCTGAGAGGAAATGAGGGAAAGCGGATGGAAGATGGCTTTGGAGTGGCAGAGACGAACTGGAGATAAATGCATGAGCAATCAAAGGCCAGGCTCTGACGGGACCGCCTGTTATTGCGGACAATGAGGCTGATATCGTTGGGTATCAGTGAATAGAAGTGGTATCACGGGATTATAGCTCGTCTTCTGGATTTCCGGAAGATGGGCTTTTTTACATTTATAAAAAAGGAGCAAAACCATGGCAAATAAGGGAAAGTATTACATGACAACTGCGATTGCCTACACATCTGGCAAGCCGCATATTGGAAACACATATGAGATCATTCTTGCGGACGCAATCGCAAGATATAAACGTGCAGAAGGTTACGATGTCTATTTCCAGACAGGAACCGACGAGCATGGACAGAAAATTCAGGAGAAGGCAGAAGCAGCTGGAATCACACCGAAGGCTTTTGTTGATGAAGTATCCACAGAGGTAAAGAGAATCTGGGATCTTGTCAACGCATCTTATGATAATTTCGTACGTACAACGGACGAAGATCATGAGAAGTGTGTAAAGAAAATTTTTAAGAAACTCTATGATCAGGGAGATATCTACAAAGGATCTTATGAGGGAATGTACTGTACACCTTGTGAGTCTTTCTGGACAGAGTCACAGCTTGTAGATGGAAAGTGCCCGGACTGTGGACGTGAAGTAAAGCCTGCAAAAGAAGAGGCATATTTCTTCAAAATGAGCAAATACGCAGATCGTCTGATCGATTACATCAATACACATCCGGATTTTATTCAGCCGGTTTCAAGAAAGAACGAAATGATGAACAACTTCCTTCTTCCGGGATTACAGGATCTGTGTGTCTCAAGAACATCTTTCAGCTGGGGAATTCCGGTAGATTTCGATCCAAAGCATGTCGTATATGTATGGCTGGATGCTTTGACGAACTATATCACAAAGATTGGTTATGATCCGGATGGCTCAAGTGAGCTGTTTAAGAAAAACTGGCCGGCAGATTTACATCTCATCGGTAAGGATATCGTACGTTTCCACACGATTTACTGGCCGATATTCCTTATGGCACTTGATCTTCCGCTTCCGAAGCAGGTATTTGGTCATCCATGGCTCCTGCAGGGCGGTGACAAGATGAGCAAGTCCAAAGGAAACGTAATTTATGCAGATGATATGGTAGACCTGTTTGGCGTGGATGCGACACGTTACTTCGTACTTCATGAGATGCCATTCGAGAATGATGGTGTCATCACATGGGATCTTGTAGTCGAGAGATACAATTCCGATCTTGCAAATATTCTGGGAAATCTGGTAAACCGTACCGTTTCCATGAGCAATAAATATTTTGATGGTGTCGTAAAGTCCACAGGCGTTACCGGAGAAGCAGACGCAGATCTTAAGGCAGTTGTAACAGGAACAAGAGACCGCATTGCAAAGAAGATGGAGAAACTTCGTGTGGCAGACGCTATCTCTGAAGTATTTGCGCTGTTCCGCCGCTGCAACAAATACATTGATGAGACAACGCCTTGGGTACTGGCAAAGGACGAGGCACAGCAGGATCGTCTGGCAGAAGTACTTTACAACCTGACCGAATCCATTACGATCGGTGCAAGCCTGCTTCACTCTTTCCTTCCGGAGACCGCAGAGAAGATTGTTGCACAGCTTTCTACCAGCCTGCGTGATTTTGATGACCTTGATAAGTTTGGTCTGTACGCAAACGGAACAAAGGTAACTGAGACACCGGAAATCCTGTTCGCAAGACTTGATGCAAAAGAGATTATGCCTAAGGTAGATGCAATTCAGGCAAAGCAGAAAGAGGAGTATGAAAAGGAGCAGAAGGCATTAAACGGTGACGCTGATACAGCAGAGGAAGCTGCAATCGATATTGAACCAAAGGATGAGATTACCTTTGATGATTTCATGAAGCTTCAGTTCCAGGTTGGTGAAATCCTTTCCTGTGAAGCAGTTCCAAAATCCAAGAAACTTCTCTGCTCCCAGGTAAAGATCGGTTCTCAGGTAAAACAGATCGTATCCGGAATCCGCAAGGATTATTCACCGGAAGAGATGGTCGGCAAGAAAGTTATGGTTCTTGTGAACTTAAAGCCAGCCAAGCTTGCAGGCGTTTTATCCGAAGGAATGCTGCTTTGCGCAGAGGATGAGAATGGCCAGCTGTCACTTATGACACCTGAGAAGCCAATGCCTTCAGGAGCTGAAATCGCATAACAGATAAAACAGGAGGATCGCGTATGGAAATCCTTGATATTGTAGATGATAATGGAATACCTACCGGAAAGACGGTAGAACGTAAGACTGCCCATAGGGAAGGCATCCAGCACCGCACGGCGCATCTTTGGATTGCGCGCAAAAAGGGTGGAAATATCGAACTTCTCCTGCAGAAACGATGCATGGAGAAGGATTCCTTTCCGGGCTGTTATGACATTTCCAGTGCGGGACATATCCCGGCAGGAATGGATTATGTACCATCCGCTTTGCGTGAACTTCGCGAAGAACTTGGAGTTACCGCAAAGGAAGAGGATTTGATATTCTGTGGCAAAAAGCGTGTCACTGTCACTTCCGAATTTCATGAGCACCCGTATACGGACCGGCAGGTATGCAATGTATATCTGATGTGGCTGGATCGGGAAGCAGAAGACTTTGTCGTTCAGAAAGAAGAGATCGACAGTGTTATGTGGATGGAGTACCAGGCATGCCGAAAAGTAGTCATTGAAAATACAATTCCAAACTGCATTGACATCGAGGAATTAGATATGCTGGAGGAACATTTTCATGATATTTGAGACACATGCGCATTATGATGACGAGCGATTTACAGAGGATCAGGAAAGTGTGCTGGCGGATCTTCCACGCAAGGGAATTTCACCGGTCATCAATGTGGGAGCTTCTATTGCATCCACCAGGACGACATTAGAACTGGCACAGAAATATGATTTCATCTATGCAGCAGTCGGCGTGCATCCGAGTGATATTGATGGTCTCAATGAAGAGACATTTGCGTGGCTTACGCAACAGACAACATATGAGAAAACGGTCGCAGTCGGAGAAATCGGACTAGATTATTACTGGGATAAAGAAGCGGATGTGCAGGAACGGCAGCGGTATTGGTTTACCCGCCAGATGGAACTTGCGCATCAGGCAGATCTGCCGGTCATCATCCATTCGCGGGATGCGGCAGAAGATACAATGGAAATTGTGCAAAAAGAACACGATGCCGGAATTACAGAGCCGGGCGTAATCCATTGTTATTCCTATTCACCGGAGATGGCACAGGAATTTATCAGGCTTGGATATTACATCGGTGTAGGTGGTGTGGTAACGTTCAAAAATGCGAAGAAACTGGTGCGTACAGTGGAAGAGATTCCGCTTGAGCGGATTCTTTTGGAAACTGACTGCCCATATATGGCGCCGGAACCACACAGAGGTACGAGAAACGATTCGCGTAATATTCCGTATATCATTGCAAAGATTGCAGAGATCAAAGGTGTGACACCGGAGATTGTGGAACAGACCACAAGAGACAATGCATTTCGATTGTTCTCCCGTGTCCGTGTATCAGGATAAAAAGTAAAGGGTGTGTGAAAAACGAAAGTTTTTCACACACCCTTTTGTATGCTTTATGCATATGTATACAAGGGAAAAATCCAATTAATTATTGCTTGTTGGAATGTATGGGCGAATCGCACCAGCGAGCTGTGCAACCGGCATACTCTGTAACCATACACGTCCCGGTCCGGTAATTACGGTATTGAATAAGCCCTCTCCGCCGAAGAGAATATTCTTTACACCCGGTACGGTCTGGATATCGATGCTGCAGGTTCCTGTCATTGCTGCAAGGTATCCGGTATCGATGACAATCTGCTGACCCGGAGCCAGTTCATACTCTTTTACGTAGCCGTCAAATTCCAGAAATGCAATGCCGTTTCCGGAGATACGCTGCATAATGAAACCTTCTCCGCCGAACAGGCCACTGCCGAATCTCTTCTGGAAGAAAATGGACATTTCTACGGAGGCACTGGAAGCTAAGAAAGCACTCTTCTGTGCAACAATCTCCTGTCCCGGTGCGATTTCAAATGCACGGATAGATCCCGGAAAACTGGATGCGAATGCAATCAGTCCGTTTCCGTTTCTTGCTGTGTAACGGTTGACGAACATGCTCTCGCCGGAAAAAGCGCGGCCGAACATTTTGCCGATTCCACCGTTGCTTGTAGTCTCCATCTGCATATTCGGAGACATCCAGGACATAGCACCTTTTTCTGTAATCATAGTTTCGTTTGCTTCAAGATTGCAAATGACAACTGGTAATGGTTCCCCTTCAATTGAATAGTTCATAAAAATCCTCCTTGTTTGTGATAGACAGCCGGTTTATAGTCTTTAACCATCTGTCGTTAATAGTGTAGCAGACCTTGTGGAAAAGATAAATAAAAATTTACAGGGATGTTGAAAAAGATACAAAAAGACCCGGAATCCATTGGGATACCGGGTCTATATAGGGGAGGGGGACACACTGCTGACAACATTGACACAGTGCAGAAAGGCTGATAAACAGGGCGTTTGTGAGGATTCTGAGGTGCCGGAAAAGGAGAACAAGGCATTGGTGGAGGAGAGAATCGGGCAGATAAAGAGGGAATTGTTTGTTGGCGGTATGATTGGACTGGCAGAGAGAGTGGGGAAAGGATAACGGTGTTTTTATATTTCTTCAAATTGAAGATTGCAAATTGAAATGTTCAATTTGCAATTGTGAAAGAATAGAAATGGTGGTATACTGAAATATAGTTAGACATTTCGTGTAAGGTATTCCTGGAGGATAACGATGACGGTTAATTACGATAAGTTGTGGAACATATTAAATGAACGTGGAATGATGAAAACGGAGCTTATAAAAGAGGCAAAGATAAGCACAAATGCTATGGCAAAATTGGGCAAGAATGAAGATGTCCGAGTGGCAGTATTGGCAAAGATTTGTGTAACTCTGGGGTGTAAGCTGGACGATATTGTAGAGATAGAGTCCTGATAATGGGACAGGGTTTGTGAGAAGATTTTATATGGGGTAGTGGAATTTTTGTTTACTTGAACTTCCGATAATACAAAATTATGAGAAGTTTAAAGATGTGAGAAGGAGGTAGCGATGGTTTCGAATTTTGACTTTTTGAAGAAAGATTTTCCGGTGCTTTCAAATTTTGGAAAAATGGCTGAGAAATATTGTTACTCTGATTCAAATTCATGTTTAATGAAGTTGGGGATGATTGGAGAAACTATTGTAAATTTAATGTTTACATATGATAGAATTGCATTCCCGCAGGATAATACAGCAGTTGCACGTATAGACACATTAAGTAGAGAAGGGTTACTTACAAGTGACTTAGTTACTATTTTGCATGGTCTTAGATAATATGAAGTGACCCCACATTTGTAGCAACGTGGATTTACCTGTATACTAGAGTTTGATAAGAACAAAGGTAACAGGGATTACCGCATACAAAAGGAGATCACTCATATGAAAAGAATACTAAAAATCGGCATGGATGTCCATACCACAAATTACACATTATGCGCAATGGAACCAATCATCGGTGAGGAT
>CABJAV010000014.1 GCA_902363675.1 Lachnospiraceae bacterium | reverse complement strand
TATCAAGTTTCTGTACGTAGGCTCAAGAACTTTGTTACACCACTTCCTTCATCCATACCATTACTGGTACCGACTTGTGGTTCACTACACTTGGCGGTAAATACCCGTGACTGGACTTTCACCAGTAAGATTAGTGCCATGCTCGGCACACTAGAAAACATCAGCCCCATCATATGATGGGGCTGATATACAACATTGAGCCAAGACCTGACCAATGTTAAATTGCTTTATTCTATTGTGATATACTCACAACAAACTACTTACAATAAATTATTTAGCTGCCTTCTCAGCGATTGCTGCCTGTGCTGCTGCAAGACGAGCGATCGGTACACGGAATGGAGAACATGAAACGTAATCCAGACCAATCTTGTGGCAGAACTCAACAGATGAAGGATCTCCACCGTGCTCACCACAGATACCAACATGAAGGTTAGGGTTAACTGGCTTACCAAGCTTAATAGCTGTCTCCATTAACTTACCAACACCTGTCTGATCAAGCTTAGCGAATGGATCATTCTCAAAAATCTTATTGTCATAGTAAGCATTTAAGAACTTACCAGCATCGTCACGAGAGAATCCGAATGTCATCTGTGTTAAATCGTTTGTACCGAAGCAGAAGAAATCAGCCTCTGTAGCGATCTCATCAGCTGTAAGAGCTGCACGAGGGATCTCGATCATTGTACCAACCTCGTACTTAAGGTTTACACCGGCAGCAGCGATCTCAGCATCAGCGGTCTCTACTACGATATTCTTAACATACTTAAGCTCCTTAACTTCACATACAAGTGGAATCATGATCTCTGGCTTAACTGTCCAATCTGCATGCTCCTTCTGTACTTCAATCGCTGCACGGATAACAGCCTTTGTCTGCATCTTAGCAATTGAAGGATAAGTAACAGCAAGACGGCATCCTCTGTGTCCCATCATTGGGTTGAACTCATGAAGTGATGCACAGATAGCCTTGATCTCTTCTACTGATTTATTCTTAGCCTTAGCAAGCTTCTCGATATCAGCTTCCTCTGTAGGAACGAACTCATGAAGAGGTGGATCCAGGAAACGGATAGTTACCGGGCATCCCTCAAGAGCCTCATAGAGAGCCTTGAAGTCAGACTGCTGATATGGAAGAATCTTGTCAAGAGCAACTTCTCTCTCTTCCTCTGTATCAGAACAGATCATCTCACGGAAAGCAGCGATTCTCTCCGGATCGAAGAACATATGCTCTGTACGGCAAAGTCCGATACCTTCTGCACCGAGCTCACGAGCCTTCTTAGCATCAGCCGGGGTATCAGCATTTGTACGAACCTTAAGAGTTCTGAACTCATCAGCCCAAGCCATAACACGTCCGAACTCACCGGCGATGGAAGCATCAACTGTTGGGATAAGTCCAGCGTAGATATTACCTGTTGTACCATCGATAGAGATCTCAGATCCCTCTGTAAATGTCTGACCAGCGAGTGTGAACTTCTTGTTCTCCTCATCCATGTTGATGTCACCACATCCAGATACACAGCATGTACCCATACCACGGGCAACTACGGCTGCGTGAGATGTCATACCACCACGTACTGTAAGGATACCCTGAGCAGCCTTCATACCTGTGATATCTTCTGGAGATGTCTCAAGACGTACAAGAACTACCTTCTCTCCTCTTTCAGCCCATGCCTCAGCATCATCAGCTGTAAATACAACCTTACCACAAGCAGCTCCTGGAGAAGCTCCAAGACCCTTTCCAAGTGGAGTTGCAGCCTTAAGTGCAGCAGCATCGAACTGCGGATGTAATAATGTATCAAGGTTACGAGGATCGATCATAGCAACTGCCTCTTCAGGAGTCTTATGTCCCTCGTCTACTAAATCACATGCAATCTTTAATGCAGCTGGAGCTGTTCTCTTACCGTTACGACACTGAAGCATGTATAACTTCTTGTTCTCAACAGTAAACTCCATATCCTGCATATCATGATAGTGATTCTCAAGAGTCTCACAAACCTTAAGGAACTCAGCGTATGCCTCTGGGAACTCCTGCTCCATCTGAGCGATTGGCATTGGAGTACGAACACCAGCTACTACGTCCTCACCCTGTGCATTGATAAGGAACTCACCCATAAGCTTGTTCTCACCAGTTGCAGGATCACGAGTGAAGGCAACACCTGTACCAGACTCGTTGTTTAAGTTACCGAATACCATTGGCATTACGTTAACTGCAGTTCCCCAGGAATAAGGGATATCATTGTCACGACGGTATACGTTTGCACGTGGGTTGTCCCATGAACGGAATACAGCCTCGATAGCAAGCTTTAACTGCTCTACAGGATCTGAAGGGAAGTCTGTTCCTAACTGATTCTTGTACTCAGCCTTGAACTGCTCTGCTAATTCCTTTAAGTCTGCTGCTGTAAGATCAACGTCAAACTTAACTCCTCTGTCCGCTTTCATCTTGTCGATGAGCTGCTCGAAGTATTTCTTACCAACTTCCATAACAACGTCTGAGAACATCTGGATGAAACGTCTGTATGAATCATATACGAAACGCTCGAATGCTGGATCTGGGTTACCAGCGATCATAGCTGCTACTACATCATCATTCAAACCAAGGTTTAAGATTGTATCCATCATACCAGGCATAGAAGCTCTAGCTCCTGAACGAACGGATACAAGAAGAGGATTCTTAAGGTCTCCGAATTTCTTTCCGTTAACCTCTTCCATCCACTTAACACCTTCCATAGTCTGTGCCATAATCTCATCATTGATCTTACGGCCATCCTCATAGTACTGTGTACAAGCCTCTGTAGTGATTGTGAATCCCTGTGGTACTGGAAGACCGATTTCAGTCATCTCTGCAAGGTTTGCACCTTTTCCACCGAGAAGATTACGCATGGTCATGTTACCCTCTTTGAAGGTATATACCCACTTGTTTGCCATTTGACAATTCCTCCTATATATCTTTTATTGTTTAGAACGAAAAACACCTGAATGCCTTTCGTATTCTATCTGTTTACGCTATTTTATTGCGCACATATTTATTGTAACACAGAATTTGCATTTCGCAAGTATTTTGTCGGTTTAGAACTCAAACTTTTTCGCAAAATATGCATCCAGCTCGTCAATTTTAATTCTCTCCTGCTGCATAGTGTCACGATCACGTACAGTAACTGCACCATCCTCTTCAGAATCGAAATCGTATGTAACACAGAATGGGGTACCGATTTCATCCTGACGACGATAACGCTTTCCGATGGTTCCTCTGTCATCAAACTCACAATTGTATTTCTTTGCAAGCTGTGTGTATACCTTTTCAGCACCCCCATTTAACTTCTTGGATAATGGAAGCACACCGATCTTGACTGGTGCAAGTGCCGGATGGAAATGGAATACGGTTCTTACATCCGGTTTTTCCTCTGTTCCGATATTTTCCTCATCGTATGCAGCACATAAAAATGCAAGTACAACACGATCCGCACCAAGTGATGGCTCAATAACATATGGTACATATTTCTCGCCCTTGGCATCATCAAAATATGTCATATCCTGTCCAGATACATTCTGATGCTGTGTCAGGTCATAATCAGTACGGTCTGCAATACCCCAGAGTTCTCCCCATCCGAACGGGAATAAGAACTCAATATCGGTTGTTCCCTTTGAGTAGAAGCAAAGTTCTTCCGGTGAATGATCACGAAGTCTCATCTCATCTTCCTTGATTCCAAGAGAAAGTAACCAGTCACGACAGAATGCTCTCCAATACTGGAACCACTCCATATCTGTACCCGGTTCACAGAAGAACTCTAACTCCATCTGCTCAAACTCTCTTGTACGGAATGTAAAGTTACCAGGAGTGATCTCGTTACGAAACGATTTACCAATCTGTCCGATTCCGAATGGAATCTTCTTTCTGGATGTTCTCTGTACATTCTTGAAGTTTACGAAAATACCCTGTGCGGTCTCTGGACGAAGATATACAGTATTCTTTGCATCTTCCGTAACACCCTGAAAGGTCTTAAACATCAGGTTGAACTGACGAATGTCGGTAAAATTATGTTTTCCACATGTAGGACATGGAACATTATTGCTCTCAATAAAGTCAACCATCTGCTCATTTGTCCATCCATCTACGGAACCATCCAGTTCCATATTGTTTTCCTGTGCAAAATCCTCAATTAATTTATCTGCACGGAAACGCTCATGACACTCTTTACAATCCATCAGCGGATCGGAAAATCCGCCCAGATGTCCGGATGCTACCCATGTCTGTGGATTCATCAGGATTGCGCAATCCACACCAACATTGTATGGATTCTCCTGAATAAATTTCTGCCACCATGCACGTTTTACATTGTTCTTCAGTTCCACACCAAGATTTCCATAATCCCATGTGTTTGCCAGACCACCGTAGATCTCAGATCCCGGATAAACAAATCCTCTTGCTTTAGCGACCTGTACGATTTTGTCCATTGTCTTTTCCATTATGTAGCCCTCACATTTCTATAATTTTATATTTTGTATTTGTTATATTAGCTTATTTATAAATAATATAAGTGTATACCTGACTGAACTCACTGTCCGTCTTATTTTCAGCTGTATCTTCACTGAAATCGAAAACTTTTTCTGTCTCTTCCGTTGTTGCATTCAGCAGATCGTCTTCTGATACCGCCTGTTCGGTATTCTCCGTCTCTGCTACAGTCTCCGTGCCCTCCTGTGTTTCAGTTGCTTCTGTGTTATTCTCTTTCCCGTTATTAAAAATCGAAGTACCTTCACGAATTGCAATTGTTTTACTGTCAATATAATTGGTATTCTGCACTGACACGTATGCAATCGTGCCTTTTACGCTTACATTTGTGTTTGCCTGAATCACGACAACTTTATAGCTCGCATCATTTAAAAACTCGTTTTTATCGCATGCCTTAATTTCTTTATCTGATACTGATGCAAAATCTGTATCAAAAGAATATCCTGCTGCCAGCGCCTCTGCCACACTTCCTGTAAAAAGAGTAATATCGTTAAACTTCTGATAATCCGTAGCCGAATCATACTCTAAAGTAAGCGTTGCTTTATTGTCTTTTGTCGACAACTTTTTAAAAGAGACGGTATCCTTTCCATTCTTCTTATTATAAGTATCTACAGCATCCTTGACATAAGTCTTCAATCCATCCACATCATATGTATCTTCGCTAAAGTCTTCAACATCTGTAGAAACGATTTGTCCATTCTTAAGTACAAAAACAGTGCTTTCATCTGCCGCATAAGAACTGCCGCACCCGGCAAGCAATCCCACGCACATGATAAGCATCATTGCAATCGCTGCAAATTTCTTCATTTCACACTTATCCTCCTCAAATTTACAATCCATGATATTATACACTTTCCGATTTTTTATTTCAACCAAAAATATGTAAGGACTTAAACTCATGGTGGACATAATGTGCCATATATGCCTGCATAATCGTCTTTAGTTCCTCAAGTACTTCCTGTGAGACAGTAAAGGAATACAGTTTTTCCACCGGTGTCGAAATCACATATTGCATTGTATAACGTGTAGAGTCAAGCACATGCATCGCCGGAACTCCGTCAACACATTTATTGCAGAACATTCCTCCCCTTTGCACCGAAAAGAACTGCAGGTTTTCCTTATCATGACATTTCATACAAGAAAACACTTCTGGTCCCTCTCCGTTGATCGTGATTGCTTTCAACTCAAAAACAACTTTAACAAGTTCTTTTGGAATATGTGGGCTTTCCAACGCCCTAAGAGATTGATACAAAAGTTTAAGCATCATTCGCTCATCATTATTTTCCTGACAGAAATATTCTGCAAATTCCATAAAATAAAAACCAAGCGATGCTGCATCCAGATCCGTTACCAGATCCCGGAAATAATTCTGGATGTTTGCTCTGGTCAGATTATAGGAGCTACGCCCCTCAAATACTTCAAATTCACCGAATGCAAAAGGGCTCGTGGCCGCGAGCAGCTGACTCCCCGGTCTACGTGCACCTCTTGCAAAAGCTGTGATTTTTCCACGTTCTTTGGTCAATATCGTTATTCTTTTGTCATATTCACTGATAGGCATGGCTGTCAAAACCATGCCCATCACCGTCACAGACTGTCCCATTGTTGTCCTGTACCCTTTGCCTTGTCTGATCATCTGCTTCCACCGCATTGCGGTATCCCAGATAATCGGTAACTTTTCCTGATGTCCAAAATATTTCCCAGGTTTTCTCCATTGCAGCTTCCTCCTTCATTCCGATGGTACTATCCACAATCTACAAAATTAGAATCTGCAATGTCCACAAAACTATCCCCGAAAAATATTGGTAAATTTATTCTCTATTCTTCCTCGCGATAACCGAAATTCTTAATCAGGAAATCACTGTCACGCCAATCCTTCTTTACTTTTACCCAAAGTTTCAGATTGACTTTTGTATCAAGAAGACGTTCCATCTCATAGCGGGCATTGGTACCAATTTTTTTGAGCATGGAGCCCTGCTTGCCAATGATGATGCCTTTGTGTGAATCACGTTCACACACAATAGTAGCATCAATATCGACGATCCCGCCTTTTCGTGTTTTCATCTGATCGATTGCAACCGCAATTCCATGCGGCACTTCGTCATTCAACGCATGAAGCGCTTTTTCACGAATAATTTCTGCGCAGATTGCACGTTCGGGCTGATCGGTGATCGTATCCTCATCATAAAACTGTGGTCCATACGGAAGATACTTGAAAATAGAGTCAATCACATCATCAATGTTCTGTCCGCGCAGTGCGGATGTCGGAATGATTTCTGCGAAATCATAAATCTTGCGATAAGTGTCAATAAATTCGAGCACTTTATCTTTTTCAACCATATCCATTTTGTTGATGATCAAAATAACCGGTGTTTTCACTTTTTTCAACTGTTCAGCAATATGCTGTTCGCCTGCACCGATAAAATTGCTCGGCTCCACCAGCCATAAAACGACATCTACTTCATTGAGAGTCTTTTCTGCCACATTGACCATATACTCCCCTAATTTGTTCTTTGCTTTATGGATACCCGGTGTATCAAGAAAAATAATCTGTCCTCTGTCCATATCTGTATAAACCGTCTGGATACGATTTCTTGTCGTCTGCGGTTTGTTTGATGTAATGGCGATTTTCTGTCCGATCATGCGGTTCATCAATGTCGACTTTCCAACATTCGGTCTTCCAATTATAGTAACAAATCCTGATTTAAAATTTTCTGTCATTTGTTCTCCTCTTTACTGAACTATAAATTCTGAATGCTCATAAAAAGCCCGCTTTCTGCACGGATGGCATTTTCATTTCCAACAACACAGAAGCAGTCATCCTCTAGGATTGCTGCGATCACATCTGCAAGCTTTCGAATATCTTCCGGTGTAGCATTTAAAATGTCATCTCTTTCTTTTTGAATATCCTCGTATGCTATATGTTGAAGATATGCAGACATTGAACGGCTTCCCTTTGCTTCCGGATTCATTGGTGTATCAAGACTTCCAAATGTGCCAATGATGTATTTTGTCATATCGCGCTCATCCGGATCAAAATTCTTGACAAACTCAGGAATCTTTTCATAGATTTCATTTGTCTTACCAAGGTTCGGATCACGGTATGATACAAAATAGCTCTCTCCGGTACGCAGGAAGGAACTCATACATCCATAAGCGCCACCCTTTACTCGAATATTAATCCACAAATATTCATAACTGAGGATCATCTTTAAAATCTTTAATGTACCATTGTACGTATATCCATGATTTTTGAAATTGCCACCGCGGGCTACATACTGAATCTGAGATGCATCCATAAATCCTTCGTTTTTCTTTGAAAGCTGAATGGTTGCCATATCTCCTGCATTCGTTCCCTCTGGCAATTTTTCAAAATATTGTACCAAAAGCGGCTGTGCTTTTTCGTATGCAGCTTTCTTTCCGGTAAAACTGACCAGAAGTCTGTTTTGTACAAACACTTTTGCAACCAGTGCTCTCAGTTTATCCACAATTTGTTCTGGATCTGTCTTCATCTGCTCATCCAGTTTCTGGATCAGCTTATAATATGCAATGCCAAGTGTGGCATCCTGATAAAAAGCATAGCGCGACTGATAAGACAGGGCACGCATTGCCGCAACCACATTTCCACTGCTGCTAAGATTTACCTGCAGTCTTGACTTCACCTGTGCGATGATTTCTCCAAGCCGCTTGGTATCTTCCAGATCCGACGTTGTAAGAATCTCATCCACTAATGCCATAGCATCCTTTAAGTTATTCTCCAGTACTTTGATCCGCACTTCATATTTCACACAAACACTGCCCGTCTTCTGCAAATCCGGATATACACTGATTCCACTGGAAATTCCACCTGTGTAAATATTGATAGCATTTGCCAGATGCGCATACTCATAATTTGAAGTATTGACATATCCCAATACGGACCTCAAAAGGCCAAGATACGGAATGTCTTCCTGTGGAATATCTCCACACTCAAACATCATTGTGATGTAATCGATACCATTGGTTGCAATCTCATGCATAACAACAGGGATATTTCCTGCCTGCATTTCTTCATTGTGAAACGGCATCGCTTCCTTTCGCATATCTTTGCGCCCAAGCATAGGTATCTTGCGAAGATCCTCATCCGCAGACGGCTCCTCCTGGTACTTGTGAAGATGATGCGTCTGCTCAACGAGTTTTTTGATTTCTTGCGGCGATAAGGTTGCTTTATATGCCGCAAGCTTTTCTGCCAATGCCTCTTCACGTACCTTATTTAAGCCCTTTTTCGGCACAACGGCAACCACTGCACCATGTGTATTATCAAGCAGATATTTCTGGATCAGATTTTCAAAATATCCGGTATTCATCTGCTCCCGCAAAAACTGTAATGTATCTAAACATTCCAGATGAATGAATGGTTTTGTGTCGTCAAAAAGCCAGCTTTCCATGCACTGCAGACCATACAAAAGTCCCTTCGGAAACTGCCCGTAATCTGCTTCGCGGAAACGAAATTCTGTACTGTTGATTCCTGCTAACAAAGCATCCTGATTCAGACCTTCTTTTACCAGTTTCTGAAGTGTTTCCTCAATGATGGATACAAAACGCTCCTGATCCTCTTTGTTTGCATTCTTTGCAACAATGGAAAAAAATGGCTGCAACATGCCATCCTCAAAGGAACCATACACATCCTGTCCGATTCCCGCGTCGATCAGAGCCTGTCTTACCGGTGCCCCCGGTGCACTGACAAGCACATAATCCAACACCGAAAATGCCTGATACAATTCACGATCCAACACATCTGCCATCACTTTGTTATAAGACAGATAGGTGTTGTCTTCTTCCGGATCATCATCGGTGATCGGATATTCGGTTTCTACATATCGAATTTCATCAAATGGCTTTTGCTTTTCAATTGAAGAATCAATCTCTGCCGGACCAAACTGGCTTAAATAGTTGCGGTCCATCCAGTCTAATCGTTCCTCCACATCCATGTCTCCATAAAGATAAATATAAGAGTTACATGGATGATAATATTTATGATAAAACTCCAGATAAGCCTCGTATGTCAGTTCCGGAATATGATCTGGATTTCCCCCGGAATTCTTACTGTACGTATTGTCCGGAAAGAGCGCAGCTTCGATTGCAGTCTCTAACACCTCATCCGGCGAAGAATATGCGCCCTTCATCTCATTGTACACGACTCCGTTGATGATCAGCGGTGCATCCTCTGACTCCAGCTCATAATGCCAGCCTTCCTGCATAAAAATTTCCTGATACTTTGTAATATTCGGATGAAAAACCGCATCCAAATATACATCCATCAGATTCTTGAAATCCTGATCATTGTAACTTGCAATCGGATATAATGTCTTTTCCGGATATGTCATTGCGTTCAGGAATGTGTTCAATGATCCCTTTGCCAGTTCCATAAACGGATCTTTTACCGGGAATTTATCAGAACCGCATAACGTCGTGTGTTCAATAATATGTGGAACACCCGTCTCGTCCTCCGGCGGTGTGCGAAATCCAATCGAGAACACCTTATTGTCATCATCGTTTGCGATCACACATACCCGGGCTCCACTTTTCTTATGACGGAGAATATATCCATAGGATGCAATATCTTCAATTGGACGTTCCTCCACAATTTCATAAGCAGCCAGATTTAATTTTGCCATAGAATTTGTACCTCTAACCTTTTTATATTTTCTGTTATCCCTAAAAAACGAACATCTATTTATGACATTTTTCTATGAGATAAAAAGACTATCACGATATTGTGATAGTCTTTGAGTTATTATATGGAATCTATAAAATTCTAAGCAAGACGTGTTACATTTGCAGCCTGTGGTCCCTTAGCACCATCTGTCACTTCAAATTCAACCTTCTCGCCGTCTTTTAACTCTTTGAATCCGTCCATATTCAATGCTGAAAAATGAACAAATACATCATTTCCCGCCTCATCTGAGATAAAACCATAACCCTTTTTCGCATTAAACCACTTAACTGTTCCCTGCTGCATAACTAACTTCCTCCTGTACCTCTTAACTTTCTTTGTGTATGCGAACATACACGCTCACAGTTACAAGATTAGCACATCGAAAGTATTGTGTCAACCAGCTACACGGGCATTATCCTACTGGTTTTTGATCGTAACATCCATCTGCGGAAACGGAATCGAAATTTTGCTTTCATCCAGTGCATTTTTGATTTCTTCCGTCATCTTCCAACGGGTCGGCCAGTAATCTTCATTTTTCACCCATACACGAACGCCCATCTGTACCGAAGAATCAGCCAATTCCGATACATATATATCAACCTGCTCATCCGGCAACACTTTTTCCTGTTTTTTTACAACTTCTGCCAGCACCTGTTTTACCTCTGCAAGATTTGCCTCATAGGAAACCCCGATCAGCAGATCAATTCTACGTTTTTCCATATGGCTGGCATTCGTAATACTTGAATTTGACAATGTTCCGTTTGGAATCATGATTATACGGTTGTCTATTGTCAACAATTTCGTATAAAAAATCGTAATCGCCGATACTGTTCCTTCCTGTCCGGTCGCTCCATCGACAATATAATCGCCTACAACAAACGGCTTTAGCAAAAGAATCAGCACGCCGCCTGCGAAATTTGACAGACTTCCCTGCAAAGCAAGTCCAAGTGTCAGTCCTGCCGATCCAAGCACCGCTACCACCGAGCTTGTTGTCACGCCAAACTGTGCCAGAATAATCATGGCCAGCATAAAATAAAGTGAGTATTTCACAAGTGAACATAAAAAGGTAACAACTCCTGTCTCCACTCTGCTTCGATCCAGTGACTTCCGTAGCAATTTAAGCAAAAATTTAATGATTCTGCTTCCAATCAAAAGTACAAGGATTGCAACAATCAGTTGTACAAGAAAACTGAGAAGCGAAGGCACCATTCCTTCTAAATATGTCCGGATCACGCCCGGATTGTTCGATACCTCCTGAATCAATTGTGCTTCTGTATCAAATTGTGTCTGCATAGTTCCTCCGTTATATTATTAAAGTAAGAAAAAGGGCATAGGATTTCCCTACACCCTAATTGCTATTTTATTTTTCAATTTCGTGAATAAACAAACCACTACGAAGCTTCGGCTCAAACCAGGTTGACTTCGGTGGCATCAGTCTGTCTGCATCAGCCACAGCAAAAAGCTCCTGAATGGAAGTCGGATACATTGCAAATGCAACCTTGCAATCGGTATGGCAACGTTTCTCAAGCTCTGTAAGACCGCGGATTCCTCCAACGAAATCAATACGTTTATCTGTCTTTGGATCGCCGATTCCAAGCACCGGTGCTAAAAGCAGGTTCTGCAATACAGACACATCAAGTCCTTCCACCGGATCATTCGGAATATCGGAAGGTTTCATGCTGCAACGATACCACTTATCACCGATGAACATTGCAAAGTCACCCTTCTTATCCGGACGAACCGCACTCTCCGAAAAATCATCGCCAATCGTTCCACCAATCTGTGAAACAACGAAAAGGTCATTCATCTTTGCAAGGAACTGCTCCTCACTCATTTCGTTTAAGTCTTTGACCACACGGTTATAATCCATGATCATCAGTTCCTCATCCGGGAATAATACGGAAAGAAAATAGTTAAACTCTTCCGTTCCATCATAATCCGGATGCTCCTCGCGACGCTTGAATCCAACTTTTACAGCGGAAGCCGCACGATGATGACCATCAGCAATATAAATCTCCTGAATACCATCAAATGCTTTCTCAATTGCTGCAACATCTGCTGGATCACTTATTTTAAACACGCGGTGACGAATACCGTCCTCTGCCGTAAAATCATATAATGCCAAACCTTCTTTTGTCTTCTTTACAATTTCCCGAATGACATCATTGGAACGATATGCAAGAAAGATTGGACCAGTCTGTGCGCTGCAGGTATCTACATGATTGATGCGATCCTGCTCTTTGTCCGCACGGGTATTTTCATGTTTCTTGATGACATTGTTGGCATAATCATCGATGGAAGCACAGGCTGTAATTCCAGTCTGTACTCTTCCATCCATGGTAAGCTCATAAACATAGTATGCTCTCTGCTCATCACGAATAAACGCGCCTTTCGCAATCCAGTCACATAACATATCATGTGCTTTCTGATAAACTCTTGCATCATAAGTATCTACATCATCCGGAAACTGTGTCTCTGCACGGTCAATTGCCAGAAATGATTGTGGATTTTTCTCTACAACCGCTTTTGCCTCCGCACGATTGTATACATCGTATGGAAGCGCAGCGATTTCTGCCACTTTGTCCACTGCAGGTCTTACACATATAAATGGTTTTATCTTAGCCATATATTTTCTCCATTATTACTTGATTACACGTACACGTAATACATCATCGATTACTTTTAATTTTTCAACTACTTCATCAGTAACTGGAGAATCAACGTCGATCAGTGCGTATGCATAATCACCTTTTGCTTTGTTTGTCATATCTGCCACGTTGATATCTGCCTCACCGAGAATGGTTGTATACTGTGCGATCATTCCCTTTACATTCTTGTGAAGGATACCGATACGTCCGGCAGTTGTGCATGCAGCCATATTACAATCCGGGAAGTTCACAGAATGTGTAATATTACCATTCTCCATGTAATCACGAATTTCACGAACAGCCATGATTGCACAATTGTCCTCAGACTCTGCTGTAGAAGCTCCAAGGTGTGGTGTAACGATACATCCCTTTGCACCAACCGTTGTTGTATTTGGGAAATCAGAAACATATTTCTTAATCTTTCCTGCTGCAAGTGCATCTACCATAGCCTCTTCGTCTACCAGAAGGTCTCTTGCGAAATTCAATACGATAGCGGTTGGCTTCATCATTGCAATCGCCTTTGCATCGATCATCTTCTTTGTAGAATCAAGAAGTGGTACATGAATTGTGATAAAATCACACTCTTTGTAAATATCTTCTACGTTGCTGATATGCTTAACGCTTCTTGATAAGTTCCATGCTGCATTTACAGAGATATATGGATCATATCCATATACTTCCATTCCAAGATGTGTTGCTGCATTTGCAACGAGTACACCGATTGCTCCAAGACCAATGACACCAAGTTTCTTTCCGGAAATCTCAGTTCCTGCAAAATTCTTTTTCTGCTTTTCTGCAGTCTTTGCAATGTTCTCATCATTCTGGTTTGCAAGACACCAGTCGATGCCACCTACGATGTCACGGGATGCATAAAGCATTCCAGCAAAAACCAGTTCTTTAACACCGTTTGCATTTGCACCTGGTGTGTTGAATACAACAATACCTTTGTCTGCACATTTATCAAGTGGAATATTGTTTACACCTGCGCCAGCGCGGGCAACAGCCAGTAAAGAATCCGGCAGATCCATATCATGCATAGCCGCACTTCTAACTAATGCAGCATCAGCTCCTGCCAGCTCATCTACCTTCTTATAATCTTCTGAAAACAAATCCAAGCCAACACCGGCGATTGGATTTAAACAAGTATAATTATACATTTTAAGCATTCTCCTTCTCAAACTTCTTCATGAACTCAACTAGCTTCTCTACACCTTCCTTAGGCATAGCATTGTAGATAGAAGCTCTCATACCACCAACTGTACGATGTCCCTTTAAGTTAACGAATCCAGCTTCTGTTGCCTCTTTAACGAATTTTGCATCCAGATCCTTGTCTCCTGTTACAAATGGAACGTTCATCAGAGAACGATCTTCTTTGCGGACAGTTCCCTTGAACATCTTGCTCTCATCTAAGTAATTGTAAAGGATTTCTGCCTTTTCAATGTTGCGCTTCTTCATTTCCTCTAAGCCGCCCATCTTCTTGATCCACTTAAATACCTTACCACAGATATAGATGCCGTAGCATGGAGGTGTATTATAAAGACTGTCATTGTCTGCCTGTGTCTTCCACTTTAACATGGTTGGTGTACCCGGAAGTACATCATCTGTAATCAGATCCTCACGTGCAATTACGATAACAACACCTGCAGGTCCTACGTTCTTCTGTACACCACCATAGATTACACCATACTTTTCTACATCAACCGGCTCAGATAAGAAGCAGGAAGATACGTCTGCTACTAAAGTCTTTCCTTTTGTGTTTGGAAGCTTTTTGTATTTTGTTCCGTAAATTGTGTTGTTCTCACAAATGTATACATAATCCAGATCTTCCGGAATATCAAGATCAGAACAATCCGGAATATAAGAGAATGTCTCGTCTGCAGAGGATGCAAGCTCAATGGCTTCTCCATACATCTTTGCTTCCTGGAAAGCTTTCTTTGCCCACTGGCCTGTTACGATATATCCAGCTTTCTTATTCTTCATCAGGTTCATTGGAACTGCGGCAAACTGCTGGGATGCTCCTCCCTGTAAGAACATTACCTTGTAATTATCTGGAATGTTCATTAACTCTCTTAAATCTTTCTCTGCATCTTTAATGATGTCATCGAAAACTTTAGATCTGTGGCTCATTTCCATAACGGACATTCCACATCCCTTGTAATCTAACATCTCATCTGCTGCCTCTTTGAGTACCTCTTCCGGCAATACAGCCGGTCCTGCTGAGAAATTGTACACTCTGCTCATTTCTAACTTCCTCCTATATTTACATTAATTTGTTACTTACGCATTTTTATTCTCGAGATCTTTTCCATCAAAACATTCGCTGATTGGAGCTCCCGGTGCGACCATCGGCCATACCTTGTCATCCGAATCAATGATTGCATCAATGACGAACGGAGTCTTACATGCAAGCGCTTCTTTGAATGCTGCAACAAACTCTTCCTGTGTCGTAACACGACGGGCGGTCGCTCCCATTGCCTCTGCAATCTTTACATAATCCACACCATCATCCAAAACAGTTGCGGAATAATGTTCTTTATAGAAAAGTGTCTGCCACTGGCGGACCATTCCGAGTACATGGTTATTGACAATCACTTCAATCAAAGGAAGCTTTTGTCTTGATGCTGTCGCAAGTTCATTCATATTCATACGGAAACATCCGTCTCCGGCAATATTGATTACCTGCTTATCCGGATTTGCAGTCTGCGCACCGATGGCTGCGCCCAGTCCATATCCCATCGTGCCAAGCCCTCCGGATGTCAACAGCGTTCTTGGTTTGCTGTATTTAAAATACTGTGCAGCCCACATCTGATGCTGTCCGACTTCTGTAACTATGATTGCATCTTTTGCCATCTCATAAATCTTTGCAATCATAAACGGACCACTCAGTCCCTCTTTCGGGAAAGTCAATGGATACTGCTTCTGATATTCTGCAATATGGGAAAGCCACTCTGTATGACTCTGCTTTCCTAACTTTTCGTTCAGTATGTTAAGGACAATTGCTACATCCCCGACAATACTGTGGTTTACAATAATATTTTTATTAATTTCAACCGGATCGATATCGATCTGTAAAATCTTTGCCTGTTTTGCAAATTTCTTTGGATTACCAAATACACGATCCGAAAAACGTACACCGATTGCAATCAGAAGATCACATTCGCTCACACCCAGATTCGATGTCTTTGTTCCATGCATTCCAAGCATTCCGGTATAATTTGCTGATGTACCATCATATGCGCCTTTACCCATAAGTGTGTCACATACTGGTGCATCTACTTTTTCAACAAATGCTTTTAACGTCTCACTTGCGCCCGAAAGAATAGCGCCACCACCTACGAATATGTATGGCTTTTTTGCCTTTTCAATCATATGGATTGCTTTATCAATGTCTTCTTCGGTAAAAGCAGAGCAATCCGGCTGTGTAAATACAGGCTCCTGCTTTACATAATCTACTTTATTTGCGGTTACGTCCTTTGTGATATCCACAAGGACCGGACCCGGACGTCCCTTACGTGCAATAGAAAATGCCCGGCGGATAGTATCTGCAAGCTTTGTGACATCCTTTACAATAAAACTGTATTTTGTGATTGGTGTTGTAATACCTGCAATATCAATCTCCTGAAAGCTGTCTTTTCCAAGCAGGGAAACACCAACATTACAAGTGATTGCTACGATCGGAATTGAATCCATATATGCAGTAGCGATTCCTGTGACGAGGTTGGTTGCTCCCGGTCCGCTTGTAGCCATACAGACACCAACTTTACCTGTGCTGCGTGCATATCCGTCAGCCGCATGGGAAGCTCCCTGCTCATGAGATGTCAACACATGTTTGATTTCCGGATGCTTGTATAACTCATCATAGACGTTCAAAATCGCTCCGCCCGGATATCCGAATACGGTATCCACACCCTGTTCCTTTAAACACTCGATAATAACTTGTGATCCTGTTAACTGCATTTTATAATCCTCTAATTTCTATCTACTTCTCATCCTTAATTTCGAGTACAGCTCCACGGTTTCCAGATGTAACTAAGGATGCATATCTCTTTAAGTAACCTGTTGTAACTTTTGGCTCTCTTGGCTGCCATTTTGCACGACGTGTTGCCAGTTCTTCATCCGATACATCAACATTCAGTGTCATCTCTGGAATGTTGATCTTGATGATGTCGCCTTCTTCTACCAGAGCGATTGGTCCGCCGACTGCTGCTTCCGGCGAAACGTGTCCGATGGATGCACCTCTCGATGCACCGGAGAAACGTCCGTCCGTAATCAAAGCTACCGAACTTCCAAGTCCCATTCCTGCGATTGCAGAAGTAGGATTTAACATTTCTCTCATACCCGGTCCGCCCTTTGGTCCCTCATAGCGGATAACTACAACGTCTCCCTCTACGATCTTGCCGCCCTTAATTGCAGCAATCGCATCTTCCTCACATTCAAAGACACGGGCCGGTCCTTCATGAACCATCATTTCATCTACGACTGCGGAACGCTTTACAACAGATCCGTCAGGCGCAAGATTTCCTTTGAGAACTGCAAGTCCACCTGTCTTGCTGTATGGATTGTCTACCGGACGAATAACTTCCGGATCAAGGTTTACGGCATTTGCAATATTCTCTCCGATTGTCTTTCCGGTAACTGTCATACAGTCTGTATTTAATAATCCGATGTCTGCAAGTTCTTTCATTACTGCATAAACACCGCCGGCCTCATTTAAGTCTTCCATATAGGTAGGACCTGCCGGAGCAAGATGACATAAGTTCGGAGTCTTCTCACTGATCGGGTTCGCAAAACTGATATCAAAATCAAAGCCGATCTCATGTGCAATTGCCGGCAGATGTAACATGGAGTTTGTAGAACATCCCAGCGCCATATCAACCGTCAGTGCATTTAAGATGGATTCTTTTGTAATAATATCTCGAGCACGGATATTTTTATTGAACATATCCATAACTGCCATACCTGCATGTTTCGCAAGTTTGATTCTCTCAGAATATACAGCCGGAATTGTTCCATTTCCACGAAGGCCCATACCAAGAGCCTCTGTCAGACAGTTCATAGAATTCGCGGTATACATACCGGAGCATGATCCGCATGTCGGACATACTTTATTCTCATATTCTGTAACATCTTCTTCTGTCATTGTTCCTGCCGCATAAGAACCAACAGCCTCAAACATAGAAGAAAGACTTCTCTTTTTGCCTTTTACATGACCAGCAAGCATCGGACCACCGGATACAAATACGGTAGGGAGGTTCAGTCTTGCGGCTGCCATCAGAAGTCCCGGTACATTCTTGTCACAGTTTGGGACCATAACAAGTGCATCAAACTGATGTGCGATTGCCATACACTCTGTGGAATCTGCGATAAGATCTCTTGTAACAAGAGAATACTTCATTCCAACGTGTCCCATTGCAATACCGTCACATACTGCGATTGCAGGGAATACAACCGGTACACCGCCGGCCTCTGCAACTCCAAGCTTTACAGCGTTAACGATTTTATCAATGTTCATATGTCCCGGAACAATCTCATTGTATGAGCTTACGATTCCGACCATTGGCTTTTTTAATTCTTCTGCGGTAAATCCTAATGCATTAAAAAGGCTTCGTGCCGGAGCCTGCTGCATTCCGCTTCTTGCGTTATCACTAATCATTTTATTTATCTCCTTTTACTGTCCTGCTTACACATACTGTGCAATAAGATCTCCCATCTGTGCAGTACCGACCTGTGTAATTCCGTCAGTGCTTTCTCCTGCCTGTGGCATAATGTCGATGGTACGATAACCCTCTTTTAATACCTTTTTAACAGCTGCTTCAATGGCATCTGCCTCTTTGTCCAGGTCAAATGTATAACGAAGCATCATTGCTGCGCTCAAAATAGTTGCAATCGGATTGGCAATTCCTTTTCCGGCAATATCAGGAGCAGATCCGCCACTCGGCTCATAAAGTCCGAACTTTGTATCGTTCAGGCTGGCGGATGATAACATTCCAATGGATCCTGTTACCATAGATGCCTCATCTGATAAAATATCACCAAACATGTTTTCTGTCAAAATAACATCAAACTGCTTTGGATCCTTTACCAACTGCATAGCACAGTTATCAACCAGCATATGCTCATATTCTACTTCCGGATAATCCTTTGCGACTTCTTCCACGATTTTTCTCCATAGTCTGGAAGAATCCAGTACATTTGCCTTGTCCACGGAAGTAACTTTCTTACGGCGTTTCATTGCAATATCAAAACCGCGTTTTGCAATTCTTCGAATTTCGTTTTCGTTATATGTAAGTGTATCGGTTGCTGTCACGACGCCATCAACAGTCTCTGTCTTTCGATCTCCGAAATACAGACCGCCTGTCAGCTCACGCATGATCATCATATCAAAACCATTTCCGATAATGTCATCACGAAGCGGACACGCTGCTTTCAGCTCTTCATATAAATATGCCGGGCGAAGATTTGCGAACAGATTCAGGGACTTACGCAATTTCAGCAATCCTGCCTCCGGACGAAGGTTCGGTGCAAGCTTATACCATGGGGATGTGGAAGTATTACCACCAATGGATCCCATCAGTACCGCATCGCTGGCTTTTGCTGCTGCAATTGCCTCGTCGGTAAGCGGCACTCCTGTTGCATCGATAGAACAGCCACCCATCAAAATCTCTGTATAGTGAAATTTATGACCATATTTATTTCCAATCTGATCTAATACTTTTTTTGCCTCTGTAACAATCTCCGGTCCGATTCCATCACCGGAAATTACACCAATTTGACACTCCATGTTTCATCCTCTTTTCTGTAATAAAAGTCTATTATCTATTACTATATAGCAATGTGCCTTTCTTTTCAACCTAAATAATATTTTACTTTTTTATAAAATTTATAACCCTCAATTATAATAGTACGTTTTTACTATTCCAATCAAACATAACAAAAGGAGCTGCCCTGCGACAGCTCCTTATATTACATACTTATTTTGATTCAGTTGCAGACTCTGGTTTCTCTACATCAGCGATAGAAGATTTCTGCATTGGAATACGGCAATTCTTGTTGTTACCGAACTCCACGATAACTGTATCATCTACAATATCAATAATTGTTCCATAAAAACCTGCAGTTGTAAGAACAGTATCTCCAACTGCTACTTCAGAAAGCATAAGATCTTTCTTCTTCTGTTCCTTTTTCTGTGGACGAATCATCAGAAAATACATAAATGCAAAGATAATTACAAGCCAGAGAATCATTCCAAGCATTCCGCCGGCACCACCGTTTGTTGCGTTCGCTAAAATTGAGTACATCAATTATTCCTCCTAATATTAAAATACTAAAGAATATTGTACACAAATTATAACCTAAGGGCAAGTCTTTTTGCCCATTTTAGACTTTTTTAATGTTCTCCCTGCTGCATGCCGTATAATTTTTCCTCTTTGTAGGAATGGAATCTTCCTTCATCGAGTGCATCACGGATTTCTTCCATCATCGTATTGTAGAAATACAAATTGTGCAGGACGCAAAGGCGCATACCAAGCATTTCTTTTGCTTTCAGAAGATGTCGGATATATGCACGACTGTAGGTTCTACATGCAGGGCACTGGCAGCCTTCCTCAATCGGACGCATATCTTTTTCAAATTTCTGATTAAACAGATTCAGTTTTCCCTGATTGGTATACACATGTCCATGGCGTCCGTTGCGGCTCGGATATACACAATCGAAGAAATCCACTCCACGGGCAACGCCTTCCAAAATATTTGCCGGAGTACCAACTCCCATCAGGTAAGTTGGTTTATTGACCGGCAGATGTGGAACAGTCTCATCCAGAATATGATACATTTCCTCATGTGTCTCACCGACAGCAAGTCCGCCCACAGCGTAGCCATCCAGATCCATCTCTGCAATGCGTTTTGCATGGTCAATACGGATATCTTCATAGATTGCTCCCTGATTGATACCAAACAAAAGCTGCTCCTTATTGATCGTATCCGGCAATGCATTCAGTCTCTGCATCTCTTTTTTGCAACGCTCCAGCCACCGGGCCGTGCGGTTGACAGAATCTTCCACATATCTGCGATCCGCTACACTCGAAGGACATTCATCAAAAGCCATAGCAATCGTAGAGCCAAGATTCGATTGAATCTGCATACTCTCTTCCGGTCCCATAAAAATTTTGGCACCATCCACGTGTGAATGAAAATACACACCTTCTTCTTTAATCTTGCGCAAGCCTGCCAGCGAAAATACCTGAAATCCGCCGGAATCGGTAAGAATCGGACGATCCCAGACCATAAACTTATGAAGACCACCGATTTCCTTGATCAACTTGTCCCCCGGTCTCACATGCAGATGGTATGTGTTTGACAATTCCACCTGACAATGAATTTCTTTTAGGTCTTCTGTGGATACCGCACCCTTGATTGCGCCAATTGTTCCAACATTCATAAATACCGGTGTCTGAATATCTCCATGCACCGTATGGAAGATACCGCGTTTTGCACGGCCTTCCTGTTTTAATAATTCATAACTTGCCATTTTTCTTTCCTGTCTTATCGTTTTATTTTTCGTATCAAAATGCCATTGGAAAGCAGTGTTGCTATAATATTCATCCAGATTTTTCACATCCGAACGAAGCCGCTTGGTATCATGGGAATCAAGCAGATTAAAAAGTACATCATTCGTCTGCTGCATATAGCTGGTATAACAGCGATTGATCGTATATTCAAAGTCTTCGTTCGTAAGGCTCTTGTCAATCCAGAAATACTGCATTAAACTCCATTTTGTTACTCCTCTCACCTTGAACATCAGCCCATTTAAAATTGCCTTCGGCAAGTTCAAAGGACAGATGTTACATATGTGCCCAATAAAAAATATATCATAAGTTCCTTGACTATTCAACTTAAGGTTCATTATACTATGGTAAGAAAACGCTTATACCTGAGGAGGAAATTATGGCAGGATCTTCATTTGGAAATATATTCAGAATCACTACATGGGGCGAATCCCACGGCAAAGGAATCGGTGTTGTTGTGGATGGCTGCCCTGCCGGACTGCAGCTTTGTGAGGAAGATATTCAAAAATATCTTGATCGCAGAAAGCCGGGACAGTCCAAATTTACAACCCAGCGAAACGAGTCCGATACTGTGGAAATTCTTTCCGGTATTTTTGAAGGGAAAACAACTGGTACACCAATTTCCATGATGGTATGGAACAAGGATCAGCATTCGAAAGATTACAGTGAGATTGCCTCCTACTATCGTCCCGGCCATGCCGATCTTGGTTTTGATGTAAAATATGGTTTTCGCGATTATCGCGGTGGCGGACGTTCCTCCGGTCGTGAAACAATCGGTCGCGTTGCCGGAGGTGCTGTCGCAGCAAAAGTTCTGGAACAGATGGGCATTACCTGTTTTGCATACAGCAAATCCATCGGCCCTGTTTCCGTGGATGCCACTCGTTTCGATGCTTCCGTTGTCAATGACAATGCCTTATATATGCCGGACACAAAAGCGGCCGAAGAAGCTGCCGCTTATTTGGAAAAATGTCTGAACAAAACGAATTCATCCGGCGGTATCATTGAATGTATTGTCAACGGTCTGCCGATTGGCCTGGGCGATCCTGTTTTCGAAAAACTGGATGCCAATCTTGCCAAGGCAATCCTTTCCATTGGTGCGGTCAAAGGTTTTGAAATCGGAGACGGTTTTTCTGTTGCAACATCTACCGGACTTACAAACAATGATGCTTTCGTTATGGACGGCAACACAATTAAAAAAGCCACCAATCATTCCGGTGGAACGCTCGGTGGCATGAGCGACGGTTCTCCGCTTGTTTTCCGCGCTGCTGTAAAACCTACACCATCCATTGCTGCAACACAGCATACGGTAAATAAATCCGGTGAGGACATTGAGATTACTATCAAAGGCCGTCATGATCCAATTATTGTTCCGCGTGCGGTTGTTGTTGTGGAAACAATGGCAGCTATCACAATATTAGATGCTTTGCTTTCCAATATGACTGCAAGACTTGATCGAATCATCAATTTTTACAAATAATGGTTCTAAACATATAGAATACAAATGCGCGCGACTTTCGTCGCGCGCATTCATTTTTCTAGTACAGAGCGTTCCATATCTCTTATAGATTCTTTAATGTCTTACCCACAGAAATCTCGTAATTTGATACTACTTTGGTTCCATCCGATAATGTCATTGTGGTCTGTACAGTAACGGATTTAATATTTACCGATTCCTTTGTTGCAAGCTTATAAGCCGAACCGGATGTATTTGTACCAGTGACTGTACACTCTACGATTTCTCCACTCACGCCGGCAACACTCAGACAATTCTTTGCAAGATCCAAAGCTGTCGTACATGACGCAGATGCTGTCGTTTGCTCCACGGCAATTTCCGGCGCTATCTGGCTGTCAGTAACTTCAAGGTATCCATTGACCGTAGCAAGACCTGCGGTATTGCTTCCTGCATAAAACTTTAATTCAATGGCATACACTCCGGTCTGCGCTTTTGTTGCTACGTTTTTATTCAAAGATACTGTTGTAACCGGAATGGTCGTTCCTGAAACAGTACTTCCGGCTATAGAAGTTCCAGTCTTTGTCAGATCTGTTGTGTAGTACAGATCACCCTTTTTAATTGTAGCAGACTGGATGTAAACGTAATCATAGAATATACCGCCTTTGTATTGTGCCAGACGTATATTTACTGTTTTTGCATTTACAAGATCATTTTCCGTTCCTTTCAATGCCATATCAACAACCGGCTGATCCATATCAATCTTGTATGTAACTGCACCATTTTCCGGCGGTGTCTGGACAACGACATTAAATCCTGTTGTTGCTTTATGACTTCCTACTGTTACGGTCATGGTATAGCTGTATGTACCTGCGATCATCCCCGTCGGATCCACAATAATACGGTCATTAATCTCATCATATTTTACAGCATAGGCATTTGTTCCTGTAATCTGTACTGACTCATTGTTCAATGCGAAATCATCTCCGTACTGATCTGTTGCCTCAACATTAATATAGCCCCTGTATCCTGCAACATAGCGATTGGATAACATCAGTGTGTTCTGATCTAATTTTATATTTTTCAAATATGCAGGTTCTGCAACTGTCACTTCATAGGTATAAGTGTATTCCTGTTTTCCCTTAGTTGCTGTAACAATAATACGAACCGTTCCGCTCTTTACCGCAGTTACCTTCGCAACACCATTGCTCTCATTATTGATAAGCAATGTATCCGGATCAGAAGATTCAAAACTTACTGCATCATATTTGATTTCGTTCTTATCTTCATCAAGAGCACGGAAATGCGCATAATAATTACTGCCGGATGCGACCTTACGGTTGTCTTTGTAAGAAGCCACACCGTAATCTGGCGCTTTTTCCGATGTTGTCAATGTTAAATTGGTATCTTCTGCCGCATTGGCCGCAACACATACTACCGTTGCAGTATCCTTAAATACCAGCTTATTATCATCTTTATTTGTATAAGTCAGATTAATAATACCGGTATCTCCGACTTTCTTCATAAAGATTTTATTCTGATCGGTGAGATATCCATTCGTAATCTTGTAGTCATACTCCACAGTTCCAGGATATGCATCTAATACATCAATACCATAGGAATCATACAGTGCATAAACAATCGGTGTCTCCCTCTCTGCCGTCACCTGTGTTGTCAGAATTTTCAGACTTACGGGCTGCCCGATATGTGCAGTAAAATTGTAGGACATCTTGCCATCCGTCACCATATATTCCTTCTCATCTTTCAGATTTGCATATAAATTCAGAGTAACTTCTTTGCCATCAGTCGAAAATTCGATAGATTTCACTTCGCTTCTCTCCCCCGCAGCATTTGTTACCTGAAAACTGTCTTTCGTAACAAGATTCTTTGCAGAACTTGAATATTCTGCTACGATTTTCTTCACTGCCGTCTGTTTTGCATCGGTCATGGTCGTTCCGACCTTAATCGTCTTCTTCGCTGTTTTAACAACCTTGCTTCCATTCTTTGCCTGTACGCAAATTGTATAGGTTCCTTCTTTAGCAGGTGTAAAAGCACCACTGCTTGTCATCTGTGTAATTTTTGCACCTGTCTCATCTGTTGCAGACCACACATTTGTGCTTGTGGCATTCGCTGGTGTAATTTTAAACTGAAACTGATAGGTTTTACCAATCAAGAATTCTGTCTGATCTGCAGCATCTCCTACAATTTGAATCTTTGTAGGAAGTACCTTGATTTTTGCAGTCTTTGCCACTAATGTATACTGTAACTTTCCGTTCCTGTTGTAGATTTTAGCTGTCACAATCACAGTCTTGTTCTTTGCTGCAGTCTTCTTCTTAGTACGAATTGTCAATTTGTTGGAAGAAGTCGTTCTTGATACTTTTGTTGTCGTCTTTGACAACTTTGCATATCTCTTACCAGTTCCGGAAATGGACCACTTTACCTTCTGTCCCTTAATCAGATTCTTAACTGTATATGTATACACACCCTTATTCGTATCATTCTCGTACAAAGCGGTATAACTCTTGACAAAAGCCACCTTCTTTTTTGCTGCCTCGGCGTTTGCCGGAGCCATCGTAATCACCATTGCAACCGCACATACAAATGCGATCAGTTTTTTCAAATTCTGCCTCATACAAATCCTCCTCTTGCCCATCTGTCAGTTTATCTTTTCGTGCTTCCATCACTCTGATTTCGCACTCACTTTATCTATAATACTAGCACACCCTCTGGCCTTTCGCAATGAATGACCAGAGGGTGTTTTCTTAATATTCTCTTAAAATGCTATACTAGTCCAATGCGATTGCTTCATTCTCACGTCTGCGGAGAATATCATACATATCCAGTTCTACTCCAAGATCCACATAAAAAATCTGCTGTGGATGCGGACAGGATGTAATCTCCTCCCCGTTTTCATCTGACATACGCTGTACGACAACTTCAAGATTCTCTCCATTTGGCTTCATTACCTCAATCGTTTCGCCTACCGAAAACTTATTGCGCTGCTCCAGCTGATACATACCATCTGCATTTTTCTTGCCTACGATTCCAAGGTATGTATACCCTTTTTCATAAGTATTATTATCATATATCTGAGTTTCCTCTGTTGGTTTTCCATAGAAAAATCCAGTCGTAAACTGACGGTATGTGCAGCTTTTGATCTGATCTAAATACCATGGCATATTCTCTTTGTATTTTTCCGGTGATTCCAGATAATCATCAATCGCCTTACGATAAGTTCTCGCAACCGTTGCAACATATAACGCAGTCTTCATGCGTCCTTCGATTTTATAACTGTCAATTCCTGCATCAATCAGATCCGGAATGTGTTCGATCATACACAGATCCTTGGAATTAAAGATATAGGTTCCACGTTCGTTTTCATATACCGGAAGGTACTCTCCCGGTCGCTTTTCCTCAACCACCGAATACTTCCACCGGCACGGATGCGTACAGGCACCTTTATTTGCATCTCTTCCCGTAAAATAATTGGATAACAGACATCTTCCAGAATAGGAAATACACATTGCGCCATGAATAAATGTTTCAATTTCAAGGTCATCCGGAATGCGCTCACGAATTTCTTTGATTTCCTTCAATGATAATTCACGAGCCGTCACTACACGGCTTGCTCCCTGTTCTTTCCAGAAAAGATAGGTTCCATAGTTGGTATTGTTTGCCTGCGTGCTGATATGACGTTCAATTTCCGGACAGACTTCTTTTGCAATCATAAACACACCAGGATCCGAAATAATGAGTGCATCCGGGCGGTCCGGTTTCATATCTTTCAATTCTTTAAAATACTCCCGCACACCATCTAAATCATAGTTGTGTGCAAGAATATTTGCAGTAACATAGACTTTTACATTATGTGCATGTGCAAAAGCAATACCTTCTGCCATATCTTCCATGGAGAAATTCTTTGCTTTCGCACGAAGTCCAAAAGCCTCTCCTCCAATATATACCGCATCTGCACCATAAATTACTGCAATTTTTAACACTTCCAGACTGCTCGCCGGGACTAGTAACTCAATCTCTCTCATCCTTATCCTGCCTCTCTTCTTCCACCGAATCGTTTTCCTCAACTTTTGTGCTTACCGTAATTCCATCTCCTACCGGAAGCACTGCTGTCACCAAATCCTCTCTGTGTGTCAGTTCGTACAAATATTCCCGCATCCGTTTATAAATCGTACGGTTACGACGGGTCACCGCATAATGGGATTCGATAATATCGCCATCCTGCAACACATTGTCCGACACCAGTGTTCCACCTGTTTTAAGAAGCCGTAAAATATCCGGCATGAAATGAATGTACTGTCCTTTAGCTGCATCCATAAAAATCAGATCAAATGGCTCATTCAGCGTCTTTAATACATCTGCCGCATCTCCCTCTAATAATGCAATCTGCTTTTCCTTTCCTGCCCGAACAAAATTCGCACGTGCAATCGGTATCCTTTTTTCGTAATTTTCTATTGTAACAATCTTACAATCTTTTGGTGCATACTCCGCCATGAGTATCGATGAAAAACCAACTGCAGTCCCAACCTCAAGAATTCTTTTCGGCCGGTTCATTGCCAGCAACAGTTTCAAAAAGCTCTGCATCTCCTTGCGAATAATCGGCACATAGGAATCCAGAGCTTCTCGTTCGATCTCATCCAGTACTTTTGTATTCCCTGTATCCAGAGAATTGATATATGTCACCAGACGTTTCTCTACTATCATATCAATGTCCTCAATGGTGTATCATCGTCAGCTTTGTCAGGTATAACTTGTCAATTTTTTAAGAGGTGGTTTCCTCTTCCGTAGCCTCTGTCTGTGTTTCCTGTCCTGACATAACGATCATCATCTCTTTCGGGGTCATAGAAGTGTTCAATGTATAGACCCCCGGCTTTATACTCTTACTGTAAGCAGATGTCTTAAGCTGCAGGTAAAAAAGTTTCCCATCTCTTACCAGGCCTTTTTGTTCCAACAGCTTGCCAACCTGCCAGTTCGATGTTTCCTGCTTAATCTGTACGAGAATATCCGTTCCCGGCGCCTCATCCACCGCAGTCTCTGTAAAAAGGCGATACCCATAATCATATCCTGTTCTGCTCAGATAAACAGTCGCGAACAGAACAAACAATATGATCATAATCGTAAATCCTATTTTGATGAATTTAAATAAAGCCTTATTAATGTCCATAGGTTACTCCTATACTTCCATAATGATTGGCATAATCATTGGACGTCTCTTTGTCTCTTTCCAGACGAAATCTCCCAAAGCGTCTTTGACCTCATTTTTAATCTTTCCCCAATCGGTAATATTGTGATCCATACAATATTCCATTGTTCGGTCGAGAACCGTCTTTGCTTCATCCATAAGGCTCTCGGAGTTACGTACATATACAAATCCACGAGATACAATATCCGGACCAGCAAGTACCTGACCGGATCCACTCTCAAGTGTCATAACAACAATAATGATTCCATCTTCTGCCAGACGCTGACGGTCACGCAATACAATGTTTCCGACATCACCTACGCCAAGACCATCTACCATAATATTTCCAACCTGTACATGTCCGGTAACATCCGCACCATTCTCGTCAATTTCAAGCACATCACCGGAAGAAAGGATCTTAATATGGTCACTGTCATATCCAAGTTCCTCTGCGATCTTCGCCTGCGCAACCAGATGCTTATACTCTCCATGAACCGGAATAGCATACAATGGATTTACCAGAGAATAAATCAACTTGATATCCTCACGACATGCATGTCCGGATACATGAACATCCTCAAATATAACATCGGCACCTTTTCTCATAAGATCGTTGATCACACCGGTAACCGACTTCTCATTTCCTGGAATCGGATGAGAACTGAATACGATCGTATCATTTGGCTTAATAGATACTTTACGGTGCATGCCGGATGCCATACGGGATAATGCCGCCATCGATTCTCCCTGACTTCCGGTTGTAATAATAACGGTCTGCTCATCCGGATAATTCTTCAACTGATCAACATCAATCAGAATATTATCCGGCAATGACAGGTAACCCAGTTCGGAAGCGATAGAAATAATATTCACCATACTTCTGCCTTCGATAGCTACCTTACGTCCGAATTTATCCGCAGAATTAATAATCTGCTGGACTCTGTCTACATTTGATGCAAATGTTGCGATGATAATGCGTGTGTTTTTATGCTCTGCGAAAATATTGTCCAAAGTCTTACCAACAGATTTCTCTGACTTTGTAAATCCCGGACGTTCTGCATTAGTACTGTCGCAAAGAAGTGCAAGAACACCTTTCTTTCCAATCTCACCAAAACGCTGCAGATCAATTGCATCACCAAATACCGGTGTATAATCCACTTTAAAATCTCCGGTATGCACAACAATTCCTGCCGGTGAATAGATAGCAAGCGCTGCTGCATCCTGAATACTGTGATTTGTCTTGATAAACTCTACACGGAAACAGCCAAGATTAATATGCTGTCCGTATTTTACGACTTTACGCTTTGTCTTCTTGAGCATATCATGCTCTTCTAATTTGTGCTCAATAATTGCTGTCGTAAGCTTTGTTGCATAAATTGGGACATTAACATCGCGAAGTACATATGGAATCGCTCCAATATGATCCTCATGGGCATGTGTAATAAAAAATCCTTTCACACGGTCAATATTGTCCTTTAAATATGTCACATCCGGAATAACAAGATCTACACCGTACATATCGTCCTCCGGGAATGATAAACCGCAATCCACAACAATAATACTGTCTTCGTACTCAAAGGCAGTAATGTTCATACCGATCTGCTCCAAACCTCCCAATGGAATGATTTTGAGCTTACTATGCTGTTTTTCCTGCTTTTTCATATATCCTCCTTCTTGGTTTTGAAATGAATATCAGGTATTCACAGATAACCTGACACAATAATTTTCCGCTCTTCTTCTAAAATAAAAGCTGTGTTTCTTCATCCGCAAGTTCAGCAAATACCTTAGCGATAGCTGCAAATTCTACATCATCATCAACCATCTCATAAAGTACTTCCTCGTCTTGTGTTGTAATTTCTTTTAATATATATGCTTCACTGTCTCCGCTTTCAATTCCATCAGAAACAAGTAAATACTTAATTCCATTCAGCTGAGTTTCTTCCTCAACTGCAAACTCTACCACTTCATTGGTATCGGGATCTATAAAATTAATTTTTTCCATGCAAAAACCTCTCAACAAACTGTCTTTCTGTTCAAATCAAGCCTTTTCTTCCGGATGATTGGACAAATAATCCAAATATCCCTGCAAAATAAATATTGCCGCAATTTCGTCCACATATTCCTTGCGGTTTTCGCGGCGAATGCCCATCTCCATCATAGATTGATCCGCTGCAACGGTTGTCAGGCGCTCGTCCCATAGAATTACCGGAAGTCCACAGCGTTTTTCAAGCATCTCCTTAAATTCTTTTGTTTTTTCGCAACGATCGCCTTCTGTATTATTCATGTTTTTAGGGTAGCCAAGTACAATTTTCTCCACTTTGTACTCGCCTACCAGTTCATCGATTCGCGCCAGTGTCTGCCGCAGTTTTGACTGGGATTTTCTTCGAATAATCTCCACCCCCTGTGCAGTAATCAGAAGCTCATCACTCACTGCAACTCCAACTGTCTTTGAACCAAAATCTAATCCTAAAATCCGCATAAATCTCCCGTACCGGATTATTCCCAGGAATTGTTCTTGATATAAGCCCGAAGAACTTCTTCTACCAGTTCATCACGCTCTACCTTCATAATCAGACTTCTTGCATTATTGTGACTTGTAATATATGTCGGATCTCCTGACATAATATATCCAACAATCTGGTTCACCGGATTGTATCCTTTTTCACTCAATGCACGGAATACAATTTCAAGAACGTCCCTGACCTGTAACTCCGGCTCCTTTTGTACTGTAAAAAATTGTGTATTATTAATGTTCTCCATGTTTGCCGCCCCTGCTCTTGTTCTTATTTCTAACAAGCTCTATTTTATATATTGTAAACGAATTTACACAAAAATACAACCTCTAATCTTGTTCCTTAGATCATAAGATATAAATCGTCGTGTATTGCGGCAGTAATTTTTCCTGTTTTCATGACATTGTCCAATTTTTCTTCGGATTGTACTGCTACCTTTACGTATTCCTTTGTATATCCTACATACATTGGTGTTCCATCCACCGGTACCTGTTCCTCAAAAAGAACCTCCTGCTCACTTCCAAGATAGTATTCCCGGAATTCTTTTGACATTTTCGCTGACAATGCCAAAAGTTTTGCACTGCGTTTTGTCTTGATTTCTTCCGGAACCTGATTTTCCATGACCGCAGCACGCGTGCCCTGTCTTTTGGAATATTTGAAAATGTGCATTTCATAGAAATGGATCTTCTCTAAAAATGCCTCCGTCGTTGCAAATTCTTCCTCTGTTTCTCCCGGGAATCCCACAATGACATCTGTTGTAATCGCCGGATGAATAAAATATTTCCGAAGTAGACGACACCCCTCTTCATATTCTTCCGCTGTATATTTACGATTCATACGCTTTAACGTATCATCGCATCCGCTCTGTAACGACAAATGAAAATGTGGACAGATTTTTTCTAATTTTGCCAGTTCTCCTGCAAACTCTTCTGTCACGATTTTAGGTTCTAACGAACCCAGACGGATTCTTCTAATTCCATCAATCTTGTGAACTTCCTGTATGAGATGAAGCAGATTGTTATCACAGTCTACACCATAAGAGCTTAAATGGATTCCGGTAAGTACTACTTCCTGATATCCTTTTTCTGCCAGTCCTCTGATCTCCTTTAAAACACTCTCAATTCCACGGCTTCTGACTCTTCCCCGGGCGTAAGGGATAATACAATAACTACAAAACTGATTACATCCGTCCTGCACCTTTACAAAAGCTCTCGTATGCTCTGCCGTCTGTTTCAGTCCAAGTTCTTCAAAATCCTGATGTATGTGGTTGATATCAACCACAGCCTCAACTTTTTCTTCCTGTTTGCTGGTAACCCTTTCTGTTTTGGCAAAATATTCGTCAAGACGTCCTACCAATTCTGCTTTCTGATTATTTCCGATCAAAATATCGATTGCATCATCCAGCTTTGCCTCTTCTTCTTTTGTCTGCACATAACACCCTGCCGCAACAACCGCAGCCTGCGGATTCATTTTTTTGGCGTGATGAAGCATCTGACGGGATTTGCGGTCTGCCATGTTCGTCACCGAACAGGTGTTAATTACATATACATCTGCGACTTCCGAAAAAGGTACGATCTCATACCCTGCATCTTCAAGCATCTGCTGCATCGCTTCTGTCTCGTATGCATTTACTTTACATCCCAGATTGTGTAATGCTGCTTTTTTCATTTCTACTCCTTATATAAAAAACTTCATTCAGCCCATGCATCATTTGCCTTTGGCAAATGGGCTGACGCTGTATATTAAGTTTCCTGCCGGAAAACTTAATACATTTCTTGACTTTTCCATGGAAAAATATTACTATCAAAGATAGAAAAACATGAATAGTTTAAGGAGGTTTTCATTATGAAAACAGTACAAATTTCATTAAATTCCATCGGAAAAGTAAAATCATTTGTCAACGCAATTTCTCAGTTCGAGTATGACTTCGATTTAATCTCTGGTAGATATGTTATCGATGCAAAATCAATCATGGGTATTTTCAGTTTAGATTTATCCAAACCAATCGATTTAGCAATCCATACAGAGACCAATCTCGACGAAGTACTTGAGGCACTTAAGCCATACATCATTGGGTAATTTATGACATAATAAAACGATTGTGAACAAAACAGGGAAGACCCGAATGGGTCTTCCTTTTGTTTTACTCAGCATCTACCATAATTGTTTCCGTTGTGTCGATAGCAGTCTGCATTAATTCATCTATTTTTTCTTCCAGCTTGCGCTCTGATTTTTTGATATAAGTCAAGTTTGGCTTTGTAACCGGATGCTTTGCCACAAAGATTGTGCAACAATCTTCGTATGGTAAAATGGAAGTCTCATACGTATCAATTTTTTCTGCAATTGATACAATGTCCTGCTTGTCCATGGCAATCAGAGGACGATATACCGGCATCTCGCAGACCTCATTGGTAACTGCAAGAGACTGCATTGTCTGACTTGCTACCTGTCCAATACTCTCTCCCGTAATCATTCCAAGACACTTGCCTTCTTTTGCAAAATGCTCTGCAATTTTCATCATATAGCGACGCATGATAATCGTAAGTTCCTCATGCGGGCATTTTTCATAAATATATAACTGAATATCGGTAAAATTAACAACATGAAGTTTAATTGGTCCGGAATATCTTGCAACTTTCTTTGCAAGATCCACAACTTTTTGCTTTGCGCGCTCGCTGGTATAAGGTGGTGCATGGAAATAAGTTGCTTCCAAAGTTACGCCTCGCTTTGAAATCATATATCCAGCTACCGGACTATCGATTCCACCGGACAAAAGCAACATAGCACGGCCTGCTGTACCAAGTGGCATACCACCCGGTCCCGGAATTTCTGTGGAATAGACATTAATCATAGGACGAATTTCCACATGAATCATCACCTGCGGATGATGTACATCTACTTTTGTTTCAGGAAAAGCATCCAGAATTTTTTCTCCCAATGCTGCATTGATTTCCATCGAGGTCATCGGGTAATTCTTTCTCGCACGCCTTGCATCAACTTTAAAGGTAAAATTTTTGTCTGCATAAGTTTTGTCCACATATGCAACAACTTCCTCTGCCAGCTTATCAAACCCCTCATCTTCCAGCAGCACAACCGGACAAATTCCAACAATACCAAAAACCCGCTGTAAGGTTTCCACGGTTTCATCATAATCATATGAACCTTCCGTCTCTACATAAATACGGCCATTCTCCTTGCGTACATGAAATGTTCCATCTACATTTTTTAACTGATACTCAATATTATGTACCAGCGCATCTTCAAACAGATAACGGTTCTTTCCTTTGATCGCGATTTCTGCATATTTAATCAAAAATGCTTTATACATTCTGTTCTCCTTTTCTAATGTCTTGTATATTTTTGAAGCATTGGAATTACACGATTCATTTCTTCCAACGCATAATCAATCTCTTCCTGTGTCGTATCTACACAAAAACTGAAACGAATAGTAGAATCCAACAATGTATCTTTCAGACCAATGCTTTTTAACGTTCTGCTCACTGCCGGTTTGTTTGACGAACAGGCACTGCCCGCAGATACATAAATTTCTTTATCCTCAAGCGCATGCAGCATAACTTCCGCACGCACCCCTTCAATACTGACACTTACAATATGCGGTGCGCTCTCTCTGTTAAGTTTGCCGTTGATACTTACACCTGGAATTTTCTGTGCTTCTTCAATAAAATGCTCACGCAATTCATACATACGGTCTATTTTTTCATCAAATCCCGTATAAATCTCTTCCGCTGCCACACCAAGTCCTGCAATTGCCGGAACATTTTCAGTTCCGGAACGCATCCCTCTCTGCTGTCCACCGCCATTGATCAATGGTTTTATCTTTGTCTTATCTTTGATGTATAAAAATCCACTGCCCTTGGGTCCATGAATTTTATGTCCACTTACCGATAACAGATCGATGCCCATTTTTGATGGATAAATACGCATTTTGCCATAAGACTGAATCGCATCCACATGAAAAAGCGTCTGTGGATTGACCTGTTTGATCAAAGTTCCTGCCTCCGCTACAGGTTCCACTGCCCCAATTTCATTATTTACATGCATCAATGACACCAATATGGTATCCGGACGAATTGCCGCCTTCAGATCCTCCAACGAAATCACACCATATGCATCAACCGGAAGATACGTCACTTCATATCCATGTTCCTCCAAACGCACCATCGTATTGGATACTGACGGGTGCTCGATTGCAGTCGTAATCACATGCATTCCGCTTCTTTTATTTGCCTCTGCCGTTCCAATAATTGCAAGATTATTAGACTCCGTTCCTCCCGAAGTAAAGCAGATTTCCTTCTCCTGCACTTTCAGTGTCTTTGCAATTTTCTTGCGGGCATCATTCATATAGTTTTCAGCAATGACTCCCTTATTATGCATAGACGACGGATTTCCATAATCCTGTGTCAAAAGCTGCATTACCATATCCGCTGCATCTTTACTACAGCGTGTAGTAGCCGAATTATCCAAATATGCTTCCATTTTTCTTTGCTCCTGTCTACATGTCAAGCTCATATATTAACATAGATAATGTTGCAAGTCCAGCGGTCTCTGTGCGCAGAATCCTTCTGCCCAGAGAAATACGGTGCATATTGCCATCCACAGCTGCAATCTCTGCATCCGCAAATCCGCCTTCGGGTCCGATCATAATTCCGATGGATGCCCCTTGGGGAATCTGCCGAATGATTTCCCGCGTCGCTGCCATCCCTCTCTCGTTTTCGTACGGTACGAGTGTAATATCCAGTTTCTTTGCAAGTTCCACTGCTTCTTTCCACGAAACCGGCATCTGTACCTGCGGAATTACAGTTCTCTTTGACTGCTTTGCCGCACTCTCTGCGATTGCCTGCCACCTCTTCTGTTTATTCAAAGCTTTCTTCTGATCCAGTTTAACAACACAGTTTTTCATAGCTACCGGAACGACCTCGTACACGCCAAGTTCCACTGCCTTTTGTATGATCAGTTCCAGTTTGTCACTCTTTGGGAGTCCCTGAAACAAATATACTTTATGCGCGAACTCTGTTCCAAGCTCGTCCTTTTCTTCGATTGCAGCTATAACTTCATCCTCTGTTATCTCTGTAATTCTGCAAAAATAAGAGTGCTCATTTGAATCGCTGATACGCACTTTTTCTCCCGGTTTCATCCGAAGCACATTACCGATATGATTCACATCCTGTCCGGTAATGACAATCTGACCTTGTTGTACCTGCTGCTCATCCACAAAAAACTGATACATACCTGCTCCATTTCCACATGAAATACTGTCTACAGTTTCTGAGCCGTAATATTGACCCATTCACCCTGATGATTAATTTCAATCACTTTAAGGCCTGCTTTTTCGATTGCTTCTTTGACTTCATTTTCCTTGAAATCAATAATTCCGGAAGTAATAAAATAACCGCCTTTTTTCAGTCTTGCAGGAATGACCGGTGCCATAGGAATAATAACATCTGCAAGAATATTTGCCACAACAATCTCATATTCCTCTGTGCCGACTGTCTCCTGAAGTTTCTCATCATCGATCAGATTACCTACATAAAATGTTCCGAGATTTAAATCCAGATGGTTTACTTCCATGTTTTCCTTTGTGGAAACCATGCAATCTGCATCCAGATCTGTCCCCACAACTTCTCTTGCACCAAGCTTCAATGCCACAATAGAAAGAATTCCGCTGCCGCATCCCACGTCAAGTACTTTCGGATGCTTCTCTTTCGGAGTGTAGGTCTCATTTCCACGAATATACTTTAAAAGCTGGCGAATGCAAAGCTGTGTGGTTTCATGCTTTCCTGTTCCAAACGAGATTCCCGGATCAATTTCGATCAGAAATTTATCTTTGTCCTCTTCCTTTAATTCTTCCCATGTCGGTTTGATCAGAATATCTTCAATCGTAAATGAAGAGAAATATTTTTTCCAGTTGTTGATCCAGTCAAGATCTTCTGTCTCTGAAGAAGAGATCACACCCGATCCAACTTCCACCATACTGCGTAAATTTTCCAATCCGATCTTTACCTGTTTCAAAAGTTCCGTCTGGTCATTTCCATCATCTTCCACATAAAAGCTCACATGGCTTTTTCCTTCATCCGGCGGAAGTTCCGGCAAAAAATCAATGAACATATCCGCCTGATCTTCTTTACTCAAAGGAATGTTATCTTCTATTTCGATTCCTTCAATTCCAAGGTCCATCAGCATGGAACTCATGAAATCTTCTGCGGCTGTCGTTGTCTCAATCGTATATTTCTTCCACTTCATAAGTTTCTTCCTTTCCCGTACAAATCGCCATATGGCACACTATTTATATCATAACTTATTTTTCTTTAAAATACAAGCAAATCACTACAACACAAAAGACAGGAGAAAACTTCTCCTGTCTTTTGCGTGCTATATCTTATAAACCGCACATAACTTATTATATTCACTGTTGATTTCCTGAATTGTTTCTTTATCTCCATCCAGATTATCCGGATGATAGATCTTAATCAGATCCTTATACCGTTTCTTCAACGACTGCTTACTTCCAACACCGGAAAAGAACATCTCGCCTTTTACCACATTGTTCGTAGAAGCTTTCTGACGATGTGCATGACGAGCCTCATACTCATTCACCTTCTGGTAAAAATCCCGCTGCCGCTGCACATGTTCCTTCTCCGAAGCAAGTTTTACAAGTTCTTCTTCGAGTATTTTAAATTTCATTTCAAACAGTTTCTGCTGCTGTTCGAGACGTCGATCCTCGATTTCTACTCTTCGTGTAAATTCCAATCGTTCACGTTCAAGTGTGCGCCGCTGTTCTTCCAATGCTCTGCGTTCATTTTCAAGCGTCATAGCATTCAAACTCCTTCAAATACATTAACATTATACTATATCTAGTTCAAATATTTCATTCCCACTAGGCACATAATACAACATTTAGATTTAGAAGTCTATAGGCGATTTGTACTAAACGCGTGAAAATTATTCAAACGTCTCCTTGAACTTATCCATGAAACCTTTCTTCTTTTCCTTGCCGGATGATGGTGCCCCGCCTTCTTTTGTCAGTGATCCACCTGTCAGTTCATCAAATTTGCGCAAAGCATCTTTTGCTTCTTTGCTCAGACCTGTTGGTGTATTGACAATCAAAGTAACATAATGATTGCCTCTGACCGCTTTGTTACGAATCGAAGGCACGCCCTTTCCTTTCAGGCGGATTCTTGTACCCGTCTGTGTTCCCGGAGCAACAGTATAAATAATATCACCATCCACTGTCTTAATGCGCACATCTCCGCCAAGTGCTGCAATACCAAACGAAATAGATGCATTCGAAAAAATATCCATATCCCGACGCTCGAATCCTGGATTTCTGGATACGATGACTTCCACAAGCAGATCTCCTCTTGGTCCGCCATTTTTACCAGGTTCTCCGTAGTCTCTTACCCTTACGCACTGACCATTATCAATACCAGCCGGAATATCTACCATCTTCTTAACTCTCTTTGCGACGTAACCATTGCCTCGACAATCCGGACATTTTTCTTTTACAACTTTACCTGTTCCCTGACAATCTGGACAAGTCTGTACATTCTGCATCATGCCAAACAACGACTGCTGGGAATATACTACCTTACCTTTTCCGCCACATTTTGTACAGGTCTCTGGTGATGTACCCGGTTTTGCGCCTGTTCCATGACAGGCCTTACACTCTTCCTTATAGGAAAATTCCAATTCCTTTGTGCATCCAAAAATTGCTTCCTCAAAAGTGATCCGAACACTCAGACGTACATTCGCACCTTTCTGTGGACCATTGTTTGTGCTTCTTCTGGATCCTCCGCCAAAGAAATCGCCAAAAATATCGCCGAAAATATCGCCCATATCCATGCCGGAAAAATCAAAACCGCCGGCTCCGCCACCTGCACTGCCGTCGAATGCGGCATGACCAAACTGATCATACTGACGTCTCTTGTCCGGATCGCTCAATACTGCGTAGGCTTCCTGCGCCTCTTTGAACTTTTCCTCGCATTCCTTATCGCCCGGGTGCATATCCGGATGATATTTTTTTGCAGTTGTACGGAAAGCCTTTTTAATCTCTGCCTCCGTTGCCGTCTTTGGAATGCCAAGGACTTCATAATAATCTCTTTTTTCTGCCATAATTCTTTTTCCTTATATCCGCACATAGGGTTTCCGGAAAACCGGAAACCCCGTCGTGCTTAATCTATTTACCGTAATTAAACCTCTTTGAAATCAGCATCGATGACATCATCATCAGCGCCCTGTGATGAGCCTGCATTCATATCAGGACCTGCGCCTGCTGCACCACCCATATTAGGATTTGGACCAGCTGCGCCCTGGGCTCCCTGAGCCGCCTGAGCCTGCTCATACATCTTTGCAAACACCTTCTGTGCACTCTCTGTCAACTTCTCCTGTGCTGCCTTTAACTCAGCTACATCAGACTCTGTCATCTGATCAGCTTCCGGATGTGCATCAAGGAGTGACTTCACTGCTGCGATATCTGCTTCAACTGCAGACTTATCAGCTGCATCAACCTGCTCGCCAACCTGCTTTAATGCATCCTCTGTCTGGAATACAAAGCTCTCAGCTTCATTTCTTGCATCAATTGCTTCTTTTCTCTTCTTATCCTGAGCCTCGAACTCAGCTGCTTCTTTGACAGCCTTATCGATTTCATCATCAGACATATTAGATCCGGCAGTAATTGTGATATGCTGCTCCTTACCTGTTCCAAGATCCTTAGCAGATACATTTACAATACCGTTGGCATCGATATCGAATGTAACCTCGATCTGTGGTACACCACGACGTGCTGGCGGGATACCATCCAGACGGAACTGACCGAGAGACTTATTATCTCTTGCGAACTGTCTCTCACCCTGTACAACGTTGATATCTACAGCTGTCTGGTTGTCTGCTGCTGTAGAGAAAATCTGGCTCTTTCTGGTAGGAATGGTTGTATTTCTCTCAATTAATTTTGTAGCAATACCACCCATAGTTTCGATTGAAAGTGAAAGTGGAGTTACATCAAGAAGAAGAACTTCGCCTGCACCGGCATCACCTGCTAATTTACCGCCCTGGATAGAAGCACCGATTGCTACACACTCATCCGGATTTAAGGACTTGCTTGGCTCTTTTCCTGTCATCTGTCTTACCTTATCCTGTACAGCAGGGATACGTGTAGAACCACCAACTAACAGAACCTGACCAAGATCAGCGTTTGTAAGTCCGGCATCTCTCATAGCGTTCTGAACAGGGATTGCTGTTCTCTCTACGAGATCATGTGTTAATTCATCAAATTTTGCTCTTGTGAGGTTCATATCAAAATGCTTTGGACCTTCAGCAGTAGCTGTAATGAATGGTAAGTTAATATTTGTTGTAGTTGCAGAAGAAAGCTCTTTCTTTGCCTTCTCAGCAGCTTCTTTTAATCTCTGCAAAGCCATCTTGTCAGTTGAGAGATCAACACCCTCAGCCTTCTTGAACTCATCAATCATCCACTGTGTGATCTTGTTATCAAAATCATCACCACCAAGATGTGTATCACCGTTTGTCGATAATACTTCGATGACACCATCACCGATTTCAATGATAGATACATCGAATGTACCACCACCTAAATCGTATACCATGATTTTCTGCTCTTTTTCATTGTCAAGACCATATGCAAGAGCTGCTGCCGTAGGCTCGTTGATGATACGTTTTACATCAAGGCCTGCAATCTTGCCGGCATCCTTGGTTGCCTGACGCTGTGCATCATTGAAATATGCAGGAACTGTGATAACAGCCTCTGTAACCTTCTCTCCAAGGTATCCCTCTGCATCTGCCTTTAATTTCTGAAGTACCATAGCAGAAATCTGCTGCGGGCTATACTGCTTATCATCGATTGCTACTTTGTAATCAGTGCCCATATGTCTCTTGATAGAAGAAATAGTCTTCTCAGCATTTGTTACCGCCTGACGTTTTGCAGGCTCACCGATGAGACGCTCTCCTGTTTTTGTAAATGCTACAACGGATGGTGTTGTTCTTGCACCTTCCTGATTTGCGATAACGGTAGGTTTTCCACCTTCCATAACAGCTACACAGCTGTTGGTTGTTCCTAAATCAATACCAATAATCTTGCCCATTTTCTTATCCTCCTATATTTATCAATTCATTGTTTTGTTAACATGTTTATATTTTTACCATCCATAACAGATGGGAAAAAACTTATTCACTTACAACAGCTACCATACTGTGGCGAACCACGGTATCTTTGTACATATAGCCTTTCTGAAGTTCCTGTGCTACAATGCCAGGTTCAAACTCTTCGCTCTCCACCTGCATGACTGCATTATGAAGATCCGGGTTAAACTCCTGTCCGACTGCCTCAATTGGTTTCACTCCAATAGAATCGAACTCTGTCATCAGTTGCTTATATACTTTATCCATACCGGTGACAAAAGCATCATCTTTCTGTTCTTCCGGTACTGCTGCAAGTCCTCGTTCAAAATTGTCCACGATTGGAAGTACTTTCTCAATTATGGACTTTGCACCCATGTCAAACATTTGGGATTTTTCTTTTTCTGAACGCTTACGGAAATTATCGAACTCTGCCATCTGACGTCTTAAGCGATCATTGAGATCTTCGATCTGCGCATCTTTTTTATCTTTTTTCTTCTTTTTGCCAAAGATGCCATCTTTCTTTTCTTTTGTATCTGTCTCTTCCGAAGCTGCTTCTGTATCCTGTGCATTTTCTTTCTCTGCAGAATCCTCTGTTTTTGTTTCCTCTGCACTCTCCTCAGCCGCTTTGTTTTCTTCTGTATCTACTGTCTCTTCAACGACTTTGTCCTTTTCTAATTCTTCCGTGACATCCTTGTTATTTGTCTCTGCCATGTTTTACCGCCTTTCTATGAATCCTGCTTGTTCTTTTCAAATATTCCATCCAGCTGGGATTTCAGATTTTTCAAATTATCTACTACATTTTCGTAATCCATACGTTTCGGACCAACGATTCCGATGGTTCCTTTCACGCCTTCCCCAAGATCATATGTTGCAGTAACAATACTGCAGTCTTTCATGGTCTGTACCGGGGCTTCATTTCCTATATAAACCTGAATACCATTTCCTTTCTCTTTCTGATCATCGGAAAGGGATTCTGTCACAAGGTTCAAAAGTTCATCTTTTTCCTCAAATGTGGAAAGAAGATTCGTTGCACTTTCCGCATCCGACAACTCCGGATACTTCAAAATATTCGTTGCGCCGCTGGTGTAAATCTGTAAATCTTCGTTTTCGCTGAGTGTCTGCGCCAGTGCATCTAACACATCACCAACGATCGTACTGTGGATTCCTGCCTGCTCCTTTAGCTTTGCAATCGTGCCAAGGTTGATTTCCTGAAGTGACAATCCATTGAGCGCTGTATTTAACAGAATGTTCAATTTCAGGATTGTCTCATTGTCAAGCTGTTCCTCGACCTCTATCATCTGATTCTTTACAATGTTACTGTTCAAAACAATAACTGCAAGAATATGAGATTCATCCACATTTGACAACTGTATAAATTTAATCTTGTTCGTGCTGTAAGTCGGCGCAGAAACAAGTGTTGCATAATTGGTATTATTGGCAAGCATTTTTGCAACCTGCTTCAATACCTGATCCATCTTCTCCGTCTTTTCAATGACGAAGTCTTTCATCTCTTTTACTTCCCGATCCTTCTCTTCCATCAGATGATCGACATAAAACCGATATCCTTTATCGGAAGGAATACGTCCGGCAGAAGTATGAGGCTGCACGATATATCCCAGTTCCTCAAGATCTGACATCTCGTTACGGATGGTTGCTGAACTTAAATTCAAATCCGTATACTTGGAAATGGTTCGCGATCCAACCGGTTCGCCCGTTGCCAGATAGTTTCGGATGATTGCATCTAATATTTTTACTTTTCGTTCACCTAACTGTTCCTTATCCATTCCCATTTCACATTCTCCTGTAATCTGGAATCTTTATTGTTAGCACTCATTTATTTAGAGTGCTAATATCGTTCTGGTATTAAAATAGCACCAAGGGTTTTTCTTGTCAACACCTTCGTGCTATTTTATTTTTATTTTATACTTTTTTTATATACACTTATAATAAAAACTGAGCCATCACATAATTGGCAACATCCATTCCGCGATCCGTAAGCTTGATTCTTCCTTCACGCTGCTGAATGAGTTGCTGATCTTTCAATTGGCGTAACACTTCCGGATATACCGCTTCAATCGGCATACCAAACGCATCCTCGAAAGCCTTGCGTGTCACCCCCCCTGTCAAGCGTAATCCGAGGAACATAAATTCCTCCATTTGTCCTTTGCGGGTAATGACATTAGCCTCGGTGTGAAGATTTGTTCCAAACCAGTGTCCTTCCGGTGCTGGCATGCCTTCTTCTCCGGCAAATGCCTCTGGCGGCAATGTTGTGAGCTTTCCACAGATTTCATTATACTCATACAGTTCTCTTGTATTCGAATAGCGTACATTATCGATTAACGATGCAGCTCCCAAGCCAAGTCCAAGATAATTTTCTCTTACCCAGTATCCAATATTGTGCTGGCACTCATAACCTGGTTTTGCAAAATTGGATACCTCATAATGATGATAGCCTGCCTCTTTTAACATACTTTGCGTTTTCTTTAAGCTCCTGTATACCTCATCCTCCGAAGGAAGTTCCTCCGTTTTCATTCCGGCCTCCTGACGCACTACATCGAATTTATAGCGGTCGTAAAAAGGAGTTCCCTTTTCAATAATCAATGAGTACGCAGAAATATGTTCCGGTTTTAGACGGATGACTTTCTGCAATGTCTGGGTAAACTTTTCAACTGTCTGATGTGGCAGCCCGCTCATGATATCAACATTTATATTATGAAAACCGAGATTTCTCGCAAGCTTGTATGTTTTTAAAAACTGCTCAAAGGTATGAATTCGCCCAAGTGACTTTAACTCATCATCATTTGCCGACTGCATGCCGATAGAAAGCCGGTTGATTCCTACTTTTTTATAAGCTCCGAATTTTGCGATTGTGACTGTTCCCGGGTTACACTCGAGCGTAATTTCCGCATCTTCCCTCACATGAAAACTTTTGTAGATCTGTTCCATCACAGCAATGAGAAGTTCCGGTTCTAACCAGCTTGGCGTACCGCCTCCAATATAAATTGTAGATACCTCATAAGACTGCATCAACTCGCCATAAAAGCGAATTTCTTTCAGCAGTGCATGTACATACTGAATCTGTGTCTTGCTGTCCGCTGTAAAAGAAAGGAAATCACAGTAATCGCATTTCTTCACGCAAAAAGGAGTATGCACATATAATTCTAAATTATTCTTCATATTCATTAATCTTCGTCCAGTTTCAGTACACTCATAAATGCCTCCTGCGGCACTTCTACGGTTCCGATCTGACGCATACGTTTCTTACCTTCCTTCTGTTTTTCCAGAAGTTTCTTCTTACGGGAAATATCACCGCCGTAACACTTGGCAAGCACATCCTTACGCATAGCCTTAACGGTTTCACGGGCAATAATTTTTCCTCCAACGGATGCCTGAATCGGAATTTCAAATAAATGTCTTGGAATTTCTTTCTTTAAACGCTCACACATTTTGCGGCCTCTCTCATAGGCGCTTTCTTTGAACACGATAAAGGAAAGAGCATCTACCATCTCACGGTTAATCAGAATATCCAGCTTAACCAGTTCTGAACGCACATAGCCTTTCATCTCATAATCAAACGATGCATATCCACGGGAACGGGACTTTAACGCATCGAAAAAGTCATAAATAATTTCATTGAGCGGCAGATCATATTTGATCACTGCACGAGTTGCTTCTATATAATCCATGCTGATATAAATACCACGACGCTCCTGACACAGTTTCATGATTGCCCCGACGTATTCGCTGGTCACCATGATTTCTGCTGCCACAAACGGTTCTTCCATATATTCAATCTCTGACGGATCCGGCAGATTAGACGGATTGGTCAGATCAATCACCTCGCCATTTGTCTTATGCACCTTATAAATTACGCTCGGTGCTGTCGTTACAAGATCCAGATTAAATTCTCTTTCCAACCGTTCCTGAATGATTTCAAGATGTAACAGGCCCAAAAATCCACATCGGAATCCAAAGCCAAGTGCCAACGAAGTCTCCGGCTCATAATACAAAGAAGCATCATTAACCTGCAGCTTTTCTAGCGCATCACGCAGATCCGGATACTTGGCAGAATCTGCCGGGTAAAGTCCACAGTAAACCATTGGATTTACTTTCTTGTATCCTGGAAGCGGTTCCGCACACGGACGCTCACTGTCCGTAACAGTATCACCCACCTGTGTATCCCGTACATTCTTGATACTTGCTGCAATATATCCAACCATTCCAGCCGATAATTCATCACATGGAATAAACTGCCCTGCTCCAAAATAACCAACTTCTGTAACAAGATCCTCTGCACCGGTAGCCATCATTTTGATTTTTGTGCCGACTTTAACAGTACCTTCCTTGATACGGCAGAATATGATGACACCTTTGTAGGAATCATATATTGCATCAAAGATCAATGCCTGAAGCGGCGCTGTCGGATCTCCGGTCGGTGCCGGAATTTTGTGCACGATCTGTTCCAGTACATCTTCGATATTTAATCCTGTTTTTGCAGAAATGCGTGGCGCATCGGCCGCTTCAATTCCAATCACATCCTCAATCTCCTGCACGACTTCATCGGGTCTTGCACTTGGCAGATCAATTTTGTTAATTACCGGCATCACATCAAGGTCATGATCCAGTGCCAGATATACATTGGCAAGTGTCTGTGCCTCAACACCCTGTGCCGCATCCACGACAAGGATTGCTCCATCACATGCTGCAAGGCTTCGGGAAACCTCATAATTAAAATCCACATGTCCCGGGGTATCAATCAGATTAAAAATATATTCTTCTCCATCCTTCGCATTGTAAATAATACGAACAGCCTGCGACTTGATGGTGATACCACGCTCACGTTCGAGATCCATGTTGTCAAGTACCTGTGCCTGCATCTCGCGGCTGGTCAGTGTACCAGTCTTTTCTATAATACGATCTGCAAGTGTAGACTTGCCATGATCGATATGGGCAATAATGCAAAAATTACGAATTTTGCTCTGATCGATTGACATATAGTTCCTCCTGCCATCTATTTCAATGGCTCATTCTCTTCGTTATTGACAAAACTTAATTATACGGAAAAAATCTGATTTTTTCAAGATTTTGTTCACTACATAATCGGCCATCTGCTAAAAACTTCCTGCTTTACGGAATCATCCGCAAAACTTGCAGCAAGCGACGCCATATAGATTTTCTGGCACATTGCCTCCTTAAACATCCCTGCATCAACCAGTCTCATATACTCGTCCGTACATGTCGTATCGCTCACCGTGCGATTGTCCGTATTAATCGACATCGGAATTCCCGCTTCGTAGAACTTTTTAAACGGATATTCCTCGATGGAATTGATCGCCTTGGTCTGTAAGTTGCTCGTTGGGCAAAGTTCCACGCCAATCTTCTTATCCGCACAAAGCTTCATCAGTTCCGGGGCGTCCTTCATAGCGATTCCGTGCCCGATTCTTCTTGCACCATACTCGATTGCCGTCTGAATGTTAAGCGTGCTACCGCATTCTCCCGAATGAATGGTAAAAGGCATGTCATTCTTTCTTGCCCACTCAAAAAGCTCACGAAACCCGGATGTCGGATATGCTTTCTCATCTCCCGCGAGATCACATCCCACAACACCGGATCCGAGAAGTTCTCTTGCATCTTTGAGCATCGAAAGATTTGTCTCCTGGTCAAGATTCCGCATCGCGCAAACCAGGATTCCCGTATGGATATCGCGTTTTGCCTCGGCAGATTTTAATCCTTCATTCACACTCTCAATGATCTCTGTAATTTTCAGTCCCTGCTGCGTTGAAAAAGAAGGGGCAAATCGTACTTCCAGATACTTTACCTGCTCCTTTGCCGCACGAAGCGCAAGTTCCTCCGCCGCTGCGCGAAGCCCTTCCTTCGTCTGCAGGCAGCGAAGCGGCAAATCAAACCGCTTCAGGTAATCTGCAAGAGACGGACAGTCCATCGGCGCCGTCAAAGCCTCCTGTAACTCTTCCTTTGTATATTCTTCGCCCATATCGGCAAGCAGCTTCTGTGTCAGTTCCACACTCATCGAGCCATCCAGATGACAGTGCAGCTCAATTTTCGGCATATTGTATGCGATAAAACGATTCATCATATGTTTTCCTCCAGATTCTTTGGTCCAAATCCCATCGGGAATAATTCTTCCAGTTTATATATACAATATTCATGTTCTGATTTTGCCAGAATAATCGTAAATGTAGCCGGTTCACAAAATTCCATCATCACCTGCCGACAGACACCACACGGCGCACAATAATCCAGCTGACCGGCATCCTCCGCTCCTCCAACGATTGCTATCGCTGCAAAATTGTGTTCTCCTTCACTGACCGCTTTAAAAAACGCGGTACGCTCTGCACAATTTGTCGGTGTATATGCGGCATTTTCAATATTACAACCTCTATAAATGCGACCTTCTTTTGTCAGCAGCGCCGCTCCCACCTGAAAATGCGAATACGGCGTATACGCCATACGCCGCGCCTGAAATGCTTCCCTGATCAGTTTTTCTGTTTCCATCTCTTTTGCCCCTTTGCAGTTGAATATCAGACCACTTAAATATACATCTATTATAAGCTGTTTAGTCGTCTGATTTCAACACCTTTGCAAGGATATCTGCAAGCGGTTCCATCGCATTTTCCGCCTCTTCATATGTATTGGTCTGCGCCCCCACTTCAACCAGAAGTGATTTTGGACAAAAATGCATATTATAACGATACCCCTTCAGATAAATACGCCGCGTAAAATCCGGATAATACTCTGCCGCTGCAAGCTGCATCTGAAAAGAAAAAGCAAGATTATCCGCAATATACGGATTTTTCAGATAAGCAATATCTCCTGTGGCTGTTGTCCGGCTCAATCCATTAAAGAACATGATCTGTGCCATCTTTTTCCCATTTTGCTCCGTAACAAGATGTGTGCTTTCCGCCACACCATCCCTATGTAAATCAATCACCACCTGAATCGAAGGATTTTCCTCAAGAATTTTCTGCAGATTTGACGCCGCTACAGAATATGCCCTGTCACGCTTTCCCACATCATACTTTCCTTTATGATGCAATACCTTAAACCCTTTTTCTTCGAGCAGTTCTGTCAGCCGGTCCCCCACACCGATCACGGAAGTCTTTGCATCTCCCGCCTTAGAGTCTTTATATCCTTCCTGGGAATGGGTATGATAAATCAATATCTGAGGGCCATCGCCACTGGTATCAATTTTCATATTTTCCGAAAGCAATGCATCGACATTCAACTGATCCCTATTGATCGTTGTCGTATTATCCACCTGATAAAATGTCTGACGCAGATAATCAAAATCCTGTAGTTTTTTACGATTGATTTTTTCTTTTTTCCCCTTGTCCTTTCCTTTCTTTTTCTTATTCTTTTTTCCAGTCTCGTCCACTTTTGCGGTTTGCAAAACATTCTCCTGCTTTTTTTCAGAATCTGCATATGTAGTTTTTTCATTATCTTTTGCCTGCTGATTTTCCGTAAGAATCTGTTTTGCCTGTTCATTTTCCTGAGCCGCAAGATTTTCGCAGGCAAGCACCCCCTCTGCCTGCGATTCATACCAAAGCACCTCTTCATTGTATGCGATTGCCGGATATATACTGGCCGTTACATCCCGATACATCCCCGGCACTCCTTCCTTCTGAGATTCAATGAATGCCGGGGCATAGAGATTCAGAACTCCGTTATAAAATTTTATGGACAGATTCTGTCCCATGCTTTCTACCATTCCGTCTGCATGACGGCAGAGGAAACTCCAAATCAAAGAAATACTTATTATAACAATGCAAAACAGAATGCACTGTCTCCACCGTGCTCTGGACTTTCGCAAATTATCACCACCTCGAATAATTATATGCCCGCATTTTCCTCCTTATTCCCCAGCAATGCAATATTAAGTCCTTCCGACAGAAGGAAACTCAACTGCTTGATTGATTCATCGATGTTCTTTGGTGTAACAAACAGCTCATTCAATTTCGGTGACAAAAGCCCATGTGCCAATTCCTGCCTCTGCTGTTCATCAAGTTTCTCCAGATCCTGGCAGGACGATGCCTCCGCTTCAATCAATTCACTCATCGCATCTGCAACAATCGTGGCTGCATTGACAACGGTCGGCACACCAAGCGATATAACCGGTAATCCAAGACTTTGTTCATTGATGGCATTTCTGTGATTTCCAATGCCGCTTCCCGGTGTAATACCAGTATCCGTCAACTGGATTGTTCGTCCAAGGCGTTTGACATTGCGCGCCGCCAGCGCATCCACCGTAATGATCAGTTCCGGCTGCGTCTCCTTTACAATTCCTTTTAAAATTTCCACACATTCCATTCCAGTCTGTGCCATCACTCCCGGCACAATACCACTGATTCTGCTGACATTTTCATCCGAAAAAGCATAACGCCCAAACTCATTCATGATATGGCGCGTGATAAACATATTATCAACCACCTTCGGTCCTAAGGCATCCGGTGTCACCTCCCGGTTTCCCAGTCCCACCACAAGTACAGAAACATCAATTCCCGTTTCCATATTTTCACTTATTTTTGGGAATTTGCTCTTTGGAAGCATATCACGCAAAATCTTTGCCAGTTCCATCGAAATATCCCTGTGATATCCGGCATCTTCCTCAATCATCTCCGGTGCCTCAATCGTCACATAAGTTCCTTTCGGCCGCCCCATCGCTTTTGCCGCATTTTCCGTATCGATAACAACCGTACTGACAATAATTCCATTTTTCCTTTTTTCTTCAAAGAAACGAATTCCCCTTACATTTCCTCTGTCCCTTTTTAAGCACTCCTGCGATTCTAATGCCAGATCGGTACGAATCGGATAACTTTCCATCAATACACATTCCCTCCTTTTATCAAGATAAGCAAATACTACATGTCTGTTTCCAAATATAACTTAATTTTTCCCATTTTTTTTAAGAATATGTATTGACAGCAAGACAAGGTTGGCATATTATATTCTAGTATGTTTGCGATGGAGCGTCCGTGTCTGTTTCACCGCATAATATTTGTTATTTAACATTACTTAAAACGATTATATTTGAATTTGGAGGTGTACAGATTGGCTAACATTAAATCTGCTAAGAAGAGAATTTTAGTTACTCAGACAAAGACTGCAAAGAATAAGGCTGTTCGTTCAGAAGTTAAGACAGCAATCAAGAAGGTAGAGGCTGCTGTTGCTGCTAACGATAAGGCTGCTGCAGAAGCTGCATTCAAGAATGCTTCTTCCGTTATCGAGAGCGCATGCTCTAAGGGAATTTACCACAAGAACAATGCAGCTCGCAAAGTTTCCCGTTTAGCAAAATTAGTAAACGGTGTTGCTTAATTTGTTTTAACTATAATCACCCTATAAATATAAAAGCACTCAGTACCGTCATGCTGAGTGCTTTTTTGTTGTATAAAAATTACTTTTGAATTCTGAATCGTTATAAACGATTAATTCTTTCTGCTATATGCCACAATAAACAATTCCACCGCCATCTGGTCATTCATATGTCCTGTTTTTACTGCAGTCTCATACTCTACCCCATCCTTTATCGCCTGTTTCAACTGCTCCAGCGTAAACGATCTGCACTGCGCCTGATATTTGCGAACTGCCCACTCCGGGCATCCGGCTTTGGACGCAATTTCTTTGTTGGCAAATCCCTGATTCGACATGGACTTGACGATCATAAGCCGCTGAAACTGATTGGAAATCAGATAAAGAATACGCATCGGTGCCTCTTTTAATGCCAAAAGATCATAATACAGATCAAGCGCGCGTTTCTGCTGATGTGCTGCAACCGCATCCACCATATCAAAAATTTTATTCTCCGTCTGTTCTGTTGTGACAGCTTCCACATCTGTCACATCAATATACTCTTTGTCCAGAGTGTAGCAGAGCAGTTTTTCCAGTTCCTTGTCTATATTCTCCATATCCGTTCCTGTTTTCTGAACGAACAGCGCATAGGCATCTCCTGTAATATTTTTTCCATTTCTGCGGATACGGCCATTGATCCAACGCGCCAATGTCTCATCGGTCTGTCGTTTGAATTCCACAACACTTCCTATTTTGTTGACTGCCTTGTACATTTTTGTCTTTTTATCAATTTCTTTCTCCACAAATACAAAGCAGGTTGTCTCCGGCACAGATGCCATATAATCCGCCAGCTCCTCCGCACTCTTTTTGAACAGCCCACTATCCTCGATCAGAATCATACGACGGTCTGCAAAAAAAGGCAGTGTCTCTGCCAGATCGATAATTTCCTTCTGATTGATATCATTACCCTCGAAAGAGGAAAAGTTCATCGTATCAGCCTCGGCCACCATTGCTTTCTTTAACTTGTCGCGGTACTGGCGGATCAGATACTGCTCCTCTCCGTAGAGCAGATATACCTGTTTTAATTGTCCTGTTTTAATGTCGTTATCAATTGTTTTCATGAATTGATTATATAATAAACCGTCACAAAATTGCAAGGTATCAAGGTGCCGTAACATAACCATCGCAGATCAGCTTTCCATCCACGATTCGCACACGAATTCTTCCATATTCTGTTGTACAGTAAAAAGCACTTCCGCTCGCCCGAATGCGGTCACAGGCCTCCGCGCTCGGATGTCCATACCGGTTATTCTTTCCTGCAGATGCAACCGTGATCTGCGGGCGCAGTGCCTGCATCCATTCCTCTCCGTTCGAAAAGCGGGACCCATGATGATTTGCCTTATAAATCTGCACATGTTCTACACACGCTCTCTCTAGAATTTCCTTTTCAATCTCCGATGAAATATCTCCGGCGAACAAAGCTTTCACACCACCTTCTTCATAACAAAGCACCAGACATTGCTCATTGATATCCTCGCTTTGCACCATTGCCTGCGGATAGAGACATCGAATGGTTGCATTTTTAATGTATAAAGTTTCATCCGCTTCCATGTATTGCACGACCGTCCCTGCTTTTTCTGCCAGCTTTGCCAGACTTTTTGTTTTCTCTTTGTTCTTTACCGCCTCTGCAAATAATAACCGCTCTACTGGATAACCGGATGCGAGTACTTCCTCAAGGCCGGAAATATGATCTGCATCCGTATGACTGACAAACCAGCAGGAAATTTTTCGAACCCCCTTTGCTTTCAGGAACGGAAGAATGCGATATTGTCCTACATTTTTTATATCGGTGCTGCCACCATCCACGAACATTGCCACACCATTGCCCGTACACAGATAAATGCCATCTCCCTGCCCTACATCCAGAAAATCAATCTCAAAACTCTTCTTCTGTGGCCAGACCAGCACAAGAAACAACATCGCAAGCGGCACGAAAATATGTACAGCCCCTGCCAGCCATTGCTTTATTCTTTTACATATATTCACCTTGCCTGCATCAGAATCGTTCGTAAATTGCAATTTTCCATACTGTTCTTTTGCAAGCTGTGCTTCTGCTAATTGCGATTTCCGATACAGCACGAACAGAATGCCCACAAGTCCCATATAATATGCAAGCATCTGCCACATGTCCGGCTTTCCAGTAATATACTGTGCCCCCGGAAGTCCGATAAATAACCGGCACAACTTCTCGTATCCCCACAGAATCCACCCACAAGGTACAAGAATCCATTTTGCAATGCCATAAGACAGCAGTCCGATGGTTGCGCCTAAAACTCCCAGTTCCATCAGATACTTTACAAGCGCAAGAACAAACAGATTTAAAATTATCGCATAGACTGGTATCTCATAATAATGATATGCTACAAGTGGAAGGGTAAAAAGCTGGATTGACAGACTGATCCACAGGGCTTCTCTCTGCGCTTTCCACTTTTGTTTCAGGACATTTTCTGCTTTTCTCTCCTCCTTTTGTTTTCCAACACAAAACTTTACATATTTAAGAATTACCTCCTGTCCTGCACCTACCCCCAACACCGCAGCTACCGAAAACATAAATCCACTATACCCCGTCAGGAACGGATTTTTCCACAACAAAACAATAATCATGGCTCCCAATGCACTAAGCATGTCATAATTTTGCCCAAGCAGATCTGCAAGCAAATAAATACACAACATTCCCACTGCACGAATCGTTGACACACCATTTCCCGTCATGATGGCATATGAAAGCATCATAGCAGCTGTAATTGTGACAGAAACCAGGTATGTCTGTCTCAGTTTGTGTCGCAACAGACGATACAAACCCATGCCCAGAAAAGAAACATGCAGTCCAGAGATTGCCAGAATATGGGATATACCGGCTTTCTGATACAGGCTTTTCACTTCCACATCAAGTCCGCTTTTTTCACCAAGAATCATGGCAGAAAGTACAGCACCATCCTCCATGCAGCTTTCTATATTTTTCTTCAGCCGCTGACGAATATTTTCAAGAATTATACGATACCTATCCGGTTTTCCGTGTACCGCAATCACGTGCTCCACCCAAATGCCAAAATCAATTTTCTGGCTCTGGTAAAACTGTCTTGCATCGAAAGCACCCTCGTTCGGTGCGACATCAAATAATGAAATTGTTCCCTCTACAATAAGGATTTGTCCGATGGAATAATCATCGGAAGAAACATATGCTATCACATCATTGGTCTGCATATGCTGTTCAGACAGACTGATCGTACAGTCCGTTAGATAATAATAAAAACAATGCGCCTTTTCTTCAATACGCGTAACTCTCCCTGCAAGACGAACCTGTTGTTCATCCTGCATGCTGTCCAGATAATTCTGCCGAAATGCTGTCTCCCGGCACATACACAACATGCCAAGAAGAAACAGAAGGGGAAGGCCTGCCGCAAACACTACCTTTCGTATCCCCTTCTCTTTCCATGGTTTTGCATAGATAAGTAAAAATCCTGCAAGCACAATAGCTGCTTTTACTTGTCCAGACAGGATTCCCACACTAAACATTACCGCAAGCAAAAGAACCGGTCTTTTACTCACTCTGTAGAATCCACCTCTTCCTGTCCATTCTCTACAATACTCATATCTTCTTTGTACATCGGTGCCAGATCATACGTATACCGGCACTTTCCACTCGTATCACCATTGATAGAAATCTGTACCTTGTCAATGCTTGACAATTCTGTCAGCGAATCTACGATTGAATACAATACGACCTGTTCGGAAATTTCCTGATTCTGATTCAGGAACGTCTCGTCCATATTAACATAGCAAACTCCATCCACCACTGTAATTGTAATCAGCTTTGTTCCTGTCGGAATCGTGGCCAGTTTCTTTTTTGTCTTAGGACCTTCCATCAGTTGCTCCATAACAAGTTTCTCAAGAGAAATGTTGGAACTGTAATGAACCTCACGGGTTTCCGGAACAAGTTTTGTTCCATCCTTGCTCGAAAAATAAAGCGTCAACGTCGTCTTCTGGCTGGAGTTAATCTGTTCTCCCGGATTCTCCACAAAACTGTCTTCGCTCATGGAGCCTACCGCATTCTTACTACTGTTGAGAAGCGGTTCGGACTCCACCGTAAACATGACATAAGAATATTTCTTGATCTGTAACAGTGTCTTTACAATAGCTGCTCTTGTGAGAACTTCCTGCGTCGGACTCATATCGTAATACTCTTTGCTGAAATCGACCGTAATCTGATATGTCGCAGTACTTACGCCAAGCACTTTTACCTTATTGGGAATCGTCTGACGCAAAGACGCATCCTGCGGCCGCTTTTTTAAGTCTTTCAAAAGCTCCTCCATTTTTTCATCCTCCTGCGAGGATTTTAACTCAACCTTCTCCGGTATGATTCTGGTAACATCTGCATTCAGATAAAACACCTGATACTCACCGGTCTTTTTCTCCTTACCACATGCACTCAGCAACACAAGTAAGCATACACACAGCAGGAGTATTGCACATATTTTCTTTTTCATAAGCATCTCCTACGCAATATAGTTCAAAGGAATTCGCACATCAAATGTCGTTCCCTCACCCAATACCGAATGTACTTTGATTGCACCCCGGTGCATCAAAATAGAATTACGTGCGATGGCAAGTCCGAGTCCCGTTCCACCAATTTCGCGGGAATGTGACTTATCCACACGATAGAATCTTTCATAAATATGTTCTAAGGATTCTTCTGGTATACCAATTCCGGAATCCTCTACTTTCAAGTAAAAATACTGATGATCCGCATTGAGGGAAACATGTACCCACCCCTCTCCATCGTTGCGATTATACTTGATGGCATTCTCCACCAGGTTGGTAATCGCAAGTGTAATTTTCACTTCGTCAACCTCCGCCGTAACCGGACGGAAACTTTCAAGTACAAGCTCTACTTTCTGCTTATCCGCAATCGGCTGCAAACGCTTTAAAATCTGTTCTAACAGTTCATTGACATTGACCGTCGTAACGTTCAAATCAGCTGCAGACTTGTCCATTTTTACCAGAGAAAGCAGATCATTGATGATCTTCGTCTCACGCTCAATCTCATTGGTAATATCCTCCATGAACTCCTGATACAATTCTACCGGTGCATCTGGCATTGTATTAATGGAATCTGCAAGAACTTTCATTGATGTCATTGGTGTCTTTAACTCATGAGACACATTCGAGACAAATTCCTGCCGGGAATCGTCCATAACTTTCATCCGGCTGAGCATCTGGTTAAAACGATCACAGATTTGTGCTGTCTCCGTGTAATTGTTTACCTGAAGACAATCATCTCCATATCCTTCCTTGATTGCACTGATTCCTTCCGAAATCTTTGCAAAAGGCTTCAGAAAATGCAGCACCATAAGTACACCAAAGAACACCATTGCGACTGCCACAATTACAACAATAATGGTTGCAATCTGCCGCAAATATCCCTGATTGATCTGGATATTATCTGTGGATACGCTAATCAACATCACCCCAAGCACCTTGTCACTGCTGTCATTGGGATTACTGATAGGAATTGTCATCTCGATATAATGATTCTCCGAATCATAATGTGTAATGTCCTCCCCCCGGAAACTGCGAATAACCTCCTCAGCAATAATCATCTTATGATCATCGAGATTATAGGTATCACAATATACACGGAAGTTACGATCAACAATTATCACACGTCCATCGTAAATTGTTGTAAGCATATCAATCTGCGCCTGAATCGTGCTGGATTCCACCTCTTCATCCATATTCATATAATCACTGGTTGCTATCTGATTTGCCAGAATTTTGGCCTGACTTAGAATCTCACTCTCGCGAATGGATACCGCTCTGGACTCGTAGGAATTTAACAGTCCTGCTGCCAGAATAAGACTCGGTACAATCGCAAGAACAAGAATAAAAAGAATCAATCGAAATTTTAAACTTTTAAAAAAAGCAAGTAACTGTTTACTTTTTCGCATGGGAAACCCTTTCTACTTCTGATTATAGTAGTATCCAACACCCCACTTGGTATGCACATACTTTGGCTCACTTGGATTTGCTTCAATCTTTTCACGCAGACGACGCACATGTACATCCACTGTACGCACATCTCCCGGATAATCTTTTCCCCATACAAGACCAAGCAGATCTTCTCTACTATATACCTTATTTTCATTCTTGACCAAAAGCTCCAGCAAATCAAACTCTTTTGCTGTCAGATTTACTTCCCTTCCAAGAATAAAAAGTCTGCGGCTGTCCATGTCCAGTCTCAAATCTCCCTTGTTAATTTCAGAACTGTTTACTTTCTTCTCTTTGTTTCCAGATGTACGACGCATGATTGCTTTGATACGCGCCTTTACCTCCAGAATATTAAACGGCTTTGTGATATAGTCATCTGCACCGTACTCCAGTCCAAGAATTTTGTCCATATCATCGCCCTTCGCAGTCAGCATAACAATCGGCATATCAGAAAATTCACGTATTGCCTGACACACTTCAAACCCGTCCATTTTTGGAAGCATGATATCCAAAAGAATCATATCATATTCGTTCGCCTTGGCCATAGCCAGAGCTTCCTCACCATCGTATGCACAATCCACTTCCATTCCATCCTGCAATAAACTAAAACGGATTCCTTTTACAATTAACTTCTCATCGTCAACTACGAGAACTTTCTTTGCCATATTACACCTCAATCAACTGCTATATTGTCTTTCATTTTTTCAAAAAGTGCCGTTTTGATACCGGAAACTTTCATAATATCTTCGGCCGAAACAAATGCTCCATGTTCCTCCCTGTAAGAAATAATCGCTTCCGCACGCGCCTGACCGACGCCGGGAAGTTTTATAAGTTCCTCTATTCCTGCCGTATTGATGTGAACTTTTCCATCTTCCGGTTGCGCAGACTTTTCTTTGCCGGTCTCTGTAGATTCCAAAGACTTTGCCTCCGCCTTCGTTGGAATGCTGTACATGCTTCCATCAGTAAGTTTCTCCGCGAGATTCCATGCATCTTTACTCGCGGATTTTTTAAATCCACCTGCTGCGTCCACAGCATCTGCGAGCCGAAGCCCGCTCGCTAATGTATAAACTCCGGGCTTTCTGACTGCACCGCACACATAAACTGTGACAGATTTTTCCTCTTCCGGCATCTCACTCACCTGCTGCGTATCACATACTTCCTGTTGTCTCTCTTCTTCCAGATAAACAGCCGTATCCTTACCGGATCCACATCCGGTAAGGATTCCTATACACATCAGGATCATCAAACACTTTTTGCCAATATATCTCATATTTTCCCTTTCCTTAAATTAATTCAGAAAGGAGTCTCAATGCATCCTCTATTTTAACGACTTTTTACATTTATTACAAGTATATTTTTTTACGCCTCTTTTACAGCAAGAAGTGCTTTTTCCAATTTTTCGATCATTTCGTCCACATGCTGTTTTTCAATCACAAGTGGTGGAACAAAACGAAGTACATCTGCTCCGGCAGTAATTACGATCAACCCCTGCTCCAAAGCTTTTGCAGAAACCTGTCCAACCGGAAGGGTACATACAAGTCCCTGCATGAGACCTTTTCCTCTTCTCGCGGTAAGAAAATCGTATTTTGCCACTAATTCATCTAATTTCTGCTCCAGATACGGTGCCACTGCATTGACATTATCAAGCACATTCTGCTTTTCGAACAGGTCAAACACTGTAGATACAGCTGCTCCAACGAATGGATTTCCTCCATATGTTGTTCCGTGATCTCCAGGTGCCAGTGACTTGTCTGCCACCTTCTGTGTCATGAAAAATGCACCGACCGGAACACCGCAGCCAAGTGCTTTTGCACAGGTCATAATATCCGGCTTCACACCATAATTCTGCCATGCGAACATCTTGCCGCTACGTCCCATTCCACACTGGATTTCATCGAGAATCAGCAGAATATCTTTCTCGTCACAAAGTTTGCGTACGCCTTCGATAAATGCCTGCTCAGCCGGATAAATTCCGCCCTCACCCTGAATAGTCTCCATTAAGATTGCACAGGTCTTGTCTGTCACAAGTTCTTTTACACTTTCGAGATTGTTGAACTCTGCAAATTTCACACCCGGCATCAATGGCTCAAAAGGCTCCTGATAATGTGCATTACCTGTTACAGAAAGTGCTCCGATGCTTCTTCCGTGGAAAGAATGCTTCATTGCGATGATTTCATGTCCCGCATGACCGTCTCTGGTATATGCATATTTCTTTGCAGCTTTGATTGCACCTTCAATTGCCTCTGTTCCACTGTTCGTAAAAAAGATGCGATCCATCTGACTCGCTGCAAGCGCTTTCTTTGCAGCCTCAATTGTTGGAACATTGTAATACAGATTGGATGTATGAAGCAGCTTATCGATCTGTGCTTTCAGTGCATCGTTGTATTCCTTGTTTCCATATCCGAGTGCACATACGGCGATGCCCGCTGCGAAATCCAGATATTCCTTCCCGTCCGTATCATAAAGATGAACGCCCTCTCCATGATCTAACACCAGTGAAAAACGATTATATGTATGCAGAAGTTCCTTCTCTGCAGTATTGATATATTCCTGTTTGTTCATTTTTTTATCCTCTTTCAATCTTGACACTATCTCCGTTGCTGCTTACTATGCCTGTTCGTTGTAAAAACGGCCCTCTCCATCTCCGAGAATTGCTGTACCGATTCCCTTATTGGTAAAGATTTCAAGAAGCAGACAATGTGCGATTCTTCCGTCCAGAATATGTACGCGGGATACGCCATTTTCGATTGCATCAATGCAGTTGTTTAACTTAGGAAGCATTCCGCCACCGATAAAACCATCTGTAATCAGCTTTCTTGCCTCAGAAACTGTCAGTTCGGAAATCAGTGTAGACTTATCTTCCGGATCTTTGTATACACCTTCGATATCCGTAAGAAAAGCGAGCTTTTCCGCAGATACGGCACGAGCAATCGCACACGCTGCATCATCCGCATTGATATTGTATGTATCATAGTTGTCATCCATACCAATTGGACATATAATTGGAAGATAATCATTTTCTAACAGATCATAAAGAATCTTGGGATTTACTTCTTTTACTTCGCCTACAAATCCGATATCCTGACCATTGGATAATTTCTTTTCAACCTTAAGGAGACCGCCATCCTTTCCACTGATACCGACAGAACGTACACCAAGTTCCTGTACCATTTTTACAAGTGACTTGTTGACACGGTTCAGTACCATCTCAGCGATTTCCATTGTCGGCTCATCGGTTTTACGAAGTCCATTGATAAACTCCGGCTCCATGCCTGCCTTTGCAACCCATTTGCTGATTTCCTTGCCACCGCCATGCACGATGATTGGTTTAAAGCCAACCAGCTTGAGCAATGTAACATCCTGGATTACATGTTCTTTTAATTCTTCGTCAACCATGGCAGATCCGCCATATTTTACTACAATAATTTTTCTGTTAAAACGCTGAATGTATGGCAAAGCCTCAATCAGTACCTGTGCTTTTTCCATTACTGCGTCCATATTCTGCTCGTTCATAATTCTCCTCGCTTTTCCTGTTGTATCCATCTTACTGATTGAACCTTGTAATATTTGCCTCGTTCAACGTAAAATCATAATAATTTAAGTCCTCACGGAAATCCCATCCGGCTTCCTTCCAGAAATGGTTTCCAAGTTCATTGCTTTTGAAGGCGATCAGACAGACTTTGTTAATTTTTTCTTCCTGCAGTGCCCGCATGCATGCAACCGCCATACTCTTGCCGATGCCATGTTTTCTATAATTTTCATGTACGCAGACATGATACAGACAGCCTCTTCGTCCATCATGTCCACACAGAATTGCTCCGACAATTTTACCCTCTGACACTGCAACCATACTGGTCGTAGGATTTCTCTTTAAAAAGCGTTCCACACCTTCTTTTGAATCATCAATGGAACGGATTCCGAAACCGTGAATCTGCATCCACAGCGCATATACCTCGTCATAGTCGTCTAGTGTCATCGGCCGAATTTTATACTCTAAATCACTCATTGTTCACCTCATTATATGGAACATTTCAATTACTTAAGGAAACATCGGAACCATCTTCAGGCCTTCTGCTTCATCAAGCCCAAAGAGTAAATTCATATTCTGTACTGCCTGTCCTGCTGCGCCTTTTACAAGGTTATCCAAAGCACCCATCATAACAATTCTTCCGGTACGCTCATCAATTACAAAATTGACATCTACATAATTGCTTCCCTCAACCCACTTTGTTTCCGGGCATACGCCTTTTTTCAGCACACGGACAAAACGTTCCTTTGCATAATATTTATCATATACTGCCTTAATCTCTTCATATGTCGGATAAGTTCCGTCTGCTTTCTTATTCAATGTTGCGTACTCTGTTGCAAGAATACCACGGTTCATCGGTACAAGATGCGGGGTAAAATTAATCACGATTTCTTTGCCTGCTGCATATCCTAACTGTTCCTCGATCTCCGGTGTATGTCTGTGTGTTGTCACACCATAAGCTTTCATACTTTCATTTACTTCACAGAAAAGATTCGGTGTCTTTGCTCCTCTTCCGGCTCCGGAAGTTCCGGACTTTGCATCAATGATCAAGGTATCCGGATCAATGATTCCTTCCTTTACCAATGGATAGGCAGTCAGAATAGAACAGGTAGTGTAACAACCCGGATTAGCAATCAGTCTTGTATCTTTTGTCACCTTGTCTCTGTTGATCTCGCATAATCCGTATACGGCTTCTTCAATAAACTGCGGACTCTTGTGTTCGATCTTGTACCATTTCTCATAAGTAGCAACATCTTTGATTCGGAAATCGGCACTCAGATCTACAATCTTTACTTTACTTAAGATTTCCTCGCTCAGTACACCTGCTAAAAATCCCTGTGGTGTTGCAGTAAAAATCACATCAACCTGGGAAGCAAGTTCATCCATATTGTCATCCAGACACTTTGCATCTACGATTTCAAAAAAATTCTGATATACATCTGCATAATTCTGATCGATGTAGCTTCGTGATCCAAACCACTTAATCTCCGCTTCTTTATGATTCATTAAAATGCGTACCAGCTCAGCGCCTGCATAACCGGTAGCTCCGATAATACCTACTTTAATCATGTGTTTCTTCCTTTTCTTCTATATAATATGATATGAGGGTCAAAAGGTATTTTGCCCCTCATTTATGATTAATCAGATTACTACATGCTACGCATTCCCGTAATCTGACTCCACCTCGAAATCCGCTAATTTTCTGCGTTTCAGCAGTAAATTGCTACTTTCTCGGTGTAGTGCGGGTCACTAAGGTATACATCGAATTGCATGCAAGCATGCATCGATGATACCTTTTGACCCTTTAATCATAATATACGAACTGCTGCGTTCCTATACAAAACCGGCAATTCTTTTCGCTTCATATATAATAGTACTTCTTTTCTCATCCGTAAATAGCAAATATTCACAAATTTATGAATATTTATACACATTTATGTATATTTTTTCACTTGCTTATCGTTTTGGAATGTTGTATAGTATGAATAGTTTAAAAAACACAAGAACATAAAGAGAGGATATGAACTTATGAAGGAAAAAGTTGTATTAGCTTATTCAGGTGGTCTTGATACTACCGCTATTATCCCTTGGTTAAAGGAGACTTATGATTACGACGTTGTCTGCTGCTGTATCAATTGCGGCCAGGGTGAAGAATTAGACGGACTTGAAGAGAGAGCCAAATTATCCGGCGCTACCAAATTATACATCGAAGACATCACCGATGAATTCTGTGATGACTATATCATCCCTTGTGTACAGGCTGGTGCTGTATATGAACACAAATATTTATTAGGAACTGCTATGGCACGTCCTGGCATTGCAAAGAAGTTAGTTGAAATTGCCAGAAAAGAAAACGCTGTTGCAATCTGCCACGGTGCTACCGGTAAAGGAAATGACCAGATTCGTTTCGAGCTTGGTATCAAGGCACTTGCTCCAGATATCAAGATCATCGCTCCATGGCGTGATGACAAGTGGCAGATGGATTCCCGTGAAGCAGAGATTGAGTACTGCAAGGCACATGGCATCGATCTTCCATTCGGAACCGATCAAAGTTACAGCCGTGACCGTAACTTATGGCACATCAGCCACGAAGGTCTGGAGCTGGAAAGCCCTGCTAACGAGCCAAACTATGATCACCTTCTTGTTCTCGGTGTTTCTCCTGAGAAAGCTCCGGATGAAGGCGAATATGTAACTATGACTTTTGAGAAAGGTGTTCCTACCTCTGTAAACGGAAAGAAAATGAAAGTTTCCGATATCATCCGTGAACTGAACCGTCTCGGCGGAAAGCATGGTGTCGGTATCATCGATATCGTTGAGAACCGTGTAGTTGGTATGAAGTCCCGTGGTGTCTATGAGACTCCTGGTGGAACAATCCTTATGGAGGCACATGATCAGCTTGAGGAACTTGTTCTCGACCGTGATACATTATCTGCAAAGAAAGAGATGGGCAACCGTCTGGCAAATGTTGTATATGAAGGAAAATGGTTTACACCACTTCGTGAGGCTATCCAGGCATTTGTTACTTCTACGCAGGAATATGTAACCGGTGAAGTAAAATTCAAACTTTACAAAGGTAACATCATCAAAGCCGGTACAACTTCTCCATATTCTCTTTACAGTGAGTCACTCGCAAGTTTCACAACTGGCGATCAGTATGACCACCATGATGCAGATGGTTTCATTACATTATTTGGACTTCCACTGAAAGTTCGTGCAATGATGAAACAGAACATCAAAAATAATGGATTAGATAAGTAATTCGCTTTTATTGATTAAAGGACGAAAGAGGGCAGAATACTTTCTTTTACAAAAAGATGTATTCTGCCCTCTTTCTGACTTTTTTAAAACGTATTCCTTGGAAATTTTATTAAGTTTTCAGGTGCGAAGTTGTTTCTTTGACATTCCTTTGAATTTATGTAAGGCTAAGATATTGTTTACATTTTCTACGACTTTTGGATTGACCAGTATATAAATCACGCTGATGCTCAGACAGATTAATACAAACAGTGTAAACCAACCCCATTCACCGAGATAATCATAGATTCCAGCAAACATGAGGACATCTCTTAAGATACGATGCAACATGTATATTGGCATTGTATTCTGTCCAATAAAGGACAATTTTGTTTTTTCTCTTGGTACAAAGAACATGATTGCCCACGAAATCAGAAATGCTGCCCCCATCAATGAGAATCGTACGAACGGTCCTTCCATCATATGATCCAGTTCATGATAGGGTATATTTTCATACACCATTCCAAGTTCATCTTTCATTTTTCCACCGAACAACAGTACCACAGCACAAATGGATGCTGCTGCCGGCACGACAAGTCTCCGATACGATGGGCGCAATGCCTTTTCCAACACAGGCTGTTCCATATAATATCCAATATAGAAAAACGGACCAAACACCAATATACGTGACAGGCACAGGAAATCACCAACATTTTTAAAATAGCCTGCTACCAGAGCCAATCCGATATTCACAATAATGACCGGAAGCGGCCTGCATCTGCGAATCAAAGGTATTGTAAGATACCATACGATCATGGCGAACAAATACCATGGTGCTCCACTCTGGGAAAAGAAATTAATCTCCACGAAATCTTCAAATCCGCAGATTGCATATACAATCTGAATGGCTATGACGAACAAAACATATGCTTTAATCAAATACAGTATCTTTTTAAAATTATACTGTCCATTCTTATATATCTTTTTTGCAAAATAACCGGAAACAAATACAAAGAGTGGCATATGAAATATATAAATCAGACGTTTTACCACAACAAGCGGATTGTCTCCGTGAATCGGCAGCAGGAAATGTCCCAATACTACCAGAAATATTAATACTGCTTTTAAATTGTCAAAAAAATAATCTCTCTCTTTTGTCATGCTCTTACTCCTACCCTGAAACAACTTTTCGTATTATAGTCCCTTTCACAAATTTTGGCAATATTTTGGCTTTTTCTCTACTTAATGACGAATAATGCTTTCTTTTGCTTTTAAATTTTGTCACTTTTTCAACTGCCAAATTTCATGAATTATCAATACAAAAGTCACAATTATATGTTAGAATAGAGGCGTCTGAAAATGCAGGAGGTTTCGGATTTCGAAAAGTTAAAAACTTTAGCGCTACGCATCAGCAGGGGAAGCCTGTTGGTTCACGAGGTATCAGGTCGTCGAAAATTCAGCGGATGCCTGGTCGTAGATACGGACTGCGTAATATAACTACAAATATGATGGAGACGTCAAAACAAAAGGTTATAATCCGTAAATGAATAATGAATTGAATAATGGAGGTTCACTATGTGTGGAATTATAGGTTTTACTGGTAATATAAAGGCACAGGACATTTTACTGACAGGATTGGAGAAATTAGAGTACCGTGGCTACGACAGTGCCGGAATCGCTTACTTTAAGGAGAACGGAAAAATTTCGATTCGAAAGACAGCCGGAAAAGTAAAAGATTTACGTGCGATCTGTGATGATAACGATGCGACCTGCGGTATCGGTCATACCCGTTGGGCAACGCATGGTGGCGTAACCAATGCCAATGCACATCCTCACAAATCCGGAAATGTTGCTTTGATCCACAACGGAATCATTGAGAATTATCACGAACTTGCAACAACATACGATCTGGAGGATCGTCTGATTTCCGAGACGGACACCGAAGTTGCTGCTGCGCTTTTTGACAAATTCTACGATGGAGAGAATCCTATTGAAGCGATCAAGGAAGTAATTCCTCTTCTGAAAGGTTCTTTCGCATTCTGTATTATGTTCGAAAATCGTCCGGGTGTTATCTATGCAGTCCGCAATGTCAGCCCAATGGTTGCTGCAACCAGCAAAGAAGGTTCCTTTATTGCATCCGATCTGACCGCATTTATTGAGTACAGCAAACGCTATTTTATCGTTCCGGAGTATGCAATCCTGACACTGGAAGCCAACAAGATTGATTTACAGGATCTCAACGGAAATACGATTGAACCGGAATTTTTAGAGGTTGACTGGGATATGACTGCCGCACAGAAAGAAGGCTACCCTACTTTCATGCTCAAGGAAATCAATGAGCAGCCAGCAGCAATCAACCGTACCATCATGCCACGTATCAAAGATGGCTTACCAAGTTTTGAAGAAGATGGTATTCCGGATTCTTTCTTTGCAGACTGCAATGATATTACCATCGTTGCCTGTGGTACTGCTATGTATGCCGGAATGGTCGGCAAAACACTGATGCAGGATATCCTTGGCATCCCGGTTACCGTTGCAATCGCATCCGAGTTCCGTTATGAGCGTCCGGTCATCACTGATAAGAGTGTTGTCATCGTTGTCTCCCAGTCCGGAGAGACCATCGATACGTTAGAAGCTCTGCGTCTTGCAAAGACAAAAACAAACAAGACACTTTCTATTGTAAATGTGAAAGGTTCTTCCATCGCAAGAGAAAGTAACTACGTATTATATACACATGCCGGTCCTGAAATTGCCGTTGCAAGTACCAAAGCATACACCGTTCAGGCAGCTGCATTCTATCTTCTGACCTGCAAACTTGCGCTGGTTCAGAATGCAATGAGTGAGGCAGATGCCCGCACATTTATCCGTAATCTGGAAAATGTCAGCGACAACATCGCAGAAGTATTAAAACTTTCTGATAAGGTAGAACAGTTGACAAAGCGTATGCTCAACGCTTCCCATACGTTCTTTATCGGCCGTGGAAGCGACTACACTCTTTCTATGGAAGGTGCATTAAAGTTAAAGGAAATTTCTTATATTCATGCAGAGGCTTATGCTGCCGGCGAGTTAAAACATGGAACGATCGCACTCATCAGCGAAGGTGTCCCAGTCATCGCACTTGCAACACAAAGCCATGTATATAACAAAGTTATTTCCAATATCCGCGAAGTAAAAGCAAGAGGTGCTTACGTTATCCTGCTTAGCATGGATGAGAAAATCACAGATGCGACTATCTGCGATACACATATCTCTCTTCCAAAAGTTCCGGAACAGTTCGCTGTATTTGAAGCAGTTGTCATTCTTCAGATGATTGCTTACTTTACATCAACCGGTAAGGGACTCAACGCAGATCAACCAAGAAACCTTGCAAAATCTGTAACCGTAGAATAAAATGTAATCGTAAAATAAAAGCATTCTGAGGCACATGCGAAAGCATGTGTCTCTTTTGACAGATTCCTAACGAAAGGGGATTCATTCTTATGAAAAATATGAAAAAAATTTTAGTAAGCACAGCACTTGCTCTCTCGCTTCTGCTCCCGCAGAATATATCTGCGGCAGTCACTCCGATAAATACAACGACCATCACAAGCATTGTCGATGTCTCGAGTGTACCGGCTTCCTCTTCCTACGCGGTACCTACCGGGGAATATACAAATGTTGTATCTTTTTCCATCACTCTGCCATCCTATGTCTATGTTTCTGCCTTTTCAACCGTGAAATCTACTTATCTGAATGGAGGAAACATCGATATTTTTGCGGTCTACTCAGATGAAGACTGTACCAGACCGGTCGCAGGCGACAGTTCCAGTAAAGTAGATGCCAATAAAAGAACTGACAAATACCTTTGTCTTGAAGCAGGAACTTATTACATAAAATTCGGCAAAAACCCGGGAGCACTTCTGAATGATAAAAGTTCCGGTACCTTCACACTCTCCGTTGGTGCCCAGCCTTTGGATGTCACCGTATCCAAAAACGCATCTTTGGACAGTGCGCAAAAAATAGCCACAGATACGCTGCAGACAAGCCTTTTATCGAATGGCACCCGCAGCCTGTGGGTCACTTTCAAAGTACCATCCAAGACAACGGCAAGTATCCAGACTTCTCTTGCCAATCCATTAAGTACCGACAAAATGCCATGTGTGGAATCCGCTGTGACCTTATATGATGCAAACTATAAAGTGATCAAAGACTGGAACATTCCAAACCGTTACTATGAGACTTCCAATTCCGGTTCTTTATCCCTTGCCGGCGGAACCTATTACCTGAAAGTATCCGGTGACGAGCATTATCTCATCAATAAATACGGCGATGTATTAAGGGAAAATACACAAGCAAACTTTGGTATCGTAAACATGAAAATTACGACCCTGAAAAAGACATCTATTTCCAAACTTACCAATGTGAAAGGGAAGAAAGCAAAAGTTTCTTATAAAAAAGTAGCCAATGCAAAGGGATATGAGGTTCAATACTCAACAAGCAAAAAGTTTTCGCAAAATGTGAAGACAAAAAATGCCGGCACTAAGACAAGTATTACGCTGTCAAAGCTGACAAAAAAGAAGACTTATTATGTGCGTGTACGTACATATACCATGGATGGGAATGGACAAAAGGAGCTCATTTCTGCATGGAGTGCTACAAAAAAAATAACCATTAAAAAGTAAAAAGTGGAAGGCGCCTGTCTATAACTCATGCGCCTTCCACTTTTTTTATATTTTATTCGCCAAGTCCACTTTCAATCAGGTCAACCAATGTCTTTAAGTCGGCCTCTTCATTTTCTCCATCACAGCGAACTTCCACTTCCGTTCCACATTTGATTCCGGCCGCCATAATGTTTAAAATACTTTTTACTGTGACCGTGCGGTCTCCCAGCTCTGCAACCTGCTTGTTTGGAACATATACGAATACATCATTAATTCCTTTAAAATACGGATCATGAAATGCTTTCTTGTCTTTCTCTTTCCTCGATAGCCTCCTCGATCATTACCTGACGGTCACTGTACGGTGACATTTTCTCCGCGATTGCCTCCACGAGAGCTTCAAAAGAAATATCATTGCTGACCTTGTACACCTCCACATAACGCAGAATCGTCTTAATCGGCATCACCATTCCGCTTAAGGCTCTGCCAAAAAGTTGTACCTTTTCTTTCATTGATTTCACACCTCAACTTTCTTAATGATAAAAATGAATCGTTACAATCCGAGGTATGATTGGCCAATCAATCTCTTTGTTAGCTTTATTATAGCCAGAGAATACGCGCTTTTTCAACAAATACAAAAATGGTTTTGACGCCATTCATTAGTGACAGTCTTTATCTGGTCTTATAATTTTGTTCTATTTTGGCAATGGTAATATATCCAAATCTATACTATAATCATCCCTATCAAATTGATAGGAATACAAAACAACCTATTAGGGAAAGAAAAGGAGATCAAAATGGAAAACAGATATGAGTTAAATAAAGAACTGGCACAGATGTTAAAAGGCGGCGTTATCATGGACGTTACCACACCGGAGCAGGCAAAGATTGCTGAGGAAGCAGGCGCATGTGCTGTCATGGCACTTGAACGTATCCCGGCAGATATCCGTGCAGCCGGCGGTGTATCCAGAATGAGCGATCCAAAAATGATCCAGGGAATCCAGAATGCTGTATCTATCCCGGTTATGGCAAAATGCCGTATCGGACATTTCGTAGAGGCACAGGTTCTTGAAGCAATTGAAATCGACTACATCGACGAAAGTGAAGTACTCTCTCCAGCCGATGATGTTTACCATATCAACAAGAAAAATTTTAAAGTTCCATTTGTATGTGGTGCCAAAGATTTAGGAGAAGCATTAAGACGAATCAACGAAGGTGCTTCCATGATCCGTACCAAAGGTGAGCCTGGTACCGGTGATATCGTACAGGCCGTACGCCATATGCGCAAGATGAACAGCGCAATCGCACAGATCAAAGGTATGCGTGAGGACGAGCTTTTTGAAATTGCAAAGCAGCTGCAGGTTCCATTTGATCTCGTTGCTTATGTACATGAGAACGGAAAACTTCCAGTTGTAAACTTCGCAGCCGGTGGTGTTGCTACTCCTGCTGATGCAGCTCTTATGATGCAGCTCGGTGCAGAAGGTGTGTTCGTAGGATCCGGAATCTTCAAGTCTGGAAATCCTGCAAAACGTGCCGCTGCAATCGTAAAAGCAGTTACCAACTACACAGATGCCAAGATGATTGCAGAACTTTCTGCAGATTTAGGAGAGGCCATGGTAGGAATCAACGAGCAGGAAATTGAACTTCTCATGGCAGAAAGGGGCAAATAATGACCATTGCTGTATTAGCTGTTCAGGGCGCATTCATTGAACATGAGATGGCATTGCAGAAACTCGGTGCAGACTGTATCGAGCTTCGCAAGGCCGAAGACTTAAATCAACCTTATGACGGAATTGTTCTTCCGGGCGGCGAAAGCACCGTTCAGGGAAAACTGCTCCGTGAGCTCGGAATGTTTGATACGATTCAGTCACAGATCAAAAATGGTATGCCGGTTCTTGCAACCTGTGCCGGAATGATTCTTCTTGCCGATAAGATCGACGGCGATGATCGTACACATCTGGCTACACTTCCAATGACCGTAAAGCGTAACGCTTATGGCCGTCAGCTTGGAAGCTTCCATACTACGGCTGAATTAAAAGGAATCGGCAATATTCCGATGACTTTCATCCGCGCACCTTATGTCGTATCCGCAGCCGATGACGTAGAGATTCTGGCAACTGTGGAAGATCGTATCGTTGCTGTACGTTACAACAACCAGCTTGCACTGGCATTCCATCCGGAACTGGATGAATCCAATCTGCTTCACAAAGAATTCCTTCGCATTGTCGCAGATGCCAAATAGACAAAAGGGAGCCACACTTCATCGAAGTGCGACTCCCTTTCTTATAACTCAATTTCACTTTTTGTGAAAAAGAGAAAATCCCTTCTTCTCGTATGGTTCTGATTTCACGGAAAGAACCTGATATCCGGTAGCATTCACTGCTTCTTTAACCTTTTCTTCATCCAAAGGATTCTCCGAAATGATCTCCGTTCTTCCTTTGCTGTGTGAAGAACTTACTTTCTTTACATCAAGTGCCTTTCTTATGGCCTCATTGACATGGCTTTCGCACATGCCACACATCATACCGTCAACTTCCAATGTTGTCTTTGTCATCTTATTCTCCTTACTGCTCCTGCTGCTGTGCATCCAGAAGCTTTTCAAATTCTGCCTGTGGCAGAGGTTTTGCAAAATAATATCCCTGGAAGTAATCACACCCGTGAGTCCGGAGGAAATCCGCATGTTCTTTTGTCTCCACACCCTCAGCAATTACTTTCATATCCAGACGCTTTGCCAGATCAATAATGGAAATAATGATGTTGTTTACTTTACTGCTGCTGTCAATCTTACGGACAAAGCCCATATCCAGCTTTAAAATATCAAAATCATAGTCTCTGATCGTACTGAATGATGACAATCCGCTTCCAAAATCATCTACAAGAATCTTCACACCATCTTCACGAAGTCCAGACAGGAATTTCTGACCATTCAGACCAATCTCGGCATATGCCGACTCTGTCAGTTCATATCGAAATACCGTGCGTGGCAACTGCGAATCTTCAATCTCCTGACTGATATTTCCAATCATATGCGAATCCATCAAATCCATACGCGACAGATTGACAGAAACCGGAACCACAAGTTTTCCTGCTTTATCGCGTTTTTCAATAAAGTCATGCACACTCCGGTTTACAAACATATCCAGCTTGGAAATATGTCCACTATCTTCTAATGGTGGAATAAACATCCCTGGCAATATCATACCATGCTGCGGACTGTTCCAGCGAATCAAAGCCTCCGCTGATGCAATCTTTCCGGTCTTCGCATCGTAGATTGGCTGATAGTAGACTTTAAATTCATTTTTCTGCAAAGCACTGTCTAAATTAACAAGTGATACACTCTTACCGGAATAATCCTTACGCATGCTCTCATTAAATACTGCGTAAGGCTGTACATATTCATTTGTAATATACGCCTTGGCAAGTTTTGCCATATCACACATTTCCGAAATGCTTGAAGTATCCTGATCCGACACATAGTAGATACCGCACCGGCCATATATGTCCGTTTTTATATTACCACGTACCAGTGTTGTATGTAAAATATCCGGAATCTTCGATAAGTCAAGATTCTCTACATCCACCAATGCAGCAAAATGATCCGCTTCCGTTCTCGCCAGAACCACCGGCTTCAGCGAACAATTCTGCATATTGATAACCGCCTCTCTGATCACACGGTCTCCTGTCTCATATCCGAACAGATCATTGATTGCTTTGAAACGGCGAATGTTGAAGAACAGTACTGCATAATTGCGATCTTTATTCTCCGCAAGGACTTTTGAGGCAAGACGATAAAAACCTTTTCGATTCGGCGCTCCGGTAAGAGGATCTGTCTCCATCTCTTTTGTCATGTCTTCATTCACAAAGAGAATAATCCTCTCCTCCTTGTTCATCCAGAAATATACATAACGCTCCACTTCCTGCTTATAATTATGTACCGTAAAGAAATACTGATTCGTACCTTCCAGCTTATCAATGATATTCTGCATCGACGCATAGCGCTCGAACATATCCTGATCTTCGGTATAGACTCTTGCTTCTTTCATTTTCTTTATTGCTACCGAATAGTCCTGTTCCTTTTCTGCCTCAAGCCCTATATTTTCCCATGAATTCGAGCGCAAAAACAATATATTGCGATCTACATCAATGATGCCAATGGCCTTATAATCATCGTAAAATAATACACGATCAATTATTCGGTCTACATATTTCATAGTAATATCTCTGCCCAGTACATAACATTCTACATGTGCCGTGACAGGATTTTGGAACATATCTACCGATAAGTTATAACGACAGATCTGTTCACCCTTATATAAAAAATACTCAAACTCTACCTGGGTCTGACCTTGCGAAAAGCACTTAAGAAGATGTTCTCTCTCAAAGTTTTTCATAAATTTTTCCTGGTCATCCAGAAACGGAAAATGCGGGAAAATGCACTCTTCAAGCCACTTACGCACACCGCCCTTCTCATTTATAGACAGCTTATACTGCGAACATCTTCCACTGAGAATCTTGCTTTCTGTCATGTCAATGTACAACGCATATACCGCATTTTCATTGCTGGACATTAAAAAGTTCATCCGATCACGATACAACTTCTCTGCACTCTTCTGTCGTTCCACGGCACTCGTCATGTCATGTAACAAAAGCGCCCTGGCATGGTATTCTTCCCATGTAACAGAGAACATTTCCGGCATGAAACTTCTTCCTGATTTCTCATCAAAATAAGAATTTTCTTCCGCACCTGCATTCTGCATCAGCTGCTCAAACTCTATCCAGTCCTTACATCCAAACACTTCGTATATTTTCTTTTTTAAAATTTCATGTACAGGAAGATCAAGGAAAGATGCAAATGCATCACTTGCGAAATAAATATCATAATTCTTTTCAGAAAAAATAACAGATAAATCTCCTGATTGATCCAGAAACTGTCGGTATGCCAGTGTCTCGCTCGAAATATCAGTCAAAGTAGAAAACATTACCGGTGCTCCATCCACCTCTCCCACTTTCTTTGTGTGCGCACGAAACCAGACATCCCCCTTCTTTGGATGCTGCATACGATATGTCCGGTTTTCTTCTACCGGAGAAAGCTTCCAGTCACCAATCCCCTGATTGATAACAATTTCCTCCCCCACTTCCGGCTGAAGTGGTATGTCCACAGACACTGCGGCCGCATACACTTCCGGTGTGACACCCACAAAATCCGGCATGCCTTTTGAATAATAAAGGATACGTCCGGAATGATTCTGATTGAGCTTGTATATAATCAGATCTCCCGGCATGACTGTCGCCAGCCTGCATATTTCATCTACTGAAAATGGCATGTTGTCCCTCCTTGGTTATTTATCCCGTAAATACTCTCATGTCATAAAATCCGTCAAAATAAGATAGGTTTATACATAGTTTTATCATAACCTAAAATGCGAAAAAATACAACAAATTATGCATTACGAAATTTTACTAATTTTTTATTTTTTAGGTAAAATTTAAACAAATTATACTAAAGGAGTAGCATGCAGGTCATAAGTCTATCCCTAAAGGGTCCCTCCTTTAAGGAGCAGATGCCATTTTTAGTGCAGTTTTTGCATCCGTTCCACCTGCTTCACTTCCAAATAAACCAAGCGAGTCGATACCGAAAATACCACTGACAGAGCCTGTCACATCTTTAACATCATCAAGTTCTTTTCCACTGACAGAACGGCTGACATCATTCTGATGTCCAAACTGTTGTGTCATCTGTTTTTTATTCCAATTATAACATTGGTTCTAACCAACATTAATAAAAAGACATGCAACATCCGTATAACCAATGCTGCATGTCTTTTCTCTTTTACACGCTATAATCAAACCGGCTTCCTTCGGTCTCCTGTTTTGTTTCCTTTACGCTATCCCAGTCAATCTCTTTGATTTTCTTTTCAAGCTCTTCCAGTGAATTTGCCTGCACATAGGTTTTCTTCCGGGCTTTTGCTGCCTGCTCTTTCTTCTCCTCTGCGCGCTTTTCTTTTGCATTTTCAATGCGTTCTTTCTGCTTATCAGAAAGTTTTTCAAGTTCAACAAAATAGGAAGTCGTTCCATCAGCATTGACTTTAATTCCAATCTGTGAAATTCCTACACCATTCTCTTTTCCATAATCACTTTCTGCGCCGAACTTCTCATTGATCTCCTTTGACTTTTTCACTGCATCATCGATGGTGTTGATGTTTTTGTTGTAGTAATCCTCATCCGCTGCCATCTTTTCGAGTTCATCGCTGGAAACCATAACCGAGTACTCTTTGGTTCCGCGGGACATGATTTCTTTTGCCTCATCTTCACTGTCAGGATCCGCAACGAAGAAATCCATGTTGCCATATTTGCTTTTTAACTTTTCAAGTACTGCCTGTGCATCCTTTGACAGTGTCTTCTGTCCGGCAGCCTCTGTCTGACTGCTCTGTGCTACTTTGCTGCTTCCCTGCTGCTTTGTCTGCTTGTTGCTCTGCTGCGTAGCATTCATCGTATACTGCATCGCTGCATAGCTTGTGTTAATCGTGCTCATTTCCATCCTCCTTGATCTTACCATGGGCCTGTTTCTTTTCCTATTCCAAGTGCTTCTGAAATAGTTACTTTTAAATACTATATCGACCAATGAGCGGAAACTCTTTAGCCATTCCCTACTCCGTATAATATATTTTGTCCTTTTCCACGAGCGTTCCCACACCATCCACTACATCTACAATGCAGACCGAACAGTTCTTTGGTACACCGCCACGCCAAATATCTTCTTTATCCTCATAAAAATTAGCAAGCAGACAACGGCTCGCTGCACCGTGTGTCGAGATTAAAATATTTGCATCCCTGTACGCCTCATTTTTAATCAGCGACTGATAGAAATCAGCAGTTCTATTTAATACATCCTGAAAACTTTCTCCACCCGGAGCTTTTGGACAATGGTACGGATCATGATAGAACTTATCCACATAATCGGCTGGAAGAACTGTACTTTCCCGCACAGATTCCCCTTCCCATTTACCAAATGACATCTCAATGATGCGCTTGTCCGTGATCATTGGAATCTGTCTGCCTGCCAGAACCAGTTCTGCCGTCTGCTTTGCACGGATCAAAGGACTTGAAATCACAAGATCAAAATCGATATCCTGCATTCCCTCTCCCGTCTTTTCCGCAAGGCGAATTCCGTCGGCGTCGAGCATAATATCTTTTCTTCCCTGTAATCGTTTCGCTTTGTTCCATGAAGTTTCTCCGTGTCGTATAATATATAATCGCATGTTGTATTCCTCTCTTACTGTTTTTCTTTTCGATTATAACATTTTTTCCCGGCTTGTAAATAAGTGTGCGCTTGCCGTACACTTACATGCCTACCATAAAAACAAAAGCAGGGCTGCCTCGCGGCACCCCCACTTTTTCTATGTATTTATGCATTTACTTTATTAATAAAACGTTCAAATGCCTCTCTTCCTTCTGCTGTGCATTTATACACACCGGCATCCTGAAGAACTTCATTGAACACAAGTCCAATCTCCTCATGAAGAATATCCATTACATTTTCCTCTGTGATCTTATCATACTTTGGAAGGAAACCTTCTGCCCACTCTGCATGGGAAGCAAGTGTTTCGGTTGCACGAAGATCTTTTCCATTGACCAGTGCATCGGCAAGTTCTGCCATCTCATCTTTGAGACGCGCCGGAAGTACTGCCAGTCCCATTACCTCAATAAGACCAATGTTCTCTTTCTTGATGTGATGCAGTTTTGCATGCGGATGATATACGCCAAGCGGATGCTCCTCGGTTGTGATATTGTTACGCAATACCAGATCCAACTCGAAATCCTCTCCACGTCTGCGGGCGATTGGTGTGATCGTATTGTGTGGTTCTCCATCTGTCTCTGCAAATACAAATGCAGCTTCATCGTTGTAGCCTCTCCACGCAAGAAGAATCTTATCGGCAAGTTCAATCAGGCGCTCCTTGTCAGCTCCGGTGATACGGATAACGGACATTGGCCACTTTACGATACCTGCTTTAATATCTTCGAATCCGTCAAAATGTAATTCTTTTTCAATCGGTGCCTTTGCCATGGCAAATGTGTAATGACCGCCCTGGAAGTGATCATGACTTAAAATCGATCCTCCTACGATTGGCAGGTCCGCATTCGAACCAACAAAATAGTGTGGAAACTGTGTCACGAAATCCAAAAGTTTTCCAAACGTTGCACGCTCAATCTTCATTGGTGTATGACAGGAATTGAACACGATGCAGTGCTCGTTGTAATACACATATGGAGAATACTGGAAATACCACTCACTGTTGTTGATCGTCACCGGAATAATTCTGTGGTTCTGTCTTGCCGGATGATTTACACGACCCGCATAACCTTCATTTTCTTTGCAAAGCTGGCATTTTGGATATGCACTCTGCTTTGCATTCTTTGCTGCTGCAATTGCCTTTGGATCTTTCTCAGGCTTAGAAAGATTGATCGTAATATCGAGTGTTCCAAACTCTGTATCTGTTGTCCACTTCTGATCTTTTTTGATACGCTGTCTGCGGATATAATTGCTGTCGCAGCTTAATTTGTAGAAATAATCAGTAGCTGCCTGTGCCGATGTATTATTGTACAGATTCCAGAATGTTTTGCGCACTTCGCTTGGACGTGCCACAAGACATCCCATGATTTTGGTATCAAAGAGATCCTTGTAAACAATGCTGTTTTCTTTCATGATTCCCTGCTCGTATGCATAGTCCATCATGTCAGAAAGGATTCCCTCCAACGCATCTTCTGCCTCTTCCTGTGTCCAGTCCGGAAGATTTTCTACCTTTGCAAATGTTTCATCCTCAATGTCATCCACTGCAAAAAGCTCCAGCAGACGATTGATTGTATATACTTTATCCTCCGGATTTACCAGACCGGTTGTAAGACCATATTTTACTAATTCTAAAATTCTCTCCTGAATCATGTTATACTCCTTCTTCCTTTATAAGCTGGCGCTTAACACATTATTCTACTAGTATAGCGTTTTCTAAATAACTGAACCATTTACGCAGAATATTTTTCAGAAAGTGCATGTCAAAAAACGTAGGCGTAGCGGGCTACGCTGAGGATTTTTGGCATGTGCTATCGGGAAAATAGGCAAGTAATATGGTTTAGTTAATTTAAAAACGCTATACTAGGTCCATCACCGATAGAAACTACATAGAACTCCGGTGTCTTTCCGACTTTTTCCTGATATGCTGCAGTAAGCTTCTCCTTGAATTCTTCCACTGCCTCATCCTTTACGATGCTGACGGTACATCCGCCGAATCCTCCTCCGGTAATACGGGAACCGATCACACCGGAAATCTTCCATGCCTCATCAACAAGTACATCCACTTCCGGGCAGGATGTCTCATAATCATCACGCAACGATACATGAGATGCATTCATCAGTTTGCCAAATGTTGCAAGGTCGTTGTCCTTGAGCGCCTTTACTGCCTTGATGGTACGCTGGTTCTCATAAACTGCGTGCTTTCCTCTCTTGCGGGCAACCTCATCTTTGATTGCATCTTTGTGTGCTTCGAATTCTTCTTCGGTGAGATCCCCAAGTGTCTTGATATCTACAACCGTCTGTAAATCTTTCAATGCCTGTGCGCTTTCATTTCTTCTGTCATTGTAAGCAGAAGTTACCAGGCTGTGCTTTACCATACTGTTGGTAACCACAATCTTTGCGCTATCCAAAATGACTGGTGCATACTCGAAAGAAAGTGTTGCAGTATCCAAAAAGATCGCATGATCTTTCTTCCCCATAGCAGATGCGAACTGATCCATAATTCCACAGTTACATCCATTGTAATTATTCTCGGAATACTGTCCGATCAAAGCGAGATCCTGATTTGTCACATCGAATCCGTAGAGATCCTTTAACATATATCCCGTTACTACTTCCAATGATGCGGAAGAAGAAAGTCCGGAACCATTTGGAATATTACCAAACAATGCAATATCAAGTCCCTGCTCTAATTTCATACCTCGACCTTCAAATGCCCACATAACGCCCATTGGATAGTTGATCCAGAGTCCGTCCGGATCCGGAGTAAATGCATCAAGAGAACTCTCAACGACACCTAAGTCCTCAAAGTTCATGGAATAGAAACGAAGCTTTCTGTCATTTCTTTTTCTTGCAGCCATGTATGTACCGATGGTCAATGCACATGGAAATACATGACCACCATTGTAATCGGTGTGCTCTCCGATCAAATTCACACGTCCCGGTGCAAAATATACACGGATGTCTCCGTCCTCTCCATAGATCTCTTTGAACTTTGCCAATACCTCATTTGCAATCATTTTTCTTCTCCTTTTCGAAACATTTTTTCTTTTTGTGCAATATCTGTTTTCTGATAAAAAAAGCGTATCGCACAACCGTTCATTACCTTATAAATTCATTATACATGGTAAGAAAATGTTTGCAATACGCTTTTGTCATGTTGCAACATTCCAGAGAAAAAATGCAACAAAGTTACATATTATGATATGAGGGTCAAAAGGTATTTTGCCCCTCATTTATGAAAATCCCGGATCACCTCAAGCGTCGGCAATGCATTTCCTTCGTAATCAAACAATGCCTGATTTGCCCACTCATTTCCACATGGTCCCGGATCATTCATGTATTTTAAGGATGCAGATGTTGCCCATCCGGAGCCCGGTACCGGAATCCATGCCGGCTCCCACCAGAAGAATCCTGCCCCTTTATTATCTGCGACATTTGCCACACGGTTTAAGAAATCTTTGGTAAAATCAACCTGTCCCTGTACGGTCATCGGATACTCGACCTTTGCTGCGAGTTCCGGCTTTGTCGCATATCCTTTTCGCTCACTGTCTGTAAGTTTTTCGTAGTTCTTGTAATCTTCCATGGTATGTCCCATGGACACTTCTGCGACAATCAGTTCCTTTCCATAACGGACTGCAATATCATTCATATTGTCCTCAAGCATCTGCAGAGTTCCGTGCCAGAACGGATAATAAGACAGTCCGATATAATCGAAGTCCTCTCCTCTTTCCATATAATGGTCAAACCAGTCACGATACAATGCATTGTTTCCGCCATTGTCCAGATGAATCATAAGCGGAATCTCCGCCTTTACCTCACGGCAGGCACGAATTCCCGCACTGACAAATTTTGCAACATTATCGTAATTTGGCAGCTGTCCTTCCGGCCACAGAAGACCGTTGGAAAGCTCATTTCCAACCTGGATCATTGTTACATTCACGCCGGCATCCAGTACTTTTTGAAGGGAATCTTTTGTGAAATCATATACTGCTTTTTCCAATTCTTCCACGCCGTAAGAAGCCCATGCCTTTGGCTTGATCTGTTTTCCCGGGTCTGCCCAGAAATCACTGTAGTGGAAGTTGAGCAGTACCCCCAGTCCGGCATCTGTCACTCGTTTTCCGATCGCAATCGTTTCTGCCAGATCGTTGTTTCCGGCACCGTAAGGCTCTCCGCTTTCTGACTTTGGATCATTCCATAAACGAAGACGAATGGTGTCCACATCATATTTTTTCATGATGTCGAGAATATCCATCTCCTGTCCATGGTCATAATATTTTGCTCCACAACGTTCCATCTCAAGAAGTGTGGATAAATCCATACCTTTTATAAATTTGCTCATATATACTCCTCTATCCATACATTACCTTTTGGTATCCGTTACATTCCCCGGAACCAGAATCTGAATTCTTTTCTTCCGGTCACATCCAGCAGATATTCCGGATGTACTTTTGCGCCCCAGCTGTCATTACCGGAGACTCCCATCTGTGCCTGTGCAATACCACTGCGCATAGCGTTGAACCATCGCATTTCCCATATCGTTGTCCACCGGTGCTCTCCAGGAATTCGGAAGCGGTACGCTTTTTAACATTTCCTCACCTGCATATACATAAGATACCATGCCCGGTGAGCCTTTTGCAAAGATTGCAGAGAAATTTTCTCCACGGACGCCAACATTGTTGATTCCATCCACAAATGTCAGCTTCTTTTTTTCTTCTTCCCATTCCACACCTCCTTGTACCATCTTGCTTCTGCTATACAGTCAAAAAGTCGTGCGATAGCATCTACCGCACGACTTCTTTTTAATCAAAATCAAACTTGTCGAATCTTTTATGCATTGCACCGTAACGGAAACGTGCCATCTCATTCTTTTTGAGGACATCCTCCTCCGTTCCTCTGTACTGGCAGCGGATACAGCTGTAAATCTTGGTGTCTTTGTTATAAAACATATCGATGTCGAGGTCTCTCATAAAACAGGATGGACATCTGTAATTTAATTTGCCTTTTCCAAGTTGAGCCATGTTGCAAATACCTCCTTATCTGAAATTGTTTTCTTATATCCAATCTTAAACATTGGTGAGAATGCATAACCTTCTTCAATATATCCCTCTGCTTCTGCAGATGCAGTCAGAGAAACTTTTGTCTCGATCGGTGGGATAACTGCACTGACAGCAGTTGCTCCCTGAAGGGACTCGCTTCTGCACTTATATGCGTAATCAATTTTCTTTTCTTCTGCACCTTCGCACTTAAGTACAACAGACGTCATGTCTTCCGGATACTCTGTAGTTCCGTAGCATGCAACCATATATTCATCAAGAGTTACCTCTGCATTCGGATCGCTCATTTCTAAAATGTTACGCTCGATCTTGATATTGGAAGATCCTTCCTCGAAGTACTCTTTTGTCTGCAACTTAACAGTAAGTCCGTTGAATTCGATGGTTACAGGATCAAGTGTAAGGATTCTTGTTCTTCCTTCCTGTGAGAAATGTGCATGAGTAGGACACAGACATAAGTCAACTTCCTCTCCCTTGTAAGATAACTTCGCACTTCTTACAGTTCCTTCACCAGCATAATGTGTAAAGTATCCTGCACGGTATTTTTCCTGAATCAGGAATGGATAAGATGCATCCTGTACGTGCTTTGTGCCAATACCAACCGGCCACTCAAGCTTTGCAGCGTATGGACGAAGATCTACAATTGCACCACCCTGATCCATATTTACACAAGCTCTCATAAATGGATCGCAGTACCAGAATAACTGCTTGTCAGATCCATAAAGAATATCTCTCCAAAGCGCACATTCCGGCTCTGTGTAACGCTTCTCTTTTGTTACACCCTTCTTCTCTCTGTAATAATCAGCGAACTCAGACATTGTCATATCGATGAGTTTGCCTTCTTTCTTTAACTTACCATAGTAAGCACATCCATCGGTATAAGATTTCAGAAGAAGTTCATATGGCTGCTCCCAACGGCCCATCTTATTCATCCAGCCTGGTCCAACGAACATCATGTTGTAAGAATATCCGTTGTTGTACTTCTCAAGAGAACGATACTGATCAATCAGGTTGTAAAGATATGGATACTCCCATGTCTTTGTATCATAGATCATTCCACGAAGTACGTTCTGTGGATGTGTTCCAAAGTTGGAGCCATTTCCGTCGTAACATGCGATCAGGTCACGGGAAAGATGAGGGATTGCTACTATGCCGCTATCCTCTGCCTCATTTGCTGCCGGTGCATGTGTGTTCTGCTTGGATGGAATCCATGGTGCCCATGGGCCTCCATCAAATAATGTATACCAGGAGTTGTTACAGGTATGATATGCCTTTGGTCCTTCCTCCCAGCAGGTAGCAACTGCACATTTTACAGTTGGATATGTTGCCTTGATATAGTTGATCAGATCCGCATCCATATAGTAAGAACTTGTGGATTCCGGATAAAAGCCGAAACGATCATGGAATTTTTCAAACACATCATTTACGATTGCTTTCTTATCTTCCATAGAGAACATCCAGATGCAGAAATCTTTTGTCTTATATTTATTACGGAACTCTTCACAAGGAAGTCCCAGTAAAGATAATCCAATCTCATCGCCAAACTCTTCGTGATCATGCTTTGCAATCTCAACCGCTTCATCATTGAACAAAGATGCGTAGGTCATCTGGATTGTTACTTTTAATCCATTCTCATGTGCAAGTCTCTGCTGTGTTTTGAAAATATCCAAAGACTCTGTAAGTAATGCCTTATCTCCGATATCTTCTTCTTTTCCCTGTCCGGTAACAGTTGCAGAATACTCTGGAACCATCTCCGGGCGATGGATGATGTTAACAATAAATTTGTCCATCCGTTCTTCCCTCCATAAGTTATGTATGATTTATAATTGCGTCTTGTTTTGCAATATTGCGCAATCGGTTGTTCTTTAATTGTAGTATAGCAGTACTTGTAATCGATGTCAATTTACAATTTCGATATTTTTCGATTACTTTTTTGCACATTTTTACCAAATTGAATGCAAATTCGCTTTTCATGTGCGCAATCGATTGCAACTAGGTGTTTTCAGTCTTTTCTCCATTTTTGATAAAATAAACCATTTATTACTAACGCAAAGTGAACTATCCATTGTCTAAAGCCAATGGGCTTCCTGCTTCGCAGACCTCGTTTCTACGTTCCACTCCGGTCGGAGCAGAACAAACATCCACCGGATGTTTTACTCCCTACTATCTCCACAGGCGTTAATTCGGGCAGTCCCTGCCCTATATTGTTATTTTTATGCTATTTGTCTTAATCCTTCTTCCAGTATATTCTTTGCTGCATTGATATCCCTGTCATGATTTGTTCCACAGACAGGACATATCCATTCCCTTACTGACAGATTTTTCGTCTCTGTATTTTGGTATCCACAGACCGAACACAATTGACTACTGGCATAGAATGTATCTATTTTGACATATTTTCTGCCATTCCACTTGGCCTTATATTCTAATTGTCTTGTCAGCTCATGCCATGATACATCACTTATGGACTTTGCCAAATGATGATTTTTTACCATATTTTTTATCTGCAAATCTTCCGAAACTATCACTTGGTTTTCGCTGATAATCTCATGTGACATCTTGTGCAGATAATCTTTTCTGGTATTTGTCATTTTCTCATGGCATAATGCTATCTTTTTCTTTGTTTTGTAGTAATTTTGACTTCTTTTCTCTTTATGGGCTAACTGCCTTTGCAGTTTCACCAGTTTCTTTTCGTATTTTCTGATGATTTTTGGATTTTCGTATTTTTTTCCATCAGAAGTAATACATAACTCCTTAATACCTAAATCTATTCCGGTATTTTGATTTGTATGTGGCAGTTCCGTGTGTTCTGTTTCCACTAAAATTGATACATAATATTTTCCACTCGGAACTTGTGATATCGTTGCCGATTTTATCTGTCCACTAAAATTTCTATGCAGTTTTGCTTTTATACCTTTTAATTTAGGCAGTTTTACTCTATTGCACCCGAAATCTACTGTTATATTGCCATTCGTAAAATTTGTTGTATATGACTTATGATTATCGTGTTTACTCTTAAACTTCGGATAACCTGCATGTTCCTTAAAAAATTTTTGGTATGCAGCATCCATGTTGTAAATTGCATTTGTCAGAGCAAATTTATCCACTTCTTTCAGCCATTCATATTCTTTCTTTAATTGTCTGTTGCAGTAATTGTTACAGTCGGTTTTACTAACTGATTTTTTCTCTTTCTCATATACTTCTTTCCGGTATGCCAGGGTCTGATTATACACAAAACGGCAACAGCCAAATGTTTTTGCAATCTGTATTTTCTGCTCATTATTAGGGTATATTCTGTATTTATATGCCTTTAACATCCACTGTCACCCTCTTTCTCAACCTTGATTTTCTATATATCTTTTCAGCATTTGCAGACAAAAATAATGTGATATTGTAATAGGTATTTGTGTCTGTTTTTAGATTTCCATGTTCCCATGCCATGAGTATACAATAATTTCTGATTTTTGGCTACCTTAACCCACCGTCTAAAGCCAGTGGGATTGCGGTAGCCCTATTTCAACGATTCCATATAGATATCCAGCATTTCCGGATCAATCTTTATTCCCGCCATTGCTCCCTCCTCTTTTAGTAAACATACGGATTGAGCATCTTCAATAGAAAAATGCTATTAAACTCATGATTTCTGACTCAACAATTTCCAGAACCAGCTGAGCACTTTTTCTACGTAAGATGGTAAAAAGGCAGACTTCAGGCACGATATTTGCAAGAAGCAGACCGATATCAACAGTCTGGAAAAGATATTAAAAATTATCAATAGGGTAGAGGGAGAATAATTATCTCGCCCCTCCCATTGAACCGTACGTACGGATCTCGTATACGGCTCTACAACTTATATTCCAACTTTTGCTAAGTAATAGGATAAGGGATTGAGCAGACCAGCTCCATCTTTTATCCTATTTTCAAGTAAATCTTTACTGATAATGAAATTCACCACGTTCATTCCACTTCTT
>CABJAV010000013.1 GCA_902363675.1 Lachnospiraceae bacterium | reverse complement strand
AGGTACTGTTTATAATTTCAAAAGAAAAAGCAGGATTCGGAAGTCGTTAACGAGACTTCCCATCCTGCTTGAGTTTATCCACAAATATATTTTTTTAAATTTCGTCAGTTTTTACAATGGTCTGAACAGTAACAAATAGAGGTGCGCAAGACACCCCTATTCCCTAAACCTCTTGCAAAATCTGCAATAGTGGTTTATAATCAGGTTAGAAACCGAAGGATATTAGCGTGTCCAACGGTTGCACAATCGGAAACATATAAAGCGTTAAGTTTATTAACGGATTACAGGCTATCCTCTATTGCGAGTAGAGGATAGCCTTTCCGTTTATTTGCGGTTATGTTTATTGTCTATGTATGTCAAGGCTGCAAATACAACCAATAAAAGCGTAAGCACTTCTAAAGTATCCATACCGACCTCCTTTCCGTCTCCAGAAAGGACAACCGCAAGACTATCCCTACTTGCTCTAGTCCTTTACGACATCAACATCATGCTTCACTGTTTCCTCTTTCACACGCTTTGTGACAACCTCACAAGCCTTTTCATAAGCAAGGTCTACTGCTTCTTCAATGACTGCGTTTACGTCCTCTATCTTCATCACAAGACCATCAAGAACAGCCTGTTTTTCCTCAATGCGTTTCTTCTGATTCATGATGATAAAATCCTGCTTCTCCAGATAGCTTGCACCGCCATACACCGGCTCAACATCAATCGTCAGTCCATGATTCTGACAGATGCTGATAAATAGTTTTCTGCACTCTTCATCAAAAACCATCTTCCGGTTATTGTACTTTCCCTTTTTCTCATTCGGCTTCGGAAGTTCAAAGCCAAGTTCTTCCAATGCCTTATCCTGTTGGGGACATAATTCTCCATACTGATTCACAGCATCAAATACATGCCGTTCATGAATATGTGGTGTTGCTTCATCAAGATGCAAAGCCCAGTCCAGTATATAAACATTGGAACCATACCGTCTGTTAAATTCCTCGAAATATTCTGCACTGACCTGAGCAAGTACATCGGCTGAAACTGTTCCGTCAATGTTTCCAAGCTGTAATAAAGTCTCTTCCGGACACATTTTATTATTTTCAAGAATAGCATCAATCGTTTTTACTCGGTCATAGTGTCTTGCTTTCCGGTTTCTCTCATTCTGACCGTCCACATGGTCTGAATATTTCTCAACATAATATGCTTTTTCTATTTCCGTAAAAGTGAATCTCGCCTGCTCGTCCTTATCATTCTGCAGGCTGTACCCCTGATAACAATCCCAGTACACATTCATCTTCGTTCTCTCTGCGTCAATATGCTCACTATTTTCTACATCAAATCTGCGGTCATTGTGCTTTGCGTCATAGGTTCCATGCTTGCCTGACCGTCCATTGTGCCTAGTTGCTTTCATGCTAATCTTTCCTTTCTTTCCATAAAAAAAGACCAAGTAAATCTCTCTACTCAGTCTGTTTATCGTAACAATATTTAGTTCTTTTCCCGAAGGGAATTGCAACGAAGTTGCTTAATCTTGTGAAGCTTTGCTACAAGCAATACCCAGTACTTAGTGGCGAAACGCCACTAACTGGGCAATGGTTGCACCCTTGACCGGCTAAGGCGCTTCGCCCTTAACCCGAGCGGAGTCTTTCTCCTGCACCTTGCGTAAGGCTCTGCCTTTACAATCCGACAACCTGGAAGTTTTGCTTTATAGAAATTACTTATGCTGTAAAAAATTATAAACTCTTTGATTGAAATCCTTAGCTTCTTCGTAAGCAGCATGTCCTAAATCATCATACATAAAGATTTCACAACCGAGTTTTTTTGCAATTTCCAAAGAAGCCTCTCCACTTACCACTTTATCCTGCATACCTCCAATTACAAACACCGGGCATTGAATTTTATCTAATTCGTCATAAGCTTTACAACTAAGGCAAGCTTTTGCCAACGCGATAAATCTTGGTACATTCTTTGGTTTCTGCAAAACCGCTAATAATGACATAAACGGTTTGTATCGTTTCACATAAATGTCAGAATACATCTTTTCAGCCATATCTGTAATCAGCCTTTTCATATTATTCTGTTCCGTAATATGAATCCAATCATTGACTGTCCTTTCGACTGTTTCATTATTTTTCGAAAGTGTTACTGCGAGGACTAACTGATTTACTAAATCTGGTCTGTCTATTGCAAGATATTGAGCAATCATACCACCTTGTGATACACCAAAGATATCAGCATTTGTAATCTTTAATGTATCCATCGCCATTGCTATATCTGTCGCTAAGTTTCTTACTGTTATGCTATCGCTAATATTTTCTCTGCGATCAAACAGATAAACTTTATAATCTCTTGCAAACATTCGATACATATAAGCCACTGAAAATGCTGCCCCTTTTATGCTACGGGTACTAAGACCTTGAATCAAAATCAAAGGCTTCTCACCTTTTCCAAAAGTAATATAATTCATCTGTATGTCCTGTATTTCTAACAGTTTTTCTTTTGCATTATAAAACATAGAATATTCACCGCCAAATTCAAAGTTGTCGCTTTCATTGCATCGACATAATTTCAATTTTATCAGTCACAATCAACATATAAAAAATGCTCTCCACAATGTAAGCACCTAAAAAGATATCCTTGCATTCCACCCTCATTATACATACATTCTTTTACATCTTTTATATCAAACCCATTCAAATTCTGATCATAGTTCTTTTCAATTTGACCATCTATCCCCATATCAACCAATTCTTTCCATCCAACGTATCCAACAAAAGCACAATAGTCATCACAATGAGCAATCCAATATTCTTGCTGCCAACCAAAATATCCCGGTGTCCGGTGAATTAATTCATCTAACTTGTCAGGATTAGAAACACGATCTGTACTTTCTGGATCCTGAAATTCTCCATCAAATTTTGAAGCAGCCATTCCGTTTGCAATGCAATTTGGGCATAAACATTCTATTCCATCCTTTGCAGTATAAAATGGATCGCTGTACCAAATATTTGTACTTTCATTGCAACAATCGCATTTTCTATATTCTCCCTGACTAAACGCTCCCGTCTTAATAGGATCAGGGTGATACTTAAACTCTGGAATTTTCATCTTAACCTTATCTCCTTCATACTATCAAAATATGCTATTCTAAAAATTAGAAGTTTACAATGCTTTTAATCCTACATCTAACAAATACTCTAAAATGTCATGATATGCTGTTTCGGTAATTTCTTGCGAATCATGTGTATAGTAATAGATTTTGTCAGAGCAATATTCTCCATTGCATTTTAAAACATAAAAGTCTCCACAACCATTATCAGCAATCGGAAGATAGACATTTGGCACAAATGACTTATGTTTCATTATGAAATAATTGCTACTATTGTCCAACGAATATATATTGGCATATCCAAAATATCCTCCACCAAACTCAATGATAAACAATTTATATTTCTCTGGCAAAACCATCCTGTATATTTTCTCAAAATCTTCTATTTTATCTATAGAAAGAAGGCGGAGTATCAGTTTCAAGGGCGAAAAGTATCGGTTTCTTAGCCTTTACTTGCTGTACATTATTCCTAAACAAATCATATTCCATAATATTCTCTCCATCAAATTCGTCGTTCTATAATTACTGAAAAATGCACATTGCTAATCAATACCACGCAATTCATCTTCTTTAGGTTTTCTTACATGCTTTTTCATTTCTTCTTCACATGCACCAAACAATAAAAAATTATGCCTTGCCTGTATGAGACTAACTCGATTAGCTCCACCTTCATATTCATTATCCTCTAATTGTATTGGGTCATCCTCCCAAAAACACACTGGACATATATCATAATTACCATTAAGCTTTTCATCAAAAGTATAAAATCCACAACATGGACACTTATATTTTCCAATTGCTCTATTCATAGTTAGTCTCCGTAAACTTCCGATTGTTCTACATTTTCTCATGTCCATATTCTTGCCCTTCGGACAAGAAGTATCCCTCGCTCAAAGAGCTCGGTCAATTCCGATTGAGATTACACCTGTTTTATGAGATTTAATAACTGTTATATTTTGTTATTAAATTCACTGTAAACCCTTGAAAACGCTGGATTTGTCGCAGGTGAGCTTTCCCTTATTGTTTCCCTTGTGTTATATCGTCCCACCAGTGTTTACGAACTCTGATAAGGGAAAATACAAGGGCAAAAAAATTATATAAAACAGTATAACACAAAATAAAAGTGACATGGTGAACTGATTGAAATGCTTCTGATTTTTGTAACTGATGATTAATCGAATGATAAGGAGATTTGATACGATGAGAACGATATTTGCAGAATACAATCCACACAGAAACAGCATTGATGTATATACCAGTGCTGGCTATATGCTCCGCATTGATTGTTGGGAAGCAGAAAGAAATTTAAAGACTACACCCGGATCTGACTGTGCATTGAACGCACTTGCCATTGATGAACCGTTGGAATATGCCAAATTGTATCTTGATGGTACAATGCAGTTGTGGGTGGATGCGGAAGATTCTCTTGAATTATAATTTTAAAAAAACTGCGATAATGAAATGGATATAAATCAACTCATTATCGCAGTTTAAGGTTATCGTCCTTATTTTTACCTTTGCACTTATTTCAGATTAATCAATCCAAGTCCTGCCAGGCATACAATAACGCCGACTATTTTATTCCATGTTATTGCTTCTTTGTATCCAACATATCCAACAATGATGAGAATTACCCCAAGTATGGATGAAGTAACGATCTGGGCTGCACTGACTTTCCAGCCAGCTTTGTATGCATATATAAAGCCGACCTCAAGCCCCACGAGTACAATGCCAAGTACAAAAGATGTCCAGTTTGCTTTCTTCAGTTCTGTCAGAATGTCCCGGCTGTCTCCCAGAATCAAAAACATAATAAATGCTACTGCTGCACCGACCAGATAAGTAATGATCAAAGATGCAAATGGATTCATGTTTTCAGGAACACCCTTTGTGCATATCTGATGCAACCGGAATACACGCAAGAAAAGCTCCGCTTTCTGATGCGGTAGTATGACTAATGCCGAATGTTTCTCCAATAAAGTAAATCCTCGGACTGAATAGTGCAATCCATAAAAGAGGCTTTACGCTTCTGCCTTTCAACCTGATTTTTATAAAACCAGTCCCAGCTAATATACTCATAACTATAAATGCCAGCAGGAAACGCCATCCAAGAGCACAAAAACTTCCTGTTAGTATATGATCCCTTTTGATTTCCATAATCAGCGCCCCGTCTGTTCTGATTTTTCAATCCGCTGATAATATCCCCTGATGATATCACTAAGACTGATACCCGCCATAGAATTTTCCGCATCTTTCTGCACTTTATCATAAAAAGACTGGAGTGCAAGCTGGATATTCACACCTATACCACATTCTGGGTTTGTATGTGTATCCAGATGAAGCAGTGGTTTATCACCTTCCACAGCTTTATATATATCAAGCAACGAGATTGTTTCCGGCTCTCTTGCGAGTTCCGGTTTCGGATGTCCGGTTGTACTTTTTATTAGTTCCGCATTTCGGAGTACGGACATAATCTGTCTTACACATCCTGGATTCGTATGGATGCTTTCTGCAATTTTGTCACTTGAAAGAGGTAAGCCTTCTGATAAATAGATAAAAACCAGTATATGAAGTGCATGGCTTAATTTGACTGAATATTTCATGATTCCCCTCCTGACTGTTAAAAGTATTATAACAGCCTATTGACAAACAGGCAAGAAGAAAGTATTATTTAGCTGTAAATTATAATATAACAGCATTAAAATGGAGAATGAACAATGAGTATATACGAAAATCTTGTTATGCAGACACAGATGAATTATTCAAGATATTATGGAATGTATATGGCAGGAAAATCGCCTTATAAAAATTCAAACAAGGTGATTCCATATAAGGAGCAGATACATATTTTTGCAAAACAGATCCAGAATGCAGAATGTATTATTGTAGGCGGTGCTTCCGGTTTGTCCGCCTCAGGAGGAGGCAATTTTTATTACGAAGACAACGAATCCTATCGAAAATATTTTAAACCATTTGCAGATAAATACCATTTTAAAGGTGCTTTTGCTGGCATGCAGTACGACTTTGATACTCCAAATGAAAGATGGGGATATCTGACAACTTTTTTACATACCACACAGACAGCCCCTGTTCGCAAACCCTATATTGATCTGGATGCAATATTAAATGGAAAAGATTTTCATAGTCTGACAACGAATCAGGATACACAGTTTGTGAAGCTTTATCCCGAAGAAAAGGTAAGTGAAATTCAGGGCGATCATAGATTTTTCCAGTGTTCAAGGCAATGCTGTGATGATACATGGGACGCCGTAGAACCGGTAAAAAAGATGTATGAAGCAATGACCGGCGGAACTTTTGTCCCGGACGAACTGATTCCCCATTGTCCGCATTGCGGTGCCGAAGCTTTTCCGTGGGTAAGGGGATATGGGAATTTCCTTCAGGGCAGAAAATATGACCATGAATACCAGAAAATGTCGAAATATCTTGAAAAGAATAAGAACAAAAGACTTCTTTTTATTGAGTTAGGTGTTGGGCGTATGACACCAATGTTTATTCAGGAACCGTTCTGGCATCTGACTGGTACATTGCCAGATGCTTATTATGTCAGTGTCAATGATAAATACAATCTTCTTCCGAAAGAAATCGAAGAAAAGGGAATTGTGATTGTAGATGATATTGCAAAAGTACTTGGGGATGTCAGAGCTGTCCTGGAAGGAGGCTTAGAATGAATGATTACTATGAAATAGCTCAAAAGATAAAGGATGCAGATGCAATATTGATCGGTGCAAGTAATGGTTTATCCATCACAGAAGGGCTAAACCTGTTTGCAGATGACGAGGCATTTGAAAATCTTTTCAAGGATTATAAAGAAAAGTATGGTTTTCGAAAGATTTTAGATGGCTTCTTTTTCAGATGGAATAAACAGGAGAAAAAATGGGGATTTTTTAGCAGACTGGTCAATCATTACAGCGGAAATTATACAACTTCATCTGTTATGGAGGATTTGAAAACAATTGTTGGAGATAAACCATATTTCATCCTCACTTCTAATGGTGAAGGACATTTTGAAATGTCTGGTTTTGAGCCACAAAGGGTATATGAGCTTGAGGGAAACTGGATTGAGTTGCGTTGCAGCAGGCTATGTCACGATAAAACATATCCTGCACTTCCAATCATTCGGAAACTGGCAGAAGTTGAAAAAAACGGCTTGGTTTTTTCGGAATTTCTTCCCAAATGTCCGGTTTGTGGTGCTGCAATGGATTTATATAACGCACAGCCTCCAAAGCAGGAAGTACAAATGGAATGGGAAAAGTTCTGCAAAGATTTTCATAATAAGAAAATAGTAATTCTGGAACTTGGTATTGGCTGGAGAAATCAGCTAATAAAAGCACCTCTTATGCGAATGACTGCAAATGAGCCACATGCAACTTATATAACAATCAATTTGGGAGAAGTGTATATTCCAGATAACATCAAAGATACGTCTTATGGTCTTGACGGATACCTTAGTGACCATCTAAATAAAATAAAACAAGCAATGGTAGCCAAATAGTAAAGAAAGTCCCGGAAAGAGTGCAGTTTCCTGAGTTCCGGGACTTTGAGAGTATGAGGTATAATTTCCGTATGATTGAACCTTGTAAAAAATGGTTATCGACACTAATCAACCACCGTCGCAAAAATCAAAAACTTACACGCTTTACTTGACAAACTCAATCCTTGTTGTATTGCCTTAATAGTATCTCCTTGTTTCCCGCCATCCCTTTACATACCACCTAATTCCAACATATACCAGTTGTACGAATAACAAGAGGTATAGCAGATTGATCGGCAATACTGTTTTTATCGAATCTCCAAAGTAGATTGCTATTCTCTAAAATTTCTTTTAGAAAAATGTCCTTATAGTACAAAATATTAACTTGAACTGACTCGATTTTAATTTAAAATCGTTTATTTTAACCCTTTAAGACAGGTTATTTTGTCGTATCATACAATTTCAAAGTCCGCAAACCCGCATAAAATGGGCATTTATTTGTCTAATAACTTCATCGTCTGGAAGATCAACAAATCTATTTTATTCCGCTTTATAAGCCTATATTACTTCATATTCCTTGCATGTGCATTTCATATTTCCCCCTAATTCTACACCCTTTTTCCCTTTTGGGCGTAAATTGGGAGCATGTTGGGCGTAAGTCATCATTACTCTGATTTATAATCCATATTCATCAATGCTCGCAACTGATCTCTCCTATTATAAATCACTGCAATAACTTGTACTTTAAAATTTTCTTCATCCACCCAATAATATATTAGGAAGTTTTTTGCAATAATCTTTCGCACTCCTTCATGCTTCCAAGGCTCCTCTTCTATAAGCGCATATTTCTTCGGCATAAAAGATAATGCAGCGATTGCATCACGCATTTTATCAAGCAACTTATTGGCAGCCTCTGGCGCTAGAAGTTCCGCAGAAATATAATGCACAATCTCTTTCATTTGTGCCATCGCTTGCCGAGTTACCTTTACTTCGTACTTTTTATCCATACACATTAAATCTCCGCTTTTAACTGGTTAAATGCATCATCCATAGCCAAAGAGTCATCTGCCTTTGCCTGCGCAAGACCAGTCTGCATAATGGTATCAAATTCCTCTTTGGATAATGCATCTCTAGTTGTCAAAGTACTCGGGATTTCTAATGAGAAAGGGACTCCATCTCTCATAATAACCTGTCTATATGCCATGTCAATAAATACTGATACCGGAATCCCCAACTTTTCTAATATAGCCTCTGCGTGTTCTTTGATCTCTGGTTGAATACGTGCTGTTACATTAGCTGTTTTAACTGCCATAGTCCATATCCTCCTATCTATTTGTAATGTACCACGTTGTATAGTATTTTGCAATACAGATTTAATTAGTTATTTTTTTCACTATTTGCAGCCTTTGTTTTCGGTGAATTAACGCTAAAATAGCACCCATTCATTTGATGTTTATAATATACTACTACAACCTTTTTCTTAAATGTCTCAAAACTAATCATCTTATTTTCCTCCATAAATTAAAATAGCGCATGACAGCCACAGCTATCACACGCATGCCTTAAAATTATTTACTTTGTCAATTGTTGCAAATGCGTAAAACACTTTAATAAACCCAAATAGTCCGATATAGACCACATTTCCAGAAAGGAGTGAATCTCACAATGGTTATATTCCAGCAATTACAATTGCCGGTAGCTACAGAATCATGAAATCCGACTTAATCGAATTTATAGAACATTCCAGACATGCATAATGACACTTTTTCACTCAAAATCACATACCTTCTTACAATATTTTCGTTTTTGGGCGTAAGTTGGGCGTAAAAAAGACCTTCCGATGCTTTTTCAAGTATCGAAAGGTCTCTTACTTTTCATATAAAATTAGTACAGCTTTGCTCCTGCCGGAATATGGTTATCAACCATAAGAAGATGAAGTTCTTCATCCTCTGAATCCTTAAGATTGTTTACTGCTGAAAGTAACATACCGCAGGACTCAATTCCCATCATCTTTCTTGGTGGAAGATTTGTGATGGCAATAAGTGTCTTTCCAACAAGCTCTTCCGGCTCATAATAAGCGTGGATTCCGCTTAAAATAGTGCGGTCTGTGCCTGTTCCATCGTCAAGTGTGAACTGCAACAGTTTCTTTGACTTAGGAACTGCTACACACTCTTTTACCTTAACAGCTCTGAAATCTGACTTGCTGAATGTATCAAAATCAACCTCTTCCTCGAATAAAGGCTCAACCTTTACATTTGAAAAATCAATCTTCTCATTAGCTGTAAAGAATCCGTTGTTATCGTTTGCAGCTTCTGTTGCATCTCCCTCGGAAGACTTGGAAGCCTTCTTGTCGGAGTCGAGTGACTTCATTGTCGGGATTTCACATCAATTTAATTTACTTTAATGCTTTTTCCTTTAATAAAGCCTTTTTCGGTGTTCCAACATTATTATAATAACATATTTATGCTGATTACACCACTCGAATTTGTCGTACTCTTGTCGTATGGCACACATTTTGTCGTACTCTCGTCAGTCCATGCCGGACTCTTTCCTAAAATACATCTAAATTGTGTGCTAAATTTTGAATTGCTTCCTGCTTTTTAGTATCGGTAACTTCCGCATAAATATCCATGGTTGTTTCGATATTTGCGTGTCCCATAATAGACTGAATTACCTTTAAGTTTGTTTCATTTTCGCAAAACCTTGAACAAAAGGTATGTCGCAAATGATGACATGAAAAATGTGGTATTATCACAGGCTCTCTGTGCTGTTTTGCAGCTTTTACCACTTCTTCTGCATTGTGTGCTTCATATATACGCTTGATTGCTCTGTTTACAGCTTGCGGATTATGGATATTGCCAAAACGATTCATAAAGATAAATCCTTTCATCCCATCAATCACTGTTTCATTAAATCCATGTTCCTTCTGGTCATCCAATTCCATCTGGAGTGCATCATAAACCGTATCCATCATCGGAATCGTGCGTATACCAGCTTCTGTCTTTGGAAGAGATACAGCAAATGAACATATCGGATGTTCTTTGAACTCTCTACTGTAATAAACCACGCTATGATTGATACTGATCGTCCTTTTTTCTAAATCAATGTCTTCCCATCGGATACCGATTGCTTCTCCTATTCGGCAACCTGTTCCAAGCAGAAACTTAAAAAAAGATGCCCAGTGGTAAAATGTAGGACTTTCATCAATATAGCGTATAAAGGCTCTCTGTTGTTCCACTGTCAAAGCGTGTCTCACACCATGATTTTTCCCCGGTTGCTTTTTAATCTGTGCCATTACTCCATCGCTTGGATTAACACGAATGATGTTATCACGCACAGCAAGCTGAAATGTCGGGTGTAAAACAGTATGAATTGTTTCTAGCGTATTTATCTGCATTTCCTTCTCTTTCAACAAATGCTGATAGAACTGCAATACATCAGAATACTTCACAGCGGCAATTTTCTTCTTGCCAAATCCACCTCGTATAAAGCGATCATACATATATTTATAGTTCCGCATTGTTGTTTCCCTCAACTCTGCCTTTGTCGATATATATCTGTCAAAAACAAAATTGATTGTAGATGTTCCGGCTGCATACGCATCCAACCCATCAAGCTGATCTTTCATCAGTTTAACTTCTCTCTCCCGCAATTCCATGATGTCCTTAGAATAGATGCTCCGGCGCTTTCCTTCCGGATCAACATAAGTATATACATACTTACCATCGCAACTGCGTTGAGTTTCGCCTTTTCTTAATACTCTCCCTTTGTTATCCTTTCTTGATTTCGCCATCTCGTCTCCTCTCTCAAGGAAAGAGATTTTGTACTAGCTACTCAGCCGGTTTATCCATTGCATACTGCATATCAATCCCTCTTTGTAGCACCTGTGTTATGGTCATGTCATGTTTGGACGCATATCCTTTCAGTCTTGCAGCTTCTTCCTCCGTCAGTTTTAATCCGATAAGAGTTTTTTTAGGATTATCCGACTTCGGTCTACCTGTTCTAGCCACAATATACACCTCCATCCATTTCATAATCATTATACTTTCTGTTTAACCAAAAGTCAAGTGAATTTTGGTTAAACCAAAATCTTTTTCCTTGTCGGCAAAATTTATTTCACCCGAAATGACTCAAGATATTTGTCAAACACATCAAGGTCTACCAACACCATTCTGTCTATCTTCAGAATTGCTCCCGCATCTTTGGCAAGAGTCTGAAATTTATTCATACCCATGCTGTACATTTCTGCCCCTTCCTTATATCTGACCAGTCTTTTCTTATTTATTGTCTTTGGCTTCCTCTGCATTACTCAAATCCTCCTTAAATTTAACACGCATTTTATATCTGCCAATGACAACCCACAATTCTCTTGCTGGCTCTCATAGGCAGATAAAAATGCAATACAGGTGACAGATCATTACTCTGCCCACATCGGTCTTGCACCGTCATTCAAATTGACCGGACTGCAAATTTCCTTACAATCCGGAAGTATCATTATCACGGATATGCTTCATCGCCCTGTGTTACTGCCACACATTTTGTCAGATCTTCTCGCTCCATACCTTTGCTTCAATGTAATGTTTCAACATTTCCTCACATTCACTCCTATCAAAGAGCAGGTACATCTTGGCGAATCTACCTAGTGGCTCCACATATCCTCACGTCCTGTATGCAAAAAATATTCAGTTGTCAAGGTACAGGGTGCATACGCAGCAATCAGCGAATGGAAAGGGACAATGCTAACCGCCTGTTATGCAACTTCAAAAGCCAATATCTTTGTGATCAGCTTTGTTTCTAATCTGCGACGCAGAGTTTCATCAATGCAGTAATGCACCTGTCCGCTTTCGTCATATAACTTTCTGGTAGACAATTTGATTATGTATCCCTCATAGTGTTTTAACACTGTATTGATGGCACTTACATCGCCCTCTGATGCTGCCTTTATAATATGGAAAGGCAACAAATTTTCCTCATTTCTGCTTTTATACATCTTTTTCATCTGCTATTCCTTCCATGATCTTCTTCAAAATTTCAAGTGAGCGTGTCCTGTGTTCATGAATGGTACTGCGAACCAGATTCATTTCTCTTGCAATATCCGCATCGCTCATTTCCATAAAATATGAAAGTAAAATAACATTCCTTTTTCTTTCTGTAAGTTCCTTCAAAGCTTCAGCAATCAGGGTATTTTTTACTTCAATGTCATAGCCATGCACTTCAAAATGATGATATTCTGTTCCATACTCATCCATAGTAAATAATTTGCTCAACTCCTTTTCCGACAGTTCAGAGAATGTAACTTCGTGTTTCCTGCGATAGTCCATGTGTTTGTAATAATTTACAGCTTCGCCTTTTAATGCCATCTGGCATAACCGGTCAAACTGGTGCCGGATAGTCATTTCATCCTTAGAAGAAGGTTGCCCCATACGAGTTCACCTCCTCCCGTTCCGAATGCCAAGGCTTTTGCCCTTTTTCCCTTCCGGTGTATCTCCCAAATGAAACCGGGGAGATGTTCGGGTGGATTGAAAAATTTTTATAGAAATTTTTCTGTATACAAAAAACGTCCTCGCAGGCACACACCCACAGGACGCTGTTCATATCTGATATTAAATTTTCTCCACATTTTACGAGTGTATATAGTACACTTTCAATTGTAGAATTTGCCACATTACTTAAAATGCGACCTATTTACCTGTCCTTCCACGCAATGGGCAGGATAATATTTTCCAAATACAAAAATATCCTTTCAATGGTTCAGAATACATAACTCTCCTAAACACATTCAAAGGATAAAAAACATGAGAAAAAACCTTTGAATACTGCGTTTTTTTATATGCAATATCCAAAGTTTCTTATTTTATTAAAGTGCATTATTCCCCTCTTATATAGTGTGTTATTAGTTCATTTTCTTTTTAAATGGTGAACTATACACTATATACGGAGGTGCATGATATGGCTAAATCTAAGAAAATTGATAAAGACATGGGTTTTCGCCTGAAGAAAGCCAGATTAGACCAAAAGCTGACTTATGATGAGTTATCCGAAAAATCCGGTGTCTCATCAAGATATATCAAAGAGATTGAAAATCATGGCAATGTTCCAAGTCTTGAAAAACTCGGACAACTCATTCGTGCTTTACATATCTCTGCTGATCCGTTTTTTTATCCGGCAGCTCCAACCGATAATCTGGATTACCAAAGGCTGCTGGTTTATCTTTCAGAATGTACGGACGATCAGATCACCACTATTCTTGCACTTGTGGAAGCCTATCTTCGTACATATAAAATCCATGAGACAGAATAGCAGAAAGATTTCGATTTTTTCTGGATTGTTTCTGAATTATTCTGAAGAAAAACAGGGTGGAAATTCCATGATTAAACGCTCCACCCTGCTTACTTATTTCATTATTGTATTCAGTAACTCTTTTACCTTAACACTCTCTTTAACAATCCCAAGTCCAGCAAGTATCTGTACTGCATCTACTATCCCCTGATAATAGGCTCTCTGTTGTTCCTGAAAGTGTGCATGGTCTACAATATCCATATAGTTTTCTAAAAAATTTCTCTGCTCTGTAGAAAGGTCAGATAAGAATTTTTCATATTCCCGGTTTTCTTTTTTCAGTTCCTTATCCGCCTTCTTTGCTTCCTCTGTCTGTATGGAATACTCCCGTTCGCCTGCATCGCTTCGAAGCTCCTCAAAAACATCAGATAATCTTTCAAATACTTCATTCATTTTGTGTCCACCTTTCTCTAAATAAGTATTGCATTTTACAGGCAGTATTATCAATCCTAAAATTTCTTACAACAATATTTTTTCGCACTTCATCTTTAGAAGTATATTATCAAGATTATTCCGTAAAATCAATCATGTGGCACTTCATCTTTAGAAAGTTGGTGATGATATGAAAATTTACTGGAATAAAGAAAGCAATTCCAAAAATCTGATAGGTCAGAGAGTAAAGGAATTGCGAACTGAAAGGCAGCTATCGCAAAAAGCACTGGCAGAACAGCTCCAGCTTGCCGGATATGAATTTAGCGATTTGACCGTATTACGAATAGAACAAGGGACACGCTTTGTACCGGATTATGAAGTGGTTGCCCTTGCTGAATTTTTTCATGTATCTTGTGAATATCTTTTAGGTGTCAGAAATGAAAAATAAGCAGTGATCTGTATTTGTTCTTTACAGACCGCTGCTTAAATTTTTGTTGAAACGATAGCCTACACCCCATACCGTCTGTATGTAAACAGGCTTGCTCGGGTTATCCTCTATCTTTTCTCGTATGTTGCGTATATGGCTCATGACAATGTTGTAATCGCCGGAATAGGATTCCTTCCACACAATGTCATAAATCTGTTCCTTGCTGAACACTATTCCCGGATGCTTTGCAAGAAGCTTGAAAATCTCAAATTCCGTATAAGTAAGCTCTATCTCCTGATTTTCCCGAATGATCACCCGTTGAACTTCATCAATCTTAAGACCTTTGAAATTCAATAGATGATTATTCAAACCTGACATCTGAATGATTTCCTCTCTGGTATTTATCAACGATAATATGTGGCTCATCATATCATCCTCATTATCTTCAAATGTCAGAACTAACATTTTCCCATACACATCACCTGCCTTATTACTTTTATATACTGCCTAAGTTCTGGAAAATTCAAAAGAATGATTCCCATATCCAGCCCAGCAGTATGTTATCTGCTGTTTGTTTTTTCTTATTCATTTTCCCTATATCCTATAACGGAAATTACTTTTTCGTTGCATACGATATATGCTACTTGCTTTCCCTCACTCTTTAATTCTGTGGCACATTCTTTTATGTTTTCAGTAAACCGAGATTGAGAACTACAAGTAACAACAATTTCTTCATTACCCAATTTTGTATTATTAGATATTTCTGATAAGCTATCTAAAAACATTTTTTCTAATTGTTCTAAACTTATCACATTAGCAGGTAAAAAAGAAAAAATATCTAATACTTTATATTTACCCATGTAAGCCACCTATCCCTTAGCTCCGCAAGCATTATTTAATGCTACAGTTTTTAAATACTGACGTCTATTGATTTCTTCACAAAACTGCTTCCACTTTTTGCAAGTGTGCTTTCAATGGACTCTCTTGTAATGCCATCCAATGCTCCAGACGGTATCGGATCACCCGCTTTCCATGAGGGATCAGCAGCTTTCGCCGCTGCTGCAAATGCCTGCCTGTATTGATGTTCATATTGCTCCATTGTCCATCCCGCTGACAAACGGTCATCTTTGTTCATTTTTCTATATAAGTTAACATATACATCTTCCCTCTTTGTGGTATCACCATTCAGAGTGCCATTATCCCTTAAAAATTCCTTCTTTGCCAGTTCAAACATTTCTTCCCGGCTGCTCTCCGGAATAGAGATGATATGTTTATAACTATTTCTGTTCTCATCAGTTACAGCAAGCCCTGTTAATCCGGTATTCGGATCAACCCAATCTCCATTTTTATCATACTGGCTCATTAGATTCTTGATCGCCTGAACATTCGTAAACATTGCACCATTTCCATTTTTCATCATTTCGCTAAGTGCCGCTTTGTACTGTTTACTGTTTGTGTCAATCCCTGCTGCTTTTAGTTGTGCCTGTACGGAGCTACTGTTAATTTGGGACAACTGAATGTTGTTGACTAAATTCATCCTTGATGTCCCAAACATACTCTGAAATAAGAAACTGTAATCTGTAATTCTCGGCATAATTGCAACCTCCTTGTCAAATTAAATGTGAAATCCGTTTCATTACAACTAATTTTAAATCTTTATATCCAAATTGATGCCTATACTTCTAAGAAGTTCTGAAATCGTTTCACCAGTTCATCTAACTGCATCTGCTCCCGACTTGTTCCATTATAATTTTCAATCGGATCAGAAACAAAATAATTTCCGAACCCTGCCAGCGCATTTTCAAAGCTGCTTTGGAAGTTTTCTTTGCTGCTTACATCAAGATTTGCAAACATCTTGTAAATATCACTGTTCGATTCCTTATTTACTTCCACGCTGTCTTTTCCTGTCGTATTCCTTGCCGGAGAGCTTCCCACTCTGTAAGCAGGTTCTCCATGCTCCTGATAGAATTTCTCTCTTTCAATTTTTACCTGCTTTGCAACAAACTCAACCATACTGTTCACTTTATTGATTTTCTCCTCTGCCTGTTTACCGTATGCAGTTGTTATCTGTTCTGCTGCTTCATCAGATAATCCCATTTCTTTACAGGCATCTTCAAGCATTACTCTAACTCAAAAAATATTACTCCTGTTTTTTATAATACCCCGTTATCATGAGTGGCATAATATTTTCTATATCATTTTCTGTCAGCTGATAACCTATATTGCTGCGCTCTTGAAAAAATTCATTTAAAGGCTTTTTACTAATTAACAGTTTTTTCCCTTTTCCATTATCTTCCTCGTCTCCCCAGTCAAATTCCGTCCAGTAACCGCCTGTTCCATCTTCGTGAATAAATACTCCTGTACTTTTTACAATTCCTCCTGTCATTTTACTCGTACAGCCCAATCCTTCTATTGACTCATATACTTTTTGCCTAAACCTACTATCTGTTTGCATTCTCAATAGAGATTTCTTAGAAATGACTACATTTCCAGCTCCATAAAATTTCCCACTGTCAAGCATCGCTAGATCAAAATTTTCGGCAGTTTGGTCTGTCGTATTACATGCATAATCTACAACATGAAGTGTAACATTAAACTTTTTGCAAATTTCCTCCTGCATATCGCTAACACTCTGCATAGTATTTATTTCATTTAAGAGTCTGCTAAAGTCCCCAGAAACAACTTCGGCATCTCCTGAACCTTGCTTTGTTGTAATTGCCGCTAAATTACTCAGTATTTCAAGTGCCTGTATATCCATAATTTTTTCAACCTTTCTGCAATTCCTCTGTCAGCTAGAATCACTTATACTCACATCTGATTACAATGGCATTACACCTCCATCTGCTGATTTATACGCTTTTACTATCGACATAATATCAAAGGAGTTACCATCTGAATCAATTGCATAAAAACTGTAATTGCCACTTTTATCTATTTCAAACTCAATATCGTTGCCATCAAAAGCAAACTCTTTATACACACTATCATTCCAAAATACAACTATTGTTTGCGTGTTTTCTACTTCACCAATAATCTTATCTTGCTCAATTAGTATCTCATATCCTTTTTCTAAACGATACCCCCAAGAATACTCCCGAAACACCAAATCATTATCTGCATATCCTATGTCACTCTCATAGCTATCTTTATTACTTTTTACCCCTTGAAATGTTTCCTCTTTACTATTCAATATATTATTTGTTATAGATGTGTCATCGTGCCTTAAAGCGCTTTGACCCATATCATTTGCTATTAAAAACCTAATTATTATCATAAAAATGCTTGTAATTGTTAAAACTATTTTTTTCAATTTATTCACCACCTTGCAATTCAATATCTTAAAACTCCGTTTCCGGCTGCTACCTGTTTCTGCAATTCCTCTGTCAGTCAGAATTGCTTATGCTTTCTCTTTTTGAGTCCAAGCATTCTCTTTTTACATTATTTATAAAATACTTTTCTTTTTATATTCCGTTGCCATAACTCCTTGTCTTTCTATCTCTTCAATCATCTCCTGTATATCGTTTTGCAATAAGGCTTTTATATCGCTCCCATTCATTATCCTTACTTTTTCAGTATTCTTTGATCTCTCCGAAGCAGCCTTCTCTCCACCTACATCCGGCTCTAATGTGGCAACTACCTCTCCATTATCATCAAAAACCAGTGTACATTTTTTTACAGGCGGATTAAGTGTCTGCATCGTTAGTTTAAATTTATCGCTGCTATAATCCGCAAGCATATCATAAACTTTTTGTCTTAATACTGTGTCTGTATTCATTCTGTACAGCACATCACTTGGAATGTAGCACTCAAAATAGCCATTTGCAGCACCCACATCAATATGAAATTTATTATATATATCTTCTTTTACACAGTTTATCTGCTGTTCCCTTAGAGTCCCATAAAAATCCTTTTCTACATTTATATCACCTGAAATAGTATTCACATTTTGTTTTTGCACAATTGCTGTTATATTACTCAGCATTCCAAGTGCCTGTATATCCATACTTTTAAACCTCCTCGTTTAAAGCTTTTGACTTTCTATCACGCTCTTACTAAATGTACTTATTGTATCCTCGTAGGCTGATACAGCGGAGGCAGAAACACTTGCTGACTGAAAAGCCGACATATTTACAGTGCCCTGCTCGTTCTGCATTTTTTCCATGAAAAAACTCTGCAATCTCTGCCTACTTTCCAACTGACTTTGGAGAAAATTTTCCTGTGCTTGTGCTCTGCGTGCCTGTGCCCTTTTAAGTGCTTCTTTTTCCTGCTCCGCTAACAATTCTTCCATTTTTTCATGTCGTTTTTCCCACCACGATTTCTCATTACCTGAAATATTGGAACTACTGTTTCCTACTGGTCCTGCATATCCATAACATTCTTCCGGCGATGCTCCGATAACATCATAGCTGACATTATTTGATCCGGCAGGCAGGCTGCTTACTGAATATGCTGAACGAACCCGGTTCAAAACATAGTTTTCATACTCCGGATCACTTTTCATCCTTTCAAATGCTTCTTCTTTAATCACTGTTGCTCCCGATGAATATGTAGAACGAACCCACGCACTTACAGGCATCTGTGACATTTCATTCATAACCCACTGCTTATATTCATCCATTGTCATTTCCTCTTTCGACTTATTGGAAATGGAGCTATCATATGTAAACCCACTATAATTTGGCGGATACGGAATAACCATATCCCCCGCCCATGCAGAGGCAGTTGCTGTTGTATTCTGACTTTCCCCTGCCTCTTGTACTTCACTTGCAAAATTGCCTTCCCCTGTTGTTTTCATACTGCTGTTCATATAAGCGTAGGCAGTTGCGCCAATACCATTTACACCACTAATACTCATTTTCTGTTCTCCTTTCTTGTAACAATATTGTTACACTAAACTCATTTTTCTTTACCTTAATATCTAAATCTCCCATGTACTTCTCTACTTCTCTCTTTACATTGGATAATCCTATTCCATGTAAGGAAATATCTTTTTCTTTATCGGAAACTGGAAGATTTGTATTGCTATCAAACTTGATTTCCCCGTCAAAAGAATTTCTTACTTCTATCAGAAAAAATTTTCTTTTTTGTTTTCCAGACAGCGTAATATATCTTTCCCCCGTATTCATTTTTTCACAGGCTTCAAGTGCATTTTGCAACAAATTGTTGACGATAATTCCAATATCATACGCATCATATCTGTCTGATACCGGATAAGAGAACTCTGATTGAAATTGTACTCCCTGTTTGCTTGCTGCTTTCTGCTTATCATTTACAATCACATCCGTAACAGCATTGCCTGTCTGAATAGTTATCTCAAACACATTCATACTCTCATCCATTTTTGACAGATATTGTTGCATATCCTCATAATTGCCACTCTCCATAAGTCCCTTGATATTCGTCAAATGATTTCTCATTTCATGCTTCATCTGCCGTATTCCGTTATAAAACTGCTCTACTTCCTCCATTCGCTCCTGTATTGAATGAACCTGTTGTTCTTCAATAAAATGCTTTTTCTTTTCTTCCTGAAGTTTTTCCATCTCCTGATAGGACACTATTGTGATTAAAATTCCTGCATAGAATAAAATTGCAATTACTGGCACTATTCCCAGAAATATTGGATATTGTTCATAAAGTTGAAAAATCAAATCATCTTTCACCACTATCCAAAGCCGGACAATAATATTTCCAAATAAAATTGCTACTATCGGTGTCAAAATCAGATAGCACAATTCCCTTATTTGCAGTTCTATCTTTTGTTTTCCTAATCGGTGTCCAACAACAAAAAGCATAATTAAAAACAAGAAGATTCTAAATGCGGCAATAAAAATGTAATTCAATGATGCATTACGAAAAATATCCTCTACTAATGTTTTTTCCTGCACCCAATATCTGCTTGTAAAGAAATCTATACTTTCCACAATCAGCATACTTAAATTTCTAATGCAGAAAAATATAATCCCCATAAAAAATGTAAAATTTCTATTCATGCCTAAATAGCCAGAAGATGCCGTCAATAAAATTATTACAATCATCAAACCTAACCACCCATAAGCAGGAACAAAGTTTCCAATAAGGGATATGGCTATATAACTTCCAAAAACTATTAGTATCTTTTTTAATTTACTTCCCTGTCGTTCTTTCTTTTCTGTCATAAATGGATAGAAAAAAGCTGTCAGACAGACTGCATATAAAAAAGTTTCAATTCCGCCTATTATATTTTGGAACAACACAAACTCTGTTTCACTCATCCGCTGTCCTCCTACTGCATATACCGGAGATATGCTTTTACAAAGTCCGGATATTTATATTTTGAAATCAGCAGCTTATCTCCATTGACAAGCGTTACTTCTGTCTTGTTGTACTCATCTATGCAGGCAAGATTGACTAAATATCCCTTATGAATACGGAAAAACTGTCCTGCAATTCTTCTTCCAAATCTCCGAGCTTTGCATAATATTCCAGTTCTTCCTCATTCATATGAATTACAACTTTGTGGCTCTGGCTTTCCAGATAGTAAATATGATCTAACGGTATAGCCTTGCTCGTATTGGCATATTGGATAACCAGCGTTTTCTTCTGCTGCTCCGCTTCTGATATAATCTGTTCGGCTGCCCGCCGGAAAACTTGGGCAAATCTCTGTTCATCAATAGGCTTTAACAGGTATTGAAATGCTCCTACATCAAAAGCATCATAGACATATTTTTCATAGCCTGTAACAAATATAATAATTGGCTGCTTTGTAAGCTCCGTTGCCCTGATCTGTTTTGCCATGCTCATACCGTCCATACCGGACGCAACGCTTTTCATTTCAATATCCAGAAACAGCAAATCATGCTCCTTTTGATCTGACAGGTATTCATCAGTGGAAGCATACTCTGTGATTTCACATTCTATGTTCTGTTTCCTGACAAGTGATGAAAGATAGGTTCGTATGTTCTTTTCATCATCACATATTGCAATTCTTATCATGTTCCACCTCTTTTTTCTTTTCGATTATTATATCGGAAATTATATAAAAATTTCTGAAGCCGATAGCGCAAATGGACAGTTTAATAGCGCAAGTGGACAAAAAATAGCTAAAGTAATTCTATCAGCCCAAGATATGTGTTCCAATCAGATTGCCTAAGCAATCGGAACACCGACACACCCTTTTGGAGTGTCGAAAACACACATAGCAAGCACTGCCCATGTCATGACACATAGGCTGAAATTTACTTTTCATGCCGCAGGCATAACCCGTAAATTTCCATAGGGAAGTATCCCTAACCCTCTTATATTTTTTGAGCCACTTTTCACAGCAAAATCATTGACCTTCTTCTGCAATTTTGCTACAATTTTTCTTGGATAATTCTATCCAAAAATCGAATACACATTGAAACAAACTGTTGTAAAACATCGAACATTTTACAGCAGTTTTTTTGTACCCAAAAAAAGAAGGAGTTAGAGAAATGGCAAACAGAAAACGCACCAATCCTGTGCAATTTTATCTCGATGATGACGAACAGTATATCCTGGACGAGAAGTTCCGATTATCGGGAATGAAAAGCAAGTCCGCTTTCTTGCGAAAGCTCATTTTGTATGGCTATGTCTATGACGTAGATTACAGTTATTTAAGAAATTATAATACGGAGCTTGGACGTATCAGCTCAAATCTGAATCAGATTGCCAAGCGAATAAACAGCACCGGGAATATTTATCAGGAAGATATGGACGAAGTAAAGGAGTTGATGAATGAGGTATGGCGTACACAAAAATCCATGCTATCAAAGCAACCGTTGATAAAGCGATAGACTACATCTGCAACCCCGAAAAGACCGATGAAAAAATGTTCGTTTCCTCTTATGCCTGTTCTCCGGAAACCGCAGCTTATGACTTCAAATATACTCTCGACCACTGCCGGGAAAACAGTCCCAACAAAGCCTATCATCTGATACAGGCTTTTGCTCCGGGAGAGGTTGGTTTTGAAGAAGCACACCGCATTGGAAAGGAACTTGCAGATAAACTTTTAGAGGGGAAATATTCGTATATTGTAACCACCCATATTGATAAAGGACACGTTCATAATCACATCATTTTTTGCGCTGCTGACAACATTGAACATAACAAATATCACGACTGCAAACAGTCCTATTATCACATCCGGAAACTGAGTGATGAGCTGTGCAGGGAGCACAATCTTTCCGTCATCATTCCGGGTGATCAGCGTGGCAGAAAATACAAAGAATGGCAGTCTGATCAGAATGGTTCTGCATGGAAAACGCAGATCAGAAAGGACATCAATTTCTGTATCAAGTCGGCTTCCACTTATGAAGAATTTCTGCTTCTGATGAGAGCCAAAGGGTATGAAATCAAGGGGGAAACTTTTGAAGAAGGAGCTGCCAAATACATCTCATTCCGCCCTCTAGATAAAGAGCGTTTTGTGCGTGGCAGTGCGAAGTCTTTGGGTAAGGAATACACAAAGGAACGTATCAGGGAACGCATTGAAAGGAAACGGGAACGAAAGGCAGTGATTCCCAAAAGGGACTACTCTGCCCGCAGGCTCATTGACACCTCTGACGAAAAATTCAAAAGCAGTCCGGGACTGCAAAGGTGGGCTGCCATCGAGAATTTAAAGATTGCCGCACAGAGCTATAATGAGGTTGGTTCCCTTGCAGAACTGGAACACAAAATTGCAGTGAAAACCGAAGCCGGAAAGTCTGCAAAGCAGAGCGTGGTGGAACTGGAACACCGCATCAAAGACCTTGCGGAAATCATCAAATACGCACAGCAGTACAAAGACAACCGCTCCTATCATATCGGCTACAAAAAAGCCAAGAACCCTGACGCATATTTCCGCAGATACGAAAGCCAGATTATTCTTTATGGCGGCGCCAGACGTATGCTTGAACAGGCGGACATAAGCTTAAAGGGATTGAATGTCGATAAACTAAAAGCTGAGTATCAGAAACTGATGAAGCAGAAAAGCGAGCTGACTTCCACCTATAAAAATTGTGAAAAGGAAGTGCGTGAGCTGAAACGGAAACAGGAAAATCTCAATCAGTATCTCGGACGGACACAGCCCGATCCGGCACAGGAACAGCAGGAAAAAAGTAAAAATCAGACTTTATAATAATACAAGGCAGATATCCAACACAGGACATCTGCCTTGATATTATTCATCTGAATCATCAAGTCTTTGTTCAATATTAAATCGTTCACGCTCTATCTCTTTCTTCAATTCTTCTTCTGTTGGCATATATAACTTATATTTTGAAGCATATAAATGATCATTCTCATTTAATACGGAATACTTAACCATTGTTTCATTTTTCTCCGAGCAAAGAACAATTCCAATCGTAGGATTATCTCCTTCCGTTTTAATGTTTTCCTCAAAGTATTTTACATAAAAATCAATTTGACCGATGTCCTGATATGTGAGCTTATGTGTTTTCAAGTCAATCAAAACAAAACACTTTAGAATGTAATTATAGAACACCAAGTCGATGTAGTAATGATCCCCATCTATAGTAATTCTTTTTTGTCTTGCTACAAAACAAAAGCCTTTTCCCAATTCAAGTAAAAAATTCTGCAAATTATCAATCAATCCCTGCTCCAGTTCATGCTCCAGGTATGTCTTATTTTCCTCTAAACCCAAAAACTCTAAAATATACGGATCTTTTAATAAATGCTTTGGTTCTGTATTAGGCTCCAGTGATTGGATTTCTCCCCTTACTTCTGCTTTTTTACCTTCGCTAGTGGCTAATATTCTCTCATAATAAAATGAATTTATCTGACGTTCTAACTGTCGTACACTCCATCCACATTCTACACATTCATTTTGATAATACTCTCTTTTTTCTTGTTCCTTTATACGCATAAGCAATCTGTAATGCGACCAACTCAATTCGGAACACACTGTGTTCCATTTTGGATAGACCTCATAAAACTGTCGCATATTACGCAAATTTCTTTCATCAAATCCTTGCCCAAATTCTTCACTTAACCTTACCGAAACATACTTTATCAGTTGTTTTCCATAAATAGAACCATCACCACTCATTGCTTCATGTAACTGTTTTCCTATCGTCCAATAAGCGGATACCATAGCAAAGTTAACCGTTGTAGCTACTTTCTCTCGTGCTTCTAATATTGCATTTCTTATATTTTCAAATTCTGGGAATTTATCTATATCATTTGTGATAATTTCGTTATTCTTTTTCATTGCTACCTCCCAAATAATACATTTCAAAAAACGGAACACACTGTGTTCCATTTTTAACATCGGAATATATGCATTAGAATTATACCCTACAAAACCATTTTTCTCAATCAATTTTATATGCCATATTTTTTGAGAAAATAAAAAAGCAGGCAGCCAGCAATACAGCCAACTGCCTATCTTTCCTACATATCTTCTGCCGCTTCCAGAGAAATTTCTGCAAATTCCTCATCGGTGATGCTCTGGAGCTTACCTAACACCTGCTCTCCAAGCTCCTCCATATCGCTGTCCTTTATGTGCGGCATTACCTGTCTGATCTGCCCAATCATATCCGTCCTGTCCTGTGTCTCAAACACACACATGAAATTGATTTCTTCTACTGTGAATTTACTCATCTTCTTACATCTCCCTCTGTGATTTTTTCTCGGTTTCCTTTTCCGGTGAAGTACGTTCCGCCTTATCCCTCTGCTCTATGACTGCCTTTTTCTCTGCCAACTTCTCTTTTATGGAAATTCTGCCTTTGATCTGCTCCTGTTCCTTTTTCTCCGCTCCATTGTTTAAGACATTATCAATCATGTTGTAATTTTGTTCTTCAAGCTCCTCCACCTTTGCAAGCGGCTTGTATTCTGCCAGCTTGTCAAGCAGCTCCTTCGCCCTTCTCGCAGTCTGAACCGCTTCGCTGTCATCAATCTCCACACCCTCTCCGAAAATGTCCGTTATACCCTCTCTGACGCCTTCAGAAATGACCGCATTGAGAAAGTCATTCAGATACCCGGTATTTCCGTTTCTGATGTCCTCAGTGATGTTAGCAACCTGTGCTTCCCTGTCCTCAACCGTATCCTGATACTGATAGGTATCATAATCGTAGGAAAACTGGTCTATCTGAGAAGCAAGGATAGCCGCCTGCCACTTCTCCAGTGAACCACGCACCTCAATGTCCGGTAACTTGTCAATCAGCTCCGCTATGACCTCGATTGCTTTCGGCTCGTCTGTTATGTCCGGTACATAATCCAAAACCTCCAGATCAATGACCTTGCCGGAGAGAATATCCATTTCCACGTCCTCATAACGCTCGGTTCCCTCGGTGTGTATGTTAATGCCGATACTCGGAATCCCATTCATGCGCTCCGGCGGTATGCTTTTCCACACAGCGATTGCTTCCTCCACGCTTGCGATATTCTCATGGAACTCTCCCAGACTGTGAAATTCGCCGCACTCTGCAACCGTTAAGGTAATGGTTTTCTCCGGTATGGCTTCCACAGCAGACGCTTTCTGCATTGCCTGTTTCTCTGCAAGATAGCTTTCCACTTCCGGAAGATAAGTTGCAAGTGTTCCGGTCTTGCCCTCTGTGATAGGATTGATGTCAACCTTTACCCCGCCAATCATAAGACCGTCCTCGTTAAAGACATTGAACAGATCATCTTCATGCTCCCTGCCCTTATACTCCACAACCACATCCAGATCGGAGCCTGCTTTCTCCAGACCTCTGCATCTGCTTCCGGACACCACCACATCCACAAGCTCAACATCTATCTCATACTCGTCAAGCTTGGATTGCAGATATGCCCATACCGTCTGCTCTATATCGTCCTGTGTCTGTCCGTTGATTCCGTTAAATAATTCCTCTGTCTTTGCCTTGAAATCAGCAACAACACTGTCTGCTTCCTCCCGGATACGCTCGCTTAACCGTTCACGCTCCACCGCTTCTGTTTTCTCCATAAGCTCCTCATAGTCCACCGGAATACGCTTATCCTGTTCCGACAGTCCAAAGTCCTCCAGAACGTCCTTTAACGCCGCATGAATGGAAATATCAGGATTATCATACACGCCACCGTCAACCAGCTTATAATCCGCATCAAAAACGGAATAATCATATCCCTCCGTACAGGTCTGTATGCTGACAAATTTATCTTTTATGGAAAATGCCATCTGCTCCGGCTCTTTCACCTCAAAATACGGATTGTCCCACTCCGTAATCGGTACATCTTCCTCGATGTGCTTCTGATTGGCAGTAGGCATTAACTTCTCCATCTTTCCCTGTTCATAGAGCGTATTGAACCGGCTCATATAAAGGGAAATATCATCAAGACCGCCTTGTTTTAATTGATGTTCAAAACGCTGCTTCACAAAGTCTTTCACTTCCTCCGGTGACATATCCCGGTGGACTCTTACTTTTTCGATACCGATACTGTCACTCAACGTCTGCAAATCGTCCATGAAGTGCTTACTTTCCTTTGCTTCACTGCTGTGGGTAAAATCAAGGGACAGGACGTTTTCGTTATTCCTTACATGGATTACATCAAACTCAATGCCATGCACACTGACACCAAAGGTTGTCCTTGCCTTGTCATCACTGTACTGCGCATCCTTGCCACGATAAGCCTGAAATGCTTCCATTGCTTCAGAAATACTGTCAAAACGCTCCAGCTTGCTCCTTTCCGGACTGTTCTCTGCCCATGTGCTTAAATCGGCAATGACATAGTAGGATACCTTGTCATTTTCAATGTCCATGTGCTTCTGAAGCTGTCTTGCTTCCATGATGCGCTCAAGCTGTGCCCTTCCGTTTAACATATAGGAACCGATGTTATTTTCCTTGTTGAAGGGCATATTCGCCATTTCCCGCTCTGCTTCATATAAGGCAGCCGCAGCTTCCTCATAGGTATCGTAATGCACTCCTGCAGGCGTGATGTCCTTGATCTGGTTCTGCAAATGCAAAAGTCTGAAATCCCCGTCCGCATACGGATCGTCAATGGCAAAGTAATTCTGTTCCAAGTCAAGCGTACCGACCTCACGCCATTCGTTGTAATTGACGAGGAACACTTCATTTTCCCTGTCCGGTTCATCGTTTGCGTGTTCCTGTGCTATCTCCGAAAGTATCTCTGTCGTTTCATCAATGACCGAAGTCTGTTCTTTTGTATGCTCTGCCATAAGCTCCTTTGTAAACTCCGGCACCTCCCTGTAACCAAAAGAATCCACATAATGGCTTGTGTTCTCTCCGTTCTGATGAAGCACCACCACATCACTGACAGAAAGGGAATGTCCCCGAAAATCTGCCGGGCGATCTATATTAAAGCGGGTGTAAATATCTTCAAGGCTTGTGCCCTCCTCTAACGGTGCGGTATAAAGCAGATCATAATTCTCCTTTGTGACCGCAATGCCCTTGCTTTCAAGATAGTCCATTCCCATAAAGTGAATGTCTCTTGCTTCCTCTATATCTTTGAGCTGATAAATGCCAAATCTGTCCTCACTGCCAAACAAAAGCTGTGCTTCCCTGTTTGCAGAGCTTTCCTCTAACTCCTGTTTCATACTCTGGTGTTCCAGATAGGCACTCCAATCGTCCTTTTCCACACCGAAAATGCCCTCATGCTCCTTTAATTCTTCCGAATCTTCAATGAGCGTTTCGGAACCGTCCTCATGGAGCTGATACACAGCCACATCTTCCCCAAAAAGCTCTGTTGCCTTATCCTTTGTCAAAGGCAGCATTTCATTCCAGGAATAACCATACTCGTGCATCTCGGAAAGACCTATCATGCCATCCGGAAGGGCATCAATCTCCGCCTGTGCATCTATGACAGTAAGCGCTTCATTGACAGGCTGATTTTCTATCATGTATGCAAGTTTCTCCGCCAATTCTCTTGTCTTTTCCATGTCATCGAGCTTGTAATTGTAATTCACAATCAGATTTCTCTCATCATCCGTAAAGACCGTTGCCCCATGCTCCATGCGGTTGATAAGGTTCTCTGCCTGCTGTATGGCAGACAATTCCGTTGATGCACTCACGCCTGTATCTGCATCGTATGCAAAATCAAAAAACTGCGGTGCGTGTTCATTCAGTCCGGCACTGGAACTAATCAAAGTCATTTCTGCCCCATGTTCTTTCAGATACGCATTATAATCTCCGTCCCACTCACTCTCATTAAGCAGAGCCATATCATAAAGCAGCTTTTTAACTTCGTCCGGGGACATATTTGTGATTTTGGAAATCTCCCATTCGCTTCCCATCGAACCGGAGAATTTTACCACTACATCTCCGGCGGCAATCGGCTCCATAGACTTATCATAGATTGCCTTTCGTTCTTTCATATCCACAAGCTCCTCTGTGTCAGTATTGTAGCGGACATCAAGGTGGTATTCTCCAAATTCTTTTGTATTTTCGTTGGCAATCTCGGTAGTCCATGCCCCTTTACTCTCCAGATATGCTTGAATACTCAGCTTATCGTCCTCACTCATGGCTGAAAGAACGTCCATAAGTTCCTGTCTGTCCATGCCCATAACACTCACAAGACTGTATTTTGTCAGATCATCATTCTGTATCAGAAGTATACTCTCCTTATTCTGCTCCTGCTCCACTGCCCTGTCCTTCTGTAACTCTGCTAACCTGTCCTCAATGCCTGTGATCAGCTCCGAAGCGGTCTTTCGTATGGTATCAAGGGCAGATTTCAATTCTTTCATATCCCGGTCACTGCTCCATCCGGCGATATACCCAAAGGAATAGTCCGAGGTATCAATGCCGAAGTGCTGGCACACCGTATAGGCAACGCTCTCTGCTTCCACTTCCTGCGTGTTGCGGTCTTTGTCTAAGACCGCATCTATATCCTGATTCCGTTCCCGATCATGGAGCTTTGCGTGTGCCACCTCATGGATAGCGGTCTTTACGGTCTGACTCTGGCTCATGCCCTCCTGTATGGCAATCCTGTGGTCTGTGGTATGGAAATATCCCTTTACCTCCCCTTCTATATCTTCATAGGTAATGGGAACCGGGGAAACCTCCGTAAGTGCCTGCATAAAATCCTCGTAGTCCTCCACGCTTCCCGAAAGCTCATTTACCCCTATATCCGGCAACTCCTTTCCGTCCGTCTGTGACACGTCAAAGACCGGAACCACACGAAAGGCGGGTATCTTAATCTCTACTTCCTCCGTAATGGGCATTCCGTTCTTGTCAAGCATAATCTCTCCTGTTACCGGATCAAGTTTCTCCTGTTCTTCCTTAATCTTGTATGGTGCCGGGGCAAGAATACGGATACCCTTTTCCCCTTTCTTAACATGCCTGTCAAAATTTTTCTGCCAAGCCTTGAATCCGGCCACTAACGTAGCGTCAGGCTTTTGCATTGCGATTAACATGGTGTTGTTAAAGCTGTAATTATGAAATTTTGACATGGTATTCAGATAAGTCTTGTACTTCTCGCTTTCAAAAAGCTCCTTGATACCCTGCTCCAGCTTCTCTGTTATTTCCTGTACTTTCTGTTTTTCTGTTTTAGCGTCTGCCATAGTATTTCCTCCATCTGCTTATTTTTTTGCATGACAAAAGGCAGCCATTATTGACTGCCTTCGCATAACTACAATATTCACTTATAAACCTTTATCATTACTGCCCGTATTCGTTTTGATTTCTGCAATTTACTCCTGTCTCCTTTCTGCTCCTGTCGCTGTAAATGTATTTTACAAATAAAAAAGACAACCAAGATTTTGTTTCTTAATTGCCTGTTTCTATGCTATTAAATTTTTATTGAACCGGTAGCCGACTCCCCAAACAGTCTGTATATAGATTGGCTTGCTTGGGTTATCCTCTATCTTTTCCCGAATATTCCGGACATGGCTCATGACAATGTTGTAATCGCCGGAATAGGATTCCTTCCACACAATGTCATAAATCTGTTCCTTGCTGAACACTATTCCCGGATGCTTTGCAAGAAGCTTCAAGATTTCAAACTCGGTATATGTAAGCTCTATCTCCTGATTTTCCTGAATGATTACCCGTTGAACCTCATCAATCATAAGACCTTTGAAATTCAACAGATGATTATTCAAACCTGACATCTGAGTGATTTCATCTCTGGTATTTATCAACGACAATATGCGGTTCATCATATCATCCTCATTATCTTCAAATGTCAGAACTAGCATTTTCCCATACACATCACCTGCCTTATTACTTTTATCTACTGCTAAAGCTCTGGTCAATACAAAAGAATAATTCCTATATCCAACCAAACAATGTGGTACTTGCTATTTGATCTTTCTTATTTATTTTTCCTATATGCTATAAAGGAAATTATTTTTCCGGTTGTTCCAAACTGCTATCCTCTTAACAATTTGTTATTCTGCAACTCTATACCCTGTTTTTGACAACAGCTCTATTGCTTTTGAAAAATTTTTTGATTTTATTGAAACATAATCCGTATTAAACGTAGATATAGCAAAAATGCCTATATTATTTTCTGCCATCAGGCAAGATATTTTTAAAAGGATTCCGATTAAGGAAAAATCCAATGTTCCCTGTATTCTGAATGCCTTCCATTCATCATCTCTCTGTCCTCCTTGAGATATAGAATCGAAATCCTTTTCTGCAATTACTCTTAATCTGAACTTCTTTCCTTTTGCAAAAGGAGTGAATAAAGCCTTTCCCTCTTATTCACCCACTCATATTCATAATTTGTTTAAGAAATTACTGCATTCTTTCTCCTGTATGTATCATTATCTTTCTGGCTTAACTCCCCCTCAATCTGAGCCAGCTTTTTCTCCAATACCTTAACCTTTTCTTTGTCCCCCGCCGCAGCCTTTATCTGCTGTTCAAGCTGTTCCTTTTCCTCCTTGAGTTTCTCAATCTCTCTGTCAACATTATCTGTATTTGTCGTACATTTCTCTGCCTTTTTCGCTGGCTCCTCCTTTGGTTGAACATCTTTCGCCTTTGCGACTCTCTTAGGATCATCATACATTACTTTTGGATTACCATTTTCATCTTGCCCTAAACGATACAGACCACTTGGCTTGCTACCAGATTTTTCGCTACTAATATACTCGTCCTTTGGAACGGGAATACCTTCGTTTTTATCCTCCCCCCTTTGATCTTGTGAAGCTTCTTTTACTTTATCCTGCCCTGTCTGTACCCTATCTAAATACTCATTTTTGTAATCCTTATAATTACTGCTTATTTCCATTGACATAAAACGTCCTCCTTTTCTTTAATACACTATAATGTTTTTACAATCTCTTATTCGTCATTCATATATCTGTTTTTAACAGATTTGTTGTGAAATGCTTTCTGATTGTTGCGGAATGATTAAAAGAACACTTAAAACAAATATATCTCCATCTATTCTTACTTCCATTGCTCCATGATATTTTTCTGCAACTGCTTTTATGTTAGCAAGTCCTGTCCCACTGCGAATGCTCCCTCTCCCACTATGGCTATTAATTATTTCAATTAAAAGAAAATCACCTTGCACTTTTCCTGTTATGTGAATATATTTCTGATTATCATGGGGCACTCGGTTACAAGCTGAGATAGCGTTATCTAATGCATTAGAAAAAATAATACAAAAGTCAATATCAGCAATTCCACATGGATATGGAGAAATAAATGAACATTGTACTTCTATCTGATTGCTCTTAGCTATCCCTAACTTATTTCCAATTAAAATATCAAGTACAGGGTTATTTGTACTTACCGGAAATGACATATCTGCTGTTAAATTTTCCATATCACTCATATACTGCAATGCTGTATCTATATCGCCATTCTGTACCAATTCTTTGACAATAGATATATGATTTTTCACATCATGTCGAAATGCTTTTGTTTTCTCATAACGTACTTTTGCTTCTTCCACATACTGATTTAAAGAATGTTTTTCCAGTTCTAATAAAGATAGCTCTCTGCTCAATTTAAAACTATCCACTAATTTTTTATACGCAAACATGATGCAAAACAGACTGGCTATCCCCAATATCTGTATAAACAGTAATGGAAACGGACTTATGCTAGGTAAACTCCCATCTGCTTGTATCGTAATCGTATGTCCATAAATATTTGAACTAATATATTCACTTACCAAAAAAATCACTAAAGTCGGTATTAAAATCAGAAGAACATATTTTGCCCCAACGTTTTCATCATATGAAAAATTTTTATTTATGACCTGATAACACAAAACAGATGTAACAAGAGCTAAAATACTGCTCATTACCATAAATAAAACGCTAACCGCTTTAGGATTTTCCTGAAAAAACAAGGGAGATAAAATACACGAAATCGAATTAAAAACTCCATAGCATAAGTGCATTATTTCAATCATTACAACTGCATATAACCCGACAAATATATTGTATGTTCTACATATAAAAAATCCTCCTGCCATCAACAGCAGAACATATACCAATAATTCCATAATACTGCCGGTTGGAAAAAACATCATAATCGTCATTCCAAGAAAGGCAAACAATATATAATAAATAAACTTTACCTTTTTCTTAAGAAATCTGGTAAAGAAATGAAAAACCGTCAACATTTCAATGCTTCCCATAATATATACATTGAAAATATCTAATCCATCCATTCTTTCACACTCTCCGTTCCTTCATATATTTCAAAACAACACTTGAAAATTCCTTGCTCCGTAAGCGTGATACAGGTATCTGTTTGTCATTTATCATATACGCCATCCCATTTTTATAACTTTTCAGATGGCTCAAATTAATTAAATAACTTCTATGGCATTTAAAAAATCTCCCATCTAGTTTTGTTTCAAGATTTTCAATTCTGTCATAGTAATCAATAACTTCCTCCGTTTTTAGATGCAGATATATTTTTCTGTCTATAATTTCACAAAAAACAATGTCATCAAAGGCAATAATATTACTCTCGTATCCCTTTTGGACAAGCAAACTTGCGTCTTTTGCATTTTGCATAGCAGAAAATAATCTCTCCATCGTTTTTTCAAAGCATTCTTCTTCAATCGGTTTTACCAGATAATCATATGCCTGGACTTCAAAGGATTGAAACACCATTTCCTTTAGAACTGTTATAAAAATTAGGTATCCTTTATAATTTTGACTACGCATCTTCCTTGCAGTTTCCATCCCATCTATTCCATCCATTTGAATATCTAAGAACAGAATATCTATATTTTTGTTGTGTCTCAGTAATTCCTCACCACTCCCGAATTGTGAAACAGTTATTTCTACGTTTTTTCTATGAAAAAAATCAAATACCAGCTTTTTGATTTTATCTAATATGTATTTTTCATCATCACAAATTGCTATGTTAATCACACGACCACCTCTTTCCTTAAAAAATTTATTTTAGCATCTATCCTCAAGTGAAACAATTATAATGCTTTGAAATGTAACTGTAATGATGTGTAATGCTGAATAGTCTAATAAATATATCGGTGAATTCTTATCAACTTTAAATTTGCCTATTGTTTTCGTCTGAATTGATTTTCTCCATCGCAACCTTGCCTGTTTCCTCTGCTCGTCACTTAATCTTCTCTGCTTACGATAACCACATAACAGGAAAAAGCAGATAGATTGCTACCTGCTCTTTCCATAAACCTTTATAAACTTGCTTCCTGACTCTTGGTCTTTGATTTTTCCGGTTCTTTCTTCTGCTGTTCCGATTTCACTTTCATCTGTGACAGCTTTTCCTTGACGGACACCCTGCTTTTTTCCTTATCCTTTCCGGTATCCAGTCCGGCACAGATCTTATCCAGCTTCGCTACTGCACCGTCAATCCGCTCCACCTGTTTCTTTAAGGCTGAGATATGCTTCTTTACAGGCATATTCAGTACCCTTGTAAGGGCAACGCCCTCTTTTTCGTCCGACACTTCCTTTGTACCTTTTCCGGTTAAGAGCCTTCCCACGTTGGCTACGCTGTTCCCTATCTGCTTGAACTCGTCCCCGATACTGTCTATCTGGTTGGCGGTCTTTTCATAACTGGTAAGCACATCAACCATCTTCTCCCGGCATCCGGAAAGCACCGACTGCACACCGGAAATTCCTTTCTGAAGAACCCTGTTCATTTCCTCCCTTCCCTTTTCCTTAAAGGCGGTTACTGCCTGTGCTGCGGTGTCAATCAAATGGTCTTTCAATTCCGATAAGCGTTCTGCAAGACTGCTTACCTTCTCCTGAAGGTATGACACCTTATCCAAAAGCTGACTTTCCGCTGCTTTCGGCTGGCTCTCCTGCATCCTTTCAAGCTGCTTCCGTACTCCTTGCAGTTCGTCCACCATAGCGGAAAGCTGTAACTGCATCCCGGCGATATACTGCAAGACCTCCATAAAGTCCTGTGACTGCTCTTTCATGCCCTGCTGTCCCAAAAGCTCCATGAACTGCTTCATAACGTCCATTTCCTCTGTGTTCTGTTCTTTCTTTGGTTCGTTTGCTTCCATAGCACCCTCCTATAAACTTTCTTCTTTTCCTTTGCTCTTTACAGTCTCCGGTTTCTCCGGCATCTTCTGATCGGAAATTTTCTGCTTCATCTCGGCAAGTTTCTCCTTGACGGATACCCGCCCTCTGGAACCGTCTGCTAACATCCGTTCCTTGTCATGCTCTGCGATACGCTCCGACATCAGAAAACTTGCAACAGGCTTTAACGGTTCATCAGCCACCGCCTGTATATCTTCTGCCCTGTCCGGCTCGCCCTCCTGTGCCTGTGCGCTCTGCTCTCCGTTTTCGTCCTCCGGCTCATCATCTCCCATATCCAACGCATTATCGCCCTTTTCGTCCATATTAAGAAGCGCATTTAACTCTGCAAGTCGCTCTAGCTTCTCCGCCAGTTCCTGCTCCTGTGCAAAAGGTTTCGTGACCTCCACCTTTGCGGTTTCAAGCTGATGTTCCACGTTGGAAAGCTTCTGCTCCACATCTGCCATTTTCCCGGTCATTCCCTCTAACGCATTGGATAGTCTTTGCAGATTTCCAAGCGGATCGGCTCCGATTTCCACCTCATGGCTCAGACTTCCTTTTAAGCTGACCGTAAACTTGGAGAAGAACGAGTCAAAGGACACGCTCATCTTAAAGTCCTGATATTCCCCGATTGTTACTGCCATGTTTGGCTGTTTTGCACTCCGGCACATATCAATCAACGCCGCACCCGCTTCCTTTTTGTCCGTATAGGTACGGTTTCCTATCTTCATGGAAAAAACGTCCTTATCCACAGGCTTATGCGCTGTATAGGTCTGAATGTCCGTCCGGTATCCCTCAAGCCTTTCTTTTAAGGCTGTGATCTGCATCGGGTAATGCTTTGCGATATTGTCCTCCAGACGATAACGCTGGCTTGTGTGATTCGCCTTTAAGAGCTTCAGTTTTGACACCTGTATATCCAAATCCATCTTCTCCTTAATATACGGGTTTCCGGTTGCAAGTGCTTTGACCTCTGCATAAGAGAGCGCCGCTTCGTCAATGTCCTCACAGGAACGTACCGGGGACTTGCTCGTCATGATCTGCCCGATAAACTTCTGCTTGTTCTCAACGAGCTGCCATGAATAGCTGTCGAAGGTGCCTTCCGTCACATACCGGAAAATCTTGACCTTATCATTCATATTGCCCTGTCGTAAAATACGACCTTCCTGCTGTTCAATGTCAGACGGACGCCAGGGCACATCCAAATGGTGTAATGCAATCAATCTGTCCTGTACGTTGGTTCCGGCTCCCATTTTGGCAGTAGAACCCAACAAAAAACGAACCTGTCCGCTTCTTACCTTTGCAAACTGCTCCGCTTTCCTTGTTTCCGTATTGGCATCATGGATAAATGCGATTTCTTCCGGTGGGACACCCTTCTCTATCAGTTTGCCCCGAATGTCCTCATAAACATTGAATGTACCATCTCCTTTCGGTGTCGATAAGTCACAGAAGATAAGCTGTGCCGACTTCTGTTCCTTTGTTTCCTCCCAAATCTCAAATGCCTTGTCCACACAGGTGGTGGCTTTGGAATTATCCTCATCGGGAAGCATATCGTTGATTAAACGCTGGTCTAATGCCAGTTTTCTTCCGTCATTCGTGATTTTGAGCATATTATCAACCGTTGCATCTACTCTGCGGTCACGCACTGCTTCCGCTCGATCCGCAAGGGACTGTACCATTTCTTTCTGGTACTCGCTCGGCTTTAACACCACATTTTCGTACTCTGCTTCCGGTACAGGCAGCTTTAGCATATCCGGTGTCTGAATATCCGCACTTTCCTTGAAAAGTGAAATCAGCTCCGGCAGATTGAAGAACTTGGCAAACCTTGTCTTTGCCCGGTATCCTGTTCCCTCGGGAACGAGTTTGTCAAGATGATTTTTGTAAGTTTTCTAAATTCAAATATTTATCCGCTGAAAAATCTCCTAACATCTCGTGTCTGCATATCTCTTGAAACACCGTATTCAAAGGCTTCTTCGCACTTTCCGATTGCTTCACATTTACAATAAAAGTTGTTTTGCCTATTCGTGTTGTATAAGATAAAATATTCTCTTTCATATAATCATTTTCTCCTTTTCATAAATTGATTGTGGGGCATTCCGTTTGGAACACCCCACAAATACAGCCTGTTTCATCGGAACATATCAAGAAGTCATTAAGTCGTGAGTATAATGGAAAAGGTTATCTTTCCATACCTCGCTTGCTCTTTCGTGCCTTGATACGCTCCTGTCTTTCTTTTTCCCTTGCTTCTTTTTCGGCTCGTTCCTGTGCTTCCTTAAAAGAAAAAAGTTGCTTCACTTTTTCGGTAAAAAGTTTGGCAACTTCGGGGAAATGTTCCAACGCTTCAAGAAAAGGTCTGCACTTTTCTTTCAGTTCGTTGTATTTGGTTTTCATTCGTTCCAATGCGTTTGCACTGTCCATATACTTCTGTCGGTAAAAATTTGCACTCTGCTCAAATTTTTTGATTTCCGCACGACTTGTGATACCCTCTTTGGCAAGGGCAGTCAGCTCAGAATAGTCCTTTTGGGAAATTGCCATTTTGCCTGTGAATGTTTTCTGTCCCATACTGTCAATCTCGTTTAAGGTTTTGGAAATATGACGGGCAGGCTCATACTTAACCTGTTCCTTTTGAATACGCTTCTGCAACTTCTCCAATCGCTCTTTGTCCTGTTGGATTTGATATTGCAGGGAAGTCAAATGCTCTGCTGTACTTCCGTATTCGCCACGCTGAAAGCCTTTGAACCCTTGTTCCGTCATATAGTGAAACAATTCATCTTGCAGTATGCTGTACGAAGCTCGGAACATCGGTTTCCCGTTCTTTCTTAGCAACGGATTTCCTTTTTCATCGGTCATCGGAATATCCGATTTCCATTTCTTTGAATGGCTAATCTGATTAACCACTTCCTTAACTGTTCCTCGCAATTTCTCGTCTTTGCAACGCTTACTCCACAAGATTTCTTTCTCCACCACAGGCAGAACCATAGCGTGAAGATGATAGTGGTAAACCTCTTTTCCAAGTTCTTCGCTTGCGGCTACATTGATTTCATCAGCGTGCATTACCGCCGATATAACATTGTCCGCACCGAATTTTTCTTCAATAAAATGATAGGCTTCTTCATAAAACTGCTTTGCGTATTCATAACCGCCGTTACGCTCGAAGTACATCGTGTTCACATCAATCACAATCTCATTAAACAGCGTTGCGTCTTTCCTTAACCCACGAAGCGACACCTGACCGTCTGTTTCCATCTGCTTTAACTGTTCCATATAGGTCGGGGCTGTCGGCTTTTTGAAATGCACATTAAAGGGTATTCGTTCCACAATCACATTCATATTTTCATAGGTTTCATTCTTGCGTTCGTTGTGTCTTTCTGCCTTACTCACATCAGAAGCGGTGTACTTTTTTACCCTTGCACAACTCATATCCGCCTTATTGTTTTTTGCCATTTTGCTCTCCTTTCCAGACAGGGCGAAGCCATTACACAACATTCTTTGAATGTGTGTAACCCACTATGACACTTTCAGACTTCGTCTGCAAAGATGTCGTGGGCAAGGGAGTTCCCCCTTGACCTCCTTTAGATACCTCAATCATAAAAACAGACTGTCCCGCCATCAGACAGCCTGCTTTTATTCTCTCGGTATATCGCCCATCGGCAAAGACCAGTACCACAGAAAGCCTCGTTTTCGTGAGATAACGCCTGCTTTCTTCTTTGCCTTTTTGATGGTCGATTTCTTGAACCCTGCGGCTTCAAGTCTTTCTTCGCAATCCGAAGAAAGCATTTCTCCGTCTTTCAGCATTTCTAAAAGAAATTCTTTCGCCTTGATTTCCTTGTCGTTCGGTCTGCCCATTTTAGGGGCAAGGGACTGGAACGCTTCTTCTGCTGTCATTTCCATTTCAGAAATAAAGTCCACTCCCTTTTCTGCAACCTCAAAGAGAATTGCAGAGCCTGTCGGGGCAAGGTTGGATTTCACTTGAACCATATATCTTTCCGCCGGTGCTTCTTTGTTCGGTGTGCGTGTGATTGCAAGAATACTTCTTGCAGCACCCGCAATATCAATAGAACCGTTGGTACGATAAAGAGGGTTGGTATCTCTCATCTTGTTCATATGAGCGATAATCACGATGGCACAGCCTGTATTTTTTGCAACTGCAATCAAGTGATTAAACTCTGCCCTTGTTTCGTTGGCATTGTTCATTGAACAGTTCTCTCCGATATAGGAACTCATCGGGTCAAGAATTAAAAGTTTTGCGTGATACCTTTCGATTGCTTCAGCAATACGGTTATCTCCAAAGGATAAAGATTTTTCATCTTCTTTGATGAAGATAAGATTTTCTCCGTTCCCACCGGCAGAGTTAAAACGGGGGACTACCGTATCGTCTGCATCATCTTCCGTTGTCTGATAGATGACTGTCATAGGCTCTGTTTCTTCTTCGGTAAAGGGGAGAGGTTCTCCCTTTGAGAGCAGGGCGGCTATGGAAAGCATTAACTTGCTTTTCCCATCGCCAGGATCGCCCTGCAAGAGCGTAACCTTGCCGAACGGAATATACGGATACCACAGCCATTTCACTTCTTTCGGTTCAATCTCACTTGCCTTGATAATTTCAAGCGGTACATTTACATTCATCTCATTTTCCATTTTCATCATTGTTCTTCGTTCTCCTTTTCGATAAATACTTCAGGCAGAGCACCACGATACAGCGGAAACTCTGCTTACAGTCATTACTGCATTTTCTGCAAAGTTCGTTGTAGGTAATGCGATTTCTTTCATTCAGAAACAATGCCCACTCTTGTTTCCGTTTCTTACTCATTCTCGGCATATCAATCCTCCTTTCCGCCTGAAAACAAAAAACCACAGGGAAGATACTTACTGCCTTGTTTCTGTCATTTCTCGGGGCGAAAATCGGGCAAAATTGCCTTTCTAAGCCTTTCAAAAAATCACACAAGGTATTTGTACTAACCTGTGGTTATGTATAAAATTGTAGGGTTTGGGGTAACAAAAAACACCGTATTTCTACGATGTTTTTCGTACTTCAACTATTGTTGTTTCACCAAACTAATCTTTATCTTGTCCACGACACTTTAACGCTTTAATTAAAAGATATTTCGACATCATTTAATAATTGTATTTATAGCGGACTGCACTGCTTTATATCTTCCTTCATCTGATAATGATGCCAAGCAGGTAATCAAATATTCCTTGCCATCTTTTTTATAAAGAACAACAATATTATAGGAAGATGCCATAGTTCCTGTTTTTATTCCTTTTACATTTTCATTATAGTACGGTGACTTTTTATCTAAAAACTTATTGGTATTTTTCCAAGTAAATTCACCTTGTGGAGTTTGAATTGAGAAAGTGCTTTTCCCTACACATTCTTTAACAAAATCATAATTATAAAGCTTCAAGGCTACACGATTAATATCATCCAAATGTGTATCGGCTGACATAGCTGCCCCGCTCGGATCATTATACAAATTTGTTTTAGAATAGCCTTCTTCAATTAAATACTCACTTAGCTCTGTCATAAAATAATTTATATATTCCGTTGCTGTATAGCCCTCTCCTAATTCATTTTTAGCAATATAATATGCCAACGAATAGGCAGCATCGTTTCCCGAAGGAACAAGCATAGCTTCCATTATTTCTTTTACTGTGTACTTCCCAACTTTTAGATTTGCTAAAGATGACCCAGCCGGCACAAGATCCAATACCTCTTGATTTACTTCAATAACATCTTCCAAGTTAACTTTTGTCAAAGCATAGTCAATGACAAATAGTTTTGCCAAACTTGCTACTGTGGGCAATTGGCTATCTCCCTCGTAAAATAAATATTCACCCTGTTCAATATCATAAACAGAAAACGAAAGAGCGTCCTGAGGAATGTTAAGCTCATTTGTACTCAGTTGAAAATCGATTTTTTTATACACATCCTTAAAAAAATCAAAACGATAAATCCCTGTTTTATATAATCCAACTACTGCTACAAACGCTATAAGCAAGACTGTTGTAAAAACCATTATTATCTTTATCTTTTTGTATTTTCTATTCTTCTTCATACTCTCACCTACAAATTCATTTCGTTATTCCTTATAAAATACAACCTTCCATTAAACATTATAACAAAAGTCATCATTTTTTTCAATACTTCAAACTACTTCGACTACACTCACAACTTAATGACTTCTTGAATACTTCCCGAAAAAGAAAACTGCCATCAATTAAGACAGCAGTTCCTTTTCGGCTGGTATGCTATTAGGAATACACAATATCGTTCAATACAATCTCATCTGCACAGGCTCGGATATTATTCATCAATCCGACCCATCTCATCATATCCTCCGCTTTCAGTTGTTCCGTCACACCTTGTTTTCTTGCCATTTCCTTTATCAGATACTCCGCCATATTACACGCCGAAGTATCAATTTCAGCAAGGTGTTCATATAACTTTCCGCTTGTAAGCAGATTGAAATATAAGACTTTCTTGTGTTCCCTTAAATATTTTTCCCTCGTTCTTCCGTATTTTATGAGCGTAGACGGTTCTTCGTTTTCTATCGTCAAGCAGGGATAGTAATAATCTCCGATGAGTTCGTACTGGATACCAGTTCTTTCGTCTGTAATAAATCTTTGCATTCTGATTTCTCCTTTTGCTTCTTGTGATAAAATTCCAAAGATTTCTCGTTGTGGTTTTGCTTTTGACATTCCTCGGAACAGAATTTCTGCTGACTATGTGTAGGCCAGTAGGTACTGCCACACACAGCACAGACACGCTGACGATAATAATGATTTCCTCTTTCTGCTTCTCTGTCGGCTTTCTTTTGGTCCTGCCTTGCCTGATAGCAGCAATCCTTTGAACAGAATATCTGTCGGTTACTTGTAGGCACAAACTCTTTTTGACAGTGAGGGCATATCTTTGTCTTGACGATTTCTCCACCGGTTTCAGCGAGTTTTTTCGCCTTTCGCTTCTCTCGGTAGGCTTTTTCACGCTCACGCTGTTTTGCCAAGCGTTCCATCTCGATCTGTTCTTCCTGTGCCTTTATTTCAGCAAGTTCTTCTTCTGTATAGGCAATATCGACCCGCCCGACATAGTTGAAGTAAATATCAACCTTTTGTGTCCTTGCTTTTCCCACACCCTCTGCTTCATATACCACAATCTTGTCAATGAGTTCAGCAAACATCAAATCGGAAATTTCTGTCGGCTCTTTGCACTTGCGAATTAAAGAAATGAAATGCTTAATATCAACAGCATTTACTTTTTCTTCGGCAAGTTCCTTTTCCATTACTTCAATCTTCGTTTCCAGTTCAGCCTGCTCGTCATCGTACTGCTTCATCAGTTGCTTGTACTGTCTTTCGGGCAGTAAACCCGAAACAAGATTTTCATACAAACCACGAATGAGTTTGGAAAGCTCATCGTATCGCTTCTGAAAACGGAGCAATTCCGATTTATTCTGCTTTGGCTTTTCTGTCTGCTTTTCATTCCATAAGGCTTGAAGTTCTTTTGCAAAGGCTTCTTCGTCATTCAGAACAAATCTTGATAATCGTTTTACAGCCGATAATATCAAGGTTTCAACATTATCAGCACTAATTGAATGGGCAGAGCAGGAGTTTACTTTGCTTGCATACCCACCGCAACGGTAAGAATACTGCACCGAACGGTCTTTTTTACTGTAATGCGTTTGCAGGGTCATTCTTCTTCCACAATCTGCACAGTACAGATAACCGCTTAAACGGTTGCTATGCGTACCTTTTGTGGCTGTTCTGTTTGCTCGTTTCTTTCGCTTCTGAACGCTGTCCCAAAGTTCCTGCGTGATGATAGGCTCGTGCGTATTATAAAATACATACTGTTCATCTTCATCGGTATTCTTCCTTTTGTGCAGTTTGAAATTCGTACTGACCGATTTACGCAAAACGGTATGACCGAGATATTCCTGTCTGCTTAAAATCCCTCTTATGGTTGACATTCCCCAAAGATACGGGTCTGTAAACTTTATTCCATTATACTGTTCGGGGTGATATTCCCTTGCGTGTGCCGCCGGAATTAAAACCTTTTCTTCGGTAAGCAATTCAGCGATTGCTCTCGGACTTTTTCCCTCGTTGGCAAGCAGAAAGATACGCTTTACTACCTCAGAAGCCACAGGGTCAACGACAAGCGTTTGTTTGTCGGTTGCTAATCGGTTATATCCATAAGGGATTGAACCACTGCAACGCTTCCCGTCTTTCATACGGGCGTCAAACACAGCCTTGATTTTATTGCTTGTGTCTTTGGCGTACCATTCGTTCATTATATTCAAAAATGGGGCAAAGTCATTATCAGAAGCATTATTACTGTCAATGCTGTTGTTTATTGCAAGAAAACGGACATCTTTCTGTGGGAACAGAACTTCCGTATAAAAGCCGACTTGCAGATAGTTTCGTCCTAATCGGCTCATATCCTTAACAATAATCGTTGCGACATTTCCTGCTTCTACTTCCTTAATCAACTCCTGAAAACTCGGACGATTGAAATTCACACCCGAAAAACCATCGTCAGTAAAATGGCGGATATTCGTAAAGCCATTTCTTCGGGCGTAATCTTCCAAGTATTGTTTTTGGTTGGTTATTGAATTTGACTCACCATTAAGGTCATCATCTCTTGATAAACGCTCATAAAGTGCTGTAATCTTTGAAGTCCTTGACATTCTCTTAACCTCCTTTCCTTATGTAATCTGTTTAGTATTAAAAGTATTACTCCCTCTACTAATAGGAGAAAATAGGGGTACAAAGCGGAACTGTTTTTCAAGAAAATCAAAAAAAATCTTGAAGTTCCAAAACCGATTTTGATATCCTATTTTCAATTTAGGAACGCATTATTTATCGTCTTACTAAAGTATAGCCCTCCGGTGCAAGCTCTATGGCGGTCTGCGTTTCTCCGAAAGTAGCCGCCCAACTGTCGAAATTGCCAAGACCAAGTTTCTGGAGCGTATTGTATTGCAGATAGCGCATATTCGTATAAAGCTCCGTCATACTGTTGGAAATCGGCGTACCTGTGGCAAAGGTAATGCCCTTGCCGCCTGTCAGCTCGTCCATGTACTGACACTTTGCAAACATATCCGAGGACTTCTGTGCTTCTGTCTGTGCAATACCCGCCACGTTCCGCATCTTGGTGTATAAGAAAAGGTTCTTATAATTGTGGCTCTCGTCTACAAACAGCCTGTCAACACCAAGCTGTTCAAAAGTTACTACGTTGTCCTTGCGGGAAGTATCGTTTAATCGGCTCAGCCTTGCGCTTAAAGATTTTTTCGTCTTTTCCATCTGCTTAATGGTGTAACGCTCTCCCTTTTCCGCCTTGACTGCTTCGATTGCCATTTCTATTTCCGTTATCTGCCGCTCAATCATGGCAGCCTGTCTTTCCGTTGAAAGCGGTATCTTTTCAAACTGCGTATGCCCGATAATGACCGCATCATAGTCCCCGGTTGCAATACGGGAACAGAATTTCTTACGGTTGGCAGGCTCAAAATCTTTCTTTGTGGCAGCTAAAATATTGGCACCCGGATACAGGCGCAGGAAATCACTCGCCCACTGCTCTGTTAAATGGTTCGGTACGACAAATAAGCTCTTTTGGCAAAGCCCTAACCGCTTGCTCTCCATTGCTGCAGCAATCATTTCAAAGGTCTTACCTGCACCCACACAATGGGCAAGCAGGGTATTATCCCCATAAAGCTGATGTGCCACTGCATTAAGCTGATGTGGTCTTAATGTAATGTCCGGTGTCATGCCCGGAAACTTTAGGTGGGAACCGTCATACTCTCTTGGTCTGGTGGAATTGAAAAGCTCGTTGTACTTGGCACACAAGGTCTGTCTGCGCTCCGGATCACGAAATACCCAGTCCTTAAAGGCTTCCCTTATGGCTTCCTGTTTCTGGCTGGCAAGCGTGGTTTCCTTTTTGTTAAGAACTCTCTTTTCCTTTCCATCTTCCTCAATCGTATCAAAAATACGGGTATCACGAAGGTTTAAGGAATCCTCCAGAATACGGTAGGCATTTGCCCGGCTCGTTCCGTAGGTCATGTTGACAAGAGCATTGCCACGATCCGCATTTTTGCCCTTTACATTCCATTGTCCTGTCACATCGGAATACTGCACCCCTACAAGGTTACGGTCAAAAAGGTAATCCGGTGTTTCAAAGGTTTCCCGCATGAAATCTTCGATGTACTTCGGATCTATCCATGTGGCACCGATACGCACCTCAATCTCGCTTGCATCAAGCTCCTTTGGCTGTACACCCTCAAGGGCTGTGACATTGATTGCAAACTCCGGACGGTTCTCTGCAAATACCCTTGCGGTTGCCAGCTTCTCCCGGACATTGCCGCTTAAATACTCGTCTGCGGTTTCCCACTTTTCTGTAACCGGATTCTGAAAAATAATTCCGGCAAGTTCCTTTGCCACATCTTCCTCGCTTTTTCCCGTAAGCTCCGACATATAGGCTAGGTCTACCCTTGCCTTTTCCCCTAATGACACCGCCAGTGCTTCACTTGCGGTATCCACGCTTGTGACAACTTCTGCTTTTTTAATGGTTCGCTTGGAAAACATATCCGCCTTGCCTTTGAAGTTGCCCTCATCGTCTAATTTCTCCAATGAACAAAGCAGACAATAACTTGAGTCCTGGTTAAACGCTCTCTTATTGGTCTGTGAATTAATCAGACCGTATTTCTTGGAAAACGCATCATACAGCTCATTAAGCTCTGCCTGCTTGCTCTTAATCATATCTTCCGGGTACTCGTTTAATTGATAATCAATCAGCTCCTGTGTACAGTCACGAATCTGCACCATACCTTTCATGCGCTGCTCCATCGTTTCTGATACATCCACAGGCTTCATAATGGAATTTTCCCGGTAATACACCCTCTCGTCCACGATAGTGTAACTGTAATTCTTAACGCTCGGATCGGCGGGAATGGCTTCTCTTGCCAGCTCATCATCAAGCTCATCGAACTCTACCTCGTCAATGCTGCCCTCAATATGGGATACAGCCCTTTCAAGCTGCTTGGATAGAGGAATGGTGGTATCCGGTGTACAGGTGGCTTCCATGCCAAACTGCCCGCTGACCATTTCCATTTTTCCCATGATCATCTCCGGGTGGTCGGCAAAATACTGGTTCATGGCTATGCCATCTTCATTTTCACAAAGATGCACCCAATCCGGCTCGATGTCGATTACCCTGTCACGCTTCTTTAAGAAAAGAATGTCCGAAGTGACCTCCGTCCCCGCATTTTCCTTAAAGGCTGTGTTGGGAAGCCTGATTGCTCCAAGAAGCTCCGCTCTCTGCGCAAGGTACTTTCTGACTTCCGGGCTTTTCTTATCCATTGTTCCCTTTGAGGTGACAAATGCCACTACGCCGCCCGGTCTGACCTTATCTAAGGCTTTGGAAAAAAAATAATCGTGTATGAGAAAGTTATGCTTATCGTAGGCTCTGTCTGCTACCTTGTACTGACCAAATGGCACGTTTCCAATTGCAACATCAAAGAAATCGTTTGGATAATCTGTCTTTTCAAATCCTGTAATTTTCACATCGGCATTCGGGTATAGCTGCCTTGCAATTCTTCCGGTAATTCCGTCCAGCTCCACACCATAAAGCCTGCTCTCCTGCATATTTTCCGGCAACATACCGAAAAAGTTTCCAATACCCATTGCCGGCTCCAAGATGTTTCCTTTTGAAAAGCCCATTCGTTCCATCGCATCATAAATTGCTTTGATAATTACAGAGCTTGTATAGTGCGCATTTAAGGTACTTTCCCTTGCTGAATCGTATTCCTCGGCTGACAACAGGCTCTTTAATTCCTGATATTCACTTGCCCAATTCGCTTTGGTTTCATCAAAGGCATCGGCAAGACCGCCCCAGCCTACATATTTTGCTAAAATCTCCTGTTCTTCTGGTGTGGCAATACGGTTTTCGCTCTCAATCTTTTCAAGCGTTCTGATAGCTTCCACGTTCTGACGGAATTTTTCTTTTGCCGCAAAGCCTTTTCCGGCACTTTCCTCTGTTTCCGGAGCAATGTGGAAGTTGACTGCACCCGATTTGTCAATCTGTGGCTGTTCCTTTGGCGCTTCTGCTTCATTCTGCGGCTCTGGTTCGGCAATCACTTCACTTTCTTGCATTGGATTGGACAATTCTTCATTTTTCTGTTCATATTCACCCCATACTCTTTGGGAAACAGCAGAAAAATAAGGAGATTCTTCTTCCATAATGCTGAAACGAATCTCCTCCATGTCCTCAAGGCTCTTTGCCCCGGCTATTTTATCATGGTACTTAAAATATAATGCTTCCCTGCCAAGAATACCCTCCAATCGTGCCAGTTCAGGCTCCGGCATACGTTCCCAAATATCATTCTTCTCCGTATGAATGGTAAAGCCTTCTCCGTCATCATGGTACTCAAGCGTATATTGCAGCTTATCATGTTCCCCACGAATATCACACTCAAAATCATAGACTGTTGTTCGTGTACCTCTGATATATTCCCGGTCTATCAATACAAGGTTTTGAACATCATCCGCAGTCAAAGGCTGTTCTTCTGTCTGCTCTATGGAAGGCTCTCCCTCATAACGTGACGCATACTGTCTGGCATCCTTTAACAGACCGTCCATCTCCAGAGCTTTTTCTGTTTCGCCACTGATTGTCTGCATCATTACATAGTCTGCCGCTTCTGCAAAAAGGAAATCATAGACCTCTTTTCCTTCTAAAGTACGCTCATCGTCAGTAATCGTGACCGCCTGTGTTTCCTCGTTCCAGCCAACCACATCTTTCCGGTCTAATGCTCCGCAGATTTTAACCACAGCCGACATTTCAGACAGCCTTTTATTTAACTGCTCTATGTCTGTTTTTCCGGTTTCTGGTGCTTTTGGTTCTCCTTCAGCAACAGTTCCTGTTTCTCTATCTAATTCCTGATTGGTTACACCACGCTCCAACTTCGCCTGTTCTTTTTGCATGGCTTTCTCTGCCTGTTCCTGTTTATACTGTGCATAGGCTTCCTTTCCCTCCGGCGAAAGGTATTTATCTGCCTGCACAAGCTCTCGGATACGTTTCTCTACTACATTCCAGTTTAAAAGCACCTTTGCGTAAGGATTGCCATAGTTACCTTTCTCCAGACGGATACCTTTGGCATCGTGATCCTCGTGCGCTCTGTCACTTCCTGGAAGTGCGTGGGAGCTGCCGCCCGTACCATATTCATTTTTCAGAAAAGCAATGTTATCTTTCTTGTCATGCCCTTCCATGAAATACTCATAGATACGGAATTTTCCATGTTCAAAGCCGCTTCCTCCTGTCAGCCTGTAATCAATCTCGTCCTGTGTGATGAAGTCCTCATTCCTTACCTCAACCGTATCAGGTGCCGGAAATTCTTTCTTTTCCACACCTAAATCCGCAAGCTGTTCTAATAAATAATCCGGTCTTTTCACATACCGCCATTTAATCTGCTTTTCTCCGCTGTCAAGCTGTTCCTTTGCCTTTTCAAGCTCATTCTTAATCAGTTCTCTGCCCTCAGTTGTTGATAAAAGCTCGCATAGCCTTTCCATGCTTGCCGGGTAGTCAGAAAATTTAAGCTCCAGATTCTCCGGCATTTCCGATATACCATCACGGAAGAAATTGTTAATGTCCGTAGCAATTCTCTCACGCTCCACCGCATTCACAAGGAATACTTCATTGGCACTCATATAAGTACCATTCTCCACCATAACACGGATATGGCTCTCCACTTCGCTCCAGCTCATCACTGCAAGGGTATTTTCTTTTGCCGATGTACCGTAACCGATACGCATACCCATTTCATCAAACCACAGTGAAACAGGATTTCCGTCAAACTCAAAACCTTTTCCGGTGGTCTTATACTCGTTCTTTAAAAATTCTGCCATTTCTTCCGGTGCCTTACCCTGCTGATACTTGGCATAGATACGCTTTCTGCTGTTATCCCTACCGCCGCCACTACGCAAGATACTGTCAATCTGCTCCTGTGGCAACGAAAAAGCAGCGGGCATGGTATACTGAATACTTGCTTCCGCTGCTGCGATAGTGCCGACCTGTTCCTCAAAGCTCGGAAACAGGCTTAACTGCTGATAGGTTCCCTCCGGCTGTTCGATATTTAACTGTAGATCAGTTCCGTCATCACGATCTCCTCTGCCGAGTGTACGATGCTGTTCATCTTCGCTACCCAGAGCATCTGATTCTCTACTTTCATCTGCTCCGTTATCCCCTCTCTCTCCTTCATCTGTCCGGTCAGAAGTTCCATTCTCTCCTCTGCCTGCTCCTGTATCATCAACAGGTGTTCCTTCAGCTTCCCACTCAGAAGAAGTCCCGTATATACTCCGTTCTTGTGCTCCTGTAAGAACTTCTTCCTCATCAGTCCGTACTTTGTCAGTACCTCCTTCGGCTGTTCGTCCATTACTACCATCGGTATCTGATAATCCCCATTCTTCTCGTATATCAGATTCATCATATTTGCTCCTTTCCCCGGCTTCTCCGGTCTGTGTGATAGATTCTCCGTCTTGGTTTTTGCTTTCGCGCTTTAAAGCATTGTAGCGTGTTTCTGAGGTGTTTGCAAGTCCTTTTTGAACAGAATTTTCCGCTGTGCGGTTCTCTGCTTTCTCCCTCTCATACACCCCGATTGCTTTGCCTATCTCCATCAGGATAGGCTTTGATAAATCGGACACGTTACTGCCAAGCTGTGACAGCGTTTCCACTGTGTTAAACTCATGGATATAAGGGAAGTTTATTTCCTCGGCAAGCTCACCCTCCTCCATGCCACACCGCTTTAAAACGGTATAGGCAAGGCTGTCGGCAAGGGTTTCCCGTATCCTTACTTCCACGTTCAGCTCGTCCAGTTCCTCTAAAAAGCTCCCTTCCTTTAAGTATTCCATATCTGAAGCAAGCTCTTTATAACAGTCCTCTGCAATCCGTCCGGCAATCTCCCGGATACGTCCCACAAACCCGGCTTCCCTGTCGGTATCCCCATAAGTCTTTTCCAGACGGGAAATCACCGATTCCATGTGTTCCTCACGCATTTCCCAAAGGTTAGGGAATTGTCCGATTCTTCTTGCCTTATGCACATCTGAAATATCAAAGACATACTTCAAACCGGAAAAAATATCCTCATCTATCAGTGCAATGCCCTTTGCACCTTTGTTTACCCAGCAGTGCATCTTTTCATTCCATATCTCTATGGAAGCACAGGCGGTTGCCTCCGGTCTTTGGGCATAGATTAAAAGCTGTTCCTTAAATGGATATTTATACAATCTGGAAGCAGTATTTAGGTATCTCCTCCAGTTTTCTTCATTCCGCACGACTTCTTTTGCTGTTTCCTCTGCCAGTGCGGAAATCAATTTATATTTTCTCATGGTAAACCTCCGTAAAAAAGGCTGTAAGGCACTTTAAGCACCCTACAGCCTGTGATCAGTTACTTATCGGCATCAGGCATAAAAACCATGCTCCTCAATACCTTTTTCCAGAATACAGTTAATCAGTTCCTCAAGTTCCACTCCGTTAATCTCGCTGACAACAATCAGCTTGGCAAGGGTATCCTTCGGAACGGATACCGCATAACTCTCCTCATCCGCACGAAGTTCATGGACACAGATACCCAGTCCCTCTGCAATCTTGCACATAGCACCAAGCTCCGGCTCCTTAACTCCTGCCATAATGTCAAGGATTATTCTCTCCGGCACACCGGAAATTTTGGAAAGCTCCGCAATCCCGATTTCTTCCTCTTTCATCACGTTTAATAGCTTATCTCCTGTTGTATACATATCCCACTCCTCCTATATTACGGCTTCCTTTTTCTTTTCCGGTGCAGAATGCTCTTTCCCGGCATTCATTTTAATAACAGCATCCTTCTTCTCCGCAAGCTTCTCCTTTACTGAAACACGCTCATGACGGTTATCTCCTTTTTCCTCTTTCTGCTTAGCACGTTCCTCTGCCCGGTCACTGCGGAACAGTTCATGTTCTTTGGCATCATACTCATATACATGATCCGAAAGACGTTCTCCAGGCGCCACCTGTGTCTGATTTACTTCCTGTACCATCTGCTCAAGTTCTTTAAACTCCATTCCCGCATCTTTCGGTATAATCAGCGTTTCATGGATTGAAGAAGGCAGCATGTAAAAATCTCCTACCTTCTCAGCGATCTCCTGTCTGATATCATCGTTTAAAATTGCAGCCGCCCCATTTACTTTTGTATCATTTGTCAGCACATACATGGTATCGGGAATATCCGGCATCATCTGCATTGCCATTTCTTTTGCTTCATCCATACCCACATTTTGTTCTCTTGCAATATCAACTGCAATCATCTCCGCAACCGTCTCATTCATTCCTTTGAAACTATGTGGCTGCAAAGTATCCATATTCTGCAACGCCTGGTCATGCAGTTCTTCAAGTGTGATTCCATATCCATCCATCAGATTATCTGTAATGGTAATGGTCGCAGTTCCTTCTCCTGTTTTATCCATTAAAATCTGATACACAACTGCTAAATCTTCCAACTTGGAGTACGGTTTATCCTGAAGGAACTGCTTATTTGCTTCCTCGTTGATCAGCTTACATACAATTTTTTCCTTAATCTTGTCAAAATCGGTAACTGCCGATACATCTATATCATGATCTATATAATGTGACTGATACACACTTGCAATCTGAGCTAACACATCATCCAATTCAGCACCATCCTGTATCTGCTCAAAATATGGATTCAGATAAATGGTAGGTGCAATATTGCTTTCCTCTGTTCTTACCATCAGACCGTCCAGAACACAGTCATTATTCTTTACAATCTGATTGACCTCAACTGCAGCATCTGCAAACTTTTCAGGAAGGAAATCCTGTATCTGTTCTTTTACCTGTTCTACAAAATCTCTATATTCCATTACTTTCTCTCTCCCTTCTTGGTGTCATTCTGTGATTTCTCTGTCAGCTTTGATACTGTGGCACCATACATCTGGTACCTCTTCATCATGTTTCTCTGGCTTGTTACATTGATTTCTTTTTCTAACTGCTTCATTCTGACTTTCCTCCCTATTCTGCTTTTCTTCCAAATGAAAACGTATCTTCTTTTTCCTTTTTCGGGGCAAATCTGCCTTTGACTTCCAAAAGCCTTTTTTCCATAATGGAAAACATGGCTTCCACCTGCTCCTGTGTATACTCATAATTGGTGCGGTTGGAAAGGTTCTCAAGCCTGCAGATTGCATCAATGACCTTGTTCACACGATACTCCCCAAGACGGACAAACTTGTCCGCCTTGCTCTCATTGTCCTGTACTTTCTTTGTTTCTTCTGCTCCCATTTGTTACATCCTCCTTTTATTTTTTCTTTCCTGTGAATTTCTTATTGGGAAACTCCATGACAAACTTAAACTGCACTCCGGACTTTTCTTCTCCGTCCTTTGTGTAGTGGTATTCTTCCGTACCGCTCGGAATGATATAGGCATCGTATTTCTTGCCCGCCTTGCTTGTAAGCCCCTTTAGCAACGTCTTTTTCCCGTCAAGCAGGCTTTCCACCTGTTCATCTGACAGGGAAACGCCCATGATCCGGCTTACATTCATGCCGCACTTATTCTTGCAGAAAGCTCCGTATTTTCCCTTTACCACCTCTCCGCCGCAGTTCGGACATTTACCAAGTACCTTCTGCTCCTGTGCGAACATCTTTTTCTGCTCGTCACTGACTTCGTGGTAGGTGTGGATTAAGTCAGATACCATTGTTTCAATATCTGCCATAAAGTCCTCACGCTCCATCTCTCCCTTTGCAACAAGGGTAAGGGCATTTTCCCAATCAGCGGTAAGTTTCGGTGACTTTACCACATCGGGAAGCACCGTAATCAGCTTCATTCCATCCTCTGTCGGTATGATCTGCTTTTTCTCACGCTTCACGAAACCGTCCTTGACTAACTTCTCTATAATGTCTGCTCTGGTGGCAGGTGTACCGAGTCCTTTGCGCTCCACATCGTCAGTCATGTCCTCGTTTCCGGCTCGTTCCATTGCAGACAAAAGGGAATCTTCAGTGTAATGTTTTGGCGGCTGTGTGAAATGCTCGGAAACCTTTGTCTGCTCCACTGCAATCATCATGCCCTCATGAAGCTCCGGCAGTTTCTTTTCTTCCTCTGCATCCGATTTATCCTCTGCGGTTTTATAGGAATTTTTGAAGAAATCCTCAAATTCCTTCCATCCATTTTTCCACACTTCCTTGCCAGATACCTTAAATACAGTATTGTTGCAGGTAATCACTGCCTTTGTGGAATTATAAATGTGCTTCTCCCCGGTCGCACACAGCAGACGGTTTGCACAAAGGGAAAGTATCTTCATTTCGCTCTCCGGGATTGCCTTTAAGTCCTGCTTGATGATCTCCATGGTAGGAATGATTGCGTGGTGGTCCGTCACTTTCTTGCTGTTCAAAATTCTTTTAATATCTGGATTGAACATGATATTCTGCTCAAATAACAGAGAATTGAAAATCGCTTCGATCACATTTTTTGCAGTACCTTCCATGTCATCGGAAAGATACTGGCTGTCCGTTCTCGGATAAGTGACAAGTTTCTTTTCATAAAGGCTCTGGGTATATTCCAATGTCTGCTTGGCAGTAAAACCAAACAGACGGTTTGCATCCCTCTGGAGTGTGGTAAGATCATAGAGCTTCGGCGGTGCTACCCACTTTTCTTCCTTTACCACGGAAGTGACAAGAGCCTGTCCGTTTTCACAGGCTCCTGCAATCCTCTCTGCTTCCGTTTTATCACTGATATGCTCCGATACAGCATCCAGACCATTTTCCATGATATGAGCCATATAATAGGCTTCTTTCTTGAAATTCATGATTTTACTTTCACGGTCTACCAGCATGGCAAGTGTCGGTGTCTGCACTCTGCCGACCTTTAATGCCTTGCCACCATACAATACCGTAAAAAGCCTAGTGCCATTGATACCCACAAGCCAGTCTGCTTCCTGCCTGCATAGTGCTGACTTGTACAGATTGTCATAATCACTGCCTGGACGAAGATTATGGAAGCCGTCACGGATAGCACTCTCCTCCATGGAAGAAATCCATAATCGTTTCATCGGTTTTCTGCATCCTGCCATGTTGTAGGTCAGGCGGAAGATCAACTCTCCCTCCCTTCCGGCATCGGTAGCACACACAACTGCATCCACCCTGTCATCATGCATAAGTTTTTTCAAAATCTGATACTGTGCTTTCGTATCACTTTTCACTTCATGCTGCCATTCCTGTGGGATGATCGGAAGATTGTCATAACTCCATTTCTTCCATGCTTCCTCATAGCTTTCCGGCTGTACCAGTTCTACCAGATGTCCCACACACCATGATACCAGATAGTCATTGCCTTCCAAATAACCGTCCTTACGCTGTGTGGCACCAAGAACTGCCGCAATGCTCTGTGCCACGCTCGGCTTCTCTGCAATTACAAGCTCCATCTCTATTCCTCCCCGTTTTCTTCATCATTATCGTTGTCACTGTTATCTTCACTGTCATTCTCGCCTGTGTCCTCTGATTCTGTATCATCGCCACCATTTAAGAATGCTTCGTCTGAATCCTGCTCGGCTTCGTCCTCATAATCATAGTCCTCGTCAAGCTCGTCCTCATCTTCATCCTCATCAATGAAGTTTTCCTTTTTCTTCTTAGACTTCACAACATATACCACTCCGATCACAGCTACCGCAGCAATGCCTATTAAAATATATGTAAAGCCGGAACCATCTGCTTTTGCGGTATCCTCTTTCGGCTCACTTGTATCTTCCGTGCTATCTTCGTTGCTGTCCTCAACACTTTCTGCTCCCTGTGTTTTATCTCCTGTGGTATCAGCATTATTGTTTGATAATGCGCTGTCTTTGGTAGGGATTGCAGATTCCAATGCCGCTGAATTTTTCGGAAGTGTCTCGCTGTTATCCGTTGTGGTATTTAACAGGTCATTTTCACTGACTTCGGTAAGGAAATATACCTTTTCATCTTCCCCGTCACGATCAATCACCAGATAAAATACCTTTTCTGATGCAGTCTGAATTGTATAAAATTCCTTGCCTTTTTCAGAAGTCTGGCTGTCACTGCTCTGGTCGGTATCCTTAGAAGTATCTCCCGTACTCGGGGACTGCTTGGCTGATGTTCCTGTACTGCTTGAAGTTGTTCCACTGCCTGTTTGGGAAACAGTATTTCCATTGCTGTCTGTCTTGGTATGGTCTGTAACCTGTGCGGTTGCAGAGCTAGGCTTGGTTGCTGACGCATCCACCGGGAGCTGCTGTGCCGGATCTTTTTCATTGCTGTCCTTGTTTTCCGGATCGGTGTAATACGGATTGGCTGTTTTATAGATTTCTGAGGTATTTCCTGCATTATCCATGGCTGAAATCGTGAAATACTGATATCCTGCATCAAACTGTTGCAGACGGATATTCAAAGCACCATTCGTATGGTCGGTAAACTCATAGCCATTGACATAGATTGCCTTGATACCGGAATCCGTATCATGTGCCTGAATACTCAATAGACCATCGCTGACTGCCGCATTTAAGGTAGGCTTCGTAAAATCAAAGCACTTGATATAGCGATTTTTCTCATAGGTCTTGCCCTTCTGGTCTGTGACCTGCACATAAATAGTGCTGTTTTCGGAAATCTCTATGTACATATCCTCGGTAATATCTGTCCAGCTTCCATTCTGCCCGACTTTCGCCTTTACTGTCTGAACGGTAAAATTACCGGAAACTATCGTATCTTCTACTTTGACTATCACCTTAGTGGTATCGTTATGCCACCCAGAAGGTGTATTGATTGTGATTTTTACGCTCGGATTGATATAGGTACATTCCTTATAGTTCTTTGCACACACCTCACAATCTTCATCCACCGCATACTGGCTGCACTTTTCTTTGCAGGTGCATTTTGCGGCAGGCTGTGTTTCTTCAGACGAATCTTCTGTTGTGCCTTCTGTGGAATTTTCCGTCTTTCCCTCTCCGGTATCTGTTCCTGAATTTTCTTCCCTGCCATTGCCGGGTGTAACTGTATTTTCCGCGTCACTTGCACTTTCCGTTTTCTGCTCGGCAGTATCCTCCGCATGAACCTCCACAGTATTTGCCCTGTTTGCAAAAAATGCCCCAATCGGCATACAAAAAAGTATTGCCGACAGTATCAGGGACATTAGTGCCTTAACGGATAACTTCTTCATTTTCATTGGTCGAATCCTCCTTTTCCTGTTCCCGTTTCTGTAATAAATTTCTGACTTCATCCTCACTGAGCTTATTAAGCATCTGCAATCGCTCGGATGAGATTTTATATTTCCGTATGATCTTCATGGCTTCGGCATCCTCCGCCATCTGTTTCTGCTCTGCAAGGTCTTTTTCCTTTGCCTGTAGCTGTGCTATCTGCTCCCTGACCTTTTTAAGCTGTGAATTGATTCGCTCTACTGACAAAAATAATTCCTCCCTTCGCTAATTCAATCTTCCAAAACCATAAAAATGGCTCTGCCAGTAAGAGGTATTGATTGAGGTGTACTGGATTGGATCGCCACAATGCACCATCGTACCGTTTCCGCAGTAAATGCCAACGTGTGTAACCGGACGTCCCGCATTATAAGTTCCGGTAAAAAAGATAATATCCCCTGCCTTTGCGTCTGCCGCTGATACCGGAGTACACTGGTCATAAATGCCCTGTGCGGTGGTTCTTGGCAGGTTATGTACGCCGCTGTTTGTAAATACCCAACATACAAAGCCAGAACAATCAAAACTTGCCGGAGCTGTTCCTCCAAAGGTGTATGGCATTCCCAGATACCTGTTAGCTTCACGCATGAGCGTCTGTACGGTTGCATCATCATAAGATTCCGGTGGTATCACATTGCCGGTTCCTCCTCCGGTGCCGCCCGGTGTTTCTCCATAAATGGTCTGCTCTCCTGCTTCAAAGTAAAATAACGGGTTATAATACTCCCCGTTATACAGACATTCAATATGAAGGTGGCTTCCCGTACTACTTCCCGTATTGCCACTTTTTCCAATGTTAGCACCCTTTTTAACGCTCTGTCCTGCGGACACATTTAAGCTATCCATGTGGGCATATTTTGTGGTATATCCCTTACTGTCCGTAATCACCACATAATTCCCATAATAGGAATCGTAAGCCGCTTCCATAACCGTTCCGTCATGTGCTGCATGTACCATGGTTCCGGTCGGTACTGCTATATCCACACCCCTGTGAAGCTCCTCGTCTCCTGTGTTTGGATTTTTCCGGTAGCCATAATAACTGCTGATATAGTAATACCAGTAATAATCAACCGGAGAAGCAAAGACCTGTAAGCCGCCCTTTGTCTCCGTATAAGCTCCAAAAATTTCCGTCTGCTCGCTGTCCATGCGTCCAGCAACAATGCTCTCAAGCGGTGTGACCGTAAGTGTGACACGAAGAATTGTTACGGTATATTCTTCTTCCTCCTCATACTCGTATTCCTCGGTATGGGTAGTCCCGTCCGGATTTGTTATTATTCTGGTTCCGGTCTTTGTGACTGTCCTTGTCCGTGTTTCCTCTACTTCCTCGGTAGTGAGTGAATACATGGCATCAAATAATTCCTGAATCTCACTCTCTATTCCTGCGGCAGTAAATTCCGTATGGACTGCGGAAAGATAACTGATCAGTGTGTACGGATCATGCCCGATTGCACCAAGGTTATAATCGTATTCATCGTATCCCGGATAATCAGTTTCAATCCGGTCAATCTTGTTTTGCAGCTCCATTTCCTTTTCTGTAAAAGATAAATCTGCTGCATCAATCTCTGCCGGAAGGCTAAGATATGTGCTTGCCATCGTTGTTGTCACAGTTCCGGTAAACATGGAACCGCAGCTTGATAATGCCGACATGATCATAATAAGCAGAAGTGCAAAAATACCGACTGTGATAATGAGTGTTTTATTTTTCGTGGCAATCTCCTGTAACTTCTTTGCAATCCCGGTTGCAGCATTGGCTGTCTTTGTAAATGTTTCCTTTGCAGTCTTGGCTTCTACTCCTGCCCGCCTTGCCTTGGCATACTCACGCTTGATGCGCTGTTTCTGTAGCTGCCTTTGTAACTGTTTCTTTGGACTGTTGCCCTTTAGATGTGGATTTTCACTGATGAATTTCTCATACTCCAGCTTCATATCTGCTGTGACCTGCTTTTTCTGCAATCGCTCTAGGCGGTCACGCTTTCTCTGTGCCTTGCTCTTGCGGTGATACTTCATATAGTGATAAATGTCCTCGGCACGCTGTTCCGTCTTGTGTGCACCCTCAACCGCAGAATTGTCCCTTTCTGTTTCTGCAATCTTACGATGCACAAAATACATATTTTCCGTTTGCAGCTTATGAACCGCAGTCTTTCCCAGACCATCCTGCTTAAATGGCTTCTCCACATCTACCGGAACTACGATATATTTTGCTTTTCCGTTCTGTTCATCAAAGACACGTTTCATCTCATAATGCCGCTTTTTCGGCATCTTGTCCTTTGCTTTCTGCAACTTCTGACGACTCTTTTCCGACTTATCAAAAGCCTTCTGTACTTTTTTGTCGGTAAATTCTTCCGCCTGCCCCTGCGAAAATGTGGCATCCTTTGTCTGGAAATCTCCATAATCGGACTGCTTTGTATTTTCTGACTTCGCACGCTCTCTGTGTGCGTGTTCTCTCTGCACACGCCTTTTGTGATATTTTCCTTTTTCCTCAGACCGTTGGTAGGTGTCCCTGACATGAACCTTGTTTTCTATCGTGCTGTCAAAAGATGTTTCAAAATCACTCTGCTCATCCTGCATGAAACTGTTTTCCTTTAAGAATGCCTTTTCCGCTTCGGCTTCCGACTTCTGGACGCTGTGACCAGAAGTTGCATTTCTTCTATGACTGCCATGGTTCGCATCCCGTGGCAGATTGCTCACAGGCTTCTCATTGGCATGAAAATGATTTTCCGTAGGAAAGGTGTTATCCTGCCTGTTTTCTGTATGCTTTACTCCAGTCGCTTCCTTATCTTTGGAAAATGTCTCTTTTTCAAATGCCTTTACTGCCTGCTTCTTCTGTCTCTTTTCCGCCATTTATACTGCGTCCTCCTTCTGCACCGATTCCTCCGGCTTGGTATTCATAATTCTGTAAGTCTTGGTGTCTGTCGGATATTTGTCTACAAATGGAATTACCACATTGTCAAACAGTATCAGACCACTTCCCGGCTCGGAGTTGGTGACATAGGAAAGCTGCTTATCAGAAAGTCCCAGCTTATCAGCGAGAATTGCCTGATCTTTGGCATTCTGATTTAACAGATACACAAAATCGCTGTTACCCAAAATACCTTCAATCTCCTCAGAACGAAGAAAATCGCCCACGTTCTGCGTCAAACCTGTCGGAATACCGCCCCATTTTCTGAAACGCTTCCAGATTTCCACGGAATAAATAGCTGTCTGCTTCTCCTTCAGAAGAAGGTGGAACTCATCACAGTAATAACGGGTAGCAATCTTTCGCTCCCTGTTCTGCGATACCCTGTTCCAAACCGCATCCTGCACGATTAACATACCCAGCTCTTTCAACTGGTTTCCCAAATCTCTGATGTCAAAGCACATGATACGATTGCCGCTGTCTACGTTGGTATGGTGGTTGAAGTAATTCTGGGAACCATGCACATACAGCACAAGGCTGTTTGCGATACGCTCCGCCTTTGGATTTTTGTGTGCTAACAGGGCATCATATAAATCTTCCAGCAGCGGCATATTTTCCGGCACCGGATTTTCAAAATACTTGTCATAAATATGACGGATACATTCGTCGATGATACCTTTCTCATCGTTCTCCAGACCGTCCTTGCCACCTGCGATCAGGTCACATAATGTTATGATAAAATCAGATTTCAGTTTTAATGCTTCCTTATCCCCCTTATGGCTCAACTGAATATCCATAGGGTTCAGATAGTCTTTGGAATTGGTGGCAAGTTTTACCACCTGTCCATGTAGTGCTGCCACAAGAGCAAAATACTCTCCCTCCGGATCGCAGATGATAATATCGTCCTTTGTGATAAGAAAACAGCTTAAAATCTCACGCTTTGCACTAAAACTCTTACCACTTCCGGGAGTACCTAAGATAACTCCGTTTGGTGTACGGAGCCTTTTTCTGTCTGCCATAATCATGTTGTTGCTAAGTGCATTTAATCCGTAATAGATTGCCGGTGCAGGCATAAATAACTCCTGTGTGCAGAATGGTACTAAGATTGCGGTGCTTTTTGTGGAAAGAGTACGCTCAATGCCTGTCTCATTGCATCCAATCGGTGCGGATGCCATAAGTCCCTGTTCCTGCAAATACTGTAAACATCTGAGGTCACAGTTTGCCTGCTGAATGATACCGGACACCCTCTGCATTAAGCTCTCCAGTTCCCGCTTGGTTCTGCCATAACAGGTAATAAGGAATGTCATGTTGATCATCTTCTGGTTGCTCGTATTCAAATCATCGAGAAATTCCAGCGTGTCCTTTTCATAAGTCACGATGTCTGTTGGAAGAATATCCATATCGTAGCCGCTTCGGACTGCCTTTTTCTGTTCCTCAATCTTCATTTTCTGGATATTGGAAATAACCGCTTTTAACTTCTTGATTGCCTTTACCGGATCTTCCGTCTGCATGTGCATGGAAATCGTAAGGTTGGCATCAATATCCAGAAGATGCTTGATCAGCTCGTCCGTAAACTTCGGTGCGATAATATCCAGATAGGACACACAGCCATACATATTCCCTGACTTAAAGCGGTTCGGATAGCGGAAATCAAATCCCGGCGGTGCAATATAGTCCTTGACCGACTTACCGGATTCTGCCAAATCCTTAAATGAAAAACGGAAAGGCTCCATGGTATCCTGATTAAAATATTCATGCAGGATGCGCAGTCTTTCCTTTCCGTCCAGTCCCCTCGCAAGGGTTCCTATGTTGTTTAAGTTCCGTATGACATCTTTTTCAATGTTGTTAAGGCGGCTCTTGGCTTCCTTGTAGCCGTTGCTTTCTACACCAAAAATCAGATATTTTGATTTGATGATACCGTTGTTGCCCTTTGCCGCCTGCTTCTTTAACATTTCCGTATATTCCTCACGAATATCGTTAAAATCATCCTCCTGCCACGGTATGTCAAACTGTTCCGTAAGCATCTGCTCGTTGACCTGCCTGTTGAAAAGCACCAGTTCAAACTTCACAGACGGATCAAAATAATTGATGAGCTTACTGTACTGTGCCAGTATGTCCGCCTGGTCATCCACTTCCAGAAGCTCATAGTTTATATCAAAAAATTCCACCATCTTTGTATAATAACGGTGGCTGACCTGACAGATACCGTCACGGAACATCTTTTCAAAAGTGATCGTCCTTTGTGCGGTAGTCGGCTTTTCTTTCTCAATGCTCTTTCCCGATAAAATATGCTTTAACTGTATAAGACGCTTCTTTTCTGAAAAGGTAAGACCGCCACTTTTACTGTTGTTCCTGCTATTGCCTTTATAACTGCTTTTTCTGCGGCTTTCCGGTTCTGCCTTTTGCTTTTTCTTCAAGATAACAAACCTCCCTTCGTAATTTTTCTTTTTCTTCCAACTGCTTGTATAAGTTCTCTGACCGGTATGGTCTTATGCCCGGTGTGAGTATCTTCTGCCGGAGCATAAAATACAAAATCTTCTCCGCCGGAAACCCGTTTTTCTCATACATCGCAAAAAAGAAGAACGGAAGCATTGCTCCCATCATAAGAAGTGATGCGGCTGATGTTCCGATCAGTCCCTTGGTTAAAAAATACAAGGGTATCCCGGCTACTGCCGCACCGCTGAAACAGATGATCTGTCTCTTTGTTAAGTTCAGTGCCACTTTTGTCTTGATACCGGACAAATCCTTCGGCACCTGCACGGATATTGCCATATCGTTCCTCCCTTAGTGCGCATTCCAGATAGATTTCGATAATGAACCAGTCTTAAAGAGTGAAAAGCATAAAATAACGGTATATGCTGCCACCGACCAGAGTGCCGTATGCAGGTTGTCGGATACTGCCACACCAGCCACAAGCACTGCATAGATTGCAACGCATACCATCATAAAAAATCCCTGAAATGCTAGAGCACAAAGCCCCTTAAAATAATTCGTTCCTATCGTTCCCCATTCCCGGTTGGTTACGGTTGCACAGGGAACTGGTGCTACTGATACATAAAGATATATTTCAATCATTCGCCCATAAAGAATGACGGTGATAAGGACTGACATGATTTTCATACATAAACTGACGATCATGGTCTCCATTCCCAGTCCCAACAGCTCTCCTATGCTCATTTCCGAAAACTGCTCATTGAACATCGTCTGCAGCGTACTTGCCACATCAATACTGGTGCTTCCGGTAATCGCTGATGCGGCAGAATTTACGATATGGCTTCCCACATCAAATACTGCCATTACAATGTCAAAAGTCTTGCTAAGAAGCATGACCGCAATACACGCTTTCATAAAAAAGCGGATAAAAATGGCTGTATTGAAGTCATGCAGGTTATTTTTGTCAATGACCATGGAAATAAGCTCATAGACGAGTACAAAGCTGATGATCATTCCCGCTATGGGAATCATCACGTTGTCGGACAATGTTTTTATCATATCAAAAATGCCGGAGTTCCATGTGCTGGGAGTTTTGCTGACCTCCCCTGCAATCGTGCCTACCTTGTCATTGACATCGGTAAACATGGTTTCAAAATTGGTCAGCACCCACCCCTGCAACAGTTCCTTTATGAATTCAGTAATCTTATCAATGATCCCGCCCATGAATTATGAGAACAGAGTGGTAAGCTGTGGAATTACCGTCTGTGCCACAATGATGATGCCACCGCCACTCATAAGCTGTTTTATCCCCAATTAGGTGTAAAACTCTGCTCGATGGCGGGCGGCGGCGTACAAAAAATCTATATGGTATTTTTTAAGAGAACCGTCCCGGCGGGACAGGTCAGGCAGTGACCTGTTCCACCTCCGGGATGGGTTTGAGATTAAAATGAATTTCGATAGAAATGTGTCTTGTTTTATCTTCGTCAATGCGCTCATGCACGACGATTTCTTTGATTAAGCGGTTGAGGGTGGCTGCGTCCAGCTCTGTGATGTTGGCGTATTCCTGAATGGCTTCCACCCATTGTTTTGCGTCATTGGCAAGCTGGACTTCATCGGACAGCCGCTTTCTGCCCTCGGACACTTTTGTTTTAAGCTCCGTCTGCTCGGTCTGTGTCTTTTCCAGCATGGTGTTGAAATTCTGCTCACTGATACGCCCTGCAATCATATCCTCATAAAGCCGCATGACCATTTTGTCCAGAACCTCAATCCGTTCCTCGTCCCTTGTAAGGGAGCGTTCCATTGCTTCCCGCTGTTCCCGCTGCTCGGCTTCACAGGTATTGGTCAGGCGGTCAGCAACCGCTTCCCCGTCCATCAGGGCAGCTCTGGCACATTCCCGGATTTTCCGCAGCACATGGCTGTAAAGGGTGTCATAGTCAATCCGGTGCTGGGTGCAGTGGTTCTTTCCAAAGGCATTGTAGGTCTTGCAGGAATAAATCTGCTGGGGATGTTTTGCGTTTGTGTAGCGTATCGTCAGCGACTTCCCACACTCGCCGCATTTTATCAGTCCGGCAAACAGGCTGATTTCATTGGTCTGCCCCGGACGCTGGCGGGATTTCAGCTTGTTCTGCACAATGTCAAAGCTCATGCGGTCAATCAGCGGTTCATGCTGTCCTTCCACTACAATCCAGTCCTCCGGCTTCTTTTCCCCAATCGTGCCGATTTTGAAACGGTAGTCCTTTTTCTGGGAAGCAATCGCCCCAGTGTAAACGGGATTCATCAAAAGGTCTTTGATAACGGAAAAGTCCCACATATACCGCCCGTTTTCCGGGTCTTTCTTTTCCCATTTGGTGCGGGTATTGCGAAGCCCCCGTTCCCGGTTCCACCATGTGGGGCAGGGGATTTTTTCTTCCTCCAGCCGTCTGCGGATATAGTTCGGACCATGACCGTTTAGGGCATATCCGAAAATCAGCCGCACAATCGGGGCGGTTTCCTCGTCAATGAGCAGATGGTTTTTGTCCTCCGGGTCTTTCCGATACCCAAACGGGGCAAGACACCCGGTAAACTGTCCTTTCTGCGCTTTCAGAAGATAAGAGGAATGGACTTTCTTGGAAATATCCTTGCTGTACATCTCGTTCAGGATATTCTTGAACGGGGCGATGTCGTTGTTATCCCGCAGGGTGTCGATACCGTCATTCATGGCGATATAGCGGACACCGTTTCTTGGGAAAAAGTCCTCAATCAAATGCCCTGTTTGCAAATAGTTACGCCCCAGTCGGCTGAGGTCTTTCGTGATGACAAGGTTGATTTGCCTGCGCTCAATGGCTCTCAACATTCTCTGTAAATCAGGACGCTCCATATTAAGACCTGTGAAGCCATCGTCCTGATAGACTGCCACAACCTCCCATCCCTGCTTTTCGCAGTATTTTTCCAGCATATCACGCTGGTTTGCGATACTGGCACTTTCGCCTTGCAGGTCATCGTCCTTTGACAGCCTGCAATAGACCGCCGCACGATAGCCCCCGGCAAGTGCTGAACCGATTGTTCTGTATTCCATTTCGTTCATCATAGCCATTTACCCACACAATCCAGACGGTATCTGGCTCTGTTGAACCTCATCTTCATTATACTTCAAATCTTTCTTTTTAGCAAGATATTCTTTTGTATTTGTTTTGCCGTATTTCTGGGAAATCAGGCTGACGAACACATCGGTGGCGTCCAGTTCCCCGTCAAATACGGTTGTCACTTCAATCTTGGTCTTATTTTTCGCCATAGGCAGTTATCCTCCATACATGAAAATAGCCAGACAGAGAACGGTCGGCAACGAAGTCCGGCAACGGGCTTCAAAAGACCTTGCAAACAATCTCAATCTGGCGTTGATTACTATTTATACTTTTCTTTTATTTTTCTGTTGTTTTGGTTGTCAGAGAGGGAAAAAGCCCGGAAATAAGGGATTTTCCCCGGCAACCGGCTCGGCAACGGGATAGCAACGAAGTCGGCAACGGGCTGTCATTTTCAGAATGGAAGCTCCATCTGCTCTGTGACCTCCACAAAACCGTCCATAGATTTTTCGGGCGGGTTGTCGGTGTCCGTTGCCGGGATTTCACGCTCCCAGCCCTTTTGTCTGCCGTATTCCGCAAACATCCTCGGATTGGAAAAGTAGTTCCACCCGGTAATGCACTGGTTCATTATCTCGTTGATTTCCCGGATTTCCCATTGCTTCGGCTCATCAAAGGTGTGGTTTAAGGCTTCCTTGTAGAGCTGCTTGGAGCAGACCGTTTCCCCGGTGTACTTATCAAGGTAAGCCTGTATCATCCCGGCTTTGGTGTCCTCCGGCATAAAATCCCGCTGGTGTTCTTTGAGATACCGCTGCATGGCTGGGCTGAATGACAGCTTGAACATGCCGCTTCGGTAAATCTCCATTGCTTCCGCCCACATCTGGCTGATATAGGCTCTGGAAGCGGCTTCGTCCTCCAAAATGTGAACCTCGGCTTGCTCCGGGTACACCATGACCGGGATAAATCGGCGGTTGCCGGAACGGTCAAGGGGGAGAAAGTCAAGGGCGTTGGAAGTGCCGCCGAACACGCATTGACGGGGGCGGTCTGCCGGGTGAGTTTCATAGGGAATTTTGTAAACCTCTTTCTGGCGGCTTAGAAAGGACTTGATTTCCTCAATGCTCTTGGCATTGGCGGTTGCCATCATTTCCGACATTTCAATTATCCAGTGACCTTGCAGCTTGCGGTACACGTTATCATCGTCCAGCTTCCGCAAATCATCGGAAAACCACTCGTCCCGGACTGCCAGCAGCCGGAAGAAGGTGGATTTGCCAGCCCCCTGACCGCCTACCAGACACAGCATGATTTCAAACTTGCTTCCGGGCTTAAATGCCCTTGTAATCGCCCCCAGCATGAACAGCTTCAAGGCTTCATAGGTGTAATCGTCCACATCAGCTCCCAGAAAGTGCCGCAGACAGAAGCGGATGCGCTCAGTCCCGTCCCATGCAAGGCTGTTCAGAAAATCCCGGATGGGGTGGTACTTATTCTCATTCGCCACAATCCCGATGGCGGTTTCAATCTTTTTCTCACTGGTAAGCCCGTAGGTTTCCTCCAGATAGAGAAGCAGATACTTCATGTCCGTATCGGTCAGGGCTGTGCTTTCTCTGTGAAAACCGATGGGCTTTATGATGTCCTTGCGGTCGGTCAGGATGTTGTAGGCGATTGCCCCGGCAAGCACAGGGTCACGCTGGAATACGGTCAGGCAGTTCCGTATGCTCTGGCGGACGCCGCCTTTCTCGGTGGTTTCCAGAGTTGCCTTTACTTCCTCAACGCTCTGGGGCGGCTGCATGGCGTTCATGGTGTTTTTTAGTTCTTGCTGCGTCTGCGGCTGCAAGCTCTGCCATTCGCTGTTCAAGCTGTATCACATCCTTTCCGTAGTCCATAATCAAAACCGCTTTTTCCTCTGTCTCCCCGAACAGCAGCACATCCAGCAGATATTCCACATGGGCTTGCTTCTGCAAGGCTTCCACGAACCGGGGATGAAACGCTTCCTCCGGGGAGTGCGGGGCATAGTCGGTTTTCCATACCCGTAAGAGGTGTAGATAATCGGCAAGGACACGGAAGCAATGTGCCTTTGCTTCCCGGAACTGTTCTTCCGGGGATTTCTGCCGGGGCTTGGGCTTCCTTGCCCTGCCCGGTGGCTTCCAGTCCTCATAGGCAAGCCCGAAGTCACTCGCCAACTGTGCGGCGGCTTCCTTTTTCCCCAGCCCGTACAGGGCAGCTACAAAATCAATCACATCCCCATCTGCACCACATCCGAAGCAGTGGAAACGCTTGTCCAGCTTCATGCTGGGGGTCTTATCGTTGTGGAACGGGCAGCAAGCCATCCCGTTTCTGTTTACCCGGATTCCGTAATGCTCCGCAGCCTGTCTTGTCGTAACGGACTGCTTCACAGCTTCAAATACATTCAAATCAATTCCTCCTTGTAAAAAAGAAAAGGCACTTATCATTCTCAATCTGAAAATGGCAAGTGCCTGTTAAAGTTCCATATCCTGTTGTTTGTGTTTCGTCTGCGCCGGGGCGTTTTTCTGTGCTTTCTTCTCGTCAGCCTTATCCTGCAAGACTTCTTTGAGGGGCTGCTTCTTGGGCGGCTCTTTGCTTTCCTCTGTGCCGGGTGTGGCTTTCCGTACCCAGTAGCGGATGTCCCGCAGCTTCTTCAAATCTTCCTGCACCTCGGTCAACGGTACTTTCAAGTCTGCGATTTCGCCCACAAGCTTCGCCTGTTCCTGCAAAAGCTCCTTTTTCGTGCTGTCCTTATCATCCGGGTGCTTGGCAAGGTAGGCACTGGCTTTCTCAAACCGGGCAACCTCCGGGTGTTCCAGCTTGAATTTTTCCTTAGTTTTCTTGAAAAATATCTTCTGGTATTTCTCATAAACGGGCTTACATTCCTTACAGTCCGTCCGGGCGGCAAGGATAGCGTCAATCACGTTGCTGCGGGTTTCCTTTGGCTTCATCTGCTTTCGGTAGTCGGCGGCAGATTTCCCGGACGTTTCTATAAAGTTTTCCAAATCCTCCACGGTGGAAAGTCCCTTTCTCTGAAGATAGGACAGGGCTTCGCTGACTGCCTTTAAGTCTTTGGAAGTTCCACGGTTTTGTCCCGCCCGTGTCCAGTCGCTCCGTTCTGCCTTTCGTACCTCCATGTACTTCATCAACAGATTGGGAAGAAATACCGCTTCCTCCGCAGCTTTTTCCGCAAGCAGTTCTTTTCGTTTTTCACTAAGCTCGATAATCCAGCCTTTGAGATTTTTAATAAGCTGCCGGATAGACTTCATCAGGCTGTTGGCGGCTTTGATTTCCCGGTTCAGATTTCCGATGTTGGTCTGAATCCCTCGCTTTTCCATCTGCCGGACAGCAGCACCCTCATGGACGGTAGGGATAATATCAAGCCCCTGTCTTTCATAAGAACGGAGATCCACCCGCTCCGGGCGGTTGTTGGCTTCCAGATAGCGGTTCTGGATGATCTCCCATTCATGCCGCCAGATTTCACAATACTTGCGGTCGTTCCAGTCAACCGTATCTTCCTTGTGACTTTTCCATCTGCCGGACGGAAGTTTTATCCGTTCCCCGTTCTCGTCAAGGTCATAAACCTTGCGGCTCTTGGGAAGCCATTTCCCATGTTCATCCATTGCCCGCATAGTCAGCATGACATGAGCGTGAGGGTTTCCGTCCCCTTTGTCATGGATGGCAAAATCCACGCACATTCCTTTGGAAACAAACTGCTGATTGCAGAAATCCCGGACAAGGGCGGCGTACTGGTCGGGCGGTATCTCTCTGGGAATGGAAAGCACCCACCGCCTTGCAAGCTGGGAGTTCCATTGCTTCTCAACAGCTTCGGCGGCGTTCCATAAGGTATTGCGGTCTGCATACTCTGGCGGGGCATTTGCCGGGAGCAGGATTTCATTATGGACGATACCACGCTTTTCTGGGTAGTGCTTCACTTGCTGGTCGTATTCACAGAACAGCTTTTCGCCGCTTTGGTAAGCAGCGGCGGCAACAGCAGACTGGCGGTTGCTACGCTGGACGATGGAGATTTGATTGTGTGGACAGGGCATTTAGTGTTCCTCCTTTCCGATTTTAGGTATAAAAAAAGCAGGAGACCTTTTTCAGATTTCCTGCTTGGTGTGCCGCTGGGGGCGGCGGGTATTTAGTTAAAATTCAAGATTACTTAACTTTATAATAGTTTTCTATTGCCTGTGCAAAGAAATCAGAAGCCCCTTCACCGTATTTTTCGTCTATCATTGGTTTGATTTGTTCATTGCGGTAATACTGCGCCTGTGCCATCATAAAGCCTTTTTCTTCTTTTATCTGGGCAAGCTGTTTCATAACAAAGCCATATTCTCCAACAAGCTCTTTTACTTCAAAAGAATCTATGTCACAATTCTGTTTTGCAATCAGTTTTTGCAAAATCGCTTCTATCCGTTTGTTATAGCTTTCTGCAACTTCTTTGCTGACGGGAGTTCGGGCAACAGACAGAAACTTGTCCTTTCCACCATACCATTCAACTACCTTTGCATAGCCTTTCTGCATTTCTTCCGAAGATACGACTTCCATATAATGCTTTTTCCATTGTTCAATGCTACCAAATTCTTTAATTGCAATGTTTCTCATATTCTCCGGCATATGCTCAAGCATGGTTTGGAACATTTCTTCTACTTCTGTTTTGGTAAAAATTGTAAAATCCATTTTGTTCTCTCCTTTCAGAATGTCATCAATGCTGGCAATCAGACGTTCCATTCGTTCTTTCTTTGTTACCAACATTTTTCGCTGTACTTGTAGAATCTGATTTCTTTCAAGAGCCGGATTGTCCAAAACAGCTTTGATTTCTTTCAAGGAGATATCAAACTCACGGAAAAATAAAATCTGTTGTAATGTTTCCAGTGCCTTATCGTCATAAAGCCGGTATCCCGCATCACTTTTTTCTGTTGGCTTTAACAACCCGATTTCATCATAATAGTGAAGCGTGCGAACGCTGATACCTGTTAAATCTGATATTTCTTTTACTGTCCTCATAGCTGCTGACCTCCTGTTCCTGATAAGGTAACTTTAATCTATGACGTTCCGTGAGAGTCAATAGGCATTTTCATTTTTTAGTATAACATTTTTCATTTCTTCTCAAAAGACAGAAAACTGATTCTGTAAAACTTGTCGGCTGGGAACAGCTTACAACGCAAGGTGTCCCCAGATGGCAAGTCCACAAAAGGGTAGCTGGCGGCAGCCAGCGCAGGGGAAGCGTAGCGTCCCCTGTTTGATTTGGAGCAGACCATGACTGCGGAAAATCACAGCCCTCCGGCGAGGAGCCTTCGGAGAACGCAATGCACCAACCTCTGGGTGGTGTATAATTGCGCCCTTAGTAAACTAAGGGTTTTCCGGCTTCTCCCGTTCCAGCAGTTTTTTCAACAGTTCCTGCGTGTCCTGCCTGTGAAAAATGAGTTTCAACAGCAGCATGACATCATCATCTGTCAGGCGTTCCGGCTCTTGCAGAAAACTTTCCAGCATACCGCCACGGGTACAGAGCCGATGCCTCCGTTCCTTTCGGGTAAGCTGCTTTAGCTGGTGCTGCAATGCCTTTTCATCATTGATTGCTTTCCGCAGTTTCTTTTCGCTTTTCTCCAACTCCCGGTTGAGCTTTTCCAGCTTTGAGGTATCAGGCAAGGGCAGTATCCTCCTTTCCCGGTATCAGCACATAAATCCTGTTTGGTTCTCCAATGCCCTGACGCACCCGCATGATAAGTCCGGCAGTTTCCAGTTCATTCAGAGAACGCTTGACCGTCATGGGGCTGCGGGACAGGACTGCGGCAATGGCTGTGACAGGGAAGCAGACAAACAGGATTCCGTTCTCGTCCTCCTGCCCTTTGGATAGTATAGCGTCTAACATCCGGCAGTACATGACCTTTGCGGTGCTGCTGACTGGAAACCCTGTCAATGCTCTGGGAAATGGCATACAGGGCGGCAGTGGTGTGTCTATCGTCATAAATTCAAAATTCATTCTGTGTGTTCCTCCTTTTTCTTGGCTCGTTTGGATAAATAATGAGGGCAGTCAATCACAACCGCCCGGAAGCTCTGCCTGCACCCATGCTGGCATTTCCGGCATAATTCGTTGTAAGTGACACGCCCCCGGTCATTGAGGTAAAAGGAAAGCTCATGCTTCCTTTTTTTGCTCATTCTCGGCATATTGTGTTTTCTCCCGTTTTAGTGTATGGTTTCGGGGCGATTTTCGGCAAAATTACAGCCATAGAGCCGCTTAAAATCTCCCGAAGTATCAGCGATAGGGTAGACTGTCCCCCTATCAGATTGTCGTGTTTCGGTATCATTTCGGTGTCAGTTCGCCAGTTCTCCCCGGTGTCGTTCCTCCCCTGAATCTCACAGCGGCGTATCGCTCCCTTTGGTACGCTCGTTTCGGTCAGGGTTCCTCCATATCCCTGCCAAAAGTCATGGCGCTACATCGCCAGGGAAGCATATCCCACACAGGCTGGTCATTCGATTGGAATAATCCATCGATGAACTACCTGTATCATAGAACATTTTTGTGCCCTGTGCCGTATGTCCACAAAGTAGGAATCAGGGGTAAAAATCAGAAATTTCCACGATTGCGGAATTGATATGGTATAATCAATTCAACGGTTATATATGTTGTCAAAAAGGGGGAGCTGCTTCAATGAACGGAGCTACTACAATACAGGAACGGCTAAAAGATTTACGATTAAACAAAGGATTAAAACTGGAAGAACTGGCAGAGCAAACGGGTATTTCAAAATCGGCTCTTGGCAGTTATGAAAAAGATGACTATAAGGAAATCAATCATGGCAACCTTATCCTGCTGGCAGATTTTTATGGGGTGTCCCTCGATTATCTCTTTTGCCGGTCAGAGAACAGGACAGAGATCAACACGCCATTAAGGGAGCTGCATTTGAGTGATGAAATGGTGGCACTCCTGAAAAGCGGTCGGATTAACAACCGCCTGCTCTGCGAACTTGCCACCCATAAGGACTTTATCAAGTTTCTTGCGGACATTGAGATTTATGTGGATGGGATTGCCACCATGCAGATTCAGAACCTCAATGCCCTTGTCGATACCGTCCGACATGAAATCATTGAACGGTATCGCCCCGGCGAAGATGACCCGCATTTAAAGGTGCTGCAAGCTGCCCATATCAGTGATGATGAGTATTTCAGCCACATGGTACGGGATGACCTCAATCTCATTATCCGGGATATTCGGGAAGCCCACAAAAAGGACAGCGAGAGCGCACCCCAAACTACCGTTGCCGATGAACTGAAAGAAAATCTGGAAGCAGTCGAAAATTTCAAGGGCAGTCGGGATGAAAAGCTGGTTGTTCTTTACTGCAAGCAGCTTGGTATCAACTATAAAAATCTGTCAGACGAAGAATTTCGCTGGCTGATTCGGATTCTCAAAAAATCAAAGAAAATGGGAACGCCTATCAGTCAGAGGAAAAAACGGTAAAGAAAAACCGCTGTTGCATGGTTTGTTAGCTTCCATGTAGCAGCGGTTTGTGCTGTGGTTATTCAGTTAAATTTTCAGAATAACAAGTTGGGATTTTTCTTGTTACTTATTTTTTTTGATTGTGGCGTTTCTTATTCCACAGTGAACCTACCAACATACCGATTGCAGAGATTATTGCTCCGGCTACAATCATTCCCAAGTCAGGGGCATTCAGTTTGTTAAAAGCAATGTTGTTTGCCATTTTGAATGTGCCATATTCAGCAAGCATATACATTACGCCAAAGAAAAGAGTGAATGCCCATTTTCCTTTTCCCCAAAAGTTATTTTTACCAATAACAATAGATACAATAAATGTGGATATAGGAAGAATAAACCAAAGAAACATCAAACTGTAACCCATAGCGTCACTTCCACTTGCAAAAAACCAGAACACTATCATTGCAAACGCCCAAATCAAGAGATAGGAGAGAATCGTAATAATCTTGTTTCTGTTGGCATTGCTTTTCACAACATTCGTACTTTCTTCAAGATAATCATAATAGCTTTTCATTTTTTGTTCTCCTTTCAATAGATAGTCAAGAGAGACATCGTAGCATTCGCTCATTTTAATGACGCTGATAATATCTGGATAGGATTTTTCATTTTCCCAATTTGAGATGGTCTGACGACTCACACCCAACAATTCGGCAACCTGTTCTTGCGTCAGCTTTTTTTCAATTCGGGCTGCCTTGATTTTGCATCCAATATCATGCTCCATGCCACTATACCTCCTTGCACTTTTATTGTAGGAAAAACACCCACTATTGTCTACAAAATAGCTTTGACATCACTTATTATGAGTGTCAAAATCCTTTTACATCTGCCAAATTCAAATTTACCTATTTCAAATCAAAGAGGGAGTTTTCATAGTCCTTTACATAGTATCGTACATTTTTACGCCCTTTTTGAATGATGGTGTGTCCTTCTGCTTCTAATTTTTCTTTTTGTGCTTCAATACCATTTGGGTATTTAGCATTTAGTTCTCCGTTTGCTTTCAATGTTCTCCAATAAGGCGTTTCATCTTCTGAACGCTGATAACTCGCCCATGCCACAATAGAAACAAAAATTCCTGCTGTAATCGGTTCTGTAAAATCTGCACTACTTAACTCCGCAAAGTATTCTCGTATTTTCCCGACGGTAATCACTTTACCATACGGAATTTTTTTCATTACTTTGTCATAGTCGATTGGCGGTGCAAAATACATTTTACTGCCACCATATTTTTCAATACTTTTCTGGTCTGTAATGATTTGAAATTTTGGCATATCCTTATTGTCGTGCAACATAGCATTAAAATCTTTCTTATCTTCGTTTGCCATTTCTGCCACCTCCTGCTTTAAGAATAATCTGTTTGTCATTTCTATGCAATGAGGCTGTTTGAAAAAACTTGACAACTTCATATTTGCTTAACTCTTAACATATCATTACGAATAAATCATCTCATGCAAAACAATTTCTTCTGCCCGGTTGTGAATGTTATTGCAACGCTGCACCCATTCCATTTGATGGGTACGCTTCAATTCCTCGGTTACGCCCTCGGCAGTTTTCATCTGTTCCATGATGATGTCTAACCGTTCCTGTGCCTGTTCGTTCAGGTCTGCAAGATATGTCCATAACTCCCCGGTCAATATCAATGTGTTCAATCTGGCTGGGTGGACTTCTCTTAAATATTCCTGATGTAGCCGTCCATACTTCCCAATGGGGCGGTGTTCCTCCGGCAGTTTCAAATCCGGGATGTAGTAATCTCCGACAAGGATATAATCAATTCCGTTTTCCGTTATTCTTGGTTTCAATTCGCTCATGTTCCTTACCTCCTGTGGAAGCAGGCTCGTCTGGTACTAACTCAATCACATCGGTAATCTCACAATTCAGCGTTTCGCAGATACGGGCTAATGTATCCATGCTGATGTGCTTTCCCTCTTTGCTCATGTTGGCAATCATATTTGTTGTCATACCAGCGGCAAGCCTTAAATCCTCTTTTCTCATATCACGCTCTAACAGTGTGTGCCAGAGTGGCTTATAGCTGATGTGCATATTGTTTTCCTGCCTTTCTATCTATACCACCGGGGCGGCTGCCCCGGCAGGAACTTTTCTCTTATTATAGCACCAATCTTGTGAAATCACAATTTATTCTTGTAGCCTGCCGCTGATACCGTCTGGATTGTGCTTTTCCTTTCGTTTTTTGTTCCAACTAATTAGCCATGAACTGCTTGATACCCTGTGATTTTGCACCGGGATTATCGTTTCCATATCCTTCGAGAAGATTGATAACTCCCCACACGCCTACACCTGCTCCGATTGCTGTTACTACTGTTTTAAGTCCTGTTACTGATGTTGTAAAAAAGCCCATTTGTTTGTCTCCTTTTTCTTGAAAAATGAAATAAAAAAGGGAGCTGTTCTGATTTGTGATTTTTCAGAAAAACTCCCATAACAATAGTTCCAATATTTAGTTGTAAAGTCACTTCTGGACATTGTGACCAGAAGTTAAGCCGTGATCTCTCCGACATCGCATACCTCGTCCACCACATCATTCTGCTTGAACCGCAGCTTGTTAAGGTTTTTAACGTATTTTTCAATGTCAAATTCATTCTTTTTGTCATAATCGGATAACAGCGGGTATTGCTTATGCTTCGTTATATCAAACTTATCTGAGAAAAATGGTCTCACACCTCTAAGCTGCATGATACATTTGCTGCCATCCATGACTGCAATCTCGTCCTGACTCATTAACTCTTTTCCGGTCTTTTGATAGTTCAGACCGTAGGACTGGCTCGTACCTCTCGTATCCGAGGTATTGTAAAGGTCAATCGTTTCTTTTCCAAGGATTTCTGCCAGATCTTTCAGAGTATCTTTTTCTTTTCCTCCCAGAAACAAGGTAGTGTCGCAGTTTCCTTCAATCGTGGAAGCGTTATCCCGGTACAGAGCCTTTAGCTGTGACTTTGACTGCAAAATAATAGAAGCTGATATTTCCCGGCTACGAATGGTAGCAATCAGCTTCTCAAACTGTGGAATCTGCCCGATGTTTGCAAACTCGTCCAGTAAGCACCGGACGTGAATCGGCAGTCTTCCGTTATATACATCATCTGCCTTGTCACAAAGCAGATTGAATAACTGCGAATACATGATACTTACAATGAAATTGAATGTCGCATCGGTATCGGAGATAATGACAAACAGTGCTGTCTTTTTCTCACCCAATGTATCAAGCTCCAGTTCATCATAAGCAGTCAGGTCACGCAGCTCCTTGATGTCAAATGGTGCCAACCTTGCACCACAGCTAATCAGAATAGATTTTGCTGTCTTTCCTGCGGCAAGTTTATACTTCTTATACTGCCTTACCGCAAAATGGTTTGGGTTCTTCTGCTCCAGCTCCTCAAACAGCAGGTCAACCGCATTTTTGAAATTTTCATCATCCTCCCTAGCTTCGCTGGCATCCACCAGATCAATCAGCATGGAAAAATTCTGTTCTTCCTCCGGTGCTTCGTACCAGATATATGCGATCAGTGCCGTGTAATAGAGCTTTTCGGCTTTTACCCAGAAATCCTCAGAGGCTTGCTGTCCTTCCCCTTTGGTATTTACAATGATTGTGTTTACGAGTTTCAGAATGTCCTTTTCGCTCCGGATGTAAGCGAAAGGGTTGTAATGCATTGATTTTGCAAAGTTAATGGTATTAAGCACCTTAATCCGGTAATCATTCTTAGACAGCATCCTGCCGCATTCGACCAGCACAGTGCCTTTCGGATCAGTGACCACATAGGAACTGTGCATCTGCATAAGGTTCGGCTTCACAAAAAAGCGTGTCTTACCGGAACCGGAACCACCGATCACAAGAATGTTTTTATTCCTTGCATACTTCGGCTGCTTTGGTCTGCCGGACATCATAAGACGCTCCGTTGCCGTTAAAAGCACGTTGTTTTCAAATACAGGATCAACATACGGTTCAATATCTTTGGCAGTTCCCCACCTTGCCGAACCGTACTCAACTCCCTGCCGGAATTTCTTTGCATTTTTCGCTTTATAATAAACTACCATACGAAATCCTATTCCGCATCCCACTCCTACCAGTAAATCTCTCGGCAGAAAACTTGGAAGCGGATTATGGAACGCACCTCCAATCCCATTGATTGTGTCCAACACCTTCTGTAAGGTGTTATCACCTGCCTGCTGTCCATACAGCCATGAAACCTTATTCAGAACATACCCAAAGATCACATAGGGAGCACATTTCAGGGCAAGCTGCTTTTTATTTACCCCTTTTGTTTTTTCTTTGAGAGTTTTCGGAATTGACTGCAAATCTTTCACAATCCCGTCAATGACCTTGCTTATAAGCTCTGTCCCTTGTCCTTTTTTTTCTCTCTGCTGCGCTCCTTATTTTTATTCTGTGCAACAATCTTCTGAAGTCCTTTCAGTTTCTGTCTGAGTGACGGACGCTGCTGTTTTTTCTCATTAACTTTGACAAATTCCTTGAATGCCTGTGCAATCACATCGGCATCCTTGCCCTTGAAAAATACAAGATACTTGGGTGGTTCCATGGTCTTATCCTTTTTTACTGCGAAATCGACATTGTATTTCCTTGCAACACGCTCAAAGGATTTAATATTGCTATCCGTAACCTCAATGGACTTTGCACCCTCTCCCTGACCGACCAGCTTTTTTACCGGGATTTTCCCATGGGAAGGCTCCTTATGCTTCTGGTGTTCCAGATACATCTTCATCGCCTTCTGTAACACGCTTGCGGTCAGTTTGGAAGTCTTGATTGCAAGAGCAATGGTTTTCTGTGTTGTTTCCTCCTGCACGGTGTACCTCCTTCCTTATCTGCACCAACTTGATTTAGGGTGGAACCAACAGCCTGTGAAGCTGTGTTTTCATTGCCATACTTACTGCTCCTCCCCTTCCTCAAGGTCTTTATCCCACCAGTTCATTTCTTCCTCATAAAAATCCTCGAATATATCAGCAGGAATATTTTCTTTCTGCTTTCTCGCTTTCATAATGTCTCTTGCTATTTTTGCCACAATTACCACAGCAATAACAGCAAGCAATAATTTCTTCATATTTTTTCTGTTCATTTCTTTTCCTTTCCACTTCTGGACGCTGTGACCAGAAGTTGTTGCAATAAAAAAGCAGATACGAAACCTTTCGATCTCATATCTGCCTTAACGCTGTAAATTCTTCTATATCCTTTTTTGATTAGTAGAGCTTTGCACCTGCCGGAATTGCATCATCCAACATAACCAAGTTGAGCTTTTCCTCTCCATTTACTGTATGAACAGCGGATAAAAGCATACCACAGGAATCAATTCCCATCATACTTCTAGGTGGTAAATTTGTAATTGCAAGTAATGTCTTTCCGACCAGTTCCTCCGGTTCATAATATGCATGGATTCCAGAGAGAATAATTCTGTCTGTTCCTGTGCCATCATCTAAAACAAAATGTAACAGCTTTTTGCTTTTCTTCACAGCACTACATTCTTTTACTTTTACAACACGGAAATCTGACTTGCTGAATGTATCAAAATCCACCATTTCCTCAAATAATGGTTCTGTTTCCACCTTTGGCTCAACAGGCTCAGTAACCTGTTCTTCTAAATTCATATTTTCATCGCACATATTCATTTCCTCCAGACATAATAAGCTAATGCCCATTATAGCAGAAAAGCTGTGCTTTGAGAAGAAATTCCTAACTTGAAAATCGTGTACATCTTTGCACCGATCAGATTATCTTCTATCCATACATCATCGAGCAGCAGACAATGTGATAACACTTCCAGATTTTCCATGTTTATCAGCCGTTGAACAACAGTATTTGTATTCTCCGGTATTTCATGAGCTTCCATTGCAATATCCCGCCTTGCTTCCCTGCAATACTTATACAATCCCAAGATATACTTATTCGACAGGATAAAACCATACGCATCATTATTCAGATATATCATTTTATGCTTTTCCCATTCCTCCGGCAATGAAAAATAGCACTTTGCTGTTTCGATATAGCAGTCTCCCTCATAAGTAGGCTTCATCTTCCTTTCCTGCCGGAGCATCTGATGATATATCTTTTCCCGGTCAAATATACTTCTTGCTCTGCTAAAATCAGGTGTCCTTCCACGCATAAAAGTGTAAACATTATTGATCACCGTTTTTCCCGCTAAAGACTTGTAATTGCCTACCCTGTGAAGGTACTGCAATACCTGTGTCAGCTTCTCCACAGAAGTAATCTCTTGATAATTATTTGTATCAATCTCCATTTGTTCAAAAGATAATGGTGTGCTTCCTTTTTTGATTTCACGCTCCATGATACGCTTGGTGTCTCTCATTGATTCCATATCAGTTCCTTTCCACTTCTGGACGCTGTGACCAGAAGTTATAAAATAAGCAGGTATAAAAACTTTCATTTCATACCTGCTCCTGTTCAGCAAGAAATTCTCTTTCCTGCAAGTTCCATTATGATATTGATTACTTCCCTAATGATTGCAATAATTTTTATTGCAAGGACAATCACTCCGATCATGCCACCTATGACTGCGTCAAGTGCCAACACTCCTATGCTCCCGGCTATTCCCAAATTACGAGGTATCAGCAGTACGAGCATCTTTTGTATGCCGAAAGGAAAGCCACTCATAATCCAGAATTGAAACCAGTTCATACCGTTATCTCCCAGACATATCCAGTAACACATATCCAGCCATACTACAATAAATGCCAGCGGCAAAATCACCTTAAATAATACCCTTTTCATGCCATCCACCTCCATACATATCATGCTGCACTTCCTGCTGATAGAAATGATTTATCGTAGTTGGTGCATTATAAAGTGCTGTTATCATATACGCTTTGATATTTGTAATCTTCGTCGTTGTCTCTTTCATGCAACCAATCACATATTCCAGATGACTGCTGTTCAGTTTCAAGAATCTGGATTTTACAAGCTCATACGGATAATCCTCACCTGCAACTCGGATTGATTTTCTCTTTACGCACACTACTTCGCAGATTATCCCAAATAATTCGTCATAAAGTTCTTTTTCACCATAACCATCATACTTCATGTGATGATCATAATTGATATTTTCTTTAATTAGTTCTATGTATGCCTGTGCATCATCCATCGAATCAATCACATCATCTTGTGGCTTTTCTGTTGCAGATTGATTGATAGGATTGTTATAACTCTCCTCAGTATGGTTATAATTAGTTTGATTCATATAAGTCTGATTATAGTTAGTATAATTAGGGGCAAATTCTTTTACCTCTTGAAGTTCAGTTTCTTTACTTCCGGAGGTAAAATTCTTTTCCTTCTTGAAGTCAGATTTTTTTACCTCCTGAAGTTCAGTTTCTTTACTTGCAGAAGTAAAATCCTTTTCCTTCTTGAAGTAAAGATTTTTTACTTCTGTGGATTTATCAGCATTTTCAGGCTTTTTTTCCTCTTGTGTTTCTGCTATTGTCGAAAAGTTTTTCACATAAATAATATCCGGCTTTCCTAATCCTCTGCGTACTTTCTCAATCAGACCAATTCCAGAATCCGAATCCAGTTCCTTTATGATTTTTATGCATGTAGGCTTGGAACAACCCAAGTCATCCATGATATTGTCTATCGTATAAATAATATATGCCCTGTTCTTATCATCCAGCCAGCCATTCTTCATAGAAAGAGACATTCTATCAAGCATTAAGCCATAGAGGAGCTTAGCATCACTGCTAAGTCCCCTATAACGCTCGTCCTTTATCAGCAGGCGTGGAACACGATAGAATGAGAACTGTTCCGCTTCTATTCCGTAATAATAATCTAGCTGCAAAATTTCTCCCATTCTCGTCTCCTCCTTCCTACTGTGTATTCTTCCAGTTATCTAATAGCTGAAATATTATTTTTTCTATATCATCTGTGCTGTATGTATCCGGAAAATAACTGTTAATGCGTTCCGTTTTTATAACAACCTTACGCTCTACTGGCTTTTCTTTCTCCAGAAGCATACGCACCATTGGAAAAGTCAGTTCTCCCTTTTTGTCACTCTCCTTTAGCATGGCACTCTGCTGTTTGCTTATGACAGCATTGGTGTCCTGTATGGCAACCAATACCCATTGCTGTGCATCCTCGGATAAAAATGAAAGGTCAACAGCCTGCATAATGCCTATTTTCCCTGCATCAACCATATCAAGCAATGGTTCCGATAAGCGTGAAATCCATATATATCTTTGAACTGTTTTTGCACTTTCTCCTGCGGCTTCTCCAAGTTCTTCCAAAGTAAGTCCGCCTGTTCTGCTTCCCTGATGCTTCATAGCATCATATTTCATGCGGTATGCCTTTGCTTTTTCGCTTGGAAGAATATCTTCTCTTTGGATATTGCTGTCCACCATAATAATCGTGGCTTCATCATCCGTATAATTACGGATAAACATCGGCATTGTTTCAAGTCCTACCAGTTCACACGCATGTCTCCTGCGATGTCCTGCAATAATTTCATAGCCGCCCTCAGCTCTTGGTCTTGCAATACCCGGCATCAGCACGCCATGCTCTCTGACACTCTCCACCGTCTCCTGCATCTTTTCATCGTCCAGTACCTTAAATGGGTGACCTTTGAACTCATGCAGTTCTGATAATGCAATTTCCTGTACCTGTTCTGTTCCTGCTTGTGGCTGTCCATCTCCGAATAAATCATCGAAGCTGTTCAGTTTTACCTTTGCGGCACTTCCTGTTTTATTCATCTGCAAGCACCTCCTCTGTCAATGACTGATAGGCACTCGCTACTTTTCCATTTGGATCATGCTCATAAATGCTGACACCTTCAGCAGAAATCTCCGCAGCTCTTACCGACATCGGAATACTGTTTTCAAATATTCTTACCTTGCTACCATAATTCTCCACAACCAATGCACTGATGTCTTTTGCATAATTCGTTCTGTTATCAACCATAGTAAGCAGAATACCTTCAATCTCCAATTTTGGATTGATCTGCCTTTTTACCTTTCCTATGGTCTTTATAAGCTGTTCCAGACCTTTTACCGGCAGATATGCTGCCTGCACCGGAATAAGGATGCTGTCGGCACTTGCAAAGGCATTTATGGTAATCATGCCAAGGGAAGGCATACAATCAATCAGAATGTAATCATACCTTTCTTTCTGCTGTTCTATATAAGTCCGAAGCACAAGCTCCCTGCTCATGACATTTACCAGTGATACTTCCAATCCCGACAACTCTATATTGCCGGGCATAAGGTCTACACCCTCGTCGTGCTTTAGGATGCCATAATCCGGCTCCATATCTTCTTCATTGATGATATTCGCCATAATGGTTGCAAGAGATACATCCAGTTTATCCGGCTCCTGAAAGCCTAAACTTGCTGTCAGGCTTCCCTGTGCATCCGCATCTATCAGAAGCACCTTTTTCCCCTTTTTTGCAAGTCCAATACCTAGATTACTTGTTGTGGTGGTCTTTCCAACTCCACCTTTCTGGTTTCCGATTACTATAACTTTACACATGATGAAATTCCTCCAAATTCTACTATTATTCTTTTACATTGCTCTTTTTTACTTCTACATACGATCTGTAATATTTATCTGTTCCCTTGTTGGGATAGAGGTCTGACATTTCCAGAACCTCTACCTTTGGGTGTCTCTGCATGATTTTTTTGAACCATGTAATATCATTCTTTGTTCCCATCAATCGAATCTTTAACATCAATCATTTCCTCCAAACATTGCATACAAATTTTTATTGTATGTGGCATACTCCGGATAGCGAATCTGTATTGCCTGCCAGAAATATGGTGCATAGCAACAGCAGAACAAATCCTCTACTGAATATCTCCGGCACTCATCCACCTGCTCCTCTGTGTCCTGTTCATCATCCACGCTCGGTGTACCATTGCAATACAGATTAAATGCCATTCTGACAACCTTTGCACTTCCACTGGTCTGCCAGCCTTCATGCAGGCACTCCGGTTTTACACATCCAGTCTTGAAATTATAAATTCTATCCACATTTCTTCGTGTATCTTCGTTCATTCCAATGCAATAGCAAAGTGCCTTGTGATATACATCTGCTTCTCTAACTTTCTGAATTTTTTCATAGTAGAATTTCTCATGTGCTTCACTGATAAAGTTAATATTTTCTTTTTCTGCTCCTAACGCTGTACTGTTCATACTGACTTCCTCCATTTTCTTATTTTGTTCCGTTGACCATAACAAAAAAGGACATTCCTCTAAAATTTCTTTTAGAAAAATGTCCTTATAGTACAAAATATGAACTTGAACTGACTCGATTTTAATTTAAAATCGTTTGTTTTAACCCTTTAAGATAGGTTATTTTGTCGTACTCCTGTCGTACCATACAAGTTGGAAGTCCGCAAACCCTTGATTTTATTGGTCTTTTTTATCCAATGACTTCATCGTCGGGAACAGAAGTACATCACGGATAGCCTGACTGTCTGTCAGCAACATTACCAGACGGTCAATTCCGTATCCGATACCACCTGTAGGCGGCATACCGATCTCCAATGCATTCAGGAAATCTTCATCGGTGTGCTCTGCTTCGTCATCACCGGCTGCGGCATTGGCATCCTGTGCAGCGAAACGCTCACGCTGATCAATCGGATCATTTAACTCGGAATATGCATTACACATCTCCCATGTATTACAGAATAACTCGAAACGCTCTACCTTTGTAGGATCACTTGGTTTCTTCTTTGTCAGTGGAGAAATCTCGATTGGATGATCCATGATGAATGTTGGCTGGATCAGCTCCTTCTCACAGTATTCCTCGAAGAAGAGGTTGATGATATCACCCTTCTTATGACGCTCTTCGTATGCAATATGATGCTCATCTGCAAGCTTCTTTGCTGCTGCGTCATCCGGTACCTGATCAAAATCAATACCGGTATATTTCTTGATTGCATCGTTCATGGTTAAACGTGCAAATGGCTTTCCAAGATCAATTTCTACACCATTGTAAGAGATCTTTGTTGATCCGCATACTTTTTCAGCGAGGTAACGGAACATGGACTCTGTCAGTTCCATCATGCCTTCGTAATCGGTGTATGCCTGATACAGTTCCATCAGTGTAAATTCCGGATTATGACGGGTATCAACACCCTCGTTACGGAATACACGGCCGATCTCGTATACACGCTCAAGACCACCAACGATCAATCTCTTTAAGTAAAGCTCAAGAGAAATACGAAGCTTTACATCTTCGTTCAATGCATTATAGTGTGTCTCGAATGGTCTTGCTGCTGCACCACCTGCGTTTGCAACAAGCATCGGTGTCTCAACTTCCATGAAATCACGGTCAGCCAGGAAGTTACGAATCTCTTTGAGAATCTTAGAACGCTTTACGAATACTTCCTTGCTCTCCTGGTTCATGATCAGGTCAATATATCTCTGACGATAACGCATATCGGTATCAGTCAGTCCGTGGAACTTCTCCGGCAGAATCTGTAAAGACTTGGAAAGAAGTGTCATCTCTTCTGCATGGATAGAGATCTCTCCGGTCTTTGTACGGAATGCATATCCCTTTACGCCCCAGATATCACCGATATCAGATTTCTTAAATGTTGCATATAAATCCTCACCGATAGAGTCACGGGCAACATAAATCTGAATGCTTCCCTTTAAATCCTGAATATTTGCAAAAGATGCTTTACCCATAACACGCTTAAACATCATACGTCCAGCGATGGATACCTGAATTGGAGATGCATCCATGATGCTTCTTCTCTCTTCATATTCTTTCTTTGTAGCTTCTTTTGCCTCAGCCTCGTCCATACCGTCTGTATTAACTTCCGGTCTTCCTGCTAAAAGCTCTTCTTCATGAGCTGTATATACTTCTTTTACATCTGAAGTATGATGTGTCACATCATACTTTGTAATCTGAAATGGGTCCTGTCCTGCTTCCTGCAGATTTGCCAACTTCTCGCGGCGAACTTTCAGCAGCTGGTTTACATCCTGCTGGCCGCCCTGATTTGCATTATTTCCCGCCATCTTTCGTTCCTTTCTATTCTACTGTTGATCTCTGGATTTCAAGTACCTTGTAAGAAAGCTCTCCTGCTTCTGTCTCGACAACTACGGTATCTCCAACTTTCTTTCCAATCAATGCACGGCCTACTGGAGACTCGTTACTGATTTTTCCCTTTAAGCTGTTTGCCTCTGTGGAACCAACAAGTTTATACTCTAACTCGTCATTAAATTCACAATCAAGAATCTTGACTTTACATCCGATGCTGATCTTGTCTAAGTCTACTTCTTCCTCAACAACGACTTCTGCATTCTTAAGAATCTTCTCGATTTCTTCAATACGAGCCTCGATATCTCTCTGCTCATCCTTTGCTGCATCGTACTCTGCGTTCTCGGACAAGTCACCCTGCTCGCGGGCCTCTTTGATCTTCTGTGCAATCTCTCTACGTTTTACAACTTTCAGATCCTGCAACTCATCTTCAAGTTTTTTCAGACCTTCATAGGTCAAGATATTTTTCTTATCCATTTCTTTTACCCCGCTTTATAATAATATTTAAAAAACTACGTATCTCTATAAATTAACTAAGGTATTATACCCAATCAACCGCATAATGTCAAGGTTTTGCGCCGTTTCCGGTTTCTTTGAGATTGCCGAGAAGCAACTCTTCCAAAGCCTCGAACGACTCCACATTGTTGATTGCCACACGAAGCCGTGCTGAATTCGGATAACCTGCGGTATACCAAGCTGCGTGCTTACGGATTTCACGGATGCCAATGTACTCGCCTTTGAACTCCAGCATCATCCTGGCATGCCGCAGAATCATCTGTGTCACTTCTTCTATGGAAGGCTTCGGTAAGTGCTCACCGGTCTCAAAATAATGCAGAATCTGCTTAAATATCCATGGATTTCCCTGTGCTCCCCGGGCAATCATAAAGCCGTCACATCCCGTCTGTTCCTCCATGGCAATCACATCCTCCGCCGTCAGCAGATCTCCGTTTCCAATCACGGGAATGGATACCGCCTCTTTTACCTGACGGATAATGTCCCAGTCTGCCTTTCCGGAATAAAACTGTTCTCTTGTGCGGCCATGCACAGCCACTGCTGCCGCTCCCGCATCCTCTGCAATCTTTGCCATCTCCACTGCATTCACATGATCGTCATCGAATCCCTTTCGGATTTTTACAGTCACCGGTTTGTTGATTGCCTTTACTGTCTTTCGGATAATCTCCCCTGCCAGTTTCGGGTTCTTCATCAGCGCCGATCCCTCACCGTTATTCACAATTTTCGGCACCGGACATCCCATATTAATATCCAGCAGATCAAAAGGACGTTCCTCGATTTCATGCGCTATATTCGAAATTACATCCGGATCTGACCCAAACAGCTGCAACGATACCGGATTTTCTCTTGGATCAATCTCCAAAAGGCTCTGTGTATTGCGGTTTTTGTACATAATGGCTTTGGCGCTGACCATCTCCATACACAGAAGTCCCGCTCCCTGCTCTTTGCATAACAAGCGAAATGGCAGGTCTGTTACGCCTGCCATAGGAGCCAGTATTAAATTATTCGGCAATGTCACATTGCCTATTTTTAATGCTTTTATCATACTATTTTATTTTCCGATTCTGTTTTTTATACACGCGGTAAATACCTTTTAAGGTAAGGTTCGGGTCATAAATATCGATACACGTTGTCTCGTTTGCAATAATACGTCCCAGTCCACCGGTCACAACCGTTTTCACGTTTTCCAGTCCGACTTCTTCTTTTACTTTGTTGATAATGTATTCCGTCTGACCAATCTGTCCATAAACAATACCAGCCTGCATGCTCGTGATAGTATCTTTTCCAAGAATGCTCTCCGGCTTTTTGATTTCAATCTCCGGAAGCTTTGCGGCATCTTCTGACAGTGCCTTTGCGGAAATCCGGATACCCGGTGCCGTGATTCCACCGAGAAAAGCCCCGCTTTCATCCACAAAATCATATGTTGTAGCCGTACCGAAATCAATCACCAATACAGGACCTCCATATATTTCATATGCACCAACGGCATCCACGATTCGATCCGCACCGATCTGCTGCGGGTTCGGCGTCACAATACGGATACCTGTCTTAATTCCTGCTTCGACAATAATTGGTGTAATGTGAAAATATTTTACCAGTCCGCCCCGCAGGGAATGCATCACATTCGGAACAACAGAGCAAATGATTGCATCCCCGATGTCCATTGGCTGAATATTATTCTGTTCGAGCAGATTGTAAAGGATCATTCCATATTCATCGGATGTACGCGGCATCTTGGTGGTAATGCGAAAAGAAGCAACAATGACATCCTCATCGAATACTCCACAGGTAATATTTGTATTTCCCACATCTATTGTTAATATCATGTCCTATTCCTCCTCGCTCCATCCTTCGCCCAGAAACATTACACGATAATATGTTTCCACGGCCTCAAGCAATTCACGTTTTTCATTTCTGAACTGTTTGATCTTCAGCACACTTCCAATCTCATCATAATAGAAATCGCCCTCTTCACAGCTTGTCTTAAACTGAAGGTTTCCCTCCTCATCAAATACAAGTTCCAAAATTCCACCGATATCTTCTGTGTAAAGCACACACATGATTTTAAGTTCTTCGCGGATGGACTGTGGCAGTTCATTAAAATTCTCATTCAGGTAGAACTTTTTCTGGTATGCATTGGATACACACAACGTAACTTCTTTAGACATATCCGTATATTCCTCTCACGGAAACCTCTCCGGAAGACACCAGTTTGCGCGATTCCCATGTGTCTACGATGAGTTCTCCTTTTTTTGTAATTCCCATTGCTTTTCCTTCAAATGGTTCCTTCGGATCAAGGACCCGCACCTGTCGGTTCATGTTCACCAGCAGCTCATTGTAATCCTGCTGCAATCCTTCCATATCCTCGGTCTTAAGGTACACTTCATAAGCAGCCTCAAACTCTTCGAGAAAAGCCTCTATAATATCCGCCCGATGAAAGCGATGTCCACATTCCAGAAGAAGGGAACTTGCTGTCTTTGCAATCTCTTCCGGAAAAGATTCATTGTGCACATTGATACCAATGCCAATGACAATATTGTTGATATAATCAAACTGTGCGCTCATTTCTGTGAGCATTCCACAGATTTTCTTTCCGTTTACGACCAGATCATTCGGCCACTTAATTAAGGCAGGGACATTGACAACTCTGCGCAAAGCCCGTGCGGTAGCCAGTGCCGTAACCAGTGTCAGCATGGATGCATTGTTCGGATTGATATCCGGCTTGAGCATAAGTGTCATAAATATACCGATTCCGGATGGTGATTCCCAAGACCGGCCTCTGCGTCCTCTTCCTGCAGTCTGCTGCTCGGACACTACCAGAGTTCCCGTGGGATGACCACTCTCTGCCAGTTCTTTTGCCTTCGTGTTCGTAGAATCAATGGTATCAAAATAATGAATCTCACATCCGGCCCATTTTGTCTTTCGGATACTCTCTAACTCTACATCATTAATCACATCCGGCACAGACAGGAGATGATATCCTTTGTTCTGCACCGCCTCTATCTCGTATCCCATCTCTTTCAGCTGATTGATTGCTTTCCACACGGCTGTACGGGACACACCAAAATGATTACACAACTCCTGTCCGGATACATATCCGTCTGTTTCACGGAGCATTTTCAATATTTCTGCTTTCATACGCCTTTACCGCTTGTTTTAGTCTGATAATGTCGCTTTCATAATTGCTTTGATGGAATGCATACGGTTCTCTGCCTCATCAAATACAACCGAGCGCGGTCCTTCAAATACTTCATCTGTAACTTCAAGTTCTGATAATCCAAACTTCTCGTAAACCTGTTTGCCGATGGTAGTTTTTAAGTCATGGAATGCCGGCAGACAATGCATAAAAATAGCACTGTCTTTTGCGTTTTCAAATGCCTTTGTATTTACCTGATAAGGTTTCAGATCGTTAATACGCTCTGCCCATACTTCTTCCGGCTCACCCATGGATACCCATACATCGGTATAGATGACATCGGCATCTTTGGTAGCTTCCGCAACATCGTCTGTCAATGTGATTGTTGCACCTGTCTGCGCTGCAACATCCTTGCAGTAATCAACCAGTTCCTTGTTTGGATAATATTTTGGATTGGTACATGCTACAAAATGCATTCCAAGTTTCGCACATGTTACCATAAGAGAATTTCCCATATTATAACGGGCATCTCCCATATATACGAACTTCACACCCTTAAGTTCTCCGAGATGCTCACGAATTGTCAGCATATCTGCGATCATCTGTGTCGGATGGAACTCATTGGTCAGTCCATTCCACACCGGAACTCCCGCATATTTTGCCAGTTCCTCTACGATTTCCTGTCCATATCCACGATACTCAATTCCATCAAACATTCTTCCAAGTACACGGGCTGTATCCGGAATGCTTTCCTTCTTTCCGATCTGTGAACCGCTTGGATCAAGATATGTAACATGCATACCCAGATCGTGTGCAGCCACTTCAAAAGAGCAGCGGGTTCGGGTACTTGTCTTTTCAAAGATCAATGCGATATTCTTGCCTACAAGGCTGTCATGCATGATGCCCTGATGCTTTTTCTCCTTTAATTCTGCGGATAAATCAATCAGGTATGTGATTTCCTCCGGTGTAAAATCCATTAACTTTAAAAAATTCCGTCCCTTTAATGTCATTGCTCTTCCTCCTTATTGAACATCAGCCCATGCATAATTTGCTTTCAGTAAATGGGCTGATGATTGTAATGCATCAAAGATGCATTGCCCCTACATGTCAAGTTTTCATAGAAAACTTGACACAATCTTTCGTTACAATGAAGTTATTTTACTCCATTTATCCGTCGATTACAACCTACTAAATGCACACATTACCATACATTAAGCAAAATAGGGTAGAGGGAGAATAATTATCTCGCCCCTCCCATTGAACCGTACGTACGGATCTCGTATACGGCTCTACAACTTATATTCCAACTTTTGCTAAGTAATAGGATAAGGGATTGAGCAGACCAGCTCCATCTTTTATCCTATTTTCAAGTAAATCTTTACTGATAATGAAATTCACCACGTTCATTCCACTTCTTC
>CABJAV010000012.1 GCA_902363675.1 Lachnospiraceae bacterium | reverse complement strand
AAGAAGTGGAATGAACGTGGTGAATTTCATTATCAGTAAAGATTTACTTGAAAATAGGATAAAAGATGGAGCTGGTCTGCTCAATCCCTTATCCTATTACTTAGCAAAAGTTGGAATATAAGTTGTAGAGCCGTATACGAGATCCGTACGTACGGTTCAATGGGAGGGGCGAGATAATTATTCTCCCTCTACCCTATTCAGACATATCAAAGAAGTATCAAAATACAAATCAGTAAAATTTCTCAAAATAGTTCTTGCATTTTCCTGGCGTTTGTTGTATAGTATAGGTTGCATTATTATGGTGCACTAGGCATTTCCATGCTCTTTTTTAGGAAAATTCCTATGTGATGAAATTAGTTTATAAACTAGATGCAAATAAAAACGAGAGGTGAAACGTCAATGGAGAAAAACAGAATACGTCCAGTCAAGGCTGGAAAAGGCATGCGTATGAGTTACTCAAGACAAAAAGAGGTTTTGCAGATGCCAAACCTGATCGAAGTCCAGAAGGATTCCTATAAGTGGTTCCTGGATGAAGGTCTCAAAGAGGCTTTTGCAGATATCTCTCCGATCACAGATTACAGTGGTCACTTGAGTCTGGAGTTCGTAGATTTTACATTATGCGAAGATGATGTAAAATACACAATTCCAGAGTGTAAGGAAAGAGATGCAACATACGCTGCACCTTTGAAAGTCAAGGTTAGACTTCATAACAAAGAGACAGATGAGATTAATGAACATGAAATTTTCATGGGTGATCTGCCTCTTATGACAGAGACCGGTACATTTGTTATCAATGGAGCTGAGCGTGTAATCGTCAGCCAGTTGGTACGTTCCCCTGGTATCTATTATGGTATTGCTCACGATAAAGTGGGTAAGACTTTGTATTCCTGCACCGTTATTCCAAACCGTGGTGCATGGTTAGAGTATGAGACTGACTCCAATGACGTTTTCAGTGTTCGTGTAGATAGAACCCGTAAGGTGCCGATTACTGTATTACTTCGTGCACTTGGTGTAGGTACAAACCAGCAGATCATCGATATGTTCGGTGAGGAACCAAAGATTATGGCTTCCTTACAGAAGGACCCTGCAATTACTGAGCGTGAGCCACAGGGAAGTTTCGAAGCTGGTTTATTAGAGTTATATAAGAAAATCCGTCCGGGCGAGCCACTTTCCGTAGAGAGTGCAGAAAGCCTGATTACTGCAATGTTCTTTGACCCTAGAAGATATGATCTGGCTAAAGTTGGACGTTATAAGTTCAATAAGAAACTTGCGTTAAAGAATCGTATCAACGGACAGGTTCTTGCAGAAGATGTATTAGATCCGTCTACAGGTGAGGTTCTCGCAGAGGCAGGAACCACTGTGACAAGAGAACTTGCAGACCAGATTCAGAACGCTGCTGTTCCATTTGTATGGATTCAGACAGAAACTAGAAATACAAAAGTTCTTTCTTCTATGATGGTTGATATCAGAAGCTGGATTCCGGAAATTGAAGATCCGGAGAGCATTGGTATCCACGAGTTGGTTTACTATCCGGTACTTGCTCAGATTATGGAAGAGTATACAACTCTTGAGGACCGTATTGAGGCAATCAAGAGAGAAATCACAGACTTGATTCCAAAGCATATTACAAAAGAGGATATCTTCGCATCCATCAACTACAATATGCATCTGGAGTGGGGCGTTGGTACAAATGATGATATCGACCACTTAGGAAATCGTCGTATTCGTGCGGTTGGTGAGTTATTACAGAACCAGTACCGTATCGGACTTTCACGTTTGGAACGTGTTGTGCGTGAACGTATGACAACGCAGGACCTGGAGGGAATCTCCCCACAGAGCCTTATCAATATCAAACCTGTTACAGCTGCTGTAAAAGAATTCTTTGGATCTTCCCAGCTGTCACAGTTCATGGATCAGAACAATCCGTTAGGAGAGCTGACTCATAAGAGACGTTTATCTGCATTGGGACCAGGTGGTTTGTCAAGAGACCGTGCCGGATTCGAGGTACGAGATGTACATTACAGTCATTATGGACGTATGTGCCCGATTGAGACACCTGAAGGACCGAACATCGGTCTGATCAACTCCCTTGCATGTTACGCAAGAATTAATGAGTATGGATTCATTGAGGCTCCATACCGCAAGATTGATAAATCTGACAAACAGAATCCACGTGTTACAGACGAAGTTGTTTATATGACAGCGGATGAAGAAGATAATTATCATGTAGCACAGGCAAATGAAAAACTGGATGAAGATGGACATTTCGTTCGTAATTCTGTATCAGGTCGTTATAGAGAAGAGACGCAGGAATATGACAAGACAGCATTTGATTACATGGACGTATCACCTAAGATGGTGTTCTCTGTTGCTACTGCCCTGATTCCATTCCTGCAGAACGATGATGCAAACCGTGCGTTGATGGGATCAAACATGCAGCGTCAGGCAGTACCGCTTTTGACAACGGAGGCTCCTGTTGTAGGAACTGGTATGGAGACAAAGTCAGCTGTCGATTCTGGAGTTTGTGTTGTCGCAAAAGAAGCTGGTGTGGTTGAAAGCTCCGAGTCTAACCGGATTGTTGTTCGTGAGGAAGACGGAAACCGCAGAGAATATATTCTTACAAAATTCTCCCGAAGCAACCAGTCGAACTGCTATAACCAGAGACCAATCGTATTTAAGGGACAGAAGGTAGAAAAGGGCGAGGTAATCGCTGACGGACCTTCTACATCCAATGGTGAACTTGCTCTTGGAAAGAACCCGCTGATCGGATTCATGACTTGGGAAGGTTACAACTACGAGGATGCGGTTCTCTTAAGTGAGAGATTAGTAGAGTATGATGTTTATACATCTGTTCATATTGAAGAGTACGAGGTAGAGTCACGTGATACAAAGCTCGGACCGGAAGAAATCACAAGAGATGTTCCGGGTGTCGGCGATGATGCACTGAAAGATCTTGATGAGCGTGGAATTATCCGCGTTGGCGCAGAGGTTCGTGCGGGAGACATTCTTGTTGGTAAAGTTACTCCGAAGGGAGAGACAGAACTGACAGCAGAAGAGAGACTTCTTCGTGCAATCTTCGGTGAGAAGGCCCGCGAAGTTCGTGATACTTCTCTTAAAGTTCCACACGGTGCATACGGTATTGTTGTGGATGCAAAAGTATTTACCAGAGAAGCTGGCGATGAGTTATCTCCGGGAGTTAACGAGTCTGTACGTATTTACATCGCACAGAAACGTAAGATTTCCGTTGGTGATAAGATGGCCGGTCGACATGGTAATAAGGGTGTCGTTTCCCGCGTTTTACCAGTAGAAGATATGCCATATCTTCCGAACGGACGCCCGCTTGACATCGTATTGAATCCACTTGGTGTGCCTTCCCGAATGAATATCGGTCAGGTCCTTGAGATTCACCTTAGTCTTGCAGCGAAAGCGTTGGGATTTAATGTTGAGACACCAGTATTTGATGGCGCAAAGGAAATTGATATTCAGGATACACTGGAACTTGCAAACGATTATGTAAATATGCCATTTGATGCAGAAGAAGCTGCCGATGGAGAAGAGAATTTCTACGATAAGTATAAAGATACTCTTCGCGAGGATGTTATGACATATCTGTCTGACAACCGTGATCACAGAAGCGTTTGGAAGGGTGTTCCGATTGCACGTGATGGTAAAGTTCAGTTGCGTGATGGTAGAACAGGTGAGGATTTCGATGGAAGAGTTACCATCGGTCACATGCATTACCTGAAGCTGCATCACCTTGTTGATGATAAGATCCATGCACGTTCTACAGGTCCTTACTCCTTAGTAACTCAGCAGCCTCTCGGTGGTAAAGCACAGTTTGGTGGACAGCGTTTCGGAGAGATGGAGGTATGGGCACTTGAGGCATATGGTGCTGCATACACATTACAGGAGATCCTGACAGTTAAGTCTGATGATGTTGTTGGTCGTGTGAAGACATATGAGGCAATTATCAAGGGTGATAATATTCCTGAGCCGGGCGTACCGGAGTCCTTCAAGGTATTGTTGAAAGAGTTACAGTCTCTCGGACTGGACGTCAAAGTACTTGATGAGGATAGAAACGAAGTACAGCTGATCGAGACAAGCGAGTACGGTAATACAGATATCAATGCGATTATCGGAAACGATAAGGATTATGCATTTGAAGATAGTGAGTCATTTGAGAAACATGGTTTCACAAAGCAGGAGTTCAATGCAGAGAACGAAGAACTTGTAAATGTTGAGGAACCTGACAACGCAGACGAAGAGTTTGATGATGCGGAAGAATTTTTTGATGACGCAGAAGAAGTTCTTGATGATGAAGAATAATTGGGAAGGAGTGTCATACAATGCCAGAAACAAATAAAGTGGAGACAAACCAGGCGATGCAGTTTGATGCAATCCAGATTGGATTAGCATCTCCTGAAAAGATTCGTGAGTGGTCTCATGGCGAGGTAAAAAAACCTGAGACAATTAACTACAGAACTTTGAAGCCTGAGAAAGATGGCTTGTTCTGTGAGAAGATTTTCGGACCGCAGAAAGACTGGGAATGTCACTGTGGTAAATATAAGAAAATCCGTTATAAAGGTGTTGTCTGCGATCGTTGTGGAGTTGAGATTACAAAGTCCAGCGTTCGTAGAGAACGTATGGGTCACATCGAGCTGGCAGCTCCTGTTTCCCATATCTGGTATTTCAAGGGTATTCCATCACGTATGGGACTGATCCTTGATTTATCACCTCGTGTATTGGAGAGAGTTCTTTATTTTGCATCTTATATCGTATTAGATGCAGGAGACACATCTCTTGCATACAAGCAGGTTTTATCTGAGGCAGAGTACCAGGATGCCAGAGAACAGTATGGTAGCGCATTCCGTGTAGGAATGGGTGCAGAAGCTATCAGAGAGTTACTTGCTGCAATCGATCTTGAGAAAGATTCTGCAGAACTCAAGGCAGAATTGGAAAATGCAACAGGCCAGAAACGTGCAAGAATTATTAAGAGACTTGAAGTGGTTGAAGCATTCCGCGAGTCTGGAAACAAGCCAGAATGGATGATCATGACAGTTATCCCGGTTATTCCACCGGATTTACGTCCAATGGTTCAGTTGGATGGTGGACGTTTTGCTACATCCGATCTGAATGATCTTTACAGACGTATTATCAACCGTAACAATCGTCTGCGAAGACTTCTTGATTTAGGAGCTCCTGATATCATCGTACGTAACGAGAAGCGTATGCTGCAGGAAGCTGTCGATGCTTTGATCGATAATGGTCGTCGTGGACGTCCGGTTACAGGACCAGGAAACAGAGCGTTGAAATCTCTTTCTGATATGTTAAAGGGTAAAGGCGGACGTTTCCGTCAGAACCTGTTGGGAAAGCGAGTTGACTACTCAGGACGTTCTGTTATCTGTGTAGAACCAAAACTTAAAATTTATCAGTGTGGTCTTCCGAAAGAGATGGCAATCGAGCTGTTCAAGCCTTTCGTTATGAAAGAACTTGCCGCAAATGGAACTGCGCACAATATCAAGAGTGCCAAGAAGATGGTTGAAAGACTTCAGCCGGAAGTTTGGGATGTATTGGAAGATGTAATTAAGGAGCATCCGGTTATGCTGAACCGCGCCCCTACACTTCATAGATTAGGTATTCAGGCTTTCGAACCAATCCTTGTAGAAGGTAAAGCAATTAAGTTGCATCCGCTTGTATGTACTGCATTTAACGCCGATTTCGACGGAGACCAGATGGCTGTCCATCTTCCACTTTCCGTAGAAGCACAGGCAGAGTGCCGTTTCATGCTTTTGTCACCAAACAATTTGCTGAAACCATCCGATGGTGGCCCTGTAGCCGTTCCTTCACAGGATATGGTACTTGGTGTATATTATCTGACTATGCACAAACTTGCAGACCATAAGGATGACAAGAATGTAAAGGCTGTTTCTGATAAGATTTACAATGATCTTGATGAGTTAAAGAAACTGACAACTCCGGATCCAACAACTGGAAAGAGTGAGTTGGGCTTATATGATATGATCTGGTTCGAAGATGTGACAGATAACAACCGTCGTGTGCTTTGTACACCAATGGATCTGTTTGGATATCATTTCGGAAGTATGAACCAGGCATTGCTTGCATACGAGAATGGAGAAATTTCTCTGCACCAGTCCATTTATGTATACCGTAAGGCTACATTACAGGATGGAACAGAAGTTGCAGGATTTATAAGAACAACACTTGGTCTTCTGATCTTCAATGAGATTATTCCACAGGATCTTGGATTTGTTGATCGTAGCAATCCGGACAATGCTTTGAAACTTGAAGTAGATTTCCGAGTAGGAAAGAAACAGATCAAGCAGATTCTTGAGAAAGTTATTAATATTCACGGAGCAACAAAGACAGCAGAAGTATTGGATGATGTTAAGGCAATGGGTTATGGATATTCTACCCGTGCTGCTATGACAGTATCCATTTCTGATATGACCGTGCCACCTCAGAAACCGCAGATGATCGAGGAAGCACAGAACACAGTAGACCGCATTACAAGACAGTATAAGCGTGGTCTTATTACTGAAGAAGAGCGTTACAAAGAAGTTGTAGAAACATGGAAAGAAACTGATGATGAGCTGACAACAGCACTTCTGACAGGTCTTGACAAGTACAATAACATCTTCATGATGGCTGATTCCGGAGCCCGTGGTTCTGATAAACAGATCAAGCAGCTTGCCGGAATGCGAGGATTGATGGCTGATACAACCGGTAGAACAATCGAGTTGCCTATTAAGTCAAACTTCCGAGATGGTCTTGATGTATTGGAGTACTTCATGTCCGCGCATGGAGCTCGAAAAGGTATGTCCGATACAGCGCTTCGTACAGCCGATTCCGGATACCTGACAAGACGTCTTGTTGATGTATCACAGCATATGATCGTTCGTGAATCAGACTGCTGTGCAGGAACAAAACGTGAGATTCCGGGCATGGTTGTTAAGGCATTCATGGAAGGTAAGGAAGAAATCGAGAGTCTTGAGGAAAGAATTACCGGACGTGTTACCTGTGAAACTATTTATGATAAAGACGGAAATGTAATCGTAAAGGCTAACCATATGATTACTCCTAAACGTGCAGCGGCTGTTGTAAGTAAAGGTGTTGATGCAAATGGCAATCCAATCGAGAGTGTAAAAATCCGTACGATTTTAACATGTCGTTCCCATATGGGTGTTTGTGCAAAATGTTATGGTGCAAACATGGCAACTGGTCAGGCAGTACAGGTTGGTGAAGCAATCGGTATCATCGCCGCACAGTCCATCGGTGAGCCTGGTACACAGCTTACCATGAGAACATTCCATACCGGTGGTGTTGCTGGTAACGATATTACACAGGGTCTTCCTCGTGTCGAGGAAATTTTTGAGGCACGTAAGCCAAAGGGACTTGCAATTATTACCGAGTTCGGCGGCGTGGCCAACATTAAAGATACAAAGAAAAAACGTGAAGTTATCGTAACAAACCCAGAGTCCGGTGAGACAAAGACTTACCTGATTCCATACGGATCACGTATTAAGATTACAGACGGAGCAGTTCTTGAAGCCGGTGATGAACTGACAGAAGGATCTGTAAACCCACATGATATCTTAAAGATCAAGGGTGTTCGAGCTGTTCAGGATTACATGCTTCGTGAAGTTCAGCGTGTATACCGTCTGCAGGGTGTAGAAATCAACGATAAGCATATCGAGGTTATCGTTCGTCAGATGTTACAGAAGATTCGTGTTGAGGAGAATGGAGATTCCGATCTTCTTCCAGGAAGCATGGTTGACTCTCTTGACTTCTTAGAGTTAAATGAGAAGCTGGAAGAAGAGGGCAAGGAGCAGGCAGTTGGATCTCAGGTATTGCTTGGAATCACAAAGGCTTCACTTGCTACAAATTCATTCCTTTCTGCTGCATCATTCCAGGAGACAACAAAGGTTCTTACGGAAGCTGCAATCAAGGGCAAGATTGACCCATTGATTGGTATGAAAGAGAACGTAATTATCGGTAAACTGATTCCTGCCGGAACTGGTATGAAGAGATATCGCGACATCAAACTTGACAGTGATGTGAACGAAGATGAAGAGATGTCTTTCGATGATTTTGATGATTTCAATTTTGAACCGGATGCAGAGAATGCACAGGGAGAAGCTGCAACAGAAGAGGCTGTTACAGAAGAAGTTGTTACAACATCCACAGAGGAATAAGAGATAAAGCAAAAAAGTCGCATATTGCGACTTTTTTGTGTTTTCTAAATTTATCTTGACAAGTTGCAAAGAAGTTTATATAATATTTTAGCGTGCATAAGATTGCACACTTTTAAATTAATTACAGGAGGTGAAAATAATGCCAACATTCAACCAGTTAGTAAGAAAAGGACGTCAGACTACTGTAAAGAAGTCTACAGCACCTGCACTTCAGAGAAGTTATAACTCTCTGCAGAAGAAGCCTATCAATACTTCTTCTCCACAGAAGAGAGGTGTTTGTACAGCTGTTAAGACAGCAACTCCTAAGAAGCCTAACTCAGCTCTTCGTAAGATCGCCAGAGTTCGTCTTTCTAACGGAATCGAAGTAACATCTTACATTCCAGGAGAGGGACACAACTTACAGGAGCATAGCGTTGTTCTGATTCGTGGAGGTCGTGTTAAGGATTTACCTGGTACACGTTACCATGTTATCCGTGGTACATTAGATACCGCTGGTGTAGCGAACAGAAAGCAGGCCCGTTCTAAGTACGGTGCTAAGAAGCCTAAGGCAGCTAAGTAATATATTTAGCGGACGAAGTATCACAAACAGAACTAAATAGGTTTAGTGTTGGGATTATTGTCATGTACGCATAAGCGAATGTGACCTACGCACATGACGCCACAAGGTGGGCTTTATAAGTTGTGTGCTCCTCATTATAATATACCCGCACGAACACATTAGAGAGACACATGTGAGTACCGTTGAATTAATCTCTGTTTTAAGGAGGGACCCGCTTGCGGGAAGATTCCTTGAAACTACAACTAATTATGATTAAGGAGGGAAGTAACGTGCCACGTAAAGGACATACTCAGAAAAGAGACGTGTTAGCAGATCCGTTGTACAATAACAAAGTGGTTACCAAGCTTATCAACAACATTATGTTAGATGGTAAGAAGGGTGTCGCTCAGAAGATCGTATACGGAGCATTTGCTAAAGTAGAAGAAAAGACAGGAAAGCCAGCACTCGAGGTATTCGAGGAGGCTATGAACAACGTAATGCCAGCCCTTGAGGTAAAGGCAAGACGTATCGGTGGAGCTACCTACCAGGTACCTATCGAAGTTCGTCCAGATCGTCGTCAGGCATTAGCTCTTCGCTGGTTAACCAATTTCTCCCGTGCTAGAGGTGAGAAGACTCAGGAAGAGAGATTAGCAAACGAGATCATGGATGCTGCAAACAATACTGGAGCAGCAGTTAAGAGAAAAGAAGATATGCACAAGATGGCAGAGGCAAACAAGGCCTTCGCACATTACAGATTCTAATAGGAGGAAAAAACCTTGGCTGGAAGAGAATATCCACTTGAGAGAACCAGAAATATTGGAATTATGGCTCATATCGATGCTGGTAAAACAACATTAACAGAGCGTATTCTTTATTATACTGGTGTAAACTATAAAATCGGTGATACTCATGAAGGTACTGCTACCATGGACTGGATGGAGCAGGAGCAGGAAAGAGGTATCACTATTACTTCAGCCGCTACAACTTGTCACTGGACACAGGAAGAGCTCACAAAGCCTAAAAAAGGTGCACTTGAGCATCGTATCAACATTATTGATACTCCTGGTCACGTTGACTTTACTGTAGAGGTTGAGCGTTCACTCCGTGTATTGGACGGCGCCGTTGGTGTCTTCTGTGCAAAGGGTGGTGTTGAGCCTCAGTCAGAGAATGTATGGCGTCAGGCTGATACCTACAATGTACCTCGTATGGCATTCATCAATAAGATGGATATCTTAGGTGCAAACTTCTACGGAGCTGTTGATCAGATTCGTACAAGATTAGGTAAGAATGCAATCGTTCTTCAGTTACCAATTGGTAAGGAAGACGATTTCAAGGGAATCATCGATCTGTTTGAGATGAAAGCATATATCTACAATGATGAGAAGGGTGATAACATCACTGTTACAGATGATCTTGGAGATATGGCTGATCAGGCAGCAGAGTATCGTACAGAACTCATTGAGAAGATCTGCGAGTTAGACGATGATCTGATGATGATGTATCTTGAAGGTGAAGAGCCATCTGTTGATGAGATGAAGAAGGTCCTTCGTAAAGCAACATGTGAGTGTACTGCAGTACCTGTATGCTGCGGTTCCGCATATAGAAACAAGGGCGTTCAGAAATTGTTGGATGCTATTATCGAGTATATGCCAGCTCCAACAGACATCCCTGCTATTAAGGGTGTTGATCTGGATGGCAACGAAGTTGAGAGACATTCATCTGATGATGAGCCTTTCGCAGCGCTTGCATTCAAGATTATGGCTGACCCATTCGTAGGAAAACTTGCTTACTTCCGTGTTTATTCTGGAACATGTAAGTCAGGTTCTTATGTATTAAACGCTACAAAGGATAAGAAGGAGCGTGTAGGACGTATTCTTCAGATGCATGCAAATAAGAGACAAGAGTTAGATATCGTTTACTCTGGTGACATCGCAGCAGCAGTTGGATTCAAGTTCACTACTACTGGTGATACAATCTGTGATGAGCAGCATCCGGTTATCCTTGAGTCTATGGAATTCCCAGAGCCAGTTATCGAGCTCGCTATCGAGCCAAAGACAAAAGCTGGACAGGGTAAGTTAGGTGAAGCATTAGCAAAGCTTGCTGAAGAAGATCCTACATTCCGTGCTCATACAGATCAGGAGACTGGTCAGACAATCATCGCCGGAATGGGCGAGTTACACTTGGAGATTATCGTAGACCGTCTGCTTCGTGAGTTCAAGGTAGAAGCAAACGTAGGTGCTCCACAGGTAGCATATAAAGAGACATTTACAAAGGCTGTTGATCAGGAATACAAGTATGCTAAGCAGTCTGGTGGTCGTGGACAGTACGGACATTGTAAAGTTCGTTTCGAGCCAATGGATGCCAACGGAGAAGAACTGTTCAAGTTCGATTCCGAGGTTGTCGGTGGTGCTATTCCTAAGGAATACATCCCAGCTATCGGTGAAGGTATCGAGGAAGCTACAAAGGCTGGTTCCCTTGGAGGATTCCCGGTTGTAGGTATCCACGCTACAGTATACGACGGATCTTACCATGAAGTCGATTCTTCCGAGATGGCATTCCACATTGCTGGATCTATGTGTTTCAAGGAAGCTATGGCTAAGGCAGCTCCTGTATTACTTGAGCCAATCATGAAAGTTGAAGTAACTATGCCTGAGGAGTACATGGGAGACGTTATCGGAGACGTTAACTCTCGTCGTGGACGTATCGAAGGTATGGATGATCTTGGCGGCGGTAAGATTGTACATGCTTATGTACCGCTTGCTGAAATGTTCGGATATTCGACAGACTTACGTTCTAAGACACAGGGTCGTGGTAACTACTCAATGTTCTTCGAGAAATACGAGCCAGTACCAAAGAACGTACAGGAAAAACTTCTCTCTAACAGAGATAAATAAAAAATGAGCAGCAATTCCCTGATTTTTAGGGAATTGCTATGAAAAAGCTTGAAAAAGCTTTGATTATTATATATAATCAAATCATCGGTTTATAACCAAGACAACAAAAACGAGCTCAGAGATGGGCATAAAAATGAAGGAGGACATTTCAAAATGGCAAAGGCTAAATTTGAAAGAACAAAACCACATTGTAATATTGGTACCATCGGTCACGTAGATCATGGTAAAACAACTTTAACAGCAGCTATTACAGCAGTTTTAGCAGCTCGTGTTGCTGGTAACACAGCTACAGATTTCGCTAACATTGATAAGGCTCCAGAAGAGAGAGAGCGTGGTATCACAATTTCTACAGCTCACGTTGAGTATGAGACAGAGAAGAGACATTACGCACACGTTGACTGTCCTGGACATGCTGACTACGTAAAGAACATGATCACTGGTGCAGCTCAGATGGATGGTGCTATCCTCGTAGTTGCAGCAACTGACGGTGTTATGGCTCAGACAAAGGAGCACATCCTCCTTTCTCGTCAGGTAGGTGTACCTTACATCATCGTATTCTTAAACAAGTGCGATATGGTAGACGACCCAGAGTTAATCGAGTTAGTAGAGATGGAAGTAACAGAGCAGCTTGAAGAGTACGGATTCAATGATTGCCCAATCATCCAGGGATCAGCTCTTAAGGCTCTTGAAGATCCAAACGGACCTTGGGGAGACAAGATCATGGAGCTTATGGATACTGTTGATTCTTATATCCCAGATCCACAGCGTGATACAGATAAGCCATTCCTTATGCCAGTAGAGGATGTATTCACAATCACAGGTCGTGGTACTGTTGCAACTGGTAGAGTAGAGCGTGGTACACTTCACCTTAACGATGAGTTAGAGATCCTTGGTGTTAAGGAAGATGTTCAGAAGACAGTTGTAACTGGTATCGAGATGTTCCGTAAGCAGTTAGACGAGGCTCAGGCTGGTGATAACATCGGTGCATTACTTCGTGGTGTTAACCGTGACCAGATCGTTCGTGGACAGGTTCTTGCTAAGCCAGGTACTGTAACTTGCCATCGTAAATTTACAGCTCAGGTTTACGTATTAACAAAAGACGAAGGTGGACGTCATACTCCATTCTTCAACAACTATCGTCCACAGTTCTACTTCAGAACAACAGACGTAACAGGTGTTTGCGAGCTTCCAGCAGGAACAGAGATGTGCATGCCTGGTGATAATGTAGAGATGACAATCGAGCTCATCCATCCAGTAGCTATGGAGCAGGGTCTTACATTCGCTATCCGTGAGGGTGGACGTACAGTAGGTTCAGGCCGTGTTGCTACAGTTATCGAGTAATATTGCGTGATAGTTAATAATTATGATATATTTTGGGGAAGCAGTTATGCTTCCCCAATTTTAATATATAAAATATTTACAAATCAAAAAGGTACAATTCAGTATCGGACTCTCAGTTTAAAAAATTGAATAGTTGTTTTAAATTAATTTGCGAATGTACAGGTGAATTTTCGCTTGCCGATTGGTAAAAGATTATACATTGTCATTACAATTATGAATTTTTCTGTGCAAAATATTGAAAAATAATTTACTTTCTATTAAGAATATGTTATGATTAAGTAACAAAGTTGTAACAATTAGGAGGAAGTAAGTTGAAGAAAGGCAAGGTGTGGGGCAAGAAGCTTGTTGCAGGAATTATGATGGCAGCGATTGTATTGGGGAATGCCGCTGTATCAACGCAGGCTGCAACGAAAGACTCGAGGAAGACAGTAGCGGTTATTAAGGAAGATAATTATCGTAAAACCTTATGCAAGGGATTCCTTGGAAAAAGCTATGGAAGTGTTGTAGATGGCATCCGTTGTGACTGTAGTGGTTATACGAGAGCTGCATTGAACCGATTGGAGAGTAAAGGTAAAAGTGGTACGGCATTGAAGAATGTACAGGTTGGTGCGAGATGTACAAGAGACTGGGTGAGTGGTTCAAGCATTACATACACCACAGGAGTTGCAGAAGACGATGATATTTCCTGGGCAAAGAAGACAAAGTTATCGATTGGAAAGAAAAGTTCCGGTACTTCTAAATTATCGGATTTAGAGCTTGGCGATGTTATGGTATATGGTCGTGGAAGTTCTACAACGCATATTGCGGTTTATTTTGGCAAGTTTTCTTCTATCGGGGAAGTAAAAAGCTACCTTGAGGATTTCGGACTTTATAAGTCGAATACATTGAAGAAGGTTAGTGGTAATAAATATCAGTATAACGGAAAAACAGTCATTCACAAATACGGAAATAGTTCTTATTGGCGAATCCATTCTACATGTAGTGGTATTATGATTGATAATGATATTGCAGGGTCAAGTCCTTATACTTCTTCTTTTGGCAATTGGAAGTGGACGTTTTCTTCAGGAATTGACATTATCGAATAGAAAATGTATGTTAAGGTCCTGAATAGTTATTAACGGAATTAAAATGAATTTAAAATAAGATACCTTTTACGATTTCAAAAAGAAGTTGTAGAAGGTATTTTTTATTTTGGCCATAAGAAACAGATAATATGCTGGGCTATGTGAAGGCTCCACCAGATATGGCATACATTATTTCCGGTATGAAGAAGAAATCAAAAGTTGTTATTGGAAAGGCAAGTATTCGCATTCCGTTCTTTGAGCGTCTCGACAAGTTGAACCTTCGTTTGATTCCGATTGACGTAAAGACAAGTAATGCGGTACCGACTGCAGATTACATTAATATTAATGTTGATGCGACAGTCAATGTTAAGATCAGCAATGACCCGGAGAAGCTTCGTCTTGCAGCAGAGAATTTCCTGAACAAAAACACAGAGTATATTGCAAGCGTCGCAAGAGAAGTACTCGAAGGAAACGTGCGAGAAATCGTTGGAAAGATGCGTCTTGAGGAGATGGTCTCTGATCGTCAGAAGTTCGCAAATCTTGTAAAAGAGAATGCGGAGCCGGATCTTGCAGCGATGGGACTTGATATCATAAGTTTCAACGTACAGAATTTCGTGGATGGAAATGATGTTATTGAAAATCTTGGTATTGACAATATCGTAAAGATTAAGAAATCTGCAGCTATCGCAAAGGCGGAGAGTGAGCGAGATATTAAGGTTGCACAGGCCGCAGCGGACAAAGAGTCCAATGATGCTGCGGTAGAGGCACAGACAGAGATTGCAAAGAAACAGAATGAACTTGCAATCAAGAAATCGGAATTGCAGATGGAAGCTGATACAAAGAAGGCTATGGCGGATGCTGCATACGAGATTCAGAAAGAGGAACAGCGTAAAACCATCGAGGTAACCACTGCAAATGCAGATATTGCAAAGCAGGAACGTGAGATTGAATTAAAGCAGAAGCAGGTTGCAGTAACAGAAAAGTCTTTGGAAGCTGAGGTAAAGAAGAAAGCGGAGGCTGACAAATATGCAGCACAGCAGCGTGCAGAAGCAGATCTCTACCAGCGTCAGAAAGATGCCGAGGCAAAACAGTTCGAGGCACAGAGAGCTGCTGAGGCACAGAAGGCACAGGCAGAAGCAATGCGTTATGCCAAGGAACAGGAAGCTGCCGGTATCCGCGCAGTCGGTGAAGCTGAGGCTTCAGCAATTCAGGAAAAAGGTATTGCAGAGGCAGAGGCAATGGAAAAGAAGGCAGAGGCTTATGCAAAATACAACAAGGCCGCTGTTGCAGAAATGATGATCAAGGTACTTCCGGATATCGCAGGAAAGGTTGCAGAACCTCTGGGACAGATCGACAAGATTACAATCATTGGCGGTGGCGAAGGCGGCAGCAATGGTGTAGATCAGATAGCAGGAAATGTGCCGGTTGTTATGGCAAAAGTATTTGAAAGCATGAAGGAAGCAACCGGAATTGATCTGGCAGATATCATTAATGCAGAGTCTTATGACGCAAAGGTGAACCGTAATGTAAACTTGTCCGGGTTAGATTCCGTGAACTTTGTTGTAAAAGATGATGGAACAAATGTAACCATGGGAAAGCCACAGACAAAAGTAAATGCTACGGCTGTTGAAGCATCAGCGCAGGGAACTGGAACTGCTTCAGAAACTACAAATCAGTAGAAGAAAAATATAATATGTAGTGGTGTTCTTATTTTTATTGATAATGCACACAAACAGGGAAACGATCGTACATGTACGGTCGTTTTTCTTATTTTTTACAAAGACTTTACATAAGGCGGTCGAGTGATTTTACATAAACTTGATACATTATATACAAAAGAAATAGGGTGATGTTCAAGGAAAGGGGAGAATGATATGAGTATGGATATGATATGGCAGTACTGTCAGAGAAAAACCTGGAAAAGAGATACCAAGATAAATCTGTTTCTTTTTCTTCATACGATCATCTGGGCAATTGCTGGTATATGTTTGTGGTCGCTGGTAAGCATTTTTATTCTGAGGGATATTGGCTGGATGCTTACATTTGCAGGACATGCAGCTTTTTTCCCGGGATTTATCGGAGGCATCATGTTTCTTTGGAGTCATGATAAGAAATAAGAATATTTGCCAAAGCAGAGAATGCGTGGGCTGATGTTCACACAGAGGAGAAAAATTGAATGAATGAAACGATGAAAGTAATTTTGGGTTTGGTCGGAGGACTCGCGATTTTTATTTATGGAATGAATATGATGAGCGAATGCCTGCAGAAAGCTGCCGGAGAAAAGATGAAAAGTATTTTATCCATGCTTACCAAAAACCCTGTGCTTGGTGTTTTGGCCGGTGCGTTGACAACTGCGGTATTACAGAGCAGCAGCGCGACAACGGTCATGGCAATTGGATTTGTCAGTGCAGGACTGATGTCTTTGCCACAGGCAATTTCCATTATTTTAGGTGCAAATATAGGAACGACTATGACCGCACAGATCATAGCCTTTAAAATATCCGATTACATTTATTTGTTTATTTTTGTTGGATTTATCATTGCATTTATTTCGAAAAAAGAAAAAGTAAAAAATATCGGTCAGACAATTTTTGCATTTGGATTGCTATTTCTTGGAATTGAAACGATGGGATCTGTTATGAAACCGTTGGCGTCCAGTGCTTTTTTTGTGGATTTGATTGGAAAAGTTTCCACGATACCGGTTCTGGGCGTTGGCGTGGGTGCATTGATGACACTTGTGGTACAGAGCAGTAGTGCTACGATCGCGGTACTTCAGAATTTTGCTTCACAGGCAGGACCGGATGGTGTCAGCAGTATCATTGGACTGACAGGAGCAATCCCGATTCTTTTGGGTGATAATATAGGAACAACTATCACAGCCGTTATTGCGTCAATTGGTCAGCCAAAAGACGCCAGAAGAACCGCATTTGCACATTGTGTGTTTAATATTTCGGGAGCAATCCTGTTTCTGTTTCTGGTTAAGCCGTATGCGGCGTTGATTCAGTATATTTCGCCGAAAGGAAATGAAGTGGATGTTATTTCCAGACAGATTGCGAATGCGCATACTGGATTTAACCTGACCATGACGCTGATCTGGATTCCATTGATTCCAATTATGGTGAAAATCGTAATGTGGCTTGTGCCGGATAAGAAAAATGAAGAACAGAAATTATTGAGTATGCCGAAGTATCTGGACACAAAACTGATTGCCCAGCCGACAGCAGCGCTTTTACTTGTGGCGCGGGAAATTATGAACTGCAGCGATATCGTGGCACAGATGCTGGATAAAATCCGTACCAGAGGCGGAAAAAATGAGGCAGAAGTGGATGCCTTTGTACAGGAGCATGCAAAAAGCCTGCAGGCATTGAATACCTCTATTAATGATTATCTTGCATCGATGTATTCCGAAGGAGTGCTGAATGAAGAACAGGCAGCACAGAGCGCGGGAATACTCTATATATTGTGCGACATTGACCGGATCGGACAGCTGGCATTGGATATTACGGTAAATTTGCAGGTGCAGAATAAGGGCAAACACAAATATTCCAAAGAAGCTGTAAAAGAATTGAAAAAAGCGATTGACCAGATTTGCACAATTTATAGAGAGTCCATTCAAAGAATTTCCGGAGATGACGATATTACCATTCAGGATGTGCAGTCACAGAAGGAAAGTATTATGAATCTGGACGAGAAAATACGCAAAAATCACATTTTCAGAGTTGGAAAAGGAAAATGTGATTCGAAGCTGACAGCCCCATTTAATGAAGTGCTGCACAATATTGAACGTATTGGAAACAGTTGCGTGAACCTGGTAGAAGTTGCAGAGGATAAAGCCATCATGCAATCCCTTTTAGCTGAGGATTAATACGATGGGGACGATGAAAAATACCCTGGTGCATATGGCAAACGGATTGCACCGATTGGAACAATTATTACAGAGAATGATAAACAAACAGGAGCAGAAACAGATGAAAAAAACAGAACAGTGTTATACAAACAGGGAACTTTCCTGGTTACAGTTTAATGAGAGAGTGTTAAACGAGGCGGGAAATCCAAGAGTGCCGCTTGCAGAGCGACTGACCTTTGCATCCATTTACCAGACGAATCTGGATGAGTTTTTCATGGTGCGTGTGGGAACACTCATGATGCAGATGAATGCGAAAGAAAAAGTACGGGAAAACAAAACCGGAATGACCAGTGAGGAACAGGTACGGGAAATTTTAAATCAGGTCTGTGTTTTGGAAAAGAAAAAAGCCAAGATTTACGAGCAGCTGATGGGAGAACTGGAACCGAAGGGAATCCGTATCATTAATTTCAATAAATTGTCCAACGAGGAAGGACGATTTTTGGAGCAGTATTTTGATGCACATATTGCGCCATTTTTGTCACCAATGATTATTGGAAAACAGCAGCCGTTCCCATTTCTGGCAAACAAACAGCTGTATGCAATTGTACTTCTGACAACAGGAAAGGGCAAGAAAAAGACAGGAATTGTGCCTTGCTCAAACAGCGTGTTTAAGCGACTGATCGAGATACCAACGAGACCGGGCTGCTTTATGCTTTCGGAGGAATTGATTCTTCATTTTATTTCGAAGCTTTATCCGAAATACTATATTCGTGAAAAGTCCATTATGCGTGTGACGAGAAATGCGGATATTGATGCGCATGATCTGTACGATGAAGATATGGACTATCGAAATATGATGGAGCAGCTAATCAAAAAGAGAGTCCGTCTGGATCCGGTGCGTGTGGAATTAAGCAGAAAGATTAATGATAAGGCAACTACCGAATTATCAAATTTCCTTGAGATTGGTACTTCACATATTATTAACGTAAAGACACCGTTGGATCTTTCTTTTGTATTTGAACTACAGAATTATCTGCGTGATCGTTCCGAATTGTTTTATGAGAAGCGCACACCGAGAGATACACCGGAATTGTCGCTGAAAGAGAGTATTCTCGATCAGGTGGAGAAGAAGGATGTGTTGTTATCCTATCCATTTGAAAGCATGAAACCATTTATTAAAATGTTAAATGATGCAGCAGAAGATCCAGATGTAGTATCGATTAAGATGACATTGTACCGTGTCGCGGACAGAAGTAAAATTATTGACGCATTGATCGAGGCGGCGGAGAATGGAAAAGAAGTGGTTGTGCTTGTGGAACTGCGTGCACGATTTGATGAGGCAAACAATATTGAAATGTCTCACCGTCTCGAAGATGCGGGTTGCCAGATTTTATATGGACTCGGAGATTATAAAGTACATTCCAAACTGTGTCTGATCACGAAGAAAACACCAACAGGATTTGCCTATATTACACAGATCGGAACCGGAAATTACAATGAGAAGACATCCCGGCTTTATACGGATCTGTCCCTGCTCACTGCAAATCAGAAGATTGGTGCGGATGCGGCAAAAGTGTTTATGGCATTGCAAAAAGGCGAAGTGGTAGAAGATGTGGAGGAACTTCTTGTAGCACCAAAGTGTTTGCAAAACCGTGTCGTTGCAATGATCGATGAACAGATTGCAAATAAGAAGAGCGGAAAAGCCGCGTATATTGGAGTGAAGATCAATTCCCTGACGGATAAAGTATTGATTGATAAGCTGATTGAAGCGTCACAGAATGGTGTGCAGGTAGATCTGATTGTGCGGGGAATCTGTTGTCTGAAGCCACAGATCCCGGATATGACAGAAAATATCCGTGTGGTCAGTGTTGTGGGACGTTTTCTTGAACATTCAAGAATCTATCGCTTTGGCGTAGGCGATGCGGAAAAGATTTATATCGCATCGGCAGATTTTATGACAAGAAATACGATACGGCGTGTTGAAGTTGCAGCACCAATCTATGATGAGAAGATCCGTGAGCGAATCCGTTATATCTTTGATATGATTATGAAGGATGACGAAAAAGGCAAGGAGCAGAATGCCCAGGGATTGTACGAAAATCGTGTGATCAATAAGATACCGGTAAACTCACAGGAGGTCTTTTATCAGGATGCATATGACCGTTGGGTAAAAGAAGTATAATATAATACACAAAACAAAATGTACAATATAGTGCACAAAAGAATGCGGTTGTACATTATAATACAGCAGAAAAGCCCAGAAACAGGCTTTTTTTACTGAATTAAAAGTTTTTTTAAAAAGATGTTGACATAATATAATGAACGTGCTATTGTATAGCTGTACAAAATAATAGACAAAATTTAGAGCAAAGATGCTTACCGATGAGGTCGCTTTGCTCTTTTTTATTACTTAAAATTAAGGAGGAATTATATTATGAAATTAAAGGACACAGGATTAACCGTACAGGACATTAAGGACAAAGTAAGTAAATATATGATCGAGACATATGAGCGTTTCGATTTCCTGGCAGAGACAGCTGAGGGCATGTATCTCTATGATGAAAAAGGAACTCCATACCTCGATTTTTATGCAGGAATTGCAGTAAACAATGCAGGCAGCCGCAACCCTAAGGTTGTTGCAGCAGTTAAGGATCAGGTAGATGACATCATGCATACATTCAACTATCCATATACAATTCCTCAGGCATTACTTGCTGAGAAAGTTTGTAAGGCAATCGGAATGGACAAGATCTTCTACCAGAACTCCGGTACCGAAGCAAACGAAGCTATGATCAAGATGGCCCGTAAATATGGTATTGAAAAATATGGTCCAAACAGATATCACATCGTAACAGCAAAAGATGGTTTCCACGGAAGAACATTCGGTGCCATGTCAGCAACCGGTCAGCCGGGAAATGGATGTCAGGTTGGATTCGGACCTATGACATACGGTTTCTCTTATGCTCCTTACAATGACCTGAAGGCATTCAAAGATGCATGTACAGAGAACACAATCGCTATCATGATTGAGCCGGTACAGGGCGAAGGTGGTGTACATCCTGCAACACCAGAGTTTATGAAAGGCCTCCGCGAGTTCTGTGACGAAAAGGGAATGCTCCTTCTGATTGACGAGGTTCAGACAGGATGGTGCAGAACAGGAGCTGTAATGAGCTACATGAACTATGGCATCAAGCCGGATATCGTTTCTATGGCAAAGGGACTTGGCGGTGGAATGCCAATTGGTGCAATCTGTGCAACCGAGGAAGTTGCAAAAGCATTTACACCTGGTTCTCATGGAACAACATTTGGTGGACATCCGGTTTGCTGTGCAGCAGCATTAGCAGAAGTTGGAGAACTGCTTGACAGAGATCTGGCAGGAAATGCAAAGAAAGTCGGCGATTACTTTGCAGCAAAGCTTGAGAAACTTCCTCATGTAAAAGAAGTAAGACATCAGGGACTTCTCGTAGGTGTTGAGTTTGATGACACAATCTCAGGTGTAGATGTGAAACATGGTGCATTTGACAGAAAGATGCTGATCACAGCCATCGGTGCACATATCATTCGTATGGTTCCACCACTTATCGTCAGCGAGGAGGAATGTGATAAGGCATTCGAAATCCTTGATGAGACAGTAAAATCACTTTCATAAAATCGATCATACGTTAATTTGTATACACACACATAAGAAATCAGGACAAGGGCGTCACGAAGTTGTTTCGTGCGCCCTTGTTTCGTGTAGAAGAGAGGGGTAAACGATGGCACATCTTGTTATTACAATAGGATGCGAATATGGCGCAAAAGGAAACCAGATCGGTAAAAAAGTTGCAGAAGATCTGGGAATCAAGTTTTATGATCGCGAAACGGTAGACGAGATTATTAAAGAAGTAGGAATACCGAAAGACATTATGGAAAAAGTTGAGGAAGGTGTTACCATTGCCGGAAAAGGTGCAGAAGGTGATGTCCGTGGATCTTTTTCCAAATATGCGGATTTGACAGAGCGTGCAATTCACGTCCAGAAAACAATCATTCGAAAATTATCTGACCGGGAATCCTGTGTGATCATCGGTCGTTCAGCTGATTATATTTTAAAGGAACATAAACCAATTTTACGTATTTTCATTTATTCACCGGATGAGGTGAGAATTAAAAATGTAATGGAAAGTCACAATCTGTCAGAAGATGATGCAAAGCTTTTCATTATGGAAAAAGACAAGCGATATCACAAACGTCATATGGCGCTGACCGGAAGCAACCGAGGCGATCGTCACAACAGGGACATGCTCATAGACAGCAGCCTTCTGGGTGTGGATGGCACAGCGGAATTGATTGAAAGCGTAGCAAAGAAAGTATTTCACGAATAGGAGGTAACAGGATATGGAGCAGAAAAAATCAGAATTTAACAAAGTACTGAATGCCTGGGACATCCTTGTAATTGCATTCGGCGCTATGATTGGATGGGGCTGGGTCGTTTCGACCGGAGGCTGGATTGAAAAAGGTGGTGTACTTGGTGCCGCACTTGGATTTGTCATCGGTGGTATCATGATTTTCTTCGTAGGTATGACTTACGCAGAGCTGACAGCAGCAATGCCACAGTGTGGTGGCGAGCACGTGTTCAGTTATCGTGCAATGGGAGCAACCGGTTCTTTCATTTGTACATGGATGATCGTACTTGGTTATGTCAGCGTTGCCTGCTTTGAGGCTTGCGCTTTTCCTACGATTATCACTTATTTATGGCCGGGATTTTTGAAGGGTTATCTGTATACGGTAGCCGGATTTGATATTTATGCATCCTGGTTAATCGTGGCAATTGTTGTGGCATTTTTGATTATGTTGATCAATATTATCGGAGCAAAAACCGCTGCAATTTTACAGACCGTTCTGACCTGTATCATTGGTGGAGCCGGAATCCTGTTAATTGTGGCTTCTGTCATCAATGGTTCTGCTGACAATCTGAATGGACAGATGTTTGCAGGTGCTTCTGCCGGTGTGAACATTAAGGCAATTATCGGTGTTGCAGCACTGTCACCATTCTATTTTATCGGATTTGACGTTATTCCACAGGCAGCAGAGGAGATTAACGTTCCGGCAAAGAAAATTGGTAAAATTTTAATTTTATCTGTTGTATTGGCTGTTATCTTTTATGCACTTGTCATTGTAGCTGTTGGTCTTGTTATGAATTCAGGTGCAATTGTTGCATCACAGCAGACAACCGGACTGGTTACCGCAGATGCGATGGCGGCGGCTTTTCACACAAAAGTCATGGCAAAAGTCATCATTGTAGGTGGTATGTGCGGAATTGTTACTTCATGGAACTCTTTCCTGCTCGGTGGTTCCCGTGCGATGTATTCCATGGCTGAGTCTTATATGATTCCGAAGTTTTTTGCAAAGTTACATCCAAAGCACAAGACCCCGGTCAATTCCCTGATTCTCATCGGTGCGTTGACCATGCTTGCACCGTTTGCAGGACGAAAGATGCTCGTATGGATCAGTGATGCCGGTAACTTCGGATGCTGTTTCGCATACTGCATGGTTGCACTTTCCTTTATGATTTTGAGAAAAAAAGAACCGGATATGCCAAGACCATACAAGGTGCCTGCATATAAGTTTTTCGGAACAATGGCAGTGATCATGTCCGGATTTATGGTAGCGATGTACTGCATTCCGGGAAGTGGCGGGAACCTGATTCTTCAGGAGTGGATCATAGTACTTGGCTGGTGTGCACTTGGTGTCGTATTCTATGCTATTTGTAAGAAGAAATACAAAGAATCCTTTGGTATTCTTGTTGAACTGATTTCTGACGAGGATGCAGCAACTCTGATGCCGGAGGCCGACGATGTTGAACTCGATAAAGTCATTGATGCAGCCATCGATCGTGTACTTGCAAGAAAAGCAAGTTAAAAAAGGGTTATTCGAAGAAAGGACGGATTACAGATATGAATACATTTAATTTTTCGGTTCCACAGGATATTACAGTGGGAAAAGGAAGTCTGGCAAAGTTGCCGGAGATCGCAAAGAAACTTGGCGGTTCCCATGCATTTATTATTTCCGGTCCACATCTGGCAAAGATGGGACTGGTAGAAAAAGCAGCCGATTATTTAAAGACGGTGGATATAAAAACCGATGCGTTTACAGAGATTGAAGCAAACCCTTCGGTTGCAACGGTTGAGAAGGCAACGGAGAAATTTAAGGAATCGGGCGCTGATTTTATTGTCGCATTTGGCGGCGGATCCCCGATGGATGTTGCAAAAGCAGTCGGTGTGGTTGCAAAGTACGGCGGAAGCATCACCGAATATGAAGGTGCGCATAAGGTGCCGGGACCAATCATTCCTCTGATCGCGATTCCAACGACCGCTGGAACAGGTTCCGAGGTCACCGCATTTTCGGTAATTACGGATCACAGCAGAGACTACAAGCTTACGGTATTCAGTTATGAGTTGCTTCCGGCATATGCAATTCTCGATGCGGAACTGATTACGACAGCACCGGCAAGTGTGGCGGCAGCCTGTGGCATTGATGCTTTTATTCATGCAGAGGAAGCTTATATTTCCACAGCGGCCTCTCCGTTTTCGGATGCTATGGCAGAAAAAGCGATGGCGCTGATTGGAAAGAACATTCGCCGTTTTGTGGCAAATCGCGGGGACATGGAAGCTGCTGAGGCGATGATGGTTGGTTCGCTTTTTGCAGGAATTGCATTCTCATTTGCAAGACTTGGCAATGTCCATGCCATGAGTCATCCGGTGAGCGCATTTTTTGATGTGCCACACGGCGTGGCCAATGCGGTTCTTCTTCCAGTGGTAGCAGAGTACAATGCGCTGGCAGATCACGGAAGATACCTGACCATTTATAATGATATCAGTCCGGTTCCGGCATATACAGACGATTTTGAACCGATGATGCTGGTGGATGCAATCCACAGTCTTTGTGCAGATATTGGCATTCCGGAGAATCTGACCATAGCAATCAATCAGGCAAGTAAAACAGGTGAAGTTACACGGGAAGAGATTGAAAGCAAGATTGAGGCGATGGCAGTGGATGCGATGAAGAGCGGAAACATTGCGGTAAATCCACGGTCCTCACGTCAATGTGATATTGAGATGTTATACAAAAAAGCTTTATAGAAAGAACGCCTTTTGACCTGCGAATGATCTTATAGTAGAATAAGAAGAAAAGGAAATGTGGAGAAATGACGATGGATTATTTATCACATAATGTATCGGAAAATTTAAAACGGATTCGCCAGTCAAAAGGAATGAGTCTTGATCAGGTGGCTGAGCAGACCGGCGTAAGCAAGAGTATGCTGGCACAGATCGAAAAAGGCACGGCCAATCCTTCGCTCGGTGTGTTGGGAAAGATCACCAGTGGACTGCGCATTGAGTTTCAGAAACTGATCGATCCGCCCCGCATGGATTTTTGTCTCGTATCACCGGATGCGATGATCCCAACGAAGGAACTGGAAGGCCAGTACAAAGTATGGACGTGTTTTCCTTATGAGGATTCACAGTCGGTGGAAGTATATCGCATCGATGTGGAGCCCGGCGGTGTATATACAAGCGGAAGCCATGGGGAGAAAACGCGGGAATATCTCACAGTTATTGAAGGAATATTGACGGTAGAGTGTCACGATCATGTACAGGAGGTTCATAAGGAACAGGTGTACAAGTTCGAGACGGATCAGCCGCATATATACCGGAATGAAGGAACCGAAAGAGTCAGTTGCATGTGTTTCTTTTTGGATTATACAAATTTAAGATAATCATATCATGAAAAAATGAAGCTGTTGTACTAATTGCTTAGTGTAACAGCTTCATTTGTGTATTTCCCATATTTACGACAGGTAAGAAGAATAGAGCAAAGCATAAAAATGAGGATTGTAATACTGCTGGTAAGTACAAATATCCAGCCAAGCTGGCTATCTTTTAAAATTCCCATATGGTATAAAAAAACCTTTAGTATTTTAGAAAGACCTAATCCTGCAAACAGGCCTATGAAGTAAGTATAGGATGATTCAAGTGCAATTAGGATAAAATGTTTTGGTTTTGATATTCCGATTAGTTTCAGCAGATATAATTCCTGTTTTCGATAATCAAATTCAAAAATATTTTGTATTTGTATATTCATTAATGAAAAGAGACAGCAACTGCATAAAATTACAATCATAAGAATTAAACGGCGCAGTTTCCCTTGCTGTAAGAGTGTTGTCTGATCATCCAGATTAATGAATTGTACATAGGTATTGTCACTTAAAATCGCTTGCATTTCATCCATGACCGCAGGATCGATATCTTTCAAATAGAAAGAAGAAACAAAGTCATTGTTAAAATAGTGATTGTACTGATCAATATCGATAATTAGACACAGACTGTTTGAGGTATCGGAAGGATACACTAACAGATGGTCGGTTTCGTCCGTAATATTTATCGACAGGTCTTCCCAATCCTGTTTGGAAGAATCCATTTGAAGTGTGGATATCTTATAGTTTTGTCCAATCATCGAGAGAATACTTTGTCCGCCGTTTCCGTCGAGATTGGTTTTGCGGGAGAGAAAAATACCATTTCCATTCTCCAGAATGGTATGATTTGAATCTGAAGATTGCATAAGTTCTGCAATCATAGGCTGAGAATATCCCATTAGAACCAAATCAATATCGATATCCTTTTGGGAATTATGCAGCAAAGTGATGCCAGAAGCTGTCGTTTCCAAATCTTTTTTGAAATCCTCTCCAAGCTTGCTTTTGGGAAGCTTCCAATCGAGAGTTGTTCCATTACAGTAATACTGCGTAATTTTATTTTTAACGCAAAGATCACGGACTTTATTACTGATTTTTCTAAGACTGTCTACTTCATCGGGAGATGCTTTCAGACAGACATTGTAGTAATCTTCAAATTTGACCAGATACTTATAGGAATTGTTGTTGTCCGTTGTTTTTGTTTGTTCTTTAAACTGTATACTTATTGCTAATAAAAGCAGAATACAAAGTGAAATCGATAAAATATTGATAAGCTTTTTTCTTCCATATAGTTTAAAGTTTCGAAAGGATAGTTTGGTCATTCCAAATAATTTTTTACCAAATAAAGTGTGCATGGTTCCCTGATGATCCGTTGAATAGCCGGTTAGTATTTGTTCCGAGGAACTGCTTTCATAGGAATTCAATTTATAGGTCAGTAGCATAAGTAAAATAAGTATTTCACATATACTTTCTGCAAACAGCCAGATAATGGATAATTCGAATTTCATATGAAATATGTGTGTCACAGCAAAGTAGAAAAATATTGTTCCTAGAAAATAGCCAAAAAGAATTCCGGCAATAATAGTGATTAAAAACAGAACAATAATATGAAGTTTTATATTCATCATGTTAGCGCCAATAATTTTATACACCTGCAGGGAAGGTTTCCATTTTAACAGGCATACGGTCAGAGTATTTACAAGAATGATACTTATGAAAGCGATGATTAAAGCCATAATACACAAGTAAATGCCAAAGTTTTTGCGATGTTCCAAACGACCGGCCTGGGTATATCCAAGTGTTTCAAGCAAAACTTCATTTAGTTCATAATCATACACATTTTTATCCAGTTTGTTGGAGGCAGTTGCCAGATGATATACGTAGGAATCCAGATTTTTTAAGTTATTAGCAACGACATATATATGGTTTGTTGTATTTTTATACTTTACATAATTGTCTGAAAAAATGAAAAAAGCATTGTTATTATCAGAAGTAATGCTGGATTTATAATTGACAACCAGTCCCGATACAATTTTTGTTTCCAGTTCATTTGTATCGGGATTTTTCAAGGTGATTTTACTTCCAATCATATTGTCTGGATGAAGACCAAGTTGAAACAGATACCATTTAGGTGCTAGAATTTCGTTTTCATTTGTTGGATATTTTCCATCTACAATACGATAGTTGGCATATTCAAAAAAATTTTTGGATGCGATAATATAGTGAAATGTTTTATCGTCAAATGTTACATTTTGTTCCTGAGAGATTGTATACGATTTTGTATTGGTATCATTGGTAACAAAATGTAAGTCGGAATTTTCAATACCGGAGATATTGTATGAATAGGAACCATAAGTGGCTATCATATCATTGAGAATACTTTTCTGGTTGGATTCGTGCATTACGCAATATCCGAAAAATAGAAGAGCTGACAGAAAGCAGGTTAAAAATACCCAGACAATATATTTGCGCTCATAAAGAAAACTATAGAATATTTGTTTTTTAAATTTCTTTTTCATACAATTCGTCCATCCTTTATTTGAATTTGACGATCTGCCAATGCCGCCAGGTGGGTATCATGGGTCACATAGATGACGGTTTGTTGATATCTTTTAGCGCATTCTAAAAGAAGGTGCATAACTTTTTGGCTGTTATGGCTATCCAGATTTCCGGTAGGCTCATCTGCAAAAATAACTTCTGGTCGCATAATGAGTGCTCTTGCAATAGCTGCTCTTTGTTGCTGGCCTCCAGATAATTGGGTTGGCATCTTTTTTAATTGATCGGTGAGTTCAAGAACTTCACATAATTCATTTATGTAGTCAGGCTTTGGGGATTTGTCTGCTAAGATAAGTGGAAGACAGATATTGTCATAAATATTTAAAGTTGGAAGTAAGTAATATTTTTGAAATACAAAACCAAATTTATGCAAGCGTAAATCAGCAGATTCAGACTGTGTTAGAGTATCTAACATCATACCGTTGTAATTTATACGCCCGCTCGAAAGGGGAGCAACCGTGCTCATTATATTGAGCAAGGTTGTCTTCCCGGAGCCGGAAGTGCCGATAATTGAAAGAATTTCCTGATCTGCTATTTCCAATGAAATATTGTCTAAAGCTTTAAATTCGGTCTCCTTATTTTTGTAAATTTTATTAACATTTTCTAATTGAAACATAACACACCTTTATTCTTTTATATTAAGAGTATCTTTCATAAATGCGATTTCATCTGTATCTGCTTCTGTAGCATTAGGAGATAAGTTCGATAACCGTATGTTCTTTTTATGGACCTTTCCGTTTTTATTTTCAATCCACAAGGTAATTTTCATTTTTTGGGCTATATTTGTAATTTCATCATTACTTTTACCATAGGTACAGCCGGTTAATGATAAAAACATAGAAGCTGTGTTACCGTTTCCATCACATGCAAAAACCTGCTGCCCATGGATACCTCCGGTTGATTCTAAAAAGAAGATTTTTTCATCATCTGACAAGGCGGAATCATCAATGGTTGCTTCTACGATATAATCATTTATTTTCAGATATCGTTTTAGTTCAAAGTGATATACAAATTCAAATACATTTCCATAGTTACCATTGTTGAGATCTTTTATATCATAATAATTGTCATAGTAATCGGAAGTGTCTACGATTTGGGGACCATCAAAGTTTTGTACAATTTCAGGTGTCATTTGAAGTGTGGAATACTGTTCAATCGTACTGCTGTCCATTTTAACTTTTAGTGCAGTTATCATGTAAAAAATGATGGCTGCGATGAGTACAATGGTGATGGTGCATCCCAGGATGATTCGTTTCTTTTTAATTGTTAATTTGTGCATTGATATATACTCCTGTAATTTTTATTCAAAATGAAAAATGGTGTATTTAACATTTCCCCAAGATTTTTTGGCATTTTTATTTATTTTGGCCAATGCTTTTTGAGGATAATCAGCTGTGTGCGAAGCACAATAAATATCTTTTTTGTCGATTTTTGTAACGATAATCGAATGTTTTAATGTGCCATCCTTTAAAGTTATTTGAATGACATCACCTATTGAAACATTCTTCCGTACATTATCTAATTTCTTATAACAGCCTATATTGTATTTATCCCAATAATTTGCAAAGGCATTTTTACCAGAACATCTACACCAGGATGTAGTGCATACATAATTATTTTGGTCACCACCGGATAGGTAATACCATTTGGAGGAGGTATTAACTATATTTCCCTTTTTCTTGGGAGAATTTTTGCTATCTCCATCCATCAAGCACTTTCCTTCTAAAACACACTGTGATGCAAAATTTGTGCAATCGCTGGAGAATGCATGGTAATATGGATTATAATCCTTGGCATAATTTTTTGCATAGGTAGCAGCATTTTGACCGTTCCACTGAGGAAGAGGGGAGATAGTAGCATTGTTCTTAGCATTGACAACATTATTGCCACATGTAATGAATAATCCAAATGTAAAAATAAAAAATAATTTTTTGAGTTTTTGTTTCATTTGTCTAAAATCCTTTCTGCTTCATTAAAAATTAGTTTTTCCATAACCATTTCCATAAATTTGAAATTGTCATAAAACACCTCTCTAAAAATAGTCCTTTATTAGACTAGCTTTTGTATTTGACATTTTCAATAGGATTTCGACAAACGGTCAGATTAATCGACAAACGGTTTAATATGTAATTGTACGGTGGCACTATAGTACCCATCCTTTATTTGATAGTAATATCTACCGTGGTATTTTTTAGCAGTTTCTTCAATATTCTGAATTCCTAGGCCATGAAGATGTTTGTTTTCTTTGGTAGTAATTATGTGACCATTTTGAATGGAAACATTTTTAATATTCATTGAATTAATAACTTTGATTTCCAAAAATTGTTTTCCTTGATTAACCTCGAAAATCAATTTATTTGTTGTACAGGTGTTGTTGTTGATAGCCTCAACGGCATTTTTAACAAGGTTAGAAACTATAACACACAGATCTTTTCGTGAAATATTTAATTCTTGATCCATATAACCGGTTACTTTTATTGTGCAGGTTGAGGAAATTGGTGTTAAATAGTTTGTTAATATAGTATCAATAATATCATTTCCTACAGAATAGCCTTTTTGATTAATAAGGGAAATTTCGTCTAGTAGTTCTTTTATATATTGAGATTCCTCTTCACAAAGTCCCTTTTGTGACATATTTTGTATTTGAAGTAAATGCGCAGTAATATCATGACGAAATTGACGGGTATTTTTTTCTTTTGTCAATAAATCTTCAAAATACTGTTTTTGTTGTTCATTATATTGCTCCAAAAAGGAAACTTGCGATTGAAAATTTTGTTTTGTATTGAAATAATAAATTAATATGTAATTTAAAATAAAAATAGTTAAACTGCCTGATGTAATTAAAACTATTCCAATGAGCTTGCCTTTAGGAACGATTATTTCTGTCAGGAGAAAAGTAAAATATGTAATAAGTAAGCATAATATAATCATGACACTTGCGACAATAAGCCAAACATGTTCTGTTATTTGAAAAGCATCTTTATTCAAATTTTTCCCAATTAAAAGGTAGTATAACCATAAGATTATTATAATAATTATTAAACATGGAAGGGCGTTTCCCTTTTCTCCCATATCTGAAATTGATTGAATAATGTATATGACAACAGATTCAAATATGGATAATGTTGGGAAAGATACTATATATAGTTTTAAAATGTCTTTAACGGAACTTTCAAAAAGTATATTTATAAGGAAAATTGAAAATGCAAGCCCAATATAGTAAAGGGTGGTCCGTTGAAAGTTAAAAGAACTGAAGATTAATAATATTATGAAAAGCAATCCAATCAGTTTTATCTGTTTTTTTAAAGAAGGTACAAGAGTTTGGTGAAGAATAGTGTAAAAAAAAGAAAAATATTCTAGAACAACAAAAAGTAAAATAGCAAAATTTAGTAATTTATTCATTATTTTATATCCTATTATAATGTGTATCAAATTTTATATAAGCTTGTAAAACATCGTTTTTTTTCCTTCGCGAAATTGGAATGCGTGTTCCATTTTTTAAAAGGATATCTTTATCAATAGTTACAATACTTTTCATATTAACAATGTAGCTTTTATGACAGTCAATAAATAAACGTTCATCAAGGATGGCTTTCCAGCTTTTTAAAGAATTATTACTTTCATAGATATTTTCGCCAATAATAATTTTTACATAGTCGCCACAGGCCTCAAGATAATCAATTTTGTATTGTGAAATTTTGCAAGGAACATTATCAAATTTTAGAGTTATTGACGAATAGCCTAATAAAGTTTTTTCAGCATCATTAATTGCTTCTTCTAATTCCAAGATATCAATGGGCTTTGTTACAAAACGATAAGCTCCGATTTTAAAAGCGTCTTTAAAGCGTTCTCGCTTAGCCGAAAGCATTATAATAGTATAATGTTTTTGGTTATGGCGTAATTGAGAGGCTGCCTCGATTCCATCGACTTCAGGCATATCAATATCTAATAGAAGAATGTTTAAATTGATTTGTGAATTTAATAGTTCCTGGGCAGAGTAAAAGTGCACCAACTGGATTGTACATGCATATTTTTGCTCATATAACTCAACAAACTGAGAGATAAATTTATGTACATGAGATTCATCGTCACATATTCCAAGGGTTATCTGTAAGGGGCTCATTTAATTAACTTCCTTTTGAATATTTAGTATATGAAAATTTATTTAATGGTAACATTACACGTCTATTTTTACAATAGTACTTTGTGACTAATCATTCCAACACATGGTGAAAAATTAAGATTCATTAAGGTAACCTTAAGGTAAAAATTGGGAGAAATAGTATATAATAGGTAAATGTACGATAACGAATGTAATGTTTAAGAGGAGGTTTCGAATGAAAGATTTATTTGAGCGCTCAGTGCCGATGCAGGAGACAGCGCAGACAAAGAAGGGATTGCTCTGGATTCTGGAGTTGCTTGTATTTGTAGCGGTATTTCTTGTAGCGAGTATTGCGCAGGGATTTGCCACAGTGCCGATGCAGTTGGTTATGCTGTTTTCTGACAAAGCATATATGGCGGCAGTTGCAAGTGGAGATGTTGCAAAACTAACGGAAGTGAGTATGGAAGTAACCCAGCGTCTGATGGAATCAGACGGGTATATGATAGGTATGTTGCTTTCTGATATTGTGATGATGCTTATTGTATTTCTGTTTTGCCGTTTTATTCAGAAACGTAAATTGCGCACACTTGGTTTTATAAAAAAAGGGATGTTAAAAGAGTACGGTCTTGGCATGCTTCTCGGTTTTGCATTTTTCTCAGTGTGTGTTCTTCTGGGTGTGTTATTTGGCGGATTAAAAATTGAAGGAATTTCACCGGAATTTTCCATTGGTATTTTTGTGGCATATCTTCTTGGCTATATGGTGCAGGGAATGACAGAAGAGGTGCTTTGCCGTGGCTATTTTTTAGGGTCTTATGCAAGAAGATACCCGGTATATGCAGCAGTTCTTGCCAATTCACTGTTGTTTGCGTCGCTGCATTTGCTCAATAGTGGAATCTCCGTACTGGCATTTATTAATATTACGTTGTTTGGAATCTTCGCTTCCATTTATTTCATTCGAAGAGGAAGTATTTGGGGAATCGGAGCATTTCATTCCATCTGGAATCTGGTGCAGGGAAATTTCTATGGCATTAAAGTCAGTGGAACACCGGTTGGAAATACGCTTTTCACCACACAGGCAATCGCGGGAAAAAGCTTGTGGAACGGTGGCGATTTTGGTATGGAAGGAAGTTTGATTTGTACTATCGTGCTGACTTGCGGAATTATATTTTTGTATACACGCAAGAATAAAGATGCAGTAGAGGCGTAACAGATAAGAAGCAGGAGTGCTCATAGAACATCTCCTGCTTACTTTTATTATAAGAGAGTATAATTAGTAAAATTTTAAAATATCATCGACCTGTTTACGCTTTGGCTTTGCAGGTGCGTCAGCACCGTAACCGACTGCGATAACAGCGACAATAATTTCTGTCTCTGGGATATCGAGCATTTCGCGGATTTTCTTTCCGTCACGAATACCCATTACCAATGTATCAAGTCCAAGCTCTTTGGCTTTCAAAATCACATTTTCATTGTGAAGTCCGAGGTCGTAATAACCCCAGCCATTGCCACACTCATTATCAGGATTGCCTTCACGGTCAAATCCGGAACGGTTCGCTACAAATGTTGTAATTACATATGCGCCTGCACCCTTGGAGCTGTTTATGTTAAATTCAGGAAGGCATTCCTTCGCAAATTTTTCTTTAGCAGCTTCATCGATGACACAGTAATAACGTGCAGTCTGGGAATTCTTCCAGGATGGTGCTAAAATACCGGCTTCTACGATCTCTTTGATCTGTTCTCTGGTGACGGTTTTGCTTGCGTCATAGGAGCGCACACTTCTTCTGCTTTCTAATAAGGTCTGAAATTCCATATGTATCCTCCATTATGCATTTATTAAGTTTGTTATAGCTAACTGCATATTAGCTCATTGCGCTAAATTTGTCAATTGTCTGGAAAGGCTTCTACAAAAAAGAACCGTCAGAGTGGGGAGGGATCACGCTGACGGTTTCCTATGTGAATCGCTTTTGGCGAATTATTTTTTGTCGGAACTAACAGCACCCCAACCCCCATCGGTTAAAATACAATAGCTCCTTTTGATGGTTTTATCATACCAATGGATTGTGAACAGGTTGTGACAGTGTACGAAAGAATTTCTAAAATGTGGAAACATATTCTAAACAAAGTTTAAAATATGGTAGGATATTTTTGTATTCTCAATCGTGTATAGAATAGAGACATGGAAAAGGATGCAGCACAGGAGGAAACATGGGCACGAAACAATGGACATCAATAACGGAATTTCGGGAATTTTATGATCGTCAGGTAAAGAGAGTGTACCGGCTGGCTATGGTTATGATGGGAAATATATCAGATGCGGAGGATGTAACGCAGACGGTTTTCCTGAAAGCATGGGAGAAAAAGCCTGATTTTCGGGATGCGGATCATGAGATTGCATGGATTCTTACAACAACGCGAAATCAGTGCAAAGATATACACAAAAGTTTCTATCGCAGAAAGAGGGCTGATTTAGAGAATGCACCGGAACCACAGGTAACATTGGAAACACAGATGGACAGTGAAATCTGGGAGGCACTGCAGAGCCTTGCAGAAAAATATCGTATGGTACTGTATCTGTATTATTATGAAGGATATTCGGTGAGAGAGCTTTCCGTGATTCTCAGGCGCAGGGAAAGTACCCTGCAGACGCAACTTGCAACAGGAAGAAAGCAGATGAAATCTTTGTTGGAATCGAAAGGAGAATGCTGATATGAAGCGCAATTGGGAAGAGAAAATTACACATACGTTGGATCAGATAGAGCCGTCTCAACAGCAGACACATCAAATGTGGACGGCAATACTACAAAGTAAAACGAAAAAAGAACCAAAAAAGTTTCCGGTATTTCGCTTTACAGCAGTGGGAATGTGTATATTGGTTCTGAGTGTCGGAACCGGAATTGGTGTAAATGCAGCAACCGATGGGGCACTGTTTTCATCTCTTCGTTCGTTTGTTTCACAGCCGGAACAACAGAAAAAAGTAGCATCAGAAGGATTGAAAAAGAGTTCTTTTACAGAAGTATATGCACCTCCTCTGGTTGGATGTTCAGATGCATATATTATTTTCGCAAATGAAAGAGGACTCATGATCTACGGGCGGAATCAGGAGAAACTTCTGGCAGCATTGGATCTTCAGGCTTTGGATTGCAATTATTTTAATGCAGATACCGTAATGACACATATTATGATGGAAGACGATATGCTTTATATGTATAATGAATATAAAGATGAAACAAAGACTTCACAGGTATATCGTTATGATCTTACGAAGGCGGGGCAGGAGGAAGCATTGTCTATGGTGGATGATGCAACAGAAATTGAGACCATACAGAAGAAATGGAAAAAGTTTGCGGCAAACAGAAAGGATACTTTTGACAGCATTCCGTTGGCACAGGGAGAATGGAATGGCAGCGAGAAATTAAAGTATAGTGAGGAAAGTCTGGTCTGGACAGATCAAAACGGGGATAAGCAGCTGAGCTGTATGCTTACACTGGCGGATGGAACTTACCAGCTGTATACCTGTTCATTGAAAGACAGGACAGATGGGAAAACCGAAACGCTGGCTTTGCATCAAACCGAAGATACCAGGGAAACGCAGAAACTTCCAGCATTTGCATATACAGGAAACGACAAAATTATGAAAACACTTTGTGATTATATGTGCAGTCAGGATTATGGATATTCTGGTGAAGTATATATTCCGGCTCCGGTGGTCTATAAGACAGTGGAAGAGGATGACGGTGTTGTTGTATTTGCAAATCTTTGGAGCTTTACCTATAATCCAAATGGAAATACACTAGACTGTGAGGGCGGTGGTGAACAGCCGTCGAGATTAAAATTAAAACCCGATAAAAAAGGTGGTTATACCGTACAGGAGCATCTTGAGGCCGGTGATGGCGCGGAGTATCAGAAGGATATAGAGGCTTTTTGCAACGGTTATCCGGTATCTGTTTCCAAATTTACGGAAGAGGGAAAGAACTATGAGAAAATTCGTAAGGAACTGGTAAAGATGTATGTAGATGATCACGGATTGGATTTTAAATATTATAAAGATTACGGATGGGATCCGGTTTCTCTTTAGAATATGAGACAAAAGTGGCGCATTCGCCAGAGTGATGAGTAGAAATAAATTGAAGTAATTGGGAACTTTTTTGAGTCAACTTGTTTATATAAGGTTATATAAACAAGTTGACTCAAACTATATGGAACACAATTTCTACCACTTAGCAGCAAATCGTTACCACTTACCGGAAAGCTATTTACAGATGTGTGGCTTGTGCATGTACTCTAAATAGTCCAAGGGACAGTAAGGAGTTTACCATGAAAATCAAAATCGAAATTGACGAAAGTCTGCAGGAGGATGAAGTCCTCATACGATGCAGAGGATTGACGGATGAGGTCACGCAGATTCAGAAGTCCGTCAGTGATGTGGTCAATGCCGGACAGAAATATGTCTTCTACAAAGGAACGACAGAGTATTATCTGCAGCTGGATGATGTGTTGTTTTTTCAGACAGAAGATGATGTCATACACGTACATACAAAGGATGACATGTATGAAACGAAATATAAGCTGTATCAGCTGGAGGAGATGTTGCCGGGATTTTTTATGAGGATATCCAAGTCAGCGATTCTCAACACGAACCACATTTATTCCATCAGCCGCAACCTGACTGCATCAAGCACGGTTACATTTGCCGGAACACATAAACAGGTATTTGTATCGAGATATTATTATAAACCATTAATCAGTAAATTAGAAGAAAAGAGGTTACATCAATGAGAATGAGCAGAAACAGCGGAAAAATTTTATGGGGATTATTATTTCTCCTCGGAGCGGTCTATATGATCGCAAGCAAGATCTGGTCCTTGCCGGGTATCAGTGTATTTAATGTTATTCTTGGTGTATTTTGCGTTTGGGTATTAATTGAAGGCATCCGTCATGTGAATTTCTGGGAGATCCTTTTCCCAATCGCCTTTATCTGTATCCTGTTTTCGCCACAGCTCGGACTTTCAGCGTTTACACCGTGGCCGGTACTTGGCGCAGCACTTCTCGGCAGTATGGGACTTTCTATGATCTTTAAGCCAAAAAAGCATCACGAATGGACGGATGCAAGTACACACGGCAACAGTTTCGGTTCCAACAGTGAGCAGTGCGACGGAGAGAATCTTCGCTTTGACAACAGTTTTGGTGAGTCGATCAAGTACATCAACACTGACAATTTATGCAGCGTATCCGTCGATAACAGTTTCGGCGCAACCAGTGTGTATTTCGACAATGCAATCATTCAGGGAGAAAGCGCAACCGTTCATATTGACAACAGTTTCGGAGAGGTCAGTCTTTATGTTCCGCGCGCATGGAAGGTGGATGTCAATGTGGATAAAGCGTTCGGTGGCATCAATATGCGTGGACGAATGGAAGGCACAAGCACACATCGTCTGATCGTGACCGGAGAGACGAATTTCGGAGCGTTGACAATTGTGTTTATTTAGAATGTTGTAAAATAAGAGGGGCAGACAGGCTTCTCTTGTTTTATGATTAAGAATGAGGAAAACGAAATGAATATTGCAATAATAAACGGACAGAATCACAAAGGCTCAACCTATCATATCGGTAGAATGCTCGCAGAGCGCGTCGGCGGTAATATCACGGAATTTTTCCTGCCGCGAGACTTCTCGGACTATTGTGTCGGATGCAGTCAGTGCTTTGAAGTTGGGGCAGAAAGCTGTCTGCATTATGAGGCGCAGCAGCCGATTATAAAAGCGCTGGATGCAGCGGATCTTATCATCTTAACGAGTCCGGTATATGTGTATCATGCGTCGGCTCCGATGAAGAATTTTCTGGATCATCAGGGACATCGATGGCTTGTGCACCGACCAAAAGCAGAGATGTTTACAAAGCAGGCGGTATGTATTTCAACCGCAGCGGGCGCGGGAATGAAGAGCACGAACAAAGATATGGCCGACAGCCTGTTTTTCTGGGGCGTGTCGAAAATATATAAGATGGGCTTTGCGGTTCGTGCAATCAACTGGAAGGGCGTTACCGATAAGACCCGTGTTAAAATTGACCGGCAGGTGGAAAAAGTCGCAGGGCAGATTAGAAGGCATTACGGAAATGTAAAACCGGGACTTAAGACAAGAGCATGGTTCTATGCGATGCGCATGGTGCAGTCGAAGTTCGGCTGGTGTGCGCCGGATGTAAAATACTGGAATGAGATGGGCTGGACGAAGAAGGTTCGTCCATGGAAAAAATAAAATTACGAAGAAAGGAAAAGGTCTATTCTGTTGCGGCAGGATAGATTTTTTGTTGACTTTGATCGAAAAAATTGAAGAAAAAATCCCTAAAATAAATTAGGTCGGAGAAAATGTATAATAATAGCAAAAATAGGTCGGAAAAAATGTAAGATGAGTTGTTGAATAGGCCGGAAAAAATGTGATATACTATGATCAAAGAGGTGAATAAGTATGTATAGATCCGCAATAAATGCGCTTTTGCAGTGGAAAAATAAAGATAATAGAAAGCCGTTGATCATAATGGGGGCAAGACAGGTTGGAAAAACCTGGTTAATGAAGGAATTTGGTAGAACAAATTATGATAAAGTGGCATATATTTCATTTTACAATAATAAGAGAATGGATGAAGTATTTCAGAATGATTTTGATGTAAAACGGATCATTATGAATTTAAATATTGAAGCGGGTGTTACAATCACACCGGGAGATACGTTGATTATATTGGATGAAATACAAGATTCTCCAAAAGTTTTGGAATCATTAAAATATTTTTGTGAGGAGGCTCCGCAGTATCATGTTGTTGCAGCTGGTTCACTTCTTGGAGTGACGATTCATGAAGGTGTTTCCTATCCGGTTGGAAAAGTGGATCTGTTGGATCTTTATCCACTTAATTTTCGAGAGTTCTTGTATGCAATGGAGGAACAGGGACTTGCGGATGCACTTGAAACCAAAGATTATACGCTGATTGATAATTTTTCGGACAAATATCTGTTTTGGTTAAAAAATTATTATTATACAGGAGGAATGCCGGCTGTTGTTGATGCGTTTCGTATGCACAGGGATTATGCTGAGGTTCGGCAGATTCAAAATGACATTGTTCGACAGTATGAAGGGGATTTCGGAAAACATATAGATACACACACTTTGCCAAGAATTCGTTTGGTTTGGGATTCGGTGCCAATGCAATTAGCAAAGGAAAATAAAAAATTCTTTTTTGGCCAGATCAAAAAGGGTGCGCGCAGCAGTGAGTATGAGCTTGCGATTCAGTGGCTGGTGGATTGTGGACTGGTGTATAAAGTGAATCGTGTAAATGAACCCAATATGCCATTGAAAGCATATAAAAGTATGAATGCGTATAAGCTTTTTCTTCTTGATGTCGGATTATTAGGGGCATTGAGCGAACTTGAAGCGGAATCAATATTGGATGGAAATGATATATTTGTCGAGTTCAAAGGTGCACTTACAGAACAATATGTTTTGCAACAACTAATATCGGATACAAGATATACACCATATTATTTTGGAACGGAAAAGGCAACGTTTGAGCAGGACTTCCTTGTGCAGAGAGGAAAGGATATTGTTCCGATAGAAGTCAAAGCAGGGGATAATATTCGGTCACAAAGTCTGAAAGCATATTGTGATAAGTATCATCCAAACAAAGCGGTGAGGTTTTCAACCTTAAAATATATTGATCAGGGATGGATGGAGAATATACCGTTATATGCGGTGTGCAATCTCTGAAAAATGGGCATTATGTTTATTAATTGAGTTAAAGAAAAGGTCTATTCTGCCGCGGCAGGATAGATTTTTTCATTTGATGGGATTTTTTGATTTGTTCGTCCGTCTAATAAGTGTAAAGCAAAAAGGAAACCATTTGCTTTGACAAGATCTCAGCGCGCAGGAGAATGGCCATGAAGAAAACAGAAATGATGAACTTAATAAGAAAGGCAAAAGACCGGGATCCGGATGCTTTTACAACCCTGATGCAGCAGTATACAAAGGATATGTATCGTGTCGCAATTGCTATTCTGATGAATGACGAGGATACTGCGGATGCAATTCAGGAGACGATACTTGACTGTTGGGAACGGATCGGGACGCTCAGAGAGAATCGGTATTTTAAAACCTGGCTGATAAGAATTCTGATCAACAATTGTTATGACATCAGAAAAAAGCGTGAGGATTTCACTCCGCTGGAGGAATATGAGCCACCGGCGGCGGAGGATTCTTACAACCTGGAACTGAAAGAAGCGTTGACCGCGCTGGATGAAATCTATCGCATTCCAATGATGCTCTATTACGGGCATGGTTGGAAGACAAAGGAGATTGCAGGGCTGTTGCATGTTTCAACGAGCACGATTCAGACAAGGCTTGCGCGGGGCAGGGAAAAATTGGCAGCCTATTACAGAAAGGAGTAGCGTGATGAAGAAAAATTTCAATATTTTTCAGGAAGATATCAAAGTACCGGAAATTGTATTGCAGAAAGCGGACGAGGCTTTTGCCAGAATTCAGACGGAGGGCAGAAGTGCTATGCAAAAAAATAATCAGACAGAGAAAAAGAAACGTGGTTTTTGGAAGAACCCGGCAGCAGTCGCAGCGTGTGCATGTCTTATTATTGCCGGAAGTGTGACCGTTGGAGCTGCTGTACACCATGTGTGGAGCCGCGGAATGAAGGGAACCTTGCAGGCAACAGACACACAGCAGAAGGAGCTGACGGACAAGGGCGCGGCTGTAGTCTTAAAAGAGGATGCGGATTACAGCAAGCTTGCAGTCACAGACAACAGCATAACGATTACACCGGAGACTATCATTGTGGATAAGTATTTTGCACATATTTCATTTTCGGTAAAGGGATATGACCTTGCAAAGGGCGATGAGCCGGGCTTTGGTGACTGGGATATTGGTGTGAAAGGCGAAAAAGCGCGGGGAGATACACAGGCATACGGTGAATTCTATGATGGAACTGTCTGTGATGAAAACGGATATCCGGTCTACGAGGATGGAACTCCTATCGAGGAAGATGAGAATGGAAAAATGATCCTGCATTATGTGGACAAAGACGGAAATCTGGAGTTTGTTGCAAGTCTTGGCGTTGCGGATCAGAAGGACAGTCTTCTGGGAAAGACGATTTATTGTAAGTTGAAAGATCTCGGAACGCTTCATAAAACCAGCTTTACACTTGCGAAAGAAGGAAACTGGGATTTTGAGATCAAGCTTCCGGATGTCAGCACTGCAAGCAATATTACGGTAGGAAAAAGTATAGAAGGTACGCCTTTTACGATTGATACGATTGAACTTTCACCAATTTCTATTCGGATCAATTACAGTGTAAATGGTAAAATAGAAATCAAGGAGGATACCAATCAGGTACCATTGTTCAAAGGCGTTGTTCTTAAGGATGGAAAGAAACTTCCGTTCCTTGGAGATGCCGGAGGTTCCGGATATGATGATGACGCGATGACAAAGGCATATTCCTTGCGTTCATTTGTGCAGGTGATCGATCCGGATCAGGTGCAGGCACTCATTATGCAGTCGAATGATGCAGGTGGGGATACCATTGAAGTGCCAATTCAGTAAAATTTCATTATGACTTTTAGGAAAATCACCGGGAATTATCCCGGTGATTTTTTTGAAACTTTTTCAATCACTTGTTCGTCTAATAAATAGAGTGCAGAAATGGCTTGCCGTGTTGACATTGACACACGCTTTTGTTAAAGTTTATGTGGGTAAGACCCATTACTATGTAAATAAGAAATATTACACCAGGTGTGTGGATAATGGAGGATAGATATGGCAAAGATTATATTAACAGGAGATCGCCCTACAGGAAGATTACACGTAGGACATTACGTTGGCTCTCTGCGCAGAAGAGTAGAGTTACAGAATTCCGGAGAATTCGATAAAATTTTTATTATGATTGCAGATGCACAGGCACTTACAGACAATTTCGATAATCCGGAGAAAGTGCGTCAGAATATTATTGAGGTGGCACTGGACTATCTTTCCGCAGGACTTGACCCGGCAAAATCGACGTTGTTTATTCAGTCACAGATATCTGAATTGACCGAGCTTACGTTTTTCTACTCCAATCTTGTTACAGTATCACGTTTACAGCGTAATCCTACCGTAAAGTCGGAGATTAAGATGCGCAATTTTGAGGCGAGTATTCCGGTTGGCTTTTTTAACTATCCAATCAGTCAGGCTGCAGATATTACAGCATTTAAGGCAACGACTGTTCCGGCAGGGGAAGACCAACTCCCTATGATCGAGCAGACAAGAGAGATTGTCCGCAAGTTCAACAGCATTTACGATGAAGTATTGGTGGAGCCGGAGGTGCTTCTTCCGGATAATGAAGCATGTATGCGTCTTCCGGGTACTGATGGAAAACAGAAGATGAGTAAATCGCTTGGAAACTGTATTTATCTTGCAGATACCGAGGCAGATGTGAAGAAAAAAATCATGAGCATGTACACAGATCCAACCCATATTCAGGTATCGGATCCGGGTCATATCGAGGGCAACAGTGTATTTACTTATCTGGATGCATTCAGCAAGCCGGAACATTTTGAAGAATATCTGCCGGAATATCATAATCTGGACGAATTAAAGGAACACTATCAGAGAGGTGGACTTGGAGATGTCAAGATTAAGAAGTTCCTCAACAATGTCATTCAGGAGGAACTGGCACCGATCCGTGCGCGCAGAGCAGAGTTCGAGAAGGATATTCCTGCGGTTTACGAGATTTTAAAGAAGGGCAGTGATGTAGCTCGTGAGGCAGCAGCACAGACACTTTCTGAAGTAAAGCGCGCCATGAAAATCAACTACTTTGATGATGAGGAATTGATTCGCGCACAGAGCGAAAAATACTCTGGAATCAGCGACTAAATAAAAGAAAAGTAACGAAACTGTTACAGAATTTAAGATTTACTTAATTCTGAACAGGGAAGCTTTACACGGCCAGATGCGGGGGGTATATTGGATGCAGATGTGCAGATTCTCCCCGGAATCTGTGCAAAAAGCAGCTTTGAATCGTTGCTGAAAAGAAGAAAGGAAAGGAAATGAGACCATGAAGAAATCAGGTTTTATTGCAACATTAGCAGCAGGCATGATTCTGCTGGCTGGATGCGGAAGCACGCAGAAAGAGATTGATGCGGCAGCATTGGCGAAATCTTTGGTATCGGATATTACGTATGACGATCAATTAGAACAGATCAATGATGAGGATATTTCCTATTCCATTGATGTACCTAAGGGTGTGGATGCCATTATGTATATGGGAAGCGGTTCTACGGCGGAGGAAGTCGCTGTATTTACAGCACCGGATGAGGAGACTGCGCGTACAACGGAAGAAAATGTACAGTCTTTCCTGGATGATCAATCGGATTCTTTCGAAAAATATATTCCAGAAGAAACCAAACGTATTAGCAATGCAGTCCTTGAGAAGAAAGGAAAATACGTAGTTCTCTGCGTGTGTGGAGATTCTGACAAGGCAAAAGAAATTATAGAAAAGGCGTTCAAATAATATGGTATTCAGTAGTTTTGTATTTTTACTCGCATTTTTACTGTTGGTATTATTGATTTATTATGTATGCCCGGGCAAAGTCAGAAATCTGGTGCTTTTGATTGCCAGCCTTCTGTTTTATGCCTGGGGAGAGCCGGTATATGTGCTGATCATGCTCTTTTCTACTGTATTTGATTATACCAACGGACGCTTAATTGAATATTTTCAGAACAAGAACCGTCCGGGGAAAGCAAAGGTTGTCTTGGTGATTGATTTAGTGGGCAACCTTGGAATCCTCGGCTTTTTTAAGTATGCGGATTTTGTCATTGGAAATATCAACAGCATTACAGGGGCAGGACTTACGTTGCTTCATATCGCGCTGCCGATCGGTATTTCGTTCTACACTTTCCAGACGATGTCTTATACCATTGATGTGTATCGCAAAGTTGTGCCGGCGCAGCATAACATTGTTGCATTTGCAACATATGTCACACTGTTCCCGCAGTTGATCGCAGGACCAATCGTACAGTACAAAACTGTTGCATCAGAATTGAGCGACCGCAAGGTGACACTGACAGATTTCTCCGAAGGAGCCTTTCGATTTACTATTGGTCTGGCAAAGAAAGTGCTTCTGGCAAACCAGATCGGAAGTCTGTGGGATACAATTTCACAGTTACACCAGATGTCTGCGGCGACTGCTTGGTTGGGGGCAATTGCATACAGTTTCCAGATTTATTTCGATTTCTCGGGCTATTCCGATATGGCAATCGGTTTGGGAAAAATGTTTGGGTTCCACTTCCTTGAAAATTTTAATTTTCCATATATGTCAAAGACCATTACGGAGTTCTGGAGACGCTGGCATATATCCTTAAGTTCATGGTTCAGGGAATATGTGTACATTCCACTTGGTGGAAATCGCAAGGGCATGGGACGGCAGCTGTTTAATATTATGGTTGTATGGATGCTGACCGGATTGTGGCATGGAGCAAATTGGAATTTTGTCCTTTGGGGCATATATTATGGTATATTGCTCATGATTGAAAAGTTGTTCTTATTGAAGTGGCTGAAGAAAGCACCTGCATGGATTGGACATATTTACAGCATGTTTTTGGTGGTAATCGGATGGACCATTTTTGCACAGACGGATATGAGCCAGTTAGGACGCTATCTCAAAACAATGTTCGGAATTGGTGCGCATGGTGGAGCGGATGCAGATTTCTTCTATTTCCTGTCAACCAATGCTGTGTTATTAATTCTGCTGGTGGTATGTTCCATCGATCATCGTTTCTGGTTGCGAAAGATTTGTAAGAAATCCGTTGATTCTGAAAATACAGAAGACGATAATATTTACCAATGGTGCGAACTGTCGCGTGGACTGACCTATGCAAAGCCGATTATTATGGTCGTGTTGCTTGGGGTATCGTTCGCTTTTCTGGTGGGAGACAGTTACAATCCGTTTTTGTATTTCCGCTTTTAAATGATAGTTGCTAGAGGTTAGAGATGAAGAAAGTTAGAATAATAATTATAATTGTATTTATCGGTTTTTTTGTATTGATATCAGGGGCAAGTCTGATAATCAAAGATCGTGAATTTTCGCCGAATGAGAACCGATATCTGGCGGAGACACCGGAACTTTCGTGGGACAATATCCTGAGTGGAAAGTTTCAGGACGGGCTTGAGGATTATCTTCGCGATCAGGTGTGCTTTCGTGACGGATGGATCACGGTAAAGACCGGAATTCAGAAAGCCTGTGGTGATACCGATATCGGTGGTGCATACGTTGGAAAAGATGGTTATGACTTTGAGAAGATCACGCCGGAGGATGTGGATGAAAAGCAGGTTGACCGGAATATCAAAGCAGTTGAAGACTATTTTATGATGGCATCCGAGACAATTGACAAACAGAAATTATCTTTTTTACTCGTACCGACTTCTGGATTTGTAATGCAGGAGAAACTTCCGAAGAATGCGCGGCTTTTTGATCAGGCAAAATACATTGATCAGGTTCAAAAGGCGATGAAAGATTACAATTTCGTGGATGTGCGGGATACGCTTATGGATCACAATGATGAATATATTTATTATAAGACAGATCATCATTGGACATCGGCAGGGGCCTGTCTGGCATATGATGTGTGGAGTGAACGCACAGGTGGAGAAGCTGAGACGGAAGATGGACTTGTAAAAAATGTGGTGAGTGATAAATTCCGCGGAAGCCTGTATTCAAAAATTCTGGATGCCGATTCTGCCTATGATGAAATCTGGACATATGGATTACAGAAAGATGATGCTTTTGGCAGCAAAGACTGTACCGTGACGATTGATGAAAAGCAGCAGCTCGACAGCATCTATGATGATGAAATGCTACAGAAAAAAGACAAATATGCATATTTCCTTAGTGGTAATTATGGTCAGGTTCATATACAGAATCAGAAAGCTGCATCAAAGGCAAAAGGAAAGAATATTCTTATTATAAAAGATTCTTTTGCGAACAGCTTTGTGCCTTTTGTAACGCAGGATTATGAGAATATATATATGGTTGACCTCCGGTATTACAATGGAGATATGAAGTCTTATTTACAGGAACATAATATTACCGATGTATTAGTGCTTTATAATATTTCAAATTTTATTTCCGATCGAAATCTTCATAAGCTGACGGGCGGAATTTAAATCAATACAACAATGGATGACAGAAAGAAAAGAGGTTATATAAATGGTTCGCAAAAAAATAAATGCGGCAATTCTGATGGCGGCACTTACCGTATCTATGCTGACAGGATGCGGAAGCCAGAAAGATAAACAGGACAATAATAATGCATCTGCAACGGAAAATGTACAGACAGAAGTGACCACGGAAGAAGCTACACAGACACAGGAAGAAAGTAGCATGGCAAATTATCCGGAGATTACATCGGATGGAAATGTGAAGGATTACAGCAGTGTGGTCGTAGTGGACGATGCCGCTTATGAACTGTACACATATCTGGATGATGTGGCAGACAACTATGCGAAAAGTATCAACCAGGTGGCAAAGAATCTGGATGGCAAGGCGGATGTCTATGATCTGGTTATTCCTCTCAGCTCGGGAATAACTTTTCCAGACAATTTGCGGGATGAGATTAAATCATCCGATCAGCGTGAGGCGATGACAAAAATTCAGGATAAGATGAGCGATAAAGTAAAAAGTGTAGATGTCTATGATACGCTGATGAAACATCGCGATGAATACGAATATTACCGCACCGATCATCACTGGACAACACTTGGTGCATACTATGCATACACCGATTTTTGCAAGGCAAAAGGTATCGAACCGGAAGAACTTGATTCATATGATACAAAAGAGTTTGACGGATTCCTCGGTTCTTTTTATAATGATACTAGTGACGCAAAGTTAAAGAAAAATCCGGATGTGGTTACAGCGTATTATCCACACAATGACAGTGTGATGCATGTGACTGCGTCGGACGGACAGAAATATGACTGGCCAGTGATTTATGATGTCACAAATTATGGAGCAGCTTTGAAATACAGTGCTTTTATTGCAAGTGATAATCCTTATACGGTAATCGAGAACAAGGATTTGAACGATGGAAGTTCGTGTATTGTTGTGAAGGAATCTTTTGGTAATGCGTTTGTACCGTTTTTAGTCGATCATTATCAGAAAATATATGTAATTGATTATCGGTATTGGACCGGAAGCATCAGCAAGTTCGCGCAGGAAAACAAAGTGCAGGATGTGCTCTTTCTTAATAATCTCTCCATGATTCGTAACAAGAGCCTGGTTGGTAAATTGCATAGAGTTCTATAGAGAAAAAGGAGGCCAATCCTGTGGTTAAATATTACAAGACGGATGATCGGAAGATTCATGAAGAACATGCCATCCAGACCGGTGTGTGGGTGCAGATGGTAAACCCGAGTGTAGCGGAAGGCCAGATGGTCGCGGATGTCCTTGGGGTGGATATCGAAGATATCCTTGCTGCATTGGATGAAGAAGAAAGTTCCCGTATCGAATTACAGGATGGATATACACTGATTCTGGTCGATATTCCATCAATTGAAATTCGACACGAGAAGGAATCCTATACGACCATTCCTCTTGGCATTATCATTACCGCAGATGAGATTGTAACTGTCTGTACAGAGGATACGCCGGTGCTCCAGGCATTTTTGAATAATCGTGTGAAGGAATTCAGTACAAAGAAAAAGCTTCGCTTTGTATATCAGATTCTATATCGTATCGCAGTACTTTATCAGAGTGATCTTCGTATTATTGATAAGATGCGAACTGAGATCGAGGAAAGAGTAGGAGATGATACTGAGGAAGTCGATCTGATTGCGTTACATGAACTGGAGTCGACGCTGGTATATTTTGCGACATCCCTGCGTGCCAATGGCGTTGTGCTTGACCGTTTGACACGTTACAAACGTCTCGAACAGTATCCGGAAGATAAGGAATTACTTGGAGATGTTATTGTGGAGAATAAGCAGGCCATTGAGATGACAGGTATTTATCGAGACATCATCAATGGTACCAGAGAGTTGCTTTCTTCTGTCATTGATAACCGGATGAACAGTATCATGAAATCCCTGACGGTCATCACGCTGATTATGGCTATTCCGACAGTAATCTCCGGAATCTATGGAATGAATGTCAATGCAAAATGGGTACCATTTGCAAATACTGCATACGGATTCAGCATTATATGCGGAATTATCGTAATTATTTGTGTGTTAATTTTTCTTTTACTTCGAAAAAAGAGAATTTTGTGATATAATATCACATACAACAGAATAAGAAGTGCAAAAGCCAAGATTTATGTCCGAAGAGGGACTGAATTTTGGCTTTTTCTTATTTTTGAATAACCTGAAAGGAGTAGAGGATTATGAAAATGTTATCGGATGTACTGGTAAAAATCGATGATTTTGTGTGGGGACCGGTGATGCTGATTCTTCTGGTCGGCACCGGCGTGTTTCTTACGATTCGGACCAAAGCGCTTTGCTGGAGAAATCTTCCCTATGCATTGCGAAGTGTGCTCAGTAAGGAGGCAAGACAGAAAAAGGGCGAAGGCGATGTGTCACCGTTTTCGGCATTGACGACGGCGCTTGCAGCAACCATTGGAACAGGAAATATCGTTGGAGTGGCTACTGCCATGGTATCGGGTGGCCCCGGCGCACTTGTCTGGATGTGGATTTCTGCAGCATTTGGCCTGACATCAAAGTTCAGTGAGTGTATGCTTGCAATCAAATATCGGGAAGTAAACGAAAAAGGCGAAATGTCTGGCGGCCCGATGTATACCATGAAAAAAGGATTCAAGAATAAGAAGTTCGGAGCGGTGCTTGGCTGGCTGTTTGCATTGTTTGCAGTAATTGCATCATTCGGAATTGGAAACATGACACAGGGCAATTCTATTTCTTCTGCATTGGACACGACATTTGGTGTCCCTGTCTGGGTGACCGGAATTGTCATTACCGTGCTTGCGCTTGCAATTATTCTCGGTGGAATCAAATCAATCTCAAAAGTGTCACAGGTGGTTGTGCCGCTTATGGCAGTGTTTTATGTTGTGGCAGGATTGATCATTATCATCGGAAATATACGGAATGTACCGGCCGGTGTTGTGATGATATTTAAGATGGCATTTTCCGTAAAAGCGGTCGGCGGCGGACTTTGCGGAAGCATTGTCGCATCGATGATGCAGGCAATACGTTTTGGCGTAGCCCGTGGTGTATTTTCCAATGAAGCGGGCATGGGATCTGCGGCGATTACGGCAGCTGCAGCAAGCACCAATGATCCGGTGCGTCAGGGATACATCAACATGACAGGTACATTCTGGGATACGATTGTTGTATGTACGATCACAGGTCTTTGCATCGCAAGTTCCGGTGTGTTGGGAAGCACAGATACTTCTGCAACGGGAACGTATTATTATGAAGCGGCAGATGAAGCGTTGACATTTTCGCTGGAAGGAAATGACGGCAAAACATCTACCACGAGATATACAATCTCGGATTATCAGACAACGGAAGACAAAACGCAGATGGTTCTTGCAGACGGATCAGACACTTTGACACTCACGTTGGGAGGAAATGCATCGCCTCTGGGAGATACAGAAAACAAAAATCTGACAGGAACATGGGAAGATGACTCAGCGAATGAATATGTATTTGAAGATGATGGAAAGCTGGAATATCGCGAACTTGTTGTTGGATCTGCGCTTACAATTTCAGCATTTGAAACGATACTTGGAGAACCGGGAGGCTGGCTGGTATGTATTGCGATTGCACTGTTTGCATTCTCGACAATTCTTGGATGGGAGTATCACGGAGAAAAGGCATTTGAGTATTTATTTGGTACCCATCGGTTTAATCTGATCTATCGTATTGTTTTTTCACTCATGGTGTTTGTGGGAGCAACCACGACATTGAAGATTGCATGGAATTTCTCAGATATAGCCAATGCATTGATGGCGATTCCAAATCTGATCTGTATGTTGGCGATGAGCGGTGTGATTGTAGAAGAGGTGAACCGTTATCAGAAAGTGATTCAGAAGGAAGAGAGAAAGTAAATGAAAAGTCAGTCCGTTGTATACAGATACAGGACTGACTTTAATCGTTATTATTTATTTACGTTGAAAACGTCCGCTGGCACCGCATGGAAGAACCAGCCCGTTGGAAGAGACAGGAAGCCCGATTTCTTCTGCTGTAATGGTGCCATTATATTTTCCGAGAACGGTATGAATCATGTAAGACAGAACGGCAGGCTGCAGACCTGTCGTATAGGAATTAATAAGGAAGAAAAGCGGATCGTCCGTCAGAATCTGGCTGCATAACTGAACCAGTGGATAAATGCTTTCTTCGATTTTCCAGATTTCACCCTTTGGTCCACGACCGTAAGATGGTGGATCCATGATAATCGCATCGTAATGATTGCCGCGACGGATTTCACGTTCTACGAATTTGACACAATCATCCACCAGCCAGCGAATTGGTGCATCACCTAATCCGGAAGATACTGCGTTTTCTTTTGCCCAGGTAACCATTCCTTTGGAAGCATCCACGTGCGTTACGCTTGCTCCGGAAGCAGCGGCAGCCAGTGTGGCACCACCTGTATAGGCAAAGAGGTTTAATACCTTAACAGGACGTCCTTTCTTTACCTCGGCATGAATGAGCTGTGAGAACCAGTTCCAGTTTGTTGCCTGTTCCGGGAAAAGACCGGTATGTTTAAAACTGAATGGCTTCAGGTGAAAGGTAAGCTCCTTATTAATAGGAAGAGAATAGTGTATGGTCCACTCTTCTGGCAAATTGAAGAATTCCCATTCACCGCCACCTTTGGAACTTCTATGGTAATGTCCGTTCATGTGTTTCCAGCCTTTTTCTTTCTTTGGGGTATCCCAGATGACCTGTGGGTCTGGGCGTACCAGCGTGTATTTGCCCCAACGCTCGAGCTTTTCACCCTGTGAACAATCAATGACTTCATAATCTTTCCATTTATCTGCTAACCACATATGATTTCCTCTTTCTTCTATATATAATGATGTGATGGCCAAAAGGTCTTTTGACCCTTTAATCATATAATAGAAATGGAAGGGCTGCAAGCAAATAAAAAATATTAAAAAAATACTTGCATTTTTTGAAAATACCATATATAATAGCAAGTGCTGTGGCATTGATAGCTGTGAAGCGTGAGGTTGCTGCTTACAAATTAGCAGGTTTTCCGTGGAGCGAATGTCAAGTTAGGAAACTGACGACAAGTCACTGTACAAACAATATGGTCTACAGTAAAGTAGAATGATGTGTGAAGAATGCTTAAGGGATGGAGCATGACAGATAAACGACTGTAAGGTTGCGAAGAGATTAGCTGTAAGCGACAATCCTTTGGAAGGATGACGGAAATCGGTTATATGGAATCCGCCGCGGACAACCGCCCTTATGACAGGAAACACACGGGTATGTGTACAGTCACCGCTTGTCGTACTATTTAAAAGTGCGAAAAGGAGGCGACTTTTTTTATGGCAAGTCAAGTAATGAGAATTACTCTCAAAGCTTATGATCACGAATTAGTTGATTCATCAGCAAAGAAAATCATCGAGACTGTAAAGAAGAACGGATCACAGGTGAGCGGACCGGTACCTCTTCCTACAAAGAAGGAAGTAGTTACAATTCTTAGAGCTACTCACAAGTACAAAGATTCCCGTGAACAGTTCGAGCAGAGAACTCATAAGAGACTTATCGATATTGTGACACCAACACAGAAGACTGTTGATGCATTATCTCGTTTAGAGATGCCGGCTGGTGTTTATATCGACATCAAAATGAAACAGAAATAATAACTGTTTCGACAATTATTTAATTATGTAAGTCCTGATTAGTTATTTCATATAGATATGGCTGCTCTAGGATGAACGGTTCCGCTACTCCACAATCGATTATCTTCGCGGGTCGGTAAAAGTGGGCAAGAAGCGTTCCGCTGTAGAAAACAGGAGGTAAAAAATGAAGAAAGCAATTTTAGCAACAAAAGTCGGAATGACTCAGATCTTCAATGCAGACGGCGTATTGGTGCCGGTTACTGTATTACAGGCTGGTCCATGTGTTGTTACTCAGGTGAAGACAGTTGAGAACGACGGATACAGCGCAGTTCAGGTTGGTTTTGTTGACAAGAAAGAAAAAGTTGTTAACAAAGATGCTAACGGAAAGAAAGAAATTCGTAACAGACATGGCGTTAACAAGGCTCAGATGGGACACTTCGCTAAAGCTGGTGTATCTGGCAAGAGATTTGTTCGTGAGTTCAAGTTTGAGAACGCAGCAGATTACAATTTAGCAGATGAAATCAAAGCTGACATCTTCGCTGAAGGAGATAAGGTTGATGTAACTGCTATTTCAAAAGGTAAAGGTTTCCAGGGTGCTATTAAGAGATTAGGTCAGCACAGAGGACCTATGGCTCATGGTTCTAAATTCCATCGTCATCAGGGTTCTAACGGTGCATGTTCTTCTCCAAGCCGTGTATTCAAGGGAAAAGGAATGCCTGGACACATGGGTAGCGTAAAGGTTACAACTCAGAATCTTGAAGTTGTAAGAGTTGACGCAGAGAACAACTTACTGTTAATCAAGGGTGCAGTTCCAGGAGCTAAGAAAGCCCTCATCACAGTAAAAGAGACCACAAAGTCTGGTAAATAGTGCATAGTAAGAAAGGAGGAACTTTACGATGGCTAAAGTAGCTGTTTATAATATGGAAGGTAAAGAGGTTGATTCAATCGAATTAAACGATTCCATTTTCGGCGTAGAAATTAATGAGCATTTAGTTCATATGGCTGTACTTCAGCAGCTTGCAAATAATCGCCAGGGAACACAGAAAGCTAAGACACGTTCTGAAGTTCGCGGTGGCGGAAGAAAACCATGGAGACAGAAGGGAACCGGTCATGCAAGACAGGGATCTACAAGAGCTCCACAGTGGACAGGCGGCGGAGTTGTATTCGCTCCAGTACCAAGAGATTACTCTTTCAAGCTTAACAAGAAGGAAAAGAGAGCAGCATTAAAGTCTGTACTTACTTCTAAAGTAGCTGATGGAAAGTTCGTAGTTGTTGATGATCTTAAATTAGACGAGATCAAGACAAAGAAATTCGTTGAGGTTCTGAATAACCTTAAAGTTGAGAAAGCTTTAGTTGTATTAAATGATATGGATACAAACGTAATCGCATCTGCAGCTAACCTTCCAACAGTTAAGACTGCTCAGACAAACGAGTTAAATGTATTTGATGCATTAAAGTATGATACAGTAGTAGTTACAAAGGCTGCTGTTGCAACAATCGAGGAGGTGTATGCATAATGGCAAACGTACAGTATTATGATGTAATCCTCAAACCAGTAGTAACTGAGAAGAGTATGAATGCAATGGCTGAGAAGAAATATACATTTCTTGTTCATCCAGACGCAAACAAGACTATGATCAAAGAAGCAGTAGAAAGAATGTTCGAAGGCACAAAGGTTGCCAAGGTCAACACAATGAACTGTGAAGGCAAGAACAGAAGACGTGGAATGGTTACCGGAAAGACTGCTAAGACAAAGAAAGCAATCGTTCAGTTAACAGAGGACAGCAAGGATATCGAGATTTTCGCTGGACTTTAATTTCCGCAAGGTGCACATTACATGAAAGTTCGCTGATGCGAAGCAATGTGCGTAGGCAATGCATCTACGATGCATTACAAGATATACGTCAGTGATGACGTGATAATGAAAACATCGAAAGGAGAAAAACAATGGGAATTAAGACATATAACCCATATACACCTTCCAGAAGAAATATGACTGGCTCTGATTTCGCAGAGATCACAAAGACAACTCCTGAGAAGTCTCTTACAACTTCTTTAAAGAAGAACGCTGGTCGTAACAATCAGGGTAAAATCACAGTTAGACACCAGGGTGGTGGAAACAGAAGAAAATACAGAATCATCGACTTCAAGAGAAGAAAAGATGGTATTCCGGCAACTGTAATTGGTATCGAGTACGATCCAAACAGAACTGCTAATATCGCATTAATCTGCTATGCAGATGGACAGAAAGCATACATCTTGGCTCCTGCAGGATTAACTGATGGAATGAAAGTTATGAATGGACCAGAAGCTGAGGTAAGAGTTGGAAACTGCTTACCACTTGAGAATATTCCGGTTGGTACACAGATCCACAACATCGAGTTACTTCCAGGCAAGGGTGGACAGTTAGTTCGTTCCGCTGGACTTAGCGCACAGCTGATGGCTAAGGAAGGAAAGTACGCAACACTTCGTCTTCCTTCAGGTGAGATGAGAATGGTTCCAATTCAGTGTAGAGCAACAATCGGTGTTATCGGAAACGGTGACCATAACCTCGTAAATATCGGTAAGGCTGGACGTAAGCGTCACATGGGTGTTCGCCCAACTGTTCGTGGTTCCGTTATGAACCCTAATGACCATCCACACGGTGGTGGTGAAGGTAAGGCTCCAGTAGGTCGTCCAGGACCATGTACTCCATGGGGCAAGCCTGCACTTGGTTTAAAGACCAGAAAGAAGAACAAGCAGTCTAACAAGCTTATCGTAAGAAGAAGAGACGGTAAAGCGATCAAATAATTAGGAGGTTGAAGAAATGGCACGTTCACTTAAAAAAGGACCATTTGCTGATGAAAGCTTACTGAAAAAAGTAGATGCTATGAACGCTTCCGGAGACAAGTCCGTAATTAAGACATGGTCCCGTCGTTCTACTATTTTCCCATCTTTCGTTGGACACACAATCGCTGTTCATGACGGAAGAAAGCATGTTCCGGTATATGTTACTGAGGATATGGTTGGACACAAGCTCGGTGAGTTCGTTGCAACAAGAACTTACAGAGGACATGGAAAAGACGAGAAGAAATCAGGCGTAAGATAATATTTAGTGAAAGGAGGTTTCATCCATGGCAAAAGGACATAGATCCCAGATCAAGAGAGAGAGAAACGAAGTAAAAGATACAAGACCTTCAGCTAAGTTATCTTATGCTAGAGTGTCCGTTCAGAAAGCTTGCTTCGTATTAGATGCAATTCGTGGTAAAGATGTAGCAACTGCACTTGCAATTGTTTCATACAACCCAAGATACGCTTCAAGCGTAGTAGAGAAGTTATTAAAATCAGCCATCGCTAATGCTGAGAACAACAATGGAATGAAAGCAGAGAACCTTTATGTAGCAGAGTGCTACGCAAATAAGGGACCAACAATGAAGAGAATTCATCCTAGAGCACAGGGTAGAGCTTATAGAATCGAGAAGAGAATGAGCCACATTACAATCGTGCTTGATGAAAGATAGGAGGCAATCATGGGACAGAAGGTTAATCCTCATGGATTAAGAGTCGGCGTTATCAAAGATTGGGATTCTAAATGGTATGCAGATGGCGATTTCGCAGATTACTTAGTCGAAGATTACAATATCAGAACATTTTTAAAGAAAAAATTATACGCTGCTGGTGTTTCTAAGATCGAGATCGAGAGAGCATCAGATCGCGTTAAGGTTATCATTTACACAGCTAAGCCAGGTGTTGTAATTGGTAAGGGCGGAGCTGAGATCGAGAAGGTTAAGGCAGAAGTTCAGAAACTTACAGACAAGAAATTAGTTGTAGATATCAAAGAAGTAAAGAGACCTGACCGTGACGCTCAGTTAGTAGCTGAGAACATCGCTTTACAGCTTGAGAACCGTGTTTCTTTCCGTAGAGCAATGAAGTCCTGCATGGGTCGTGCAATGAAGAGCGGCGCTAAGGGTATCAAGACATCTTGTTCCGGACGTCTTGGTGGAGCAGATATGGCTCGTACAGAGTTCTACTCTGATGGAACTATTCCGCTTCAGACACTTCGTGCAGATATCGATTATGGATTCGCAGAGGCAGATACAACTTACGGTAAAGTAGGTGTTAAGGTTTGGATCTACCGTGGCGAAGTGCTTCCTACAAAGGCTAATAAGGAAGGAGGAGCTCAGTAATTATGTTAATGCCAAAGAGAGTTAAACATCGTAAACAGTTCCGTGGTTCCATGGCTGGTAAAGCTACCAGAGGAAACAAGATCACATACGGTGAGTATGGTATCGTAGCATTAGAGCCTTGCTGGATTAAGGCTAATCAGATTGAGGCTGCCCGTGTTGCTATGACAAGATACATCAAGCGTGGTGGTAAAGTTTGGATTAAGATTTTCCCAGAGAAGCCTGTAACTCATAAGCCTATGGGTGTTCGTATGGGTAAAGGAAAAGGTGCCCTTGAGTATTGGGTAGCCGTAGTGAAACCAGGTAGAGTATTATTTGAAATCTCCGGTGTTCCGGAAGACGTAGCTAAAGAAGCTTTACGTCTTGCTACACATAAATTACCTTGCAAATGTAAAGTAGTTTCACGTGCAGATTTAGAAGGCGGTGAATCAAATGAAAACTAGTGCATATTTAGAAGAATTAAAGACACTTTCTGTTGCAGATTTAAAGGCACAGTTAGTTGATGCGAAAAAGGAACTTTTCAATTTGAGATTCCAGAATGCAACCAATCAGTTAGATAACACAGCAAGAATTAAGGAAGTTCGTAAGAATATTGCTAGAATTCAGACTGTTATCACCGAGAAGGCTAGTGTTGCTGAATAAATCCAATTCTCAGAAAGGAGACTTCGGTCGTGGAAGAAAGAAATCTTAGAAAAACACGTGTGGGTGTTGTTGTTAGCGATAAGATGGAAAAGACAATCGTTGTAGCTGTAAAGAACAACGAGAGACATCCACTTTACAACAAGATCGTTAAAAAGACTTATAAATTAAAAGCTCATGACGAGAACAACGATGCTAAGATCGGTGATACCGTTAGAGTTATGGAAACAAGACCATTATCTAAAGATAAGAGATGGAGACTTGTAGAAATCATGGAAAGAGCAAAATAATAAAAGGAGGCTACAAGCATGGTACAGCAGGAAAGCAGACTCAGAGTTGCAGATAATACTGGCGCTAAAGAGTTACTTGTTATCCGCGTAATGGGTGGATCTACCAGAAGATATGCGAACATCGGCGATGTAATCGTTGCTACTGTTAAAGATGCAACACCAGGCGGTGTTGTTAAAAAAGGCGATGTCGTTAAAGCCGTAGTTGTTCGTTCAGTAAAGGGTGCCCGTCGTAAAGATGGTTCCTATATTAAATTTGATGAGAACGCAGCAGTTATTATCAAAGACGATAAGACTCCAAGAGGAACTCGTATCTTTGGACCAGTAGCTCGTGAGCTTCGTGATAAGCAGTTCATGAAGATTGTTTCTCTGGCTCCAGAAGTATTATAGGAGGAACGAAGATGGCAAGTATGAAAATCAAAAAAGGCGATATGGTTAAAGTTATCGCTGGAAGAGATAAAGACAAAGAGGGCAAGGTTATTGCCGTAAACAAAAAAGACAACACACTCCTCGTTGAAGGTGTCAACATGGTTACAAAGCATGCAAAACCAAGCATGAGCAACCAGCAGGGCGGAATCCTTCATCAGGAAGGACCTATTGATGCATCTAACGTAATGTTCCTTCACAAAGGAAAAGCTACTCGCGTAGGTTTCAAGATGGACGGAGACAAGAAAGTACGTTTTGCTAAATCAACAGGCGATGTTATCGATTAATTGAAGAGAGGAGGACAAAACATTGAGTAGACTTAAAGAGCAGTACGAAAATGAGATCAAAGACGCAATGATCAAAAAGTTCGGATACAAGAATACAATGGAGGTTCCAAAGCTTGACAAGATCGTAGTTAACATGGGTGTTGGTGAGGCTAAGGAGAACGCAAAGATTCTTGAGGCAGCTGTAAAGGACATGGAAGCAATCACAGGTCAGAAGGCTGTTACAACAAAGGCAAAGAATGCTATCGCTAACTTCAAGATCAGAGAGAATATGCCAATTGGATGTAAGGTTACATTACGTGGTGAGAAGATGTATGAGTTCGCTGATCGTCTGATCAACTTAGCATTACCTCGTGTACGTGACTTCAGAGGTGTTAATCCTAACGCATTTGATGGTCGTGGAAACTACGCACTTGGTATCAAGGAGCAGATTATCTTCCCAGAGATCGAGTATGATAAGGTAGATAAGGTTCGTGGTATGGATATCATCTTTGTTACAACAGCAAAGACTGATGAAGAAGCACGTGAATTATTGACTCTGTTCAATATGCCATTCGCTAAATAATTAGGAGGGAATTTTAATGGCTAAGACAAGTATGAAAGTTAAGCAGCAGCGTAAACCAAAATTCTCTACTAGAGAATATACACGTTGCAGAATTTGTGGACGTCCACATTCAGTTTTAAGAAAATACGGAATCTGCAGAGTATGTTTCCGTGAGTTAGCATATAAAGGTCAGATCCCAGGCGTTAAGAAGGCATCTTGGTAAACCTTTAAGAGAAAAGTAGTAATCCAAAAGGAGGAAAAATGTCATGATGATGACAAGTGATCCAATTGCAGATATGCTTACAAGAATTCGTAATGCGAATACTGCAAAACATGATACAGTAGATATCCCAGCTTCTAAGATCAAAGTTGCTATCGCTGGCATCCTTGTTGATGAAGGATTCATCGAGAAGTATGACATCATCGAGGATGGTAACTTCAAGACTATCCGCGTAACATTAAAGTATGGTGCAGATAAGAACGAGAAGATCATTACAGGAATTAAGAGAATCTCTAAGCCAGGTTTACGTGTATACGCTGGTAAAGATGAAATCCCGAGTGTACTTGGTGGATTAGGAATCGCAATCCTTTCTACAAACCAGGGAATCGTAACTGACAAAGAGGCTAGAAAGCTTAAAGTCGGTGGCGAAGTATTAGCATTTGTATGGTAGTTCATACAAAGTAAATTTTCCAAAAAGTATAAACCGGTCGTATGACCGGACATACAATAGAAACTATTAAACATCCAAAAATATAGGAGGTACGGGCATGTCACGTATAGGAAGAATGCCAATCGCAATTCCAGCTGGTGTAACAGTTGAGGTTGCAGAAAATAATCATGTGACTGTAAAAGGTCCAAAGGGTACTCTTGAGAGAACACTTCCATCTGAGATGGATATCAAAGTAGAGAACTCTGAAATCGTAGTAACCAGACCAAACGATTTAAAGAAAATGAAATCCTTACATGGATTAACAAGAACACTGATTAACAATATGGTTATTGGTGTTACAGAAGGATACACCAAGACTCTTGAAGTTAATGGTGTAGGTTATAGAGCTTCCAAGTCTGGAAAGAAGCTGACACTCAACTTAGGATATTCTCATCCGGTTGAGATGGAAGATCCGGAAGGACTCGAGGCAGTTGTTGAAGATAATAAGATTATCATCAAAGGTATTGATAAAGAAAAAGTTGGCCAGTACGCAGCTGAAATCAGAGATAAGAGAAGACCTGAGCCATATAAGGGCAAGGGAATTAAGTATGCTGATGAGGTTATTAGACGTAAGGTTGGTAAGACTGGTAAGAAATAATTAAAGGAGTGGACAAGAAATGGTTAGTAAAAAATCAAGAACAGAAGTTCGTGAAAAGAAACATAGCAGAATGCGTAATCATCTTGCAGGTACAGCACAGCGTCCTCGTTTAGCTGTATTCAGAAGTAATAACCATATGTATGCTCAGATTATTGATGATACAGTTGGAAATACACTTGTTTCTGCTTCAACCCTGGATAAGGATTTAAAAGCAGAGGTCGAGAAGACTAATAACGTTGATGCAGCAGCAAAGCTTGGTACTGTTATTGCAAAGAAAGCATTAGATAAGGGTATTACCACAGTTGTCTTCGATAGAGGCGGTTTTATTTACGCAGGCAAGGTAAAAGCATTAGCTGAAGCAGCAAGAGAAGCTGGTTTAGAGTTTTAGGAGGAGACAAACATGAAACGTGAAATCATTGATGCTAGTCAATTAGAATTAGTTGACCAGGTTGTTGACATCAAGCGTGTAACAAAGGTTGTTAAGGGTGGACGTAACATGCGTTTCACAGCTCTCGTTGTTGTTGGTGACAAAAACGGTCATGTTGGCGCTGGTCTCGGAAAAGCAGCTGAAATTCCTGAAGCTATCCGCAAAGGTAAAGAAGATGCAATCAAGAGCCTGATCAGTGTTAGATTAGACGAGAACAATTCTATTACACATGATGTAACAGGAAAATATACAGGTGCTTCCGTATTATTAAAGAAGTCTCCTGAAGGTACTGGTATTATCGCTGGTGGTCCTGCTCGTTCCGTATGTGAGCTTGCTGGTATCACTAACATTCGTACCAAGTCATTGGGATCTAACAATAAGCAGAATGTAGTTCTTGCTACAATTGAAGCTTTAGCACAGCTTAGAAGCCCAGAAGAAGTTGCAAGACTTCGTGGTAAGTCTGTAGAAGAAATCTTAGGTTAAGGAGGAGCGAGTAAGTCATGGCAGATAAAGTAAAAGTTACACTTATTAAGTCAACAATCGGTGCTGTTCCTAAGAACAAGAAGACAATCGAAGCTCTTGGATTAACCAAGTTAAACAAGACTGTAGAGTTACCAAACAACGCAGCTACACAGGGCGCGCTTCGTAAAGTAGCACCATACGTAAAAGTAGAAGAAGCATAAAGAATAAAATAAGGAGGTGCCAAAATGGATTTATCTAGTTTGAAAGCAGCTGAAGGATCAGCGCATAGCGATAATTTCAGAAGAGGCCGTGGACATGGTTCAGGAAACGGTAAGACTGCTGGTAAGGGCCATAAGGGTCAGAAAGCTCGTTCTGGAGCTCCAAGACCAGGTTTCGAAGGTGGCCAGATGCCATTATACAGAAGATTACCTAAGAGAGGTTTCAAGTGCAGAAACTCTAAGGAAATCGTTGGTATTAATCTTTCCGCTCTTGAGAAATTCGATAACGATGCAGTCGTATCAGTTGAGACACTGATCGAGGCAGGTATTGTTAAGAATCCTAGAGATGGAGTTAAAATTCTCGGTAATGGAGAACTTACTAAGAAGCTTACAGTTCAGGCTAACGCGTTCAGTGCTAGTGCTAAGGAGAAAATTGAAGCTCTTGGTGGAAAAGCAGAGGTGATCTAATGTTCGAGACACTTCGTAATGCGTTCAAAGTAAAAGATATTCGTAACAGAATTCTCTTTACTTTCTTCATGCTTGTTGTCATCCGAATCGGAAGCGAGCTTCCGGCTCCGGGTGTCAACGGAGATGTCTTTAAGGAGTGGTTTACTAGTCAGGCAGCTGATGGATTGGGGTTTTTTAATGCAATTACAGGTGGTTCATTCTTAAATATGTCCATCTTCGCTTTGAATATTACCCCATACATTACTTCTTCCATCATTATGCAGCTTTTGACAATTGCTATTCCGAAATTGGAAGAGATGCAGCGTGATGGTGAAGAGGGAAGAAAGAAGATTGTTTCTATCACTCGTTATCTGACAATTGCATTGGGATTGATTCAGTCTATCGCAATGACAATTGGATTTTACCGTGGTGGATATTTGACAAGCAACAGTCCTCTTACTGTTATCATGGTAGTTACCGGCTTGACAGCTGGATCTGCAGTACTTATGTGGATCGGTGAGAGAATCACTGAGAAGGGTGTTGGAAATGGTATTTCAATTGTGTTAACAATTAATATTATTTCACGTATTCCACAGGATTTAGGAACTCTTTGGACTCAGTTTATTGCAAATAAATCGATTCCTAAGGGTATTGTTGCAGCACTGATCATCATTGCAATTATTGTTGCTATGGTTGTATTCGTTGTTGTATTACAGGATGCTGAAAGAAGAATTCCAGTTCAGTATTCCAAGAAACTTCAGGGTCGTAAACAGGTTGGCGGACAGCAGACCTATATACCTCTGAAGGTAAACACTGGTGGTGTTATCCCGGTTATTTTTGCTCAGTCACTGATGCAGACACCGGTTATCATTGCAAGTTTTCTTGGAAAAGGAAATGGAACAGGCGTAGGCAGCCAGATTTTAAAGGGATTATCACAGTCTAACTGGTGTAATCCAGAACAGCCGATTTACACAATCGGACTTGCAGTTTATCTTGTATTGATTATTGCATTTGCATACTTCTATACACAGATTACATTTAATCCGTTAGAGATTGCAAACAATATGAAACGTGCCGGGGGCTTTATTCCTGGTATCAGACCGGGTAAGCCGACAAGTGATTACTTAAATCAAATACTCAATTATATTGTCTTTATTGGTGCAATTGGTCTTTCCATTGTTGCAGTTATTCCGATTTTCTTCAACGGTGTATTTAAGGCTGATGTATCATTCGGTGGTACGTCCATCATCATTATTGTTGGTGTAATCATTGAGACATTAAAGCAGATTGAATCACAGATGAGAGTTCGTTATTACAAAGGATTTTTGAACGATTAGTTATGTTTTGGAGATACTGAATAAAGTATCTCCATTCATAATATAATGCGCATTTTAGAGAATGGAGAAAAATATATGAAAATTATTATGTTAGGGGCTCCGGGAGCTGGTAAAGGAACGCAGGCAAAACAGATTGCTGCAAAGTACCAGATTCCTCATATTTCAACAGGTGACATTTTTCGTGCAAATATCAAAAATGGCACTGAGTTAGGAAAAAAAGCAAAAACTTATATGGATCAGGGCGCACTTGTACCGGACGAATTAACATGTGATCTGGTTATGGATCGTATTCAGCAGGATGACTGCAAGAATGGTTTTGTTTTAGATGGTTTCCCAAGAACAATTCCGCAGGCAGAAGCATTGGATGCAGCGCTGAAGAAGATCAATCAGACAATGGATTACGCAATCGATGTTGATGTTCCGGATGAGAACATTGTAAAACGTATGGGAGGACGTCGTGCATGCTTAAATTGTGGAGCTACTTACCATATCGTATTCAATCCTACAAAGGTAGAAGGAAAATGTGATGCGTGTGGAAGCGATACAGTACTTCGTGATGACGATAAGCCAGAAACGGTTCAGAAGCGTTTATCTGTATACCATGAGCAGACACAGCCTTTAATTGATTATTATAAAAATCAGGGAATCTTAAAATCTGTCGATGGAACAAAACCGATGGATGATGTATTCACAGATATTGTTGCTATTCTGGGAGAATAAGAATGAAAGTAACAATTAAGACTTCCGAAGAAATAGAATTGATGCGTAAGGCAGGAAAAATTCTTGCGGAAGTACATCAATGTCTTGGAAAAGAAATTAAGCCAGGAATGTCTACTTTAGACATTGACCGGTTGGGAGAAGAGATGATCCGAAGCTACGGATGTATACCTTCTTTTAAGAATTATTGTGGCTATCCTGCTTCCATTTGCGTTTCTGTAAATGAAGAAGTGGTCCACGGAATTCCGAAGAAATCAAGGATTATCCAGGAAGGCGACATAGTCAGTCTTGACGCAGGCGTAATATATGAAGGTTATCATTCGGATGCGGCAAGAACAGTTGCTGTTGGCGAGGTCAGCAAAGAAGCTGAATTACTGATTGAGCGAACCAGACAATCTTTTTTTGAAGGCATGAAAATGGCAACGGCAGGAAATCATCTTTATGATATTTCTTCTGCGGTAGGCGATTACGCAGCGCAATTTGGATATGGGGTGGTTGAAGATTTGTGTGGACATGGAATAGGAAGCCATTTACACGAGGAACCTGAAATTCCAAATTACCGACCATCGAGATTCCGTCATGGAATCAAACTGAAGCCGGGCATGACACTTGCGGTAGAACCGATGATCAATATCGGTACTGCAGATGTGCTTTGGATGGATGATGAATGGACCGTTGTGACGGAAGACAATTCATTATCTGCACATTATGAGAATACGATTCTTATAACAGAAGGCAAGCCGGAAATTCTTTCGCTTACGGAAGATGAAAAAGCGGCTGGATATCTGGAACTCTTTTAACAACAGGAAATCGAATGTTTCAAACAGGAGGAAATAAAAATGTCAAAAGCAGACGTAATTGAAGTAGAAGGTGTTGTAGTAGAAAAACTTCCAAACGCTTTCTTTAAAGTAGAACTCGAGAATGGCCATCAGATTCTGGCAACAATCAGCGGAAAACTTCGTATGAATTTTATCCGTATTCTGCCGGGAGATAAGGTTACAATTGAGATGTCTCCATATGATCTTACAAAGGGAAGAATTATTTGGAGAGATAAATAAAAACATATTGACTTCCATGGAGTGGATGTGTATAATGTTATACGGACACTTTTGGAAAAAGTACCTAGGAATGGGTGGAAACCTATGGAAATAGGGCTTTTATAGAGAAAGGAGGATTTGCTGTGAAGGTAAGATCATCAGTTAAACCTATTTGCGAGAAGTGCAAAGTCATCAAGAGAAAAGGAAGCATCAGAATTATCTGTGAGAATCCAAAGCACAAGCAGAGACAGGGTTAATTACGAGAGTAACAATAACCCTGTTATTTGTGCGTTGTGGACTTTCTTTTCACAACATGAAAATCGTATGATTTTCAAAGTAATTATGTGCGGCTGCAGCGCTATATAGTGCTGTTCATAATAAACAGATGCATCTCTGGTCATTTTGCTATAATACCGAGTGGCAGGTGGCAAATATGCGAATATGGAAATTCATTTGAAATGCACACATTTCAGGACGTGCAACCGTAGCTGCGTGGAAAATGGGTTCGGAGAACGTATATTGTTGCAGATATACATATGACTATTAACAATCAGGAAAATTTTATGGAGGTGTAAACACACATGGCTCGTATTGCAGGTGTAGATTTACCAAGAGAAAAACGTGTAGAAATCGGTTTAACTTACATCTACGGAATCGGTAGAACAAGTTCCAACCGTATCCTTGAGGCAGCTAATGTAGATCCTAGCACTCGTGTTAGAGATTTGACTGACGAAGAGGTTAAGAGAATCAGCGCAGTCATCGATGAGACACAGACTGTAGAAGGTGATTTGAGAAGAGAAATCGCTCTTAATATTAAGAGACTTCAGGAGATTGGATGCTATCGTGGTATCCGTCACAGAAAAGGACTTCCTGTTCGTGGACAGAAGACAAAGACTAACGCAAGAACAAGAAAAGGTCCTAAGAGAACTGTTGCAAATAAGAAGAAATAATTAAATTGAGAAAGTAGGTTAGTTTAGATATGGCTAAGAACGTTGCAAAGAAAACAACAAAAAAGCGCGTAAAGAAAAACGTTGAACGCGGACAGGCACACATTCAGGCATCTTTCAACAATACAATTGTAACTCTTACAGATACTGAAGGAAACGCTTTATCATGGGCAAGTGCTGGTGGTCTTGGATTTAGAGGTTCAAAGAAATCTACTCCATATGCTGCACAGATGGCAGCAGAAACTGCTACAAAGGCAGCATTAATTCACGGATTAAAGACAGTTGATGTATTCGTAAAAGGTCCGGGATCAGGACGTGAGGCAGCTATTCGTGCCCTTTCCGCTTGCGGTCTTGAAGTTACATCCATCAGAGACGTAACTCCAGTTCCTCATAACGGATGCCGTCCACCAAAGCGCAGAAGAGTTTAATTAGGAGGTATCGATTAAGATGGCAGTTAATAAAGTACCTGTACTGAAAAGATGTAGATCCCTTGGTTTAGAGCCAAGTTATTTAGGATATGATAAGAAGTCTAAGAGAAATCTTCAGAGAGCAAACCGTAAGGTATCTGAGTACGGACTTCAGTTAAGAGAAAAGCAGAAGGCTAAATTCATCTATGGTGTATTAGAGAAACCTTTCCGCAATTACTACAAGAAAGCTGATAAGATGAGAGGATTAACAGGTCTTAACCTTATGACAATCCTTGAGTCAAGACTTGACAATGTAGTATTCCGTCTTGGATTCGCAAGAACCCGTAAGGAAGCTAGACAGATCGTAGATCATAAATTTGTTACCGTTAATGGTAAGGTTGTAAACATTCCTTCTTACTTAGTTAAGGCTGGAGATGTTATTGAAATCAAAGAGAGCAAGAAGAACATTCAGCGTATGAAAGACATCGTTGAAGTTGCTGGTGGAAGAATTGTTCCAGAGTGGTTAGACGTTGATGCTGAGAAGCTTCAGGGAACTGTTAAGGAATTACCTACACGTGAGCAGATCGACGTACCAGTAAATGAGATGCTTATCGTCGAGTTATATTCTAAGTAATTAGTTTAGCGCATCGTAAACCCGAGAAGGAGGGACTTTGTAGTGTTCGATTTTGAAAAACCAAAAATTGAGATCGCTGAAATTTCAGAAGACAAGACATATGGTAGATTTGTTGTAGAACCTTTGGAAAGAGGATATGGTACAACACTTGGCAATTCATTGAGAAGAATTATGCTTTCTTCATTGCCAGGAGCAGCTGTTAGTCAGGTTAAGATTGACGGAGTTCTTCATGAGTTTAGTTCAATCCCAGGCGTAAAGGAAGATGTTACTGAAATTATCATGAACATCAAGAACCTCGCTATCCGCAATAATAGTTCTACAAATGAACCAAAAGTTGCTTACATTGAATTCGAAGGTGAAGGCGTTGTTACTGCAGCAGATATCCAGGTTGATTCGGATATCGAGATTATGAATCCTGAGTTGGTTATCGCACATCTGAATGGTGGTGCTGATTGCAAGTTATATATGGAACTTACCATCACAAAGGGTAGAGGATATATCAGTGCTGACAAGAATAAGACTGAGGATACACCAATTGGTGTAATCGCAATCGATTCTATCTATACTCCGGTTGATCGTGTAAACGTTACAATCGAGAATACACGTGTTGGTCAGGTTACAGACTATGATAAGCTTACATTAGATGTATATACCAATGGAACCTTAGAGCCAGACGAGGCTGTTAGCCTTGCTGCTAAGGTGTTAAGCGAGCACTTAAATCTTTTCATCGATTTATCGGATGCTGCACAGCAGGCAGAAGTTATGGTTGAAAAAGAGAATGATGCACAGGAGAAAGTTCTTGAGATGAATATCGACGAACTGGAACTGTCTGTACGTTCTTACAACTGCTTAAAGAGAGCAGGAATCAACACAGTTGCTGAGTTGATCAACCGTACACCAGAAGACATGATGAAGGTTCGTAACCTTGGTCGCAAGTCTTTAGAAGAAGTGTTAGCTAAATTAAAAGAGTTAGGTTTAGAGTTGAATCAGGGAGAGGAATAAGAAGCAGTTGCTTCTTCTCCTTTTACCGATTTACAGAAGAGAGAGGCAGATCAGTAAGTCCGAAGGAGCATGATTGTCTTACTCTTTGTGGCTAATGTAGTGTATGAAATGCATTGCACAACAAAGAATGGGTTCGGTAAGTAAGTCCGATGAGCGTGGCCGGATACCCCACAAATGGAGGAAAATAAAATGGCAAAGTATCGTAAATTAAGCAGAACCTCTAGCCAGAGAAAGGCATTATTAAGAGGTCAGGTAACAGCTCTTATCGCAAACGGTAAGATCGTAACAACAGAAGCTAAGGCTAAAGAAGTTCGTAAGATCGCTGAAGGTCTTATTGCAGCTGCTGTTCGTGAAAAAGACAATTTCGACGAAGTTACTGTAACAGCTAAGGTTGCCCGCAAGGACAAAGATGGCAAGAGAGTAAAAGAAGTTGTAGATGGTAAGAAAGTTACTGTATACGATGAAGTAGAGAAGACAATCAAGAAGGATCAGCCTTCACGTCTTCATGCAAGAAGAGAGATGCTCAAGGTTCTTTATTCTGTAAAGACTACAGATGGAACTAAGAAGGGTACAAAAGATGTTGATCTTGTAGCTAAGTTATTTGATGAGATCGCTCCTAAGTATGCAGACCGTAACGGTGGTTACACAAGAATCGTAAAGATTGGCCAGCGTAAGGGTGATGGAGCTCTTGAAGTTCTTCTTGAGTTAGTATAATCCAATCGGTATAGAAGTCCTTTTCTGCGAAAGCAGAAGAGGACTTTTTTGGTAATATCAGATAAAGAAGTTTGTGTTTATAATGAAAAAGAAAAGTAAGTTTTTTGTACCTCACAGTTAGACGACTAGAGGAACAAGATAATCTTTATAATTCATTGCAGGCTAATATAGCGTATATTGTGTAAAGGAGTGTATTATGTTGGATCATGATGAGGAGAAAATCAATCGATTAAATCAACAATTTGCGTTTATCCGGGAAATTGATAAGGAAAAATTTATCGGACGGCAGACTTACCTTACAGATGCAAAACGTAAGGAGAATGATGCGGAACATGCATGGCATATGGCAATCATGACACTTTTGCTGAGTGAATATGCGAACCAGAAAATTGACGTGTTAAAGACCATCAGCATGTTACTGATTCATGATTTGGTGGAAATCGACGCGGGTGACACCTATGCATATGATGAAGAGGGAAAAAAGACGCAGGCGGAGAGAGAACAGAAAGCTGCTGATCGTATATATGGTATGCTGCCAGAGGACCAGGGCAAAAAGCTATATGATCTGTGGCTTGAATTTGAAGCGCAGGAGACACCAGAAGCCAAGTTTGCACGTACGATGGACAATATACAGCCTATGTACTTAAATGCTTCCACAGATGGAAAAGCATGGCAGGAACATAAGGTGCATCTTGCACAGATCCTGGGACGCAATGCACATACAGCGGAGGGATCAGAAGTTTTGTGGAAATATGCATATGAAAATTTCATACAGCCACATCTTGATAATGGACATATTATAGAAGACTAAAAAACTCACGAAGTATGAATAATGCTCCGTGAGTTTTTTATGTGCCTTGTGGCGTGAATCGTTAAATTTATTTCGTATTAATTATTTCATATAAATTATTTCCGAATCACTAAAGTTATGAAATTGCGAAAATAAGACTATGCATTCTTTTCATCATTATACTTCTTAACATACTTCTTAATACGATCGTAAGGATTCAGAAGATCGCTGATAGAAGAATCATGGTTCAAAGTATCAATAATGTATGCAATGTATTTACTCATATCACAGCTGATGTAGTACTCTTTGCTTAATAATTCAGGAGACTGATAAATTAAGTTTGTAGTAACCACACGATATATAAGTCCCTCCTCGTAAGCTTTATCAAAGGAAGCAAATCCATTTGTAAAAAGACCGAAAGTGGAAACAACGAAAATACGGTTTGCTTTACGCTTCTTTAACTCTCTTGCGGTATCAATCATACTTTCACCGGAAGAAATCATATCGTCAATAATGAGGACATCCTTGCCTTCTACGTTAGAACCTAAGAATTCATGAGCTACAATCGGGTTACGTCCGTCAACGACTTTACTGAAATCACGTCTCTTGTAGAACATACCCATGTCAACACCAAGTACGTTTGCAAGATAGATTGCACGGTTCGTAGCACCTTCATCCGGGCTGATAATCATTAAGTGTTCAGCATCAATAGTTAAGTCTTTTACATTCTTTAAGATACCTTTGATAAACTGATAAGAAGGCATTACATTCTCGAAGCCATTCAGTGGAATTGCGTTTACGACACGAGGGTCATGTGCATCAAATGTAATGATGTTGTCAATTCCCATATTGTACAGCTCTTGTAATGCTAATGGACAGTCAAGGGATTCACGTGCAGTTCTTCTATGCTGACGGCTTTCATACAGGAATGGTAAGATAACCGTAATACGGCGGGCTTTACCACCAACAGCGGCAATGACACGCTTTAAGTCTGCAAAGTGATCATCCGGCGACATATGATTGGTATGTCCACAAAGGGAATAGGTCATACTGTAATTGGTAACATCTACCATAATATAGAGGTCATAGCCTCGGACAGACTGATTAATGACACATTTTGCTTCTCCGGAACCAAAACGTGGAATGTGAGGTTCGATGATATAGCTCTCTTTGTGGTATTCCTTGAATGCGATATCGTCCTGATGCTCGTGTTCGCGGTGCTCTCTCCATGTGGCCAGGTAACTGTCTACTTTCTTTCCTAATTCCATGCAGCTGGCAGTTGGAATTAGTCCAAGGGTACCGGTTGGCATAGTTTCCAAAATTCTTTCGTCGTTTGGCATGATTTGTCCTCCATTAAAATATGTAACAATATTTATATGTAATAACCTGCAAAATAAACAGGGTTATTATCGTAAATCAAGGTTTCTGTTGTTTGAGAATCCTTATATCCATCTGATTAAAAAGCTTAATCATTGTATAGTCACCGCAAATGCGGGAAAAAGTCCGCTCCGAGTAAATATCAGCAATCTGCTGAAAGCTCAGGTTGGTTGAAATAATCGTTGATTTATGACGCAACAAGCGCTCGTTTACGCACAAAAACAATTGTGATGTCGTAAAAGCATTGCTCAATTCTGTTCCCAGATCATCAATGACAAGAAGATCACAATCGAAAATATTCTGGTGCGCAGCGATAGCATCTGCATCTTTTTCAAATACACCTTTGCTTAATATATCAAATAATTGAAAGGCTGTAAAGTATATGACAGAATAGCCCTTGTCTAATAATTCTTTTGCCACGCAATTGGTCAGGAAAGTCTTTCCCACGCCGGTTCCACCATAGAAAAACAAATTCTGTGGTTTGTTGTCAAAGGCATCGATAAAATGATGGCATTCTTCCACAGCATGACGGGCAGTTGCAAGAGCAGACAGACCGGTTGTCGGGCTGATGTCCTCATCCGAATAATAGGAATAGGAAAAATGATCAAAATTCTCCCTTCTCAGTATTTCACGAATATTGGACTGTGCATACACGGTATTGATGATTGCCTGCCTGAAACAATGGCATTTCCGGCCGTCGATATAACCGGTATCTTTGCAATCCGGACATTCGTAGACCGGATCAAGATAGTTCGAAGCAAAGCCTCCGGCGGATAAAAGTGTGTCGCGTTGCTGACTTAAATCAGCAAGTTCTTCTTTTAACGCGGTAAGTGCGGAGGTGTCTCCGTCCAGTAAAAGGCGCGCCTGTCTGACAGAGCGGGATGCTACGGTTGATTCCAGTTCTTTTAACTTTGGAATCTTTTGAAACACTTCCTTGCGTCGCTCGTCAAGAATACGTCGGTCCTGCAATTGACGCTGATCATATTCCCGCATGATTTCATCATATTGTGAATTGGAAAGTGGCATAATATCCTCCCCGAATTAGTGACTGGTGGAAGAAAGCAATGTTCCTTCCAGATGCTCGTAGTCATAGCTGCGAGGCTTAAAATTATTGAAGCTGTTCTTCCGAGGTGCAGAAGCTGGTGCAGAATCGGAAGCGTTTGGCTGCGGAGCAGTCTTTTTGGCTTTCGCATATGCTGCATCAAGAGTTTTAATATCTTCCAATGTATGTACATGATTCTTATGCCAGCTGGTCAGGATAGAATCCGTGTATTCAAAACTTGGCTGATGCGTGGCGGTAATGGTACGGGCACATGCTTCCTGAATCAACGGAAGATCAAAGGCGAATTCTTTGGTCCATTTGCGGATAAAGGCTGTCTCAGCTTCCACAAGGCTGCGTCCGGTAATCCCCAAAGCTTTCATAACACCGTAATATGCCTGACTGTGTATGGCAGCATCTTCCTTGGCCTGCGTCACGGTTGTAATATTGTTGTCGTGCCAGCCCATGGCTACTTTGTCCAGATAGCGCATGCTTGAGTGTCCTTTGCTGATACAGTATTCGAGCAGATATACAATCAGATCATTAGAAAAATGAAGATCTTCATGCCAGAACAGAACAGTATTCATGTCGTTCTCACTCAGAGGATGCTTGATGTAAGTTTCTACGATAAAGAATAATTCGGAAATATCATCGTTCTTCAGAAAACCGGCAATTTCGTCTGCTGTATACCGATGCTTTTGCGTAGCGACAGGCTCGGCAGAAGGTGCCGAAACAGGCATCTCCGGTACACTGCTTCGCAGAGAATGAACATTCTGTGCAAGGTTCTCACTAATCGGTGGCACGACAGGGGCATCCTTTGTACTTGTGTTTGTTTCTGTATTTGGAATAGGAAGAAAGTGAATTTTACAGATTTCACCATTTTCCTCTTCTAAATGAAGCAATCCGGTCTTCTGCCAGTAGCGCAGAGCGCGGATGACATCCATCTCTGTATTATTAAAGCAATCAGCGATTGCAGAAATTGTACAATTTGATGCATGAGATTGCATGCTTCGTAATAAATATAAATATACCTTAACAAATTCACCGTTTGCCTCAGGCATAAAGAAATCGATGAATTCATTTGGAACTATAGTATTTGTGTATGTATAGTCACGTAATATCTCTATGTTTACCATATTGGACCTCCGATAGTTAGGCACGATTTCGTGCATTTGTGATTATAGCACAAGAATTTTCCAAATGGAAGATGAAAAAAGTCCCAGAGTACCGAAGAATACAGGCTTTTACGAACATTGGATAAATTGTGGATAAAGTGGATAACTCCGTTGAAAAATCATTCGTTCATTTAAAATATTTCTGCATCTGGCATAAAATCAAGGTTAAAGCATAGGATGATATTGTTGATGACGAAAATAAAAATCCACATAGCACGATGAATAACTATCAACGTTTCTATGTGGATAAAGTGGATAACTTATTTTCCTAAAAGGGCTTCGCCTATTTCTACAATGTTTCCGGCACCCATAGTTATCAACAGGTCACCGTTTACACAATTTTTTAATAAAAATTTCTCAATTTCCTCAAAAGATGGGAAATAGTAAGCTTCTGTGCCTTTTGCCTTAAGGCGGGAGAGAATGTCTTTGGAACTTACCCCGTAAGTATTCTGCTCGCGGGCGGCAAAAATATCTGCAAGCACTACAACGTCTGCCATAGACAGAACATCTGCAAAGTCATCAAGGAAAGCCTTGGTTCGGGAGTATGTATGTGGCTGGAATACCAGAACGAGGCGCTGATGTGGATAATTTTCAGCCGCAGAAAGTGTTGCACGGATCTCGGTTGGATGATGGGCATAATCATCGATAACAGTTACACCATCGACGATTCCTTTATATTGGAAACGGCGGTTGGCACCACCGAAGGCATCCAGTCCGCGAACGATTGCATCGGTATCAAGTCCCATGGTTACCGCAAGGGCAACTGCAGCGAGTGCGTTGCTTGCATTGTGGCGTCCCGGAACAGATAACTGAATATCTGCGACTTTTTTGTCATGATGCATAACAGTAAAAGCCGGACAGGCCTTCTCGTTGTAAGTTACATCAGTAGCATAGAAATCAAAGGAGGAGTCAAATCCGTAGGTGATGATCTCCTGAGGAAGATTATGGGTCAGCTCCTCATAGTTAGTGATTTCGCCATTGATGATCGTTGCGCCATCTGCTAAAGTATTGCCGGCAAATTTGCGGAAAGAGTGGCGGATATCATCCAGATCTTTGAAAAAGTCGAGATGTTCAGCTTCTACATTTAAGATGATGCTGTATTTAGGACGGAAATTTAAAAAGCTGTTGGTATATTCGCACGCTTCTGACACAAAGACGGAAGAAGCTCCCACACGGAGATTTCCGCCGATCGATGGAAGAATACCACCAACGGAGATAGTTGGGTCTGCTTTGGCGGCCATAAGAATTTCGCTGATCATGGAAGTTGTTGTTGTCTTACCATGTGTACCTGCAACAGCAATGGATTTCTCATAGTTATCCATAATCTGTCCGAGAAGCTGTGCACGGGAAAGCATTGGAAGCTGCTGGGCTTTAGCCTCTGCAAATTCTGGGTTATCCTCATGGATTGCAGCCGTGTAAACAACCAGCTGAATACCAGGAATAATATTCTCTGCTTTCTGTCCATAGAATATGGTAGCACCCTTGGATGTAAGGATGTCTGTTAAATCGGATTCTTTGGAATCGGAACCGGAGATCGTAAAGCCTTTCTCAAGAAGGATCTCAGCGAGTCCACTCATACTGATACCGCCAATGCCGATAAAATGAACGTGAATTGGTTCGTTAAAATTTAATTTATACATGAAGATTACCTACCTATTTATAAGTTTTTAACTATTATACCACTCTGGGGTAATTCGCGCACCTGAAAAAGTATTGTGCAATGTGCCAAAATACAGAAAAAATTTTTTGGAAAATTGTGAATAATGTTGTAAATATACCTATGATATGCTATAATCAAAAATAAATAAAAATTAACATTACATAAAACTGGAACAGACGAGGAGTGATGACGTGATTAAGAAAGAAATGATAGCTATGCTTTTAGCAGGCGGTCAGGGCAGCAGACTTGGAGTTCTGACATCGGATGTCGCTAAGCCGGCAGTGGCTTTTGGCGGCAAGTACAGAATTATTGATTTCCCACTCAGTAATTGTATCAACTCAGGAATTGATACGGTGGGTGTGTTGACACAGTATCAGCCTCTGCGGTTGAATACGCACATTGGAATTGGTATTCCGTGGGATCTGGATCGTAATAATGGTGGCGTTACGGTTCTTCCACCATATGAGCGCAGCAATAACAGTGAATGGTATACTGGAACCGCGAACGCGATTTACCAGAATCTTCGTTATATGGAAAGCTATAATCCGGAATATGTTCTGATTTTATCAGGTGATCATATTTACAAGATGGATTATGAAGTTATGCTTGATTTCCATAAGGCAAACAATGCGGATGTTACAATTGCCACAATGCCGGTTCCGTTGGAAGAAGCAAGCCGGTTCGGTATTGTGATTGCAGATGAGAATAAGAAGATTATGGATTTCGAAGAAAAACCAAAGGAGCCGAGAAGCAATCTGGCATCTATGGGAATTTATATTTTCTCCTGGAAAGTGCTTCGGGATGCATTGATCGAACTGAAAGATCAGCAAAGCTGTGATTTTGGTAAGCATATTATCCCATACTGTTTCGAAAAGCAGAAAAGATTATTTGCATATGAATTTAACGGATACTGGAAGGATGTCGGTACCTTGGGTTCCTATTGGGAAGCTAATATGGAACTGATTGATCTGATTCCGGAATTCAACCTCTATGAAGAGTACTGGAAGATTTATACCAAGTGTGATACGATTGAGCCACAGTACATAGCACCGGGCGCACACGTCGAGCGTTGCATTATCGGTGAAGCATCGGAAATTCATGGTGAAGTTATCAATTCTGTTATTGGACCGAATGTATATATTGGTGAGGGAACTGTAGTACGGGATTCCATCATCATGAAAGATACCAGTATCGGAAAAAATGTAACAATAGATAAATCTATTATCGCAGAAAACTGTAGAATTGAAGATGGTGTAACACTTGGCATTGGAGAAGAAGCACCGAATAAACTTAACGAAAGTGTATATTCATTTGGACTTGTGACGATAGGCGATGATTCGGTAATACCTGAGAATGTTTCCGTGGGAAAGAATACTGCAATTTCGGGAGTAACTGAGCGTGAAGATTATCCGGATGGCATATTGGCAAGCGGCGAAGTAATCATTAAGGCAGGTGACAGAAAATGAAAGCAGTAGGTATTATTTTAGCCGGTGGCAATAACAACCGGATGGGCGAATTATCCAAAAAGCGTGCAATCCCGGCGATGCCGGTGGGCGGAAGCTTCCGCTGCATCGATTTTGCACTCAGCAACATGAGCAACTCCCATGTACAGACCGTTGCGGTTCTGACACAGTATAATGCGAGATCCTTAAATGAACATCTAAGTTCTTCTAAGTGGTGGGATTTCGGACGTAAGCAGGGAGGATTATATCTGTTTACACCAACGGTGACAGCAGAGAACAGTGACTGGTATCGCGGTACCGCAGATGCAATGTACCAGAACATTGATTTCCTGAAAAGACGCCATGAGCCATATGTAATTATTTCCAGTGGTGACTGCGTTTACAAAATGGATTATAATGAACTTCTTGACTATCACATTGCCAAGAAAGCCGATATCACAGTTGCATGCAAAGATATGCCTGCAGATGCGGATGTCAGCCGGTTTGGTGTTTTGCGCATGAATGAGGATGCCCGCATTGTTGAATTTGAGGAAAAGCCGATTATTGCGCAGTCCAATACTATTTCAACAGGCGTTTATGTGATCCGCAGAAGACAGCTGATTGAGATTCTGGAGAAATCCGCAGAAGAGAATCGGTTTGACTTTGTAGCAGATGTACTGATCCGTTACAAAAATATCAAGCGCATCTATGGATACAAAATGAACAATTACTGGAGCAATATTGCCAGTGTGGATGATTATTTCCGCACAAACATGGATTTCCTGAAGCCGGATGTAAGAGAATACTTCTTCCGTCAGGAACCAAAGGTATATTCGAAGGTGGATGATCTTCCGCCGGCAAAATATAACACAGGTTCCGAAATCCGTAACAGTCTGATTTCCAGTGGCTGTATTATCAATAGCCGTGTGGAGAATTCAGTTCTGTTTAAGAAGGTATTTATTGGAAAGAATTGTGTTATCAAGAATTCCATTATTTTAAATGATGCTTATATCGGGGACAACACACATGTAGAAAATTGTATTGTAGAGAGTAGGGGGACTCTGAAAGCAAATACATACTATTGCGGTGAAAAAGGCGTCCTGATCGTATCGGAAGATAACGAAAGATACATGTTGTAAGGATCACACATTTCTTTAGGAGATGGGATCTACGGATTTGGAAGGGGGCACATATGCAGATTACAGATGTAAGAATCCGTAAGGTGGATAAAGAAGGCAAGATGAAAGCTGTAGTATCGATCACGATTGACGATGAGTTCGTGGTACATGATATCAAGGTGATTGATGGAGAGAAGGGATTATTTATCGCAATGCCGAGCCGAAAGGCCAGTGATGGAGAATATCGCGATATTGCACATCCGATCAATTCCGGAACAAGAGAACAGATACAGAATCTGATCTTGAAAAAATACGAAGAAGTCTTGCAGGAGAAGGAAGAAGAATAAAAATAGGGGCTGTGGAGTAATCCATAGCCCTTTTTGAGCGAAGAGAGGATATACTATGTTTTTAATTGTTGGTCTGGGAAATCCAGAGAAAAAATACGATAAGACAAGACACAATATTGGCTTTGACACCATTGATGCATTGGCGGATAAATACAACATTTCCATGAATGAGAAAAAGCATAAAGCACTATGCGGAACCGGTGTGATTGATGGCGTGAAGGTGTTGCTGGCAAAACCCCAGACATATATGAACCTGAGCGGAGACAGTGTTGCGGAGATCGTCAATTTCTACAAGATTGACCCGGAAGAGGAAATGATTGTCATATTCGATGATATTTCACTTGCACCGGGAAATATCCGTGTGCGCAAGAAAGGCAGCGCAGGTGGGCATAATGGTATCAAGAGTATCATTGCCCGCACAGGAACCCAGAACTTTATGCGGATCAAAGTCGGTGTGGGCGAGAAACCGGCCGGATGGGATCTGGCAGATCATGTGCTGGGACATTTTTCCAGGGAGGACCGTGCGCTCGTGGAAGATGCCATAAAGGATGCAGAGGCGGCAGCAGTGCTGATGATGCAGGGGCAGGTGGACAAAGCCATGAATGATTTTAATGCAAAAAAGCAGGAGTAGAACGAATTGAGAGCATTTGTAGAACCGTTAGAAGAATTAAGCGGATTTGAAGAAATGACGCACAACATGCAGCAGGAGGGCCTGATTTCCATTACAGGCTGCATCGATGCGCAAAAACCACATATGATTTATGGAGTTGGCAATGGTCGTAAAAATAAGATCATTGTCACTTTTCATGAGCAGAAAGCAAAAGAATTATACGAGGATTACCGCTTTTTTGATCCGGCGGTTGTCTACTATCCGGCAAAGGATGTTCTGTTTTACCAGTCCGATATCCGGGGAAATCTGTTGACGGCGGAGCGTATTCAGGCATTGCGTGCCATTCATGAGCAGGATGAGGTAACGGTTATCACGACATTCGATGCGCTTATGAATACCATGGCACCTGCAAAGCAGCTTTGGGACAGCATCTGTCGGATTGCGCCGGAGGATACCATTGATTTAGAACAGATGAAGGATCTTCTGGTCTGTATGGGATATGAAAAAGAGTATCAGGTGGAGAGCATGGGACAATTTGCTATCCGTGGCGGTATTCTGGATATTTTTCCGCTGACAGAAGACAATCCGGTCCGTATCGAGATGTGGGGAGATGAAGTAGATACGATTCGTTCTTTCGATGTGGAAAGTCAAAAGTCGATTGAGAATCTGGACGAAGTAGTGATATATCCGGCTTGCGAGCTGGTGCTTACAGAAGCAGAGAAGAGAGCAGGTATCGAAAAACTGCTAAAAGAGGCAGAATCTTTTTCGAAAAAGCTGCGGAAAGAAATGAAGACGGAGGAAGCACACCGTGCGCTGTCACAGGCACAGGAACTGGCAGAAGAGTGGGGAGAACTGGCGGTCACTGCCGGAATGGATGCTTTTTTGTCCTATTTCTGCGAAGAACGGGTGGGACTTTTGGATTATTTTGATCCAAAAGAAACCTATCTGTTTATCGATGAACTCAGTAGGAGTACCGAGCGTGGCCGGCAGACCGAACTTGAATTTTCAGAGAGCATGAAGCAGCGTCTCGAGAAAGGCTATATTTTGCCCGGACAGATGAAAGAACTGTTCGGGTACAAAGAAATCATGGGACGGCTGGAGCATTTTTCCTGTATCGCGCTGGCGGCATTGGATACCAAAAGCTGTGGACTGAAATTAAACGGGTCTTATGGCATTCATGTAAAAAGCGTCAACTCTTACAATAACAGTTTTGAACTTCTTATTAAAGATCTGAACCATTATAAAAAAAATGGTTATAAAGTGATTCTGTTGTCCGGTTCGAAAACGAGGGCGGCAAGGCTCGCAGAGGATATTTTAAATGAAGGTTTAAATTGTTTCTACACAGAGGATTATGACCATGAATTGCTTCCGGGACAGATTATGGTCTGCTATGGAAAAGTACACAGAGGGTATGAGTATCCGGTACTGCAGTTCGCGGTGATCACAGAGAGTGATATTTTCGGTGCAGAGAAGAAAAAGAAAAAACGTCACCGTACTTATGAGGGTGAGAAAATCCAGAACTTTACGGACTTAAGCGTAGGCGATTATGTAGTACATGAGAATCATGGATTGGGCGTGTATAAAGGAATTGAAAAGATTGAGGTAGATCATAAAGTAAAAGATTATATTAAAATCGAGTATGCCGGAGGTTCGAATCTTTATATTCTTGCAACGCAGTTGGAACTGATTCAGAAATATGCGGGCAAGGATGCGCGGAAACCGAAGCTGAACAAGCTGGGTGGACAGGAATGGGGCAGGACAAAGAATCGTGTCCGTGGCGCGGTCAGACAGATTGCACAGGATCTTGTGAAACTGTATGCGGCACGAGAGGAACAGGACGGATTTGTCTATGGCCCGGATACTGTATGGCAGCGGGAGTTTGAGGAACTGTTTCCGTTTGAAGAGACCGAAGACCAGGAACTTGCAATCGAGGCAACGAAGAAGGACATGGAAAGCCACAAGATTATGGACCGTCTGATCTGTGGTGATGTGGGATATGGCAAAACAGAGATTGCCATCCGCGCGGCATTTAAGGCAGTGCAGGAGAATAAACAGGTCGCCTATCTGGCACCGACCACGATTCTTGCACAGCAGATCTATAATACCTTTTCACAGCGCATGAAAGACTTTCCGGTTCGCGTGGATCTGCTGTGCCGTTTCCGGAGTGCGGCGGAACAGAAACGTTCCATCGAAGATCTGCGAAAAGGCCAGGTGGATATTATCGTCGGTACGCACCGGTTGCTTTCTAAAGATGTACAGTTCAAAGATCTGGGGCTGCTTGTCGTAGATGAGGAACAGCGCTTTGGAGTGGCACATAAAGAAAAAATCAAACAGTTAAAAAACAACGTGGATGTACTGACGCTGACCGCCACACCGATTCCACGAACACTTCATATGAGCCTGATTGGTATCCGTGACATGAGCGTGTTAGAGGAGCCGCCGATGGACCGTGTGCCGATACAGACCTATGTCATGGAGTATAACGAGGAGCTGGTGAGGGAAGCAATCAACCGTGAGCTTGCCAGAGGCGGTCAGGCGTATTATGTATACAATCGTGTAAGAGATATCGATGAGATGGCAACAAAAATCCAGGCACTTGTGCCGGAGGCAAATGTGGCGTTTGCACATGGACAGATGCGGGAGACTCAGCTGGAAGATATCATGTATCGTTTTATCAATGGAGAGATTGATGTACTGGTGTCTACGACAATTATTGAAACAGGACTTGATATTTCAAATGTGAATACAATGATTATTCATGACGCGGATAACATGGGCCTTTCCCAGTTGTATCAGTTGCGTGGACGTGTGGGGAGATCCAATCGTACGGCGTACGCATTTCTTATGTATCGCAGAAATAAAATGCTCAAAGAGGTGGCGGAAAAGAGACTTGCCGCCATCAAAGAATATTCGGATCTCGGAAGTGGTTTTAAGATTGCGATGCGTGATCTGGAAATCCGTGGCGCGGGAAATCTTCTCGGCGCAGAGCAGAGTGGACATATGGAAGCTGTGGGATATGACCTGTACTGCAAGATGCTCCATGAAGCTGTACGGGAGGCAAAGGGCAATGTGATGGAGGAAAGCTTTGATACATCTGTGGATATCCGGACAGATGCTTACATTCCGGCAACTTATATTGCAAATGAATCCCAGAAGCTGGATATCTACAAGAGGATTGCAGGTGTGGAGACAGATAATGAGGCAGAGGAAATGTTAGAAGAACTGATCGACCGTTTTGGGGAGCCACCGAAGTCGGTACAGAACCTTCTTACGATTGCCCGGCTGAAGAGTCTTGCACATAGCGCATACATTAAAGAAGTGATACAGAAAGAGGATTCCTTAAAACTTGTGATGTATGAGCATGCAAAGGTAGATGCTGCAAGGATTCCGGAGCTTGTGCAGGCAAATGCACCGGCACTGAAATTTGTGGCAGACGCCAAAGGCCCTTATTTTACCTATCTGCTGAAAGTAAATTCCAGACAGGCTGCAAATGATGTGCTGGATACACTGCGCCGACTTTTGGAACAGATGAAAACTGTCTTATGCACAGAAAATGCAGAAAGTTCTTGCTAGTTAAGGGAAAAAGCACTATAATATATGAGCAAATGCTCAGAATAGAGCATATTTTTAGGAGGAACTATGAGAGCGAAAAAAATTACAGCTTTTATATTAGCAGCCGCACTGTGCGCTACATCCATGAGCGGATGCGGTATAAATAAAGACGCAAAAGCAGCCAGCATGAACGGACAGACCGTTACACTCGGGGTTGCAAATTTTTACTGCCGTTATGAGCAGGCAACAATGGAGGATGCATATAAGGCATACCTTCAGACCAGTGACATCTGGAGCAAAGACATTTCCGGAAACGGTACTACGTTAGAGGAAACCGTCAAGGATCAGGCAATGGAGACACTGCATGAGATGTACACATTGCAGGCACACATGAAAGATTACAATGTGGAGCTTACCGATGCAGACAAGAAGGCTGTCAAAGAAGCAGCACAGAAGTTTATGGATTCCAACTCCACAGAAGCAATCAAGGAGATGGGAGCAACGGAAGATATCGTAGAAGAGATTCTTACACTTTACACAGTAAGGGACAAGATGAAAGATGCAATCGAAGCAGATGTAGATACCAAGGTTTCCGATGATGAGGCCAATATGCGTGCCTATACAATGATCAAGATTGCAACCAACGGACATACCGATGAAAACTATCAGTTTGTTAATTATACCGATGATGAAGTCGCTGCGATCAAGAAGACAGCATCTGAGATGGCAGATGAGCTGAAAGAAGACGGCGCCACACTTGAGAGTGTTGCAAAAGCACATGATTATGAGACAACGACCGGAACTTATGATGCCGATAACGATACATTGGGAGACGATGTAAAGAAGGCACTTGATGATCTGAAAGAAGGAGAGACTTCCGGACTAATCGAGACAGATGATGCAGAGTACTTCGTTCGTATTGACAGTGATACGGACAAGGATGCAACCGAGAAGAACCGTCAGAGTATTATCGACCAGAGAAAGGACGATTTATACAAGAAAGTACTGAGCGGCTGGCAGAAAGATGACGGCTGGAAGGTAGTGAAGAAAGCATTAGCAAAAATTGAATTTAGTAACTCCCTCACGCAGCAGGATCCAAATGCTTCCACAGAGAGCGAAGAGAGCACAGAATAATGTTGAAAGATAATATTGTGTTAATTGGAATGCCGGGGGTGGGTAAAAGCACCGTCGGCGTTATCCTTGCCAAGGTATTGGGATATCAGTTTGTAGATGCGGATCTGGTGATTCAGGAGCAGGAAGGCAGACTTTTACGTGAAATTATTGCCCAGGATGGCACAGATGGATTTATTGAAGTTGAGAATCGTGTGAATGCGTCAATAGAAGCACATCATGCAATTATTGCGACGGGGGGCAGCGTTGTATATGGCAAAGAAGCCATGGAACACCTTGCAGAGATCGGTACGATCCTGTATCTGGAAGTACCATATGCTGCTTTGGAGAAACGCCTTGCTGATATAAAGGGGCGTGGAGTTGTTTTAAAAGAGGGTCAGGATCTTCATGACCTGTTTTTAGAGCGCACCCCGTTATATGAGCAGTATGCAGATATCCGGATATCCGAAGAAGGACTGAATGTGGAACAGACAGTAGAACAAATTATTGAGAAACTGGAATTAATGAATAACAATCGCAAAAGTAACGAATAGTATATTAGTAGGGGCATTTCATTTTTGAGGTGAGATATGGAACAGTACGTGATCAAAGGCGGAAACAGACTGAATGGTGAAATTGAGATTGGTGGAGCGAAGAATGCGGCTCTTGCGATTCTTGCAGCATCAATTATGACGGATGAGACCGTTACGATAGAAAATTTGCCAAATGTACGGGACATTAATGTTTTATTACAGGCAATCGAAGAAATTGGCGCAAAAGTAGAACGTGTCGATGCACACAAAGTAAAAATCAATGGTTCATTTATACGTGACGTGAGTGTGGACAATGAGTTTATCCGTCGCATTCGCGCATCGTATTATCTGATCGGTGCATTACTTGGAAAATATAAAAAGGCAGAAGTTGCACTTCCGGGTGGATGTGATATTGGAAGCCGTCCGATCGACTTGCATATCAAGGGATTCCGTGCCATGGGCGCAACGGTTGACATTGCCCACGGACTTGTAATTGCAGAGGCAGAACGCCTGAGCGGAACACATATTTATATGGATAAAGTATCCGTTGGTGCAACTATCAATATTATGATGGCGGCAGCGATGGCTGAGGGAAAGACTGTCATTGAGAATGCGGCGAAAGAACCGCATGTCGTTGATGTGGCAAACTTTCTGAACAGTATGGGCGCAAACATTCGTGGAGCAGGAACGGATGTGATTCGAATTGTGGGAGTGGAGAAACTTCACAAGACAGAATATTCTATTATTCCGGATCAGATCGAGGCAGGTACTTTCATGTTTGCAGTTGCAGCAACAGGCGGTGATGTACTTGTAAAAAATGTCATTCCGAAGCATTTGGAAGCAACCACAGCAAAGCTGGTCGAGGCTGGATGCAAGGTAGAAGAGTTCGACGATGCGGTTCGTATCATTTCCGATGGAAAGTTGCGTCATACACAGGTGACAACACTCGCCTATCCTGGATTTCCGACAGATATGCAGCCACAGATGGCAGTCATTCTTGGAATTGCCGAGGGAACCAGTACTGTGACAGAAAGCATCTTTGAGAATCGTTTCAAGTATGTGGATGAGCTGACTCGAATGGGAGCCGACATTCAGGTAGAAGGAAACATTGCCATCATCCGTGGCGTATCCCGTTATACCGGAGCGCGTGTGAATGCACCGGATCTGCGTGCCGGAGCAGCATTAGTGATTGCCGGACTTGTCGCAGAAGGTATTACAGTGATTGATGATATTTATTATATTGAACGAGGATACGAGGAACTGGAGCGCAAACTCAGAGGAGTAGGTGCACAGATTGAGAAAGTGTCCGACGAAAAAGAAATTCAAAAGTTTATATTGAAAGTTTCATAAAAGAAAAAGAAATTAAAACGTGATTGAATCCGTGGCATATGCCACGGATTTTTTTTTGAAATTATTTTAGAATATTTTTGTTCAAAATTAGGACTAAGGTACAATTGACGAAAGTTAACAAAATAACTATAGTTTAAAACAGGATTATTAATTTATGGAGGAGAAACGTTGAGTATTAAAATAGACTATGATGAAATTAAGGAAAATGTACAGGGGTTGACAGATGCGGCAGAAGCATGTGTAGCAGAAGAGATGGATCCGGAAGATACAAAGACAACCATTAAGGCAAATAGTGCATGCAGAATTTCTTTTAATAAATCTCAGAATTTAATGGAATTACTCGGAGAGACATTAGCAGGGGATGCAAAGAAGATTGAAAACATGGCGAATATGTTTCAGGTAATTGAACAATCGCTCAGTGATGCGTGTATTAATGAGTAAAGGTGATACATAAGACAGAAGACATACAGGAGGCGAAATGAACGAGAATTCATATTTGGACCCGGAAGCAATCAAGAAGAGTTGCACTGGGGCAAGCAAAAAATTAAAGAGCAATAATGATGAGATATTAGCTGCAGAGACAGCTGTTAAAGATTTCCTGAATAATTCAGAGTTACAGGGACAGGCATTTGAAAATGTCCGGATTCAAATGGAAGATTATTCGATGATCTTGCGCACGATGCGGGCGGCCAACTGCTCTGATATTTCAGATTTTAATACATTATCCGGTTCGGTAGGGGATGAGGAACTTGACGGTGCAAAAATATTGGAACAGCAAAGAGAGGCATTGCGCCAAAAAGAAAGCTATGAAGATGCAGCAGAAGAATACAGACAACTCGCCCGGAATGAGGATACCCTTTATTTAAAATATTATTATTCCCAATGTGAGCAGAAAAATTTGGATTTGGCATTGGGGCAGGGGCTACTATATGAGGCATGGAAGAAAAAAGAAGAAAAGTATGATGCAATCGATAATGCGACAGCAAAATTATTTACTACGGTAGGAAGTATGCGGAGTATTGCGCGCGAAGGCCTTGAATATATGAAAAAAGCATACAAGAATGGAAATTATGATACAAGTGTGCGTGATTCCTGGCGTATGCGTATGCAAAACTGTTATTTTACCCGGTTTATGCCAACGGACAGTACTGGAAATACAACCATAAACTGGGATGAGATCGAAAAGACCGTTGGAAAGGATGCGTCGGAGATTACAGCGGAGGAATATTATGCATTGTCTGTTGTATATTTGAATCTGGACGCGGAGGATTTGACACGTTTTCTCAGCCTGTTTATCGACAAGACAAAAGATGTAGATATGCCTTGGTATAATGAGCTCTTTGGTCCGGCAGCGGGACAGTGCAACGAAGATTACTCGGAATGGAAGACCAATAATGATAAGTTGAACCAGGTATTGGCTTATGCCGGTATTATATCCGAAGTGACATTAAAGGCAATGCAGGGAATAGACAAGGATGAGAACCAGGATGCATATGATTTGCTTGAGAAAAAAAGAAATGATATGCTCCAGCGTATTACTGTGTTACAGGCAGTCCGGGAGGTTGGAGTCTTTCGGGCAGACATATATGCAGATTCTCCTGATATAAAAATTGAGGAAGATGCGGAAAGCAGGGCTCTGACCATAAAATTCAAAGAATATCGAAATATAGGGTCAGAGAGTGCACCGACATTTTCAAATCTGGCAGACTCATCAATAAAAGTAAAATATACAACGGAGAAAGCTAGTGCGGATGCAGAAAGTATTAAAAATGCGGAGACCATTCTGACAACATACTTTGGCGGGTATTCCGTAGCAGAAGAAAGCGGCAAGTTTGTATTGGATGAGACGAAAGGGGAAGCTATAGGCAAGGCAGCGGAAGGTTTGGCATCTTATGCGAAAAAGGCCGGAAAAACCGGAATGAGCAAAGCGATAGGATATATTCCGATTGTAGGAGATGTTGCTTTTTTTGCAATAGATACTGCAGCTGATTATGAAGAAACAAAAGATAATGTGAAAATAGTAAAGGAACAACTGGATAATATTAAATCGGCAAAATTGTATCGGGATTTTGGGTATAGTGTAAATTTCGTAGAATATGATACTGCCAGTTCAAAAGAAACAGAGATTGTGGCAAATCATGGAGAAAATACGATCAATATTATTAATCAGGTTAATAGTGATCTGGAACTTGACATATCGGAGAATGAGATATTTGCGGAACCAGATAAAACATATCAAAAAATAACAGATGAAATAAGTGATAATCCGGATAAGCAAAAGGCATATAATGATGCAATAGAAGGTGGAAAATAAAGTATGAAGAAACGTATTTTAAAAAGGGCAGCATGTGTAGTTATTCTGACCGGCATAGTAATTGGTGCCATATATGGATGGAAATATTATGAAAACGAGCAGAGAAAAAAACAGCCAGCATATTTTACAGACAAGAAGATAACGGCATATGAAATGGCAATTATGGTGGATTTTTATCATGTGAAAAGTACTCCGGTATATCCGTGGGACTTGGATGAGGATAAATGGCCGGACTATAGTTATTGCACGATAGAACCGACAGAGGATACTGAAAAGATTGCTGTCGTGATGAACTATGCGCTTGCAAATGAGCTGTTTACTTATGATGCAAAGGCAATCGAACAATATAAGAAATACGGTTTTTCCGAGGAGAATCCAATAACCGTTGCGTGGATTATGGATAATCCAAAAAAAGCAGTAAATATTATGAAATTTATGGCAGGAGGAGCCTGGCGATACCAGCATTTAGGGGACTGGGTATATCCAACATATGAAAAATTAACAGGAGAAACAGAGGACATGTCAGAAAGCACGGAGGATACTGCATCAAACGAGGTTGAAAGCAAAGAATAGAGCATGAAGGAACGTATTTTAAAAAGGGCAGCATATCAAAGACATACAATTCGCTGGAGAAAGAGAGAAATGATATGCTCCAGCGTATTACTGTGTTACAGGCAGTCCGGGAGATTGGAGCCTTTCGGGCAGATATATATGCAGATTCTCCTGATATAAAAATTGAGGAAGATGCGGAAACCATTCTGACAACATACTTTGGCGGGTATTCCGTAGCAGAAGAAAGCGGCAAGTTTGTATTGGATGAGACGAAAGGGGAAGCTATAGGCAAGGCAGCAGAAGGTTTGGCATCTTATGCGAAAAAGGCCGGAAAAACCGGAATGAGCAAAGCGATAGGATATATTCCGATAGTAGGAGATGTTACATCTTTTGTGATAGATACTGCGACGGACTATGAAGAAACAAAAGAAAATGTGAAAATAGTAAAGGAACAACTGGATGATGTGAAATCGGCAAAATTGTATAGTGATTTTGGCTATAGTGTAAATTTTGTAGAATATGATACCGCAAATTCAGAAGAAATAGAGATTGTGGCAAATCATGGGAAAGATACAGTGAATATTATTAATCAGGTTAATAGTGATCTGGAACTTGATATATCGGAGAATGAGATATTTGCGGAACCGGATAAAACATATCAAAAAATAACAGATGAAATAGATGATAATCCGGATAAGCAAAAGGCATATAATGATGTGGTAAAAGGTGGAAAATAAAGTATGAAGAAACGTATTTTAAAAAGGGCAGCATGTGTAGTTATTCTGACCGGCATAGTAATTGGTGCCATATATGGATGGAAATATTATGAAAATGAGCAGAGAAAGAAACAGTCAGCATATTTTACGGAAAAGAAGATAACGGCATACGAAATGAGAATTATGGTGGATTATTATCATGTGCAAAGTACTCCAAACTTTCCGTGGGAGATGGATGAAGACAAATGGCCGGACTACAGTTATTACACGATAGAGCCGACAGAGGATACCGAGAAAGTGGTGACAGTATTGAATTATTCTCTGGCAAATGAGTTGGATAGTGATTATGATGCAAAGGCAATCGAACAATATAAGAAATACGGTTTTTCCGAGGAGAATCCAATAACCGTTGCGTGGGTCATGGAAAATCCAAAGAAAGCAGTAAATATTATGAAATTTACGGCAGGAGGAGCCTGGCAATATCACCGTTTAGGGGACTGGGTATATCCAACATATGAAAAATTAACAGGAGAAACAGAGGACATGTCAGAAAGCACGGAGGATGCTACATCAAACGAGGTTGAAAGCACAGAATAGAGTATGAAGAAAAGTATTTTAAAAAGGGTTGTATGTATAGTTATTCTTGCTAGTTTAGTGATCGGTGCAATATGTGGATGGAGATATTATGAGGACCAGCAAAGAAAGAAACAAGATGCATATTTTACAGACAAGAAGATAACAGCATATGAAATGGGAATTATGGTGGACTATTATCATGTGAAAAGTACTCCTTGCTTTCCGTGGGACATGGATGAAGAAGATTGGCCGGACTATAGTTACTACACGATAGAACCGACAGAGGACACCGAAAAGATTGCTGTCGTAATGAATTATGCGCTTGCAAATGAGTTGTATAGTTTTGATTCCAAGGCGGTTGAGCAATATAAAAAATATGGGTTTTCCAAGGAGAATCCAATAACTGTTGAGTGGATCATGGATAATCCAAAGAAAGCGGTAAATATCATGAAATTTATGGCTAATGGAGCCTGGCGATACCATCGTTTAGGAGACTGGGTATATCCAACGTATAAAAAATTAACAGGAGAAACAGAGGACATGTCTGAGAACACGGAGGATGCTACATCAAATGAGGTTGAAAGCACAGAATAGAGTATGAGGAAAAATATTTTAAAAAGAGTTGTATGTATAGTTGTCCTTGTCGGTTTGGTGATTGGCTCGATATGGGGCTGCAAATATTATGAGGACCAGCAAAGAAAGAAACAGGATGCATATTTTACAAAAAATAAATTAAGCGCATCGGAAATGAATGTAATGGTATTTTTTTACCATGTAAAAAGTAATCCGGAATGGATGTGGGACGATCCAGATAAAGAAAAATGGCCAGACTATAGTAATTATACGATAGAACCGACAGAGGATACCGAGAAAGTTGCAGTCGTATTGAGTTATGAATTAGCAAATGAATTATATAGCACGGAGCAGGAGGCAGTTGAGCTATTCAAAAAATATGGATTTTCCAAGGAAAATCCTATAACGGCTGAATGGATTATGGACAATCCCCAAAAGGCCGTAAAAATTATGAGATTAATAAGGGACAATAGACGATATATTAATGAGGAAAATAGTGTATATCCAGCATATGAAAAAATAACAGGAGAAACAAATGAGAATGGAAGTGAGTTGAAATGAACAAAGATGAAAATGCAAAAAAAATGCGGGAATATTATCAGAAATTAGAAGATGAGAGAAATGAATGGGAAAGAAAAGAGAAGAAATTGGATCGGTTAGAGCAAGAAGAAGAATATAGATTAGCACAATCAAAGAGATATATAGAAAATGCAAAAGAGGCATGCGGAAGTAAAGATTTCGGAATCATGCAATTATTAGAGGAGCAAGAGTCAAATTTGCAATCATTAAGTAAAAAGCTGGGCGAGTTCAGGGAAATTTTTAAAGAAGAGATGTGCAAAAGCATGGATGAAATATCAAAAAAGCAGCGAAACGTTCAGCAGGAATTGCATAATCTTTAATACAATTTTGGTAAATACCATAATAATGGTTTTACATATATTTTTTAATTTTGAAAGGAGAAATAGTATTATGGCAACAAGAGTGGAAAGAACTGGAATTGAAGGATGTGTGAAGAAAATCAAATCCGCAGTTAAGGAACTGAACAGTGCTGCAAAAACGATTGATGACACTATGAATGAACTTCCGGATTATTGGGAGGGTGCAGCTTATGACAAAGCATCTTCAACTTATGAGGATGAGTATAAAACACTTCTGACAACTACAGTTCCGGAAGCAGTAGAGAGTTTCAATGATTATATCGACAAGTGCATGAAGAAGATTATTGAAATTGATGAGAAACTTGCAGGAAACTAGACCGCAAACAGTAAGGGAATAAAAACAAGAGGTGCCTGCGAATAATGCAGGCACTTTCTTAAAGGAAAAGGTAAAATTAGAATGAACGCAGAAAAAATGGACAATTTGTGGGAAAAATATATTGCGATTGCAGATATAGCAGAGTATCAGAAAAAATATTTGAAAACACTTGGAAAGCTTCTTATGCAGGAGATTTCCTTTTTATATAAAATATATGCTTATGTTCTGGAAGAACATGAACAAGAAATAAGTGAGCGTAGTGCAAATAATGTATATTTTGAAATAGAAGATAATACTTATATTTTGCGTACCGATAATGGCGGAATTGTTTTAAAGAAAGAAGCCATGCAAAAGCTCATTATAGATATGATAGGGCTGTTTGAGGATATTCTTCCGCTTGGAAGTGTGGTTGATTTAAAAAAAGAGGGAATTATCGAGGATAAAGAAATAGAGAATTTCCGGGTNGTGGTATATCCGCTGGGAATTGCAGGATCAGGAAACGTATTGTCATTTACTCCGGCAATGATTGAAAAGGTAATCTATCGCGGTTATGAAGATGAGCTGGAAGAAGTCTTTTTATACCAGATGAAAATGGAGTTAATTATAAACCAGAGAAGAAAGAGCATGGGATTTGCAAATGCAGATGAGAGAAAGAGATTCTTTGAACAAATGCAGAGGGAGAATGTGAAGAATGGGCAAAAAGGTTGAAGTAGATTATCAGGTATTGGAAGATGCGATTCAAGAGATGAATGATGCAAAAGATGAATTTCATAGCTGTGTTGAGAATGGTTTTAAAACAGAATTAGAAAATCTCGATAGTATGAATTCTGATTTTGTGGATAAATTGACCAGAGTGCTGGAGATATCAAAGAAGTGGAATATGGATACGCTGGAGACGAATATGCAACAATATATGGAAGATGCCGATAAAATCAAACAAAACATAAAGGAAATGGACGAAAAGCTTGCTGAGAAAGGGGAAACGAATGGGGGAACTAAGTAAGAGCGATGCAGAAAGCAAAAA
>CABJAV010000011.1 GCA_902363675.1 Lachnospiraceae bacterium | reverse complement strand
TATCAAGTTTCTGTACGTAGGCTCAAGAACTTTGTTACACCACTTCCTTCATCCATACCATTACTGGTACCGACTTGTGGTTCACTACACTTGGCGGTAAATACCCGTGACTGGACTTTCACCAGTAAGATTAGTGCCATGCTCGGCACACTAGAAAAAGACCCGACAACAAACGAGTTTGTCTCGGGTCTTTCCATTACACGGTTTCGCTCGATGCAAATCCGTATTATTTTAATGTAACCTTAGCGCCTTCTGCCTCAAGTTTAGCCTTAGCATCATCTGCTGTAGCCTTGTCAGCTGCCTCTTTGATTACCTTAGGAGCTCCGTCAACTGCGTCCTTAGCTTCCTTCAGTCCAAGACCTGTTAACTCACGAACAACCTTGATAACCTTAACCTTGTTTGGTCCAACTTCTGTTAACTCGATATCGAACTCTGTCTTCTCCTCAGCTGCTGCTGCGTCTCCGCCTGCTGCTGCTACTACAACGCCTGCTGCTGCAGATACGCCGAACTCTTCTTCACATGCCTTTACAAGGTCATTTAACTCTAATACGCTTAACTCTTTGATAGCATCGATAAACTCTGCTGTTGTTAACTTTGCCATTATATTTTCCTCCATTTTTAAAATTTGTTAGTATAATTTCTTATATTATATAATTAAGCCTCTGCTTCTGCAGTTGCTTCCTCAGCTGGTGCTGCTTCTGCTGCGCCACCATTCTCTGCGATCTGATTAAGAACGCGAGCAAGATTTGTAATAGGTGACTGAATACTTCCAAGTAACTTGGAAAGAAGAACTTCTCTGCTAGGAACGCTAGCGATTGCTTTCATTCCCTCAGCATCGTAGAATGTTCCTTCTACAACACCGGCCTTAATCTCTAAGTTAGGAGCCTTCTTTGCGAACTCAGCTAATACTCTTGCTGGAGCTGTAGCATCCTCTGTTGAAACAGCGAATGCGTTTGGTCCTTCAAGAGAATCTCTTAAGCTCTCAAACTCTGTGCCTTCTACTGCACGGTTTACTAATGTGTTCTTGTATACCTTGTAAGATACTCCAGCTTCTCTTAACTGCTTACGTAACTGTGTATCCTCTGCAACAGTAAGTCCACGGTAATCTACGACTACAACAGACTGTGCACCGTTGATCATTTCAGAAATCTCCTGAACGATTGGCTGCTTTAATTCTACCTTTGCCACGATTCATTTACCTCCTTATTTTATTCTTGCATATAGCGTGAGGTATAATAAAAATCCCTCTGCCAGACGACAGAGGGTAATAATCTTAATGACGATCTATTCATCAAAATTCCCTCGGCAGGCACTTCGTTTACTCCTTGCGGAACCTGCTGTCTTCGGCAATATGCTTTGCTATTATATTATGATATTTTGCGGTTGTCAAGACTTTCCGCATTTTTTTGCTTGTGTAAGTCATGTAACATTGCGTTTTTCGCATCGTCAGTATAAAACTGACGAGCAAACGCGTTTTTATATTTTACTGAGCAATCTTAACAACGTTAAGCTTTACGCCAGGTCCCATTGTAGATGTGATTGTTGCACTCTTAATGTACTGACCCTTTAAACTTGCCGGCTTAGCCTTGTTGATTGCACCCATAAGAGCCTGGAAGTTGTCGCTCAACTGCTCACTTGTAAAGGATGCTTTTCCAACTGGCACGTGGATAATATTTGTCTTGTCCAAACGATACTCAATCTTACCAGCTTTGATGTCGTTGATTGCCTTTGTAACGTCCATTGTAACTGTACCAGCTTTTGGGTTTGGCATTAAGCCCTTCGGTCCAAGGACACGTCCTAAACGACCAACAACGCCCATCATGTCTGGTGTAGCAACTACAACATCGAAGTCTAACCATCCCTCGTTCTGGATCTTAGGAATTAATTCCTCTCCTCCAACGAAGTCTGCTCCGGCTGCCTGCGCCTCGTCTACTTTAGTTCCCTTAGCGAAAACTAAAACTCTTACAGTCTTACCAGTTCCGTGTGGTAATACAACCGCACCACGGATCTGCTGCTCTGCGTGACGTCCATCACAGCCTGTTCTAAGATGAAGTTCGATTGTCTCATCAAATTTTGCTGTAGCATTCTTCTTTACGATATCAATTGCATCAGCAACATCGTACTGAGCAGCTCTATCGTATGCTTTTACAGCGTCCTGATATTTCTTTCCTCTTTTCATGAAATATAAACCTCCTTGTGGTAAATATCATAAGCTGTCAGCTCCGCTGACTGATTGCTTATGATCCAGCCCTTTTCCGTAGGAAAATGGGTCGTCTTTGCGACTTTGCTTACGACCCAGCCCTTTTCCCAGCGGGAAAATGGGTCATTCTTTTATCGGGTAGGAAATGCCCTCCCACTAGTTTCAAAATATTTTCGATGTTTTCTACATCATCGGGACGTGCGCATTCAAAAAGCTAATGCCTTGCGCGCACGGTGCAGTATTCTGCTGTGCAGCACACTGCCTAGTCAACAACCTCAACACCCATTGATCTTGCTGTACCAGCGATCATGCTGATTGCAGCCTCAATGTTAGCAGCGTTTAAGTCTGGCATCTTCAGCTCAGCGATTTCCTGAAGCTGTGCCTTTGTGATCTTGGCAACCTTAGTCTTGTTTGGTTCACCAGAACCAGACTTGATGTTGCAAGCTTTCTTGATTAATACTGGAGCAGGTGGTGTCTTAGTTACAAAACTAAAACTTCTGTCTGCATATACAGTAATAACTACAGGGATGATTAAGTCGCCCTGATCGGCTGTCTTCGCATTAAACTGCTTTGTGAACTCTACGATGTTAACACCGTGCTGTCCAAGAGCTGGTCCAACTGGAGGAGCTGGTGTAGCCTTTCCAGCAGGAATCTGCAATTTAATGTATCCTTCAACTTTCTTTGCCATTGGAATTGCCTCCTTAATTCATTTTCTTTACATCTGCGAAACTTACTTCTACCGGTGTCTCGCGACCGAACAGATCCACATTGATAGTGACTGTCTGTTTGTTATGGTTCATTGCTGTAATCACACCGCAAGTATCTTTCCATACACCGCCGATGACTACGATCATATCGCCTTCTGCGAAATCAACCACAACATTCTCTGCCTTAATTCCAAGCGGTCTCATCTCGGCGTCCGTGAGTGGTACCGGTTTGCTTCCCGGTCCAACGAAGCCAGTCACGCCTCTGGTATTGCGGACAACATACCATGTATCGTCATTCATAATCATATGAATCAGCACATAGCCAGGGAACATTTTCTTCGAAACCTGCTTCTTTACTCCGTTCTTTACCTCTGTCACTTCTTCGAGAGGAACCCGAACTTCAAGAATCTGGTCCTCCAGATGTCTGTTCTCAATTGTCTTGTCAATATTCGCTTTGACTTTGTTCTCATAACCTGAATAGGTATGAACTACATACCAGTTCGCTTCTGCCATAAATCACTTTGCCTCCGTTAAAAATTTAAACCAACAAGGAAATTCACACCGTGCTGAATTGCCCAATCCAGCAGTGCAATAATAAGACCGGTAACTACAGAAACAGCAACTACCGCAATAGTCTGTCTGACAACTGATTTCTGCTCAGGCCAGATAATCTTGCTGAACTCTGCCTTGATTCCTTTGAACCAGTTTGTCTTTGGAGCCTTTTCAACGTTTTCTGTCTGTCCCATTTCGTAACTCCTTTACTCTATCCTAGACTACTTTGTTTCCTTGTGCATTGTATGAGTCTTGCAGAATCTACAATACTTTTTGGTTTCCATTCTGTCCGGATGAGTCTTCTTGTCCTTTGTCATGTTGTAATTACGACGCTGACACTCTGTGCAGGCTAATGTAATCTTTGTGCGCACAACTTCCACCTCCGTTTTTATTCTTTGTGTTGTCTTGCCTAAAAAAAGGCATAAAAAAAAGACCTACTTCCAAGCTTTCATAGAATAGCACGATTTCAAGTATGCGTCAACTACTTTTCTTGAAAAAAAGTCATTTTTACAATATTTTGTATAGGAAATCAAATTTTCTTGTTTATATAGCTGTTGAAAAGCCCCAAAATGCGCGATATAATATATATGTATAAATGGATTTTACGATCCCCACTGTTTTTTGCAGAATCACGGATGAAAGGAGGGGATTTTTATGGCACGTATCGACAGCGCATACGATTATTATATTTCAACGTATGCACAGAAAAAAGTGTCGCGCTATGACTCTCATAAGAAGAGCGATCTGCGCAAAGTTTATAATCAGATTGTCAAATCAAATAAAGATTCTCCTCTGTACAAGATTCCGAATATGGAGGCCGCCAAACGGTATGCAATCGACATCAAGGAAAGTGCAAAGTCGATTCAGAATGTTGTTGCATCCCTGTCCGACAGGTATGGCGCTTTTGAGGATTCTTTCCAGAAAAAAGTAGCTGTCTCCTCAGATGATGCAGAAGTCGGGGTTGCTTACATAGGTGACGGAAGTGAAAATAATAATGCAGAAAATTTTTCCATTTCTGTCAAAGAACTTGCCACCCCTCAGACAAATATCGGAAATTATCTCAAAGATACTTACCATAGTCTGTCTGCCGGTTCCTATTCTTTCGATTTGAATACCGGATCCGGTTCGTATGAATTTCAATACAATGTAAGTCTGAAGGAAAACAATCGGGACATTCTGACCAAATTGGCCGGTCTCGTCAATTCTTCCAATTTAGGTATCACTGCCGAGTTAAGAAGCGATGGTAATGGTTCGAGCGCCCTGGCTCTGACCTCTTTGCAGACAGGGCTCAGTGAAAATGAGACTTCTCTTTTTACCATTGCTCCAAACGCAAGTGCGGCTTCGATTGAAGCAATGGATGTTCTTGGTATCAACCAGATTACGGAACCTGCACATAACAGCAGCTTTACCATAAATGGCGCCGAACATTCTTCTTACTCAAATACATTTTCTATTAATAATGCATTCGAGCTCACATTAAAGAAGCCAAGCACCGAGCCTGTGACGATTGGTTTTAAACCAAACACTGATGCGATTGCAGATAATATCCAGACGTTAGTTGATGCATACAACAGCATTCTTTCCACAGCGCATTCGCTTTCCGATTCCAACGTCAGTGCCGGAAATCATCTGTTCAACGATATGGTATCTGTTTCCCGCAGTCAGCAGGGATCGCTTCAATATATCGGACTTATGTCTTCTGAAGACGGAACTCTTCATATTGACAAGGATATTCTCGCACAGGCTGTGACGCCGGAACGCGCACCGCAGACATTTGAAACGCTTTCAAAATTCCGGGATTCCATTGGGCATAAAGCAGAAAGTGTTGCCATCAATCCAATGAACTATGTCAACAAAGTTGTTGTTGCCTACAAGAACCCGGGACACAATTTTGCGACACCATATATCAGTTCTATCTATTCCGGCATGATGCTGGATGAATACATGTAAAAAGCTACAGATAATTGATCTGTAGCTTTTTTAGTTTCATCATTTCAGTTTTTTATTATCTTTTGCCGTCGAGCATGTGCATATCCTCATACATCGACTGTTTCATGGTCTTATAATATCCCGTGATTGCCTTGCTGTTGGCGCGTACACCTTTTGCCTGTTGCTTCACTGTTGTGAATTTCTGCATCATAAAATCCTTGTTACGGGCTTCCTGTGCCTGGATCATCACACTTTTGTCTGTAACAATACGAATACGATCCTGCAGCTGGCGGATTAGGTCTGCATATTTTTCTTTATCAGCTTCCAATTCTGCTGCAACTTCTGCATACAATTTCTCAAAGCCACTATCCAACTGTTCCAACTGCTGAATGCAGGCTGCTTTGTCTTCCACTGTCTTGTCGAACTCATCAACCGAACGCGTCTGATCGGTAAGCTGGTCTTTCTGTAAATCGTTCAGACGAATTATCTCATCCAATACCTTTTCTTTTTTCTTCAAACTCTGAAGCATGATTGCTAAATATGTCTCTGCCATGTGACCTCCCGTCACGCTTTTGCCATAACTTCTTTCCATGTATCACGCATTGTGCGTAAATGTTTTAATACTTCCTCAAGGATCTCCGAATCTTTTTTCAGATTTGCTTCACGGAGACGCTGAATAAGGTAAGTATATACCGCATCGAAATCCTTTGCAACCGGATATTTATCATCTAATGTTGCCTGAAACTCCAGAATAATGCGTTCTGTTTTTACAATATTGTTATGCGCCTTCTCAATATCATGCTTTTCGATCGCCATAATTGCAATGTTTGTGAATTTGATTGCACCATCATAGAGCATGAGTGTCAATTCTGCCGGTGAAGCCGTGAGAATTTTGCTATTATTGTATGCAGCGTATGCCTGATTCTGAACCATCGCTACTCCTCCCGTTATGTATTTATTGTATTCGTAACTATTCAGAACTTGTATTCACTAATTTCCGAGCATAGATGAAATGGAACTTGTCTGACTCTGTAATTTTGCAAGAGCTGTCTCCATGTTTGAGAACTGTTTGTAATAGTAATCTTCCTTGTCAGACACTTTACTCTCCCACTCTTTGATCGTCTTGGTGAGATTTGTATACTGCTTATCCATCTCCTTGTCGTTATAAATCTTATAACGAGAACGAAGGTCATTCGACTGCATCTGATCATCTATTGATTTGTAAAGGTTTGTGCTCAACTGTTTCATGAACTCAATGACGGTATCCGGATCGCTTGTGATTGCCGCCATCAGCTTATCCTGATTTCCGGAAGTATTCTCATCATCCTCATCACCATCAATATGGTATGCATTCTGCTCATTCTCTGCCGCATTCAGATATCCAAGTGTCTGAATACCAAAACTTGAAAGAGAATAACTCTTTCCATTGATTTCAATCGGCTGACTCATAGAAGTCATCATTGTATTCATAACAGAACTAAGTGAACTGTCTCTGCGAAGAAGCGAGTCTTTAATCTTCGTCTCCCACTTTTCAATCTCAGTGTCCGACATCTTATCCTTCTCATCATCGGTCAGTGGCTCATAACTTCCTGCGGAATCTGCATTGTACAGTTTGGTGATTTCATTAATAATATTGTTATATTCGGTAAGGAAATCCTTGACCGTGTCATAAATTCCCTGGCTGTCCGTTGTGGTATTGATGCTAATTGCGGTGCTGTCATTTAAGCTTGACAAATCAGTACTATCTGGATCTGCAACGTCATCCGTCACACCATTGACGGAAATATTCAATCCGTTGATTGCAAAGTCATTGGTCGTGTTCGTATATTTCACACCATTCAAAGCAATCACAGCATCACGTCCGTCAATTTTTGCCGCCTTATTGCCATATGTATTTGAAGAATCTGTATCCAGGCCAAGCAGTCCGATCAATTTTTTGGAAGCAACCTGTTCTTCGCCACTCAAAGTGACCGATTCCATCTCTGGTTTTCCATTGCTGTCCTTTATAACATTTCCGTCTGCATCCTTTTTCTCCACAAGCTTTGTTGTTGCAGATGACAAAGAAAAATCTGCAGCTTTACCGGTATTCTTTGAGCTGACAAAAATACGTCCATTGTTGGCATCAAAACTAGCATTCAATCCATTATCTTTCAACGCATTGACTACGTCCTGGATCGTACTGTCTTTTGTCAGGCTGACTGTTTTGGTGACAGCATTTCCATCTTCATCTGTTGTATTGATATTAAGGCTTGCCTCATCTCCTGTAAATCCGAGCTCGCTAAGTTTTGTTTCAGCTTTCACAGCGCCTTTTACATCCTGCAATTTTGTTGTTCCGTCTGCATCTGTCACTTCTTCACGTAAAGAAAGCTTGCCACCGGTAAGGTAACCAGACTGCGCAGTGGCCAGCACATGCAGTTTCTGTGTTCCATTAACCGCATTGCTGCTTGCAGATACAGTTGCTTTAGTTGTATCGGATGATGTTGTCTTTTTTGTACTGTATGCACTCGAAAAACGTAATTTTCCGACATTATTATATAGACTGTATACCTTCGTATTCAGTCCCTTCCAAATTTCCTGTTTCCAGGAAAGCTTTGTCTGTTCTTTCTGATACTTTTCTGTTTTGGTATTATATGCAGATACCAGTTCCTGTACGATGGAATCCGTATCCAAGCCTGAATTAATACCAGACACTCTCATTGCCATAAGGTTTGTCCTCCTGTTTTATCTTCTATCTCTTCTCATCAACCATCAGACCTGCCAGTTCCCACACTTTTGCAATCATGTCAAGTGTTTTCTCCGGTGGCAACTCTTTGATTACTTTTTTTGTATCTTTATCTATAATTTTGATAGTCACACGATTTGTTGCCTCATGAATTCCGAAAATAGCTTCTGAGTTGACGGCTTTCTTATTGATATCTTCCACCGCCTTCTTCAACTGGGCATTCTTCTGTTGCTGCGACTGCTGCTGCGTATTATTTGCTTCTCCAGATGTCTGCTTTGTATTCAGATCACTGGTATCTTTTGCCAAATTTTCTGAGACCGTCAAATTCTCCGCGTTCTCTATCTTTGGTACATTTTCTTCTTTCATCTCTGCAGTTGACGAACTTCCCTGATATGCCATACCTGCACCTTTGATTGCTTCAATTCCCATGATGACTACCTCCTGTCCGCATCCTTTGATGGAATTTCATTTATTAAAGCACATCCCAACTGTGTCCTTTTCAATAGCAATAAACTGCTACCTTTTTCCTACATTATAAATATCGGAGGATGTCTTCCAAAAGTTAACACCCTCCGATAAATTTAACCAATGATATCTTTCAATGCATCCAATCCGTCTGCACTGATTGCTTCCTGATTTTCTTTCTGAATCTGTAAAAATACTTCCTTACGGTATACCGGCACATCTTTCGGTGCAGAGATACCGATTTTTACCTGATCGCCACGAATTTCAAGCACGGTGATCTCGATATTATTATTAATAACAAGGGCCTCTCCCTTTTTTCTGGTTAATGCCAGCATATCTATTCACCCGCCTTTTCTTTTTTTGCTTTCAGAACATCGTATACTTTGTATTTGACCGGATAATCATCCTCCACTATAAGCTGTACGCCCTTGTGATTGTCCATATTGATGACGATTGGTGCCTTTAAATTCACGGAAAAATCCTGTATATTTTTCGGCACAGTAACTGTGACAAGAATATAAGTATTCTGCTCGTTCAGTTCTCCAAGAGGAGCCACAATTTCTTCACTTACATTTGGTGCATAGTCTTCTTTTACTGTATTTGGAATCATGACCGGAAATGCAATATCCGCATCATCCATGGACTGCAGCCACATAATGGAAGTGTCCTTCTGTTTTTTTTCTTCGTCATAGATCAATGCAAAACGATTCAGATTTGGAAATCCAATCATTCCCTTTTCTAATGTGATAATTTTTTCATCTGCGATTTCAATTTCCCCAAAAATTCTTGTGTTTGCCTTCATGGCTTCTCCTCCTTTACAAATGCTCCGCAATTGTATCTTCTATCTTCGTAACTATTCAAAACCTATCTTTTATAAATAATCAAGCAATGTCTGTTTTCCCACCTTTGCTGCTGCAGTGAGACTTGAAGTATAGGCATTGTATGATGCATAGTAATCGATGATAACATCTGAAATCTCACGGTCATCACTGTTCGTCTTCAACTGTTCAACCGTCATCTGCTGATTCTCCACACGGGTCTTTGCCAAATCCAGGCGGTTCTGCAAACTACCAATGTTGGTAATGGCATTGTTCACATCATCCAGATAATTGTCAAAGTTTGTAATATACTGCTTGTATGTTTTCTTTAAGTTGTCGTCAGCGTAATCTGCCTCTTTCTGTGCAGAATCCAGATATCCTTGTAAAGTCGCCTGACTATCTTTGTCAGCGTACTGTTCCTGCGTCATCATCGACTTGATTTTGCTGACTTTGTCGTTTGCTTTGATGGCCGTGGTAACAATGTCAATCAGTTCATTAACATCACGGCCGATACTCGTATCAAACACTTCGCTGGCCTGTGTGTTTGCCGGGAAAGTAATTCCACTGGAAATAGTAAAGTCAATCTGCTGATTTTCTTTTGTGTACACAACAGCCTCATCCATATCCGGTGTCTTCATTGTACAATCGTAATAATACTCCGGTCTTGCCTCTCCTGCGTCAAATCCGGTCTTTGTGTAAGAAACATTCAGTTCCGCTTTATCTCTGGAAATCGCATGTGCAATCTCTTTTCCGAATACAAACTCTCCTGTGTTCTTAATAAAGATGATGTCATCATCACCCACTGTTTTTCCATCTGTTCCTTTAGCGGTTGCCTGATACCAGTCATCTTCGGTATCATATACAACTACTTTTCCTGCAGTATCTGCACCTGCGGCAGCATCCGCTGCAGATACGGTTTCCATCTTGACCGTCTGTCCTTTCGCCGTATAACTGAAAGAATCCAAAGATCCGGTATCATCATACGCAAGGCGAAGCCGCTGGTAAGTATTGGTTCCTACCTCTGTTGTACACTCGGTGTTTGCATCGGACGGCACCTGTGTCTCTCCATAATAATAACGATGTTCCTGCAGATCTTCATACGTAAAGTTCTGCTTAATGGAATATGTTGTGTCTGTCTCATCATTTTTGAATGTCAGCTGTGAAGAGGTTCGATATCCGGTAAACACGGTTCTTCCCGCATAATCTGCATTTCCCTCACTGTATACCTGTTCACTCATAGACTGCAACTGTTTTAAAATTGTCTGGCGGTCATCTGCGGTCAGTGTATCGGTAGAACCGTTTACGCACTGGGTACGAATATCCGTAAGAATCTTCTTCATATTGGTCAATGCAGTCTCTGTCACATCCAGCCATGCATTGGCATCGGCAATATTGTTGTCCTTATACTGGGTCAGATGACTCAGTGTTGTCTGCATACGCAGTGAACGGATTGCAACAACCGGGTCCTCCGAAGGACGGGAGATTTTCTTTTGTGTTGTCATCTGCGTATTGTACTTGTCCACCAGCACCTTATTGGCATTAATATTTGATTTGGTGTTGGCTGTAATCATGTTGTTCGTTACACGCATAGGAATTCCTCCTTACAAATGACGTTATACGCCAGTTTCATTAATTAATTTATCATACATTTCTGCCATAACGGAAATCACTTTGGAAGCCAGATTATATGCATTCTGAAATTTAATAAGGTTCAATGCTTCCTCGTCCTCGTCCACACCGGAAACCGATGTACGCTGATTATTCACAGCAGTCTGCAGATTGAAATAGTTCTTATAGTTAGTATTTGTCTTGTCCACATCAACTGTAATGTCCGATAAAAGTGTTTCCAGAAAAGACTCTGCAGAATCGCCACGGAACATCTTGACATCTTTTTGCAATGTCAAAAGTTTCTCTGCGATATCGTACTTTGCCTCTCCATTATTCATCTCAGTCGCTGTTGAAAAATAGCTTGGATCCTGCAGGGATTTGGAATTTACCGCCACATTGTCCGCAGTAATATTGTAATAGCTGTCCTCTTTGGAACTTATTGTAAATCCATAAGTACCGCCATTTTCCTTCTCCTTCTTGGCTGCTGCGACTTTTGCATCCCAGTCATCTCCGCCAAAAGAAGTACCCATTGCGGTATTTCCAACGAAAAATGCTCCCATCGGATTCTTTTTCAAATCCACACCGGTTTTTTCGATATCATTGAATGCCTGTACAAAGCTACGGACAAACTCGTTGATCTGTGACTGATAATAGGGAATGCCAAGTGCGTCCACATTATCGCCGCATACCATCTGCGAATCTGCAAGTGCACCGGCCTCCTCCGCATCAATATCCTGTGTCAGATGAAATTGAATGCTGGTAATGCCATCTTCTCCCACCTGCGCATCCCATCCGTCATATTTGTATTTTTTACTATTGATCGTGATAAGTCCTTTTTCCGGAAGTGCCAGTTTGTTCACATCCGTAACGGACGGCCACTTCATAGTAATATTTTTCGTGTCTGCACTTTGTACCACACCGGTCATGCTCTCCGCATTATTACCATCCCGCACGGAAAAAAGCGCCTTAAGACTTCCGCTTGCGCTACCGGATGTTGCCGCAAAATCCATTCCATTGTCTGACCAGCAAATCTCGTACATGCCTTCCGCATCCGACTGATTGTTGCGATAATCCTGAGTCTTGCAGTCCAACGTACGGTAATCGTTTCCGTCGACCAATACCTGACCATTGATAATGACACGATAATTAGTACCACCAAGATCCTGTCCATAGGAATTGTGTACCTCATATTCCTGTGTCTCTGTATTTACCATCTCGGAAAGCTGATCTACCAGATTTGCTCTCTGGTCACGGAGTTCATTAGCATGTCCACCCCTGACTTCGATCATATTGATTTCTTTATTAAGTGTTGCAATCTTCTGAGAAATTCCATTGATTGTATTCACACTGCTCTTAATCTCTTCATTGCAGTCTTCCTGCATCTGCGACAGACTTTTCGACAATGAATTAAAGTACGTGCAAAGGCTCTGTGCCTGATGAATGAACTGGTTCCGGACGCTTTCTTCCTCACCTTTTGTCTTTAAAGTGTCCAGTCCATTGAACATCTTTGCAAAAATGGTGGTAAAACCTTCCTGTACTCCGTCATCTTCCAACAATGTCTCTACCTGTTCCAGATAATACTTTTTCTGTTCAAAATAGCCTTTGCTTGAACTGTTCTGCCAGTATTTCGTATCATAATAGAGATTTCTCTCCTGTGTGATTGCAGTGGCAGATACACCGGTTCCGACACTTCCGTATTTTGCATTCACACGGATTGGTGTACTCGACTCAAGTGTTGTTGTCTGCCTTGTATATCCCTTTGTCTGTACATTGGAAATATTATTTACAGTTGTATTTACAGAAGCCTGAAATGCAGATAATGCGCTGGCTCCAATATTTAATCCGAAAAATTGTGATGGCATATGCGATTCCTCCCATCCCTTTTGTTATTCTAAAACAGCCAAATTACTTTAATCCCGTAACTATGGTCTCTGTCATTTCGCTAATAACATTCATAAAACGGCTTGCTGCATTATACGCCGACTGGAACTTGATCATATTTGATAATTCTTCATCCGAAGAAACACCGGAAACCTGCTGGCGCTTGCTGTCAACGGAAGAAACTGCTCCGGAAAGTGTTTCTGTTACCGATTTGTAAGTATTGCCCTCGATTCCAAGCTGATCTACCATCTTGTCATAATATTCTTCAAATGTACAAGGTTTCTGATCATATGGGTTCAGCTTCATATCTTTGACTTCCCATGCCGCTGCAAGCTTTGCCCCCATTTCATAATCTACCGATCCGTCCTTTTTGTAAGCCGGCATCAACGTAATCTGTCTCTTGAGATCACTGTTGACAGTAATTGTACCAATTGCATATCTGGTAGAAGAAACATCCGGATCTTCTTCGTTATATACATAATATGTTTTGCCGTCTTTTCCGGTCACTTTTGTATAACGGTCGATTCCGATACGGGTAAAAAGCTCTCTCGGCGGAATTTCTCCATCCACGCCTCTGGCACAATTCTCTTCGTCAAGAATTTTTGTTCCTGCCGGATAAGTCACACCATCTGTCGAAGTAAAAGCGCTTGTTGTCTCTGTGTTCGGACAGTAGATATCGTTCATTGACCTAACAATGTTGGAGAACAGCACATCCAGTTCCGCCTGAACTTCCATAAGTGTGCAGCCTTCAATGTTGCCATACGATTTTTCCGATGCCATATCTTCTCTGCGTCCGTAAGCATCACCACGCACCAGAAGTTTGGATTTGATAGAACCAATATCGGTATTCATCTCCGATGAGATTTCGCCACTCAAACGGAACACCGGCACATACTGCCCTTTTTCCACATCCGACTGTTGTGGCCAGTATGGGGTGTAAAAGCCAGTTCCATCTGCAGCTTTCAATCCCATATTATAGCAACGATTTTCATCTACAAAACGGACACCTTCCATATCTACATACGTAAACCCTGTCGCATCCTCAGTCACTTCAATGCGTCCATAATTTCCCAGTTCATCTAACAGACTGTCTCGCTCGTCACGAAGTGTCATGGCAGTCTCAGTTCCACCGGCCTCAACCCTCTGAATCTGTAAATTCAGTTCGTAAATCCGGTTTCCAATTGTATTGACACGGTCTACATCATCTTTAATTTGATCATTAATATTGGATTGATAATTCTGAAGATCCGAATATAATTTCTGCGTACGGCTCACCAGAAGATCTGCTTTCTGCAGCACCAGATTCTGGTTCGTAGAATCTGCCGGTTTCGTGGATACTTCCTGAAACGCCTGCCACAAATCGCTGACACTCTGTTTGAACTGTTGTCCATTCAGCTCCTGCATGAGATCTTCCACATAAGTGGCTGTCTCATAACGGGCAGAATAAAAAGACATTCGTCCGGTTTCCTGCCGATACGTCTTGTCTAAGAATATATCTCTTGCATGAACAACATCTCCAATTGACACACCCAGTCCTGACTGTTGCATGTTCACATTAGCTCTGCTGTCTTTAAGAATTGTATAATTTTTATCGGCATATCGAACCTGCTGGCGGACATATCCTTTGGTGTCTACGTTCGCAAGGTTGTTTGCCGTTGTATTTATTGCATTCTGTGCATTCTGGAGTCCAGATGCTCCTACATATAATGAGCCGAATCCATTTGCCATCTCTTGTTCCTCCCTGATTGAATATCAGCTATCCTTTTATCTTAAAAAAAGGCTGCCAACTACATATCATTTTGTTTAACTTGTAGCATCAAAGCCACCTCCGCCTAACAAGGAGCCTGTATTATAAGCGCTTTTGTCATAATTGGCGGTCTCAGGGGCCTGCCGCAAGCTTTTGAACAAGGTCAGGTCGAATTCGTTTATCTCGATTGCCTGTTGAATCAGAACCATGTTCTGTTCATTCAGGCTCTGCATCTTATTTGCAGTTTCAATCAGGTTATTTCTTGCAATGGTCAGTTTCTTCTGTATCTCCGGCTGGGTATCCAGAAGATCGATCAGTCTAGTAACTGTCATCTTTTCCTCTGTCTTTCCAAGTACCGTAGCGATATCCGTCAGCGCCTGAACCTGCTTATTGCTATACGCAATCAGTTCATCTCCTGCCAACTGTTCCAAGTTTGTAATCTCTTCAAGAGCAGGGACATCCGCACGGATAAGAACATCCTTCTTCTTCTCTTCATATCCAGTCAGTGTCTCATAGACTTTCTGTTCTGCCTCAAGTATGTTTACAAGCTCTTCTACTAAACTAGCCACTCTGATAACCTCTCTTACTACATAAGACTATTATTATATTTCTCCAGTAATTTGCTGGCGAAATCACCCGGTTCTACGGAATATGTTCCCGCATCTACCATTGATTTAAGCTGTGCGACTTTGTCTTCCCTGATGTCCGAAGCTTCTGATACTGCACTCTTTGCTACCTGATAGTCACGACCAGCCTGTGAAATAGAAACCTGATCTCTCGGGCCTGCTGCGTTCTGCGCTTTCTGTGTCTTCACGCTCTTTTGTATACCGTATAACTGGGCTACCTGGTTATATGCATCTATACGCATGCTCAGCATCTCCTTTCTTCCTTGAAATAAGCTTCTGAAATGCAACCTTTCTGCATCTCTATACATTATTTATCGGACGCTTCGGCAGATACTTTAGCATTTTTTTAAATTATTTCACAGCCACATTTTTAAGCGCATTTTTCGACAGCACCTTTTTGCTTGACAATCCCTGCTTTTATGCATTATACTTAAATCTCCGAGTAGCCGGGGTGGTAGCGGTACCTTGAACCAACAATCCGCTATAGTTGGGGTGATATCTCGTAGAGGGTTTCAGCGGTGGAGCTGCCCTCTGTAAGTGGCGTTGACGTCTGGGTCTTACGCAATGGGAATCCATGAACCGGGTCAGGGTAGGAATACAGCAGCCCTAAGTGGAAGCTCTCATGTGCCGTAAGGGTGCCTGGAGGGAGTTAACTGCAGAGGTAACGTCTATTGTGTGTTATTCGAAGCGGGATACTCGGTTTTTTATTCTCTGATTAGTAGTCATTTCGTTCATCCACTGGACCTATGCGAAAAATATCACTATTATGTCCAGCTTCAATTTCAAAATTGGATATATCAATCAAAACAGCTTATCAATATCCACACTTTTATATATTTACGGACATATTTGTAACTCCGTCTTAAAAAAGTCCAATTCTACCAAATAATCTGGATTTTTGTTCCAAACAATTTTCTATATGTCCAAAAACTCTTTAAATACTGGATATTTCACAATTATATTTCTGTATATATCCATTTCTTATTAATAGCTCTATTATTTCCACAATATTTTCCTTTCCATATTGACACACTCGGTTTATTGTTGTAAGCTTGCATTAGGTTGATAGCTATAAACCAAAGGAAAAGGAGGTGTATACCATGGACTACGCAAAACTGTGTGACAGTGATTATCGTTTTATGTGCGTGGTATGGGATAATGCTCCCATCAATTCCGGCGAGCTGGTGAAGTTATGCCAGGAAAAGCTTGGCTGGAAAAAATCCACGACCTACACAGTTGTTCGCAAAATGTGTGAAAAGGGATATATTGCCAATGAGGATGCAACGGTTACGGTTTTGATTCCGAAGGAACAGGTGCAGGCAGACGAATCCCAGTATTTTGTGGAACGTACATTTGATGGTTCATTGCCCGGCTTCATTGCAGCATTTCTGGGTGGAAAGAAAATTTCCAATGAGGACGCAAAAAAGCTCAAGAAGATGATCGATGAACACAAACAATCGTAACAATTGAAACGATGATTCATCAGAAAGGAAAAGTTATGTTAAACGATTTAAGTCAAATTTTCCTTACCTTTTTGTACAAAAACATGACCGTGAGTGTGGTAATCATCGCAGTTCTTCTGGCACGTTTTCTGCTGCGCAAGATGCCAAAGAAATATTCTTATATTCTTTGGTCAATCGTCGGAATCCGTATGATCTTCGATCTGCCGTTTGCGACAAATATAAGCGTATTCAATCTGTTTCGCGGCTTTGCCAAACACACATCTACTGTGGAAACAATGCTTGCCGGCAGTCACAGAACAAATTTGCAAAGATCAACAGATCTGTTAAATAAAACCGATACGACCGGAGCTGCTGCGGCGCATGCTTCAAGGAGTACTGCTGTCGAAGCTATGACACATACACTTACCACATCACAGACGGTACTTGGAATTCTCGGTCTCCTATGGCTGATCGTTGTCGCACTTTTCGTGACATATGGTATCTATTCCTATGTAAAATGCAGATTACTAGTGCGAACAGCAGTGATTGCCCGTGATATTACACCTGACTCTCACAAGAAAAAAAACAATGTCTCCGTATGGGAATGCGACCGGATTCCATCGCCTTTTGTTTTGGGTATCATCCGGTCCCGAATCTATATTCCATTTCGGATGCCGAAGCAGGAACAGGCTTACATTCTGGCTCATGAGGAATGTCATATACGGCGCCTTGATCCGCTGTGGAAGCTGATTGCGTTCCTGCTACTCGCCGTGTACTGGTGGAATCCGCTGGTATGGATCGCCTTTTTCTATATGGTGCGTGACATGGAGATGAGCTGCGATGAGGCTGTGATCGAACAATTCGGCAATGAAATTAAACAGGGCTACAGCAACTCTCTTCTATCATTTGCAATGGAACGACATCCGTATTCGTTCGCGCCGGTCGCTTTCGGAGAGGGCGATGCCGGAAGACGAATTAAAAATGTGTTGAATTTTAAAAAACCACATACATGGGTTGCAATCCTTGTGTTTGTGTTGCTCGTGGTTGTTGGCGTGAGTTGCCTGACAAATGGCAAAGACAAAATCTCCTCTGAAACGGTATCCGATACGGAGAACAGTCAGATGCAACAAACGGCGGTCGAGACTACAGAAGCACCTATGAGTTCTGACAACAGTTCTACTGTTCAGGAGTCTTTACAGAGTGTGGATAAATGGACACAGGCTTTCGCTGCCCGAGATGTCAGAACAATCCAGGATATGGCCACGGATGACGCAAAGAATGAATTGAAAGAGGAAAATCTTCTGGATGATAACGGTAATTTTGGCTGGTCCAGCCCCTGGCCATGGTTCGATGAAGAATCAGGGATGCCAGCGTACCAGATTACCCAATCTGATGATACCTCTGCCACAATTCTGTATTATGCACAGGTATCTGATCCACATGTGACCGTATGGAAAGAAACGCTTCAGTACACAAGAAAAGATGACAAGATAGAGATTGCCCATGAAGAGCTACAGATGTTAAATTTTATTGCAAGTGGCTCAGAATTCGAAAACGCCTATCCGAAAGGAATCCAAAATACGCCAATGGACTATCAGGCAAATGGGCTGGGTGAAACGCTGAATGAACATGCCATATCCGCAAACGGAATGAATCCGGATGGTGAATACAATCTGACAGATCCAATGGAAGCGGCTCAATATTTGCTGAATCTGTTGCGAAATGATGACAAAGTTGAAATTACTGCAGACAAAAAAGACAAAACCCAGGTTGAACTTAAGGTTCACTTCACAGAAGATGATATAACACACCATATTACCATGATACGTCCTTGGGGCGAGGATGGTATCTGGGTTGTCGGTGAAATTTTATAAGCTGATTATTAAAAACACCAGAACCGGTACTTGCCGGAACTGGTGTTTTTCATTAGACTTTTTTATTTAACGATCTCTTTTTATTTTAGCCGTAAGCATCTATTTTATGTGGTCTGGTAGTTATGATATGCCAGCCATTATTGATATCTTCAAAACGTGAGTCCGTCAGTTCGGCGATATCGTAAGCTGTCACATAATAGTTTCCGTTAATCTTGTAACACGGAATACCTGTCACCTCACCATCCCATACAATGCTGGTTGCAGGCATGGTTGTTTTATATTTTTTCCCATTACCTTTTTTCATAGGCGCAGACTTCCCTTTATACGGGCTCATACTGTCAATTATAATTGCATTATTTGCTTTATCATACTTAACATTAAAGGACTTATTTGTCTTAGACATCATTTGCGCAATGTCATCAAGTTTATAGTAATCATCATTGTTTATGTTATAAGATTCCAGAGATGCTGCGGTATCGTATATCCAAAGTTTTTTCGTTTTCGAAGTAACCTTCTTCGAATATTTATTTCCTGAATAGTATGTAAAAGGTATATGTCCCTGGTCTGTTACATAACAGACTTTTCCATTAAACAGTATTTTGTATATCTTTGTGGTTTCCTTAACATCCGGAAAGTCCTTCGTAGTATAGGTATATTTACTTATGCCATACACCGTTGCACTATCTCCTTCTGACATAAGGTAAACCCCATTAACAGCTGCCATTTTTTTGTAAGCAGCATTTTCATCCATTTTGTATTTCTTTAGGATTTTCAATGCTTCCGAACTGTATGCCATACTACCTAATGCGGCCCATGGCGAATCAATCACAAGTGTTCCTTTGGCTTTTCCCAGTTTTTTTATAGCTGAAAGAGTTGCATAAGTTTTAAATTCACTTAGATTCTTCGTAGGGATATAACACTTCTTTGAATTAAACCATACCTGTGAATAGCCATTGCCATAGTTTTTCCTGACCACCTGAAGCTTTGCATCTTTTTTCACAATTCCTTCTACGTTGGAAGATGCATTCGTTTCGGAGGTGATATTTACTGGATCACTTCCGGTTACAACAGCATTATACTGCATTGTTGGTTTTTTTTCGGTTGACAACTTAAGATTTACATATTTGGCATTAACATAGTAAAGTCCCTGCTTATAATAAATCTGATAATGTCCGTTAATCGGAGTTGTCTTTGTGACCTGGAACAACTGATTGGATTCAATCAATCCTGCTTTCACATAGTTGTCACTTGCCGGGGTTGTCTTTACGTAAATGTTGCATGTTGCTGTTCCTGATGCCGTTACGGTCGGAATATCCACTTGCTGGTTTCTTGCATCAGTGATATAAACATCCTTGCGCGGGATAAAATATACCCCCGGCTTCCAGCTGGCATACTGCTCCGTTCCGAGTCCGCCACAGGTACTTGTGAGTCCTCTGCCGACATCAATTGCACCATTGCTCCAGATAGCAACCCATTCTTCATCGTATGCAACAACCTTGAATTCGGTAGTTTCTGCACAATAAAAGGCAAGATTTGCATTTCCATCTGGATGGGCTCCCAAATACGAATAGGCAGTCTTATTAATCTCTTCCATTCTCTTTTTATGATAGTTGATTGACGGAGTCCCTGGATAGAAATAGACTTTTGCTTTCGTGGAATGCACCACAGCCTTGCCCCAAAAACTGGTCTTAAGGCTTTCCGGCATCTCACGTGGCAACCATTCCTTCGGAACTTCCTTTGCATAATAGGTAGCCACGTTTCCCTTTGTGTTTTCCTCACTGCCGTACAGATAGTTTGATAAAAATTTCATATCTAACGGAAATGGATAGAGATCGGCATTCGGATCTTCTGTCATGTATGCTACGGATGCCGCCGATACGTTTGTCGTTGGAACCAACGTGATCAGCATTGCCATAATCAGTGTGAATATAACAGATCTTTTAAGCATGTCTGATCTTCTTTGATTTGTAATTTTCATAGTATACCTCCCCTCGGGTGACATGTTGACACCTCTGTATTTTACTTGTAATATCTACAAGATTTTGTTAATCTAATTATAAGTTGTACCTCAAGGGACGAGTCAAGAAAATTGTACTTCAAGATAGTGTCAGCCCATTTGCTGAAATCAAATTATGCATGGGCTGATGTTCAATATAGGAAAATGGTATGAAAAAATACGATGATAAGTTATTTAAAATGGGTGAGATTACAAAAATTCTCGGTGTAACCAGAAAGACGCTTCTGGTCTATGAAAATATGGGATTGCTGACGCCTGCCGTCAAAGACGAACAAAGCGGTTATCGATATTATACAGCGGACAATATGACGCAGATCCGTTCAATCCGATCCTTGCAGGCACTCGGACTATCACTTACGGAAATAGCAGAATATTACTATGACACCCAAAATCTGGATCATCACCTTGAACGGTTGATGAATCTGCGTGCCTCACTAGACCGCAATATCCAGCTGCTTCAGGTCCGCGCCGCAAAGCGGGGAGATCTGACCGTGCACCGGGTATGCCTTCCGCAGCAGGTATGCTTTTGTCACAGATATCAATGCAAAAATACTGCAGATGCCGCAAACAAACTGCGCGATACTTATATCTCAGCAGCAAGAACAGGAATGATGTCTATGGCTGCACGCATGTTTACAATGCGAATGGATAACACCTACAAGGGTCTTGATCTCATGTGCTGCATTCCTGTCAATGACGAATTTTCCGGAGCTGAACGGGAAGAATTTGCCAGCACTCCGGCATTATGTATCTACTATCGAGGCCCATACGAAGGAATCGGGACTGCAATTGCTGCTTTAAGCGCATATGTTCAGCAGAACCAGGTGGAAACAACAGGATATTATCGCTGCATCTACCTGGAAGGACCTCCCAGCCGGGGGAAAAACAGTAATGATTATATTACACAGGTCGCTGTACCAATCCAAAATAGTTAAATTTTTCAAATGTTGTTTTTGCATATTGACATCCTCGGTTTATTGTTATAAACTTGCCTTAGGTTGACAATTATAAACCACATATAAAAAAGGAGGACGAAACATATGCTAAACTTTAAAAAACCACATACATGGGTAGCTGTCTTTGTTGTTGCGGTCATTGTAATCGTAGCTGCCAACTTCCTGACAAATCAAAAAACGGTGGAAGGAAAAGATTCCATCAGCGATACTACAAACACACAAATTGAGAACACCGAAGTGGAAAGCACCGAAGTTCCTGTAGCAGACAATGCAATTGACGAAAAAACAAAACAAAGCATTCTTGATTGGGCACAGGCCTTTGCCAAGCGTGACGGTGACAAAATTGTTGAGATGGCAACCAAAGATGCACAGAAAACTCTCGAAAATGAAAACTTGTTGCAGACAGGCAAACAGGATGGAAAAACTTTTCATTCCTTTGGATGGTCCAGCCCCTGGCCGGGTGCTGTCAATAATACCAGCCTCCCACCCTACATGCTGTATTCCACAGATGTCAAAAATCAGACTGCTGACATTCTTTATTATGCAGAAGTTTCCGACCCGCATGTGACGATGTGGAAAGAAACCATCCACTACGCATGGGAAAACGAAAAGTTTCAGGTAACAGAGGAAGCCTTAAAAATTTATGACAGCATCACATCCGGTAAAGAATTTGACATTGCATACCTCGGTGGTTTCCATGATACACTTATGGACTACACCGCAAACGGACTCGGCGAGGCAGCAAACGAGAATGCCGGCCGCAGCGATGGATATGATCCGGAACACGAATATAATCTGTATGATGCCATTGAAGCTGCACACTATTTTCTGAACATTCCAAACGATGAAACCAAAGTCCGTATGAATGTCGTGCCGACACAGAATAAAAAACGCGTCGTCATCCGCATCACTTTTCTTACCGACGGCGAACAGCGTATAATTGAAATGGTTCAGTCATGGGGTGAAAATGGTATCTGGGTTCCGCAAAATCACCTTGATTCGGAAACAGATACTGCTGAAATTTTGAAAAAAGCAGACGGAAATGCATCTTCTGATGTTTCTTCCACAGAAGAAAAAACAACAGAAGTTCCAACCGGCATGGAATAAAATACTTCTGTTGAAGAATAAAAGAGGAACAGATATTATCGTATCTGCTCCTCTTTCATTGTCTTATATTCTATTTGAATTAGCCAAAGTATCTGTCTAACAGACCCTTGAGAGCCTTACCATGTCTAGCCTCGTCACGAGCCATCTCATGAACGGTATCATGGATTGCATCAAGGTTATTCTTCTTAGCGCATTTTGCTAAATCAACTTTTCCTGCTGTAGCACCGAACTCACAGTCAACTCTCCATGCAAGGTTGTCCTTTGTTGTAGCCTTCATGTTTGGCTCAAGATCCTCACCTAACATCTCTGCGAATTTTGCTGCATGCTCAGCCTCTTCGTAAGCTGCCTTCTCCCAATAGAGACCGATCTCCGGATATCCCTCACGATGAGCAACACGTGCCATGCAAAGGTACATTCCAACTTCTGAGCACTCACCCTCGAAGTTTGCCTTCAGCTGATCGAAGATGAACTTCTTATCTTCATCACTGATTTCCGGATTATTCTTAACGGTTGAAGCGTATACGCCGAACTCATGCTCCGCTGCGAGAGTAAGATCTCCCTCTACCTTCTTGAACTTATCAGCGCCAACGTGGCATACCGGACACTCTGCCGGTGCTGCTTCTCCTTCATAAATGTAACCACATACTGTACATACCCACTTTGCCATAATTAATGTCCTCCTTAAAATAAATAATTAAATGCTTTAACTTGTTTGTTTCTTTGCGCAATCCGGACAAAGCCCATAGAATTGAACCGTATGCTTTTCAATAATTCCAGGGAACTTCTCCGCTGCAAGCGTGTTTAAATTGTCCTGTTGCGGTAAATCAAGATCCATCACACAACCACATCCCCTGCAAGAGAAATGATAATGGGGAGCAGGATTTCCATCGAACCTGTCCGGGCCCTCATTCACCGTAATTTTTTGGATCTCTCCCAAATCAGATAACAGGGAAAGATTCCGATAGACAGTTCCAAGACTGATGTTGGGGAAATCGTCCTTAATGCTTAGATAAACAGTCTCCGCAGTAGGATGATCATACCTGTTCACCAGACACTGCAAGATTGCTTCTCGTTGGCGACTTTTCTTTATCATGTGACTCCTTTCAAATCAATAACAAGAACTGTTACTGATATTAATATAACAGCAGAGTTTTCTTTTGTCAATGTTTTTTTAATATTTTTTGCATTTTTCTCATAAACTATTATGAAAATAATTGGAGACAACCAAAAGTGAAACGTTTTGTTACTTATATCTATGAATATGACCGGGGCGCGCGCGGCAGAAATGTTGGCTTTGTCCGCACAGATATCCGAAATGACGGCTGCCGTATGGATCTACATATCCGGGGGCTGAACTGTCCTAAAGCAAAAGCCACCATCTATTTCGTGATCGCTAACGCGCCAGTCATCGGAATTCCTGTTGCAGAAATGATCATTTCCCAGGGCACCGGCCAGGCAAAGCTGATGTGTCCACAGGGAAATATCGGTTCGAGCGGCTATCACACGGATCAGATTGATGCAATCGTCATTCGCTACCATTCCGGGCAAATTCTTGTGAGCAGCTTTGTACCGGAACCAGGCGAAGAAGTTGTGCGGGGAGATTTCCGGATGTGGGATGAGTTCGAACCAGACACGCCTGCTGTATCGGAGAATAATCCGCCAGCCGCGCCGGATGAAAACGCTCCCACTCCACCCACACAACCGAATCCGGTTACAGATGTTCAAGGGGATCCTTCTATTTCTATACCAGAATCTACCGAAAATACCTCTCCTGTAGAAATTCTGCCCGATATGCCGCCAAATCATACCACCGAAGCAGAAAACAAAGTCCCCGCATCGGATACAGAAGATCTACATCCGGAAAAAACTGTTCCGAAAGAAACTATGATTGAAGAAGCTGCGACGGAAGAATCCATGCCGGAAAAAGCTACATCCGAAGATACGATGTCAAAAGAAACGGTATCGGACGAAACTGCTCCGGAGGAAACTATCACCAGAAAACGGATTGAAATTACCGGAATTCGTGATTTGCCGCGTCCCAACTGGTATTTATGCAACAACAGTTTTCTGGTACATGGTTTCTTTAATTATCATTATTTACTTTTAAAGACAGTGGAAAACGGTGAAAAAAAGCGTCTTTTTCTCGGTGTTCCCGGCATCTATGAACAGCCGGAACGTATGATGGCGCTCATCTTTGGATTCCCCGAATTTGAACCGGAACAGTCAGAAGAACCCGGCTGCAAAACCAGTAATTCCGGCGACCATACCGGTACATTCGGATATTGGATGTGTGAGTTATTGTCTTAAATCCGTAGGGAGCAGACTGTACTGCAAATGATCAATCCATATACCATGCTGACAGGTGTGATCTCTGCACAGTCCCTCCCGAACAAATCCAACACGTTCTAAGAGATGAATACTCGGTGCATTGTTTGGTTCCACACATGCCACAATACGATGCATGTTCAATTCCGTAAATACGATGTTGGCTAATGCAGTTAATGCCTCCGTTGCATATCCGTGATGATGAACCCGGCTGGAGAATTTGTAACCTGCCTCGCAACTACAACAAGGCGCATGCAGAATATTGAAAAAACTGATCGTGCCAATAATCGTCTGTGGATCCGTCTTCTCATACACATAGAACCGGAACATCGTCCCTTCGATTGCTTTATTAAATTCAATATACAATGCTTTTTTCTGATAATCTGTTGTGTAAAACCCCGGCATGCGATCCGGCTCATAGCGTTCAAACAACGCTTTGTCCCTGAGGTAGAACTCCAGCACACTGCTGCCATATTCCGGCTTGATAATCTTTAGTAAAAGTCGTTGTGTTTCATATTCAAATAACATTCTTTCTTCCTTTGGCTCTTTTCTCGTGATATACTACTATCATACTGATGTTGGGGGAAAATGTCCATGACAGCTGATGAAAAATTTATGAAAGCAGCAATCACACAGGCGCGTAAAGCCTACGCGATCGACGAAGTTCCTATTGGCTGCGTGATCGTACAAAATGATAAAATCATTGCAAGAGGTTATAACCGACGAAATATCGACAAGAACACTCTGGCACATGCAGAACTTTCTGCCATCCGCAAAGCCAGTAAAAAAACCGGCGACTGGCGGCTGGAAGACTGTACGATGTATGTCACCTTAGAACCGTGTCAGATGTGTGCCGGTGCAATCGTACAATCCCGTATGAAACGCGTCGTGATTGGTTCAATGAATGCCAAAGCCGGTTGCGCGGGTTCCATTTTGAACCTTCTGCAAATGCAACAATTTAATCACCAGGTAGAAATCACCCGGGGTGTTCGTGAAGAAGAGTGTTCACAGATGCTCTCACAGTTCTTCCGTGAATTGCGTGAGCGAAAAAAAAGAAAGGCCGATCCTGTTTGATGGATCTGCCTTTCTTTTTGTTTATGACGTTTATGAACGTGAAGCCAGTGTGGCCAACTTCTGCATAATCGCACTTACATCTTCCATAACATTGACATTTTCTTCCTCTGCCTGCATCGTCTCGCCTGCGTGTGCCGATACCTGTTGGGAAATTGCCGAGATGGTCTGAATAGAATCTACAATTTCCTTGTTTGCGTTCTGCAACTCGGAAATGCTTCTTGAAAGAGTATCTGCATTGTTCTGAATTGCCCGTGTATTATCCTCAATGCTCTCAAAGCTTTCTTCCGCATTGGATGTGCCTGTCTTCTCGTCATTGATTCCCTCTACCATCTTAGAAACAACTCCTACAACTTCCATGATTGCATTGGATACATTGCTGATCAGTTCTGTAATATGTACGGTTGCTTCCTTTGTCCTCGTAGCCATGCCGGAAATTTCCGTTGCAACAACAGAGAATCCTCTTCCTGCCTCTCCTGCCCGGGCAGCCTCAATACTTGCATTTAATGCAAGAAGGCTGGTCTGATTCGTAATGCCACCGATCAATTCTACGATAGAATTCATCTCATCCATATATTGATTCAGGTTCTCCAGCTTCTCTGTAACAGCATTTCCGTTATCAACAGAAACCTCTACTTCCGATGCGAGGTGCTCAATATCCTGTTTGCCTTCCTCTAAAGCCTTTAATGTCAGTGCCATACTGCTTCCGATTTCTTCCACAGCGGCTGCAACTTCGTCCACTTTCTCCTGAATCGCCTGCGTCTGTTCCAATTGATTCTGTACATGTTCTGCAGTGTCTGTCGCACCTGCCGACACTTCCTGCATAGCCTCCGTCGTTGTCTTAGAGGCTGCAGTCAGCTTTTCAAAACGCACATTGATATCCGCAATATTGCTTGAAAGCTGTTTTCCAAGTTCTACATTGCTTTCCAAAAGATTTTCTGCCTGTGCTTTTGCATGTGCCACTTCTGTAAATCTCCGTCGTGTATTCTCACGAATCACTTTTAATGTAAAAAAAGAATTAGCGCAAACCATGATCATAACAACAATCTGTATAATTGCAGCTTCTATTCCATGATAACCAAAACCGCCTTTTGTTGCACCAAGTACAACAACAATAATGCTCTCCAATATGGTGCCTATATTAATCAAAAGAAGATAACGAATATCACTGTAAATGGTAACAACAAAAACCATCGGAATTACAAATACATAAATCAGGTTCGTTGGTGATGTGAAGAGACAAATGGTGTAAAACAATGCGAATCCATAAGAAACCAGATGTTTGATCATTCCGTGTTCCGGATTGCTTTTCCATCTTCATAATTCCCCTCTCTAAAAATTCTATCCACTTATAGGACTATTTCCCTATCTTTTAAAGTAGCATAAATATCCACTTACTTCAAGAAATCCTTCTATTTTTCCACAACTACCTGACCGATTTCATACCCTTTATCTTCATAAGTCTGCTCATTTGCCAGCAAAATCGGCAAACCGGATGTCGAATCCGTCAAAGAGAAATATGCCGCACTGCTGCCTCCTTCAAATTTGTCCAACGGAATGGTTGCAGTCAGTATCTGTTTCTTTGCCACATCATTTCCGCCAGACAGTTTCGACAGCGTCTGTTTCAACTTCACCTTATACTTCTGTCCGTCTTCCCCATAAAAAGTGAGATTTGCTTCACACGGCTTATAGATTGGTGCAAATCCCACATTCTGCATGGTAACTGATACCTGCAATGTGTCTTTCCAGAAATCCTGTTTCATCTTCACCTTTTTAATCAACAGCCGATATCCCATATGGCGTTCTATATAGGACAGACCATCCATACCATCGTAACAGTCTCCGGTTGCCACTTTCGTATTTGCCCATTTGTTCAACACATTCGCATCATAATCCCGATTCAGATAAGTCACATGCATCGTCTTTAAATCTGTAAGTGCGTTGTCGAAATCATTGTATTCATTATCCACAATGACCTCTCCTCCGTTTGGAACTGTCCTGCACAGAGCATCCTGAAATTGAAGTTCTTCACTCCGACACCATGCGCTGTATATTCCTGCATCATATGCGCTTTTACTGCCATAGGTGCCATAATCGCCTTTATTTCCAAGCATTCCATCATTGAACAAGCCCAATCTTCCATAATATTGTGAAGAACTTTTCTTTAATTTCTTCACACTTCCTGTCTTCGTAATTATCCGCCATTGTGCAGGCATCCGCACAGAAAGATACGTTGTCTTGTGGCTGACATCCAGATATTGTTTTGCAAGTGTCCGAAGTGATTTCTGATCTACATACTTCGTCCCATTCATTTCGCCCCAATTGCCGACAAACAATCCCTGTAATGAAAAAATAATATCTGCATTTTCCCGCAACACGGATTTTACCTGCTTCATATGATTTAAGATAATATCAATGCTGTCCGGCTCATACAATTGATTTTTACCATCCCAATCATACAGGAAACGCACCAGATAGGTCTTGTTCTCCTGTCGCAAAGCATCAAATAATTTCTTTATATTTTGTAATCCCGCATCCGAAATTTTACCATTTCGATATTCCTGCAAATTTATCTCGATCAGAGCCAAAGTGGTATCTGTATCATTTGCAAATTTCTGTTTTACCAATGTGGTATAATCTACACTTTCGTCCTTAATCCAAAATCCATAAATATAATAAAAACCTCTGTTGGGATTCTGCAATTCAATGGATGACTCAGTAAATTTTTCTGCTGTTGCAGAAACATTCCAGTGAAAGTGAAAATATCCACCGGCACTTCCTGTCATCAGCAAAACTAATGCGATCACGCAGCCACATATCTTATATCTAGTTTTCATATGCTCCCTCATTTCTTAAGAAATATAATCTATATGGATTTTGATGAACCATATAACAGATAAAGTTATCATCTTCATAATATACGTTCACATCATTTGGATAACTTTCTGAAAAATTCCGACACCAGTAATACATTTTTGACTCCAGAATCGATCTGCTCGTCAAATCCGAATATGACTGTGATTCCTTCGAAAAAATAAGCATAGCAGAATTCGCCAGCGTCTTGGAGATTCCTGCTTTTTTAATATTATCGCCTTCGCTTGTATAAATCTCCTGATAGTATTGTGAGTATTTTTCAGCAGCAAGCCAATCCGGTCCGGTGAAGAAATGACTTTGTGCATACTGAATCGGTTTCTTTTCCACATAGAAGAACAGATACTGCGTCGGCAGCGTGTAATCACTGCTGTTTAATTTGCGCAAAAAGTTCAGCATCTCTTCATGCCGTCCATATTCTACAACCTGATGCAGTTCATCGGTTGTAGAAATAATTGTATAACTGTTGTTCGGGAAATTTGTTGTTATATTATTGGTAACGTCTACTACGGAATTGTACCTTGTCAATTCATAATACAAATATCCGTGGTATACCCCAAAATAATTGGTCGCAACATAAATTCCGGCTGTACAAAGCAAACTTAAGATTGGCAATGTAATGCGCAATATTGTTTGCCCAATAAGGAAAAACAATGCATCCACAGGTATAGTCATCGTTGCTAATATCAAAAGCTGTTCTGTCGAACAAAGTCTTGCTCCTGCGATAATTTCCGGCAGTCCCAGAAATGGTGCTGCATACAAAATCATAAATACGACAGACGATAATACAATTCCAAAATAACTTTCAAATGGAAGTTTTCGTCGGACAATCAGTGTAACAATCCAACTGATTCCTCCCAAAATCAATGCCAATGCCGTAAATTTTATTATCCATGCCGCACGTTCTTCTCCATACAGTATCGCATATCCATATGTATAGGTTCCCTGTGCATAGCGAACAATTTTTTCCCAGGCTCTCTCCCCATACCCTTTTATTTTCTGTATCATGGAAGGTTCTGTTGTTGGTTGTTGTACGTTACTGTTTTCCGTTGACACTTGCGTAGATTGTACATCATTTATCTCATTATTATCTGAAATCTCACTGCTTTGCTGAGTTGTCTCTTCCTGATTAAGCAATTCCTGCGCCTGCTGGGTTCTTCCTTCTCCCGTATCATCACCGCTTATGACATTTAATGCCCAGTCAATCGATCCCTGAAACGGTGTGCCCGTAGCATAAGCCACTCCCATCGGCACCGCCGGAATAATAACTCCAATGACAGCCGCAGCAATCAGCGAACGTAAATTGCCCCTTTTAAATAATCGATGGATTCCGAACACAACAAATGACGCACACAGAAAAAATGCCATAATTGTTACATAAAAGTGGATTGCAAACGATGTTGCCAATGCCATCATAAACAAAAACAGATCCCCATCCCAGACAATCCACTTGCGCTTTCCGTTTTCTTTCCGCTGCTCACGCTCACCACGCAGATACCTTATCAAAAATAACGCGCATAAAAACTGCGTATATAAACCAAACTCCTGCGGTAACGTCCACTGTAATCTTGACATACTGAACACTTCGTCAACGCACACCAGATCAATGGTCAGAAAAGCAGCAAGTATCAATAAAACTGTATAACGCGACTTCATAAACTCCTTGAACAGGCAATAAATTGCCAGCAAAAATGTTGTTATATGAATTCCTGCCAAAAAAAGCAGACAGCTGTATACCCGGATACCGAACAACACATGCATTGCATAAATAAAACAATGCATTGCCTCCGGATAAATTCCTGCAGAGAATGCTTTTCCTTCTATCAGACCATATATCCATGCATGATGTGTATACATATCACCAACTCCATACGAATGATCCATAAAAGCACCGTATGAAAAATATATCATGCCAAATACCAGAATACACAAAAGTACAAAATATTCTATTTTGTGTCCTTTCAGCTTTTTGGATGCCATCTTAAAAAATTTTTTTATGCAATGTCCCGCTTTTTGCATTGCACGTAAAGTATATAATTTCCATCCCCTTGTTCCAATTAATAATTGATGCAGATGGACAAGTCCGGTATCACTCCACTTTTTCCCCCATAACAAGGAGATTAAGACACTGCCATAGAACAAAAAACAAACAAGCCACTTATGCAATATATGAAATACACCTAATCCCAATACACAAGTGCTGATGAGCATAATGGAAACCGTAGAGCAAAAAGCAAAACGATATGTACGACTTTTTTCTTTCAAATGTTTGCGAAATAATACCGATGGCCATACATACATCAAAACAACATATGCCAATAATACTTTCGCAAACTCTCCAGCCCAATATGCTGTATTCATTTGGTTTTTCTCCTTTCCTTGTGGATTTCTTTACTATGAAATATTCTGGACCTCTCCCAGCACATTATCGAAACAGGTGAATCTGTTCCATCAATTTACTGCGCTTATGCGCTTTCTTCATAATCGCCCGACCGGATGTTCCACGGACTTTTCGATTACGGTATAAAAAACCACATAATGTCATAATCCATAATACCGGATACAAAATTACACACCGACCGGCTTTCGGATATGTCAGTTTCATCTGATGATGAAACTCCCTTATATAATCTGTCAGTTTCGTTCCTCGAAGCACAACCATACGGTCTGTATCGGAATGTCCAAACTCTTCAGCTTCAAATATTTCTTTCATAAAAGAAGACACTGTTTTTTTATCAAAAGATTCCCTGTCTAAAAGAAATGCAACCTTTTCTCTGTCGAGTTGTAAATATTTCACACACACAGCGGTAATTATGGAAGCAAATCCAATCAGCCCACTTCCTTCCAGAAGCTGTATAAAGGTATCTTTTTCCTCTTTACGCACCGGCTTTTCCCAGAAAACCACCCAGTCACATAATAATTTTAATCCGAATCCGGCACGTAAAAAATGCTGTAACATATGAAGCAGTAAATAAAATGCCTGATATGCATCTGCCGCCAGTTCAAATGTAACTCCCATGACATCCTGCGATTTCCGATGTTCAAAAAAAGACGCCTGGCACTGTTTTAAATAGGTATTTGTCTTCTCGCTGTCAAATGGTTCCGCCAATGTGACATGAAGCTCCATTTCAATTCCATCAACACCACTACACGCAATATGATGATGCGCTGCCTGATACTCTTTTTTGCAAAATCCTCTCTTTTCAAGAATTTTACAGGCACGCTCCGCCTCTTCCTTATTTTTCATAAGAATATCAATATCACCCGATTTCCGATATTCCGGAACCGGATATAAAGCAGCTACGCCGCTTCCTTTTAAAAGAATTGCATCAATTCCGTATTCCTTCAGTTCCTCAATAATAGATTTACTTAGGAAAAGTAACCGGTAACTTTGCTGTACAGTCTGCTGTCCCTTTTTCTGCAGAATCTTTTGTTGTTCCTGTGGAAGATCTGCCCCCTGTAAAATATCAAATAAAAAAGGCAATACCTTATGCTTTTCCGCCATTTGAATCAATGCATTCCAGTCAATTTTTCTATCAGTATCAAAACTTTTTTTACCATGAAGCGCAAGAGATAATATTTTACATAATTCTGTTTCTTCGCTATTCAACAGTTGTTCCATGAACCTGTCTCCTATTTTTTATGATTCTCTGTGCAATCCCAATTACTTTTTGAAATTCCTTTTTGCGAAAGTAAAGCAGTAAAAGTAATACATTTGGAATAAAAATACAAATCCCCAATCTTGCAACAAACTGCACAATAACATTTCCCGGCACTATTCTACAGATTCCATCTGTTATCAGCCATACCAGACCAATTCCCAACGCATAAATAAAATACTGCAGATAAAAACCTAACGGCGAACGATTCAGTCGATGTCGGTATAAAACATAAGGTTCTACCCACACAGATGTCAGCATCGTACTTAAAAAAGTGCCGGCGAAAACGCCGAACGTGCCAAATTTCGATACAAGAACAAGAGAAATAACCAGATTTAAAACTGCCTCCACAATTGCTTTATAACGGTCAAACCAGAATAATCCCATGGAATCCCTAAAAGTCAATGCTGCCTTTCGCGTCCCGTTAATAAAAAAATTAATGCAAAGAATCAAAACAATTTCTTTTGTAAACAAATAATTTTTCCCAAATGCAATTTCTATAAATGGATTTAAAAGTTCAAACAAACAGATTGCTGTAAATCCATATAACCACTGACCGATAAAAAACGCAATATCAAATACATTTTTTATAGCATCCGAATCTTCCGTTGCTCCCAGATTTCCAACACTTGCCGTAATGCCCTGAAAAATTTGATCCAACACCTGGCGCACAGAACCTATAACCAAATAATAATTCGAATAGATACCCACGCTTACAACTCCGACAAAGGAAGATATCAACAAATTGTCTGTGTTGTTCACAATCACATTGCCAATCTTGTGCATCATCATTGCCCGGATATTGCGATAAATGCTCTTTTTTTCTTCCCTACCCATTTTTTCATGGCAAAGTTCCTTCAGATATGGGAACAGTTTATCCGCTTTCCATGAAATTGCAATATTCGATAAAACTGTGCAGATAATATAGATACTTAAAAAGAGTATGAAGTTACGGGTAACCAAAAGAACAATGATCTGGCACACATCCTGTATCAGCAAAAAAATTGTCTGGTAAACCAATACAATATAGTTCATTTGATGCGCATCAATCAATGTTCTTTTATATACCAATAAATAAGACAACACCGAATTTGCAAGATAAAGAAGATAGATCAGTATTAAATGGTCCACATCCGGACGATTCTTCATCAGAACATCCATAAACGGAATCAAAGCAAGTCCAACTACCGTAACACACAGTGCAGTTGCTCTATAAAAATTCTGATACATCCGCATCAACTGCTGCTGCTGCTTTATATCTTTTTGTGCAATTGGCCGATACAATGCATAGGTAATTGCAGTCCCTACTCCTAGTTCGGTTAATGACAATACATTTAAAATGTCAGTGAATAACCCGTTAATTCCCACATAATTTTCGTTAAGAACATGTGTGAATACCACACGGGTAACAAACCCCATGAGAATTGCAATGATTCTGGAAATAAGTGCAACCGTAGTATTTATTGCGGAATATTCTGTTCTGCTTTTTTCCCCCACGATGATACACTCCTTTCCATCTTTTTATTTTTCAAATGATGATTTTTCCGGGAATATGTTTTCAAATGCCTTCTGTAGCTGTTCTCTGGCTCTGTCAAAATCGATCTTTTGATTGCTGTCATTGATGCATACTGCTTTGCATTTCTTCTTTTGTATACATTTTGTCAATCGAATATTCTGATTATCAACATTGAAATATCTGCAATACTTTTCAATATTTGTTGGGACAAAATTGCCTGTAAGCTTCTGCCATTCCCGCAAAATATACTGGTTTACATCCTCCCGGCTCCGGAACTTGTGCTGGCAGGTCTCTTCCAACAGTTCTGGTTCTTTCTCCCATACTGTTTCGTAAGTGCTTTTGCACAACGGAGATGGGCCATGTACAGTATAAAATCCGGTAAACAATGGAAATGCAAGTTCCAGAAAATTATAGCAGAAATATAAAAATGGATATCCCACATGAAAGTATTTCAACGGCTGTTTCCTTATATTCTCTCTCTTACGAAAATACTTTGCAAGCATCATCGCATTATTCAAATAGATATACGGCATCACGTCGTTCTCTGTATTTGCCACATCTGGTTGCAACGCAAGCATATCTTTCGGCTTTCCATTTACAAAAAAATCCTGTGGTTTTATCTTTTTCAGAAGAAATACATCATCATTGAAATACACAAAATGTTCAGACAGTCCCGGGATTCTATGAAAATTCAGTTCGATGGTATGCGAGTTAAAAGTCGGAAGATACTGCTCGGGAATATACTCATTGTGATTGACAATAACAAGCTTCGGATTACTCGTATCCAGCCACTTTGGCAAATGTCCGCAGGTCACAAAATAAATTTTATGAACCCATGGTGCATTCTTCTCTACACCGCGAAACCAGTACTGTAAATTATCCCAATCACGATATCGTTCTTCCCGGTTATCGCATAAACTCTGCTTTGCATCTCTCCGTGCATACCATTCTTTTTCTCTTTTCCACTTTTGATCGTTGCCATCTACCCATGCAATCACGAAATCAATCGGTTCATTACTTTGTTTCATCTGTCTTTCCATTCCCTATAACTTCCATTTATACAGCGTCCAATCTGCCAAGATATAACTCTCTGTCCTTTTGCTGTCCAACAAAGCAGATTCTTGCATTGTCTTTTCTTCGTCTGGTCTCTAAATACAACTCATATGCCGAATCTTTTACCAGACATGAAAAGTCCATCACAACATCCCGCTGTTCGTCCGGCAACATATTTCCAAAATCCATTCCAATATCCATATACGCGACATCCCCATCGGTTCCTTTTGCAATGATTCTTGCTTTGCATCGATCGTATAATGGCGCAAACCCCGTATTTACTACAACAAACATGAGTTGTCTTTTCTTCCAGACCATCCGCTTTACTTCCAGACAGTATCCCAGATGGTTTCCCACATAATCATACAGGCTTTCTCCATCTTCCACCTTAATTTCTTTCCACATATCCAGAAATCGCGGATCATAAATACTGTTCAGATAAGAAACCTGCATTTTTCTCAGATAAGATATCACTTCCGAAGAAATATTTCTCTCCACTTGTGGAGACAGAACCTCTCCACCTAATGGTACCTGCGTCATCTGCTTGTGCATATAATGCAGTTCATCCTCCATGCACCACGCGTCCGTCCAGCCACTTTCTTCTCTTGATGCAGTTCCGAATGTCCCCATGTCGGTATCATTCGCAAGCATTGCGTCATTGTAAAGTCCATAAACATCCGTTTTTTCTTCCGGTGCATACAGCATACGTGTAAATGCCGGTTTGCGCAACGCAATACGAATCATTCCGCTTGTTGCCTGCCGCCAGGTTTCTGTAAGCTTCTGGATCTGTTTCGGATGCATAAACTTCGAGGAGTGCATCTCCCCCCAGCTTCCGATAAAGATTCCCTGCGACACCAGAATGCTTTTTGCATAGGTTGAAACTACCGGTCCCAACTGGTTCATATGTTCCATCACACGCATCAGTGTGGATGGTTCAGAAGCCAGTCCATTTCCATTGGTATCATAACAAATACGAAGTATGATATCTTTTTTCGCATTCTGAAACCGTTTCAATATCATTTCTGTAAAAAGCAATGTATCCCTGTCAATTTCTTTTTCCCGAAACTGCCCGATGTCCAACCGTAACAAAACGAGTGATTCCTGTTCTTCCAACGGAAGCCATTTTAACTGTTCCACATCTTTCTTTCCCGGACAGAATGTATATATATGATACCAGCCACGCCCCGGACTGTAGTATGGCTGCGGTTGTATGTTCTCCCGATTCAAAGCCGGTCGCAACTTATATTTATATTCACTCTTTTTCAAAAACATCCTGCATCCCTGCTCCCGCATCTACTTTTAAAACCTTTATACGAAATGTAACCGCCAAAATAGAAAACACCATACGAAACATGTACATAATCGGTTTCAATCCGTGATGCATACTGACTCCATTGTTACGCGGATGCATAACCGCCGGTACTTCCTCAATTTTAAATCCCAGAAGCAGCATCTGAACAATCATATTTGCATCCGGATACTTATCATCAAAATGTTTGTATTTGGAATAATACAGCACCGCCTTACGATTCAGTCCCTGTAATCCCGTAGTTGGATCAGAAATCTTTTTTCCTGCAATGACACGAATCATCCACCGGAACAGACGATAAGCAATCTTCTTTTTATGAGAAGTCGGATAAGCTTCACTTTCTTTCAAAAAGCGTGACCCCAACACAATATCCGGACATCTTCCATCTGCATCCTGTTTCTTAAGTTTTTTATACAACACCGGAATATTGCAAACATCATGCTGCCCATCTGCATCCATCTGAATGACATAATGATACTTGCGCCGGATTGCATATTTATACCCAAGCTGTAATGCGCTTCCATATCCCAGATTAAAAACATGGGTTACTAACGTATATCCCCGTGCCTTTACCAGCCAGTTCGTAGCATCCGAAGAGGCATCATTCATTACGAGAACATCCGCATATTCACATACCCCCGCCCGTTCCAACTGTTCGAGTACTTTTCCAATGTTCTTTTCTTCGTTGTAGGCTGGCATAATAATGAGTAATTCTTTATGTCCTTTTTTATCCATAGCCGTCCCTCATTTATCATCTTAATAAATTATCCAATAACTTTTTATCTTCTTCATAGGTCACTGTGTGCTGCATCGCCGCTTTTCCAAAAGTTTCCCGCATCTTTGCATTTCCTGCAAGCTGTAGAATTGCTTTCGCAAGTGCTTCCGGCTTCAACGGCCGGACAAATCCATCCACTCCGTCCGTAATCTGTTCTTCGTTGCTGTCTGATGCCACGATTGCGCATCCTAATGTCTGTGCTTCCTGAATCGCAATACTTTTCCCCTCAAACATGGTCGCATGCACATATAAATCCGTCTGTGCAAAATACGGATACGGATTATCCACAGCTCCCAAGAGAAGAAAATCTTCGGTAAGCCCCGCTTGTTCAATCTGTTTTTCCAAATTGCTTCGCTCCGGTCCTTCTCCTAAAACATACCATCTCGCTTTAAGTCCTGCTTTTTTTAGTTTTTCCATGGTTGCAATCGCTGTCGGATATGATTTCTGTGGAGTAAGCCTTCCTACCGTAAGAATCCGGATTCCATCATAATTATCGGAAAAACCACCATAACTTTTCGCTTTTCGACAAATCATATCCTGATTGATCACATTATGGAAAACATGAGTATATGATTTGCACTCCGGATATACTTCAAGAAATTTCTTTTCGACGTTCTCTCCAATTGGAAATACCGCATCAAATTTTGTATAACAATCACGATCCAGCTGTCTGGTATATCCTGCCTGCGTATAATCAATATGTATAAAAGCCGCCTTCTTTTTTGCATTTACATGATCTGCAACATAGTAAGCTGATCCGCCTTCGAGATATGCCACTGCCAGATCATAGGTTTCGTTCTGTCGTTCTGCGCCATCCGCTATCATGCGCCACAAGAGTTTGTCCGGCTGTATCCGTTTTGTTTTGATCATATGACCTAATGCACGAATCATATATACAGTTAACCGCAACGCATTTCCATGCACGGCTGCCGCATGACGGATGGTTCGATACATCTGCTTTTTTCCATTCTCTTCTAATACAGAGGTTCTGATATAACGTTCATTCACCACATGTACTCCTGACGGAAGCTGGTCAATCATTTCTCCCTGCCCCATCAGAACAAACAGTGAAAGTTCGTAAGTATCTTCTTTATCCAATTTTCGTAACCATTCCAGCAGTGCCATTTCGGCCCCCGCCCGACTCAGTGTGTTAATCACGAACAGAATCTTTTTTCTCATCCGTCAAAATCCCCAGCTTGTGTAAAATTCTTTCATTTTCCTGATTCAAAAGCGATACCTGCATGGCCAGCTCCTGATTTTTCATACTCAACACTGACACCGCCTTGCTTACTTTAAACAGCAAAAACAATAAAAGCAGACAAATAATAAACATGAAGATCAAGAGGCTCTCGCTCAAATGTTTTGACACTGCAGGTACTGCTCCCGTAATCACCAGGGCAATGGAAACAAACGCCCAAATCAATGCCATACTGTCATTTAGTTTCTGTCTGGTATATGCCCAGAACGCAAGAACCAAAAACAAAATTCCGGTTCCAACCATCAAAATTCTTATTATTGTCATCATTTTGTTTTCTCCTTTCGTCTGCGTTTTTTCTTATCATCACGTTTATATACGCAGGAATCCGGCATCTTTCCTCTCTTCACAGGGAACAGAATTCCGCGACAAAAAATATGCTCATCCAAATGTCTCTCCAGCCAGCGAATACGAAAATATGCTACGGTAAATCCGGCGAAGCTTCCAAGCACAACGCCCAGTCCGTACCAAATTGTTGATAAATGACTCGACAAAATGCTTCCCGCAAAGACCACAGCACAAAAGACCAGCGAAGAAAGCATTGCCCCTGCCATATCATTAAAATAGTACAGAAAAATAATTTCTGAATATAGCAGAAAAAGGATAAAATATCCTGCTGCAACGCACGGATAAATCTGCATAACCAGTCCGGCAAAGCCAAACCGAGGAAGTACAATCACACATAGAATGTAGATCACCACCGAAATAATAAACTGGATACGTACCAGGTTGAGCAGTTCCGACGAAATCTGCCGGAACATGCGATCCTTTGCATTACGGATATCTTCCCAACGCCCACCAATGACTGCCTCCGAGTATGCCCGATACCTCTCATGAAAATGCATCTCCACACGGGAGATAAAAATGATCGTAGCGGAAATATTGGTAAACATTGCAATACAGGTTGCCATGTCATACGATGGTGCATAAACAAACGACTTTGCTACCACCATTTTCATATCCGTATTCCAGAAAACAAAGTTATGAATATATAATCCCAATGTATACAGGAAATTGATTGCCACAAGCTGCCAGTATTTTTTGAAATACGCAAGAACTTCTTTGTATCGGTTGCTGTTCTTCTTGAAATACCTTTTGATCGTCGCACCTTCTAATACTGCTGTTACAAAAAAACCGCAGGACAGCGAAAGGACCATACTGTACACCACTTCTCTATGAAGAAGTTTTACCAAAATTACCGAAAATAAAAATGCGAATATCATCCCGTCTATAAAGAAAAAAGAAATCTTCTGATAATCTTTACAAATTGACAAATAAAGCATCGAATAAAATACAAGTACAAGCGATATGTATCCACAAAATCCGGTAAATACGAACAGCAGATTGACACCGCCTACCACTCGTTCCCAGATACAAAACGGAATGCCAAGCGCACAGCTTAAAATCAGATTCAACAGCATACCAATATTATAGCATGGCAATATATTTTCATATTTTTCCTCATAAATCACATCTGACATGTAACGGGACAACACCGCATTAAAAGGCGCTGCCGTCAAAAGAGAAAAGATGAAAATATACAGTATTGTTCCTGCAAAAAGCCCTCTTCTGGCATATCCCACCTGGTCATATCCCAGAACAATGCTCATCAGCATCACCGTACCGATGACCACCAGCATCGGTGCAATGGTAACCATAATACTGTATGCAAATCCTACCAGATGCGCCACGAGAGTCTGTTTTTCATATATTCTTTTTAGTCTGACTCCTATTCCAGCCATCGTTTTCTTCGCTCCTTACCACTCAATATCTTCAAATGACCAGTAAATCTGCTCATATGTCTTTTGCATATCCACTACTTTATATTTGCGCATCAGACGTTTATATCCATTTTCTCCCATGCGCTTTCTTCGATTCGGATGCGTTGCAAGCTGAATCATTGCATCCGCGATTTCCTCTACATTCATAATATGGGTAAGAATACCAGCTTCTCCAAAATCGTCATCTTCCCCATATATGAGTCCCCGGCAATTTCCCACATCTGTTGCGATTACAGGTTTATGTGCTGCATAACTTTCCAGAATGGTCAGAGGCTGTCCCTCACTGATACTTGTCAGTATTGTCATATCCAGTCCTCCCATATACTCCGAAACATTAATTCTTCCGGTAAATACCACATCCTCAATTTCCATAAGATCCACCATCGAAAAGCATTCCTTTGCATACTCTTCATCCTCATCTGTCGGTCCCATAATCCAAAGCTTGAGAGACGGAACTTTTTTCTTTGCATAGGCAAATGCACGAATCATTGTCTTTACATCTTTGATTGGTGTCACTCGAAGGATTGCTCCAATATGTATTTTATCATCCTGCATTTCCGGAAGAACCACGAGATTCTCAAAACGAGAAGGATCTACACCATTTGGTGTCACCTGCGTTTTTTCCTCCGGACATCCCAGTTCAATCTGCAATTCTCTGGCATGTTCGTATAAACTTGTCACTTTGTCGGCACGATCGTATGCCAGCTGAGACATCTTTCGAAACTGCTCAATCCATATATTTTTGTAGATTCCCTCTACCCATTTTGCACGGATAAGTTCCTCTTCTCTTTCCCTCGTATAAATACCATGTTCCGAGATCAGCAGACCACAACCATATCTCTGCTTTGCCATCGCTCCAAGCACCCCGGCATATCCTGTCGCGACACAGTGATATAAATCCGCTTTCGGCAGTTTTATTTTCAACGCCAGAAAAAGTGGCAGATACATGGAACGCATGGTCCATAAGAAATCTGAAAAAATAACTTCCGGATAACGGATACGATAGCAGTCTTTTACCGCCCGCAAAAATTGTGGTCCCATTAGCAGATCATTCAACGAAAAATCTTTTTCGCCAAAAAAGCGGAACAGTGTATCCCAATCTACCTTCTGATTGATCAGAAGACTTTTCATTGCTTCAAATTCCGTATCTGTCATCTTAATTTTCCGCATTTTATTGCTTTTTGTTCTACGGAAATCATAATCTTCCAAATATAATTCATGAACTTCCACTACATTTTCCGGAAGATCATACACAAACTTTCCACGAAAAGAACGGTTTGCGACAATGGAAAGAACCGTATACTGATAATCCGGAAATGTTTTTATCATACTGTTGACCCAACTAGAAACACCTCCAACCACATATGGATAACAGCCTTCTGCTACAATACAAATTCTCATTCCTGTTCACCACTTTTCTGTCCGCTGCCGTAATACATACCGCTCTTTCTGCCAACTTTGATCGTAATTGTATCTTTTTCTGCACAAATCAGATATGCACCGTCTTCGATTCTGGTAGATTTCCCGCCTTTTACCGATTTGACAGTCTCACCATTCAAACGCAGTACAAACCATGCCTGCTGATCAAAGTTGTCCACCTTAACCGTAATGTTGTTATTCTGGCGCTCCTGCTCGTAATCAATTGCAAGAAAACGGCGGATTCTCTGGTCACTTTCCGATAGTGTTGTATGTGTAAAAGCCTCAAAAGGCTTCCAGAACGTTGTCAGATTCGGAGAAAGTTTTCTTAGCATTTTTTCCCAGGAATCCTGCTCTGTCTCCGGATATGTAACCGAAAGTAAGTCCAACGTAATATTGGAATAACCGAGCGCGGTCTCCATACTTCGAAGTTTCAAATCGTCCGAAAATGTATGTGTGATTCCTGCACTCATAACTTTCTGCTGCGTAATATTTTCACCCGCATAGGAAATAATCGGACTCGTACTATCATCATCCGACACCACAACTGTGCGGACATCTTCATTTTTCAAGGCCTGTACTGCGTCAGCTTTCTGGCTGCCATCCCTCAGGTAGGCCGATGTAATCTTATAATCAGCTCCATAGTCTTTCCAGAACGGTTTGTCAAACATAAGTTTTTCTGAAACAGACAGATTCGAACGGTTCGTAGCACTCCAGCCCAGTTCCCCATCCTGCTCTTTTAACTGCTTCAAATAATATGCTACTTCTGAGCTATCCGGCTCCTGCTCATCATCATACGTAAACTGTGGAGAAACCATACAGGTAAGCTTTGCACCTGTTGTCTCCTGCAGTGCCACAAGAGACGGCCATATAATCTCACGGTATACAGCTGATGCAGACTGCGCATACAGTTCCTGCATTTTTTCTTCATTTTCCGAACTGAACGCAGACATATCTGCCGCTACCAGATTCTGTGCATTGACTACAGGATAAATTTCATAATCGCTGATCTGTGCTGTCATTGCTGACAAAATGCCAATGCCTGACACATCCGTAAGGAAATCATCATTCACACAGAACACCTTGGAATTGGTCGTTCCATACCGCCATATAACAGCAGGCAAAAGATTATTTTTTACAGAAGTCTTCTCCATATTTGAAAACTCTTCTAACAAACTTCGAGGCACTGTCTGATCAAAGACTTCATCAGTAAGCGTACCCACCAGATACGTTTTCGTTCCTGCCCCGGTCACATACCACGGAATGTTATGATCTAAATCCTGCCTCTTTTCGTCTTCCTTGTTCTGCGCCTCATAAATCTGCTCTCCACCAAGAAAGAATCCGGAAAACAAATGCATACCATTTAAGGTGACATTTGTACTCGCAATGCGGTTGATTCCAAGCATCTGCTCTAATTGAGCACTTTTTTGGATTACAGAAATATCCGGCATCCGGGCAAAAATAATATTGACACCTTTGTCAATCCATTCCTGCAAAATGAGGATGTCTGCATCTGTTCTGACTGTTGTAAGTCCATCAAGAATGATCAACTGATTTTCCGGGACTGTCTCACAGGCAGACAATGTCTGGTATGTCTGCAGTGTTCTCTTTGAATACTCACACCAGGAGGATACTACTTTTGCGACATCTCCACCAACCGCACCGACATAAAAGACATCCGCTGATGCACTACTTCCTGAAACTGTGTCGGAAAATGTGTTTTCCGCGTTCAAATGCGTATACGTGCTCTGGTCGTACTCGTTTACTCCGTATTCATTTAACTGATTTTTCATTACACCGGTAAACTGAAACATAAAAAACAGAATCAGCATCATAATGGCGACGGTAAGATAATTACGGCGCGATACCATAGCACTCCTTTCCGACAAAGAATTAACTGAATGTACGAATCAGTTCCAGTGTCTCTTTGTCAATGACTATATCCGATTGTTTCAATCGGTCTAATTCTTCAAAAAACTGCTTTTTCTTTCCGACCGTAAAATAATATTTCAAATAACATACATAGATGATCAATTCATCCGGATACATATCACGGCCTCTGTCACTCCACAATTTCATTTTATCATAAGATTGGATTTTCAAGAGCAGATTGCAAAGCCATCCAATATACTGCGGGGTGAGTCTCCTCCAATCTCTCTCATACAAATAATCACAGGCTTTCTCCATCATATCCACAAAGGAACGCTGCTCTGCTTCCTGAAAAACTTCCTGTTTGAGGACGCCATTCATATATTCAATCAACAGACACGCATATTCACAGGAATCTTTCTCATTCCGGTTCATGACAATAAACAATTCCTGTGTGTGGGCACGGAAATCATTCAATACATCACGAAGAACGGTTGCTGCATAATGGGAAGTCTCTGAATCATCGCTGTTCAATGCCAACGCAATGGATGCCAGAGATTCTTCTACATCTCCCCGCACCACATTCATCATAAGATTTCGCAGATTTCCCTTATCACATATAACCAATGCCTCTTCAATAGGGACAACATTACTTTCCTGCTCTTCATCCGCATGAAGATATGTCGTGACACGTTCCTTCGAAAAGATGACATCTGCCAAATCCACATTCTGTCGGAAAAACAATACTCCAATAAGTTTTATCACCGCAAAAAACATCGGGCCGACCACCGGACACATCAACATGATCACCATACGAATCATATATTCCTTGACACTTTTTTCCCGAATCCTGCATTGAATAAAGTTCCAGATGCCATAGATCACAGCGACCAGAGTATTGAGGATCAGTACTACAATAAAAGCTTGTTCGCTTATGCTCATACCACATCATCCTCCTGTATGGAACATTCGAATCCAGCCTCCTGGAAACGGGTCTCAACCATTTCTGCCGATTTCTCGTTGGTATTTGCAAGAAGTGCATAGAGATTGCCATCCTCAAGTTCTCCAAGAAAATCGCTTTGACGAATCATCTTGCTCAAGGTATGTCCAGCCTCTTCTTTTGGCACTTCTCCTGTATCAATCAAAATCAAAGCACACTCTGTCAATTCTTTGTTTCTTGCATTCATATAGGCTTTGACCAAAGAACGGAATGCTTCCTGACCAAGGATGTTGGTACCCTCGATATAACGCTGTTCTTCCAGAGCAGACATGTAACGGTTTGCACGAAGCACCGCATTCTGTATCAGATAACCGATAACGGTAAGCATGTTTGCCTGTCCCAATGTCATGCGCTCCCATGGAATACCCCAGACCATAAGGATCAGCTGCATATTTTCCTCAGAATAGATGGCATCTGCCATCAATGGATAACGCTCGTCCATGTTTTTATTAATGTATACTTTGCGTTCCTGCAGCTGCTCGTACATTTCTTCCATTTCCACATAGTTAATAGAATTTCCAAGACTGCGTGCTTTCTGCGAGGTTGCTGAAAACAGACGGGCATAGGAACGGTTGGCTACTGAATATATTGCCACATCCTTGCTTCCCATCAACTGCGCCAGCACCTCTGCCGCATAGAAAAGGACTTCGCCCGGCTCGTATTTATCAAGGCTCGAAGTAACTTCATACAGCTTACCGAAGCTGTCATTCTGGTTAACGATCTGTGTCGACAGCATTTCCTTGATTCGCACATTGCTGACGTTAATGTCTGCAATATCGTCAATCTGTTTGGAAAGAAATTTGACTTCATTTTTGCCTTCATCCTCCAGCACACGCAATCGGTCTCTCATGTAACCAACCGCCAGTCCCAGAATCAGAAGCTGCGCGATCCATATATATGTATTGTAATCGAGTATAACATCAAATCCGCTTCGATGATACATCTGCCGGAACGTATATCCTGCCACTGCCAAAAGTGAAGAAAACGTTGCCTGCTGCTGCCCATATACGATTGCAAATAAAAGCACATAGAGCAGATAAAAATCAATATTCTGAAAATACTCTCTTCCAACCGCACGGTTATTAAGCATAAAAAATGGAATAAAGCAGACCATGTTCTCAAGGAACGGAAATACTGCCGGCAGAAACTCTTTGATCCATCTATGGATTTTTCCAGTTATTCCCTTGGGTCTTACTTCGATTCTTGCAAATTCTGTTGCATTACGATTTATATGCTTTGCAATCGGCGGAAGCTCCTTTTCCGGTGTATGGAAAATACGGATTCCAAATTCCTCAGCATATCTTGTATTTGATAAAACCGGCTCCCATCGTGGTTCCTTCGGATTCTCCATGATTGCGATCTCACCATCAAATCCTTTGACCAACGCCTCTGCCATCGTCTGCTGACTGATTGGTTCTCCGGAAGAGATGTGATACAGGCCATACTTTGGTTCTTTCGCTGCCACCACGCGGTAAATGAACTCCACCGCATCCGATTCATGCAAAAGTGCGGCTCTCTGCCATTTTCCAACAAGAATCTCTCTTGTTTCCAATGCTTCCACACACATACGACCAATCATATTTTTTGCTTCCAGTGCGGATTCCGGCATTCCATACATATGATCCAGACGCAGAGTAACAACATCTTTGCCCATGTCCCGATAATATTTGCAAATGCCCTCGCCCACTGCCAGCGCCTGTCCTTTTGCCGTCACGGCTGCCGGTGTCTCATCTTCCGAAATCGCATCAGTAAATTCCTGCTGAAAAACTTCCTCCGATGACAAATAAATAAAACGTCCCGTTGAGCAGCCGACAAAAGCCGAAAGCACGTTCATCAGACCGGCAGAAAATGCGCCGGCATGACTTTTTAATTCCGCCCATTTGTAATTCGTATCAAACGCTCCCAGGAAAATGGTTTCATCCGGCTGAATGCTTTCTACGACTTCCCGGATACAAGACTCCTCATACGAGAAATGATAGGTTTCAAAAACTTTGCGGGTAGGACGACCACTTTTCGGTTCGTCCGTCAAAATAAAAATACGATGTCCTTCTTTATTTAATTTTTCAATTAAAAGTTGTAAGAAATGGCTTTTGCCACCGACAAGCAATATATTCATATAATCCCCTGTTCCCTCAGCTGCCTTATAAATTGCTGTACATCCTGATAAGCCTCTTGGTCATCAATTCCATATGTCTGCTGCAACAATGCCGCAATCTCTTTTTCTGTCTGCCCCTGCATATACTGTTGCCAGATCATGGCTCCCACTTCATTCAACATAATCGGCTTCTCATAGACAAATCGTTGCTGGTCCATTCGAATTAACCAATATTCGCCTGCCGCTTGTCGAAGTTGATAGTTTTTTGTTGTGTTCATTGTATTTCTACCTTGTGAATATAATTATCTACATTATATAATATTTCGGCCTTTTTTTCCACTTTGATAACAGAAAAAGGCGGTTTCTCATGAAAGGGGTTTGCTCGCGTTTTATTTAAGCTGGGTTTCGGCGGCGGCGATGTAGTGCCGGGCGTTTTGCTGATTACTTTCGATTTCTTCGCGCGTGAGTGAGCGGATGACTTTGGCAGGATTGCCAAAAGCAAGGCTTCCGGCAGGAATATTTGTATTTTGGGTTACGAGAGCCCCGGCGCCGATGATACAGTTCTCCCCAATGCTGGCTCCGTTTAATACAATGGCTCCCATTCCGATCAAAGTATTGTCGCCCACGGTACATCCATGGACGATGGCTCCATGCCCAATCGTCACTCCGTTTCCGATGGTTGTCGGATAATGTGTATCTACATGTATGACGGCATTATCCTGTACGTTGGTCCGGTCCCCGATTTTAATTTCGGCGGAATCTCCGCGAACGGTGGCATTGTACCAGATGCTGACGTCTTCTCCCATCTGCACATTTCCTTTTACGACTGCGCCTTCTGCGATATAATTTTTTGACATTTCTTCGTCTCCATTCTATTTTTTTATAATTATTTTCTTTTCGTTTTGGTAACTCTATTCGAGGTTCTGAATAGTTACTCTTTTTGGACAATTATACTCTTTTTCCGACTCTTTTTTAAGCTCAATCTATAGGAAATTTCTTCTTAAAAAAGAAGATTATTTGCATTGAATATTGCCGGACAAACACTTATACTTTATGATAAAAGTAGCAATTTACTATTACAGAAAGGCAACAAATATTATTATGAAAAAGTTTTTCCGGACAAAGCAGCTTGTCGCTTTCCTTTTGATTGTGGCAATGCTCATCCCAACTACAAATATCCATACTGTCTATGCAGCTCCTGAGACTTCTGGTTATAACGATACTGTTCTCGCATCTCTCAGTGAATCCCGTGTATTTTTGCGAGCTGGAAAAAGCAAAAAAATCAAGTGCAACGTTCCGATTGGCAAGATGACGTGGAAAAGTTCCAAAAAATCGGTAGTCACAGTGGATAAAAATGGTAGGATTACTGCCGTCAAACCCGGCAAGGCAATCATTACGGTTACTGGTGAATATTTATGCGGCAGCCTTTCCTGTGAGGTCTTTGTCAGCAAGAAAATCTCCCAGAAACAGGCTAAGAAAAAACTTCTTTCCCTGAAATCCAAGTATCCGGAAGGAATGTCCTGGACCAATGAAAACAACTGCTATTACTGGGAAGCGGCAAACCTCTATGGTTATGGCTGTGTTGCTCTCGTCGGAGAATTCAGTGACAAAGTATTCGGTAAATATGCCCCGGTAAAGACCCATAAGAACTTTGACAAAATTAAAGTCGGGGATCATATCCGTATCGGCAATTATCATTCCGTAATTGTACTAAAAAAATCAGATAACTCCGTTACTGTTGTGGAAGGAAATTATAATGCTTCCGTACACTGGAATCGTGTCATTACCAAACGCGAATTAAAGCAATCCGGATTCCATGTGGATACACGCTATTAATACATATCCTTTTTATAATAGGCATTGACCATACTGCAATACCCCCAGTCTTTGAGGGTTTCATAGGAAATACGGTAGTTTCCTTTTGCGGCTTTGTCCGCTGTCAAACCTTTCTTTCTCTGCCACCGCATTAAGGCCTTTGCCTTTCGGCGGATTCTGGCTTTCGCTTTTTCCATTGTTCCTCTATTCTTAACGGATCGATTATGGGATTCATGTTGTACTCTCCTGTCTTGGAACATTTAAAAAAAGGAGCAAAATGCTCCTTTTATAAAGAAAAAGAAAAAACTTTGAATGAATAAAGCCGTGCTTATTTCGTAAATTTTCTTTTGAAAAATCTGTTGACACAAAATTCGACATCTGTTACTATTTGTTTCGTTATTAAATTTCAAAGGCAAAGTTGCAGAAATGTAATGGCGCAAAGCTAGAAGTCTACGGTACAATTTATGTTACTAAGATAGTTCGGTTGCAATGAATCAATTTCATTGCAACTTTTTTTGTTTAAAACATTTTTTTCTTGCTAATTTTTCGCAAGGATGTGCTTTTCATTTTTCAATAATCGAGCAAGTAAATAATGTATAAATATGTTCAAAGGAGTTTATTATGATGGAATTCTAGTAAATATCAGGTGGCTCAGATAGTGCCTCTGTTTCTGGTAATGTTAATATAAACTCTGAATACTGCAAAGTTTGGCTTAAATGAAGGTAAATCTGGTGGCGAAACATTAGCCCCTTACCATTACTACTCAAGCGGTAGCTCAACCACACGTACTTTAAAATATTCAAAAAAAGCAAAATAGAGGTGAAGATTTATGAACAAAACAATAAAACACATACTCAAAGGCATACTGTTTGTTGTAATTGCAATTGTAGTAATTTTCTTATGCATAAGAACCTATTACAAATTTTTTAATTCTAATGATACTGATTTAACAACGGAAGAAACTGATATCTTACTTTTAAGCCAGACTTATCCAACGACTTTTTATTTTATCGGAGATACCATTCCTCTTGATAAATCAATCACTACCAAAAATATAACTGTAGATGAAGTCAGCAATATTACAACTTCCAAAAAGGAATGGGCGATGCTTGTTATTAATGATCTGAATGATGACCTTCCAATCCGTGAAGAACAGTGGAAAAACATTGTTGATACGGTGCAAAACAACAGCCATATCAATTGTATGTATCTTGGCAATAGCGATTGGGACGTAATGGAAAAACAAGGCTATTTTTCCGGAAAAGAGGATCTCGATGACACGGATCTCTCTATGGGACTTATTCACCAGAAAACTTCCGTCATCAATACTTTAGGTATGCTTAAAGCTGATGATGACCCGGACGATCTCCCTGCTCTTTTACTTCATGAACAAGCGTACGATCTTCAAACTTCGCGCACTTGACCAAAAAATATTATTTCAGGGGCATCCCCCTTTGAAGAAAGGATTTATTTATGAAAAAAACAAGTAACGTTATAATTAAAGCTCTTATTATTGCAATTATATTGATTGCAGTACTCTTCTTAGCTCCACGCATTTATTATGCCTTTTTCTATGTAGATGACAGCTTATCCAGTGAGGATAATGATGTAAAACTATTAACGGAAACCTATCCAACAACGTTTTACTTTATCGGAGATACGATTGCTCTTAATGATACAATTAAAGTCCAAAATATTACAGCTGATGAAGTCGGCGACATCACAACTGCCAAAAAGGAATGGGCGATGCTTGTTATTAATGATTTAAATGATGATACTCCGATTGATGAAGATCAATGGAAAAACATTGTTGATACCGTTCAAAACAATACGCACATAAATTGTATGTATCTTGGCAATAGTGACTGGGATGTGATGGAAAAACAAGGATACTTTTCGGGACGTTCCGGCATGAATGATAATATGCTGTCCATGGGTATGATCCATCACGATGGAAAGATCATTAATACACTCGGCATGTTCAACGAAGAGGATGATGAAAATAACCTCCCAATGTTGTTATGCCATGAACAGGTATATGATCTTAAAGATTCCAGCAGTTCTAAATAATAAGATGGAAGTTTATAATTATGATAAAATTGGATAATATATATAAAAAATACGATAATGGTGATTGTTCAACCGTTGCATTAGATCATGTAAATCTTACCATTGATTCTCCTGGTCTTTTATTTATTCTTGGACCAAGTGGCAGTGGCAAAACAACACTCCTTAATATGTTAGGATTATTGGATGTTCCAGATGAAGGGACCATTTCCATTGATGACAAAATGATTTCATCCTCTTCCTATGAATATTATAGGAATATAGTAATCGGAACCGTTTTTCAACGATTTAATCTTATTTCTGAATGGAATGTATATGAAAATATTGAGCTGGCCTTAGAACAACAGACCTGGCCGGACAAAAACGAAGCCCTTGTGCGGGAAGAAGTCCTGCGTATTCTTGACTATGTTGGCTTAAAAGACCTGCAAAAACGAAAAATCGATGAGCTTAGTGGCGGACAGGTGCAACGCGTTGCAATTGCCCGTGCACTTGTGAAAAACCCTGCAATTATTCTTGCAGACGAACCAACTGGCAATTTGGATTCCGATAACTCACAAAAAATTTATGCTTTGTTAAAAGATATTTCCAAAGACCATCTTGTGATTGTTGTGTCACACGATGAAAAAGCGGCTGAATCGTGGGGTGACCGAATCATTCGGCTGAGCGACGGACATATTGTCGAAGATATCTCTCGCCAAAATTCTACTGATAATTTTTCGGTGCAGATGAAAGGAGATAAATCATCTTCTATCGATTTCACTCACCTTTCTTATCAGCGGCTCATGGATAAAATACGCGACTTTATAGCAAAAGGTTCCGACAACAAAGATTATACCATCTCTATTCAAAAAGAAGTGGTCACTCCGCAAATGCAGGATTCCCTGCCGGTTTCTGCAACCATTGCGTCCGATAAAAAGACAAGCAATATTAAAACTGCAAAACTGATTAAATTAGCCTTTGGCTTCCTACGGCAAAAGAAAATACGCTTATGTATCACCACAGTTCTGATGACAGTAATGTTTCTTGTTGTTCAGCTATTTATGACCGCTGCTTTTATGAAACCCGGTCTGCCAGTATACAAGGCCACGCAAGCATCCAAAGATAACTACATAAGCATATACGAACCAAAAGAGTATACAAGTGACTGGTTTGATGATGTTACTGTCTCTGTCGGCACAACAGACAACATCAAAGATTTTATTCAGAATATGAAATATTCCGAAATCTTATATAATGTCAAAGGCTATAACGAGCTGGGAAATGAAGGCACTATGAATCTGCTGATCGACGCTGATTCCAATCTGAAAGATAACGAGATTATTATTACGGATTATTGTGCCAAACAATTTCATATCAGTCAAACGAATATGAAACAAAATTCAATTTGTATTTATGGTCTAAAATTTAAAGTTAAAGAAATTTTAAATACTGATTACGAAAGTCACTGGAAAACCTGCAGTAACCAGGATATTGACTACACTTATATGATGTGCAAAGTTGGAAAAGGCTTTAAAAATCGTATTCTGAACGAATCTGATTTTTTGGAAATTGACGCTTCTGACTTTAGTGATACCGTGGATGAATCGTATCTTGAAAGCAATCTGCTTTATGCAAATGCTGATACCATAACATCCGATGAGATCGTAGCCGGTCGACTTCCCCAAAAGGATAATGAAATTGTTATCTCAGCCTCCTATGCATCAGAAAATGACCTTGTCAGTAAAAACGGCAAAATCAGCACGGATGCGATTGAATTTATCGATCTGAATGCCTCCAAATACCATGGTGCATATGAAAATCAGTTAAATTTATATGATTATTTGCAATCTGCGAAAATCGTAGGAATCGTTGAGCCATATTCTGACAATGACATCTCTGTCTGGGTTAATAAACAAATGTTCCAAGATATAAAGAAAGGGTATGTAGATCAAATTGCAGACCGCTATTTTATTCCGGTATTTTCAAATGCAGATTCTTATCAGCAATTATATGATCGTGGAATTCATGTAGATACTACAGACGCACAAAATATAGACTCCTTATATTCCATGCGTCAGGATTATCTCCCACTGATTCGGGCAGTTATTTTTGTTGGTACAATTTGCGCAGTTTTTGCCAGTATCTCTTTTATCTCTTTCAGTATTGTAGATGGAAAGAAAAAACTCGGTATACTAAAAGCTATTGGAACAAATCAAAAAGATATTATTCGGATCTTTTCCATCGAGGCCTTGCTTATTGGTTTGGGAACATTTATTTTACAGGAAATCGTATATTTTCTTTTAATAATGCTATTTAATCAAACCTACGTGCCAGCATTTGGAATGAAAACGCCTTTGGTATGCATTACACCTTTTAATATCATAAGTGCATTTCTTATAACGCTTTTGTGCAGTGGTATTGCAAGTCTTGTACCGATAAGAAAATTGTATAAAAAGACACCTGTTGATCTGTTTAAAGATTAAATAACCAGATAGATGCGATCCTCGAATTTCTGTTTGAAATCCACACGGATTCCTTGAGCATTTGCTTTGTCATTTTACTGAAGAAAGCAAGAAAGTTTCTGGTTTCCTTTGATTTATGAGCAGATTGATAAAATCTGAACTTTTGTGTGTCTCGCTTACAAAAGATGAAACACTAGTAATAGAAAAATCAACCATATATACTTTAAAAAAGAAACTTCCCATACCTCTTCAGTTGGGAAGTTTCTTTTTTTGCCCCATTATTCAGACATCAACTTTTGTAATAACTCTTCGGCACTATTTGCCATAATACCAATTTTTCCACCCTTACATCCTTTATAATTTGCATGGTAAGTTACATCTCCATTATTCCACAATTTTACACCAAACTGAAGTTCCTCCAGGTTTCCTTCATAGTTCTTTTCTGCCTCTTTCATTTTTTTAACTGCTTCATCTATTTTTTCTACATTATTATGAATATCGGAATACTTTTCTTCTGGCATTTTCTGAATATTATCTAACGTTGCCAGATCATTTAACATGTCTACCGGTAATAGAACCGTAAACTTAGAGTTTAATCCCCACATATTTGTTTCGCTATTGTCACTATAATAATTAAATCTTGTGTCATGCTGATCATCCGAATACAACTGGTCAAGAGTATCCAATACTGCACCTTGTCCGGCTACCGGATTTCTCCAATTGCCATCTTTATCGAAACACCGTCTAAAATACCATTCATTATATATATCATACTCTGTTTCTCCATTTTCTCGTGCATCTGCTTCTAGAAGTTTCGTATATGTTTCTGGCTCGTCCAAACGAATAACCTCCATAAAGTTGATAACTTTACCAGTCCGAAATCCTCGCCAACTATCTATTAATTCATCAGACAAATTCTCATACAACTCACGTGCACTTGTTATTCCCGAAGTTTTCTTATCTGTGACCTTCTCCTGATTCTGATACTTCAGTTTTCCTTCCTTTGACAAATTTAAGACGGTATCCGTATTCTTTGTGCCCTTCTGTTCCTGATTCTCTATTCCAGAAATTTTTATCTTCGTTTTATCTGCGCAATGAAAAATTGACTGATTTTCTACAGATTTACTACTTACAAAATTCGCAGTGATATTAATTTGATTCTTCATACAGATTCCCCTTTTCCATTAATCGCAATACTTCAAATAATAAAACTTTGACTTTGCAGTAGCCTTATCGTTCGAACTTGCTTTAATCGTCACATCCATCAAATCATAATGATGTGTTGAAACTGTAACAAAATGACTCAGACCTCCAACTGCTGTCTTTAAATAAAATGTCATTTCATAATATCCATCACTGTCTGTAACAGCAGTACTTGTAACGGTGGACATATCTGGCCTATTCAGTTTCTCCCATTGTTGATCTTTAACTTCGCCTATTATTGTTGCATTGGCAATAGGTTGGCTTCTGCCATTTTCATCTGTATAGTAAGCTCTCCCCTTTACTGTCACCACATTTGTAAGGCTTTGATCTACCCTATAGAATTTTCCTTCTGGATAATCTACATTTTCAGTTCCATGATATGCAGAATAATCGGTAATAGTAATCTTGTCTACCTTTGTTGTCTGAGAAACGGATAATTTATAAGTAGGTATATCTCCTGCATTAAAATCATCAACTGTATTAGTACTTACAACTCTAATATAATATGTTCCAGCATCTAATGCAACCTCTCCTCCTGTTCCATATCCAACTCTTAACATAGCATAATAATCAGACACTAAATTTTTATATATCTCAATTTTGCATCCATTTGTAGTAGAGCTTGATGAAATATTCAATCTTACTTTATCATATGAATCCCCCTCCTTAACGATGAAACGATACCAATCATTATCCAATGGAGAATTCAATTTTGCAGAAACATTTGCTCCCATTTCATTCATTGATAAATCTATTGCTTCTTTTGCATTTTCATTTGGTTCTGAAGAATCTGAAAAGTTAGTTGTTATCGTATAATCCAGCGTATAGGATTCTGTGTTACTACCACCACCTACAGAATATACACAAACATATACTGTCTCATCTTTATTTGCAATATAACCTATTGATTCATCTAAAGTTGCCATTTCACTAGTTGTACAAGTCACATAATCACTTGATTTAATAAGTGATAATGAAGAATCAAACAATAATAAATCATAATCTATCTGTGGATCTGTTGGTAATGTAAGTTTTGCCTGAAGATATTCACCCGCAGACAGCTTTGCAGGATACATTAAATAATCATTTGTCTTCGATAATTTTCCGGTCATTGTTCCATAATATATTTTACTGGTACTATCTTCCTCCACTGCCACTTCTGAATTTTGAGTTTTTACCTGTTCTGTCAAATAGTCCTTTATTTTATTATTTGAAAGTTGCTTTTCAGTTTTAAGATCTAACTTCGTTATGTTTTCATATTTAACTTCATAATTTTTTGCTACTGTATTGTTTATTTTATAGCTTTCCCCTGCCCAAATATTATTTGTTTGCGATGCTAGAGATAAAAAAATTGTTGAACATAATGCTACCATCTTCACTATATATTTTTTCATAATCTGTTCTCCTTTCCGTTCTTCAACGCACCAAAATTTCTTTATTGTAATTATTCTATTAATTACAATATATTTTCTTCATAATATCAAATTTTACAATTATTTTCAACTATGACCTTAAATTTCTACTATTTGCACAATATTTTTACATTCCATTTCCACACAAAAAACCCGCATCCTCAATCCTGACGGACTGAAAATGCGGGTTTGTTATTATATATTTCATTTATTATCGGGTCTGGTTAATGTATAAACGTTTACTAGATGTTCAATAAATCACTGAACTCTTTTAATGCACCATCTGTCTCATGTGCAAGTACACGTTTTGCCAGTACTTTACCAAGCTGAACACCTTCCTGATCGAAGCTGTTTACATTCCATAAGAATCCCTGGAACATAATCTTGTTCTCAAAGTGTGCAAGTAATGCACCCAGAGACTTCGGATTTACGCTGTCTCCGATAATAATGCTGGATGGACGTCCACCTTCGAAGTTCTTGTTACGGTTCTCATCTTCTTTACCGCATGCAAAGGCAACGATCTGTGCTGCAACGTTTGCGCAGAGCTTCTGCTGGCTTGTGCTGTCCTGAATCACAACATCTGTACCGATCTGGCTGTTCTTGAATCCAACAAACTGAAGAGGCACGATATCTGTTCCCTGATGAAGCAACTGATAGAAGGAATGCTGTCCGTTTGTTCCAGGCTCACCAAAGATCACTGGTCCGGTCGGATAATTTACCGGCTCACCAAAACGGTTAACGGATTTACCGTTAGACTCCATATCTACCTGCTGTAAGTGTGCAGGGAAACGGTTCAATGCCTGTGAATATGGAAGAACGGCTGTACTTGGGTATCCCAATACGTTGCGCTCATATACACCGATCAATGCATCAAGCATTTCAGGGTTCTTTAAGACATCCTTATTTGCAGAAAGCTTATCTTCTGCTGCTGCACCCTCTAAGAACTGTGCGAATACGTCCGGTCCGAATGCCAGAGAAAGCACTGCTCCACCAACTGCGGATGTAGAAGAATAGCGGCCACCAATGTAATCATCCATGAAGAATGCTGCAAGATAATCATCACTCTTTGCCAGAGGAGATGTCTCACTTGTTACAGCGATCATATGCTTGGATGCATCCAGTCCTGCTTTCTTTAATGCGTCTTTTACGAATGACTCATTTGTTAAAGTCTCAAGTGTTGTACCTGATTTGGAAACAAGTACGAAGATAGAATGTGCTACATCAACAGAGTTCAGTACTGCTGCTGCATCATCAGGATCTACGTTGCTGATGAATTTTGCTTCCATCTTGAATGTATTATTTTTCTTTGCCCAGTTTTCAAGTGCCAGATACATAGCACGAGGGCCAAGGTCACTACCACCGATACCGATCTGAACAACTGTTGTGAACTTCTCGCCTGCTGCGTTTGTGATCTCACCTGCATGTACTTTGTTTGCAAAATCAGCGATTCTCTGCTGCTGCTCAACGTAGAACTTGCGCTTGTCCACGCCATCAGCAACTACTGCATTGCCTAACTGTCCACGAGTCAGCTGATGAAGAACGAGACGGTTCTCACCGGTATTGATCACTGCACCATTGTAAAGTTCCTCAAATTTCTCTGCAAGTTGTGCTTCTTCTGCCAATTTTACGAGAGCATCCAATACATTGTCATCTACAGCTTTTGCGGCATAATTATAGGTAAATCCCTCTGCCATCGGAACGCTGTAATTCTTTACACGGTTTGCTCCGTTCTCACCGGACATAACCTCTGCAAGGTTTACACGCTCTACTTTTGAAAGCTTATCAAAAGAATCAAGAGTATCTAAGTTGTTCCAGGTAACCATTATAGTTTCCTCCTTATTATTAATTATTTCATTCATTTATTTCCTCAATCGTCCTAAATTATACTATTAATTGCCTTCAAGTTCAATGTCAGAAGTACTTAAATACTTAAAAAATTGCATTGGATTTCGCTCATTTTCGACAAATTCATAAAAATTGCAGCCCTTTTGCATACTCTGCCAGTTGCCGGTTTGCCTCATTTAACGGACCAAACTGTTCCACTGCACAGATACATTTGCTACATGAATCCATAATTTTCTTTGCTTCCCACACCTTTTTTTCATCGATCGGGTAAAAGGCTCTCTCCCACACAAGTTGTACTGCCATCGCCTTTGCTGCTGCAAATTCCACATCATTTTCCTGAAGTATGCCTGCCGCAAACGGAATATTCTGTCTTTGCAGGCAATGATATACCGGAATCCCCGCACCGCCTCCACCAATGACAAACACTTTCGGCGCCTGTGCATTTTTCGGAAAAAACACCTGTCCGGTGAGTGGATCAAAATTTTCCTTTGCCACGCCATACAGCTTCTGCACATAGTCTCCCGCAAAGATTTCTTCCGGTGTGCCGATGCGATCGATCCGATCCCCTTTTACGCATGCAATCGTATCGGATATCTTCTGCGCAAGGTCAAGTTCATGAAGTGACATGACGATTGCAAGATTGCGTTCTCTTGCAAGCAGACGGATATTCGCCAGAATGTCCAGCTTAAATCCCATATCCAGATAGGATGTCGGCTCATCCAGCACAAGAATCTTCGTGTCCTGCGCAATGGCGCGCGCAAGCATCAGACGCTGCCTTTGTCCATCACTGATCTTCATAAAATCCTGCTCCTGCACTTCTTTCGCATGTACCAGTGCAATTGCCTCATCGACTTTCTCCCAGTCCTCCGGGGACAAAATTCCCAACCGCCCCGTATATGGATAACGCCCCGATGCTACAACTTCCCGTCCGCTCATCAGTTCCGTCCGGACGCGCTCCGTCATGACCATGGATAATCTCCGGGAAACTTCATTGTCCCCCATACCACGCATCGTCTCTTTTCCCAGATATACCGTACCACCAATCTGCTTCAACTGCCGTGTAATTGTTTTTAAAATAGTGGATTTACCGGAACCATTCGGTCCGATCAGCGTAAGGATTTCGCCCGGCCGTACCTGCAGATTCACATCTTTGATCAACGGCATTTTATCATATCCTACCGTAAGATGCTCCGTCGAAAAGGCAGAAAATTCTCCCTCGTTTTCTTTTCTGAAATTGCTGTTTTCATCCATTCTCTGATCACCTCATCATCGATTCTGTTTCCGCAACATCGCCACGATAACTACCGGTACCAAAAAGACTGCTGTCACAGAACTGATACTGATTTCCGTCGGTGCAAACACCGTCCTTGCAATTCCGTCACAGAACAGGGTAATTACTGCACCGGCAAGAAAACAGCCCGGAATCAGAATCAGCGGTTTGGCTGTCTTTGTTGCCATCCGAACCAGATGTGGAACCGCGATTCCTACAAAAGAAATCGGACCGGCAAATGCCGTGACGCAGGCAGACAATAAACTGGACAACAGAATCAATGCAACGCGAAGTGCCTTGACATTGACTCCCATGTTGCGCGCATAGGATTCTCCCAGCTGATACGCACCGATCGGCTTTGCAAGAAGAAACGTAATAACAATCGTGATTCCTACAAGCACTGCCATCATCCGGATATTGTCCCATGTCATACCGGAGAAACTTCCCATGGACCAGTTATGCAGATTCACGATATTCGAGTCATCCGCGAACGTCACGCAAAAATCTGTAATTGCGGAACAAATGTATCCGATCATGATACCGCACACTACAAGCAGAGACATCCGCGAAACGCGAAACGAAATGAGAAGTACAAAACTCATGGCAAGAAGCGATCCCACAAAAGCCGACGCCACCATGCCAAACGAACTGATATTGATGCCTTGTCCCAGCAAAAAAATCATGACAAGCGCCACAACAAGCTTTGCCCCTGATGAAATTCCCAGCACATATGGTCCCGCAATGGGATTCTGAAAAAAGCTCTGGAGCAAAAAGCCGGAAACGGACAACGCTCCGCCAAGAAGAATCGCCGCAAGGATGCGGGGAAGACGTATTTTCCATACAATCTGATACAAGGTGTCATCGGCATCCCGCTTTTGCATCAAATGTACAAAATCGGTCAACGACATCTCCACACTTCCTGCCCCTACATTCCAGCAAAAAAGCAACACAAGCAACACGATCATCGCTGCAAATGCAATTATATATCTTGTTTTACGATTCTTTTGTGCCATAGGTGCACTCCTTTTAATAATGATTATTTGTACCTATTCAATCTTTTTCAGAAAACGGTAGGAAGTATCCGCATCACCCGTAAGTATTTTGTTCAAGTCTTCGATAAAATCACAGGTTCCTGTGGACTGCTGATAGAAATTACTTCCGGTTGTATAGACCTGACCGTTTTTTACCGCTTTGAAATCAGCAAACAGACTGTTTTTCTTTATCAGTTCATCGACGGTTTTCAGTTCACCCTCGATTGTGCCATTGTAAATGAGAATATCCGCATCCTTTTCTGCCGCATAAAAATCTTCCATCTGCATTTTCATGGTGGAAAGTGCATTTTTCTCCCCATCCGTATAGCCGCCCAGGGAATAATTTCCGCCGGCAAGACCAATCATAGAGGCCACATAATCATTTGTTTTTCGAACCGTGATCGTTCCGTCGGAAGACACTGCAAAAAATGCTACGGTTTTTCCTGTGTTTTCCTTCTCCAAAATCGGCTTGACCCGCTCTACCTGCGCATCAAAATACGCTTTGGCCTGCTGTTCCTTTCCGAACAGTACGCCAAAAAGTTTGATCCATTCCAGCCGTCCCAGCGGATGCTTCTCATAGCTGGAGCGCTCCACAAATACCTTCATTCCCAGCTCTTCCAGTTTTTCTTTTACTTCCGGATTGTGGGAGATCATGGTATTTTCAACTGCAAACTTACATCCTCCGGCAAGCAGCAGCTCATAATCCGGCGCACTGTATTTTCCTGCATAGATCAGATCTCCGGACTTCATTGCATCGGCCGCTTTTTGTACATACCAGTCCTTTTCTTTCAGTGCTGTATATTTCACATTCGACAGTCCGTCGATCTCACAGACGAGATCCATGACTGCGCTCGATACCAGATATACATTGGTCAGCGGCTGCTGTAACACTATCACATCCGAAGGCAGACCGGTCGGCACTGCGACACCTGCCGGTACAAGCAAAAAACGACCGTTGTCCACGATCGTAATAAGCTTATAGTTTCCATATGTATCTATCTGAAACTGATCCGCATAGGCAAGTTCCATATGCCCGGTACAGTCGAGGTCGTTAAAACTAACGTCCTCCGGAAAAGAAAATGTCAATGTATAATCAATCTCATGCGGCGTACTCATCGCAGTTGTATCACCCACGACATCCATCTTGCATGGAACTCCGGAAATTGGGAATGTGAATGTAGAATTGCCACCTTCATTTTCATTCTCATACTTCTGATCATCTACCAGCATGTAATCATAATGCGTACTGCTCCAGACAATCGTCGCATATGCCTGTCCATCCGTGACTTTGACTTTCGCCTCGGAATCCACAGTCGCTCTGCCGCTTCCTCCCTCAAGTGTCACATTTACGGTATATTCTCCGTCAGCTAAAGTTGCCGCTTCACTCTCGGTCTGCTGCTGCGTCTGGGTCTGTGTCTCCACCTTGTTATTCTTTGTCCCGCATGCACATAAAAGCATACCGGCCACACATAAAGATGCGATTGTTATGATTTTCTTTCTCATAATATTGATAAATTCCTTTGACTATTTTGTTGCTTGCGGATCAGAAACACTGACTTTATGGTCATACCATGTTCCTTTGGTTCCAAGAATTGCAAGATCAAACTCCTGATCCAATGCTTCAACCGGAACATCAAATCCATATACTTCTTCTGTTGTTCCGTCGCTGTATTTTACAGTGTCGGTTGTTGGCTCAAGTAATTTTGCTCCGTCTTTTGCGGCATCTGCTGCTGTTCCAACAAAGAGATTAATAATCTTCTTTGATACAAGGCTGATATGAATGGTCATCTTTCCATCTTTTACGGTCAGTGTTCCACATCCATCATTCGCTTCATTTACATGAAACATTCCACTGTCTGTATTAAACTTTGCGGCATAGGTGCCGTCTGCAAGTGCATCACTTGCACTTGCAGAAGCAGATTTGGAAACCTTGCCCAGAGATTTAATCGCATTCTTTGTATGCTCAACATAAATCTTCTGGATTGCTTCGATTTCGCCCAGTCCAGCAATCTGTGTATCGATATTGTCGAAATTGCCACTTGCTGTAAACTGGCTCTTCCATGAATCGTCATCATCGCCTGCCATATCGTTGTTTGCGTGGTCTCCGGCAACAACCATAAGCGGACGAAGAATTACTTTTTTGTAACCAGCCTCTTTTACTGCATTAATGACGTTCTCACATGCAGTCTCTTCCGGCTCACCTTCTACAGTTCCAATGAATACGTTGTCATATCCAAGCTGCTGCATCTGTGCAGACATCTGGCTGTAGCTGACCTTTGCTGTATGGGATGTACCATGGCCCATAAATACAAATGCAGTACTATCTTCTTTTGCATCATCCAAAGAATCATATCCGGCAGTCTTTACAGCCTCTGCTGTAATATCTTCTGCTACGGCTTTCTTATCTGCATTAATTTCTGTAGCGTCTGCACCAACTTCTCCTAATAAAGGTTCAGCAACGACAACTTTTTCAAATTTGTCCTTGTATGCCTCGAGTTCCCCAACAAGCTCGTCATACTCTGCACCATGCATCAGGTGTGTTGGCTGGATGACAAGATTCTTAACGCCATTGTCAACAGCTCTCTGTAATGCCTGATCTACGTTATCGATCTTCTCATTATCTCTTGCCTGTACATGATTGATGATGATCTGTGCAGTAAATGCACGTCTTACAGACCAATCCGGATTTGCTTCCTGAATTGCTTTCTCAACACCACCGATATCAGCAACACGGCTATCGTTGAAAGAAGTACCAAAGCTTACGACGAGAATTTCGTTCTCTCCAATATCATCTGCGTTCAAAGGATCATCCTTGGAAGCATCTCCGGTATCTCTTCCGAAATAATCAGGATCTGCATTCTCTCCCTCTACGAGCTGTTTCTGTGCATCTGTCAGCTTATCCCATGCTGCTTTTGCTGCTGCACACTGCTCGTCTGTCTTATCGGTTCTCTCCTGTACATAAATGTCATCGATCAGTTTTGCAACTTCATCTGCCGCTGCCTGATCATCTGTCTCGGATGCCTGTGAGCTCTCCGTAGCTTCCTTTGTGTCTTTGTCTTTGCTTCCACATCCGCTGAGCATACTTACTGCAAGCGCACATGACAGAAACAGTGCAAGTGTCTTTTTCTTCATAATTTCTCCTTTTCCTGCGTATCAGAATATCTTTATAATTCCGATACATTGAACCTCATGCTACATATTCCATAGAAATCACACGCTTTCCTGTCATAACGTATCTATAGATAGCAAAAGAAAAGCTCCATCTGGGACTTCCGGACGGAGCAATCAGTCTTTAAATCATATCACAAAAGAGAGGTAAACAATAGCCTGCATTACCTTGACTTAAACAGTACGACCAATTACTCGTGATCTGCTCTCTGAAAGAAATTGTGCTATCCGTTCAGAGTGCTGTACCAGATAATTGGCAGGTCTCCTGGCTGATAGATCCTCGCATCACTTCCGCCTTCCCAAACAAAACATTGTTCAGTGCGCCTCTTGGAAGTGTACTCCCTAATCACAGTGACGAGATCGTACAGGAATTGCACCTGTTTCCCTTTTCACCAGTTGAGACACATCTTAAGATGTGTCTCAACTGACACCAACTATCTTCCCTATGAAACTTTCCCTATCTTAGCACATTCAGCTTTTGTTTACAACAATGTTTTACAAAACCAGCGTATAAAGCACTCCGATCACTGCAAGTGCCATGCCGGAATATCCGGTCAGTGCAAATAATACTGCCATGACCTGATATTTTTTCATGTGGTCATTTCTCAAAATCACAAGAATAAATAAAACCAGCACGCTGAGTAACATAATCACCATTCCGGACGGAATCAGTATATCAATTGCATTGTTTGTCATCTATCTATCCCTCTATCTTTGAACGTCAAGCGTCAGCCTATTTTCCAAGTGTTTCCACACATATGGATTCATATTTCGGATAATTCTCATGAAGCATGTCTGTTACAACATTTCCATCTTTATCCATAGTGAACTGATACAGGTTGTATGCACCTTCTTCGTAGGCATAATCCGTTCCGTTATCCTGGAAATGCTCATAAGTTGCAGCTCCCGGTGTTGTTAGCAGATGCAGTGTCGTATATGGCTTTTCTCCCACATACTGACATACATCATACATCGGAAGAATGCTTCCTTCCTTAATGTAAATCGGACATACATCAATCGGTGCTTCCCGAAGAAGATACTGCTTACCCTCTAATTTTTCACCAGTCCAGTAATCATACCACACACCTTCCGGCAAGTAAACCATCTTCTTTGTTGCGCCCTGCTCCAATACCGGCGCAACAAGCATCTGCTCACCCACAAGGAATTCACCATTTAAATTGCGCACTTCCGGGTCATTCGCATAATGCAGTACCAGAGGCCGCATAACCGGCAAACCGGTCTCAAGTCCCTTGTAAAACAGATCATAAATATATGGAAGGAACTTGTAACGGAGTTCAATATATTTACGGTTGATTGCAACCACTTCATCGCCAAACTGCCATGGTTCCTGACGCTTTGAGCCCTGACATGAATGGTTGCGGAAAAGCGGAGAAAAGCACGCGGCTTCCACCCATCGGCTCAACAGTTCCGGTGTACAGTCCGCACCAAAACCACCAACATCTGCTCCGCAAAATGTGAAACCGCTCATTCCCAGGTTACAGATCTGTGGCACCATCATCTGCAGATGTGACCAGAGACTCTGATTATCTCCTGTCCAGACCGTAGAATATTTCTGGCTTCCGGCGTAACATGCACGCGTGATAACAAACGGGCGTTTTCCGGTATGTTTGCGAATTCCGGCATAGGTTGCATGGCTCATGTTATGGCCATAGACATTATGGATCTCTGCATGTGTTGTCTGACGTTCTTCATCATGGAACTGTACGTCCTGTGGAAGTTCTCCCCGGAAACTTGCCGGCTCGTTCATATCATCCCAGATGCCCCGGACGCCCATATCCAGAAGTTCCTTATGATGATCCGCCCACCAGTCTCGCACTTCTTTCCGGCCGAAATCAGGAAATACGGATTCGCCCGGCCATACTTCATTCACATAAATATTTCCCTCGGTGTCTTTTGCAAAATAGCCTTTTTTAACACCTTCCTCATACATGAAATAGCCGTCCTCTTTTTTTGTTCCCGGATCGATAATCGTCACCGGCTTGAAACCAAGCTGTTCCATTTTGTCGCAAAGCACGCCTTTTTTATCATAATATTCTTCATCCCATGTAAACACTTTGAAATTGTCCATGTAGTCAATATCCAGATGAATGACATCGCACGGAATCTGCAGTTTGCGATATTTCTCTGCAATTTCCATGATATCCTTTGCGGATGTGTAGCCCCAGCGGGACTGATGATAGCCCAGTGTCCAAAGCTGTGGCAGCGGTGTTCTTCCGGTAAGGTATGTATAATTTTTGATGACCTCTGGCATGGTCTCTCCGCCAAGAATGTAATAATCCAGATTTCCGTCATCCGCACCATAACAGAAATATTCCTCAGACTCTTTTCCAAGATTCAGATAGCTGTGGAACGTATTGTCAAAGAACAGACCATACACACAATCCTTACGCAGACAAATCAGAAATGGAATGGATTTGTACAGCGCATGGAAATCCTCTGTATGCGCCTGTGGCAGATCAGAGTTCCAGTTCTCATATTCATAGTGACGTTTGTTGAGAAATCCGCTTTTGTCCCCAAGTCCATAAAAACTGTCTTCCGGTGCCAGTACTTTCAATGTCTGCACCGCATAATCTCCACCCTCTGACTTTGATGCATCATGGCCTTCTGCCTCAAGCAGATCGGCTGCTTTCTGATCCAGCGCTACTTTCTTAACCCGCTGCCCCCGGTAATCTTCCATCAGCAAATGACCGTTGGCATCGTATGCCTCCATATAAAATCCGTCGTGAATGTACAACGTCAGGCTCTTCGTTTTGATCACGGTCGCATCCCCTACATCTTCCACTGTAAAATTCGCCGGAACCGCTTTTTCTCCCTCTATTGCCTTGGATTTATAGTCTTTCATCCAACAAGGCACCAGTACGCGGATGATATCATCCTTTAGAATGGTTAAGATTACATCCTGATTCTCATAATGTAATGTTACCTGATTCCCCTGTTGTTCGTATGATTGCTTTTTTCCAAAATTCATGTTATGCCTCCTTAAGAACAATAATTTAAATCACAACACCATTGCAATGATCGACTTCGTGCTGAATAATCTGTGCTGTCCATCCTGTATATTTTCCATGTTGCTTTTTAAAATTCTGATCCAGATAATCCACTTCGATTTCTTCATAACGCGTGCATGGTCTCACTCCGTCGATTGACAGACAACTTTCTTCTGTCTGATACTCCCCTGACTTCTTCGTGATCACAGGATTGACCATTGCAAAATGAAACGGTCCTGCGGACACAGCGATAATCGCTTTATTAATTCCTATCATATTTGCCGCCATGCCAACGCATACATTTTTGTTCGCTTTCAGCGTATCCAAAAGGTCTGTTATGACCTGCTTATCTGCCTCTGTGGCCGGTTGTGCCTTTTTTGAGAAAATACGTTCTCCTTTTACAATATTTTTGACCATTGTTTTTCTCCGATTCTTAATTTTTTCTTCTCTAATGCCGCCATTACATAAACTTAATCTTATATCCATTAAACTCAGATAAAAAAACGGATATTATATTCTCAAGATTTTCATCTGCTTTCTCATAAATTTCCTTTTTCTCCACGTCCGCCAGACCTTCTTTCTCTATTTCTTCTATCAGTGTCTCGTATTGATCAAATTGAATTGGATTAAGAATATTATTTTGTTCATCATACTTTAAGCTATCCCAAATAATATAATTGTCCGTTACTTTCGCCTCTGGAATTGATATATAAATGGTTTCTTTTTCTACAGATACCTTAATATCTGCCATTTCATATCCAACCTTAACATTCCCAGTTCCTTCAATAGAAATCGTATTTTTTGTTCCTGGAATTTTCACATCATCAAGAAAATATCTCGATTGATCAACTGTTTTCGTAAAATTATACTCTCCGCAATAAGTAGACAATTCTCCAATTTCTCTAATACGTGATACTACTTCACTTTTTGTAACAGTTCTTTTCTCGACTTCTCCCGGAAGCTTTAGGTCAAACTCAGTAGAATTTGAATTATCTGTTACTTTGACACTATCTTCAATATTTCCAAGAATAAACCCCACCCCAGTTAGCGAAAATGCTAATACAACTCCAAGCACAATTTTTTTAATTTTTTTCATATGTGTTCTCTTTCTTAGTTAAATTCAATTACCGTAATCTTCTTATTATAGCCATGCTGTTATAAGTACAAGTGCGTAAAATATAACTATTATTGCAACAATTATTGCAACCACTTTTCCTATTTTCTTCATTCCCTTTTTCCCCTGTGTACTCTTTGACTTGTCTTTCATTTTATCCTTTCCACCATTCTTCTGTTCATCAATTAAAGCATTTTATGAATTATCTAAAGTATAGCCTAACGCTATTGCAAAAACAATCTTTATAAACAAGATTTGTTCTTTTATCATTTAATAAAAAACCGGAAGTTCAATATCATCACTTGACAACATTAAACTTCCGATTTCTTTATCTCACTTTTCTAAATATTTTTTACGAAATTTCTGCCAGTTTCTTCATGATACGCGCCTGCACTTCCGTGTAATATGCAAGATCTGCTGCGGACAAATCGTCGGTATTTACCTCATCCAATTTTTCCATATAATCAGCATACTGTTTCATATATTCTGCATAGTCACTCATCATTCCTATCGCATCATCGGAATCCTGATACGTTTTCATGAAATCCACATACTTATCAAAAAACGCCTCGTAACTATCCATCATTTTCTTGAAATCTTTACTTACTCCACTCTTATCTTTTGCCGATTTCTTTTTGGATATTTTCTTTTTCTCACTCTTTTCCTTTTTCTTCGTGTCTTTCTCTGTATCCTTTACTTTTTCTTTCTCCTGCGTATTTTCTACCTTTTCTGCTTTATTGACCTCTTCTGTATTTTCTTCTTTCTCCGTATCTGTATCATAAGGTTCTGTAATGCTGATATACATGACATCATTTCCCTCATAATCTACAGAGACATGATACCCATCCTTATTATCTCCATAATAGGAATCATCTGTGCGCCAATAATCTACTGTAAAACCATTCTCCATACAGTCATCTACGTATAAATTGTATTCATCCTCCGAAGTATTACCTATATATACATAAAACGCACTCGAAGCTTCCATATCTATTTTCCCGATATTTGACTTTGGTTGAGGCAACAACTGTACAATTTCACTTGTTGGCCATTTTATTTCCTTGAATTCCTCCTGGTTTATGCTTTCCTCTGCTGTTGGCGTCGAACCTCTTGATCCACACGCTCCAGTGGAACATACAACAACCAGCATAAATAACATCATTACTATTTTCTTTTTCATTTCTCTTTTTCCTCCCTTTTTTGGTTTTTCATTTTCCTCAACTCCGAAATACTCTGGACATAAGTTTTCTTCTTCCTCTCACACTCCGGCGGAATGGGTAACATTCCATGGTTCTGCACATAAGAAATGAATTCCATCTGTCCATCCAGATGTTTGATCTGTTGCTTGAGTTTTTTAATTTTTTCCCTTAAAAACTGATTTCTTTCTTTGTCCGATAGAGTCATCAGATACTTAATTTCTTTCAAATCAAGTTCCATTTCCCGATATACCAGAATCTGCCACAAACGTTCCAACGCGGCATCATCGTATAATCGATAGTTCCCTTCTGACCTTTCTGCCGGCAGCAACCCCTCATCATCATAAAATTGCAAGGTTCGCTTACTAACTCCTGCCAGCTGACTCACTTCGTTTACTTTTTTCATTACGGCCTTTACCTTTCTCCGTACTTTGAAGCATAAACTATCACGCATACGTGACTGCAATACCTATTTCCGGAAACACATCACTTTGGTTCCATAAAGGCCTTTGTAAAATTTGCGAATTTGAAATTTGTTAAAAATTATGTAGGAAACTCCTGCTGGGGTATATGAAGAAAAATCCTCTTAAAATACCCTGTTCGGGGGGTATATTCCAAAAAATCATTGCAAAATACCCCACCTATGGGTATATGCAAAAAAACTGCCCCAAAATACCCCGATTTCCAAACAAAATCGGGGTATTTTGAGACAGTTTTTCTATATAGATACTCATCATCAATTAAACTGCTATCTTAAACATGAATTACTGAATATTGCATGCCAAATACTGCATACCAACCATTTATTTTTTATTTCTGATCCTTATTCGACCATAAAATATTGCATCAGCTCATATTTCAACCGGCTTCCCTCCATGATCTCCGGTGGAAGCAATGCACGCGCTACCAGTTTGAGATCATCACTCTCAATGTCAGTTCGCTTTAAATTCGCATAATCTCCATCAATACTTACTACTTCATAATACCATGTTTCCATTTTGTAATCTCCCTTATTGAACATCAGCCCATGTAAAATTTGCTTTCAGCAAATGGGCTGATGATTGTAATGCATCAAAGATGCATTGCCCCTACATATCAAGTTTTCATAGAAAACTTGACACTATCCTTGAATGTCAGCTTTCTTATTTCGGTCCACCATTTTTCTTATAATCACGCAAAGATGCGATCTTTATATGCTTTTTTACATATTTATTAACACCCTGCACAAGACCGTCCGCAAGCACTTCCAGTTTCCTGTCACTGTGGTCCGAGCACTGATTGCCGAGTTCCATATCGACAGAAGGAATCGTACTGTAGGAGGTTTGTGTCAAATCAATTGCCGTGGCACCGGTTCCACTGATTTTCACTCCGTTGGAACGGAGGCCTTTGACCAACGCAGCTCCCAATGCCTCGTGCTGTTCCCAATAAGATGACACCGGCTTTTTCTTCTTTAATCCCTTAGGCACAGAAATTGCAAAAGCGCCTTTATCGTAACGAAGTCCGTCGCTGTCCCAATGCAATGCAATATGACAATCTGCCACATTATTGCAGATGACTGTGCGGGCAACATTGTCCAGCTGAACATCTTTCCCGTCGCGGACCATTAACACATCATACCCTTCTGCCAGAAGTTTCTTTTTAAGGATCTTTGCCATGCGAAGTGTCACATCGCGTTCCGCGGTTCCATCACGAAAAGTCATACCATCCGATACCGCCACTGCCTGAATGGCCCCCGCTTGTGTCGTTCCTCCCGTCAATTTCGGAGACCCATCCGGATGGCAAAGCGTCTTTACTGAAGAACCACCCTTTGTTCCATGCCCTGCATTCACTGCAATCACAATATCTTTCCGGTTCTTTTTAGCGGTATACATGACTGCATAGCCAGAAGTGATTTTGGCATGGTCAGCATATTTCCATGAAGAATCCAGATAAATTTTTTGCTTATTTTTATAAAAGGAAGATGTTTCTGTTGTTTTTGCAGCTTCCTTTTTTGTGGCTTTTTTAGCTGCTGCCTGCACATTTACATCTCCACAAGATGCTGTCAGAATAAGAGCCATCACCATAAGAAATGTTATCATTTTTCTATCTATTTTACGTTTCATATTTTTCTCCATGACATTTGAACATTAGTCCATGCAAAATTTGCTTTCAACAAATGGGCTGACGCGAGTTTCCAATTTCATTATAATTTAGCACTCCATAAAAAACAAGAATCATTGCATTTCACTTTTTACAGGCGTATCATTACTATGGTGTAAATTTTAAGGAGGAAAGAATTATGAAACTAAAAACCAAACAAATCACTGTTACTGCCATTATGCTTGCCATCTGCATCATAAGCCAGTTTTTTAAGAATTTAAGTGTATATATCACCGGACCAGTTATCAATGCCGCGCTGATCCTGACTGCAATTTATGCCGGACTTGCCTGCGGTATCATTCTGAGTATTATCACACCAATCACTTCTTTTTTCATTACCGGAATGCCTGTTATGGCAGCTGTCCCTGCCCTGTTTCCATGTATCATAATTGGAAATGTCATTCTCGTTGTTATGGTCGCATTGCTTCGAAATAAGTTCGGAAAGACAGCCGGACTTTCGGTCTCAATCGGTATCGGAGCCATATTAAAAGCTTTGTTCATGGGGTTTTTGATTTCTCTTCTTATTTTGCCGAACATGTTACCGGTAAAAATGCAGCCGATGCTCCATGCACTGCAATTGCAGTTTTCTGTCACACAGCTGATTACCGCACTCATTGGTGGCGTATATGCAGTTATCATTTATGCAATATTGCAAAAAACATCACTTAAGGAACAGGTATAAGGATGAAATCATTTTATATTTTCTATTCCACATTTTTCAATGCCCGATCCATCGGAATCTTCTTGATTCTCTGGAAATCAAAGATCATAACAATCAGATACCCAATCAGTACAAATCCAAACATCTTTGCACAGCCCAATGGCTTTATGCGGAATGCGAACCATCCACTGTATGAGAACAGCATAATTCTCCATGCCGCATTCATAACAAGGGTTCCTAAAATTACGCTGACCGCATCGGAAATAATTACCACAATACTCGTGGAAAGCAGATACAGACTGGCAATTTCTTTGTTCTCATATCCCAAAATCTTGGTCATGGAAATTGCATTCTCATTCTTTTCAATAATCAGCTTTGTCAGAAGATAAATCATGACTGCTGCCAGAAGAATGCATAAAATCTGGAAATAGGTCATATACGAACCCATGGAATGATCGAGCTGATCTGCCATTTTGGTAATATCATGTATCGTGATTGTTGTTGCGATATTGTCCTCATCAATATCCATGATTTCGCTGTCCGAAAGGAATCCGCTAAACGCATTCTCTTTGAGATCAAACACCTTTCCATAGTTATCGATGGACATAAAGACGGCAAGACTCTGGGATTTATGATAGAGTCCCGCAACTTTAAATTTGTAGGTCTTGTTCTCATATTTCTCATCCAATGATACAGTATCACCAACACGGATTCCATATTTATCCGCAAAAGATGCCGAGATGTAAACCTCATTCTTTTTCAATGAATTCAGCTTTTTGATCTTTACATACTTACTGTCTTTTTCAATTCCATAAACAGAAATCTCCTCATTCAATGCATCGCTCTTTTTCTCCAGCGAAGTCATGTCGAATTTTTCTGCCTCTTTGTTATCCGTTGTAATCAGATTGTTGTCTTCATCCTCGTATGACTTCAGTACATACTGGTACTTGGCGAACATCATTCCGTCTGTATTATTCTTGTAGTAATCAAGTGTATCCGGCATTCCTACTGCCATCGCAAGCATGACCATGATAAAGAAAATACCCACAAAAAGAATCAGATAATTCGCTACATTCTGGAACATGATACGCAGACGAAAACGACTTAAGAATTTCCATCTTGGCAGACGCATGGCCTTTTTGTTCTTTGTCTTTTTCAGATCATGGCGTAAGAACTGCAACGGTGTGTGCTGCATCATCCGCACAATGACAATCAGGTTGACCACAAGCATCAGAATTACTGGAATCAGCGTTGTCTTGAAAAAGGCATCCGGATTCCAGATTGTATAATATGTCGGCAGACTATAACTGTTATAATACATGGACACTACCACATTTTTGAATACTGTGTATCCCAAAATATTTCCCACAATCGCCGCCAGAAGCGTTACGATCACTGGCATGGAAAGATAATGTCGTATAAGTTCTCCCTTCGTATAACCGGAAGCGCGCAGTGTTCCGATGGCAGAAGCTTCTTTTGCAATGGTATTGCTGATCGTAACAGCAAAGATAAAAGCGATAATTACAATCAGAATATCCAAAAGTACGCCACCCATCGCTTTATCCGATCCCATATCATCGGTTGCAAAATTGATTGCCGGATTGCCATATTTTGGTGTGTAATCTTCCAATTCGTTGTCCGCAACTACCACCTGTGTCAACAGAGCACGCATGAAATTGTCGGACTGTATTTTTTCCTGTGCATCATCTTCCGGCTCGTTTTCATACTTCCATGCATATGTATAATGCACACTCTTATGAAGACGGTCAAAGCCCTCTGGTGTGACCATTGCCACATCAAATTTCAAAGCATCAAACATCAGATCTGTCGTTTTCTCATGTAATGTAGAATAATTGACATATGCCAACAGACCAACGATCTTATAGGTTTCTCCGCTGATGGTGATTGTATCTCCAACTGTGACACCTACATTGTCTGCATGCATACGGTCAATGGCGATTTCGTCTTTTGTCTGTGGAAAACTTCCTTTTAACAGGCATGCCAGGTTGATATCTTCCGTCTGTGGAAAGACACGGATCGTACCATCCTTTTTGCCATCGTTATTATAATCTTCCTCCTCGTTTCGGAAGAAATTCTCATACACGGTTGTCTTTGTTGCCTTAAAGTCCGGATCATTTAATTCATACTTTTCTTCGGCATCGGCATATTTGTCTTCGATCTTATCCTGTGCTTTCTTCCATGCCTCATCATAGGCTTTGTCGTAAGCGTCTGTGTACGCACTGCTGTATGCCTTATCGTAAGCATTCTTGTATGTACCATCCGCCTTTGCCTGTTTTACAGCGGCCGGCAGCATCGCTGCGACGGTCTGCTCATCCATTCCCTGTGCTACAAGTGTCTGTTTTACCTGTGCAGAGAACTGAGCATCAAACTTGCTTTTGAACTTTTCATCGAAAGTGGATTTAAATTTCTTTGGAAATTTTTTATCCAGCTTCTTTTTTGCTTCGTCCAGATAATACTGCTTTACATCTGCTTTCTCTCCGGTTTCAATTGCAGACAGCAATGCATCATCCGCCTGCTTTTTCAACTCGAAATGTCCATCTTCCTGTTTGTACTCTTTTACGCCGTCCGCAGCAGACTTCAACATACTCTCATTTGCGACATACATACCAGACACAAAACCGATTGTAAGCACGAGGAATAAAAATACAACAAGATATTTCTTCCAGTCTCCGATCAATTCTTTCGGTATTCGCTTGATCAGGGGATTTCTCACTTTTTTCTTACTCATAACTGCCCCCTTACCACTCAAGTTCATCTGCAGAGATTTTGTTTGTATTTATATCGTTATGACGCACCGCTCCGTCACGGAGCTTGATTACGTGATCTGCCATGTTTTTGATTGCCTCATTATGTGTAACCATGATAATGGTATTGCCATATTTCCTGTTTACATCCTCAATCAGCTTTAAAATTTCCTTCGAAGTATTGTAGTCCAAAGCTCCTGTCGGCTCATCACACAGCAGAATATCCGGATTCTTTACAATGGCACGGCCAATGGAGACACGCTGCTGCTGTCCACCGGAAAGCTGATTCGGCAGCTTATATCTGTGTTCGTAAAGTCCCAGTGTATGAAGCAGATCGTCAATATCCAGCGCATTGTCTGACAGATAAGCTCCTACCTCAATATTCTCTTTTACATTGAGGTTTGCGATGAGATTGTACATCTGGAACACATAACCCAGATGCTTTCTGCGGTACTGTGTGAGCTTTTTTTCACTCATATCCTCCAGCTTATCTCCATTAATATTGATGTAACCACTGTCTGCATTATCAATACCTCCAATGATGTTCAATAATGTGGATTTTCCGGAACCTGATGGTCCTAAAAGCACACAGAACTCACCTTTTGCGACAGAGAAATTCATACCGCGAAGAACCTCCTGACGCGTCTCACCGCTTCCAAACCCTTTCTTTAAATCTACAATTTCCAAAAACTTTCTTTCTTCTTCTGACATAGCTACTCCCTTTCTTTTTAGTTTTACTTACCGCACCATTATTAGTTTTATCTAACCATCAGTTCTTTTTTTAGGTCTCCCGCTCTTCGCGAAAGACCTATGATTTTACCAGACCATACCAGCCTGCCAGCAGATATTTTACTCCCTTTTCTGCAAACTGAAGTGCTTCCTCCTCATTGTCAATATGTGTCACCATAAATATGAACATATCAATCTGCGAATGCGACATCCAGTGAACAACGTTTTTCTCCACCATCGGAACGCCATATGCCTGACACATTGCCTCACAGATAAATGCATTGTGTTCATCCATCTGATCCACCAGGCGATCCAGCATATGTTCCATGCTTGATCCCTGTGATTTCGTCAGTACCAGAAGCACTTCATCCCGATAGGTATACAGCTCATGCACAATCTGTGCCATCGATTCAAAATCGCTGCTTTCATCGTGTTCGGTTGCCTTGCCGCTTTTCATTTCCTGTACTTCGAAGGAAAAATGCTCACGAATAATTGCATTGAGCCGATCCATAAAATCGCCAACCACTTCACAGAACAAATCGTCTTTGTCCTGAAAGAAGAAGTACAATGCTCCGGTTGTAACACCCGCTTTCTGGCAGATACTGCGAAGAGATGCTCCCTGAAAGCCTTTTTCCATAAATTCTTTCTTGGCGCATTTCATAAGTTGGATCTTCGTCTTGCTGTCATGTATCTTCTTTTCTGCCATTGTGTTCTCCCTGGAACCGTAAATATTCAGTTCCCTGTAAATAAAAATGCAACATAACGTTGTTATGTTAGATAACACCGTTATGTTACATCTTAATTTCCGATATGTCAACCTATATATTTATATTTGTTTATTGTTGTTTTTTCTTATGTTTATCATAAGCGGCAAACATGCCGGCAAGCAATGTTCCTGAAATAGAATGCCAGGTACAGGAAACAGCACAGATGATAGCGGATTCCGGTGTTGCAGAAAACTGCGCGGTTGTTGTGGCAAGATTTGTTGCCAATCCAGCATTCTGCATACCAACTTCGATAGCAATTGTTCTCTTCTTTGCTGTGTTCATGCCAACAAGCTTTCCTGCACCATAACCAAGCAGATAACCCAGCCCATTATGAAGAAATACCGCAATGAAAATGACAGCACCTGACTGGAAGAATTTATCGCCCTGTGAGGAAACAACACCACCTACAACACAAGCCAATCCTAATACCGCAACTCCTGGCATTACTTTCTGTATCTCGCTAAAGGTTTTCTTTTTGCCGAGCAAATAATTCAGAAGAAATCCAAGCGCAACCGGAAGAATCACGGTTTCAACAATGGAAATCAACATTGGCAACGCCTTGATGGAAATATTTGCTCCGCTCGCCAACAGAGAAACCATAAGCGGTGTCATAATCGGAGAAAGAATTGTTGATACTGTTGTCATTCCTACAGAAAAAGCCACATCCCCGCCACAAAGATAGGACATGATGTTGGATGACACACCACCCGGGCAACATCCTACCAGAATTAATCCAAGGGCAATGCCATCCGGAAGGTGCAATGCCTTTGTCAATGCAAACGCCAGAAACGGCATAATCAGATACTGTGCCAATGCACCTACACAAATATCAAATGGTCTCTGTGCCAGAATCTTAAAATCTTCTGTAGTCAAAGTCAGTCCCATACTAAACATAATTACACCGATAATGATGGATTGACAGGTAAACTTGTTAGAAACCGGATCCGTAAACAATTGATAGTTTACCCATCCCATCATGCCCGGAACGATAAATGTTACAATCGCAATGGCTATTACCACCACAGATGTGTAATCCGATAAAAATTTACTGAATTTTTGTAATGCTTTCATTACATTTCCTCCTTTTTGTTCACAAAAAAGTCCCTTCCCAGAATAAACTGGAAAGGGACGAATAAAATCCGCGATACCACCCTAATTCCACAGAAAATCTCTGTGACACTTCACATACCAACATATGCTATCCCATAACGGAGGAGACCGGCGAAGTTTACTTACAACTAACTGCTTTCAGCCCGCTTCTTAGAGAGGATAATCAATATCCGATTATTGTCTGTTCGCACCAGCCACAGACTCTCTGCAAATAATCATAGCTATGATTTTGTTCTCATCAACGAATTTTGGTGAACTATATTTTCTTTTGCTATTATAGCCCCATGTACAAATATGTCAAGGTTATTTTTTCGAATTTTTTAAACCTCTTTCTTCTTATCTCTCGAGTATTTTTGAAAAATATTCTCAATAATCTCTCTCAAAATGCTGATAGTCCTTAGAATGCGTCCAATCGCCACCCCAGGTAAATCCATACTTTGTAAAAAGCTTATAGCACAAATCATCATGATCGATTTTGTATGGAAAATCCTTGCTACGGTCTACATATGCCGTAGCATTGGCCGGTTCAATGGACAATTTTCCGTCTACCGTCTTCACATACGGATTGTACAGCGTATTGATATCCACAGCCATACCCAGACCATGTTTTGAGATCTTTGTGGTGTGGGAGATGAACCGGAAGTTAAATGCTGAAGAATTATTATGGCTCATGGATTCCTCATCATCAGCATTGTACGCATCTACCAATTCCACTTTTTCAATCGGATAGTCTGCCTGATACAATTCCTCAAAGATAGAAAGCACGTCATCTGCAATGGCTTTGTTTACGACCAGCTCGCCTTCCTTTGTCTGTCCGTCAAATCCCATATGCAGGACATGAACATATCGAAGCTCGTCCCGTGGCACTGTGCAGTCTGCTTTGTATGATTTTCCCTGCATTTTTTCAAAAATGTCATCCGGAATTTTGGAAATGTAGAAATCCGATGTCTTCTGTGTTTCTGTATTTACGGCAACCTCTGTAATCTCTGTTGTCTCGCTAATCTCTGTAGCCTCTTTCTGCAGACTTGTTTCCTTCTTCACTTCGACTTTCTTTTCGGCAACGTCAACTTTCTCTGTTTCCCTGGAATTCTTTTCGTTATTATCCTGATTCTTTACAAAACGGTTTCCTGCCACTACTGCAATGGCTGCCAGCAAAATCGTGGCCGTAATTATGATTCCTTTATGTTTTCTCAACACGATCTCCTTCTTTTTCACTCATCGATTCATTGAGCACTATTGAACTTATCTATAAACGCCTCAATCTCATTCACATGATCCGAAAACAACACATGTCCCATATGTTCTTCCCATAAAAATCCAGCCTGTTCCATCTTCTTTAACATCTCTTGTAACGGTGCATAAAAACTGTTTCGATTGAACAAAATACATGGTTTCTGAAATACACCGATTTTCGTAAGTGTTATTGCCTCTGAAATTTCATCAAGCGTTCCGATACCTCCCGGCAAGGCGATAAACACATCTGCGAGATCCAGCATTTTCTGCTTTCGCTCACTCATATTCGTTGTAGTAATCAATTTTGTCACATATGGTTGTGGGCGTGACTTAATAAACTCCACATTCCCCGGAATCACACCAATAACCTCGCTGCCTTCTGCATGAACTTCCTTTGCAACAGCTCCCATCAATCCGGATTCTCCACCTCCATATACAAGTGTATGCTTACTTTTACCGATCCACTGTCCTAGTTCTCTGGCGGCTTTTGCATATTCCTCATTGTTTCCAAAATCAGAACCACAATATACTGCTATCTTCATATGTACTCCTTTACTTAACCGCATAAGAATAAATATAGATATCTGTCCCCTTCGTTTTGTTTCCAGCCCACCATACTTTTCCTTTGGAATAAACCGGCATTCTGCTTGGGGTCAGATAAGCGGAAGCGGCAAGTTTCTTCGTCTTCTGTATCACATTTCCTTTGGCATCAACAACAATTGCATACACGCCCTGATAACTGTATTTTTTATAACGTTCAAACAAAATCACATAATTTCCCGCATCTGTAGCTACAACCTGCGGATTTTCGATGGTATATGTTTTGTCATAATTTGTGAGCCATTTTACACCATAATCCGTTGCATTTTCATCACCATTTTTTCCACTTAAGCCACTGCGCGTGCCGGATGTAATATATCCATTCGCTGTGGTTAGATCCGCATTCGGGTCAAAAATCTGAATAAACAACTGCTGATTTTCCTTTTTGGCCTTGCTGCTCAAAGACGGTGCTGATATCGCCACCATAGCCGCGTTATGCACATCTCCCGTCGCAATACCACCCATGCGGGCAAAGTTATCATTTACCTCAAACATGTCATAACGGTCAAATGCACCTTTGCTGATCCAGAATGAGAAAATATTTTGTGAATCACATGTCCATGTTTTCGATGCCTCGTCCGAATATGTATTATCATAAATGATTTCCCAGTCATCCGGAAAATCTGTATTGTTGATTAGATCATCACTTATTCCATCACCGGTTCCCGGCATCTTTAACTCTGAAACGGTAAATGCGCGGTCATAACAATCGCCCTCACTGGCAAGAAGAAATCCTTCTCCCCACGGAACCACACGCTGCGCAAAGGAATGGGAATTATAGTAACTTTCCACACTTTCCTTCTGCATCGTCTTCCGGTTCACAAGAAAAAGCGAATTGCTCTGATGACCACTATACATTTTTCTCGCATAGTTGACAGCAACATAATCACCATTTACTGCAATATCACAATTTCCTCCACCAAAAGGAGTTTGGGTATAAAAACTATCACCATAATAATGCGCCAGACTCGAGGAACCATTGTCCCCCACACTTGCAAGAAGCTTTCCATTGGCATCATACTTGGAAACAAAAATCGTTTTTGTCTCTGTATTATTTGTTTTATTTGTCTTTCCCGTAACTACATAAAAATTTCCGTCAGAATCGCATGTAACATCGCCAAAAACAGAGGATTTCTTCTTCAATGTAATCGTCTTTTTGACAGGCTTTCCATTTTTTGTCTTCACAATTACAATGTTGCTCTTTGTATTATATGCAATGCACACATTGCCCTGATTATCCAAAAACTGCGTGCCATCCGATACGCCATCCCAGTTCGCATACGATCCTTTTGCAGTTGCAATATTGTGCTTTTGATTTGTTTTCTGTACCATAAGTGTTGCAGCTTCCGGACTTACCACGGAGGTCATCAAAACTCCACAGATTGCCAGACATGCAATACTTCTCATCCCTGCATATTTTCTCATTTCAGTTTTCCTTCCCACTCTGCTTCTTAAAATCCAAGATTTTCATCCACTAAAATAATTTGAAAACGTCCTTTTACTCTGCTGAACCGGGTTGTCAAAATCTGGCAGCATATACATTGCGGGCTTTTGCAGTCAAAGCAGCTTCCATTTTTCGAACATGGTGTATCGATTCCAAATCTCTGCGCATTGATCGGAGCGGCCTCATTTCGCGCACGGTGCAAAGCATCCTCCTCCGATTTCACAATTTTGTTCATGCCCACGATCAGCAATACATGTTTTGGTCCATACGCATATGCAGCTACACGATTCGCATTTCCATCAATATTAATAAAAACGCCATCCTCACTCATGGCATTCACACTGCCCAGAAAATAATCACTACTGAATGCTTTCAGTGCAATTTCTGCTTTTTCCTCCGGTGTTTCTACCTTATCCCTGTCATAGAATTGATAATCTCCATTGCAAACCGCATCATAGAGACCACACTCCTTGACCGAAGATGCTCCCCCCATATTGATACTGCTGCCCTTTGGAATCAGTTCAAGCGCTTTCTGAACTGCCTCTTCTTTTGTCTCCACATAATAAGCTTCCATATTTCGGGATTCCAGTGCTGCAACCACACGCTTTCCCAGTACTTCATTTCTCATTTTTCTTACGTCCATTGTGTAAACCTCTCTCTCATAATTTATCTTTTATTTTATCGATCAAATCTCCAACTACAACTTCTGTATCGAGTTCCTCCATAATTTCTCTTTTTAATGCTTCCTGAGGTGTTTCCCCAGTTTCGATCTTTCCTCCAGGAAACTCCCAGCCCGCAGAAACACTATATTTCGTATTAAATGTGCGCAGCTATACTACATTTAGTGTTCCGTGGGGTATTACCCCAATTAAATGGCAAAACCTTTTTTGAAAATCCTTTATTTATGGGCTTTCTCCGGTTTTCGCACTAAAGTTAGCGTTCTCATCTTCTTGAGCCAATCTCATAAAAACGGGGTACTTATGATTTTGTAATAATGTTTTTAGCTACACTAATGAGTTTTGGTCCATTCTTCTTTATCGCTGTAAACACTATACCCGCTGCTAATAACCTACCACAACTTTTTTTCACATGCTTAGCAGCGTTATCCATTTTCTTATGATCATCTCTATTCAGCTTCTTCTTTTGAAACTTCTCTGCCATCCGACAACACCTCCAATAATTTATCCCCAGTAACTTCAAGTGCAACATAATCATATGATTTGCCACTTTCTACACATTGTTGCTTCTCGATTTCCACATACTTTATGGCTTGATTATAAAACATATCATCAAGATTAACTCCCTTGTGAGCCAACTTTATTGATTTAAGTTTACCAAAATTTATATTTTTTAAAAATGAAATACCATCTTCAAATGTCTGTTCAACAGCAGCCATTTCGCCTTTATATGCGTAAGCACCTGCAATCATTTTTGTAGCTTGTAGATACATTTCATAACATTCCTGAATATTTTCTATCTCATCATCCTTTTTACTCTGATAATTATTATGAGCCAATATATTTAAGAAAAGTACTACTCTGCTCTCTGGTAAGGGTTCAAAAGCCTCTATTCTTCGAACCATTGCTTTGCCAATTTGTTCTCGACCTAAAAGCAAATTATGGATTCCCAAACGCATCTGCTCATTGCGATCATTTTCATTTTGCAGCAGCAGCGCAAACATAATTTCTTTTCTTCCGGCTTCAATCAATGCAACCCTATCATCCTGCTGTCCGCACTCAATCATTCTAACTGTTTGATAGGTTTCTTCAATCTTTTCTGATAATTGAGCCATTTGCTGCTGCATGTATATATTGTGATAACTGTTACAAATATCCTGGAATGGATTACCCTGTATAAATTCTTGCTGCTTAATTGGTAAATCATCCACAAAACGATATTGACCATTCTCTGCTTTTCTCATTAGAGTTGGCCATTCTATTCCGGTCGCTTTATTCTGGTTAATAAAATATTCTCCCGCTTCATATTGCTTTTGATATTGCGCTGGAATCTGAACAACGTATTCAACACCTTTTTCTATTCTCGATGTAATTTCTGCAATATTAACATATTGAGTTAATTTATTGACTGCACCGGCAAAATCTATATTTTTAATACCTTCATGTATTTTCAAAAACTTATTGCCTTTGCTATCTAATACAATCTCTCCCTCCAAAGTTTCTATCTCTTCTACTGAAGATATTTCATTGTATTCTTTCATTAACTCGCTAATTTTCTCAATCAACGTCAAATCAGCCGGCAACCATTGAACTGAATCCAGCTCATCCTTCCTTAACCACTTAGCAGCTTCTGCTTCCTTCAGTACCAGCTCTCCAGTTATTGTCTCGCACCAAAAGCAGTCCATAGAAAGATGAAAGTTCGGATAATCGTATTCAATGGTGTCTATCAAATCATATACTTCGATATCCGTATCTAATTCTTCTCTTATTTCACGCTTGAGCGCCTGCTCCGGTGTTTCTCCTTCTTCTATTTTTCCACCAGGAAATTCCCATTGTCCTTTGAACTCCCCATATCCTCTAGCTGTAGCAAATATCTTACGCTTTTCCTGTACGGAATCACAGATAACTGCTACCACTACTCTAATCGTCTTCATCTATTACCTTCTTTTATATTTCAAATTTTGTTTCTATTATGCTATCATCCTCACCGCTTATCAATTTGCCCTGTATGTATTTTTCAAAAATATTCAGGGACAAAAAAGTTACCACTCCATCTTTATCATGCAATTCCATTTCAAGCGGCTTCGATGACACAAACAACATATGTACTTTTATTTTTTCTTCAGTTCCAATAAATGCTTTTAATTTTTCCGGCTCTGCCAAAACTAAATCATAACGTTTCCTACAATGTTCATAATAACCATTTTCTCCAAACATTTTATTGTAATCATTAACAGCACCACTGGCATTTAAAGAATCTGAAAAGTACTTAGATTCAATCAAGAAAAGCTCCTTTGCATCTTTACTAAAGAATACAATATCGTAATCACCATAGTTTTCATCTTTTTTTCCAAAGATATTATCATAGTCAACATCTCTTAAATCAACATCCGGTGAATAGTTTGCTCTCAAAATTCCCTGCAACTTCTCAAGTAACACATCTGACAACTGTTTATTTCTCTTTTCCATAGCAATTTTCAATTCATCTGTTTGGGCCGGTATCGTATAATAGCTTCCTCCATTATTGAAATATGAATACCATAGTTGTTTTGCCTGTTCAATTGCACCATATGAAATGAAAATATTGCCATCATCCAATTCAATAAAAGGCATTATCTCATGCCTCACCTTATTCGCACCCATAATCCATATAATAGATTCTTTTCTTCTTACAAAGCTCTGTAATTTATCCTTGGTAAGTACAAAGCTATTATAAAATTCTTCTCCATCAACTGCTGGTGTAGAGTAACAACTAGCAGCTTCTATAAAGTCTTTTTTTGAAATTACTGTAAGAGACTTGTCATCTCCTCTTAGTACAATATCTTCAAAATTCTGTAACACAGCAAGGAACGGTAAAAAATGGACATTCATTTGTTTAAAAAAACCTTTTCCAAATTCTGTACTATCAGCTTCAACAGTAAACATATTGTCATCCAAAGAATCCTGATTTCCTACTATTGCAGTATTAAAAAATATGAACGGGTGATATTTCAATACTTCTACCGGATTATCTTCCTTTAATGTTATTTTTAATCCATAATATGTATGTTCATCTCCAACATTCTTTGATAATGACAATAAAGAAATGCTTCTCGAAATCAGACCATACAAAAACATGTCTATAATCAGTTCATTGTCCATTACAAACTGTTTCTTTATATTCACATTTTTTATATTCACATCATGCTGCAGCAGAATGCAATTTTCTATCCAGATATTACATGCATCAATTATATTTCTTTCTATTTGAGAATTCTTAATGAATTCGTCTAGCAATTCTGTTGCATCTACATTTTGCTTTACTATCTCTAGCCTCTCTTTCTTTTCTATTAAATATAAAGAATGGACTTCATCAAATATGTAATGTAATTTAAACAACATTGCATACGTATCTTCGTTTTTAATCCTAAAAACCATTTTGTTCTGAATGTTTTCAGTTATTCCCCTCAGTATACTTATTGCCTCTTTTCTATCCGTTATCTCCTTATCTTCGCCAAAATATTCTTTATATTTTTTACTTATTACCGCATGCGGAATATTCATTATTTTCCAAAAAGATCTTGTTTGAAATAAGAACATAGTCTCCGCCCCTTTCATTATCTAACTGGATTCCCTTTAGCATCCAATTTATATGATGATACATTTTGACTTGTCATTCTCGTAAATGCTGTTTCTCCACAATACGGACAATCAACATATTCTTTATCTTTTCCTCCCGGATAAACGGTTCCCCAAAATTCATAAGCATATTCTTTACCACATTTTTTGCATATAACCTTCTCCATAGCTGTTGCCTCCGATCTCTGTTTTATTCTTGATCTCGTTTCAAATATGTAATTTCAATATGTATCCTTTTGTATGAACCCCCTCTTCTGCCGCTTCTACATCATACATTTTTAAGGTAATGTTCTGAAGTTGGTTCAGCTTCTCCAAAGCTTTTGGTTCACTAAAGTTCAAATAATTTGTTGTAAGAATTTCTCCCGAAATATGTTTCTTTTCTAATTCCTTTAAGGTTTGAAGTAGTGGTTCAATCCCTCCCAGTGTGATAAACGCCACACTAATTTGAAACTGATCACACATCAAAAGCTCATCCTCAATTTCTTTCATACTCTCACAACTCCTCTAAAACCGCTTCCCGCACTTCGGACAAAACTCAAAATCCTCAGCAGTCTCGTACCCACACTGCGAACAATGTTTATACATAAAGCTACTACTGCCTCTCGAAACCCTTGTCAAATGTTCCGGCTGAATTTCGACCTGCTGCCCACGGGCAATCGCTTTCCCGATCTCCGGGGCAAGTTCATACAACGTGTTGCAGCAACTCGTCTGCACATAATAATGCTTATTCCACTTGAAGCACGGTATGAAAAACAGTGAAAGCACTGTGTACGTCATAAAAACCTGATACCTTCCGTATTTTCCGCATAGATTACAGATGATCGTCTGGGTAAAATCAAAATCTTTCCTGCCATCCGTAATTCCCATGATAAAAAACATAGCGACCTCCTTTTATCTCTATCACTATAATAAACGCTAAACCGATTGGAAACAAGCGTATTTCGAAATACGGAAATTGCATTTGAGAACAATTTCCAATTTTTTATTATTCCCATTAATGCACCCTTGAAAAATAATCCATCAGGATTCCTTTAATATGGTTATACCTTCTGGCATAAGAATTCTCCACCCTGATGATTTCCATATTGTGTGCCTGACAGATTGCATTCTTCTTTCGATCCCGCTCCTGCACGACCGCATCCTCAAAATGTTCTTTCCCATCCAGTTCGATTGCAAGAACCGGAAGCTCGCTTTTCCCCTGTTTTTCGTATACCACAAAATCAAAACGCCCCATGTAAAACAGATCATCATACGTAATATTATCATGAAACACCTGTGATATTGCCACTTCCTTGTGAATCACATACTTACTTTGAGAAAGCCAGATGTTCTCCAACGCATGCGTCAGATTTTCCAGAAACGCATTTTCCGTGGCGGTAGAAAAAGGCTGTATCCCTAAAGCTCTGGAACTGATATGCTTCTCGGTAATCTTTGACTGTCCGTTCGTTTTGATATACTGCGCCAGTTCATAGAGATCGTCATCCAACTGCCCGGCATGCAGGCGCTCAAGCTCATTACTATCCGCGAGCAGCACCAGCTTGTCCTTCGCCCGCGAGGTTGCAACATTGATAAGCTCCTTGTTGTTTTTCAACCACTGATATGTTCCTGTATTCGTGCGATCCGACAGAGCCGTAGAAAAAAGCACTACATCCTTCTCATCACCCTGAAAAGCATGAACAGTTCCACAGACCAGATTCTCCAGTTCATTCTCTTTGATTGCCTGTTCGATCAATGTCTTCTGGTTTACAAACGGTGTGATGACCGCAATGCTTTTGTCCGGATTCTGCTGCGCATACGCTACAACCTCGTCCACCTCTGCCGGGGAAGTATTCTTGATTTGTGGCTGATTACTTTTTACATCAACATACACAAGTGGATGCGTTTCCCGGCTTTTCGACTGAATCTGCAATTTGGAATTGTAATATTTTTTATTATTGAACCCTATAATTTCTTTGTTGCAACGATAGTGATTGCGCAAAAGCACTTCATCGCTTACGGCATCGCAGGCGAGATATGTTTTGTAAATCGAATTCTTCCGGTAATCGTATTCATCGGCCACATGATACTTCCGGCGCAGTTTCTGATTCGTCAGCTCCCCAAGCAAAATGACCGGGTTGAGCTGCTGTGGATCTCCCACCAGCATCAGCTTTTCTCCACGAATGATCGGGACAAGTGAGATTGCCACATTGCACTGACTGGCTTCGTCCATGATAGTCATATCAAACAACGGCTCCGGCTGTCCTACCTTGTGCGCCGAAATGCAGGTAGTAATGATGATTGGAAACACTCGCTGCAATTTCTTCACGTTTTCGGATTTCTGCATGTACTTATTGAACGCCTGTGCCTGTGCCAACGGATCATCCCCAGCATCTAAAATTTCACGCCCTGATATTTCGGTTCTTCGATTGTCTTGATATAGCGTGCAGATGTATAGAACAGATATTGATAAAATTCTTCTTCATTCCGGTCGAGCAACAGCATGGCATCCTCATCGGACATTTCCCCGATCTGCCGGATACGCTCATCAATTTTCTGCATCTGATATCCCTGCAAGTCCGCTTGAAACGGAATCAGATTCATTGCATTTTTGATATGTTCCTGATATTCCATCAGATGAGAAAGCGTCTCTTTCCGCTCCTTCAGATCCAGAATTTCCTCATAATCTTTCAGACGCGCAGAAAGCCTTTTTGCGCGGTCGATACGATCATCTTTGCGTTTATCCAGCGTGGAAGCAAATACCTTCAAAGACTGTACCTGGTTGCGCAAGCGATTAATGTAGCGGATTGCCTCTTCGACTTTTTCCATATTTCCAAGCCGAAGCACGGGGAACGGAATATTCTTTCCATGGTACTTCAACGTCGATAGTTTCTCAAACACATTATCGATGGGAACATTATTGTAAGACGCAAATAAAACGGTCGCATTATTGAAAAAAGCCGTTACTATCGTGTTTATTATCGTATTTGTTTTTCCTGTGCCCGGCGGTCCCTGTATATAGGCAAGCGGATATTTCATAGCATTGTTGATTGCCAGCAACTGATCGAGATTGATATTCTGGTTGATCAACGCGATCGGATAGGCTTTCGTCCGGCGTGGTCGCTCCAGCAGTTCTCCAAAAAAAGCTTTAATTGGATAGGTAATCTGCTGCTTTTCGAACATATCCAGTATCGCTTTGTATTCGTCGTGCAGATTCAGCACCACATCCATACCAAGGCCAAGCACATAAGGCATATCATCCACGACGGATCTCGCACCGCCATGCCCGGTAATTGCATCTTTGATCTTTTCCAGATTTTTCTCAAAGTCTTCCAGTAATTCATACTCATCCGCGTCCAGAAATCTGCGCGCATTTTCCTGCTGCCCGTCAACCGTAAACTGTGTGCAGACCGTAATATCTTCGTCCGGCTGAAACACTCTGTTTTTCACGTCCAGATTCAGATTGCGATATGCGAGTACATACAATCCCTTTGCCGTGTGAATGCTTAACACGTTCAAAGCAAGCTTTTTGATTTTTAGATTCCCACTTTTGCGCTTTTCCCGCGACAACGTATATTGGAAATTTGACACAACTTCCTGAAACTGCTCATCCGTAAGCACATACTGTCCGCTTTTCACACGGTCTCCATCAACATAATGAATCAGCTCGTAATCCGTAATATATGGCGTTGTGTCGAGCCGGTTACAAAGTTCCAGATAATTCAGAATTTTTAGATTTGCTGCACTCGAAAAGAGCGTTTTGTACCGTTCCGGATGCATCTCGATATCTTCGATCAGCCGCTTATTTTCCGGACAATATGTTCCCTCAATAATCTCTGTCGACAAAATGGAATCAATATATATTTTGTCGTATTCCCCCAGTGTATACAAGCCAAGATGCAGGCCGTCCACTTTCAGGGTACGTTTTACCGGATCCAGATCACGAATACCGATCCAGTATTTTGTAATCTGATCCGCTTTATTCCGGTATTCTATTTTTAACCATTTTCCTTCATGGATGGCCCTGAAAATGTCTCTGCAAATCTGATTCATACACTGTGCTCCTACAATGGTCTATTGCTGTTTGTTTATCTATGAATTATAATAAACGTTAAACGAACTTGTAACAATACACAACCTGGAGAATTTTATTATGAAAATGACAACACTCTGCTACATCGAACAGGATGGAAAATATCTGATGCTCCATCGCACCAAAAAGAAAAATGATATCAATGAAGGGAAATGGATTGGTGTGGGTGGACATGCCGAGGGAAGCGAATCCCCGGAAGACTGTCTTTTGCGTGAAGTAAAAGAAGAGACCGGACTCACCCTTACCTCGTACCGCTTTCGTGCCCTGATCACATTTGTGAGTGACCAGCAGGAACCTGAGATGATGTGCCTTTTTACCGCAGATGCATTTACCGGCGACCTTATTACCTGCAACGAAGGGGACTTAAAATGGGTAGACAAAAGCGAGGTTCCCAACCTTCCTACCTGGGAAGGTGACGCAATCTTTTTACGTCTCCTTCTGGAAGATGAGCCTCGCTTTTTTACTCTGAAACTCGTATATGAAGGGGATCTGCTGGTGGAGAAAAAACTAGCGTTTTACTAACACACCGGCTTCTCCACCTTTTTCATAAGTAAAAGTCTGTAAAAACTTCCGGAGTCGGTCTGTTTTCGGATCTTCAAAAAACTCTTTTGGATTTCCCTCTTCCACGATTTTTCCGCCCTCAAGGAATACCATACGGTCTGCTACCGCTTTGGCAAACTGCATCTCATGTGTGACAATGACCATGGTTCTTCCCTCCTGTGCCAAAGCCAGCACAACGTCGAGAACCTCCCGCACCATCTCCGGGTCCAGTGCTGCGGTAATCTCGTCAAGAAGCAGCACCTCCGGGTGCATGATCAGTGCACGCACGATAGCAACTCTCTGCTTTTGTCCACCGGAAAGCTGTCTTGGATAAGTATCCTTCTTGGAGACCAGACCTACGCGCTCTAACAGTTCAAGCGCCTCTTTCTCCACTTCCGTACGTTTTCTTTTTTTGACCTTGATCGGTGCAAGTGTCACATTCTGCAGAATTGTCAGATGCGGAAAGAGGTCATAACTCTGGAATACCATGCCGATTTTTTCCCTGTTTTTGCTTAAGTTCTTCTTGTTTGGATTCACGACCTCGTCATCAAGCCAAACCTCTCCCTCCTGGATCTCCTCTAATCCATTCAGACAGCGGAGCAAAGTACTTTTTCCACAGCCGGATGGTCCGACAATCACGACCACTTCTCCCTTTTTCACAGAAAGATCTATGTTTTCCAAAACACTTATATCGTCATATCGTTTGCTTAAATTTTTGATGCGCAATATTTCGTCCATATCAGTTCTCCCATCGTTTTTCAAGATATTTTGAAAGGCAGCTTATCGGCCAGCAGGCAATAAAATATAAAAGAAGGACCGTTGCAAATATAGCAAACGCAGCATTTGGAGCGGTCTTTCGGTTTGCCTCTATAATCTGCTGTCCCACTTTTAACACTTCCACAATTCCAATCATCATGACAAGGCTCGTTGTCTTGATCATACGGGTGATCAGGTTGATGGAAAGTGGAATCATTCTTCGAATGATCTGCGGAATGATCACATACTGATATGTCTGTCCGCGGCTAAGGCCAAGTGACTCACTGCTTTCATACTGAATCTTTGGAATGCTGATCAGAGAACCTCTGACCAGATCTGCCATCTCTGCAGTTCCCCAGAATACAAAAACAATGATGGACGCAGTCTCTGCCGACATATTGATGCCCATCGCTTTGGTTGCTCCAAAATACACAATGAACAAAAGTACGAGCTGTGGCATGATGCGCACAATCTCCAGATAAATTCTTGTGATCACCTGAACGGCTTTGTTCTTTGATGTCATAAGCATTCCAAGTAAAATTCCAAGCACCATGCTGAGCACAACAGAGATCAAGCTGATTCGAAGTGCCACCCAGAGTCCTTGCAAAAGCCGGATCATATTATTTCCTTTTAGTAAAATTTCAAATCCCATCTCATTAATCTCCAAACATACGATATCTTGCTTTATGCTCGACCAGACTTCCTAAAATAGATACCGGAAGCAGCATGACAATATAGAATCCAACAAGCATAAACAGACATTCCGTTGTATTATAATACTGTCCAATCAGGTCTTTTGCAGTAAACATGAGATCCATCAGACTGATTGCAGAAAATACACTGGTTTCTTTCAGCAGAAAGATGATATTCGCCACAATTGCCGGTACACTGATAGAAAAAGCCTGCGGAAGAATTACCGATCCAAACATCTGCAGCCGGTTCATTCCCAATGCCAGCGCAGATTCCGTCTGCGAAAGCGGCACGGCCTCCAGTCCGCTTCGGAAACTCTCTGCCATATAACTTCCACCCAGAAGGCCTAATCCCACGGCTCCGCATACTTCTGCGGATATGGAAAGACCAATCTTCGGAAGTCCAAAATAGATAAAAAATAACTGCACCAGAAGCGGCGTATTGCGGAACAATTCCACGTACACTTTAACAATCTGTGACAGAACCGGAATCTTAAAATGCAGAATAAAAGCTACAACAATTCCAATTCCGATTGAAAGTGCAATTCCTATCCATCCTATCTTTATTGTCAACAAGAATGCCTTTGTATACATCGGCATATAATTAAATATTACATCAAAATTCATGCTATCGCATCCTAACGCTTTCTATGATCTAATCGGCCGGACAACCTTGTTCCGAGATTCTGGATAATCTGGAAAATAACAATCAGCAGCACGACCGTAACAATCATGATATCGGTCTGCCAACGATAATAACCATATCGTACTGCAATATCTCCAAGTCCGCCTCCACCGACGGTTCCTGACATTGCTGAATATCCAAGGAGCAGTCCGGTTGTGATGGTTGCTCCATTGATCAGTGAAGTTCTTGCCTCCACAAGAAGTACCTTAAAAATAATCTGCATATTGCTTGCGCCCATGGCTTTTGCCGCCTCGATGACACCAGCATCCACTTCATTTAAAGAGGATTCTACGACCCTTGCAATGTATGGTGCTGCACAGATAACAAGCGGCACGATAGTTGCAGTCGAACCATAGCTTTTTCCTACAATGAGTCGTGTGAATGGAATCAGCAGGATCAACAGAATCAGGAACGGAATGCTTCGAATGATATTACAGATAAAATCTCCGATCCGGTAAATGATCCGGTTCGGATGCAGTCCCTTTTCACTTGTGACGTGAAGCAGCACGCCGAACGGTAATCCGATCACATATCCTATAATAGTCGAAAACAGTGTCATATACAATGTGTCACGAATACCTTCTGCAATCATTTGTATTACTTGTTTATCAAACATTTTCTGTCACCTCCGTCACTATTAACCCACGCTCTCTCAGATGAGCGATAATTTCATCCTGTGTTTCTTTTCCTGTCGGCAAGCCAAGGATCATCTCACCAACGGCTTTTCCGCTTACATTCCTGGTATCTGCCTTCAAAATATTGACCGGCACCTGGTATTGTAAAATAATATTCGAGATCACTGGCTCAAATGCGGAATTTTCCTGAAATACAATTCGAATCTTTCGTTCTACATCCAGATTCTCAACCGGCGTATAACGAATGGCTTTACCGGATATCAATTCTTTCGCTGCGTCAGACTGTGGATTTTCAAAAATCTTTTCAACCAATCCCTCTTCTACAAGATTTCCACTGTCTATGATTGCCACACGCTTACAGATTTCTGTAACAACTGACATCTGATGCGTAATAATAATAATGGTAATTCCCAGTGTTTCATTGATCTCTTTTAAGAGTTTTAAGATTGCGGCTGTCGTCTGTGGATCAAGTGCGCTCGTTGCCTCATCACACAGCAGAATCTTCGGATTGGTAGCCAGTGCACGCGCGATAGCGACACGCTGCTTCTGTCCACCGGACAACTGTGATGGATACGCTTTTGCCTTTTCCTCCAGATTAACCGTCTTTAAAAGTTCTTCGGCGCGTTTTCTTGCCTCTTTCTTTTTAACCCCGGCAATCTCAAGTGGAAAACAGATATTATCCAGAACATTTTTCTGCTCCAGAAGATTGAAATTTTGAAAGATCATGCCGATATCGCTGCGCTTTTTGCGAAGCTGCTTCTCTGTCAGATCTGCCAGATCCACCCCATCAATCAAAACCTGTCCTTCCGTTGGTTTCTCCAGATAATTGATGGATCGCACCAGCGTACTTTTTCCAGCTCCGGACATTCCGATAATTCCGAAAATATCGCCCTGCTCGATAGAAAGACTGATATTTTTTAATGCGTGAACCGTGCGCCCTTTTATATCAAATGTTTTTGTCAGATTTCTAATTTCAATTTCGCTCATCTTTTCACCAGTGACAAAGGAGGGCTTTACCCCCTCCTTTCCTTTCCATGTTTATTTTTCGTAGAAAATAACTGCACCGTCATAAGTATCATCAATAAATTTCTTAATCTCGTCAGATCTGAGAACCGAAACAAGTGCTTTGATCTTGCCGCTGTTTTCATTTCCTTCCTTTACAGCGATGATATTTACATAAGTCTTTGCTGCGATGGAATCATTTGCCTCATATGCGATGGCATCTTTTCCTACAGAATATCCTGCCTCAAGTGCATAGTTTCCGTTTAAGACTACAAATTCAACTTCGTTTACAACTCTTGCAACCTGTGCTGCCTCAAGCTCTACAAACTGAAGATTATGAGGATTCTCTGCAATATCATTTACGGTTGCGGTAAGACTTGTTTCGTCTTTTAACTTGATCAGACCATTGTCCTGAAGTAACAGTAATGCTCTTGCCTCGTTGGTTGTGTCGTTTGGAATCGCAATGTGGTCTCCGTCTGCAATATCCTCAAGTTTGCTTTTGGTTCCCGGATAAATACCGAATGGCTCATAATGAATGTCACCGGCATCTACAAGGTGTGTTCCCTGCTCCTCGTTAAAGCTGTTTAAGTATGGTAAATGCTCTACATAATTTGCATCAAATTCGCCAGATTCTACAACAAGGTTTGGCTGCACATAATCATCAAATTCCGTTACTTCAAGGTCATATCCATAATCTTTTAAAATATCTGCTGCTTTTGCTAAAATTTCTGCATGTGGAATTGGAGATGCTGCTACTTTAATGGTTTCTCCATTTCCTGGTGTAATGTCTAATTTACCTTCCTCTGTTGTTGCTTCTGTATCTGTTTTGTCTGCTGCGTCTCCGCCACCTTCGATTACCAGAGTATCTTCATAGTCTGCACCATATGTGTCAAGCAATGTTGCTTCATAATCTGCATGGAAGAAGTTTTCTTTTCCAAGGCTCTTGATCTCGTCGTTGATCCAGTTAAGGAGTGTGCTGTTGCCTTTTGTTACTGCCGGGGCAATGCTCTGCTGATCACCAAGGGAAGAAATTCCTACCACATAACCCTCATTCTCCTTCGCATAAGCAATAACCTCTGTGTTATCGTTTGCCCATGCAACACCGGTTCCGTTCTCGAAAGCCGTCTTTGCAGCTGCGTAAGTATCAAACTTCTGAAGTTTGATATCCGGCTCATTCTTTTCCAGATAAGTCTCTGCAGTAGTTCCGGAAATTACGATTACCTGATCATCTGCTCCGATTTCATCCAGACTCTTGATTACGTTATCTTCATGGGATACCACACCAAGTGCTACGTTCATGTATGGAAGTGCAAAATCTACTTTTTCTGCACGCTCGTCTGTTACGGTAAAGTTTGCAAGGACAATGTCTACCTTTCCAGTCTCTAAGTACTCAACACGGTTTGCAGCCTCTGTGGATACATAATTGATCTTTACACCAAGATCTTTTCCAAGGCGCTCTGCAAAGTATACATCATATCCCTGATAATCACCGTTGTCATCTACATAACCAAATGGATTTTTGTCAGAGAAAACCCCGATATTGATTTCTCCACTGTCTTTGATTTCATCTAATGTACGATAAACCTGATCACCTTTATCAGCAGTCTTGGCTGATCCGCAGCCTGCCAGAGCTGTCACTCCTAAGGTTGCTGCTAAAACGCCAGTTACTAACTTCTTCAAAAAATTCTTTTTCATAATTTTCTCCTTCTAAGATTATTTGTTTGCATTCTGTAAGTTTACTTTTTCACACCCTCTTGCATTTGCAAAGAAAAAGCCTGGATGTTTCTCCCAGGCAATGGCTTACATTAATCTGTATCACAAATTATTGCAAACAGGTGCATGACAAACGAGCCCTACACCCGGCCATATGATCCGCCTGGGAGTCCAGCATTCGACAGCACATACACATGTTGTTCAAAGTAAATACATTTCTCATTTTGTCATGTCTCCTTTCATTTCATGTTTCGTATTATATCCTTGTATTCCTAGTATGTCAATAGGTTTTGTAGTATTTTTTTAAGAATGTTTCCAGATATTTTTCAAAAATCTCACAGTTTACAAGAGCAACCTTGTCAATCTTCTACACTGCTTTTGAATGTCGATAAACTGAAAGCAGAGCTTGAGGAACTGACAAAACAGAAAAATGAGCTGACCTCCACCTATAAGAATTGTGAAAAAGAGGTGCGTGATCTGAAGCGGAAACAGGAGAATCTTAATCAGTATCTCGGACGAACCACGCCGCCTGATGTTGCACAGGAACAGCTGGAAAAAAGAATACTCCAAACCTGTAAATGCGCAAAAAAATAGAGGTTACTGTTCAGAGGTAAACTTGTAACAAAAGAACCGATGGTATAGACTAATCGTAGTCAAAACCATCGGTTTTCTTATGCAAATATTTCTCCAATCTCGCGGAACAGATTGGTCTGCTCTTTTCTGC
>CABJAV010000010.1 GCA_902363675.1 Lachnospiraceae bacterium | reverse complement strand
TCCACGCTTTTAGATCGTAGAACCCAATGGCGGACCATTAGCCTGTAGGTAAGCAATCCACGTATAACAGAGTGGCCAACTGCCGGGGACTGTTAAACTAGGGCTCTTTTCCAATGCTGTCAGGAAAACAAATGTGACTGGGGTTAAGAAAAATTTCTTGAAATTAACTCTTGACAAAAGTCACTTCATAACAGAAAGTTGGATAAAATAAATGAAAATATCAGAATTAGACAATAAGAGAAAAAGCCTGTCCTTTGAAATTTTTCCTCCAAAAAAGGATAGCGAATTAAAAAATATCGATGCCACTTTGGAAATTCTATGCGAATTGGAACCGGACTTTATCAGCGTTACTTTTGGTGCCGGTGGAAGTTCCAATTGTAATCGGACCATAGAACTGGCAAAGAAAATCAAGCGAAATTATCATGTAGAACCGGTCGTTCATCTGACCTGTCTGCATTACAATAAAGCAGAAATCGATGAATTTGCAAAAATTTTAACTGCAGAAGGAATCCAGAATGTCCTTGCACTTCGCGGTGACCGTACCCCAAATCTCACGGAAAAAGAAGATTTTGCACATGCCAGTGACCTGATCACCTACCTGAAGCCTAAGGGAGATTTTTGTTTTCTCGGTGCCTGCTATCCGGAATGTCACCCGGAATCAACTAATAAAATTGATGAGATCCACCACTTAAAAGAGAAGGTAAATGCCGGTGCAGAAATACTGCTCTCCCAATTATTCTTTGACAATACACAGTTCTACCGTTTTGTGGAAGATTGCAGAATCGCCGATATCAATGTTCCGATTGTTCCCGGGATTATGCCGGTTATCAATGCGGCCCAGATCAAACGTATGATTACAATGTGCGGTGCTTCTTTTCCTGAGCGCTTTCAGCGGATCATTCACAAATTTGAGGATAACAAAGCCGCTTTGTTTGATGCAGGAATGTCCTATGCTTTGAGCCAAATTATCGATCTGCTGGCCAATGATACGGACGGCATTCATCTGTATACTATGAATAATCCGGTTGTCGCACGTAAAATCTGCGAAGGAATCCAGAATATCATATAATGAGATGAACAGGTCAAAAGGTATCATCGATGCATACCTATAATAAAAAGAATCCCGGAACACCCTGGATGCATTTGTTTGCACTGCTGATCAGAAAATCGATGCCCCAGTCTCCTACCGGAATGTCGACGCCACCAAAGCTGCTCATAGCATCTACGATCATGGTGCATCCACTGTTCCTGCGAACTACACAAAATCACATCGCTCCATTTACTAATGCGTGATTTTTTGAAATTGGTAATACATGTTTTCCCGTTCCTGCATGTTCGTTCTTCCTTCCCGCAACAAAACTGTTCACTACTTTATTTTGTAGAATTACTACATTTCTTTGTTTCTTTTCTATGTATTATTTCTACACAAATTTCAATTTCTATTCTACATGATTCTCAAATCTGTTTGGGTAAAAATTATGTAAATTTTTTAAATTGTTGCAGATATACCAAAAAACCCGTACAGATTTTCTATTATAGACAATCTATACGGGGTTTATTCGTGAAACAATATTCTATTTCCAAACTTCTTCTGCAATTTCTTTTACAAGTGCAAGCTTTGCCCACTGCTGCTCCTCTGTGATCTTATTTCCAATCTCACAAGATGCAAATCCACACTGTGGACTTAAGCATAGACGCTCAAGCGGAATATACTTTTCTGCTTCGTGAATTCTTGCGATCACCTTATCCTTATCTTCCAGTTCCGGTTTCTTTGTTGTAATAAGTCCAAGTACAACTTTCTTGTCCGGAGACACTTTTGCAAGCGGTGCAAAACCACCGGATCTCGCATCATCATACTCCAAAAGCAATGCGTCCACATGCTCCTGGGCAAATACATAGTCAGCTACAGAATCATATGGTCCACTTGTAAAAAATGTAGAGTGATAATTTCCGCGACAAATGTGGGAAGTAATCACCATATCCTCCGGTCTTCCTTCCAGTGCCAGATTATTTACTTTCAAAAGCCGTGCCTTTACCTCTTCAATATCAACACCAAGTGACTGGTATCTCTGCTTTGCAGCATCTCCGACAATTGCACCCCAGGTACAGTCATCAAGCTGCAGATTACGGCATCCTGCTGCATAGAACTGTTTGATCACATCCTGATATGCCTTACCGATATCCTCGATCAATTCATCATCTGTCGCATAAAATTTTCTTGTCTGCTCAATGTTCTGCGGAACGATCATCTGCTGATACATCTGCGCCGGTGCCGGAATGGTATACTTTGCAACGGTCTGTTCATCTTCAAACTGCTTTAAGAATTTGAAATACTCTACAAACGGATGCACCTTTGCTTTTACCTTTCCCACCAGATAAGTAGCCTCAAGGTCTGCCATCTCTCCGTTAAACTGTACGCCGCCACCATCTTTTTCATGGGTAACTCCTTCAAATCCCCACATAAAATCCAGATGCCAGAATTTTCTTCTGAATTCCCCATCTGTAATCGCATGGTATCCTGCTGCTTTCTGCTTTGCAACGATCTCTGTCACGCACTCATCCGTCACGCGGTCGAGTTCTTCCTGTGTGATTGTTCCTCCTTCAAACGCTTTTTTTGCTGCTTTAAGCTTTTCTGGTCTTAAAAAGCTTCCTACAAAATCATAGCGAAATGGTGTCTTTAATGTACTCATATATTGATAACCTCCTGTGTTTTTCTGTTCGTTTTCTAGGGTTATCCTACCATGTCACTATGACTTTGTATAATACATTTCTTTTGCGGTTAGTCATAGTTTGAAGCTATATCCAGTTATGACAAACATATTTAAATGTAGTACTCTTTTATTTATACAACTCACTTAAATCAATCAATATACGCTCTTTTTCCTGGTCACAGGTAAATCCCGCTCTTGAAAAAAATCCATACCTGTAACAATCCAGGTCTGTTTGCTTCACCTGACAAATTTCGTTCTGGACAATGCTCTCTGTTACTGGTTCTTTTCTGAATTTTGCTTCATAGAAAATATATCCTTTGTCATCTAAGGTAACAATGTCAAATTCTCCATTCCTTTTTTCAACCGGTTCATCATAGTAGTATTTTCCGATTTTTTCAAAGATCTCATCCATCAGACCCTTTCGATTTTTTCGGATCAGATACTGTTTACAAATTCGCTCAAAGCTTTTCGGAACATACTTTGTTTCAAAATCCTCTGCAATATATTTATCATAAAAAATATCCGGATCCATAATATTCATTCGCGACATATTTCGGAAAATATATTTATAATAAAATAAGGAAAGATTGTCTGAAATAAAATATCCCGATTTTTTCCGGTTGTTTTCCTCGTTAATGGGAGCTTCTTTTGCAACGACATCCATGCGCATCAGCTTATCCAAAATATCTATTAATGCAGGTCCGCTTGAGACATTTGACTGATCAAGAATATCCTTATATCTGGAAAATCCTTTTGCAAGTGCTTCAAAAACTTCATTTGCATTTGTAATTTTGGAAATTTCCGAATTCAGGTACATCGCTACCTCATTTTCCAGGCGTGCCCCGGATGAGGCGATAAGCTCTATGATATTCTCCCGCACACTTTTTTTTGCATCAATCAGCCGGTTATAATACGGAATTCCGCCAAACACACTAAACAATCTTACCTTATCTTCTTCTGAAAATTCAGGATAAAACAATGCAGAGTCATAGTAGTCCATCGGTTTCAGGTTCAGCGTAAGGTCGATTCTGCCATACAGCGGATTCTGTCTTTCCAGAAGTGCTTTCATCGTATCCACATAAGAGCCACAGACAATCAGTTTCATATTGGAAGTATCTTTATAATGGTCTATGACCGATTGCAACACACTGTCAAGTCCCTTTGAATTTTCCCGTAAATACGGATATTCATCCAAAACAAGAATCATCGGTTCTTTTTCTGATTTTTGGAACAGAAAACACAGCAGATCTTCCATATTTTCAAATGCCGGTTTCGGAAAATCAAATGCCTCTCCGATCAGTTCTGCCAAACTGTCCACATTATTCTGTTCTGTGGTTTGTTTGCATTCATAGTAAACACTTTTTATATCCGTTTCTTTCAGCACCTGCTTAATAAGCTCACTTTTTCCGATACGCCGTCTTCCATAAATCAGGGAAATCATCTGACCGTCGGAATGAAACATTGTACACAGTTTTTTTCTTTCGTTTTCTCTTCCATAAAACATACACAACATCCTCCAAAACGAAAATACGAAATGCTATGTATAGTATAATTAGAATGTATGCGAATGTCAATTTTTATTCGGTCGTAGCCGAGTCAATCCTGACCGAACAAAAAATTTATGCAATTTCTGCCCCCAAACGATGCCAAATTTAATATTGGAACCAATCGAAATACGGTAGCCAGCCAGATAATTCGAAATACAACCGTTCCAAGGATTGTGATAATAGAAGGCTCGAGGGATTTGCCCATGCCTCGGAGCGCTGCACTCTCCACCTCATATGTTGCTGTCAGCCCTTCCAGAGAACATACATGATGCAATCGAATCAATGCATAGAACGCTACCGATTCACTTGCCGTGTAGATGCCAACAAAGAAATTATCCCAGATCATAAAAATCACGCTTGTTACTTCAATCCTAGCATTGCTCATACCGTAGCGGATTGTATTTAAGATATGTGTTCTGTGGCGCTTGATCTTCAGATACAGGTCCTTAAATGCAGGCATTAACCAGACCATCCAGCCTTCTTGAACGCTCCGGTTCTAAATCATGAAGGGCACGATTAACACAGCGGCCTACCAAAGCATCCAGCGCGCCAAACGGTTCATCAAAAGCAGGATCGTCAGATTTTTCGCCAGCCCTACAAGTTCAAGATGTTTTCTTACTTTTTCTTCTCGTTCCTGCTTTGGCAGATCTCCAAGACCAAATCCTACATTATCTTTTATTTTCAACCACGGAAGTAATCTGTGATTTTGAAACACCATGCCACATTTTGGTCCGGGTCCTGTAACCGGATAACCGTTTCGTTCTACCGCACCTCCTCACTCGAACTTTGTTGTTCGATGCATGCATTATAACCATGCAAAAACACAAAAGACAAAGGTAATTGATTTGCATTCTTTTGGTGTGAAATAACCTGATTTTAACTTTATACAACAGAATCGTGTAAACGTATTCACGCTCTGTATCCATTGAAAAAAGGCGAAAAACATGAGTTGCTCTCACGCCTTTCGCCTTCTTTTTGTAGCTGTTTCACTAATTTCCGCATTCAATACTGATTTCGTTGAATGTTCCGAGAATATCATCCACCTGCATGGCCTTTTTCTCGGCACCCGATTTGTCAATAATCGCATGTCCCTGATGCATCATCAGCAATCGATCACCATATTCTACCGCATAGCGCAGGTTGTGCGTAACCATGATCGTGGTAACTTTTTTCTCTGCGACGATCTTGCCGGTCAGTTCCATAACAATCTCTGCTGTCTTTGGATCCAAAGCAGCAGTATGCTCATCAAGGATCAAAAATTCGATTGGATTCATGGTTGCCATCAAAAGCGCCAGTGTCTGACGCTGACCACCCGATAATGCCCCAACTTTTGTGTGCAGCTTATCTTCAAGTCCAAGATTTACACTGGCAAGCAATTCTTTGTACGCCTCCACGCGGGCATGGTTGGTACCTCTGCCCAGTCCATACATTTTTCCCTTGTTGTCCGCGATTGCAAGATTCTCAAGGATCGTCATGGACGGACAGGTTCCTTTCGACGGATCCTGAAACACGCGTCCAATGCGACGATGGCGAATGAAATCTTTCTGTTTTGTGATATCAACGCCATTGACAACAATATTTCCGCCATCTACCGGAATGGTACCACAGATAATGTTGAGCATAGATGTCTTACCGGAACCATTACTTCCGACAACGGAAACAAACTGTCCATCCTCAATATTCAAATTAAAATCATCAAACAGACAGATTTCATTGATTGTTCCCGGATTATACATTTTATGAATATGCTTTAACTCTAACATCTAAGCCACCTTCTTTCTCTTTTTACGATCCATGCCAAGCACTAAAATCACAAGGAAAAGCACTGCTGTAATCAATTTCAAATCGGAAGACGGCATACCAAGCTTAACTGCAATCGCAACACAGGCTTTGTATACGATAGATCCGATCACTACACTTGTTGTCACGCGTAAAAATGTCACTTTTTTCAGCAGACTGATACCAATAATTACGCTGGCAAGTCCGATAACCATTGTTCCGGTTCCCATGGAAACATCAAAATAACGCTGCTGCTGTGCAAAAATGCATCCACTTAAGCTGACAAGACCATTGGCAATTGCAAGGCCGATAATCTTAATCACACCTTTGTCTACACCCATGGAAGTAACGATTGTTTCATTGTCTCCGACAGCACGAAGGAGATATCCGGATTTCGTACTCATATACCAATCCAGTAAAAACTTCATGATAAATGTAATTACAAAAATAATAATTACATTGGAAAAAGCGGCAAGTGATCCTTTGAAAAGACTATGTACAAGATCATTGTCAAACAAAGTTGTCATATTGTAAATCGGAAGGTTGGCTCTGCCTGCAATACGCAGATTCACGGTATACAATGCTGTCATCATAATAATTCCGGATAAGAGATCCCTTACTTTTAATTTAACATGAATCAGTCCGGTCAGTGTTCCTGCCACCGCTCCTGCCACAAAAGCAATCAGCAGTGTCAGAATCGGATTGCATCCTTTTGCGATCAATACTGCAGATAAAGCAGCTCCAAGTGGGAAGCTTCCATCAACCGTCAGATCCGGAAAATCCAGAATCGTATATGTGATATAAATGCCAAGAGCCATAATTGCATAAATCATGCCCTGTTCGAGTACGCTTAAAACTAATGTCACGGTGTTACCCCCAAATCTAATTATTTATCTCTTATTGTTTATTACTTTACTGTAATTTCATCAAATGTCTGTGCGGCATTTGCAATATAGGATTTATCCAGTTTCATGTTGATCTTGTCTGCTGCAGCAGTATTTACATAAAGTTCTGCCTTTGATGCAGTAATGAATGGTGTCTTATCTGCTGTTGTCTCACCCTTTAAGATTTTTGCAGCCATCTCACCAGTCTCAATTCCAAGCTGATAATAATCAATACCCATAGATGCTACACAACCGGATTTTACCTGCTCGATCTCACTTCCAAATACAGGGATTCCTGCGCCGTTTGCTTTATCGAGTACTGTCTGTAATGCATTTACTACTGTATTGTCGGTAAGGTTACATAAGCAGTCAACCTTAGATACCAGATCTGTTGCTGCGATTTCAATATCGGCAGAAGTATTGATACCAGTGTCTACAATTTCAAATCCATAATCGCCTGCAAGTTTTTTGTACTCTTCAATTGTACTGCAGGAATTTGCCTCACTTGTTGTATAAAGAATACCGATTTTCTTTGCATCCGGCATCATCTCACGAATCATTTTCAACTGTTCTTTTACCGGAAGAATATCGGAAGAACCTGTGATATTTCCGACACTTGAACCATCTTCATTTGCAAGCTGTGCGGTAGCGGGATCCGATACTGCGGTATAAACAACCGGGATATCTGTGTTCATACATGAGTTGTATGCACTTGCTGCACAAGGTGTTGCAATGGCACAGATCATATCTACTTTTTCCGATACAAAACTGTCTGCAATCGTACTTGCTGTACCTGTATCGGTCTGTGCATTCTGATATTCAACTTTCAGATTCTTTCCTTCTTCAATTCCTGCATTCTTAAGTCCTGCCAAAAAGCCCTCACGGCAATTGTCCAGTGAACCGTGTTCTGCGAACTGTGAAATTCCGATCGTATAGGTTGTCTCGGAAGTTCCTCCCTGTCCCTGTGTTGTGTTTCCATCATTTCCTGATCCACATCCTGCCAGCAGTCCCATTGCACATACTGCAGATAATACCATAGCTAATACTTTTTTCTTCATAATCTTTTTCCTCTCTTTCATGCTTGCTTTTACTGTGTAGGGAATTCCAAAGAAATCTCCTATACATAAAAAACCGCCTCAAGCAAAATGCTTGAGACGGTAATAAAATCTTATTATCGCGGTACCACTCAAATTGACAAATGTCCACTCTTTCACGTACGATGTCATACATGCCGAATTGGTAACGGGCTCGGTTCCCGGTGACGCCTACTAAGTGATTTCCTTTTGGGCCACCCTCGAAAGTCCATTCAACAAATCCTTCCATACTGCATCACACCACCTGCAGCTCTCTGTGACATCCGGATAAGTCTACTCCTCTTTCTCATCGGTTTCTCTTTATTCGTATACTTTAAACCCTTTTTTTCTATTTGTCAATCCCAATATTTCGAAGCTCTGTCTGATGCTGTTTGTAATCCTTATCATACTGTCCGACCAATGCCCAGAAATCCCGTGAATGATTCATATGAATCCGGTGCGAAAGTTCATGTACCACAACATAATCCATCAGCTCCTGTGGCAGATAATGCAGACGATAATTGAAATTGAGATTTCCTTTACTGCTGCAGCTTCCCCAGCGTCCTTTCTGGTTCCGGATTGCAACCCGTTCGAACGTCACTCCGATTTTTGGTGCATAATACATCAGCCGCTGCATAAAATGCGCCCAGATTTCATCTTTCTCACGCTTCGACAGGGAATCATATGCAGGAATCTCATAGGGACTCCGGTATGCCTGCTTTTCCTGTTGGCGCCGGGCCATCTTCTTCTTTGCCGCAGCAATCCACGCCGCATGGGAGTCCAAAAAACGCAGCACCTCTTTCTTTGCCACCCGGTTTGGAACTCTTGCCACGACAGTTCCGTCCAGCCCTACCTGAAGTGCCATTGTTTTGCGCTTTGACCGGATCACGTTAACCATATATTCTTCCGACTGATTTTTCACAATTACCTGTTCCAACGATTCATCCCTCAACTAACTATTCTATGGCATAACGACATGATCAAGAATTCCGGTAAGGTGAGCGATCGTCACTCCATAATTTGTCATAGGTACCGCCTGTTCCTTCGCACGGTCAATGCGGGAAAGTACATATTTCCGGTTGAACATACAGGCTCCACACTGAATGATCAGGTCATACTCTGTCAGTTTTTCCGGGAAATCGGTACCGCTCACATGATCAATCTGCATGTTTTCTCCGAAGCGTTTTCGAAGCATCCGAGGGATCTTCACCCTTCCAATATCCTCACTCAACGGTGCATGTGTACAACATTCCGCAATCAGCACATGTGAATTTTCTGTCAGGCGGTCGATCTGTTTTGCTCCTTCGACGTAATAAGGCAGATCTCCTTTATAAGCCGCAAATAAAACAGAAAACGAAGTAAGCATGCTTTCCTTAGGCTTATTCTCATACACATATGCAAACACCTGTGAATCTGTAATGATCAGTTTTGGCGGTTTGACCAATGTTGCCAGCGCCGGAACCATCTGATCCGTTGTTACACTCATAATCTGACATTTTTTATCCAGCAATTCTCTGGTTGTCTGCACCTGTGGCAGAATCAGTCTCCCCTTTGGAGCCTGAATGTCCTGTGGCATTACAAGCATAACCAGATCTCCCTCACTTACCAGATCTCCGGTAATCAGACGCTCACCAAAATTTTCCGGGACCTTTCGGGATAATGCTTCTTTCACCTGATCCATGCCGACACCTGTCTTTGCACTTACAACCAGAGCATTCTCTCCGGTCTCCTTTTTAATTTCTTCCTGCATCACCTTTGTATCTGCAAGATCGACTTTGTTGATTACAAGAAGAACCGGTGTATTCTTTTCTTTAAAAAAGCGATACCATTTCAGCTCCTGTGCACATGCCGCAAGTCCCTGCTTTTCGTCTGCCGCAAAAAGGATCACTGCAAGATCTGTTTTTTCCGCAGCTAATTTCGTTCGTTCAATGCGCTGTTCACCAAGCATACTCTCATCGTCAAAACCTGCGGTATCAATGATCGTGCATGGACCAAGCGGATGAATTTCCATCGCTTTATAAACCGGATCTGTGGTTGTTCCCGCAATATCCGCAACGATAGAAACCTCCTGATTTGTAAAAGTATTGATAAATGAAGATTTTCCACTGTTGGTTTTTCCGAATATACCTATATGCAGGCGATTTGCGGAAGGTGTATCATTCAATGTTACTGCCATATGTTCTTTCGTCCTTTCTCATGTTAGAAACGGAAGTCACGTTTTCCTTCGGAAATATCATGAATATGCTCGTAAGTTGTCTGTTTTACTTTCGGATTTGTAATCTTCTCAATCTCATGGTTGATCAGTTCCATACCGATCTTCTTTGTCTCTTCACTTGCATAATCTTCCAGATACTCTTTTAAAGTCATAAGCGCATTCGGATGACAGCAATTTAAAATCTGCATGCTCTTGCAAAGCGCCATAAAACGGTCTCCGGTTCTTCCCTCTCTGTAACATGCAGTACAAAATGACGGAATATATCCCATTTTCATCAGCCAGTTCACAACTTCATCTAAAGTTCTCTGATCGCTGACATCAAACTGCTCCGAAGTCTCATCTGCAAGTTTTTCTGCTTCCGGATCGGCATATCCGCCGACACTTGTTTTCGATGCACCACTGATCTGGGATACACCAAGTGGTAATACTTTTTCACGTACTGCCTGACTCTCTCTTGTGGAAATGATCATACCGGTATATGGAACCGAGATACGAATCAATGCGCAGATTTTTGCAAAAGTGTCATCGCTGATACCATTGTCAAAAGCACTTGGATCAATATCATCTGCTTTTTTCACACGAGGAACACTGATGGTATGTGGTCCTACCCCGTGAACAGCCTCAAGATGCTCCGCGTGCATCAGAAGTCCTGCAAATTCATAGCGGTATCCTTCGAGTCCAAACAATACACCAAGTCCTACATCATCAATGCCGCCTTCCATTGCACGGTCCATTGCTTCGGTATGATATGCATAATCATGCTTTGGTCCTGTCGGATGCAGCTGCTCATAGCCTTCTTTGTTGTATGTTTCCTGGAAAAGAATGTATGTACCGATTCCGGCTTCCTTTAACTTGCGGTAATTTTCGACTGTCGTTGCCGCAATATTTACATTTACACGACGGATTGCACCATTTTTATGTTTGATACTGTAAATGGTATTGATACATTCGAGAATATACTCGATCGGATTATTTACCGGATCTTCACCTGCTTCAATGGCCAGACGCTTGTGCCCCATATCCTGCAAAGCGGTAACTTCTTTTACGATTTCTTCCTGTGTCAGTTTCTTTCTTGCAATATGCTTATTTTTCAAATGGTATGGACAGTATACACATCCATTCACACAGTAATTGGATAAATACAAAGGTGCAAACAATACAATGCGGTTTCCGTAATAGTCCTTTTTGATTTGCTGTGCAAGTTCATATACTTCCTGTATCTTTTCTTCATTTTCACATGCCAGAAGAACGGACGCCTCACGGTGTGTGAGACCCTTGCGCTCTTTTGCTTTGGCAATAATGGCATCAATCACTTCCATGTTATCCTTATTGGCATCTGCATAGGCAAGTGTCTCTTTGATTTCCTCATCTGAAATAAATTCTTCTGCTTTTAATGATTTTACGTTATACATACTTTCCTCCTAGTGTTTGAATCATGCTATAACTATTCAGTTATTTTTTAAAATCGCCCCTGGAAACAACGACTTGATATCCGACGCTCTCCATCCGTCGGGCCATACAATGGCGGCATTCAGCAGCCTCGTCTCCGGTGCATATTTTGTTATCATATAATTTATACTTTTCCCGGACTGCAACCGGCGACAAATTCGGCATTACGACATTCGCACCTGCCTGAATCCCCTTCTCTCTTCCAAGGGGATGAATCGTTCCCAGTGCCGTCGTCGAGGGCAAAAGCACATGGGGATGGATCAGCCTTATGATGCTCAAAAGCCGCAGGGTCTGTTCCATTGTTCCAGCCGGTTCCTGTCCGAACGGTGTATCCTTTTGCGGGATAAAAGGCCCGATTCCAACCATATGTGGCTGCAGTTTTTTGATAAACATCAAATCCTCATACAGTGTGCCCACGGTCTGTCCCGGCGAACCTACCATAAATCCGCAACCAACCTGATAACCGATTTCTTTCAAATCATACAGACACTGTATCCTGTGCCGGAATGACATTTCCGCCGGATGCAGACTCTGGTAATGAGCTTCATCTGCTGTCTCATGGCGCAAAAGATAACGATCCGCTCCTGCATCATAAAAAGCTTGATAACTTGCCTTATCCTTCTCTCCAATCGAAAGTGTCACCGCACAATCCGGGTAGTCCTGTTTGATTTTTGCTACGATATTACAGATCCGTTCATCTGTAAAATACGGATCTTCTCCCCCTTGTAAGACAAAAGTTCGAAATCCCAGTTCATATCCGTTTGCACAACAGGATAAAATTTCTTCTTCTGTCAGACGGTATCGCTGCGCATTCGGATTGCTCCTTCGGATTCCGCAATAAATACAGTCGTTTTTACAGTAATTCGTAAACTCGATCAATCCACGAATAAACACCTGTTTTCCATAAATATCATCCGCAACTTTTCTGGCCGTGTCACGCAGATAACTGACAGCCTGCTCATCTGTTGTCTCCAGTAGTGCCTGTAACTGCTCACGATGGATCGTCTGCTCTTTTTTTATCTGATCAATAATTTCCACTAATGTTTGCATAAACTGTCTTTGCACTCACCCCTTCTAATCTTCCGATTTTACCAGACAATGCATTGATGGTGTCCTGCGGAGCATCCACCGCAACACTGATAATATTCACACCCTTGTCGCGGTAAGGAATGCCCATACGTCCCACAACACATTCTCTGTACTCATGCAGTAAATGATTCAATGGTTCTGCAGACTCTTCCTTTTCCACAATAATACCGATAAGTGCGATTCTTGTGTTATTTTCCATTTTTCCTCCTTATGACACGAATCAGGCTGTACCTCAAAAGGTACAGCCTGATTCATACAAAATAAGCCTTATGTCTGAAAACACAAAGCAGTCGTTCTATGCTATACCTTTCACCTCAACCTTGGTTTCGGTGTCAGAGTCATCTTTATACTCTCTATATAAGCACATACGACTGCTCTTTGGCAAGTTTTAAATTAAATACAAACTACTTACGAATCTGGAATCTGGAAATCATCTCATCAAGTCCTTCCGCTGAAGCTGAAAGCTCCTGACTGGTAGCAGATACCTGCTCGGATGTTGCAGAATTAGACTGTACAACACTACTTACCTGCTCCACTGCCTGCGAAATCTGTTTTACAGATTCTGCCTGCTGATCAGATACCTGACGAATCTTGGCAACTTCCATAACAACAACATCCAACTGCTCAATCATCTCATCCATAAACTGTGAAGTCTGGTCAGCAACATTGCTTCCAATCTCTACCTGATTCAGGCTGTTTGTCAGCATGACACGTGTCTCTTCTGCGGAAGCAGCACTTTCTTCTGCAAGTTCTTTGATCTGTTCTGCAACAACGGCAAAACCTTTTCCTGCCTCGCCTGCGCGTGCCGCTTCAATCGATGCATTCAAAGAAAGAAGGTTTGTCTGACTGGCAATACTTTCAATTTTTCCAATGACAGCCTGAATATCGTTTGTGGTATCAGAAATATGTTTCATGGACTCGATCAATTCCTTCATCTTTGCCGTACCACTGTCTGCCTTGATAGCAACTTCTTTTGCCTGATCATGAACTCGATCAGTTGATTTTGTATTCTCAGCCACATTTTCTGCCACTTCGTTTACAGAAGATGTCAGTTCCTCAAGTGCAGCAGCCTGATCGGTTGCACCTTCCGCAAGTCCCTGTGCACTCTGTGCCAGCTGATCTGCTCCTGCTGAAACCTGATTTGAAGATTCCTGAACATTCGAAATCGTCTGGCTCAGTCCTTTCTCTGTCTCTTCAAGTTTGCTTAAAATCTCACTGAAATTACCACGATAAACTTCGATGTTTCCTGACTTTGCATCAAAATTTCCCTTAGCAAATTCTGTGAGAAGCTGATCGATATCCTCCACAACTTCTTTCAGAGAAGCTGCTGTATTGCGAAAACTCTGTGCCAGTTTTCCAAGTTCATCTTCTGCCTCATAGGTTACGTCAATGTCAAGATTTCCATGCGCCATCGCTTCTGCTGCATTTTCAATCTGTTCCAATGGCTCAAGAATGTTATCTGTGAGCGCTTTTACCATTTGCTGACCGAGAATCGGCATAATAATCAAGCCAAGCACTGGAATAATCAAAAATACGAGGTGTCCAAAAGTAATCATTAATGCGGCAAACAAAATATTATTGATTGCCAGTATAACAAATACAACTTTTAGCACCAAAGAAATCTTATCTGCAATCCTTCTGTTCTGAAAATACTCTTTTCCTTGCATAAATTTTCTCCTTAATTCTAGATATTTTTATCATCGGTACTTTTTACCTATAATTTTACTTTGGTTTTCTAATAAATGCAAGTAAATTATTTGTATGTAATTAATGATGGAACAGACGGATTCCTGTAAAACTCATTACCATTCCATACTTGTTGCAAGTGTCAATTACATGATCGTCACGAACAGATCCACCTGGTTCTGCAATATATTTTACACCACTCTTATGTGCGCGCTCGATATTATCACCAAATGGGAAAAATGCGTCAGAACCTAATGCAACATCTGTATTCTTGTCTAACCATGCACGCTTTTCTTCTGCTGTAAATACAGGTGGTTTCACTTTAAAAATATTTTCCCATGCACCATCTGCAAGAACATCCATGTAGTCCTCACCCATATAAAGATCAATTGCGTTGTCACGGTCTGCACGTTTGATACCATCTACGAACTGTAGTCCTAATACCTGTGGAGACTGACGCAGCCACCAGTTGTCTGCCTTAGAACCTGCCAGACGTGTACAATGAATTCGAGACTGCTGACCGGCACCGATACCAATCGCCTGTCCACCCTTGACATAACATACTGAATTGGACTGTGTATACTTCAATGTAATCATTGCAATAGTAAGATCAATCTTTGCCTGCTCGGTAAGCTCTTTGTTTTCTGTCACAATGTTATCAAAGAAATGCTCATCAATGTGCAATTCATTTCTTCCCTGCTCGAATGTGATACCAAACACATCCTTGCGCTCGATTGGAGCCGGCTCATAATTTGGATCAATTTCGATTACACAGTAATTGCCTTTCTTTTTCTGTTTTAAAATTTCAAGTGCCTCATCGGTATATCCCGGTGCGATCACACCATCGGACACCTCTCTTTTAATAACAAGTGCGGTTGCTGCATCACACACATCAGACAGAGAAATAAAATCTCCGAAAGAAGACATACGGTCTGCACCTCTTGCACGGATATAAGCATTTGCAAGTGGCGTAAACTCTACATCCATATCATCTACCCAGTAAATTTTCTTCTCTACATCAGACAGTGGCAAACCGACTGCCGCACCGGCTGGTGAAACATGCTTAAAAGATGTAGCTGCCGGAAGTCCGGTCGCTTTCTTTAATTCTCTTACCAGCTGCCAGCCGTTAAATGCATCAAGAAAATTGATATATCCTGCACGACCACATAATACTTTGATTGGCAGCTCTCCATTCTGCATATAAATTCTGGAAGGTTTCTGATTTGGGTTACATCCGTATTTTAATTCATATTCCTGCATGATTTTCTCCTTATTTTTGTATTCTACTTTTACTGTTATTTCTGTTGCAATTATTTGTTTTTATTAACAATGCGGGACTCATATTTTCCTGTTTCAATATCAATAAAACGAACAAACAGGGAAACTTTGTTGTCCTCATTTAAATTTTCCCATACCATCTGTGTAAAGGTATCAATGTCACCGTCAATATCTACCCATGTCGGTTCTCCTTCAAAACTTGGAAGCGGATTTCCATCTCCCATATAAGTGTGAATGAAATGTCCTTCTCCTGCAACCGGATTCGAATATGCAAAAGTATAACGATTGCATGCATCCGGATTTCCATTGTTGCTCTTTAAAATGGACATTGCATAATTAAACTCACCCTTATCGATATGCATGATTCCTGAAATACGTGGTGTATAATTTGGTGCATCCGGCTCGAACTCTCTCGTACGAAGTGCCTGCTCAAATGTCTGCTGCTTGTCCATCAGTTCGTAGATTGTATCGGTCTGATCACCGTTTGTTACAATTGTCTTGTTCCCAAGTACACGTACCGGTGCGTAAATAATCAGACTTGGATCTTCTAACTTGGAAGGATCAAATGCCTGTGTGCGGATGCCTTCGCCATCCTCTACAAAGACACGATTACGGCTGTTTGCGCTTCTTCCCATGATAAAATATGCAGTTACCGCCTTCTTACCATCTTTTGATTTTCCGATTACGATTCCTCTTCCCGGATAAGTTGTTGCAGCTAATTCTTTGCTCAGTGCTACCTTTTGCATTTTTGATCTCCTTTCGCATAAAACATCATCTTTTATTCAATCAATTGTATGAAAAAAGCCGACACATCTGAGAACTTACACAATAGCATATAAGGTAATGCGCACTGCATTGCCCTCAAATGTGCAGGTTGCCCAGACGGTCGGCAATTGCAACGTTTCTATGAATCGTTGCCGCGATGTCCCGAAGAGACATTGCCTTTCCCAGCAGTTAAAAACTGCCTGATGTTATACTCCACGTGGTTCTTCCACATAAATTCCGTCAGTCATATAACTAAATTTATTTAAGCATGGAAACATAAAGTTGTCAAGAAAGTTTCTCTTCTTAAAATTATTAGTAATTTTTATGTTACTGTTCACATCGACGGTGTGAACTGCAATTTTTCATATTTACAGATGCCCTGCTGATACCAGTTGCAGCTGGCACAGCTCTCGGCAAAGACGTCTTTTGTCAGATATTTTTTGGAATGCTGCAGCAATTGTGTATAGGTGTATATTTCACCTTCTGTCAAATGCAGCGGTGCAAGCAGCTTCCTGTCTTTAATTGCTACATGGTTGTCTCCATTTGTGCAAAAGTCATTTCCCAAACGATTCGGACAATTCGCACATATTGCATCCGCTTTTGCAACCAGTCGCAATGGCTGATCCGGATTCTTTCGCAGATCCGAAACAATAGCCGTCATATTTTCACAAAAATCTCCATCATATCCCAATCCCTGATACAACTGTGTGCATAAAATATGATGTACACGAAATTCTCTGTATTTATGCATGTGCCTTTTTTTCATTCTCCCAATCCAGTAAGTTTGTAGAACGAAGTGCACGACGAATTGCAAGCGCTACCAGATAAGCACCAATCACAGATGCAATATCTTTTGCAAGATAAGGAACAGAACCTTTTATTGCTGCGACTGCCCATGATAAATTTGCCACATATTTTAACCGAATAATACCAAGGATGTGACAAGCCGCCAATCCAAGTGCTGAAAATACTACAAGCCAGACAATACCTTTGACACCCTTCTTCATATAAACTCTTCCGATTCCACAAAGGAATGTCATAATAATAAATCCAAAAAGATATCCTCCAGTTGCACCAGTCAGAATACCTACTCCCGCTGACATTCCGGCAAATACCGGCACGCCGATTGCTCCAATCAGGATATAAAGAATTGTAGAAAGTGTTCCATACTTCCATCCAAGTACATATCCACACAGCGCCATTGCAAATGTCTGTAAAGTAAAAGGCACTCCCCATGGTGTTGGAATCTGCATAATAGACAATACCGATATAACGGCTGTAAACATAGCAACCATACATATGGTTCGAACTGATAATTTCATAATGTTTCTCCCTTCATTTTGAATATCATGTTTTCATAGAAAACTTGACACTATCATCTTGTTCGTCAAATATATTAGTACTTCTTTTTCAAAGTGTCAACCCTCAATCATTCAAGGTTAACATTCGTAAAACTATGGCTGCTCTTCTCACTAGATTCCATATAATTTACCTTATATGTCCAATCTTTCTATTTTTTGTGGACATTACACTTTTTCTTTTTGCATATATCCATTTGCTACGAGACGCGTCGATTCGCTGCGCGGGCTGTCGCCCCATAAAAGAAAAGAATCCCAGCCAGGTTTTCGCAAGCGAAACCTGGCTGGGATTCTTTTCTTTTACGCGTCTCGTAGCTTTCTCGTCAATTTTTAAATGAATGAATTGGAGCCGGGATACGGCCTTTGCGGTTGATGAAGTCTGCGCATGAATATGGATTCACTGGCATAACCGGTGCATATCCAAATAAGCCACCAAATTCTACTTTATCACCAACACCTTTTCCGATTGCCGGAATCAGACGTGCTGCAGTTGTTTTCTGATTTACCATTCCGAGCGCCATCTCATCTGCGATCATTCCGGAAATCGTTGTTGCCTTTGTATCTCCAGGAATTGCAATCATATCAAGACCTACAGAACATACACAGGTCATTGCCTCTAACTTCTCAAGGGTAATTGCATTTGCTTCTACGGCATTGATCATTCCCTGATCTTCACTCACCGGAATGAATGCTCCACTGAGTCCTCCTACATAGGAAGATGCCATAACGCCACCCTTCTTTACCTGATCATTCAACATGGCAAGTGCTGCAGTTGTACCAGGTGCACCTGCATACTCAAGACCACACTCGCAGAGAATATCTGCAACACTGTCACCAATTGCAGGAGTCGGAGCAAGGGAAAGATCGATAATTCCAAATGGAATACCAAGCTTTTTGGATGCTTCCTGTGCTACCAGCTGTCCAACACGTGTTACCTTAAATGCAGTCTTCTTTATTGTCTCACAGAGAACTTCAAAACTCTCTCCACGCACTTTTTCCAATGCGGTCTTTACAACACCCGGTCCACTGACTCCGACATTGATGACAGCGTCGGCTTCTGTTACTCCATGGAACGCACCTGCCATAAACGGATTATCATCTGGTGCATTACAGAATACCACCAGCTTCATACAATCTGCAGAATCATTATCCTTGGAGATTTCTGCTGTCTGTAAAATAATTTCACCCATAAGGCGGACCGCATCCATATTGATTCCGGTCTTTGTCGATGCAAGGTTTACTGAACTGCAGACTCTCTCTGTGTTATGTAATGCCTGTGGAATAGAACGAATCAGAAGTTCATCTGCCTTTGTCATTCCTTTAGATACCAGTGCAGAATACCCACCGATCAGGTTAACACCTACCGCCTTTGCTGCACGGTCAAGTGTCGCTGCAATCGTTGCAAAATCCTCTGAAGTCTTACATGCTGCACCACCGACCAAAGCGATTGGTGTCACAGAAATTCTCTTATTTACAATTGGAATGCAATAGTTATTCTCAATGCTCTCTCCAACAGCCACCAGATCCTTGGCAACGGTTGTAATTTTGTTATAAATGTTCTCATTTAAACGATCCAGATCAGAATCAATACAATCCAAAAGGCTGATACCTAATGTGATGGTACGCACATCCAGATTCTCTTTCTCGATCATTTCATTGGTTTCGATTACTTCTCCGATATTTATCATGAATTTACTCCTTCTGGCAAACAATATTAGATACGGTGCATTTTCTCAAAGATTTCTTCACGCTGACATTTGATCACAACGCCAATCTCTTCTCCGAGTTTTTCCATCTCATCTGAAATTGCAGCAAATGACTTTGTGGCACCACTGATGTCTGTAATCATCATCATGTTAAAATATCCGGAAACGATTGTCTGGGAAATATCCAGAATATTGACTCCGTTTTCTGCAAGGTATGTACAAACTTTTGCGATAATACCTACGGTATCCTTTCCTACTACGGTAATAATTGTCTTATCTACTGTCTTTTCCATTTTTATTCTCCTTTTTATTGTGCACGAAGTACCGGCGAAACGGCGTCTCTTTTGGCTACATACATCGGGAAATCATCTGCTTTGTATGGATTATCTCCACTCGTAACCTCCAAACGCACCGCCTCATAGGCCAGTTCCTCGTAATTATTTTCTTTGCTCAGGTGGCCCAGCATAACTGTTCCAAATTTATCATGAAGAAGTTCGCCAAGCAGCTGCCCGCTTCGCTCATTCGACAAATGCCCTCTGTCTCCCATAATACGTCTCTTCAACGGATAGGGGTATGCGCCTGTCTCCAACATATGTATATCATGATTTGCTTCCAGCAGAAGAACTTCCAAGCCCTGAAGTTCCTGTATTATGGCATCATCATAGGTTCCAAGATCTGTAACAACCGCAAAAACATGATGATCCTTTTTGATACGGTATGCCACCGGTTCAGCTGCATCATGCGAAATCGGAATCGGTGTAATTTCTAAATCACCAATTGAAAATTCTTCCATTGGTGTAATGGGGTGAAAAAGACTTTCATCAATTTTTCCCACAGACTTTACATTTTTTATTGCATCAATGGTTCCAGGTGTCGCATACAGCGGCAGACCATAGCGCCTTGCCATCACACCAAGTCCCGCGATATGGTCAATATGCTCATGTGTCACAAGTATCCCCTGCATATCCTGGCTTTTTAAATCAATAGCATTGAGTCCGTTCTCGATCTTTTTCCCGCTGATGCCTGCATCGATCAGTACATGGGAATCGTCTGACCCTACACAGATACAATTGCCACTGCTTCCACTCGCAATACTACATAATTCTAACATGTTAATTCTCTTTCCAGTATAATTCGATGTTGTCCCCATTGGCCAGTGGCTGCGAAAATTCTGCTTCTTTTCCATTGACTAATGTTGCAATGGCGCGCCCTTTTCCAGCAGACAGATCAAAGGAATACCAGTCAAATACATCGACAAAGATATAATTTTGCTTTCCTGTCATAGTCACAGACTCTCCGTTTACCATAACGGTAACGGATCCTTCCGGTTTTTCTGGAGCTTCCTCTTCTTTCTCTTCCGGAGACTCATCCTCTGAGGACACTTCCGAAGAAGTATCACTTATTGTAGCATTATAACGATTCTCCGGCTCCGGCGCAACCCCAAAGGAGAGAACCGTCCAGTCAATCGTAAAATTTTCATATACTAGTGTGTCAAAATCTGCAAGCCGGTTGTTGACGAGAACCTCATGATCTGTATCTACTTCCACATCCATGAACTCTGCAACCTGACGTACCGTATAATAATTTCTTGCCTCAATGACATCGCCTTCTTTGATCTCGTAAGAACCCGGTTCCAATTGTCCGTTGACTTCTACAAATTTTGGACAAACAACGGTTTTTCCATTGATGATTACCGTAAGCGTAGACTCATGATATTCCTCTAACTGTTCGATTGTGTATACCGCATCCGCACCGGCTGTAGATGGTTCAATAGTAACTTCGCAGTTTGGAACAAGTGGGGTATTAATGTTTGCCGGTCTGCCGTTCAAAGTTACAATCGCAGGTTCTCCGGCCTCGCCTCTTGCAATTCTCGCCGCACCATTCACAACAAAATTGATTGGCATACCTCGTTTAGGAAAAAGCTCGTCATTCGGAAATCCCGCCTGTAATGCTGCGTCCACGATCGTCAAACGATTATTGTCATATAACTTCAAGCGCTCTCCATTGAATTTCATCATAATAAAATTATTCCGTTGCTCATAATAATTCAGACAAATTCCAATCGGAGTCACAAGGAGTGGATCCTTATGGATATCTTCCTGTTCGAAGACAACTTCTTTGAGAACTTCCTCTCCACGTAATGCCACACGTTCCTCTGGCAAATCAAGCCGTTTGGCCAGCATTTGCGTGAATCCGTGGATTTTTCCACCACCTCCTACGACAAAGCAGGCACTGACCGTCTTATCTCCATTTAATTCCATGATCTTTGCAGCTACTTCGGAAGTAATCTTATCCACCGTAGGCTCTACAAGATCCCAGATTTCTTTAGAAGGAATTGTATGAGAAATACTCATGATATCTTCATATGTCACTTCATTCTCTGTAGTCGATGCCAGTTTCATCGCCTCGGCGGTCTTAAAATCTACAAGAAAATGCTGAACGATTAATTCCGTCAATTCATCTCCTGCATATGGAATCATGCCATATGCAATAATACTTCCTTCTTTTGTCACAGAAATATCAGAAGTTCCCGCACCCACATCAACCAGTGCAATATTTAACATGCGGTAATTTTCCGGAATAGCTACATTGATAGCAGCAATTGGCTCCAAAGTCATGTTTGCGACCGTAAGCCCTGCCTGCCCTACTGCAGAATACAATCCATCTACTACATCTTCCGGAAGAAATGTTACGATAATGTCTTCACCAATCTTTGTTGCTTTATGATCCTCAAGACTTATAAATACTTCATCATTCAAAAAATATTTCACAACCGAATAACCCACGCAATAAAATTTATACTGTGTGTCATTTGCTTCTTTTAAAATATCCTGAGCTTTTTCAATTCCCAGCAAATCGAGTGTATGAATATCCTCTCCGGTAACAATGCTCTCCTCCGCATACTCATACTCAACATGTGTAGTAACCGTCTTTAACACACGACCAGCGGCTGCAATACACACATCACTCAGCGGTTCATTCAGCTGTGCTTCGAGTTCTGCTTTCACCTGGCCAATAATTCGTCCGACCTTACCGATATCATGAATCTGCCCATCCAGCATTGCACGGGTTTCGTGCTGTCTCACACACTGCGCTGTCACTATAAATTTGTCATCTTCTGTCCGGTATCCCACAGTTCCCACCACATTGCGGGTTCCAATGTCCAAACCAAATACGTTACTCATATGTGTCTCTCCCTCAACGCCTTATCAATCTGTGCCAGCGTCTGTTCAATTCTTCCATCGTTATTAATGACCAGCTGACAGTTTTTTCGATATTCATCCTCGCTCAGCTGACTATCAAAAATCTGGTCAATTTTTGTATCTGAATATCCTCTTGAAATTTTCAGACGCTCTCTTCGAATTTCTCTATCCGTATAAATATACCAAAGTTCATCACATATTTCATCATAATGTTCTTCAATAAGCAAAGCCGCTTCCAATACCAGAAGCTTGCGAACACCGCCTTCTCTTTCAGCCTGTACCTGCTCACACACATACTCTTTGACTGCCGGATGAACAATTCCATTAAGTAAATTTCTTTTTTCTTCGTCTGCAAAAATCACAGATGCCAGTTTTTTACGGTCAAAATGACCATCTTCCTGAAAAATATCTTCGTTTCTGAATAGCTCCGCTAGTTTTTCAAAGCACTCCGTTCCCGGTTCCATAAGTTCATGAGCAATTTCATCTGCAAGCATAACTCTGGTTCCATGATGTCTGCCAAGATAATTTAATATCTCTGATTTTCCGGCTCCCACACCGCCTGTAATTCCAACAAAAAGCATATCAGCCTCCTAATGTGCATCATACCAATCATATCCGGTTTCTGTTCCCACTGCAAGCTCTACACTTAAATCTGCCGCGCTTTGCATTTCCTGTTCCAAAAGAGCTATCACTGCGTCTTTTTCTTCTTCTGCAGTCTCAATCAAAAGTTCATCGTGTACCTGTAAGATCAGTCTTGATTTGTAATTTTCGCGAATCAGACGGTCATGCACACGGATCATCGCAATTTTAATAATATCTGCTGCAGTTCCCTGGATTGGCGCGTTCATTGCAACACGCTCCCCAAACTGCCGCTGCATATAATTGCTGGATGAAAGTTCCGGAATCGGGCGAATTCTTCCATATAAAGTTTTGGTAACACCTTTTTCTTTCGCCTCCGCAACCGTGCGGTCTAAAAATTCCTTGATTTTTGGATAAGTTTCAAAATAACTGTCAATATATCCCTGTGCCTCTTTCTGTCCGATATCAAGATCCTGACTCAGTCCAAATGCGCTGATTCCATATACAATGCCAAAATTGACCGCTTTGGCATTTCGTCGCTGTAAATCGGTCACCTCATCAAACGGCACATGAAATACTTTGGAAGCCGTACTTCTATGAATATCCTGATTTTCCCGGAACGCCTCAATCAACTGCTTATCTCCGGACATATGTGCCAGAAGACGAAGTTCGATCTGTGAGTAATCAGAATCCACAAACAAATCTCCATCCAGCGGATGAAATACTTTACGAATCATTTTTCCAAGTTCAATACGGATTGGAATATTCTGCAAGTTCGGATCCGTACTGCTGAGTCTTCCCGTTGCCGTAATCGTCTGATGAAATGTTGTGTGAATCTTTCCAGTCTCGTCAATATAGTTAGCAAGCCCATCCGCATAGGTTGATTTCAGTTTTGCCAGTTTACGATACTCCAATATGTCCGCAACAATCGGGTAATCTCCTGCCAGTTTTTCCAGCACCTCCGCAGAAGTTGAAAATCCGGTCTTGGTCTTCTTTCCATTCGGAAGCTGCATTTTTTCAAATAAAATCACACCAAGCTGCTTCGGTGAATTGATATTGAACTGTTCACCCGCTTCTTCGTATATCTTCTGTTCCAGTTCTATAATAGAAACGGAAAGCTTTTCACCGTACTCTTTCAGTGCATCCGCATCAATGCTGATTCCCTGCCGTTCCATATCGGACAATACAAAAACGAGCGGCATCTCGATTTCACGGAAAAGTTTATCCATCCCCTGTTCTTTTAACGATTCCATAAGAACCGGATAGGATTTCCACGAAATGTATGCCTCATAGCAGGCATAATCCACTGCCTTTTTTTCATCTTCCGCAAGCACTTCTGCTACCGTTTTCTTTCCAAGCAAGTCTGCTTTCCCCGGCACCATAAGTCCCAGATAATCCTTTGCAATATCATCACACGGATATTCGCCCTTTAATGGATTCAACAGATACGCTGCCACTGTGCGTTCAAAAAAACGATTTCTCTGCGTGCAATATGCTTCCCAGTCTTCTGCTGCTCTTTGTTCATTTATCCATTTCAGATAAGGCAGCTGGGATTTTAAATTTGCTGTAAGCAACTGCTTGCTTTTGCACGCAAATAAATGCGCCATCAAATCATCTGCCGCGAGTTCATCTCCGGTAATAAACAAATAAATATCTACCTCAGAAAAAGCCACTGCAAGCGCCGCAAATGCATTCTTCGGTGCTGGCGCAAACAAAAGCATCTGTCCATCCGACTCCTGCTTATTATCCACGTTTGGAATAACCATAAAAGCAAGTGGCTTTTCATCCACTTTCTTCCAGATACGTTCTGCCTCTGCTTTTGTTTTTATTACATTAAAATGCTCCTGGGCATTATTTTTTGGTGCATCCACAGAAAAACGTCCCAGAAGATTCTTAAATTCCAGTTTCTTACACATCAGATACGCTTCCTGTGTGTAAAGTGCATCATTTGACGCTAACGCGGCCTCTGTGAAATCATATTTCACAGGAACATCCGTAATGATGGTCGCGAGCTTTTTGCTCATGACCGCCTGGTCCCAATACTCCACAATATTCTTTGACGCACGCGGCGGACGAACAACTTCTGCATTCTCATGTACCGCCTCAATGCTCCCATACTGTGCAATCAGCGCTGTCGCTGTCTTCTCTCCAATTCCCGGAACACCAGGGATATTGTCCGCGGTATCGCCCATAAGTGCCTTGACATCGATAAATTCTTTTGGTGTGACCAGATAACGTTCCTTAACATCTTCTGCAAGATAATCTTCAATTTCAGTTCCAGTCTTTTTTGTCTTCGGAATACGGATTTTTACATGTTCCGTTGCAAGCTGCAACAAGTCGCGGTCTCCGGATACCACCGAAACATCCATGCCTTCCCGCTCCCCCATTCCGGCAAGTGTTCCAAGCAGATCATCCGCTTCGTAACCTTCCATCTCGATAATACGTACGCCCATGGCAGTCAGCATCTCTTTGATCATCGGCACCTGCTGCCGCAGGGCATCATCCATCGGTGAACGTGTGCCTTTATAGGCATCAAACATCTTGTGCCGAAACGTCGGCGCATGAACGTCAAAAGCCACTGTCAGATAGTCCGGCTTTTCCTCTTCCAATATTTTAAACATAATATTCAAAAAGCCATACACTGCATTGGTGTGCAATCCTTCTGAATTTGTTAGATCCGGCAATCCAAAAAATGCACGGTTCAAAATGCTGTGTCCATCAATCAGTACCAGCTTTTTACTCATTCATAACTCCTTCTTGTCCCCTCCAACCGGTGACTGTTTTATATTTCTCTGGTTGCTTCCTTCAACCACTCCAGTTCCTCCCCTTCAAGATAAGGAGAAACCACGGTATATACCTTTTGGTGATAAGCGTTCAGACGCGCTCTCTCTGTCCCTGTCATCTGCTGTGGCACCACTGCATCCAAATCAAACGGTACATACGTTATATTTTCAAAATGCATAAACTGTCCATAAGAATTTTTCTCATCCTTACAACATACCAGTTCATTTTCCAGACGGATTCCATACTGTCCCTCAATATAGATTCCCGGCTCATCAGTTGTTATCATGCCTTCTTCCAAAACACATTCCTCACTCACCGGAGACTTTTTCCAGCGAAATGCATTCGGTCCTTCGTGAACACTTAAGGTATAACCGACACCATGTCCCGTGCCGTGTTTATAATCAAGTCCAGCTTCCCATAGCGGCTCTCTTGCCACAATATCAAGATTTCTTCCCGAACATCCATACAAAAAGCGTACATTAGCAAGATTCATATTGGAACGACACACACGGGTATAATTTTCCTTCATCTCGTCCGTAATCGGTCCAAGTGCAAATGTTCTTGTAATGTCTGTCGTTCCTTCCAGATAATGTCCACCGGAATCCACCAGAAGAAAGCCTTCCGGTTTCAACGGAACATCGGTCTCTTCTGTCGCAGCATAATGAACAATTGCTCCATGTTCTGCATAACCTGCAATTGTCTCAAAACTCAGGTCAAGAAAACCTTCCTGCCGGCTGCGAAGATCTGTAAGATAATCTGCCACAGAAATCTCTGTCATTGGTATTTTTCCCACATTTTTCTTCAGCCAATACATAAACTTACACATTGCAACTGCATCTTTTACATGTGCATCCTTAATATGTCCAATTTCTGTTTTATTTTTTACTGCTTTCAGTTTTTCGGTAGGATCTGCCGCCTCTATGATCTTATTGGAAGAAGAAATACTCTTTCTTGTCCGGTAATTGAGTACCGCCGGATTCAACAAAATTGTCTTATGTTCCATAGTTGCAATATATTCATAAAAAGAATCATAAGCCATCGTCTGTATCTGGTTTGCCTGCAGATATTCCTGCATCGTGGCATCTAAAATCTCTTCCTGTACAAACCAGATGCATTCTTTTTCCGTCAGCAGAACATAAGAAAGCACTACCGGCACATAGCTGATATCATTGCCTCTTACATTTAACAGCCAGGCGATATCCGAAAGGGATGAAAGGATATAGGTATTCGCTCCTTTTTCGTTCATGATACGGCGCACATCGGCACACTTGTCTCCCGTACTTCTTCCGCTATATGCCTCATCCAGAATCCAGGCTGGTTCTTTTGCCATCGGTGGACGCTCCTCCCAGATGGCATCCAACAGATCTGCTTCTGCAGATACAAATGCCTTCTTTTTTGCCGCGATTTCTTCTAATCTGGCACCCCAGCGCCCATTGACAACACGTCCGTCAAATCCGATTGTCTCGCCTTGCTTAAGTACTTTTTCAATATATTCATTTACTGTAGGAACGCCTTCCTCTCCCATGCGGTACAAAGTAATGGTCGTTCCTTCTAATTGTCTGGCGGCCTGCACAAAATATCTTCCATCCGTCCAAAGCCCGGCCTCTGTCATTGTAATCACCGCCGTACCGGCTGACCCGGTAAACCCGGTGATATACGTTCTTGCCATAAAATATTCTCCAACGTATTCAGATTCGTGAAAATCCGAAGTTGGAACCACATACACAGCAATATTATGCTTTTTCATCTCTCTGCGAAGCGCTGCAAGTCTCTGCGGAATCATTCCACATCCTCCTTCATCTCAAAGAACTTTGTATCCAGTTCCGGATACATACGTTTGAGTGAAATTGGCTTTCCTGCACGATTCAAAAAGCAATGGCTGCTGCTTCCGGTCGTGCGCAACTCTCCGGTTTCTTTATCGGTCATAACATATTCCACTTCCATTTTGATGCCATTGTATTTTACAAGTTTTGTCTGAATTACAACCGTGTCATCAAAATGAACCATACTGTGATAATTTACTGAAATCGAGAGTACCGGACTGATAATCTCCATTTCTTCCATCTGCTTGTAGCTTAGTCCCATCTGATCCATCAGATCCATACGGGCTTCCTCCATCCATTTCACATAGTTACTGTGATGGATGATCCCCATCTGATCTGTCTCATAATATTTTGCATGGTGCTCATATGGGCGTAATTTTACGTCTGTTGCCGGTCTTGCAAGTTCAATTTCCTGTTTCATCGTCAAATACCTCCTACAACATATACTACACTGTGTTTTATTATGACACAACCTGACAGAAAATTCAACGTAACTTAGCCTTCTATTTCTTCATACATTTCCGCATAATCGCTTTCATCTGCAAAAAGTACATACTGTCCATCTACATATCCCATATATCCGCTCTCTACTACATATCCCTTCATCTGTTTTTCCTCCGTTTTTCTTCTGATAAAGGAATTATCACAGATATAATGTACTATAATACGGACACTAAAAAGCACACGCTTTTTGCGTGTGCTAATCAGTCTTATTTATTTTTCTTTTCCTTTTTTCCAGTGGAAATATTATATTTGCTCGCATATTCATCAAAACATTTCAGATAAGCGTCATCTTTCATATGACGTACACTCTTTAAATATTCGTGTGTATCAAATTCGGATGTCTCTGTCTCAATCATTGCAACAGCTATATTCGAGCAATGTGCAGCTATTCTCTCCAGATTTGTCAGTAAATCATTAAACGCAAATCCCTGCTTATATTCACATTTTCCTTCACGCAGACGTGTTACGTGACGATTTTTCAAATCATTGCACAAAATTCCAATCAACTCTCGTAGCGGCTCAATTTTAGCTGCCATCTCCAGATTATCATCACAGAACGCATCTACCGTCAGATCTACAATTTCACGAACGGCAGCCTCTAATACTTTTATTTCGCTCTTTGCTGAATCCGAGAACGAAATCTTCTTTTCTACAATCTCATTTGCGACCTTGGAAATATTGACTGCATGATCACCCAGTCGTTCAAAGTCACTGATTGTATGTAAGAACTTTGAAACCTGCTGCGTCTGTGTCGTGGACATTTCCTGTCCGGTCAGCTGCATCAAATAAGTTCCAAGCTTGTCTTCATACTTATCAATCAAATTTTCTTTTTCCTGTACTTTATTGTATTTATCCTGTGAATAATCGCTCAAAAGAGAAAGGGCCCGGTTGATATTCTTACGTGCCTTCTTTGCCATACCATTGACTGCGGTGTGGCTCTGTCCGATTGCCAGTGCCGGATAGGAAAGGAAACGCTCCTCAAGAAGATCAAAATCTGCCTGTTCCTCAAGTTCTTCCGGATCATCCTTGATCAGACGGAACACCAGTTTTTCTATCGCATGAATAAATGGTAACAATACAAGAATCGTTGCCAGACGGAAGATAGTATTCATCATGGCGATTGTTACCGGACGCATTGTCATGTCCATAAATTTAAAATGAGCAAATGCATTCACACTATAAAATACGATTGACCAGAATATCATTCCGAACAGATCATTTAACAGATAAATCAGTGCTGTACGCTTACCATTCCTGTTTGTTCCGATAGAAGAAAGAAGTACCGGACAGGCTGCACCAACACCAATACCCATAGTAATTGGAAGTGCTGCTGCGAAACTGATGCTTCCTGTCATGGACAATGCCTGCAGGATACCTACGGATGCTGAAGCACTCTGAAGTACTGCTGTAAATGCAATACCAACAATGATTCCCATAAATGGATTTTCAAACTTTGTAAGCATATTTACAAAATGAGGATTCTCTTTTAATGGAGAAACTGCACCACTCATCGTCTGCATTCCGACCATTAGAATCGCAAATCCAAGCATAATATCACCAACATTCTTGTAGGTGGTCTTCTTGACAAACATCTTGAATGTGATACCAATGATTGCTACTACTGCAGAGATTGTTGCTGTGGATAAAAGCTGGGCAATACCACTTGAACCGTCAATATAGGACAGACAGAGAATCCATCCTGTCACACTGGTTCCGATATTGGCTCCCATGATAATTCCAATTGCCTGTGCTACTTTCATCATTCCGGAATTCACAAATCCCACAACCATAACCGTGGTCGCTGAAGATGACTGGATAATTGCTGTAACTACAGTTCCGAGAAGTACACCTTTGATTGGTGTATTTGTGAGCTTATACAATACAAGCTCAAGCTTATTTCCTGCCACTTTTTTCAGTCCGTCTCCCATCAGAGACATACCGAAAAGAAACAATGCAACTCCACTTAAAAGTGTCAGGACAATTGTTATGCCACTCATATTTTTCTTTTCCTTTACTCCTGTATAAAAATTTACATGTACGTTTTATTATAAAACACTTTTCATGTTTTTTACAATCACTTTACGGAATTTTTATAAAATAACATTTTATTTAGTTGAACAAAGAACAGATAGCCTCCCACAGTTTTGCAAAGAAATCTGCAATTTTCTGACCCAGATCTTTATCAGACAATTGATTCTGTAACTGATCTGCCCAGTCCTGTGCCTGATCTTTGATACTGCCCCAGTCTAAATCAAGTCCTTTTAATTTTTCCATCAATTTGGTAATTTTCTGTTTATCTTCATCTGAAATATTAATTTCATATTTATCAGCCAGCTCATCAATCGCATTTTCGATATCCTCTGCTGAGTTCAACTCTCCATTCGCTATTTTCCCTTTCAGATCTGCGATCATTGCCTCCACATCTTCGGAATCACCATCAATACTCTGTTCAAGATCTCCAGTTGTGACCAGCTCATCCATAGCGGCATCAACTACATCCTCATCAAGCGTCTCTCCTGTCATCTTTTCATACGCCTCAAAAGTTCCCACCAAGGCTGCTGTACCGGATAACGCAAACGGTCCGGCCACAATAATATTTGCATCGGAAATGCCTGCAGTTGCCAGCGCATTCTTATACATACCAGCAGTACAGTAATTGATATTGTAAGTAGAAACCTTGATTCCATTTCCTTTATCGGTCAGTGAAATCAAAACCGATGATAACGCTTTTGTTCCAATCTGCTTCTTTGGCACATAGGCATCGAGATATTTGTGTTCCTCATCATTGTTGACATAGACGACATCATAATTGTCAAAATCTGCCACATCAATTCCCATATAAGATAAAACCGTATGCTGCTGATCTGCTGTCAGATCTGCTCCAAGCGCAAGATACGGCTTCTCTTCCTTTGTGATCACAACATTGTCGCCCTCTTCTGTGGCCTGTGTTTCCTCGCTGGCATATACCCGATGCGTTGCAGTACTTACTGTTCCAGCCATCATTGTGGCTGCCAGAATTACCGCCAAAACCTGTTTACAATATTTATTTTTCATTGCTTTCTCTCCTTTTCCCAATTTTATTCCAAAATATATTCCATATCAAAAGTGTTCCCTTTGCTGTGCACCTTTGCTTTCGCACCACAGATCACCGGCATCATCGGGGACAAATGTCCGATATCAAGATCCATGATTACCGGCACATCATACTCTGCAAGAAGTCCAAGAACCGCCTCATAATGATCGATTCCAAACATTTCTTCTCCAAAGCAAAGTGGTCTGCCAATCAAAAAGCCTTTTACATGTGAAAACCATCCGGCATTTTTCATCTGCCAGATTGCGCGCCGGATTGACATAATATTCAAATCACAGGATTCTAAAAACCATATAATTCCATCCTCTGCATAACGCACATTAAAATCCATCACACGATCAAAGCGTGTACCTAACAGATTTACCAGACAATCCATACAGCCGCCGATCAGCCTGCCTTCTATCGTAACTTCCTGATCCGGAAAACGCCGGATCACTGTATTTTCCGTCACATTATACGGTACAAGCGGATGTTCCTCATCTTTTAAACTTTCCCGCTCCCATTTGTCATAGTTATGCACATGGTTGATTTTTCCCCGCAACAAATCGAATGCATCCTTTACGGACGGATGCCACGGTTCCATACCAAATGCCGCCACACACGGCCCATAAATTGCTGCCGTATCACACAAGGTGGCAGACAAAAATGTAAAATTTGTGTTATCAGAAAATCCCATATACCATTTTGGTCTTGCCTCTTTTATTTTTGCGAAATCGATATACGGAACGACTTCACACATCAACTCTCCTCCCCCGCAGGAAATGAGAATATCGGATACTTCATCCACATATGCCTCATTTAATTCTGCCCCGCAAATTTCCGGCTTGTTACTGATTCCAACACCCTGTTCCACCAGACAGTTTGGCCCGATTTCTGTTTTAAATCCCATATCATGAAAATTCTTTAATGCATTCTGAAATGCGGTATAATAAGGCTCTGTGGCACATCCAAATGAAGGTGCTACAAAACCAATTGTTCCATTGTCCTGTAAAAATTCCGGATATCTCATACCAGACCTCCTTTTTTCATTCTCTCAGTATAATGCAGAAGTTTTATGAATGCAAGGCATCCCTATACAGTCAAAAACCGACGTACAATTATGCACGCCGGTCCATTTTTACTTTCTTTACGAGCAACAGCTCTGATATTTCATCTTCTGTCGGGAATACCTGACATATGCCTTTATATTTTTCCAAAAAGAGGTCTCTTTATGATAATTAAATGCAGTATCATATAAAATCCCCTGTCGGTTGCACCAGGTATAGATATCGTTAAGTCCCAGCCGCTCGATGGTACGGATATTGTTCATAAAGGTCTCTATCTTCGACAGATCCTGTTCACTTTTGATATACAGATGAAATATTGTATTTGGACACTCGATTAAAATCTGTCCCCCCGCCTTTTCCAATATCATTACCTCCCTCTTATTTATGATACTATAGTACTACATTTCGACATAAAAAACCACATATTTTTTCCATTTTCTACTCTTTTTTTGCAGGTGCAAGAACCCCCTCTCCACTTCCAAAATCCGGGATAAAACTTTCTTTTGCAACATCCGTTTCCTGCATAAAAGCATTCTCTACACCAATATCCAATGCGTAATCTATGTATTTTTTGTAAGAATGCTTCGAAACCCTGCAATTCAATTTTGGAAAATCCGGGACTTCATTCAGCGGTGTGTACTGACTCATCATACTTAAGTATATCTGATTTCCATATGTTTCATGCAAATAGGAAATAATCTTTTTTGCATCCGATAAACTTCCAGGCAGCAAAAGCTGTCTTACGATCACACCTTTTGTCATAATGGCACCTTCGACCGCTTCCACGGGTGCTTTTCCTTCTCTTGTTAGGTTTTCCCACTGAAAAAGCGGTTTCGGCTGCTGCCTTACCATCTCGGCAATGGCAGCTCTTGCAATTTTGGGATAATCTTCCGCTTTTGAATATGCTTTGGCAAGCTGTCGACTCATATATTTGAAATCCGGGAGATAAATGTCCACAATGCCCTCAAGCATTTTTAATGTGTCTACTTTTTCATAGCTTCCCGTGTTATAAACAATCGGAATCCGAAGCCCCTGCCTCCGGGCAGATTCCACTGCTTCTATAATATGAGGAACATATTGGCCCGGTGTTACAAGATTGATATTATTTGCCTTTTGTTCCTGTAATTCCAGAAAAATTTCTGCAAGCCGCTGCGGAGATATATCAATACCTGCACTCCCCTGTGCGATTGGTTCATTCTGGCAAAATACACAGTGTAACGCACAGCCACTGAAGAAAACTGCACCGGAGCCATTGGTTCCACTGATGCACGGCTCTTCCCAATAATGCAGCGCTGCACGCGCCACCCGAAGCTGGCTGGTGACACCACATACACCAGTCTGTTTATGATTTCTGTCTGCCCCGCAGTTTCTGGGGCATAATGTGCATTTATTGTATAAATTTTGATTTTTCATGTGTACCTCTTGCGATTCCTTTCCAAAACCTCTACAATGAGGGGGGATATCAAAAACAATGGTTGCATACCATAGAATAAGGAGTATAACTATGAATCAGTCAAACTGTATGGTCGCCCAGTCCGGCGGACCAACCTCAGCGATCAACGCCAGTCTCGCAGGCGTCATTTCCGGTGTTACCAAATCCGGAAAATATGATATCTGCTACGGAGCCATCAACGGAATTCTTGGTATTTTAAATGAAAATTATCTCAATCTTTCCGACTCTGTTGAAAACGAGGAAAAACTTGCCCGGCTTATGCGGACACCTGCCATGTATCTTGGTTCCTGCCGCCACAAGCTGCCAAACTATAAGGATGACGATTCTCCTTATATATTTATTTTTAATCAGTTTGCAAAATTTAATATTAAAGCATTTTTCTATATCGGTGGCAATGATTCCATGGACACCGTACTTAAGTTATCGGATTATGCAGCAAAAATCAATAGCGACATTCGTATTATCGGCATTCCAAAGACGATTGATAACGATCTTTGCATGATTGATCATACACCGGGCTTTGGTTCCGCTGCAAAATATATTGCATCTACCATGCTTGAAGTTGCACATGATACATTTATCTACGCTGTAAAAAGTGTAACAATTGTAGAGATCATGGGACGCGATGCCGGATGGCTTACTGCTGCAAGTGCACTTGCAAGAAATGAATACAACACTGCTCCACATTTTATCTATCTTCCGGAAGTTGCATTCAACCAAGAGAATTTCTTAAATGACATCCGTGAAAAATTAAAGACTTTAAATAATGTAATCGTAGCTGTCTCAGAAGGTATCCGTGATGAAAACGGCGATTACATTACCGCTTCAAAAGCCGTGGCAGATCAGTTTGGTCATCAACAGCTTTCCGGAGCTGGCAAAGCGCTCGAGTTTTTAGTAAAAGAAAATATCGGTGTAAAAGTCCGTTCCATAGAAGTCAATGTTCTCCAGCGCTGTGCTGCACATATGGCTTCCAGGACGGATCTGGATGAAGCTTTCGCCTTAGGGGAAAAAGCGGTATCTCTCGCAGAGGAAGGTGAGACTGCTACGATGGTCACTCTGACACGTACATCCAACACACCATACACCGTCACTTACGGGCATGCACCAATCCGTGGCATTGCAAACGAGGCAAAATCCATTCCACGCGAATGGATCAATGAAGCCGGGAATGATATCATGCCACAGTTACAGGAATACCTGCTCCCACTTATTCAGGGAGAAGTTACCAATGAATACAAAGATGGCGTACCGGTCTATATGCCGGTTTCACATTTAAAGCCTAAGATAAAGGAGTAACCATTAAGTAACCAAAATCATTGTCAATAGTGATTAAATATGTTGAAATATACTCATGGAGGATATTGTTATGAACACATCTAATATCACTAATTACAAACCAAAAGATTTTGCTGAATTATTGGGTGTCTCAGTCAAAACGTTACAACGTTGGGATAGCGAGGGGATTCTGAAAGCAAATCGAACTCCGACTAATAGGCGTTATTATACTTATGATCAATATCTTCAGTTCAAGGGTATAAATACTGAAAACGATAATCGTCAGATTGTTATTTATGCCAGAGTATCTACAAGAAACCAAAAAGATGATTTACAAAACCAAGCAACTTTTTTACGTCAGTTTTGCAATGCTAAAGGTATCATTGTAGATCAATGTATTGAGGATTATGGAAGTGGGCTTAACTACAATCGTAAAAAGTGGAATCAATTATTAGATGAAGTAATGGAACAAAAATCAAAACTATCATAGTTGCACATAAAGATAGGTTTATCAGATTTTCTTGTAGATTGTACGGTCTTCGTAAGTATAAAAAACAAATAGAAGGGGATGAGGAAATTGCTAAAGAGCTTCAAAACGGAAGTAAATCCGACAGTCGAGCAAAAAATCAAAATTAACAAGGCTATCGGCACTTGTAGGTACGTCTATAACTTTTATCTCAGTCACAACAAAACTTTACACGATAACGGTGAAAAGTTTATGACTGGCAAGAGTTTTAGCGTATGGCTTAATAATGAGTACATTCCTAATAATCCTGATAAAGTATGGATTAAAGAAGCGTATTCAAAAGCTGTAAAAAAGTCTATTGAAGATGGATGTACTGCATTTACAAGATTTTTTAAACATCAAAGTGCTTTTCCTAATTTCAAAAAGAAAGGTAAATCTGATGTAAAAATGTATTTCGTAAAGAATAATCCTAAAGATTGTAGATGCGAAAGACATAGGTTAAACATACCAACTTTAGGTTGGGTGCGCATTAAAGAAAAAGGCTATATACCAACAACTAAAGACGGATGGAAAATCAAAAGCGGTACAGTATCCATCAAAGCAGGCAGATATTATGTATCAGTTCTTGTAGAAATTCCCGACGCTAAGATTGCTGATAATAGTAATGACGGTATAGGAATTGACCTAGGTTTGAAAGACTTGGCTATTGTTTCTAATGGTAAAACTTATAAAAATATCAATAAGTCGGCAAGAGTTAAGAAATTGGAAAAGAAACTACGCAGAGAACAAAGATGTCTCTCACGCAAGTATGAAAATTTAAAGAAAGGAGAGTCCACTCAAAAGAATATACAAAAGCAAAAGCTCAAAGTACAAAGACTTCATCATAAAATAGATAATATCCGTACTGATTATATCAATAAATCAATAGCCGAGATAGTGAAAACCAAGCCATCTTATATAACGATTGAAGATTTGAATGTATCAGGAATGATGAAGAACAGACATCTATCAAAAGCCGTTGCATCGCAAAAGCTTTATGAATTTAGAACTAAGCTTAAAGCGAAGTGTGATGAAAATGGTATTGAATTAAGAGTCGTAGACAGATGGTATCCATCATCAAAAATATGCCATTGCTGTGGTACTATCAAGAAAGATTTGAAGCTTTCAGATAGAATATACCGTTGTGATTGTGGCTATGTCGAGGATAGGGATTTTAATGCTGCTCTTAATTTAAGAGATGCTATAACTTACGAAGTTGCATAATGAACGCAAACGTAAGTATGTACTGCGGGCTATCGCAGGAATTTACGACTGTGGAGTGTACAAGAACTTGTGAGTAGCGTATTGCTTACAATCGCCAAAGCATACACATTGAAGCAGTAAGAAGTATCCGCAAGGACTTCAATTCTCGATGTGTTTGAGTTTATTTAAACATATTTTGAGTGGCAGTAATCTATGGCAGTAAAATCAACAGAATTATCCAAAAGAAAAAAGAAACACAAAGCGCGCAGAGTTGCCCTTGCGTCACTCACCGGAGCCGGTATTGCGCTGATTGGCGTATATGTCGGCTTTAGCATTTATTATAACAACCATTATTTTCCACATACGACCATCGGTGACATTCCATGTGGAAATCAAACTGCAAACTATGTGGAATCCCAAAATATTGATAACGCGTCTGATTATCTGCTGACACTCTATGATCGGAAAGGAACCAAATTTCATCTGGCAGGTATGGATTTTTCCTATTCCTATGACGCTACCGGCGAAGAGGCCTCTATCCTCTCCCACCAAAACAACTTTCTGTGGCCTGTAGAAATTTTCCGAAAACATACGTATGAGCTTGACCGTTCGTTTACCTATGATTCCGACAAGTTTCAAAAGCTGATTGATGCACTGGACATTTTTCAAAAAGATTATATCGAAGAACCACAAAATGCTTACATCGATATTACCGACAATGATTACAAAGTAGTAGATGAAGTAGAGGGAAATTCTCCGATCAAAGAAAATGTGACAAAAGAAATCACAACAGCAATCAATGAACAGAAAACAAAATTGACACTCTCCGACAATTGTTATCAAAAACCGAAGATCACAGCAAATGACAAAACGATCACGGATCTCAAATCCCAGATTGAAGCTTACACCGCAGCCACCATTCACTATACAATCGATGGTGCGGATGAAAACCTTGATTCTTCCAGGATTTTACAGATGTTAGACATCAGCAAAGACGGTAAAGTTTCCATCAACGACGACAAGGTTACCGCTTTTGTGCAGCATCTTGCCAGCACTTACAATACATACGGTGACGTACGTAATTTCAAAACTTCCAAAGGAGATACCGTAAAAATTGGCGGTGGCGATTACGGATGGACCATCAATAAAGCGAAAGAAAAAGAAGAAATCCTGAAGGATCTCAAAAACGGAAAACCGGTAGAACGGGAACCTGTTTATGAGCAGACAGCCATCCAAAGCGGAACGGATGATATCGGAGACACCTATATCGAGCTGGATTATACGAACCAGCATATGTGGTTCTACAAAAAAGGAAAACTTGTCTTGGAATCTGATTTTGTATCCGGTAATCTCAATCGTAACAATGGTTCACCGGACGGTGTGTTTAAAATTGTCTACCGTCAGAAAGATGCTACACTTGTCGGTGAAAACTATGCTTCCAATGTAAAGTATTTCATGCCATTTGCATATAATGTCGGACTGCATGACGCAAGCTGGCGCAGCACTTTTGGTGGAGAAATCTACAAAACAAGCGGTTCGCATGGTTGTATCAATCTTCCGGAAAAAATTGCAAAAAAACTTTATGATAAAGTAGAAGTCGGCACTCCTGTCATTGCTTTCTACCGTGAAAAAGTGACACTCACCGCTGAAAATGCAAGAATTTCAAATGCCTACTCCTACAAAGATCCTGACAAAGAATAAAAAATACAGGGAATTCCAAAGGAATTTCCTACTAAAGTAAAAAAATGTCATAAGAAGCTCTCTCAAAGGAACTCCTTATGACATTTTTTAATCAATCACCTTATGTTGCATCCATTTACCGGACAAATAACGACGTGAGTACAAGAATCCTCGTATGGTCCAGTCAGCAAACATTCCAATCCACACGGCCATAGGTCCCATTTCGCATCCACGAATCAAAAATGTTGCAAGTGCCACACGACATCCCCACATTACAATCATAGAAAGAATCATGGAATATTTGACGTCGCCTGCCGCACGCATACCATATGGCGGTACAAACGCAAATACCCATACCAGAGGTTTCACAATCGTAATGGCACACATCATCTCCCAACACATCTGTGTGCCAGCCACTGACATTTTACCAAAGAATAACACCGGTTTTGTCAGTGCAAGAACAAGCAGACAGCTTGCAATAATTACAAACTCAGAAATAATGCTAAGTTTTACAATATAATACTTTGCCTCTTCCTTTTTTCTTGCTCCAAGACACTGGCCGACAATGGTCATCATGCCGATTCCAATTCCAATCGCAGCAATTCCATTTAAGTTTTCCAGAGTACTTGCCATTGCCTGTGCCGCGATTGCCACAGTCCCAAGCGTTGAAACACTCGACTGAATGGCAAGTTTACCAAATTGGAACATGCCATTCTCAATTCCGGACGGAATACCAATGGCAAGAATTTTCTTAATCAGTGTACCTTCCGGTCGAATTTTCAACAGGTCATTGATCACAATCATCTGTCTTGGCTGGCGAAGTCGCGCAAATACAACTGCCATACAAAAAATACGGGAAACCAATGTCGAGTATGCAGCCCCTGCCACACCCATATGAAATCCAAAAATCAAAATTGCATTTCCTACGATATTGATAATATTTGAAATAACGGATACTGTCATAGGAAAACGACTGTCACCGCTCGCCTGAAAGAATGCTGCTCCCGCTTGAAATAACGCGATAAAAGGAAACGAGCATGCTGTAATCCACATATAGGTAATGGAATTTGTCATAACTGCTTTTTCTACTTTTCCGAATATAAGGGCAAGCAACGGTCTGCGAAATGCCACACAAATAATGGAAATTGCCATAGAAATCACAAACACTGTCCATACAACCTGACGAGCCGCACGAATACTCTCCTTTTTATCCTGACGGCCAATGTACTGCGCACAGATAATCGTTCCACCTGTAGCAAGTGCCGTAAATACCTGCGTAATCAGAATATTTACGGCATCAACCAGTGAAACAGCTGAAATGGCTGCTTCACCAGCTCTGCTGACCATCATGGTATCCGCCATTCCCATAAGACTATTCAAAAACTGCTCAATCATGAGTGGAATGATCAATCGACGTAAATCCATATTGGAAAACGTCAGATGATCCCACTCAATTTTTGATTTATCATACAATTGTATTTTCATTGATAAAATCACTCCATGTATATTCAAGTAAAATTGTCCCAATTACTACAGAACATCGTACTGCTTACTTTTTAAGAAGCGAACTGACTATTGTAGAGATTTGCATAGAAACCATTCTGTGCAAGAAGTGTATCATGATTTCCCTGCTCGATAATCTTACCATCTTTCATTACCAGAATTACATCTGCCTCACGAATTGTTGACAAGCGATGCGCAACAATAAAACTTGTTCTTCCCTGCATCATCGTAAGGAATGCTTTCTGGATACGGATTTCCGTACGCGTATCAATGGAAGAAGTTGCCTCATCGAGAATCAGCATTGGTGGAAGGCAAAGCATAACCCTTGCGATGCAAAGCAACTGTTTCTGTCCCTGTGACAAATTGCCTCCATCTTCCGTGATAACCGTATCATACCCTTTCGGAAGACGCTTGATAAAGCTGTGTGCATGAGATGCTTTTGCAGCCGCAATCATTTCTTCCTCTGTTGCTTCCGGTTTGCCCATGCAGATATTATCCCTTATGGTTCCCTTTTTCAGCCACGTCTCCTGCAGAACCATACCATAATTTGCACGCAGACTGTTTCTTGTCATATGCATAATGTCATGGTCACTGACCGTGATTTTTCCCGAATTTGCATCATAGAAACGCATAAGCAGATTAATCAGAGTTGTCTTTCCGCACCCCGTCGGTCCAACAATCGCCACACGCTGTCCCGGTTTTACATGAAGATTAAAATCTTCGATCAGTTTCTGATCCGGCACATAAGAAAAATATACATGATCAATATCAACCGTTCCATCGGCATTCTCTAATACATAAGCATCTTCATCATCCGGTTCTTCTGCCGGTTCCTCGATCAGTTCAAAAATACGTGCTGCACATGCAAGCGCATTCTGAAGTTCCGTAATAACACCGGAAATCTCATTAAAAGGCTTGGTGTACTGGTTCGCATAAGACAAAAAGCATGACAGATTACCAACAGAAAATGCACCATTCGTCAAAATAACAGAAAGCGCACCTACAATACCAACTGCAGCATACACCAGACTATTGATAAATCGTGTACTCGGGTTTGTAATACTTGAGAAGAAAATTGCCCGAAGAGAATACTTCTGCAGCCGCTGATTGATCTCATCAAACTGTTCTAAGGCTTCATCTTCATGATTGAATGCCTGTACCACATTCTGGTTTCCGACCATCTCTTCAATCAATGCTGTCTGCTCTCCTCTTGTCTTTGTCTGTAACTGGAACATCGAATACGTTTTCTTTGCGATAAAACTTGCCACAAAAAGTGATAACGGTGTCAGAATTACAACGACAAGTGTAATCTTAACGTCAATAACAAGCATAAAAATCAATGTTCCGACAATCGTTGCTATTCCGGTGAACAGCTGCGTAAATCCCATCAAAAGACCATCTGCAAATGTATCAACATCCGCAATAATACGGCTTACCATATCTCCATGCGAATGACTGTCAATATAGCTAAGCGGAAGATGTTCCATCTTGTCAAATGCATCCTTACGGATGTCCCGCACAATATTATATGTCATGCGGTTATTGCACATGTTCATAATCCACTGTGCCAATGCCGTAATTGCAATGATTAAAATTCCTTCCTTTGCCAGTGATAAAATTCCTGCAAAATCAACCTTACCTTTCGCAAGGATAAAGTCAATTGCTTTTCCGGTAAGGATTGGAAAATACAAAGTCAGTGCTACGGTAATGGTAGCCAGAATAATCGATAAAATCAAAATCGGGATGTAATGCTTCATATAATGAAACACCTTTTTCAATGTTTCCATCTGTCCCTGTCGTTTTTCTTTCTTGGTTGCTGCCATTAGAAAGCACCTCCTTTCTGTTTCTGTAAATCTTCTTTTTTAAACTGAGATTCATAAATTTCACGATAAATTTCACAGTTTTCCAGTAACTGTTCATGTGTACCGATTCCAACTGCATGGCCATCATCCATAACAATGATCTGGTCTGCAAACTGAATTGAAGATGTTCTCTGTGAAACAATAAAGATTGTCTTATTGCCCTGAAGATTGCGTAATGCACTGCGAAGTTTCGCATCTGTCGCAAAATCCAATGCCGATGCACTGTCATCTAAGATCAAAATATCCGGATCTTTGACTACAGCACGGGCAATCGTAAGACGTTGTTTCTGTCCACCGGACAGGTTACGTCCTCCCTGTTCGATCATATAAGAAAGTTTTCCTTCTTTTCCTTCCACCACATCGGTTGCCTGAGCCACTTCAATTGCTTTCCACAGTTCTTCCTCCGTTGCATCTGAATTACCCCAGCGAAGATTCTCCTCGATGGTTCCCTGGAATAAGACTGCTTTTTGCATAACAACACCAATTTTATCACGAAGTGCCACAAGATCGTAATCTTTTACATCTCTTCCATCCACACGAACACATCCCTTTGACACATCATAAAAACGCGGAATGAGATTTACCACAGAAGATTTTCCCGAACCGGTGCCTCCTATAATACCGATTGTCTGGCCTTTTTTCGCTGTAAAATCAACATCGGTAAGTGATTCTTCTGCACTGCCTGCATAAGACATGCTGACATGGGAAAATTCTACAGCCGGTGCATCTGCTCTCACAACAGGTTCTGACTCTTTCGAACCATTCTCAATGGATGATTGGATTTCAAGCACTTCCTGAATACGGTTACCACAAGCAATCGATTTGTTAATATTCACGATCAGGTTTGCAAGTTTTACAAGTTCTACAAGAATTTGTGACATGTAGTTCACCAGTGCAACTACCTCACCCTGTGTGATAATCCCACTGTATACCTGCTTACCACCAATCCATATAACAGCAAGAATGGCACAGTTGATGATAATGTAAGTCAGTGGATTCATCAACGTAGAGATACGTCCCACGATCATCTGCATATTCGTCAGAAATTCATTGCTCTCATAAAACTCTTTCTGTTCCCGTTCCTCTTTATTAAAGGCACGGATCACACGCGCACCCTCAAGGTTCTCTCTTGTATGTCCAAGTACCTGATCCAGACCTTTCTGCACTTTCTTGAAAAGTGGGATACTTGCCGCCATAACAGAAAATACAACAACAGAAAGAAACGGAATTGCAACAACAAACACGAGTGCAGCTTTCACATTAACCGTAAATGCCATAATCATAGCACCGAAAACAATAAATGGAGAACGCAGGAATAGACGCAGCACCATATTTACGCCTGATTGTACCTGATTGATATCACTCGTCATACGAGTAATCAATGTTGAAGTACCAATGGTATCCATCTCCGAAAATGACAATGTCTCAATATGAGCAAAAAGCACATGTCGAAGTTTTGTAGAAAATCCCACTGCTGCTTTTGCCGCAAAAAACTGTGCGGTAATGGCACAGGTCAGGCCAATCAATGCCAGTAAAACCAGCACTCCACCCATATGAAAAATATACGGGCGATCCGACAATGCGATACCCTTATCAATAATTGCCGCCATAACCAGCGGAACAATCAGTTCAAAGGAGGCTTCCAGCAATTTAAACAAAGGGGACAGAACACACTCCTTCTTATAATCTCTTAGATAGATCAATAGTTTTTTCATAAAATAAATTCCTTCTTCATAATTAGTATATACATGCCTAATTTAGAATTATATCATTTCCACTATATCCTATTCAAGCGGTAAAAAAGAAAAAGCGTAACAGTTTCTAAAACCTCAAACTGCTACGCTTTCTTTTCCTGTTATTATTAACGATAATAATAACTTCCGCCTTTTCTTACGATTGTCGCATTACGTAAATCAATTTTCTTTTTCTTCAATAAAGACTTTTTAAGTGTAAACTTTACACTCTTTGTTGAATATGAAGAAACAGAAACGTTATACTTAGAAGCTTTGTAAGTGCCAACAACCTTACCATTCGCATCCTTTACAACAAACTTCACATCCTTTAAACGAACAATGCGATTCGCTGAATTATTTATAATTATTGCATTAATAACAAGATTACCTGACTTATCATAGGAAGCCTTATATGCTTCTACAAAACATCCCATCTGTCCTGCATCACTTAAAGACGGTTTTGTCACAGAGTACTTATTTTCTTTTACCGTCACCTTGCAAGTAAGTTTCTTACCATCCGCTGTTGTTGCATAAATAGTTGTCTTACCAGCCTTTACTCCTGTAACTTTACCTTTCTTGTCTACTTTTGCGATTTTCTTATTGCTTGATTTCCAGGATTTTACTTTTGCACCGGTAACTGAAAGCTTCTTTGTAAAACCTTTTGTGATGATTGCCTTACTCTGGTTGATCTTTGCACTTTCATTATTCTGTATAATATACAATAAATAATTTGTATTTTCTGAAAATGTAATACCAAAATAGTAATCTCCCGGATTCATAGCCTTAAGTACGGCCGTAAACACATATTCCCCCACACCGGAATCATAGTGCCAATCCGTTGATGCTGATGCATAAAACGGATTATCAGCCCAGTCCATTGCAACCCCATTACTATTATACACCGTAATTTTCATGTCCACTGGTGCCGTTGCAACAATAAGGATTCCTATTCCCTGGTTATTCGTAAGGGTAAAAGGAGTCTTTACCTCTGTTCCTGCATATGCAGTCTCATTATCTGTAGATTTGTATGCATAGGTATACCTTTCCGCAGCCTGTGCAGACTCAACATGCACAAATACAGTAGTAATCATAACTGCTAATGCTAATAATGTACAAGCCAGTCTCTTTGTAATATTTGCTTTCATAACTGTTTCTCCCTTAAAATTATATTTTGTTAATTAAGTATGGCAAAATTTTCAGAAAAGCACAAGTGTACTTTAGTACCAGCAGTTTTTCTGCATCATTCCGGATACACCAAAAAGACCGGTTGCAGTCCGGCCTTTCTAGTCGTTGAACATTTAATTAATGACATCCGTGACAGTTTTTGCAGTCACCGCCACAAGATATGGATTTTCCATTTTTCTTATCTTTGATAAGACTCTTGGTGGCAATCGTGACCACAACGATAAGTATAACTAATACAATCGCTGTACCAACCATTATAACCACTCCTTTCAATAGGACTATCCATGCATACGTTTTTCTGATTCGTTGTTAGTATAACCTAACCTTCATTAGTTGTCAAGAACTTTATATAAACTTTTTTACTGGAACATTCTGTCCGATTATGCTATACTATTTACATATGTTTATACACGAGTCTTTTGGAGGAATAAAATGCACACAAACGAATCAGCAGAAAATTACTTAGAGACTATCCTTATACTTAGCAAAAAGCTTCCAGTCGTACGCTCTGTAGATATTGCAAACGAACTCGGATTCAAAAAATCAAGTGTCAGCATTGCCATGAAAAACCTTCGTGAAAAAAATCAGATTACCGTAACCGATGCCGGTTTCATATATTTAACTGATGCTGGAAAAGAAATTGCCGAAATGATTTATGAACGTCACGAATTGCTGACGGAATGTCTCACCAAACTCGGAGTTGACCCTGAAGTTGCCGCTGAAGATGCCTGCCGTATTGAGCATGTTATCAGTGCAGAAAGTTTTGCAGCTATCAAAGCACATATTGGTGCTGGAACTTCAAAATAAACACAGCGCGCCATTTTTACGATGACTCCGTTACATAAAAAGAGAAACAGGTTTCCTTTTAAACCAAAGGATTTCTGTTTCTCTTTTTTCATTCACTACTCTTTCTCGATAAACGCTTTCAAAAAGTCTCTTCTGGCGCATGGTCTTCCATAAAAATATCCCTGAATACAATCCGCAGACAATTTTTCAATTTCTTCAAGCTCTGCTTTTGTCTCCACGCCTTCTACACAGATTTTAAGATTCACACTATGTACCAGCTGAATAATATGATCCATCAACTGATGTTCAAATGTATTCTGCAGTGCCTTAACTGTAAAACTGCGATCTAGCTTTACAATATTTGGAACCATAGAACTAATCAACTGAAAATTAGAATAGCCCGTTCCAAAATCATCGAGAGCAATCATAACTCCGTATTCTCTCAGACGATCCCACAAACGTTTTACAGCGGGTGAATTATCATCTACATAGCCGCTTTCTGTCAACTCCACCATCAAACTTTCTGGTTTTAAATTGTAAAATTCAATCCAGTGTTCAATTTCTTCACAGACATCACTTTTTAAAATCTGGACATAAGACAAATTGACACTGATGTGAAATTCCGGTTGTGTTTTCTGACATTCCGCACACATAGACAAGGCCCTGTCAATCAACCATTTTCCTACCGGAATAATCAGTCCGCTCTCCTCCAAAATAGGAATAAACTCAACCGGAGAAACCATCTCTCCATCTGTAGTTTTAAATCGCAGCAAGCTTTCTGCCATAAAAGGCACATCCTGTCCTACACGCACAATCGGTTGAAAGAACAGTTCAAATCCGCGAAATCCATCTGCCACAGATTTGCGTAACTGCTCTAACAATTCCCTCTCACGTAAAAAAGCTTCATAATCCACCGCATCAAAACAATAGGTCTGATTTTTTCCACGATTCTTTGCCGTCGTCAATGCAAATTGCGAAATCTTCATCACTTCGTTATATTCCATTTTGTCTATGGAATCTCCAAGCACAATTCCACCGGATATTGTATACACAGCTTTATAGTTATCCATTCTGATGAATTTGTCCACGCGGTTGCGAATTTTTTGATAAAGCTTCTGGGCATCATCTTCCGTTGCACCATTCATATCCATAATCATAAATTCATCCGCCACAACACGGTATACGTTCTGACCTTCTGAAACACTGTCTACAATGCATTCCGCTACACCATGTAACACATAATCTCCATATTCAATTCCGAATTTTTCATTAATGCTCTTGAAATCGTCAATACCCACTCGAAGAACAAACCCGTTCGGACTGTGTTTGTGGAAATCACTCAGTTTGTCTTTGATTGCAACACTCTCCAATAAACCACTCACATTGTCGGCCAAAGGCTTCGTACCAATTTCATTAATGCATCCCACTAAAAACTGTGGTTTGTTATCTTCATCTAAAATAATGCGCGCCCTGCAGTTAATCCAAATTGGGTTTTTCTCCCTGTCCAGCCAGCGGTATACCAGATTGTGTTCTGTCTTTACACCTGCAACAAGTTGCGCAAGATCATTCATCAGCATCTGTAAATCTTCTGGATATACAAATTTTGCATGTTCTTCTAACGCATCTGTAAATTCTGGTTTTTCAATAGAAAAGCGTTTTGTTGCTTTGGGTGAAATATAATACAAATCCTCCCGAACAGCATAGACAAAGAGGTAATCATTCATACATTCATCAAAAGCGTCGATTGCACCTCGTATGATTTCATATATATAGTTACCTTTTGCGTCTTTCATGCGAGACCCCCTACCTTTCATCTGCAATATTATCATAAGTGTCAAGGAAATTATGTCTTATGCCGTCCTTTTTGTATCCAATCACCGTATTCAAATTCACATTTTCCACACTGCGGAATATATTCTTCGCAACATAAGGATTCTGTCTTTCCAGTTCGTGGATCATCGCCTTTATTTCTGCTCTCTTTGATCCCTTCTCTGTTCCTCCGCAGGATGCACAGTTTTCTGTAAAGCGGCAGGCACACTGAATAAAATGCAGATCATTGTACCTTGCCCAATGAATGATATCAGCCTCGCGCACCAGATAAAGTGGACGAATCAACTCCATGCCCAGAAAATTCGTGCTGTGAAGTTTTGGCATCATCGTCTGAATCTGAGCCCCATATAACATTCCCATGACAATTGTTTCGATTACATCATCAAAATGATGTCCCAAAGCAATCTTATTGCAACCAAGCTCCTGCGCCTTGCTATACAAATAGCCACGACGCATACGTGCACACAAATAACACGGTGAGTCTGTAATATCAGCCACCGTGTCAAATATTTCAGTACGGAAAACCGTGATTGGAATATTCAGCATCTTTGCATTATTCAGAATCGTCTGATAGTTAATTTCGTTATATCCCGGATTCATTACCAGAAATACAACTTCAAAATTCTTTCTGCCATGCCGCTCCAATTCCTGAAATAATTTTGCCATCAGCATAGAATCTTTTCCCCCGGAGATACATACTGCGATCTTGTCTCCGTCCTGAATCATCTCATACTCATTAATCGCTTTTGTGAATGGTCTCCAAACAGTTTTCTTGAATTTCTTAATGATACTACGTTCCGCGTCTTTGGCCTTATCTGCAAGACGCTCTTCTTTTTCGTCATCATCCTTCATGAAATCTGCGAGTTTTTTGCGCAAATAGGCACGATATCCTTCCTGAATACTGTATATTTCATAACCACGCTGCTCATACTCTTCTGCGATTTCATCGCTTCTCTGACCTGTATAACATATCAGATAAACTGGCATATTCTTAGGAATCTCAGCCTCATGCTCCGCAAAATTCTCCCAATAAATATTCTTTGCCTGTGGATAAGTTTCTTTGGAAAAATCCTCCTCACTTCGCAGATCAATAACCAGTTTCTCACGTTTTTCTGTCATTAAATCATCTATTGTTTTTCGATACATTCTTATATCCTCTTGACTGGATTTTTATACTCACTCTTCTTGTATACAGTCGTTAAGAATGATTATACCATTGTATCCAATTTGTCACAAGGTCGCTTTTCCCTAATTTTTCAAAGATTATTCCCTTTCTTTAATCATCTTGAACAATTGCACACGATTCCGTATACCTAACTTCCGATAAATGTTTAAAATATGTTTTTTCAGTGTATTGGCACTGATTACTAATTCCTCACAGATTACTGCATTTTCCCGTCCACTCATCAACATGCGTAATATGGTACTCTCTCTTCTTGTAAGATTATATTTCTCGACTGCTTGAGATACAGTCAGCTTTTCCTGTTCATCCTCTCCAAACATATGATGTTTTTCCAGCTGAAAAGCCAGGTGGTTTTTCAGCATATCCAAAATAAAAATATCATCATAATGAAAATTTTCTTTTCCAATAGAACGATAAAATGTAATCACGCCAAGAAAATGATGATCTTTCGCAATGACCATCTGCAAAGAATAATGCCAGTTATTTGGTTTGAACACATGCTGATAATAATCGGTTGCCATTCTTGCTTCATCACTGACTAGATCTGTTTCACGATAAATCAGAGATTTCCCGCTGAAAAGGATCCCCCTGCTTGCATCCAATTGTTCGTATTCCTGGGCAAAATCACACTCCATATCCAATTTTACAGGATGTGCGAGTTTTTTTTCATCATGTTCCGCAGCTACATAAAAATCTGCACTGTCAAAATCAATCAACACTCGTAATTCTTCCAGTAAAACAAGACGCATCTCATCAAAATGCTCTGTTGTATATATTTTGTATATGATGTTATTCAAGATTGTCCATTCATTGGTTCCTAGATTTTTCATTGTATAGGTTCTCCCGAAAATAATACGTACATTTGTTCTTCTGATAAGAAAAAAGACGCATCCATAGGATGCGCCACCATTGGCTTTTCTTTCTTTATATTTATTTACTATTTCATTATAATTATTTTTCAGCGAGAATGCAAGATGATTTTGATATGTTTTTGCCAAAAACGATTCCGGTTTCAAACGATTCATGACAATCTACTTAAAATATGTTAGAATATGATTCATTATGAAACAACAATTTATGAAAGAAAAGAAAATATTCCCATTGGTTCTGTCTATGTCACTTCCAATGGTACTATCTATGCAATTGTAGGCATATCATCGCATTCATATACCAACGGTTCTCCATATGTTTTTTCGTAGATTTCTTTCCAGACCTCATAATTTTTCTGACGCATTTCTTCGATATTTACTGCACGGCTCTTATTTGGATCTGGATAAATTGCAGGTGCAATATGAATCGTATACTCCTGAATATAAAATCCATCATCCCCCAAAATGTCACTGTCCTGCATCGTAATAAAACACGGCAACACCGGCACATGATTCTGCGCTGCAAATGTATATGCCCCTTTCTTCAAAGGCTTTGGTTTGCGGTAATTCCACCACATACTCTGTTCCGGATAAACAACCATGAAATCTCCATGTTGCAATACAGCATCCATCGAATGTAAAAATTTCTTCATTGTCTCTTTGTTTGAACTTAATGGAAATGTATAACAGTTTCGCATAAGCATTCCATAAAAGCCCGGGAAATTAGTGTAATTTCCTTCTCGAATCACACGATACAGTCTGCGCTTTTTCTTTTGCTTTGATTTCTCATATGCAATCTGGATTGCAAAACTGTCAAATGCATTAAAATGATTACAGGTAATGACCGCACCCGAATCCAGTGCGTTCATATGTTCAATGCCAATCACATCTTTGATAATCAGCTGCTTATTTGCAATAATGTTATTCATAAAACTTCTTGCAACACGATAAGTCAGTTTCGTCTTAATCTTACTACTCCATTTCTTGCGCAGATAATCAATGTCTTCCGGTTTCAATTCTTTAGACGGCGGATCTTCTTCTACATCTTCATCAAAACGGCCTTCTCTTTCCAGCATTGCAATCTTGTCCAACACTTCAATTCTGTCTTCCGATTTTAATTTTCCGCTCTGTACAAGATTCAGATAATTATTTTCTTTTGCAATTTCCTGCTTTGCAAGTTCCAGCAGATTTGCGCCAGAAGCCATATCTTCTGCTCTCTGTTCATCGGTATAAGTCTCAAGTTCTTTTAATATTTCCGGATATACACCGGAACGTTCTGCATACTTCCAGAAATACTGTTGCATACGGCAATCTTTGTAATGCCAAGGCTTTGCAGCCAGATTGTAATGCAAAATACAAATATCTTCTTCCTTTGGTGCAATCTCACCAAAAACTTCCGTATTCCACACCTGTGGAAGCCAAAGCACTTTATTATGGCAGATGACATTTAAATAATCCTGATCCTGCGCCACAACAAAATTATACATATGAAGCAACTTACAAAACTGGTCAAGCACGTTATTTTTACGAAACTGGTCACAGTTAATCAGTAAAAGACCTGCATTAAAATAATTATTTCTTTCTACGCCTAATACTTTTTCTACATAATCTCCAAATATAGGATCCTGTACTACAACCTGATCATTAACCCCGCCCACATAATTGTCTCCAAGATCAAAATCGTACAACCGGGAAATATCGCCTTTTACAATGGTATCACTGTCAATATAAATTGCCTTCTCATATTCCGGGAACATTTCTGCAATGAAAAAACGATAATAAGTTGTATGCGAATAGTAGTCACGAATCGGCAACTTTTCATGAATCGTTCGCAGATAATTGGTCACATTATTAAACTGTATTTCAAAGTTGTCATTTGCCATATGGTATAAAACCTGTTTCATATTTTCAGAAATATCGGTATTTAATATATGGATAATATATTTTCTCTCTGTAGAAGCATTTGCAATCATAGACTCCAATGCTACAACCGTATATTTTACAAAATTTTCATCACATGCAAAAAAAATCGGCACTCTTCTTTCTTTTTTCATGATTAACGCTCCTCGTTTTGTTCATACTTTTTCTTTAAATAAATATAATCATATAAAATATCATCAAATACATAGTAATGAAAAATTCGATGTATCTGACTCACATTCCATTGTTTCACATTTGCGGTATGTGGGTATGGCAGATAAAAAAGCCGCTTTGAGAAATGTCGTACAACTGTATGCTTATGCAAAAATTTCTGATCATTAAACTTCTGTGGCAGCATTTTCTTTTTTGTCGTACTGCGGCTGATTGCACTTTGATCAGCAAACATCAGTTTTTTCGTCTGAATCAGCTTGCGAGCTTTCACCAACAATCCCGTCTCTTTTATTTTTGCAAGATTCAAAAGCAATACCCCTGCATTAATGTAATTCGGATTAATCAGATACTTGCCGTAATGATCCCGTGCTGCTGCATATTCATAGTCGGTCACATTAATGTTATAAAGCATCTCTATATCATGCTGGAACAAAATATCCACATCCAGATATAACAATTTATCCGGCATCCCCGGAACCAGATCTGCGAAAAGGCGAAGCAATGTGTACGGCGAACAATACGCATCTTCATTCGGACATTTTGCAAAATACTGTTCGTACAAATCCGTCACATCAACTCGCAGAACCTGGTTTTTTGCATTATATTCTTTCGCTACTCCATCCAGGAATTCAATCATCTCCCCGGAGATTGGTGTATATTCCGGTTTGATTCTTGTCACATCCATCGTATATACATAGATGCAAAACGGCTCAATAGTCTTCGTTCTCTTCAGAATAGAAAGTATACAGGTCAGTACCCCGTCAAACACTTTACCATTTCCTGAGAAAAGTATATTTATCATAAAATTTCTCCTGAATCCTCTGTCACTTTTTCATAACGGATGCAAACTACAGTATTATTCTTTGCCCGCTTTTTCATGGTTTCATACACCAGATCCCGCAGCATTTTCTTCTGTTGTCGTACTGGAAGTGATGTGTCTGCATAAAACGGTCCGTCAATATATGTCACCATCTTCGGTTTACTTGAAAACCTTCTCTTCTGATAGGTGTTCGTCATTGAGAATACCGGCAGATTATGCTGAATTGGATAGCGAAATGATGTATCTTTAAACGGACGTATATCGGTATAAAACGGCCAGATATGTGCTTCAGGATAAATCATTACACACCGTTTCTGTGCCACCCGTTTCTCCAGCGCCTCGATAAAATGTTTCATCGCTTCTTTATCATCCGGCAAAGGCAAGCCGCCAAGCGTAGGCGTGATTCTACCAAGCACCGGCATCGACACATTATCTGGATGTACAATCACTGACACATCTTTTGGGAAATTTACCATAGTAGGAACGAGTGCATCTGCCAGAAAATGCGTATGATTTCCATAGATATAATAAGCCCCCTCTGCCCTCTTTAGAAAATACCGGTTTACTATCTTATGATGAAAATGCAGCTTCATATAAAGCCACGCCAAAGGTGTCGCAATGATGCGATACCAGAATATATGAACTGCCTTACCGATCGGACTGTCATCCCTTATATATCGATAATTTCCATCTATTTTTTTCGCATCAATATGCCCATCCGAAAACTCGTCGTTTAACTCATCCCGGTAATAGATTACTTGTTGTTTCTCGTGCATATTCCATCCCCTTACTCAACATATAATATTGTACTCTATTTCATAGTTTTTGTCTACCTCTTAATATAGTTTTTAAAACTACTTGTTGTGTTTTGAGTAAAAATATGTTAAAAGGGCACATGCATATTCATCGCCGCCAACAACTACATCTAACCCCTGTTTGATGATATCAGATTAATTTTCTTTTAAATATGGTTAATTTTAGTATATTTTTCATATTTAATCAAGGTTTACATCTTTTACAAGGTTCATATCCCATATTTATTAAATCCCCACGATTCCCGGTATAAACCTCCTTATTACTGTCAGCAATATCCCTAACGCTTTCACAATTTCCTTTATGAAATTTGTGCGTATTGGTATTCAACACGTAATTTAAGGTTTTTTCGTTATCTTCTGTCGTTTTAGAATCGTCGAGCCAGCTTTCACCTGTGGCATAATCAATCGTAATTCCCGGTTGTACATTATATAAAAACACATGAAAAGAAACACCTTCTCCTTTGTCCTCGACTGAATATGCCTCCATCTCAACGCCGGATGCTACAAGATTATCGCCCTCAAAAACCGGTGTCACACGATAAAGTACATGATGATTCGTCTCATTTACATAGTCTGCCACCTGATCTTCAAATTTCAGCATCCCGGTCACATTCAGATAACGCGTGCCTGTAATCAGATTCTTTTCATTTGCGTTCTCTCCCGCAAGCTGATAACCAATAAGATGACATCGGTTATACAGATATTTTCCCTCTACATTGTCATATTTTACGGTGTGCCATCCGGTTGGTTTTACCATACCGATTGCCCCACGTTCCTCGGTCGGCATAAGTTCCTTACAAATATTTGCATAGGCTACACCACAGCGTCCGAGTTCATCAAGATCACTGTATGTCTCAAACGCATCTGTCCGCTCCCGATCTTTTTTTGAAAACGCCGGCTTGTTATCATCAAGTATAACAAATGAATTTCCCGCATAAGCCGGGATATCTGTCAATTCGTATGATTTCTGTGTATTTTCCTGTATAGCCTGTGTATCCAGTCCCGGTTGCTTATAGCTGCAGCCACCAAACAATAATGCAAGCAACAGCAAAAACGCCGCAACCGGATAATGATTTCTTTTTCTCATATTAATTTCTCCCTGCATATCAAGTTTTCATAGAAAACTTGACACTATCACACATTAAAAAAGTTGGAAATCACATGCAAATGTATGATTTCCAACCTTCATTACACTTTTCCTGCAACCTGCTTATCATAGCACAGCCTGCATCACCGAACAAGTGTTTCGTTGTCTGTTTTACAATAAATTTATAATGACTCGCATTGTCCTGCCACAGCCACACGGATCAGATTTGTAGTTCCTGACATTCCAAGCGGTACACCTGCGGTAATAACAGCAAGTTCACCTTCTTTCAGATAGCCTTCTTTCTCTGCGCGCTTCATTGCATTGGCAAATAATACATCCGTGCTGGTCTCCTCCTTGATCATCAGAGGAATAACGCCCCAGGACAAACTCATCTGACGATATGTATGTTCAGATGGGGTGCATCCGATGATTGGTGAATTTGGGCGATACCTGGATATCATACGGGCTGTTCTGCCCGACTTTGTGACTGTAACAATTGCAGATGCATTAATATCAATTGCTGTCATGCAGGTTGCATGAGAAATGGCATCTGTAACATCATCTTTTGGCAATTTTTCTAACTGGCGGAAACGTTTTACATAATCAATGTCATTTTCGGTATACTCAGCAATTTCGGCCATCGTCTTTACTGCCTGTACCGGATATTTGCCGGCAGCAGTCTCTCCGGAAAGCATGATTGCACTGGTACCGTCATAAATTGCATTTGCAACATCCGTTGCTTCCGCTCTGGTCGGACGCGGATTTTTCATCATGGAATCCAGCATCTGTGTTGCTGTGATAACAATTTTTCCTGCATTGTACACCTTTTTAATGATCAATTTCTGGATGGCCGGAACTTCCTGAATTGGGATTTCTACACCCATATCTCCTCTGGCAACCATGACGCCATCCGAGACAGCCAGAATTTCATCAATGTTATCCACACCCTGACGATTCTCAATCTTAGCAAGAATCTTCATGTCATTATCACCATGTTCGCTGAGAAGATTACGAAGCTGAACAATATCATCTGCACAACGGACAAAGGATGCTGCCACAAAATCAAAGCCCTGTTCCACACCGAAAATAAGATCGTTACGATCCTTTTCACTGATATAAGGCATTGTAAGTTCAGCATCTGGAACGTTAATTCCCTTATGGTTGGACACCACGCCTCCGTTTTCCACTTCACATACAATATCCGTATCCGTCAATTCTTTTACACGCATTTCAATCAAACCATCATCGATCAGAATACGCATCCCCGGCTGTACATCCTTCACCAGATTCTTGTAAGTGATGGATGCCTCTTTTTCATTTCCAGTAATTTCTCTTGCAGTCAGTGTAAACATATCTCCCGCATTCAGTTGAATCTTATCGTTTTCAAAATTCCCAAGACGAATCTCCGGTCCGCTTGTATCGAGCAATAATGCAATCGGTAATCCTAATTCTTTCCGAAGTCTTTTTATCTGTTCCACTTTTGGTAAATGTTCCGCTCCATTTCCATGGGAAAAATTGATTCTGGCAACATCCATGCCACTTCGCATAATCTCTTTTAATACTTCATCATCTGCCGTTGCAGGTCCCATTGTACAAATAATCTTTGTTTTCTTCATTTTCTTGCCTTTCTGTTACTCCCAGTATTCTACAAATTTGATGTATTTATACTTTATTTTTTATCCTGTAATTTCTTTTCGTCTGGATTTTGAATGTCCTCTCCGTGATTTTCAAACCACCATGCGACAACTCCAGCGATAATTACAAGTGCTACAATCACTCCAACAATAATGTTCTCTATCATATTTCCTCTTTTCTGCGACATACGCGCGATCTCTTTTATTATTTTTATGTACCATAACAAAGCCATCAATCAAAATTGGTGACTGCCGGTGAATTTTCACCTTTTAAAGATCGTATGCGTAATCTTTCTCCCCATCCGTCAGATGAATATAACGGATGATGGTTCGCAGAGTACCCGCTTCTTTTCCTAGAAACGGCATGCGATATGTATAGAAATATGTGAAATGCTCCAACTGATTGGTTAAAGCGTAAGATAACAGAAGCGTCCGAAGGATGTGCACTTTCTCCGTGCGACGCTCCGAAATGAGCCTTGTGTCCAGTCCGCGTGTGCCGAAAACTTCTTCCGCCCCCTGATTCTGACACAGGGATGGTGAAGATGTCTCAAGTGTCTGCGCCGGATTTCCTGTAACAGAATCCACCGTATTCTCACGCTCAATGGATGCCAGAACCGATGCTGTCTGATAAGACGAAAAACACATTCCTGATAATAAAATCACGAATGTTAAGATCAGACATATCCACTTTTTACCAAAAGTTCTGTTTGTCATATCCATTGCCACCTGTCCAAAGCTTTTCGTTTCAGTGCTATCGTAGCAGATATTGTTCTTCGTTTCAATAATTTATGGAAGGGAAATACAAAAAAATGTATCTTTATATTTTCTTATACATATACTAAAACCAAACATAAATGCATCGATATACGGAGGAAGCCTTTGTCATGTGCGGAATTGCCGGCTTTTGCAATTATAAAAAAGACTACCTGAGAGAACGGATCCACTGGGAAAAAATTTTGACAGATATGTGGCAGTCCATACGACGACGCGGAAATGACAATCACGGGATCTTCTTATCGGCCCACACCGGACTTGCACACAGCCGTCTGAGCATCCGCGATATCCAGTGTGGAACGCAGCCTATGACCCGCACCGTCCACGATCATACCTGCACCATTGTATACAACGGAGAAATTTACAACACCGAAGAATTGAAAGCAGAACTTCCTGCCGGAAAATTTCATTTTGAAACAACCTCTGATACCGAAGTCATCCTTTACTGTTATATGCACTTCGGACCTTCTTTTGTCCAAAAATTAAACGGAATCTTCGCCTTTGCCATCTACGATGAACAAAAGCAGCAGCTTCTGCTGTACCGTGACCGCGCCGGTGTCAAACCGCTCTTCTATACGCAGATGGAAGGCTCTCTGGCCTTTGGTTCGGAACCCAAAGCGCTCTTTTGCCATCCTGCCATCACCCCTGCAATCGACCGTCAGGGCATGCAGGAACTTCTTGCGATCGGACCTGCACACACATCCGGCACCTGTATTTTCCAAAATCTTTCCGAGGTTCTTCCCGGACATTTTATGGTCTATTCACCACAAGGTCTGCATGACACCTGTTACTGGGAACTTTCCTGTCATCCACACACCGATACCTACACTGACACCGTAGATCATGTGCGTTTCCTGGTGGAAGATGCCATCACCCGCCAGCTTGTATCCGATGTAGAAGTCTGCACGTTTCTGTCCGGAGGAATCGATTCGAGCATCGTTACCGCAATCTCACAAAATGCACTTTCCAGGCAGGGGGTGACTTTAAATACTTTTTCATTTGATTTTGAGGGAAATGATAAATACTTTACTTCGAGCACATTCCAGCCGGAGCAGGATGTTACCTATGTAAAAAAGATGCTTACCGCTTGTCCTACGAATCACACCTATCTGTTCTGCAACGAAGAGCAACTGTTTCATGAACTTTATTCTGCAGTAGATGCCAAAGATCTGCCCGGAATGACCGATGTGGATGCATCGCTCCTGTACTTCTGTTCGCTGGTAAGTAAACATAATAAAGTTGCTTTAACGGGAGAATGTGCTGACGAAATTTTTGGCGGATACCCTTGGTTTTATCGGGATGACCTGTTCCATGCCAACGGTTTTCCATGGTCTTTTGATCTGACTGCGCGAACGGCTTTTCTGACCGACGAAATTGTAAACGATCTGGATCTGACAGATTATTCCTATGAGCGCTACCTGGAATCCAAAGCAAAAGCGCCTCTTCTCGCCGGTGAAAGCAAAGAAGAAGAACGCCGGCGCATCATCGGCTATCTGAATATCAAATGGTTTATGCAGACACTGCTCGACCGCATGGACCGCACAAGTATGTACAGTGGTTTAGAGGCCCGTGTACCTTTTGCCGACCATCGCATCATTGAATATGTCTATAACGTGCCGTGGCATATGAAATATCAAAACAGGGTGGAAAAAACATTGTTAAGGGACGCTTTTTGTGATGTTCTTCCATCTGAACTACTCCACCGCAAAAAGAGTCCCTATCCAAAGACCTATCATCCGGGATATGAAAAACTTCTGGTTTCTGAAATGCGCCATATTCTTTCCGATACCAATGCACCGATTCAGTCTCTTGTAGACCATACGAAGGTACGTGCATTCATCGATGCTCCAAAACAATACGGCAGACCATGGTTTGGCCAGCTAATGGCAGGTCCGCAATTAATCGCATACTTTATCCAGATCAATTACTGGATGGAAAAATACCACCTGCAGTTTTAACCTGCCACCTGAAAAATGTTGATCAAAAATACAAATGATAAACCGTAATATGTCACAACTGCCACAAGATCATTCACGGTAGTAATCAACGGACCACTCGCTACTGCCGGATCAATTTTGATCTTGTGGAAAAACATTGGAATAACCGTTCCCACCATACTGGAAATCACCATCGCAACAACAAGGGAAATGCCGACACATCCGGAAATCAAAAAAGCATATCCCCATGTATAATGTTTGAATAAATGAATGTACAATCCCAACAGAATAAGTGCAAAAATCCCAAGGATCAGTCCATTCAAAAAACCGATTTTCATCTCTTTTGCCAAAAGCTGAAGTTTTTGTTTTCCGGTTAAATGCTCATCCATGAGAACACGGATAGTAACAGCAAGTGACTGCGTTCCGACATTGCCTGCCATATCCAGTACCAGTGACTGGAAACAGATAACGATTGGAAGAATCGCAACAACCGTCTCAAAAATTCCCACAACCGAAGAAACCGCTGTGCCAAGGAACAAAAGAATAATCAACCATGGCAGACGCTTTTTCATACTTGCGACTGTTGTTTCATTCAAATCTTCCTCTGCAGTCAGACCAGCGAGTTTTGCATAATCTTCGCCCATCTCATTGTCTACGAGTTCTACGATATCTTCTGATGTAATGGCACCAAGGATTGTTCCATCTTCCTTCAGAACCGGAATGGAATCCTCGGAGTACTCAACAATCCGGTCAATACAATCATCAATTTTCTCATGATCGAGCACATAAGGATAGGAATGAATAATGATACTATCCAGATCCACATTATCTCTTGCAACGATCAAATCTTTTAAATCGATAGCTCCGAAAAAATGTTCCTGCTCATCTACCACATAAATCGTAGAAATGTTGTCATTCTCTCCCGCCTGTCGCACCAGTTCGCTCATTGCCTGCCGGATGGATAAATCCTTACGAATGCACACATAATTGGTCGTCATACAACTACCAATTTCTTCTTCATCATAAGATAACAGCATGCGGATGTCTTCGCCCGCTTCTTTGTCCAGACGCTTTACAATTTCCCGCTTTCTGTCTTCCTCAAGATTTTCCAAAACATCTACCGCATCATCGGAATCCATCAGCGAGATCACTTTTGCGGCATTGGCAATCGTTAATTCTTTAAAATAAATCTCTGGATCATCTACATAACTTAAAATTTCCGCAATCCGCTGAACACCTAAAATCTGATACAGTCTTTTACGCTCTGCGGCTGTCAGACGCTCCAATGCATCAGCAATATCATTCTCATGGTAATTTGACAGACGCTTTCTTAATTCTTCCTTAGAAAGACCACTGCGGATAAAAGCTGCTAATTCTTTGCTGTAATTCTTGTTCTTTAATTCTGTTCTGCTCATACATGCCTCCTTATGTGTAAAATAAGTGTGTGGCAAGCTTGCTTTTGCTGTCTGTGTCGGAATTCCAAAATAATTTCCAATACAGCAAAAAAAATACACCTACCAGTTACGGTGCGGTGCTTCATGCATGAGAAACAAGAACGAGGCTATCTCACAGACAGCTGCGTTCTTATTGCATAATCATATAAAACACTGCACATCATACTTCGCCCATGACTATCACAACTGTCCATGAATTTCACCTCCATTATTATATGTCATGTTTAAAAATGACACATGAATCAAATTTTTTAACCTCGTACATCTTAACATTAACCCTTTCCTTTTTCAACCCTAAAAAGGAGTGAGTCCCCACCTGTAATACAAGTGGGGACTCTATAAGGATAAGTAATAATATGAGTTAAGCTATTTCACTTTTACTTTCATGGTAACCGTCTTCTTGGTTCCATCTTTTAAAGTAACGACTGCTTTCACCTTTGCAGTACCTTTTTTCTTTGCTGTAATCTTTCCGTTTTTGTTTACGGTTACAACCGATTTTTTAGAAGAAGTATAGGTGATCTTGTCTACGTTTTCCATGTTCAACTTCTTGCTCCATGGGAATTTTGTAGTCTTTTTCTTCTTTACATTGGTAGAAGTCTTTGTTGCCTTCACTGTTTTCTTGATTTCTTTTACAGCAGCTTTTGCATCTTTGCTGTTTAACAGAACATACTCACCGCTGTTTTTGATTGTCAGATCAACACTTCCATCAGCAGAAACAGTATAATCCTTCTTGTTGACTAATACCAGTTCTCCAGTTTTTGCATCTTTCTTCAGAAGTTTGAGAGTTTCTCCAGCCTTAACATCTCCTGCACTTACTTCCACCGTATATGCAGTAGAACCATCCGCTTTCTTAACCTCCTGCTTAATGGTTACATCTGTTGTCTTGGCTTTATCTGTGATTGCCTTTACAACATCTGCAGAAACAGAAGTACTAACACCAGACTTCTTTTCTGTTCCCTTTGTCTCAACAGCTGCTTCCGATGTCTTGTTTCCATTTGCATCTGTAGTTACATTTAAGCTTGCCTTTGTATCTGCCGGAAGATCCTTGATGACAGTTGTTTCTGTCTTACTTCCGTCTGGGTTGGTTACGGTTGTTGTGTCATTCTTAACAGTCTCAGTTGTTCCGGTAGAACTGCTGCTGCCACCGTTAGAAGAAGTTTCCTTCTTTAAGATAACGGTACCGCCGTCTACAGCTTTTGGAATCGTAATTTCTACCTTTCCATCAGTGCTTACCGTGTATATCTTTCCGGAATACAGATCTGTCATTGTACTTCCGGCAGCTTCGCTGACTGGAATAGAAATTGTCTGATCTGCATCTTTGATGTTTAATCCAACATACAGCTTTGTTCCATTGTAAGATCTTGTAAATACATCATATCCATCATCATCTGAAGCAAGTACTGAACTTCTGTCGCCTCTTGCAAACAGCTTCTTATATTCGGTTCGGATAGAAAGCAGTTTCTCATAATGATTCAACATACTGTTTGCATCTGCACTTTGTGTATCTACCTGGTTCCAGTCAAAATCGTAACGGTTTGACTGAATTGGATAATTGTTTAATCCATGTTGTCCAATTTCTTCTCCATAGTAAATAACAGCCTGACCTTTTGCAGTAAGCTGTAATGCAGCTGCAACCTTAAATACCTTTAATGCCTCTTCTTCTGTCAGATTCTTTTCAGTTATAAGTTTGTCAACCAGACTGTCCTCATCATGGCTGCTCAGGAAACCGCCCATAGTTGCAGTATTGTCGATAGATGCGTTTCTACTCTGGAAGAAGCTCTCGACAGAATTAATGTCACCGGTTACAAATGCCTCTGCTTTATCATTGAAATCGAAATCCAGCAATGAATCCATCGTACCAGTTCCAAGTTCTCCGGCAGTATTTGCATAGCCTGCACCGGCATACTCGCCAATCATCTTGAAGTCTGGATTTGCCTTTGTCAGTGAGTTCTTAAATGCAGCCCAGGTTGTTGCATCTACATGCTTTACGGTATCAACACGATAATAATCAATGTCATACTTTGTCATCCACTCGGTCTGCCACTCAACTAACTGATTACGTACATCTGCGTTTTCTGTAACAAAATCCGGAAGACCGGAGAGGGAATCTCTCACATCATCACCCGTAATTGTTGTATCTTTATCTCGAATCATTGAAATCGAATTTCCATCCTGATCCTTTAAAATGCTATTAAAATAATCTTCGGTTCCATATCCCGCATGATTCAATACCACATCAACCATAAGCTTCATACCACGCTTGTGAAGTGCATTAATCAGAGATTCTAATTCTTCTTCCGTTCCGAGATATGGATTTAATTTAGTAAAATCTTTTGCCCAATATCCATGATAACCATTGTCTGTATCAGTATCAACATTCTCAACAATTGGTGTAATCCAGATTGTATTGACACCAAGATTCTGTAAATAATCCAACTTCTGTTCCAGACCTGCAAAGTCACCACCATGATAACTTAATGAGCCGCTTTTATTAACGCCTTCATCATTCTTTGTATTTCCATCGAAGAATCGATCTGTACAAGTCATGTAAATAACAGCTTCATCCCAGTCAAACGTATCCGTATCTCTTTTTGTGACAGTGACTTCTGCTGTTGCACGATATACATTTCCATAAATATCTTTTGCCACTACTGGAACACTTTTATTTCCGGCACTTACAGAATCTCTTACGGATGCTGAAAGTTCTAAAAGTTCTGTATTTACATCAAGTGTCTTTCCACCAAGTTCGGATAAATCAGCTGTAATTGATGCCAATTCAGATTTTGCGTCTATATTTGTTGCATCTGTTCCTTTAAATGATACCGATAATACATTATTATCATTATAATCCATTGTTGCATTTCCAAATGAAGCTTCTAATGTCAAATCATCAAAATGCTTATATGAAAAAGCTCCACTTTCATTAAATGGATCCACAACTTCTTCACCATTTACAATATAACGATACATATATTTACCAGAAGTACATCCCTCCAATTCATATACATATCTCTGATTATCTTTGTCAAAAGTCATCGGATATGTTGTTCCGTTTACAACGACAGAAACCTTATCAGAAAGTGAGCTTTCATTTAATTCCTGCATAAGTGCATCATCACGATAATAAAATGCGACTTTATTTTCCGCACCCTTCATCTCATATCCTTTGTTATAAGGAAGTACTGATGTAATGCCCTGGCCCTGCTGAAATTTTGCAATGACAACTTTCTGATCTGCTGGGAAAGTAATGTAATGATCTCCACCATCTTTCTCAGCCCACTCATTTTCTGTGGTACTCTTTCTCATACAAAAGCTCAATGTCATATCTGCTTCTGATGCTTTTACCGGAATTCTAAGATAATGTTTACCATTAAATTCATCAACCTTAACATTCAATCCATCACTGAAACCGCTGTTCCAGCAATAAATATTCCAACCTTCATAATCTCCATCCAGTCGATCATATTCTACCAATGCCCATCTTTTTTCGATATTCTGTGGCTCTGCTGTTAAAGCTTCAATTACCTTATCTAAGTTATTAACAGAATCATATGCATTTCCTGTCTCTGCATCATAAACAAATGTTACAACCTTATCGTTCAGAAGCTTCAAGGTAATGTTGTCCCAACTAGCCCAATCCTTGTGATTAAAAACAGCTTTATATTGATAAGAACCTGCTTTAAACGCCTTTTGATATACATAATAACGATTGGATAATTTTACGAAATCATATTCCGTTCCTTCATATGTTTCCACCCATGTATTATTATCACGGACAGTACCTATAATGGAAACGGTATCTCCAGTTGTATCTGCACCATTTGTAACACTGTTATACAGATTTCGATTTTTGTGATCACATACAACTGTCAGATAAGAGGTTCCTGCCGGAATACTAAGTGTTACATTATCACTCGTTCCATTCTCTCCGATTGACTCATCCCATGCATGATTAAAAGCCACTTTATACTGAACTGATGCCTCTTCGTTTAATGGTTTAAAATGGATTGTTTTTGCATATACATCATTTCCAACATACACCATATCACCATTGGTATCAGCAGGATTCCAATTACCTATTTTCTCATCTTCGTTTGTAAAAGTAAGAGCGGAGAAATCTCCTACTAAAGTAGCAGGATCATAGGTTTCTTCCTCCTGTTTTGGAAGTTTCGTTTCAATGCTTGTCTGAAAATTCGAATCAAGATACCATGGATCTTCTTTCGTTAAAAACTTTTCACAGTTGAAATAAATGTCCGTTGGTTCCTTGTCATTGCAATAGTCCATTGCAAGAGTTCTAACATTTCCATTTGTATTGTCTGATGGTTTACTAAAATCTAACAACTGAAAACCGTCACAATTTCCTTGTAAAGTTATTGTATACCAACCCTCATTCTCTGCATCTTTATTAAGCATAGTTGCTTTCGCACCACCCCAGCCTGGCACTTCTTCAGTAGCACCACCTATAACCGTTGTGGATGTTCCATCCCAATACTGTAATGCCGGTGTTCCCCATCCCCAATCATTTTTAAAATGAATGGTTATGTTCGTTACCCCAGCAGCCTGTGCCGTCACCGGAGCAACTGTCACAAGCGTCAGAACCATCGCTATTGCCATAACAAAGCTGATGATTCTGTTCCTTTTCTTTAATCTTTCCCCTCTCATATTTGCCCTCCTTACATATTTTCGAGATTTTTCGTACTTTTATTATATTATTTTCGCATTTTTTCGGCAATTGTCTGGTTTAGAGAATTTGCTGCTCGTTTTTTGTGAATCTATACAGTTTTTGTTTTTTTTGCACATTTTGAGATTTATTTGCGCAAAATATGTTCTAAAAATCAGCTTTACTTTTTGTGCATATTTTCCTCATTCTTTTCCCTGTCATCTTTTTTATGCTCATGCTATAATACGTGGGTATCTTATGACAAAGGAGTTTTTTATGCGTAAACAATTTATAAAATATGTTTCTCAAAATATGCTGGGAATGCTTGGAATGTCCCTGTACATTCTGGCAGATACCTACTTTATTTCCCGTGCAGTAGGACCTAACGGTATCGCAGCTCTTAATCTGGTCCTTCCTCTTTATAATCTGATTTTTGCCATCGGAGCGATGATTGGCATAGGATCAGCCATCCGTTTTGTGGTAGAACGCAACAAAAAGAACCCTGACGCCGCCGGATATTTCTTCCACGCACTTGCCTGGGCTGGTATCATCAGTATTCTATTTATAATGGTAGGAATTTTTCTTCCGGATAAACTGGTGGCTTTGCTGGGTGGAGATGCAACGATTGTTGCTACAGGAACCTCCTACACCCGTATTTTTATGCTATTTACGCCGTTTTTTATGTGGAATCACATTTGCAATGCGTTTGTAAGAAATGATGGCAATCCATCCATTGCCATGGCTGCCACTTTATTCAGCAGTCTGTTCAATATTGTATTTGACTATATTTTGATGTTTCCTATGGGACTTTCCATGGCAGGTGCCGCACTTGCGACCGCCATCTCTCCGATCATCGGAATTCTGATCTGCTGCATTCATCTTTGCTCGAAAAAATGCACAGTTTCACTCCATCCAATCATACCGTCTATCCGCAAACTGGTCTATTCCTGTCAGGTCGGTGTGTCGGCTTTCGTTGGGGAAATCTCATCCGGAGTCATCACTGTTGTATTTAATATGATCATCCTTTCACTTATCGGTAATATCGGCGTCGCCGCCTATGGTGTGGTTGCCAATACCTCTCTGGTCGCGATAGCTCTCTTTAATGGAATTGCACAGGGCTCTCAGCCATTGATCAGTAAATCTTACGGAACCGGACAGAAAAAGGAAGTACATGAGATACTTCGCATGGCCCTCATGACTTCCCTTTTTCTTTCTACTATACTGATTGCCTTTATTTATTTGTGTGCACCACAGGTTACTGCGGTATTCAACGGAGAACACAACGCAACACTGGCTGTCTATGCTGAAAAAGGATTGCGCCTGTACTTCCTTGGTTTCTTCTTTGCCGGCATCAATATCGTCGGAACGGCGGCCCTCAGTGCTGTGGAATCTGTCAAATGTGCCTTTGCTGCTTCCATCATGCGCGGATTTGTTGCTATTATTTTCTTTGCATTCCTGCTGTCTTCCTTCTTTGGAATGACCGGTGTATGGCTTGCATTTCCTGCTGCGGAATTTGTAACGATGCTTCTGACACTGTCTGGTCTGCATCAGATTCGCCGAAGATAAAAGCTGGTCGTCCGTATAATCCGTTTTATTTTACTTTAACTTTCATGGTAACTGTTTTCACTGTTCCATCCTTTAATGTAACAACCGCCTTCACTTTTGCTGTACCTTTCTTCTTTGCCGTAATCTTTCCGTTTTTATTCACGGCAAGAACTGATTTCTTAGAAGTAGTATACGTGATTTTCTCTACATTTTCCATGTTCAGCTTATTGCTCCATGGAAATTCTGTAGTCTTTTTCTGCTTTACATTTGTTGAAGACTTTGTGGCTTTCACCGTCTTTTTAATCTCATTTGCAGCAGCTTTTGCATCTGTACTGTTTAACAGGACATAATCGCCACCGTTTTTCATTGTCAGATTGATGCTTCCATCTTTCAAAACCGTATAATTCTTCTTATCTACCAAGATCAGTTTTCCAGTCTTTGCATCTTTCTTCATAAGCTTAAGATCATTTCCGGCTTTTATATCTGTGGCTTTTACTTCCACGGTATATGCTGTTGAACCATCTTCTTTTTTAACTTCCTGCTTGATTGTCACATCCGTAGTTCCAGCGTTGTCCGTAATGTTCTTTATCGTCTCCGCAGAAATCGATGTACTTATTCCTGACTTCTTTTCAATTCCTTTTACTTCCACCGAAGTAGTCTTACTTTGGTCGCTGCCGGAAGTTCCATTACTTTCACTGCTTTCATTATCTTTAGAAGTTCCGTTATTTCCGCTGTTTCCATTGTCTCCTGTGGATCCGTTATCTTTGCTTCCATCGTCTACCGGAAATGTCGTAAACTGATCAAGCGGCGGAACCGGGTGAATTCCGGTCTTCCAATAAAGATTTGCAAGCGAATCATCCACACCTGTCACGAGCAGCGTTCCATCTGCGATATGCTGTTTATAAGATGTAATCTTAATCTCGCCATTTACTGCTTTGCCCGGAACTGCCTTGTTACTGGTATAAGCAGTTGCTCCCTGCAAAAATACTTCCTCTGTTGAAATGTTTCCGTTTCCTGTCACTGCTGTTCCACTATCTCCCCAAAGTACATATCCACCGATCGCAACCAGTTTTCCCTTTCCTGTAATGGTTGCATTTTCCAGTTCAAGTGCATGACCGCCTTCCGAATAGAGATTTACCGTTCCATCACCGCCATAAGTAACGAGCGTTGCTCCTTCTTCTAACGTTAAAGTTCCATTCTGCACACGCAATGCCGTCTGTCCAATACCTTCACTTCCCGCAGAATCACCTTCCACAAATACCTGTCCTTTTACTGTTACATTTCCATTTGCCAATACAACAGCTTCTGCATTTGAACGGTCAGCGGTATTTCCATTTGCAAGATAATTTGTGTGTGAATAAATTGCTGCATTTTCAAGAATCGCTCCATCTTCCATACGGATCTGACCACAAACCGATGCCCCCGTCGTAAATGTTCCGCTGTAAGCATCATAATTCATGGAAAATGTTCCACCCTCTTTTACTTCAATGATTCCCTGAACTACAGAATCCGAAAGTGTCAGTTTTCCACCTTTTTCAATCACGATCCGCACACTGCTCAACACTTCCATATTTGTAAGTGTCAAGTTACATCCGTCCGGAATGTAAAGTGTCTGAGGGATATGATTTGCGACTACCTGTTTCCACGGTATGTCATATCCAAGATATCCATATGTACCACTTTCGTGAGATCCAAACCACGCTTCTAAATCTTTTGGTACACGGACACTCTCTTCCTGTCCTTCCACGTTACTTCCAAAATTTTCGATTACCCATGGCTCCATGATATCCCATGCATAGAGACCACTCTCATACTGTTTCAAATTCTTAACCGAAATCTGATCTGCCAGAGTCTCTTTTCCGGTATAAATACGAAACGGAAGTGCGTTACTGGTCGCTGTACGTCCCTGATCATCTGCGATTGTAATCGAAATAAGATACTGACCGGCGTCTTTTGGTGTTCCGTTTAAAGTCAGATCACTGCTGATGGTCATGTAGACACCTTCCATACCACTGTCGCTGTCTTTTGGTGTTCCATTTTCTGTATCCGGTACAATGCTGACCGAACATTTGCTTCCGTCCAGATTGATTTTGGACATATTGTCAAGTTCTTCCCAATCACTGTCCGCAGGCTCTGTATCTTTTTCCACAAGTGCTCCATATACTTTTACTGCACTGTTCTTATTTGAAGAGGATCCTCCAACACTGGCACTCGAAACCCCATCATAATCTTTCTGTCCTACGACAGCAGCCTCAAAACTTCCATCAATTTTCACATGAAGTTCATACGGGTCACCCTTGCCGTCATCCTCTACAAGAGTTGCTTTACCATCATTGTCAATGACCAGCTTAAATGTCAGATCTGTATATCCATCTGCCTTTATTGTAATCACATCACCACTTTTCAAAGCAGGTATTGTTGGATTACTTGAAAAGTCCATTTTGGCAAATTCAAGACGATTCTCTTCTGCATTTTTTCTATATGCGCCCCCACCTGAAACGCTATATGCTTTTGCTTCCCAGGATACATCGTTTACAATTACATCCGTAACCGCAGCTGCATAGCCAGCATTTGTAAATTTCATGTACCAGGTATTTCCAAATATATCTGTCTCAAGCTTTATGCCGTCTATGGTAACATTTTCCGGTGTATATTCCTTAAATGTTCCTGTAACCGTTACATCCTCTTTGGGCATCGTAAATGTATAGGTATTTGCCGATGTATTATTTACCTCAACCTTTGTTCCACTTACCGTTCCACGAACTGATATTTCGTCCACTGTATAATGACTGTCCGGTGTTGCAGTTACCGTAACCTTGCTTCCCGCTTTCACCCCGGATGTTGCGCTTAAAGCAATGCTTCCGTTTACAGTTTCGTCTACCGATACTTCGTATGTCTGTTCTTCTCCATCTCCGGACTCCGAACCATTTGCAACTACGGTTGCTGAATGATTTGTTTTATCCAAAGATAGCGTCAATGGCTTATATCCATCTGCTGTGATCACACAGGTTGCCGGATTTGTTTCAAATCCTTCCCCGATATGCAAATAACCATCATTTGCATAGTAATAATTATTATTTCCTATATTGAAACTCGAACCTGTTTTTTCCCATGCATGATTATTGATTGATACTCCACTAATCTTAGAAATCCATTCATATCCTTCCGTACCATAATAATAGTTAATGGAAAAGCCTCCCAAAAAATAAGATGATGCCGAAACATCTGTCGGCGGTTCTTTTTCTTCCCCTGCCTGTCCGGCCGCCTGTGTCTGAACTTTCCTGTTTTGCTCCGATCCATTTGCAGCATAAACTGATGATACCTGTGGCATCAAAACAAGTACTGCCGCCATAAACAATGCTGTTACCTTTTTCCATCTGCTTCTCATAACCACTTTCCTTTCCTTCTTATTTTGTTGAAACTCTCAACCGCTCATGTTATAATGCGCTTTGGTTAGTATTATCTAACCGTGAGACATAAATTATCAAATAATGATTCTATTGTCAACGCAAATACGGCAACAAATGTCTTATTGCTATTTTTTATCAAAAGGAGTTTTTATGAAAATAAAAAGATCACTTGCACTTTTTCTTTGCAGTATTCTTCTTTTTACAGGATGTTCTCATGAATCCAGACAGGAAGTTTCCAAAACTTTTTTTGCGATGGATACGGTCATGAATTTTTCTGTTTATGGAGATGAAAAGATTTTAGATCAAACGGAAACCATAATCTCTGATCTGGAGTCACAAATGTCCGTCACAGATTCGAGCAGCCAGATTGCTGCACTAAATAAGAATGGTTCCGTGACACTGACGGGCGATACACGTACACTGGTACAAAAGGCACTCTCTTTATGCGAACGCACTGATGGAGCTTTGGATCTGTCTATTTATCCGATTGTCTGCGTCTGGGGATTCACAACCGGTAAATACCAGGTACCGGATGATAACACGATAAGTTCCTTGCTTCCGCTTGTGGACTACAAACAAATCCAATATGAACCAGAGTCAGGTGAAATTTCTCTTCCAAATGATATGGAAATCGATCTTGGAAGTGTTGCCAAAGGCTATGCCGGTCAAAAAGTTGCCGACTACTTAAAAGAAAACGGAGTGACTTCCGGTCTTCTAAGTCTCGGTGGAAATATTCAGGCAATTGGGAACAAACCGGATGGCAGTCCCTGGAAGATTGGAATTCAGGACCCACGCAATAATGAGGAACCTATGATGGTTCTCTCTATCTCTGATCAATCCGTTGTCACATCCGGAGGCTATGAACGCTATTTCGAAGAGGATGGCAAAACCTATTGGCATATCATGGACCCTAAAACCGGATATCCTGCGGAAAATGGGCTCATTTCTGTTACCATCGTTGGAGATGATGGCATGCTTTGCGACGGTCTGTCCACATCCCTGTTTGTTATGGGGCTTGAAAAAGCTGCTGATTTCTGGGGAAAGTCAAATGACTTTGAGGCCGTGTTTGTGACAGATGATGGCACTGTATATATTACCGAAGGTCTCAAAAATTCATTTGCACTGACTGACGATTATCAGGATACAGTAGTCCGGGTAATCAAACGATAAAAATGTTGACTTTCAGCATTTTGGAAAATTCCGAATTTCATTTAATCCGTCATATTTTAATCATGCCTTTCATCTTCATTCGCATAACATTCACAAAATCTTGCAGAAAAGGAAGGCTTCTCACCTGCCACATACAGGTGGGCAGTACTTCCAAATTCATTCACTCGAAAACTTGCAATTCCTTTCCTTCGTTCCTCCGTGTATATACTTGTGATTGAAGTAGGAAGTGCGCAGAAATTATGCCACAAAATCATCGGGGAAATCTGAAGCAAATGGCTGAGCATCACACATTCCACCCCGAAATGACAGAACAGCACAATGGTATCATTATTTGGTTTTATCGCACGATAATGCATTCCCTCTCTCTCATACCCATGCTTTTTCAGGAGTTCATCCAGGCCATTACATACTTTTTTATATACTTCCTTTACATTTTCTGCACGCATAATGTCCGTCTCGCACCAGTCGTTTCGATCATAATATGCGTTATCTTTTTCCATATCCTGCGGCAGCCAGTCCCAACAAATTGTCTCCTGATCCGGTGTATCCGGCCGATGAATGTGTGCCGGAAATTCCTGTAACCAGTCAAAAGTTTCTGCTTTGCGGTTCATCTTTTCCAACGTACATTTTGCAGTGTCCTGTGCACGTCCAAGTGGTGACACATAAAAAGCAGCTATATTGAATTTAGCCAGATATTCCGCTACAAGCCTTGCCTCTTTCCATCCGGTTTCTGTCAGTGTATCCAGCTCATAATTTGGATCTCCATGTCTTACTATTAAAATTCTCATTTTCGCGACCTCATTTCTACATTACTACGCACATTCATTTCCCTATGTTAAATTGCTATCTGCCTTTCAATATATTCATATATTCGCATGCAGTCTCCCGGTTCCGGAATGCCGGGTACAAAAATCCTGCTTCCGGTGCCCCTGGTTCATATTCGTCTTCTAGTGGACACAAAGCACAGAGCAGATAATGATACACTTCCTCAGAACCTTCCTGCCATTCTTTGTCTGTTCCTTTCACCGGAACATCATAAGCTCCATGAAACAGAAAAACAGCAAACGGCTTTTTCGGTTGATATTTTTCTGCAATCATTTCATATAGTAAATCCAAAAAAGCATCATTCTGTAGTCCGGATTCTTTGATTCCATCCAACAGTTGCCAGATACTTCTCGGTTTCCGTTCGCTCTCCGGAATTCGGTAATCCTTTAGCTGCTTATTTGTTTCTGCAAGAACTACCGACTTTGCGATTTCTAATTTATTCTTTTTTTCTGTGGCAGATAATTTCAAAAAATGCGTATTGAATGTTCCATCCACAAATCCTTCCTCATCAAAATATGCCCCGGCGATCCGGTCAAAATGTGTCCGTGCCGGTGTCATGCGACGGGACAATTCCAGCATGTCATCTCTGTTGATCATAATATTTCCTCACGTTACTTCAAACTTTACTACACTACCTGTTTTTTATTTTAACACAGATTCTGTATAGCCTCTACATAATCACAACTTAAAGCCCGGTATTATATGCATTATTAAAAGTACGATCTCAATTCATAAATCCTCTTTATAAAGTCCAAAACAAATGTATTTATTGGACATTTATTACTACTTATTTTGCATATATCCATTCGCCTAAATTTGTGTAGATATTACACTCGTGTTTTTTCCATATGTCCATTCAGGTCACTTTTCGAGGACATTATGCTTCTGCTTTTTCCCATATGTCCATGCAATGCACTTTTTGAGGACATTATACTTTTACTTTTTGACATATGTCCATTTGCCTGTTTCCCCCGGCCACTCCATCGCCTTTTTCTTTCTATGTAACATAACAGGTATCCTATCTTTCCGTATGCGTCAAATCTTTTACCCACTTATACTTGCGAAAATGATATATTGTCCACGGAATTTTTCCGACCTCGTCCACACAGGTACACGCATATACAACAATTACGGGCCAGTGAAATTTGTAAGTTCCGAGTGCTGCAAGCGGAATCGCAATTCCCCACATCGTCACGGCCAGACTGTACACATCAAACATCGTATCTCCGCCGGATCCAAACACACCATTGATTGTAATTTCATTGACAGAGCGCCCAATCATGTAAACACAGATTACAATGAACATTCCTTTCAAGTAAGTTGCGGCCTGCGGCGTCAGTTTAACAAACATCAAAATAAATGGTGCGGAAATTCCCATCAGGACAGTCATGATCACACCACAGATAAAGGAAATCTTCAACATTCGTGTGCCATATAATTTTCCACGTTCAAGATTTCCGGCTCCGAGTTCGTTGCCGACCATTATTCCGGCCGCACCGGAAATTCCGGCACTCAGACAGCAGATAATATCTCGTACAACAGCAGCTACAGAATTTGCTGCAGCCGCATCCACCCCGAGATGTCCCATAAAGGAAGAATATGATGTAAATCCAACGCCCCAGAACAAAGATGCTCCAAGAATCGGCAATGCACATTTTTGAAAATCCCGCGACAATTTTCTGTTCCATCGAAACAGCCTCGTCAGCTTGGGGCGAATATAGCCTGATTTCGAAGAAATCAGTACGCAGCAAATCAACTCAATAATTCTTGAACTTAGCGTAGCAACAGCCGCTCCGCGAACCCCCATGGAAGGAATCCCGAATTTTCCAAAAATAAGGATCACATTCAGCATAATATTAATGCATACCGTTGTCGTACTGATCAATGCTGCAGATACTGCGTGCTCACTAATTTTCATAACCACAAGATAACACTGGGAAATTCCTGTAATTAAATAGGAAAATCCAGCAATTCTCAAATACTGTACTCCATAGTCGATCAGCACCTGTTCATTTGTGAAAAAAAGCATCAGATACTGTGGAAACCAGACACACGCCACAAAAAACAAAATGGACACAAAGCCACACATACGCAGCGCCATGCAAAAAATATCATCCAGTATCCGGATATTTCCCCTGCCCCAATACTGTGCTCCAAGAATTGCCAGACCACCTGTTGCTGCGGAAAGAACCATATTCTGGATAAACTGAATCTGTGTGGCAAGTGAAACTGCAGACATATAATTTTGATTCATTCCTCCAAGCATAAAAGCATCTGCAACAGCCACAAGTGCCAGCATCAGATTCTGCAACATCATCGGGATCATAAGTTTCCACAATTTTTCGTAAAACAGCTTATCTTTCGTAAACATCTCTTTCCTCTATATTCGTATATTTTTCTTATTACATTTGCGTTTTCACACAGCTTAAGAAGAGCTCCTGCCATTCATGATACAAAATCGAAAGCGTGATTAACTTTTCTCTCTTCGCAGCCCCGAAATCCTCTTCCGGTGTTATCACTTGTAACATATAAGCAATATTCAACTTATTTTTGTCCGTTTTCAAGCCTGATCGAAAGCTTTCTGTTCTCTCTTTTGTATCTTTTGCTTCTATAAACTGCTCAAAAATTTTCCTGCATTTTACATAGTTGATCTGTTTCTTTGCTCCACTGTTTTTTGCCTGTTTCAAATAGGCGATAGCAGCCTCGCGGATGGTCTCTTCGGATACATCTGCTAATTCCGTAGTTCCAACAATTTCACAGATGGTCTCTTCGTTCTTCTCTAACAGGCATTGATAAAAGAACTTTCTTATCTTCTTCCGCTGCATCTTTTCTGTTACATCTGTCTCTAAGACAGTGGACAAAATCTTTTTCATTTCTTTGACGGTAATATCATTTTTATTCAACACGCGATATGTCTCATTTAAAAGACTCTTCTTTATATCCTCGTTTTCTGTCCACTCCAGGTTTGCTTTGTTTATATTAAGTTCTTTTAATCCTTTGACGCACGTATTTAATTTACTTAATACCGTTTTCACCTGAACTGTATTATAACCTTTGCTTTGCTCTACATCAAACAGATTCTCAAGTGCGATTGTCGGAGTCGGTTTGAGATTTATTAACGCTTCTTCCGTTTGCCACATCAAATAAATTCTTTTTGCCACATAATCCATCGGACAATCCAGCCATTGATTCTCCTCTGCTTTTTTTGCAGCTTCACCATGCCGCTCCTTATTGATAAAACACATAAAGACTGGTCTGTCTAAATGTTTTTTCCCATCCGAATCCGTCACAGCATATTTTTTCATAATCTTTTTCGCAGCCTTAGCTGCATCAAGGGAATATGTATGTTTCGCTTTATCAATTTCCACACCGATTAATCCAGCCAAAATCAAAATATCATCATACAATTCCTTTTGTCTTTCCCGAAATCTGCTTCCTTCATGAAAACTGTCCCAATAATATCCGTTCAAAATCTGGGCATAATTACTGATCAGTCCGATTTTGTTGCCACGCAACGCACTGTCTGCAACATATTGTTGTACAAAGTCCTGCGTTTCCATTGTTTTTTTATCATTGGTACTCAGTTGTATATGTGGAACTGCTGCAATCTGATCATTTTGCTGTAACTCCAGCGCCCGTTTTAAAACGGTTTTGTTTCGAATGCATAACACCTCATCCGAATCAAAATCCGCGCCATTTAATGCCTCCATAACATCCCACTCCCATGGAGAAATTACTACAATATTACAGTGTCCATCACTACGGGTAAAATGAAACCATTGATCTAATTGCGTTTTTTTCCGATTTGTTGCACAAACCACATTGCTTGCGCAGACATGTGGATTTCTGCACAAAGTTCTCTGCTCGTTGTCTGCAGTTCCCTGTATATAAATTTCTCTCGGTTTTAAGATCGACCCCAATTCATCTGTCCTGTTTACCGAATACTGTAACAGTTCCCATGGCATACTGCAAAGTGTATAGTAATCCGCCTCCACTTTTATTTTTCCTTCATACAGTTTCTGCTTAAAAGCACGAATATCATTGTTTCTTTTTTCTTTATACATGATTGTCTGCCGGAAAACAGGATTCTTTTTTGCCAGTTCTAATATAAACGCATTCGTATAAGAGGTGCTTTCTCCGTTTCCAATATAGGATTCATAAACATTGTAATCCGTTCGAAGATCTACTAACTTTTTAATATCCCCTTCGAGCAGCTCATCGATATCGTCTTTTGAAAAATTCATGGAATTTATCATTTGATAAGTAAAATTTCTTTTATCATGATGTACTTCCTCATTTTTGACAACACCAAATATACAATCGTTAGACCACAATGTACTGCGCCATTTTTTATAAGCGAGATATTCCATCGTCTCATCATCAAGATCATCCAATTCTTCCATCCGCTCTTTTGTTGGCCAGTCCGATCTACGGAAGTCCCAATCCGCTCCAGGTGCCGTTCCATACAACGAACCAAAGTACTTTCTAAATTTAAACAGCTTAAAAGAACTTTTTGTGACAATCATTTTAATTTTTTTCACTTCAAGATTATTTCCAAAACAATCCGTTATCTCTGCCTGTTCATACTGTTCCCCCCAGATTTGTTTATAGTATCCCTGGATGTCCGTACGAAATCCACAGGATTTAAAGAAGAAATTACGAAGGAGTATCATACCCGCATCTATTTTCTCCTCCTTAAAAACAGACTCATCAATCAGACATTCGCCGTCAAATAAATTATTTTCCACAGAATCTTCACATCTGTTTATGTCAAGTTCCATCGAATTGCATGGATTTTGTTCGATTTTTGAAATTTTGGTTCTAAATAAATGTTTTATATCATCCAAAAGTAAAATCTCTTCCGGATCAATTTGAACCGCGCTCTTTATCGTACTGTTCACAAGAGATTCATACGCCTTCATCTCAACATAAGGCATACGCACTTCCAACTCTTTTGGATTCCAGCCCATCCAGGACCACGACATCATTTCATCATAGAAGTCTTCCCGGATAAAAATATGCTTTCCTTTTTTTGCTGCATTTCCAGAACGTTTGTATTCAATGTACCTTACATATTTATCCCAGTCATCCAACTGATAAATACCATAACAATACAAATATTCATGCAAAACTTCCCTTTTTTCCTCCGGAATCCGGAAGATGCTCTTATTATTATCCATTGTTACTACAATAAAAACATCTGTATATTCCTCATCTCTTTTTTGAATGATATATTTCTCTCCTGTTTCTTTCTCCCGTATTTTACATAACTTTCGAAAATGCAGAAGATCCAGCGATGGCCTTAAAAATTCCGAATAGACCATCGAATCCGTTCCATTAAAAAAACATGGCACTGTAAGATCCTGCTTTTCCCAATCAATATACTTATGCCATGCAAGATCCTTTTCGTTGAATGATCTGATTCTAATGGACTTTTCATTAATTTCCATTCTCACATCCTCCTGTCTGTTCGTTATGTGTTTCGTACATATTCAACATCATCGGAATTGTCTGTTCAATCACATCTCTGACCTCTTTTCTTCTGGTTTCGATATTATACCGGGCAATCTTTCCTTTCATTTTTTCGTTCCACACTTTCTCCAGATTCGGATTTACTTCCTTTCCTCCAATGGGTCTGTTTCCAGTCTCGGCTTTTGCCATAATATCAGCGCAATCATTCCCTACACCATGAACAAAATTTTCTCCTGATTCATGCGATTTTACCTTTTCAAACTTCACTTTTATTCCGCTTTCCGATTTGATTTTTTTCAATTCCTCTCCATAGAAAACCGGCTCGTTCTTTTTCTTATCGTAATTTCCTTTATAAATGTTTTGCGCAATTTCAAGGTCATGTACGATTACAACATTCTTAATATTCTTTTTCCCAGCACAGATTTCGAGCGCACGTCTCACACCTTCCATTTCACCGACATCGCTTCCGCTTGCCAGTACAAATCTATGCTTTCTCCGATTCGTTTCTTCTGAGTAACTGGCTTTATCCCGAAAAACATCCTTATACCAGAATTCTTCCGGTTGTACTTCCCCCATAACTGGATCGTAGTCTTTTCCGTATCTCCATGCATATACATTGTGTTCCGTAATATTACCTTCACCAATGCGCTCGCCTTCACCATCCAGCAGCCTTCCCGATTCATAATATACTTCCTGATTTTCTTTAAAGAAAATCAAAAATCCATATGCAGCATACATCTCTTCCTGTGACAATTCATTCAATTTTTGATAATCAAAATTCAGACTTCCATCTGAGTAAATAATTGCATCTGTATTTATCATATTCATACTGTTTTCTCCTATTTGTTTGTTATCATTGTTGCACCTATTGCCATTACATGTTCCAAATCGCCCCAAATACATATTCTCTGTGGATACTTTTGTTCCAAAGCATCCCATAATCCAACATCATCACTTCGGCTTCCCGCAAGATAAATCTTTGAAATATTTTCGATTTCTTCTTTTTCCTGCAATTGCCACACTGCCTTGATACACTCCTGATAAACTGGTGCAAAACATGCGGTATAATCTTTTATCGGCAAAGTCTCTTCGACCGCGAGCCAGCCATTGTCATACTTTATAACAGCCTCATCATTTCGCACAAACTGGCGCCTGATTCTTGAAATGCCTGATTGAAATGTTTCGTATGCTCTATGATACTTTTCATCCTCCAGCGTAATTCCCACTGCTACAAGTGACGGCTCGATACAATTTTTCATTTTATGAAACAAGCTTTCTTCTGCATCTCTCACAAGTTTTTGAAAATTTTGCACCGGATTGGACCTTGCCTTACAAACACATTTATGATCTTCTCTCTCTATCAATCCTAACTCAAATTCTGCTTCGTCCAGATAAAACACAATCGCATATTCGCCTTCCTGCAAACGATATTTTTCTTTTTGATTGTAAACCTCCGCAATGGCATTCATTCCATTTGTTGTTATGGAAACATCCGGAAATGCAGCAAGTTCCGCAGCTGCGCGGACAATATCGATTCCATCAAGGTTTTTCCCAGCTAACTGCATATCCGCCATAATCTCAGGCGTAACTTTTGCCCCCGGTGCCAGATTTGCCTTTTCTTTCCGTTCTCTGATTGCCATTGTAATATCAGAGCATGAAGGTATCTCTCCCTTTAAAATCACATTGACCTTGTGCGGTCCGACATGCGAAATCATTCTTTGATTTTCCAGTATCGACCGGCACATAAGTGCAAGCTTGGAATACGCTATGCCTGCTCTGCGCAGATTGCCAGTCCCACAGAAACCATATCTTTCGCCTTCGGAATATTCTCCTTCCAAAAACGCAGGTACTCTTTTAATTATACCATCTTCTTCTGCAAATACCACATAACTTTCTTCCATTCCGAGTGCAATTCCAAGCGTCCCTTTCGCTTTTTTTAAGGCGGGACATTCCGTTTCAAAAAGATATGGCTGATACGTTTTGTTCCAAACCTTTTTGTAAATATCCTCATAATAATAGCGGATATAACAAACTTGGTAAATTAACTTCCGGTAGCTTTCCGCAAGTTCATGCCTCTGATAAGCCATAAGCCAATGTTTTGGGAAAACTTCCGGTATCAATTTTTCCAGATTTGCCATAAACTCTTTCTTATTAAATTTCACCCTCTCAATAAAAAAAGCCGGGTCATCTTTTGCCCGGATCAGCCTTTCTGCCTCATAGGTCTTAATTGCCTGTTCTACGGCGAAAATATCCGGCATCACAAAAACCTCTTCATATGGCGTACGAACAAGAATTGCACGATTCCGGCCATCGCCTAAAAAGGTATATTCGTCCGCCCAATACTGAAAAGGCAACATCCTTCTTTTGTCACCAAATGCATTGTTATAACGCACAAAAGCTCTTCCGTTATGTCCGTCTTCTCTTCTGTTATACAGACAAAAATACCCATCTTCTGCAATTTCCCGCAATGCACTTTCCGGAACGAGAAACTTTCCGTTTTTGATTTTTCCCTTTTCGTAAAGGATATCCTCTTTTCCCGCTTCAGAAGAATATAAAAATATTTTGTCCGTTTCGTTGGAATTTTCCAACTGCACATAACATTCCGTGACCGGCATCATGCGATCCAGATTCAGGCTGAGCCAGTTTTCCTCTTCCTCCAGCCATTGTGTGAAATAAGTAAAGGCGGAAAGAAATCCGGATTGCTTCGCAACTTCATAGATATTTCCGCCCAGTTTTATCGCACTGTTATAAAGATGACACATCTTCTCTACGAATTGTTTGCTTTTCTGTATCTTTTGCATGATAGATTTCCTCCAATTCCTTTTTCGTTAAATATTTTTTTTTGCTCGAAAGAACTTTCTGAACCAAAGTATCCAGCATTTCTCTTTCGTTCCTTATAATTTGTCTTGCCTGCTGCAATTGCTCCGACAAAATCCGGTTGATGACTAGTCTTGCCTTTTCAAAATGCAAGAGTTCTTCTTCCGAGATAACTGCCAATCCCACCTCCTGTTCATACATTCCATAAAGACAGACCATTTGCTTTGCCAGATCCGTTGCCTGTTGCAAATCGCCACTTGCCCCTGGTGTCAGTCCGTATCCAGCCTCCTGTTCGGCCGCACGTCCTCCAAGACTCATGCAGATTATTTGAAGAAGTTTCTCTTTTGATGGGTGTTCTCCTACTTTTTCAGGTTTCACATACCCATTAAAATTTTCTCTGGCAACAACACTCATATAATCTGGAACATTGCCATAATGCAAATGGATCAGGGCATGCCCGGCTTCATGATAAGCGGTATGCCTGATTTCTTTCTCAGAGTCCTTGGTATTTTCTTCTCCGTAACGGCATTTTTCAAACACCGCATCCAGCATCTCATCATCCACAATGGCGTTCGAGCGAATTCCTTCCCGAAGAGCTGCCTCTACGATATTTTCTAATTTTGCCGGGCTCATTCCGACAGACCTTTCGATCAGGTTTTCCACTTCCTGTGCGGAAATGTGAAACAGATTTTCATGCGCATTGATAAGTTTCTCCAAAATCCACTGTCTTCCCTCCTTTTTTGGAAGATCTACACAGAATGTACGGTCAAAACGTCTTACCAGTGCCTCATCGATATTTCCTTGTAAATTGGTCGCGGCCATCACGAATACCGGTTTTTCATCCATATTTGCAAAACCGTCAATCTCCACAAGCAAAGCATTCAGTGCCGGATTAAATCCAATCATATTGCGGTGGCTTCCCACTGCATCGAGCTCATCAATAAAAAGGACTGCCGGCGCATACTTTCTTGCAATGCGAAATACCTCATGAACCTTTGCAGCCCCGCCACTTATCAACTCATCCGCACTGACTGACAAAAAGTTAACATCCGATTCCGTCGCCACAACTTTCGCAAGTGATGTTTTGCCTGTTCCAGGAGGTCCATACATTAAAGCACCTTTCGGTGGTCTTACCCCCTTTTGGCGAAACTCTTTCGGATTACGCAGATATTGGATGAAAAACTGAAGTTCCTCTCTCACATCGGAAGAAACAAAGATATCGGACCATTTCTTGTCCGGTTTTATCTCATCTGTGATCAGCGCATTTTTATCCTCTGCTTCAATCGCCATCTCAAATTTCAGATTATAGAATATAATTTTTGCTTTTTTGTTTTTGAAATCCAGTTTCTTTCTTGTCTCGTAAGTTAAGACCTGATGTCGGACACTTAGTGTATCAACCGCCCGGATACAGCAGATATCAGAATAACAACGTTGCAATTCCTTATAGAAATTCCGGCTGTCAAGAAAGCCTTTTGCCCCAAAAGACAGCAAATTATGTTTTTCTCTTTCCGAGTAATCATATTGGCTTTCATCTAGTAAAAGATAGATTGGAAGTGAAGCATTTTCTTTTCTTGTCTCAAAGAACAACTTACTTCCCGCACTCTGCACATTGCTGATATCCAAAGACTTCTCCCTTGCACTGCGTCCAAAATTGAAATCGATCACAGAAAACAGAACATTGTTTTTCGCCATCATTTTCATGTATTCATCCCTGTCAGAAAGGAAACACACTTCCACATGATTTTTAAGGAATACCTTCTCTTTGTTCTCACCAAACATATCCCTTGCAAACACAAGAATCATACCATTCCTCTCTCCGCTGTAAAAATCTCGGATCTCCTGTGTTGCATGCTTAAAATCGCATTGAAACTCAACTTTTTTCGGTACGCACGCATTGTTTAATCCTACTTTTTCTTCTACCAGCATGAAAAGCTCGTAAAGTTCCTTATCCAAAAGCTTACCTGAAATTTTAGATGCATTTCTTGCATCCTGTTTTCCACCGATTGCATATTGAACCGTTGCTGCCAGAATGTCCTTTCCTTTCGACACATCGATTCCATACTTTTCTTTTGTTGCCTGAATCTGCTGATCGACATCTTTTTGAATTACTTTTCGGATTGCATCTGCACCAAGGTGGTTGAACATAATGATCGTATTCGAAGAAAAACGCGAGATCAGTTCCGGTGGAAAATAAGGTACATTTGTATCACTCTTAACATCTTTTTCCAAGGCATCGATGATCACTTTATTGCTCAACTGTGATAAGTCCTCACTTTGAGCCTCCTGATAAAGCTGTCTTCCCGCATTTGTTGTAAAAATCAGGATGCAATTGTGAAAATCGATATTTCTGTCGTAATAACGGTCGAAACAGACTCCCTCGTCTAAAATTTGTAAAAACATCCGAACCACTTCACTCGCAGCCTTTTCAATTTCATCGAACAAAATGACGCATTTGGGATTTGCTGCCACATAACTTGTAATTGTTCCTGGTTTGGCACTCTTCCAAAATGTAGAAATCCCTTCCAGTTCCTCAAGACTGTCCCTGTTTGCGAAACCAGACATATCAAATCTCTTATAAGGTAAATCAAGTGTCTTTGCAAAGGTCTCTGCCATATAGGTTTTTCCAACTCCGGAAGGTCCGGCAAACAGGAACACATTTCTCGGTCCTTTTCGATTTTGTGGATTTTTTGTCCCGTGAAAGAAAGCCTCCTCGAATTTATCAATCGCACCATCCTGACCAACGATATGTTCCTTCAACGCAGTCGAGATTTTCTTTGTCTGCAACACAATTTCCTCTAATGTCATATCTTCGGTTTTTACCGCATTTTCTCTTTCAAGATCCGGATTATAAAACGGTCCTGATACATCGTGCAATTCTTTCTTATAGATTCCGTTTTCCGTCAGTTCGACATATACATCTAAAAGTGTATGTTTTCCACTCTCCAGGAAAGCTTTCATGGTGTCAACGGTCTTGCTGTTTAATGCCACCCAGGTATTTCTGTAATTTTTTGCAGCCGCACAACAACGGTATTTGACCTCTGCCAGATCAAGCGACGTCATATCATTTTCATCATAAAAGATCGCACTCAGTGTCTTATATTCCTCTGATGATGTAAATTCATATAAAATGCTTTTCTGCACTTCTTCCGGACTTTCCCAGTCTGCATCCGATGAAAGCAATCGTTTCTGCTGAAAATACTCGTCAATAAATTTCTTGGGCTCTAATACCGCATATAAAATCCGATAATATAAAACAGGTGGAAAATATCTTCCGACAAATCCCATCTTATTTCCAAATTCATCACCTGTCACACTCGATAAATTTCCTTCTTCCATCGCAAGAATCATATCCAGCCACGGAGATCCAAAACAGTATTTTTCATCCAGGTCCAATGCCTTGCGAATCTGTTTTTCCTGCTCTTTTAACTCTTCCGGTGCCCTGGACGTTGGAAGAACACAGGATGTATATGTATCATCCTCAAAAAGATCCTCTTCATCGTCTTCCAGGAAGTCCCAGTCTTCCTCTTCATTATCAAAAGGAAGCTTTTCTTCCTCTTCCGTCTCATAAAAGTCTGCAGAACACGGATATTCCCCATATATCTGCGCATTTGCATCTCCCAGATATTCCTTTGCATGTAAGATTGCCCAGCGTAAACTTCCCAGAACCGTAGCCGGTTCCTCAATCAGACTCTCTTGATATTCAAAACTTTTGCTGTAAAATAATTCGAGTTTTTCTGCCTCCGGATAAAAATCCAGCCAGCTCATATAAATTCCGGGATGATCCCCGTCTTTTAATGCATAGATTTTATTTTCTATATTTTTCATGCCTGCTCCTCCTCGTCATTTGTCTCTTCAGCTTCAGCCTCTGCCTCACGCTTCATCTCTTCCATTCTCTCAAGTAAGTCTGCTGCTAAATAAACTGATTCTTCATAATCAAAATCCATATTTTTTTCCTCGCTTTCGTTTTTATTATCATATAAACGTAACTGTAAACAAAAAAAATCGGCGAAAACTCAATGGTTTTCGCCGATTCAAAATTCAGTTTTCTGCATTTTGCAAAAAAAGCCAAATCAAATCTTACATTATTGAATTGTAATATATTTCTTTTCTTCCACTTTTGTCTTATCTTCCTTTGGAACAAACAGTGTGAGAATACCATCCTGGAATCCTGCTTTGATATCTTCCTGACGCAGATACTCGCCTACATAAAATGATCTCTGGCAGCTTCCGGTGTAACGCTCGCGACGCAGATACTTGCCTTGCTCTTTCTCTTCCACACTCTTTGTCGCACTGATCGTCAGGTATCCATTGTGAAGTGCTGCCTGAATCTCTTCTTTTTTATATCCCGGCAGATCCATCTGCAATTCATAACCATCTGCAAATTCTTTGATATCTGTCTTCATCAGATTCTGTGTTGTCTGTGCAGCCTGCTGCTTCGGTGCCTTCTTGCTATATTCGCTATCGTCATACCATGGGTTAAAAAATGTATCAAATAAATCGTACATAAGTCATTTCCTCCTGCAAACGTTTTGTTTTTTCGTATGACCTTATTATAGCACGTTATTAGCACTCGTCAAGTATGAGTGCTAATAAATTTTCTAAAATATTTATAAACTGCACGTTCCAGGGTTCCGGCTGCAATCAGAATACAGAAAATCCCCAGCCCCATCTCCGACAGAAATATCTGACATTGCTTCAGAACCCTTTTATGGAAAAATGATTTTTATGAAACGTAAGTAATCCTTCTTCCCGCATTTTCCCCAATTCTTTGGAAAGCGCACTCCGGTCAAGATTCAGATAATCCGCCATCTGCTGCCGGTTAAACGGAATATCAAATGTATTGCTCCCTGCTTTCGTGGCCTGTTCTGAGAAAAAAGCCGCCAGTCTTCCCCGCACGGTTTTTGATGTAGTACAAAAAATGCGGTTGGAAAGATTCCGGTTTTTCTTCGTTGAAATGAGCAAAAGGTTTTTGAGCATCTTACAATACCATGTGGCCTGTGCATTCTGTTCTTCCATAAGACGCTGCACATCCAGAAACAAAATCAAAGAGTCTTCATCTGCAATCGCATCCACCATCAGTGGCACTTCATGAAACGCATAAGACTCTGCAAACACCTGTCCCTTTTCCACACGACTTAATATACTCTTATTTCCCCAGAGATCATTATTCTCGATCAACACACTTCCTTCTAACACAATGCCGATTTCATGCACAAGGTCTCCCACATGAAACACCGTCATATGTTTGTTAAACTTCTGTCTGCGGATTGCACCAATCTGTTCAAGATCATGCAGTTCCTGCTCTGTCAGTCCCTGAAATACTGGTAAAAATTGAAAATCCATAATTCCTCTTTTCGTGGCTATAACAACCGAATTCATAATCCTATTTTATTATAATAGGCTCACAAACACAACAAAAACAAGGAGATTTTATTTATATGGATAACAAAATGTTTTGCTTTCAATGCGAACAGACTGCCGGATGTACTGGATGCGTAAGAAATGCCGGTGTCTGTGGAAAAACAGCTGCCACCGCAGCTTTACAGGACGAACTGACCGGGGCACTTATCGGACTTGCCCACGCCTGTGAAAATAATCCAAAGACCGATGCCACCGACCGTATTGTGATTGAGGGACTTTTTACCACAATCACCAATGTAAATTTTAATGATGAAACTTTAAAAGAAATGATTGCCCATGTGCACACAGAAAAATCCCGCATCGTTCCGGGATGCAGTGCCTGTGCCTCCCCTTGCGGCAACACAAGTGATTATGATATGAAGCAGATCTGGGATGCGGATGAGGATATCCGCTCGCTGAAATCCCTCATTCTTTTCGGCATCCGCGGTATGGCCGCCTATGCTTACCATGCCCTGATGCTTGGTCTTTCCGATGAAACGGTAAATAACTTCTTTTACAAGGCACTTTCCATTCTCGGCTACGATTATGAGATGAACGAGCTTTTGCCAATCGTACTTGAAGTGGGTGAAGTCAACCTTCGCTGCATGGAACTTTTAGACAAGGCAAACACGACCACATATGGCACGCCTGTCCCGACCAAAGTTTCTCTTACCATCGAAAAAGGGCCATTCATCGTTGTAAGCGGTCATGATTTAAAAGATCTTGAGCTTTTGTTACAGCAGACCGAAGGCAAGGGCATTCAGGTATATACCCACGGAGAAATGCTCCCGGCCCATGCTTATCCAAAACTCAAAAAGTACAAGCATCTCAAAGGCAATTTCGGTACTGCATGGCAGAACCAGCAGAAAGAATTTGATCAGGTGCCAGGTGCATTCCTGTTTACAACGAATTGTCTGATGCCGGTAAAACCGGGATATGCCGACCGTGTATTTACCACAGAAGTGGTCTCTTATCCGGAGATTGTCCACATTGGGGAAGACAAAGATTTCACACCTGTGATTGAAAAAGCGCTCGAATTGGGTGGCTACTCAGAAGACCAGCACAAAACCGGAATCAATGGCGGCACCTCTGTCATGACCGGATTCGGCCACGGAACGGTACTCAGTGTTGCAGACAAAGTGATCGACGCTGTAAAAAGCGGAGATATCCGTCACTTCTTCCTTGTGGGTGGATGCGATGGTGCACGACCGGGAAGAAATTACTACACGGAATTTGTAAAACAGACACCAAAGGATACGATCATCCTCACGCTCGCTTGTGGGAAATATCGTTTCAATGATCTGGACCTTGGCGAAATCGGAGGACTTCCAAGAATTATGGATATGGGTCAGTGTAACGATGCCTACTCTGCGATCAAAGTTGCCATCGCATTAGCCGAAGCCTTTGACTGTGGCGTTAATGAACTTCCGCTCTCCATGATTCTGTCCTGGTATGAGCAGAAAGCCGTATGTATTCTTCTGACTTTACTGCATCTTGGCATCCAGAACATTTACTTAGGTCCGACGCTCCCGGCATTCATTTCTAAGAATGTCCTGCAGTATCTGGTAGAGAATTATCATATCTCGCCGATTGGTACACCGGAAGAAGATCTAAAACATATTTTAGGATAACAATGTCCTGAATGAAAAAGAGCTCTCATTTTCCTTTTAAAACAGATACATTTTTTCAAAAACTTTGCTTATAATTTACGCAAAAATGCGAAGCCTGCATAACAGCTTCGCATTTTTATTCTTTATAATTGTTCTACATCGTCACGTAAATTACCGGTCATCTCCTGCACATAAGTTGTCTGCGAGGAGATTTCTTCCGTGTTTGCTGCAATCGTTGCAACTTTCTCCGTCATCTCATTGATACGCTCAATCAGATTCTTAATTGCGTCCATACTCTCCCCTACTTTTGGAAGAATTGCTTCCGCTTTCTGGTCGTTCTGCGACAGCAAATCTTTAGTAGAATCTGACAGATTACGAATTTCCTCTGCTACAACAGCAAATCCTCTTCCCTGCTCTCCGGCCCGGGCAGCCTCTATGGATGCATTCAGAGAAAGCAGATTTGTCTGTCCTGCAATCGAAGAGATATCCTCGTTACTCTTCTTATATACATTAATGAAATCCGACATAATTCCTACAGATTCATTCAGATTCTCACACAAATCCGAAATCGTCTGAATGTGCTGTGCAAGATTTGTTGCTTCATTCGCAGATGCCTCATTTGCAATATTCAGCTCACTGATATTATCACTCAATGAAACAAATCTTTCGGTAATGTCTGCTAGTTTTTTCTGATGTATTGCCTGCTCTTCCTGCTCTCTGACACGGATTTCTTCGAGCTTTTTCATCTCCTCTTCGGCAAGACTCCGCACATAGTGCACACAATTTTCCCGGACATTAACACCATTGTAAATTGCACGAACCATATTTTTGCAGGATGAATATCCACAGGATTCACAATCTCTATGCTGTTCTTCATAGGTTCCCTTGTTCATGCTTTCATACATTTCATTTACATACTGCTCAGAAGGTTCTTCGATCGGTACCTGCTTTGCTGTATAATGACGGATAAAATCATCCAGATTCAGATTCGAAAATGCTTCCATAAAATTTTTCAGACGCTCCTGTGGCTGCAGATTTTCTGCCCACGGACTCTTGCTCTTATGTTTCTTTCCAAAGTGTCCTTTTTGCGTCGTTTCTGTGTTCTTGGTGTTTCTCATTTTTGCCATGGTAAACATTACATCATCAGTGTTCCGTTCCGGTTCTGTTGCTGTACCATAGAGACAGCCTTTTGCACAATTCAAAATATCTACCATGAACGGAAGCTGCTCCTGTTTTTGAATGCGTTTTGCATAAGCACGAAGATACTCATACGCCTCATGTTCACCTTCTACCTGACGCACAACCTGTTCCCGGCCAAGAAAATGCTCCACATTCTCACGAAGTCCTCCCGGCATCGGATACAAAGCCCCCAGACCATACTCCAGCTCATCCGTGTATGGTTCACAGCTTTCGTATTCCTTTCCAATTGCCTGCATCAGTTTTTCGAATGTTACATTGTAAGATACATATCCCTCGCAATTTTTATCTGTTATCTCAAGCTTTTTCGCAATACACGGACTGATAAACGCAATCGCATCACTGACCTGCATATACTTCTTCATATAGATTGCCGTACACATCATCGGACTGTGTACCGGTACCAGCCGCGGAATCAATTCCGGAATATATTTTTCCACATAAGTAACAACCGCCGGACATGGCTGCGAAATGCCTCCGGTAAAATTATGTTCCGTAATATATTTCAAATATCCCCACGTCGTAATATCTGCGCCAAACGAAACACTGCAAATATGATTGACACCTTTCTTTTTCAAATATCCCAGAACTTTCTGATATTCCTTTGGATAGTTTGCCAAAAAAGCCGGTGCCAGAATTACAGAAATCTTCTTTCCCTGCGATAAATCTGCAAAGAAACGTTCCGTATCATCAAAATAATCTCTTGCTTCATGTGGACATGCATCAAAACATGCTCCACAGGCAATGCACTTTTCGCTATCCACCATTACTTTTCCGGCTTCGGTCGCGACATTCGCAGTGAGTACCGGACACGCACGTACACACTTGTTGCAGCCAGTACATGCCTCATTTGTGTAAATCAAATCCATAGTCCACCTCTTCTTATGCATTTTGCATAGTTTTCTGTTAGCCATTGAGATTATTTTATCATATTTTACTATGTTTTTCCACCTGTTTTTATCAAATATCTTGCACAGATATGAAAAAGGTACTATAATCGCGACGGAATAAGAAAATATAAAGCAAACCCCCGGCAACTGCCGGGGGTTTACTTTATATTTTCTTATTCTATTTTGATTTCTTCAATCCCTTAACTTTCACTACCTTGGAATAAAAATTACCCTTGGTATCCTGAATAAGAATTGTATACTTTCCATTTTTCTTAACTGTAAATTTGTATTTATCTCCTTTTGCAGTCAAACGTTTTGGATTACGTCCCTTATCCAACTCAGCACGACGCCAGTATCCATATGCATAATCCTCCCAGTATTTGCTGTCTTTATTATGTGCTTTTCCAATATTTCCTTTCTGATACTGTACGGCTCTTGCATAAGTTCCAAGAGTATCGCCAAATGATACCGTTGCTTTTGTTTTGGATGCATTCAGTTTTACTTTTGCATTGATTACGTTCTTACATGGAATCGCTGCAACTGTCAAATTAATATTTCCCTCAAACGACTCATAATTTGATCGGATTGTCACAAGCGATACATAATAAGTTCCTTTATTCAAGAAACCATATGTTATTCTGGAATCTTCTTTAGAAGTATAATATTGATCTTCCAATTCCATAACTTTGTGTGCGCCGGATGCATCAGAATATACATCCACTCTTGTTTCATGTCCATCATTACTTGAAGAAACCATAGAAGAATTTGCTTTCATAATCACCCAAGAGTCCTGACTTAAAGTAAATGAAACGTAATCCTTCACAGATTCATCTGTCCGATCCAATAAAGATATCGAGTTTGTGAACATTGCCGGTGCATTTTCCCACTCTACGATATTTTTAATTACAGGAACCTCTTTCTTTTCCCAATTGATTGTTCCTGCCTTTACCGGAGTAATTCCTGTAAACAAGCTTGTCACAACCATCGCTGCTGCAAGCACCATTGCAGTTAACTTCTTTTTCATAACTTTTCTCCTTTTCTTTCAACATCAGTCCTTTTCCATTTGTTTTAATTAAAAACTGACATCATTGTTTTTATTACTTTTACATTTTATCGTTTCCTTCATACATTCTCAATAGGAAAAAAGTCCTAACTTAGGAACTGATTTAAAGACTGCCCTGCATTACGGTGGCTTACACCATACGACTGAGCCTTGCGATATCCAATAATCATTGCCGCCGATAAAACGGAACACAACATTTCCGTATATGCAACATTTCTTATTGACAAATACTATCAAGTCTTTTATACTGAAACATGCGAATTGTATTTACAGAATTCGCCATTAACGAATTAAATACAGGCAATAATTGAGAGTGAACCGAGTTCATGAAGGGGTGCACCACCGCGGGTGTATTTCTTTGTGGACTCTTTTTTTATTCATTTATTTGAGAAATTTTAACAATTAACGATCACTGGTTCTGCCTGAGAAAGGAGCCCATATGGTTACCATTAATGGACATTCCATAGAATTAAAATCATCCATTACCATTGCAGAGTATCTTGCACAAAATGACTACAAAGCAGACCGCATTGCCGTGGAACTAAACGAAGCGATTCTTCCAAAAGACAGCTATGCTTCTACCATTTTGAAAGATGGAGATGTACTGGAAATTGTAAATTTTGTAGGAGGAGGCTGATGCGATGCAGCTTACAAAAAAAGAAATCGACGAAGCACTGAACGAACGGCATTCACAGGAAGTTCAGCAGAAACTTGCCGCCGGATATGTGACTATTGCCGGGCTTGGCGGTCTCGGTTCGAATGTTGCTTTTGCGCTGGCGCGTATCGGTGTTGGCCATCTGCATCTCATTGATTTCGATACCGTGGATATTACCAACTTAAACCGGCAGCAATATTTCATGGAGCATATCGGTATGAAGAAAACGGATGCTCTGCAATCGCTGTTGTTAAAAATCAACCCTTATCTGGATATCCGGACCGACTGTGTACGCGTCACAGAAGACAATCTGCTGGAACTTTTTTGCGATGCCACGATTGTTTGTGAAGCATTTGACCGGCCGGAAGCCAAAGCGATGCTGGTCAATGGGATTCTCACCCATTTTCCGGACAAAAAGCTCGTATCCGCATCCGGTATGGCTGGTTTTAACAGCAGCAACACAATCGTCACACGTCAGGTCATGCCCAATTTTTATCTGTGTGGCGACGGTATCAGCGAACCTGCTTATGGGCACGGGCTGATGGCTGCCCGCGTCGCAATCTGTGCCGCACATGAAGCCAATATGATTACCCGCCTGCTGCTCGGCGAGACCCATATCTGAAATATAAATAGAAAGAAGGATTTTATCATGCATACAAACGATACATTTACTTTAGGAGGACACGAATTTTCTTCCCGATTCATTTTAGGTTCCGGAAAGTTTTCCCTTGATCTCGTAAAAGCCTGCATCGAAAAAGCAGACGCACAGATCATCACCCTTGCACTACGCCGTGCAAACGAAGGCGGTGTGGCAAATATTCTCGATTATATTCCGGACAATGTCACACTTCTGCCAAACACTTCCGGGGCAAGAACTGCTGAGGAAGCAGTACGTATCGCCCGCCTTTCCCGAGAAATCGGATGTGGTGATTTTGTAAAGATTGAAGTGGTACACGACAGCAAATATCTGCTTCCGGACAACTACGAGACAATCAAAGCAACCGAAATTCTTGCAAAGGAAGGCTTTGTTGTCATGCCATACATGTACCCGGATCTGAATGCTGCCCGCGCATTAAAAGATGCAGGTGCTGCATGCATTATGCCGCTTGGTGCTCCGATTGGTTCAAACAAAGGACTTTGTACCAAAGATTTCATCCAGATTCTGATTGATGAAATTGATCTCCCGATTATTGTGGATGCCGGCATCGGCCGCCCATCCCAGGCCTGCGAAGCAATGGAAATGGGTGCTTCCGCTGTCATGGCAAACACTGCTGTTGCTACTGCCGGAGATGTTGCACTCATGGCAGAGGCATTCAAGAAAGCAATCGAAGCAGGCCGAAGTGCATATCTTGCCGGGCTCGGACGCACATTGGAAAGAGGTGCAAGTGCCTCATCTCCTCTGACTGGATTTCTTCAGGAACAGGAGGCATAGATCATGGCACAGGAACATATCAATGAAAGTATTTTAAGTGAGGAAATTTTAGAGGATCAAAAGAAAAACCGGATTGATCATATGACTTATCTTCCAGGAATGGAAGCGATCAAATCCGATGTCATGGACCAGGTCGTCGCAGCTGCAAAGGCTTATGATTACGACAAGTACACCGCGGCAGATGTACGCCGTGCCTTAGCACATGACAATCGTACTCCGGAAGATTTTGCCGCACTTCTCTCTCCTGCCGCTTTGCCACTTCTCGAAGAGATTGCGCAGGCAGCCCAGAAAGAGACGCGCAAACATTTTGGAAACAGTGTATATATGTTCACCCCAATCTATATCGCAAACTACTGTGAAAACTACTGCATTTACTGCGGTTTTAACTGCCACAACAAAATCAACCGTGCGCAGCTGAATGCAGAAGAAATTGATAAAGAGATGGCTGCAATTGCAAAAACCGGACTGCAGGAAATCCTTATTCTTACCGGCGAAAGTCGTAATAAGTCAACCGTGGAATACATTGGTGAGGCCTGCAAGATTGCCCGCAAATATTTCAAAGTCATCGGTCTTGAAATTTATCCGGTCAATTCCGATGAATATGCATATCTGCATTCCTGCGGTGCAGACTATGTGACCGTATTCCAGGAAACTTACAATTCTGACAAATATGAGACACTGCATCTGGCCGGTCACAAACGTATTTTTCCGTACCGTGTCAATGCGCAGGAACGTGCGCTCATGGGGGGAATGCGCGGTGTTGGTTTCGGTGCCCTGCTCGGACTAGATGATTTCCGCAAAGATGCATTTGCCACCGGATATCATGCATACCTTCTGCAGCGCAAGTACCCGCATGCTGAGATTGCATTCTCCTGCCCGCGTCTTCGCCCGATCATCAACAACGACCGGATTAATCCGATGGATGTTCACGAGCCTCAGCTTTTGCAGGTCGTATGTGCATATCGTCTTTTTATGCCGTTCGCAAGCATCACGGTATCAACACGCGAATGTGCCCGTGTAAGAGACAATCTCGTAGAAATTGCTGCGACAAAAATCTCAGCCGGCGTCAGCACCGGAATCGGCGGTCATGTCGATGATATCGAAGATAAGGGAGATGATCAGTTTGAAATCTCTGATGGCCGTTCAGTAGATGAAGTATATCATGCACTCCTTGACCATAATCTTCAACCAGTGATGAGTGATTATATTTACGTCTAAACAACGAGGAACACTATGCAAGATTCCAATTTTATCTATTACAAAAATACCATTGCCGTAACCAATCGGCATTTGTGCACATGTCCACTGACAGAACAGCTCAAAAAAGTCTGTTCTGTCCACCCTCGGGCAATTATTCTCCGGGAAAAAGATTTATCAGAAGATGCCTATCTTTCTCTTGCAGAAGAGGTTCTTTCTATCTGTGAAAAAGAAAATGTTCCATGCATTCTTCATAATTTTATTGATGTAGCAGCCCGCCTGCAGGTGAACATGATCCATCTCCCCCTACACGTTCTGCGTGAAAACAGACACAACCTGTCTGGATTTTCAACCATTGGAACTTCTGTACACTCCGTAGAAGATGCATCAGAAGCGGTCTCTCTTGGTGCGACCTATCTTTCTGCAGGTCACATTTATGCTACAGACTGCAAAAAAGGACTTCCACCGCGCGGACTTGATTTCTTACAACAAGTCTGCGAACACGTGAAAGTCCCTGTCTATGCAATTGGTGGCATCAAAGTCAGTGAAAATCAGTTTCAGGAAATTATGGCACATGGTGCCAAAGGCGGTTGCATTATGTCTGGCATGATGCAGTTATAATAAATATAACATCAGCCACATAAATTTGCTGCTCCGATTACACCTGCGCGACTGCCTAAAGTTGCGCAGCGTACTTCTGGAATAAATGCTTTTTCTCCACCAAAACAACAACTAATTTATTTTTTATTGCGGGAAGCCTTGCGCATAGCAGCTTTACGTACTGCACGCTTTCTTCTTCCGCCAACTTTCTCTTCTTTCTTCTCTTCGACTTTTTCTTCTGACTTTGTCTCTGCCTGTTCTTCAAAATGCATTTCTAATTGTACGCACTCTTCTTCTTTCTTTTGCGGTTTTTCTACAACATTTTTTTCTTCTGTTGCTTTCTCCGCAAGCTTCTCAACTTCCACTGGTTTTTCCTCTTTCGTTTTCGGAAGAATAACCTTTTTCATCTCTACGACTTTATCAAGGTCTCCCCATACAGAAACTTCGTTTGCGTGATATGCCTCTAACAGATCTTTCTTTCCAGCTGCTATTTCCAAGAGGCTTGCAGCTGACAGTGTCAAAATTGCATCTCTGTCATAATACTCATAAGGCTGCACATCGATATTTCCCTCTGAAAATTCAATATACAATGCTCCCTCTGCTTCCCCTTCAATATTACACTGAATTGCAACATGCTCCTTTACATTGCCTGCATCAGCATTTGTATAAATGTCTCTTATATTCTGTACTAATTCTTCGTAAGTCATTTTCTTCTCCTCTTTCTTTCAAACAAATAGATTTATAGTTCTCCAAACGGAAACACCTGATTTTCTCTTTCAATTTCAATAAGGCGGTTTGCCATTCCAAGATTACTGATTCGTTTTTTATAGGCAGCAATTCCAGAATAATCCTGCCACATATGCATTGGAAAAACAAATTCCGCATCCGTATTCTTCAAAAAGAAATCCAAACCATTAAATTGATATTCTCCAAGCCTTGGATCTGTTGGAATAAAAGCAACGTTGATTGGCAATTCCGCAAGTTTGCGAATTTCATGCTGATAGGTTCTCTTCATTTTTCCATTAATCAGATCACCGGCACCTTCCATTTTCCAATCACTCAAATCTCCCGCATGGAAAATACTTACTCCATTGGTTGTAACATAGAATGCCACACCTACATCCGTGGAGTTCAGCGTCTTTATCGTAAGATCATCGATCTCATATGTTTTGCCCGCAGTCACAAACTGCACCTTCTCACGGACTTTTGGATCAATTCCATGCTTTTTTAAAAAATTGGGACTAATCCGGATATCCTTTGACAGGATATAATGAATGTTTGGATACTGCTCCGTCCATCGCAGAATATCCATATCAAAATGATCCGTATGACTGTGACTTGCAAACATGTAAATCGGGGTATCCGGTTCATAAGTTGGAATCTTTCCATGAAAAGTATACCCGTTTACGCGGTTTCCGTCAAAATAATCAAAAATTAATACTTTATTGTCGACTTCCACAAGAAAGCAACTGTGATGTATAAAAATTACCTGCATGTCCGTCCAATCTCCTTAATGATTTCTGTAACAAGCGCCTGAAAACGAGGTGCTGCCTCGTCTGCAGATTTCTGCACTTCTGCATGAGACAACGGTTCTGGCGAAATACCACAAGCCAGATTTGAAATACAGGAAATTCCTATGATCTGCATCCCCATATGATTGGCTGCGACTGCCTCACATGCCGTGCTCATTCCTACCGCATCTGCACCCAGAATACGTGCCATAGCAACCTCCTGTGGCGATTCGTATGCAGGTCCGGTAAACTGTAGATACGTTCCTTCTTTCAAATCAATTTCCAGATCAACCGCACACTTTCTTGCAATATGAATCAAATTACGATTATAAATTTCACTCATATCCGGAAAGCGTGAACCCAATTCCTCTATATTGGCTCCGATGAGTGGTGAAGGAACAAAACTCGCGATTTGCCCCGTAATCAACATGAGGTCTCCCGCATGCATTCCCTGCTGCACACCACCGGCAGCATTCGTCAGAAATAAAATCCTTGCTCCCATCAGTTTCATAAGGCGAGTGGGCAATACTACATCTTTCATTGAATATCCTTCATAATAATGCACACGTCCCTGCATACACACCACGGGAACATTTCCTACATATCCAAACACAAAACGCCCCGCATGTCCTGCGACCGTCGACACCGGAAAACCCTCAATATCGTGATAATCGAGAGTTGCCTTCACTTCAATTTTATCTGCATAATCTCCAAGTCCGGAGCCCAGCACCAATGCAACCTCCGGTACAAAATCCACCTGTTTGCGCACACTTTCGTAACAGCGGATCAGTTTATCATATACTTCGCTCATATGCCATTCCTTTCTTACTCCTAGTATAGCAGATTTTTTCTCATTTAGGAATGCCATTTACACGTTTTAGAGAATGTTAATATAATTCATCCAAATACTGTTTTGCATGTGTACTCTTTCCCAGTTCTCCAAATTCATTGGAATATAGGATCACTTCAATCTGTATTTTTCCTGCGCCACGCTTATTCAGATAAAACATGATTTTTTCCACAAGATCCGACATAACAGCATCTTTTTTGCCACATGTATTCAGGATTCTTACCGCTTCCTCCGTCGTAACACAATCAAGAATCGCTTCTAAACATTCCACCGGCACATGCTGGCGTACCGCTGCCGCCACAAGGATTTCCATGCGACAGTCACCTTCTTTGGAATGCGTATTCATGATACCGCCTGCAACTTTGACAAGTTTTCCAATATGTCCGGTCAAAAGCATTTTATGAAATCCAATGTCACATGCCATATCAATGGTCTGGCCAATATAATTGCTGCATTTCACACTTGTATCCAAATCAAAATCATAGGCACGTTTCATATAATCCAGCCCGTAATTTCCCGGAGAAACCGCTACAATGTCTTTTCCCATGGCATATTTTTGCCGCAATTCCACATATATCGTATCCAACAGTGCCTGGCTGCTCATAGGTTCTACAATTCCGCTGGTTCCAAGAATTGAGATTCCCCCCACGATGCCAAGCCGTGGATTAAACGTCTTCTCTGCCAGTTCCACACCGGCAGGTGCTGAAATTTCAATCCATAATTTGTCCTGATAATCAAGCAGCTCACACACCTGACGCACCTCCCGTTCAATCATTTCCCTTGGAACATGGTTGATTGCCGCATTGCCGACAGGCTGATCCAGCCCCGGCTTTGTCACACGACCAACCCCGAGCCCGCCATCAATATAGATTATTGGAAGTCCGTCCTTTTTCTGTTGTTGCGATAAATCAACCGATGCAGCTTCCTCACCGGATTCTACCGAGACACTTGCATATATTATTGTACCGGTCGTAATGTCCGGATCATCCCCACCGTCTTTTACCACACCACAGCTTACACAACTTTCGCTTCGTTGTATATCAACAATCTGTGCATGAAATGGAATTCCTTTCGGCGTCTGAATCGTAATCTTTTCTTTTATTTTCCCTGAAAAAAGCATGTATGCAGCAGCTTTTGCTGCGGCAGCCGCACAGCTTCCTGTTGTAAATCCATATCTCATAAAAATGTTCTCATTTTATATCTGCATCCAGTGTGTGTTCTATTTCCGAAAACGGAACAATTGGCAGTTGCTTTTCCAAATGTTCCCCAATCATTTTCTCCATCCATACCATATCATACCAGCGATTGAATTTATATCCACATGCATGAAATTTTCCGACCATGGAATACCCGAACTTTTCATGAAAAAGCACACTGTCTTTTGTCAGATACGGATCTTCTTCCTGTGGATATGCGATGCAGGCATTCACATTTAAAATGCCTTGTCTCTTTAATATTTCTTCCAGTTTTTCATATAAAAGGCTTCCAACACCCATTCGTTTCTGGTTCTGCCGCACATAGATGGAAGTCTCCACCGCCCAGTCATAAGCTGCTCGCTCCTTGAACGCACCCGCATAAGCATATCCCAAAATTTCACCCTGATATTCGGCTACCAGATAAGGATATGTCTTTTTGGTATTTTTGATTCGATTCATAAACTCTTCGATATCAGGCACATCATACTCAAAGGTAATTGCCGTATGTTCTACATATGGTCTGTAAATTTCGAGTAATGTCTGTGCATCTTCTGTGGATGCAACACGAATTATTATATTGTTTTTCATTATATCACACTCCTGGATTTTGACTTATCGCTTACTTATTTTCTTTTCCCGATGACTGATAAATTTTGTCACGTAATCAGAATTATGTGCATCAAAAATTCCTGCCGGCATTCCCAACAATATACAACGTACAACAGGCAGGAGTATTCTTTTTTCTCCTGCCTGCATAATGCGCTCTAATACCTGTGAAGGTGCATATACTGAATTTTCCATGATATAATGTTTCTCCTTGCCATTACCATTATTTGTTACTTCTAACATCTGTTAGCCTTTTCTATCAATAGTAACATAGAAACACATCTACTGCAAGTGTATCAATTTTTCCAAATTCTCTACACTGACAGATTTTGAATAGTAATATCCTTGAAACCAGGAAGCACCGTATGTGCGCAGGTATTTCTCAAGTTTCTCATCTGCTACACCTTCCAGACAGGTCTTTATGTGAACTGCATTTGCAAAATCAACGATACTTTGTACCATCATCTGTTTCTTTTCATTTTCTATAATATGATTTGAGGGTCAAAACCACCTCGTAAAAAACGGTTTGTACCTTGAAAATTTCACATAAACGATTTTAAATTAAAAAATGGGATTTTATACGTGCTATTCCGTGTATCAAGTG
>CABJAV010000009.1 GCA_902363675.1 Lachnospiraceae bacterium | reverse complement strand
ATGTTGAGCATTCTGTTGGCGTTCATCGCCTGCGCATGTTGTGTTGTACTACCATAATATTTACCTCCGTGTTGTCTTTCCTCCCGAACTCCGTTTCGGGATGATATTATTTGGTTTCGTCCGGCGAGAGTCCCTAGGTTAACTCCAGTCGGTATGCAACAATTCTTTATAAAATGTTGTATGGTATGTTTGACTTTTTAGCAAACCTATCACACACATAAGGAGGAAACCATGGGAACAACACAGCCAATCCGCGATTCACGACAACTTTCGCAATTCATTAATTACTATGCAACCACTCAACCCAATCAGCGCAACTACACATTGATCGTCATCGGACTTCATACCGCACTGCGCATCAGTGACATATTGACGCTTCAATGGAAAAATGTATTCAACTTCAAAACGACAAAATGCCGTACGCATTTACAGATCATAGAACATAAAACAGGGAAAAAAAGCAAAATAGCACTTTGCCCGGAGTCGCAAAAAGCATTGTCCGACTTCTATATAATGAAGGAACCCAACCCGGAAGATTATGTTTTTTCTGCAAAAAGCCAGCAAAACAAACCACTCAGCCGTTCGCAGGCATATCGCATTGTACGGACAGCCGCAGAAAAATCCATTCACGAAGAACATATCAGTTGCCATTCACTGCGCAAGACTTTTGGCTATCATGCCTGGAAACAAGGAGTCCAACCGGCACTATTGATGGACATATACAATCATTCTTCTTATGAAATCACGAAACGATACCTTGGAATTACGCAGGATGAAAGAGATGATATCTTCCTATCCGTGCATCTTTGATAAGGTTTTGAAAATTTTTTTGAAAAATAGTAAAAAAGTTCTATAAAGGGGTTAAGGTTTTGAGATGAGGACCGATATATATGGTGTAAACAAAAAAGTGCAACATTTTATAAAGAATTGTTGCATAATCGACATGAATTAACCTAGGGATTTGTGTCGAGTACAAACCAAATAATATCATCCCGAAACGGAGTTCGGGAGGAAAGACAACACGGAGGTAAATATTATGGTAGTACAACACAACATGCAGGCGATGAACGCCAACAGAATGCTCAACGTAACAACATCTACACAGGCTAAGTCAACAGAGAAGTTATCCAGCGGTTACAAGATCAACCGTGCAGCAGATGATGCAGCAGGACTTACAATTTCTGAGAAGATGCGTAAGCAGATCAAGGGATTGGATCAGGCTTCTACAAACGCTGAAGATGGTGTATCTGCAGTACAGACAGCTGAAGGTGCTTTAACAGAAGTTCACTCTATGTTACAGAGAATGAACGAGTTAGCAGTACAGGCTTCTAACGGAACAAACAGCGAGTCTGACCGTTCTGCTATCCAGGATGAGATTTCCCAGTTAACAACTGAGATTGATCGTGTATCTGAGACAACCAAGTTCAATGAGACTTATCTGTTAAAGGGTAATGTGGATGGAACTTCTTCCAAGGTTAATGTAAATGCTCATGATGCTGGTCTGGATGGAAAATTAGTTGACAGTGCAGATGGAAAAACTTCAACATTTACATTGGACAAAAAATTAGAAAATGGTAGCAAGATTACTATTGGCGGAACTGAGTACACAATTGGTGAAACAAAATCAAAGGATAATTATGCGCTTACGGCTGCTGCTGGAGATTTAGTATTAAAAGCTGGAGATAGCATTACATCAGGCGGTGTTAAAAAAACATTAACAGATGATGTAGCTGCTGTTACTAATGCAAAGTTTGGTGATACAGCTTTTGCTGCTGGAGACACAATCACAACCAATGATGGAACGGTATATACATATCATGCTGCTGGAACAACAAATACAGCTGCAGGATTTTATAAAGACGGTGATTGGGCTGATACAGCAGCTGCTGCTGCGAAAAAAGTAGATGCAACTACAATTGCTGTGGAGGGATCAACTATTTATGATGATTCTGCAAGTGCATCACACAAAGTTGTTGGAGCATTGGCAGATGGCGAAGTCTCAACGACAGCATATGCTGATTTGAAAGCTTCCACAGTTAATGGGGCAGCATTAGCAGCAGGGGATTCTGTTACAGCTAGTGGAAAAACAACATCTGTTGTTGCAGCAGGCTTTACCCCAACTAATTTTGATGAAGTAAAAAAAGGCATTCAGGGATCTGCTGCTGGTAATACAGTAACTATTGCCAGTCAAAAAGGTACAGGTTCAAAGACATATACTATTGTTGAGAATAGTGACGAAGAAGATGTTGCCGCTAACAAGCTTACAAGAGAAAGTATTATTGATAAGATTAAAGAAGGCAATCAGGTAACTTATGCAAAAGGAACTGCAAATACATTGACTAAAGTTACAGCAGCTGGTGTGGATGCAGTAGAAGAAAATACAATTACAGTTGATGAAGCTTATAAAAAGATTGCTTCTGAATTGGAAAATGCAAGTTCTATTGGTACAGATACTGCAGCAAAGGTTGCTAACAAAGGAGACGGATCTTTTGAAATTACAAAAGGTACCGTAGAAACCAAAGATGCTCTTTCTTTCAGCTTACATGTAGGCGCAGATGCTGACATGACAAACAAGATCAATGTTGACATTGAGTCTATGAGTGCAGCTGGTCTTGGAATCAAGGGAATCAACGTTAAGGATGATTCTGGTAAGGCTGCAACATATGCAATTGACGCTATTGCAGATGCCGTATCTAAGGTTTCTGCTCAGAGATCCGCACTTGGTGCTGTTCAGAACCGCTTAGAGCATACAATCGCTAACGTTGACAACGTTGTTGAGAACACCACATCTGCTGAATCACGTATCCGTGATACAGATATGGCTGAAGAGATGGTTGAGTACAGCAAGAACAACATTCTTGCTCAGGCAGGACAGTCTATGCTTGCTCAGGCTAACCAGTCTAATCAGGGTGTATTATCATTACTTCAGTAATATTCATATTACGAAGCCATTTAGGAGAAGAGCATTTGCTCTTCTCCTTTTTGAATTAAAAAACTGGCAGTCACTTTCATGACCGCCAGCTTTCTTATGTTTCAACTAACATCGCTTTTTCTGCTTCTTCATATTCTTCTTCCGAATATTTTGTGAGAATCTTTTCTTTTGTTAATCCAAGCGAAATCATATTTTCAATCGCTTCGATTCTTTTTGCATGTTCTCCCTGCTGTATCCCTTGCTGTATTCCCCGCTGTATTCCTTGCTGTATTCCTTGCTGTATTCCATTCTGAACACCGCTCCTATAATGGTCATCCCATGCCTTACACATATCCGTAACCTCCTTTTCTTCGTCAGGTTGAATATTCAATCCTGCAAATACATTGATTGTTTCCACCGCTTCGTTTTCCAGTTCTCTAAACGCAAGATTTGTTGTAATTAAATTTCCCATAGCATCTTCATCATTTGCCACACGCAATAATTGTAACACTGGTCCAAGCGAAGTGTTAAATTTACTGAAATCTGAAATTTCACACGGAGCTATCAGATTAAGTTTATAATCCGACACATATTGTAAAACAGATTCGTCACTAATTCGTAGCATTTCATGCAGACTGCGTGGTGCATCCCAGTCCTCGCAACCCCAGTAAACAGTTAATGTAATGACTGGTGTTAATTTATCTTCTTTTGTAAAGCCTGCCAAAAATTCGGCATTATTTTTTGTATCTTTCTTTTTCTTATGCATTTTAGCAGCTTCTTTTGTCTGCCGTCCATAATTAATGGCATCATAAATCATATTTTTGATAGGCATAGCGTAATGGATTTCCGACTGGTTTTCTACACCTATTATTATGTAAGTGCAGTGATTGGTTGATTTCACAACCACATGTTTTAATAAGTCCCGCCATTTTTGTAAATGCAATTCTTTTTTGCTGATGCCAAATGCGGAGAATATTTCCGTTGTGTCCTGTTCCTTCAGTTCCCCCGGAGCTATGATTTCTCGCCCATCAAAAAGAAAATAATTGCACAAATCAGCAAACCTCGCATTGTTTGCAAGAAACTCATGTGCCTGAATGTCTTTCTTCCCCATTCATGGTCTCCTTCCTTCCTTCTTCTGTTGTTTAAGAAGAATTCAAGTCGGCCATAATACAAGAATTCTCCCTGCTAAAAATCGAGATATTAAAAGCATTGAAAATTCCTGATTTGATGAGACAACCCACCCTGTTGCTCATAGTTTCTGATCTGCTGTTAGAATATATTATATGTCAGAAATTCTACATACTTTGTATGAATATTTTGCTTTGAAAAAATAAAGTGCATAGATAATGGAATAACATATAACCATAAGGCTACATAAATAAATGCTTTAGAAAAATTATATCATTTGTATTATGCCTTGTCGATACATTTTTATAAATATGCGTGTTCTTACACGATTTTTACCGCTATGGTAATTTTCAACTCCAACGATTTAGCGGGAAAATTAATCGAGTAGGAGGCTAATCATTAGTTGATTAGCCGACCTCTCACACCACCGTGCGTACCGTTCGGTACACGGCGGTTCAATCAACTTAACATTTAACAAACCTCTCGGTATAGTAGTCATACATTGAGACCAAGCCAAATGAGGCTAGTCTCTTATTGGTAATTACATAGTTTAGCGCACCTTCACTTAATCGAGCCACCCGTGCACCACTGTATGCTATTGCATAAGCCTTCTTACTATACATTCCTAACTTCATTAGGTTTTGCGCACGATTTTGTGGGGTTTTCCAATGCACCCAGATACACATACGCAATCTTCTACGAATTAGCGCATCCATATCTTTGCATAACCACTTCATATAACCGATTCCGAAATAATTGATCCATCCACGGGTTAGCTGGTTAAGTTTTTCAATCTTATAGCGATTGCTGACACTCCAGTTTCTTCTCGTGAGCCATTTCATTTTCGTTTTGAGCTTAGCTATTGATTTTGCATGTGGTCTTGCCTTGTATTGTTGTGCTTGCGTGTCGAAAAAGAATCCAAAACCAAGATATTTAAGTCCATCTGGTCTGTCTACTTTGCTTTTAGTCATGTTGACCTTAAGTCCTAGTTTCTCTTCAATAAATCGTGAGATATTCCTCATAACTCGATTGGCAGACATTTCACTTCTGACCATAATGATACAGTCGTCTGCGTAACGTACAAAGTTTAGCCCTCTGGTCTCCATTTCCATATCTAGTTCATTCAGCATAATATTCGCCAGAAGAGGCGAAAGGTTTCCACCTTATGGTGTTCCCACTATAGAATCCTCATACTCATCGTCAATCATGATTCCACTGACAAGATATTTTCTAACGATAGAGATGACGTCTCCATCTTTGATAGTTCTACCGATAATGGTCATAAGTTTGTCATGATTCACTGTGTCAAAGAACTTTTCCAAGTCAATGTCTACAATCCAATCATTACCATCATTCATCATGTCTAACGCTGTTAGGATTGCTTGCTGTGCACATCTATTTGGTCTAAATCCATAACTGTGGGCATGGAATTGTTCCTCGTAGATTGGTGTAAGTACCTGTGCAATGGCCTGTTGTACAAATCTGTCTGTTACTGTTGGTACTCCTAGGTTTCTGACACCGCCATCAGGCTTTGGTATCTCCACTCTTCGTACTGGCTGAGGCTTATACTTTCTTGTCCTCAACTGTTCCTTGATGATTTCGCCGTTCTTTACAAGGTGTTCTTTAAGTTCTGTGTATTTCATTCCGTCCACACCCTCTGCACCTTTATTTCGTACGACTTGCAGATATGCTCTGTTGAGGTTATCGCTAGAAAGTATCTGCTCCATTAGACTACTTGTGTTCATGCGTTCTTTCCTTTCCGTCTCGCTTGATTTGACCACCTTTTACCCGATTGGTTACGGCAGATGTTGCCATTTCTGCAATACGAGATATACTCAAACTTATTGATTGTTCGCCCCTTCGCTCCATTTCCATTACAGAAACTTCTTCACTACTATGGGTTCTGCTGACTTCTCACAGTTCGTTGTTACTAGGCAAATAAAACCTCTGTGAGACCTCCACGCTTAAGGTGCACGCTCTTTCTCCTCATAAATCCGCCGCATTTACTCTGCTTCTACAAATGTGGTAGTTATTAGACTTTACTGTCTTTCGCCAGCTTATCTCTCAAAGCCTAGCCTCATATGCGATTTCTGTCCGTCGGACCAAGGATTTGCCTACAGCTTCCTTCAGATTCCACCTCACGATGGACACCCTTGCTGTTCAGCTATACATTTCCCACTACCTGGGCATGTTCAGGACTTTCACCTGCGAGAGCGCGCCCATGGCGCGCAAACGAAACGTGCGCCACAAGGCGCAAATAAAAAAACTGGCAGCCACTTTCATGACCGCCAGCTTTCTTATGTTTCAACTAACATCGCTTTTTCTGCTTCCTCGTATTCTTCTTCCGAATATTTTGTAAGAATCTTTTCTTTTGTTAATCCAAGCGAAATCATATTTTCAATCGCTTTGATTCGTTCCTCTTGCCGACCTTCTTCCCTTGACGCATCCCGTTCCTGCTGGATATGTTTTTCCTGATCATATTCAAATATACTCATTCGCAACACCTCCGCTTTATTTTTCTTAAGGAATGATTCCAAAATTCCTTTTTGAATACATTCATTGATTGCTTTTTCTACTGCTATTTTGAAAGGAAAATCTTTTTGATAGGTCCTGATGCACTCCACAAACTGCATATACTGATGCAACGTCGGACTTTTCTCCATCAGTTCCTGATTGTTTCCAGGATTAATATTAACCACTTCTATGATCAGTTCCATAGATTTCTTTTCTGATTTACGTTCATATGCATCGGATAGTCGAAGTTCCTGTCGCTCCGGCATCATTTTTTGACCATTATAAAACACAACAAACTTTGGTTCTGGAATCTGAATTAACTTTTCTCCATAGAGATTTTCATTCATAATCAATGCTGAATATACGCAAGCTACATAAAATAAATCTCTTAGTGGCATATTCGGATTTACCGATGACTGGTGTTCGTACAATACAAGCTGGGAATCTATAATAAAAGATACATCATTTTTCATTCCCATATACACAGCATTCTCCAATGTAGTTATAATCAATTCCTCTGGATCCGTGTAATTGGTACCATTCATTGCGTTGTACACTTCAAGCGCTATGTGACGATCCTTTAAGGAGCATACGAAACACATGATCTTTGTACATACGATCTGGTTCTCCTAAGATCCGTATCAGATGCTGCGCTGACTGCTCCATTAATTCTGTCGATATCCCCTGATCATCTACATACACATCCATTTTTGGCGTTTTATCATTTCTACCCTTCTCTGACATTATATGTCCTCCTTTGTTATGTTCGGGAGAACTTCAGCTTCCGCAGTCGAATTCTCCCTGCTTTTTAATGTGATTAAAAGCATTGAAAATTCTCTGTCGTGATACTGGTATTCAGTCCTCTACACCAGTATATACATGATTAGATTGCAGAATTGCACTTGCCATAATGACATGGTATATGATGTTGGCCACTTATGTTCATATACGCTTGAAAACATAATGCTTTGCATGGATTATAACATGATTTTCGTGTCATGTCATCTGCCTTTTTGCATACTCCACTCCACCTCTGCACATACTATTCCCATCCCAAAAACAAATCACTATCAGGAGGTCTTACACATGAGCAAAAGCAAAAGTCGAAACAAATCCAGCCATTATCCACATGCTTCCTTATTAAAAGGAACCGATGCCGATCCATTCACCGCCGGTCCAAAATACTTTTCCGAGGAAGACGATGAAATCCCGGCGATCCGCCAAAGCAGCATGTATAACGAAAAGAATCGTGCTCGCATCGACAACAATCAGTTCTTCGAGTCGCGCAGCAATCCTCTCAGCAGCAAAGGTAATTAATTGTCGCTGTGATTTAGGCGTAAACCAGTCCGCCTTTTACTTTCTCCACAGCCGCATCATCCTTGAAATAGCGCACGATTTCCAGCGCAAACGGGATTGCGGTACCCATACCGCGGCTGGTTATGATATTGCCATCACATACAACCGGATCAAGCTTGCAGTCTGCGCCAGTCAGCTTCTCTTCAAAGCCCGGATGACAGGTTGCTTTCTTTCCTTCCAGGATGCCGGCCTGTCCTAATACGCTTGGTGCGGCACAGATTGCGGCTACCAGCTTTCCTGCTGTTGCAAACTCTTTGATCACGCGGTTTACTGTCTCATCCTCACCGAGATGGATGGTTCCCGGCATACCGCCCGGCAATACAATACCATCATAGCTTGCAAAATCAGCCTCTTCTTTGGTTGTATCTGTCTCAAACGTAACTTTGTGGGAGCTGGTCACTACCGGCTTTCCTGTAATAGAAATCGTGTCGATTTCGATGCCTGCTCTTCTTGCGATATCTACAACAGTGAGTCCTTCGATTTCCTCACATCCGTCAGCCATAAAAATTCCAATTTTACTCATTACTTATTTCCTCCATTATATTATTTGTTCCTATTCGTATTTAACAAAATTATATGAATTTGTCTGCTTGTTGTCAAACCTGCCTCTGCACTTTTTCCTGTTCGTCTTCATTGCTGTTTTCCACAATACTTTTCCGCAATGTTACATATTTTTCTTGTATTTACCAACCACAATCTATTACAATGAAAACATAAAATGTGAATAACCCTTTTCTTAAACAACAGGAGGTCTTCATGGAAATTGAACGCAAATATCTGGTAAAAACACTTCCGGAAAATTTAGAGAATTATGAATGCAAGCAAATTGCGCAGGGCTATCTGTGCACAAGTCCGGTGGTACGCATCCGCCGCTCCAACGACACGTATTATCTCACCTACAAAGGTGAAGGCCTTATGGTCCGGGAAGAATATAACCTGCCGTTGACCAAAGAAGCTTACACGCATCTGCTCCCGAAAATTGACGGATTGCTCATTGCCAAAAAGCGCTATCTCATACCTTTAAACGAAAAATTAACCGCTGAACTCGATGTCTTTGAACAGGAGTTAAGCGGCTTATTGCTCGTCGAAGTGGAATTTGATACCGTGGAAGAAGCAAACAGTTTCGTTCCACCAGCATGGTTCGGAGAGGATGTCACCAACTCCGGCAAATACCACAACAGTTATATGAGCGCACACGGGCTTCACTAGCGAAGCCTGTTTGCGTACTCGTATTGTTGTCTCGTACGAATCGTGTATTTCAAATCATCATAACGTTTCTCAATATCCCCCTCCGGGATTACCACATCCATAACCACAGCCATGGTATCGATCATGCTATCTGTGATAATATCCTGCATGGAAACCAGAATATTGTATTTTTCCTGGAAACTGTCGGCCTCTAAGAATTCCATCAGTTTCGGCTCCACCTGCGATTCTGCATCTGTGTTCGCATCTGTCACAATTGCATCATTCGTAGTATTTGCTTCTGTCTCTTTCTCCGTTGCAACTGCATCTGCCACCAAATCTTCTGCTGTCTGATTTTCATCTTCCACAAATTCAAACCGGTACTTCTGCTGCACCTGCGGATATTTCTCATGATCCACTTCGCTTACAAACATTGCAAGCGGTCTTGCATACACACCAAAGTCACCATATAATGCCTGATAAATAACCAATTCTTCGCCCGTCTCCGAATGTTTCGCAATGGTGATGACCTGATACAGTTTATTTTTAAAATGCCGGTATTTTTCTCCCGGCTTTGGTCTACGTTCCATTTTTATGCCTCCAATTCTATTGAACATCAGCCCATGCATAATTTGCTTTCAGCAAATGGGCTGACGCTACATGTCAAGTTTTCATAGAAAACTTGACACTATCTCTTACTCGTTTACTGAACGGTAAATGAATTTAACAAATCCATCGCTTCTCCGACGAAATCACGCTCAAAGCTCAGATTTCCGTCATATCCCTTGATCATAAGATCCTGCACACTTCCTAACAGGCTTTCTTCCTCAACCGGTGGAATCGGCTCTGTATGAAGCTTTCTGTGTTCCTCACGTTCCTTTGCCACATAAGCCGCCTCCGCTTTGCTTTCGCGTTCGGAATGCTTATGTTCTTTCTCTAACTGTTCTAAAGTCGTGTCTTCTGCATATTTATTTGTATTCTGCTTCGCACGATCCACGATATTGGTCGGCTGCGCCGACTTTGCAGCAGCTTTCTGCTGACGGTATGCATCTAATTTGGCTCGCTCAGCCGCTGTCATCTGACGTTTCGGCTGCTTCGGCTGCGCATACGCATTCTGCTGCGCGTTGTATGATCTCTGTGTCTGATTATAGGAAGTTTTGTTGCCTGTACTTGTACCCTGCTCGGCTGCATCGGCATAAGCACTGATCTCACTTATAATCTTCTGTGCACCGCTCTTGAACTGCTGCACCGTCTTCTGTGTGGAATTTTGAGTTGGCTGTGTCTTCTTGCTATCATTTCCGGAAAAGCCCTTTACAATACCAACAATCACAACAATCCAAATTAAAATGGAAAGTACACTTACCATGTCATTCTCCTTTACATTATGTTTTTCTATGCTGTTTTTATTATTACTCTACCTCTACGAATCCTCCTAGAATACGCTTTGCGCGTTCATCGAGTGTATCCTCATTCCCCTGCCGGTTGTCGAGTACCGCCGTCGCCTCTGCCAGCTTTCTACTTTTGCGATCTGTCGCAGCTGTAAACATTTCTCTTCTGGCATCTGCCCGGTCAATGGCAAATACGAGCAAGGCAATGATTGGCTGAAGGAATTCCTGCTGATACGTAGTATCGATGCAATTGAGTTTTTCTGCCGGTGGAAGTTCTATCAGCTCCTGTTCCCCGTGATTTAATGTAAAAAAGCACAGTTTCCAGGCAGATGGCTGCTTCTTCTCGAGATTTTCCTCCAGCAAAGCAATCAGATTTTCCACTTCGCTCTGCAAAATGAGTTTCTGGTCTTCCTTATCCACCGCTTTGATTCCCAGACGCACGATTGTGTCATATGTCGAATGAAATTCCCTGTCTTCCTTACTGATAAGAAATTCATGGTCAAATCCATTCTGCAGACGCTTCCACTCCTTCAGGATCCGTGCGGCTTCTTTCCTCTGTCCCTGCGTATCGTCCACCAGAATTTCTTCGAGTTGCTTTGCGTTCCTATGTACCTGTTCCGTTATCTGGCGTGCCTTCTGATACCGTTCCTGCACCGCCTGCCACTGCCGGTTCAACTTGTCATACTGCTTCTGCCATACACGAAATGCCGACATATCCCCGTCCATCGCAGCTAATGCGCTTTTTACTTTCTCCAGTTCATCGTCTTTTCCAAACATGTTCCTTACCCGTATCTGTTATACCTTTCCCAAACCGTATAGAATTATTATAGCGCATATTCGTTCCTTTGTCTCCAATAAATTTGGTAAGTGTTTCCACAAAAACATGCCTCTCTTTTTGTAAATGTGTGGTAAACTGATAGAGGACAGTCAAAAGAAATTTGTAAGAGGGAGAACGCTTATGCTTACATTTGATGAAGTATTGAATCTCAATTATTATAGAAAGACCAGCTACACCGGCTGGATCAATGGAATGCGCTTTCTTATTAAAAGGGAAGCCCCGGAGGATGGGGATGAAATTTTCCATGCATGGGTATGGCCTGGTCCGCTGATTTTTGACCTGACCGATGATGACAAAAAGTTTGACTTCACTGTGCCTTTTTCAGATGAAGGAAAACAGCAGGTCGTAGACTGGATCAACACCCAGTATGAAGAGCATCCGGAACTGTGGTCGCATGAGAAGAAAACGATTTTTGTTTAATCCGGTGCTCTGCAATATGATGCATCTGTATATAGACATGAAAAAAGCCCGTGACCTAAGTCACGGACTTTTTAATTATGGGCTTAAGTGGACTCGAACCACCGACCTCACGCTTATCAGGCGTGCGCTCTAACCGGCTGAGCTATAAGCCCATTCGCATTTCCTGCGCTTTTAGTATACTACAATATTTTTCCTTATTCGTCAAGACATTTTTTAAAAAAATATTGACATTCTTATATCAAATCTGTATAGTTAATAAGTAACGTTATATACTACTCTACAAAAATTTTATAACGAACAGCGGGCATGGCGGAATTGGCAGACGCGCTAGATTTAGGTTCTAGTGTCTACGACGTGCAGGTTCAAGTCCTGTTGCCCGCAGTCAGAGACTAACTTTTCGTTAGTCTCTTTCTTTACGTAATTTTTCGGAGCAGTATATTGTTTGATAAAATTTAATAAGAGGAGTACAAACAATGAGAAAAGATATGACAATCGGTAATCCGATGAAAATTATTCTTCTTTTTTCAATTCCGGTTTTGCTTGGAAATATTTTTCAGCAGTTCTACAACATGGTGGATACCATCATTGTAGGCCGGTATCTTGGGGAGGATGCTCTGGCCGCCGTCGGTTCTACGGGCTGCCTGATGTTTCTGGTTCTCGGTTTCGCCAACGGAATCGCCCAGGGTTTTGGTGTCATGATCTCCCACGCATTCGGAGCGAAAGATTTTAAGCTTCTGAAGCATAATGTCGCACTTTCCCTTGTTCTGACAGTGATCATTTCAATCGTATTGAGTGTACCGACCGTGCTTGCTTCCAGACAGCTGTTGCTTTGGCTGAATACACCCGAGAACATCCTTTCTCTAGCGGACAGCTATATCAGTGTGATTTTCGCTGGTATCATCTGTACGATGGCCTACAATGTGGCTTCCGGCATTCTCCGTGGCATCGGAGACAGTCGGACCCCACTGTATTTTCTGATTTTTTCCTCTGCCTTGAATATCGCATTGGATATTTTCTTAATTGTAGCTGTCAAGCTTGGTACCGCAGGCGCTGCTTATGCCACAGTAATTTCCCAGGGCGTTGCCGCAGCCCTCTGCTTTGTTGTCATGTTCAAAAAGTATGATATTCTGCGCACCAGCCGGGATGACTATTACTGGGATCTGCGCGGAATTGGACGCATGCTTTCCATTGGTATCCCGATGGCTTTGAATTATTCGATCACAGCAATCGGAACAATGATTCTGCAGAGTGCAATCAATGTGTTCGGTTCTGGTGTTGTGGCCGCTTTCACTGCCGCATCCAAGGTATCCAACATTGCGACACAGACCATGCCTACCATGGGAACTGCCATGGCTACCTACTGTGGTCAGAACCTCGGTGCCGGAAAATACGAGCGCATTTATCACGGAATGAAAAACGCTTTTTTCCTGAGCTTTATTGCTGCCGGACTTGCTGCTGCGATCTGCTGTCTCGCCGGTCCATATATGATTGGCTGGTTCATCAAAAATCCATCGGCAGAAACCGTTGCATCCGCTATGCGTTATCTCTATATCGCAAGCATCTTCATGCTGCCGCTTGCCTGGATTTTCATATACCGTAATGCATTACAGGGCCTTAATCGCGGCATCGTGCCAATGCTCAGCGGTGTTCTGGAATTAGTAAGCCGCTATGTTGTAATCCTGTTTGCAGCCAAACCATACGGTTATACGGGTGTCTGCTTTGCAGATCCATTCGCCTGGCTTACAACAGGAATTCTTCTGATTGTGACTTACATACTTTGGAAGAGGAAAATGAAACGGAATATTATTCATGTCTAAAAAAACGGCTGCTATTTGGCAGCCGTTTTCTTGTATTGGGGTATTATCTATCTTTCCATTTAATTTCCCGAGCTCGGAAAAAGGCAACAAATTTTCTAACAAGACAACAAAAAACCATGGCAAACTGCCATGGATTTTAAAGAATGAGACACGGGGGATTCGAACCCCCGACAACTTGATTAAAAGTCAAGTGCTCTACCAACTGAGCTAGTATCCCATATTTAATTAAACAGCTGGGCTAGTTGGATTCGAACCAACGAATGCAGGAATCAAAATCCTGTGCCTTACCGCTTGGCGATAGCCCAACAATTAGTAGTTGCTACCGCAACAGGGTGGATACAGGGATTCGAACCCTGGGCCTCCAGAGCCACAATCTGGCGCGCTAACCAACTGCGCTATACCCACCATATCTCGCAACTCCGTCGGCATCTACCAACGAACTCACTTCTTACTTAAAATTTAAGAAGAAATGTGCTCGAAGGGATTCGAACCCCCGACCCACGGCTTAGAAGGCCGTTGCTCTATCCAACTGAGCTACGAACACACAATATTGCATTTGCAATATCAAAGCGGGTGATGGGAATCGAACCCACGTATCCAGCTTGGAAGGCTGGTGTTCTACCATTGAACTACACCCGCACACAGTCGGGGTGACAGGATTCGAACCTGCGACCTCCTGGTCCCAAACCAGGCGCTCTAGCCAAGCTGAGCCACACCCCGTAGGCTTATTCATTTGTGCGCCTCATCCGTGACGCAAGAATGATTATAGTATAGCCCACATAGAAAGTCAACACTTTTTTTCAAATTTTTTTATTTTTTTTCAATTTCATATACAAAAGCGCAAATATCCGCGTTTTTCAGGGGTTTATCTGCATGGATAGAATAAGCATATGTGCCATCTGTCCAAAGGAAAACAGAAAATTCATCCGATTTATTTCCTTTTGCAGTGACTTTATAATCCCCCGCCTGGATGATCGTTTCATTCTCTGTTGGTACTTCCACAGGTATCTTTGATGGTTCTTTCACCAGAGACGGCTTTATTACCGCTGCAGACACGCCCAAAAGGAGCAGGCAGGCTTGTCGCCGCCATTATCTTGTAAAGTGTCTTAAAAGGCAGAATTTGACGTTTTCCCGGCCCCTTGCCTTTTTCCATGTGAACTACCCATTGTCTAAAGCCAATGGGCTTCCTGCTTCGCAGACCTCGTTTCTACGTTCCACTCCGGTCGGAGCAGAACAAACATCCACCGGATGTTTTACTCCCTACTATCTCCACAGGCGTTAATTCGGGCAGTCCCTGCCCTATATTGTTATTTTTATGCTATTTGTCTTAATCCTTCTTCCAGTATATTCTTTGCTGCATTGATATCCCTGTCATGATTTGTTCCACAGACAGGACATATCCATTCCCTTACTGACAGATTTTTCGTCTCTGTATTTTGGTATCCACAGACTGAACACAATTGACTACTGGCATAGAATGTATCTATTTTGACATATTTTCTGCCATTCCACTTGGCCTTATATTCTAATTGTCTTGTCAGCTCATGCCATGATACATCACTTATGGACTTTGCCAAATGATGATTTTTTACCATGTTTTTTATCTGCAAATCTTCCGAAACTATCACTTGGTTTTCGCTGATAATCTCATGTGACATCTTGTGCAGATAATCTTTTCTGGTATTTGTTATTTTCTCATGGCATAATGCTATCTTTTTCTTTGTTTTNCAACATTTTATAAAGAATTGTTGCATAATCGACATGAATTAACCTAGGGATTTGTGTCGAGTACAAACCAAATAATATCATCCCGAAACGGAGTTCGGGAGGAAAGACAACACGGAGGTAAATATTATGGTAGTACAACACAACATGCAGGCGATGAACGCCAACAGAATGCTCAACATTACAACATCTACACAGGCTAAGTCAACAGAGAAGTTATCTTCTGGTTACAAGATCAATCGTGCAGCAGATGATGCAGCAGGATTATCTATTTCTGAGAAGATGCGTAAGCAGATCAAAGGTTTGGATCGTGCTTCAACAAACGCTGAAGATGGTGTATCTGCAGTACAGACAGCTGAAGGTGCTTTAACAGAAGTTCACTCTATGTTACAGAGAATGAATGAGTTAGCAGTACAGGCTTCCAACGGAACAAACAGTGAGTCTGATCGTGATTCTATCCAGAACGAGATTTCCCAGTTAACAACTGAGATTGATCGTGTATCTGAGACAACCAAGTTCAATGAAACTTATTTGTTAAAGGGATCTAAGGGCGAGAAAGATAAGATCCTTTCTGCTAAGGATGCTGGTGTTTCTGGAACATTAGTAGATGGAGCTACTACAGCGACACTTACTGTTTCTATTAAGACAGGAAGCTCTGTAACAATTGCTGGGCAGACATATACTATTAAATCTGCACAGACATCGAGTGCAACTGCTAAAGATTCACTTACTGAAATTCAAAAGACGGTTAGCAAATCAAATGCTGATATTACTATTAATGGCACAACATACAAATATAATACTACAGATAAAGTATATGATGCTGGTACAGGTACAACATATTCTTCACAGGAATTAGCTGCAAAAATTACAGCAGGAGATAAGGTTAAGATTGACACTGCGGATGAACAGGTTGCATTAGATTATACTGATACTAAGAACATTACTGCATCTGAAGCTGTAAAGAAAATTCAGGCGGCATTAGGTCAGGCGAATTCTATTGGAGCATCAAAAAACGCTGCAAAAGTTGAGGATGGACAACAAGGCACTGATAAATCACAGTGGTCATTCAAAATTACAAAAGGAAAGACTTCTGTAAAGAATGATCTTGCGTTTGATCTTCATGTAGGTGCTGACGCTGACATGACTAACAAGATTGGTGTTAACATCGCATCTATGGATTCTAAGGGACTTGGAATCAGCGGAATCAATGTAAAGGATGATTCTGGTGTAGCTGCTACATACGCTATTGATGCAATTGCTGATGCTATTTCAACTGTATCTGCACAGAGATCTGCTCTTGGTGCTGTTCAGAACAGATTAGAGCACACAATCAACAACCTGGATAACGTAGTAGAGAATACAACATCTGCTGAGTCTCGTATCCGTGATACAGATATGGCTGAAGAGATGGTTAACTACAGCAAGAATAACATTCTTGCTCAGGCAGGACAGTCAATGCTTGCTCAGGCTAACCAGTCTAATCAGGGTGTATTATCATTGTTACAGTAAAAGTAAATACTATCCATACAGATACAAAAGGGACCGAAGGGTCCCTTTATCTGTAATTACAGTTAAAATTTGCATGTGTATGAAGATTATAGAAAGTATTTGAGAAAAGGAGTGCAGAGATGACTGAAAAAAAGGTTGTATTGTCCATTGGATTGTTAGTGTCTAATCGAAAGGACACAATAAAGAGATGTCTGGATTCTCTGCAATCAATCCGGGAAGCTATTCCATGTCAGCTTATTATTACGGATACCGGATGTGATGCTGATTTGCGAATTACATTGGAACAGTATGCAGATACAATAAATGAATTTACTTGGTGCACAGATTTTGCAAAAGCAAGAAATGCAAATCTTAGTCAGGCAGTAGGAGAATGGTATCTGTATTTGGATGATGATGAATGGTTTGTTGATACAGAGGAACTGATCGATTTCTTCAAAAGTGGTGCATATAAAAAATTTGAAGGTGCGTGTTATGTGCAGCATAACTATCAAAATATGGAAGGAACGTTATATTCGGATGACTATGTATCCCGTATGATCCGATTGACGGAAGATACACATTTTGTCGGTAAGATACATGAATATTTAGTTCCTGTACCACAGAAAAATTGCCTGTTGAATTCCTGGGTAGATCATTACGGATATGCATTCAAGAATGAAGAAGAGACGCAGAAACACTACGAAAGAAATAGCAAACTTCTTTTGGAAATGATTAAAGAAGAACCAAATAATCAACGTTGGTGGACACACTTGGCACAGGAGTACATATCAATTCGTGATGGTGATAAGCTACGCCAGTTGGCAGAAGATGGGTTGCATTTGGTAGATCAGCTGGATGATATAGAGTCCACAATCAACCGTGGGACATTTTATATGTGTGCAATTGTTGCATACGAGTGTGATCATGACGATGAGAAAGAATGCGAAGCATGTGACCGGACACTTGCAGATCCGCGTAATACAAGACTTTGTATGGCATTTGCAAAGTGGTGGAAAGCCCATTGTTATATGCGGATGGGCAAATACAAAGAGGCAGAAAAATACCTAAAAGATTATTTCAAAGAATATCAATATTTTATTAAAAATGAAAATGAGCATATCATTCAAAAACAAGGATTAATTGTTGGACAATGTTATGATGATATAAAAGTTACAGAAGCGTATGAGATGCTGATTACGGCAGGGTTAAAACAGAATAATACATCCTACCTGAATCAGTATCTGAACAAGTTGCCTTGGAAAAAGGGAAACGGTTATCTCTATGAAGGATTTATGGAGGCAACGGTTGAGGCAATGATTAACATGAACGAAAAGAAAAATTTTGTTCAGATGATACGGATGATACATTCGAATGTGGATGTATGGGAGGCTTTCTGTAATGAAATAGGAATGTGGAAATTACAGGAGAGACCGCAGCTAGATAAAGTGCTGGAACTTTGTCAAGTTGCAGGTTATAAGAAAAGTGTTTCATATTTCCTGGAATGGAAAATGATAGAACATACATTTAAAAATGGTTTGAGTGCAATTTCGTATCCGGAATATAAGACATGGTTTATAGGATTCGCAGAAAATGTTTTGGAATTTTATAAAGATGCGTATGGACAGAAGTTTGAGGAACAAACGGAATTACCAGGGGCATGTCTGATGGCAATGATGATAGAAAATGCCATGGAATGTGAAGATAATAAGGATGAGTTTTTGAAAATTATGAAACAGTGTCCGGAAGTTTATCCGAAATTGACTAATCAGGTAAAAACATTGTTAGCACTTTATTTGCAAGAACCAATGCGCAAGGCACAGGAAGCAAAAAGGGAAATGAAGCAAATGAAGCAACAGATATTGGAACAGGTTAAAAAGATGAATAGTGCAGGACAATTTGATGAAGCAATTCAGACGTTACAACAGCTTAAGGCAATTGTACCGAATGATTTGGATATTGCAGAGTTAGGATTGGAGATCCGTTTAAATGAATTGAAACAGAATATTGATTGAAATATTATAAATAGCTTATTATTAAGTTTTGTGATACAATAGTGGTATAATTTTATATAGCAACAACAAAACGGAGTTTGTTAGGTACGAATGGAGTCGTCAAATTAAGAATGGATTATTATCCCCCTGCATTTGTATGTAGGGGGTATTATTTTATTTGAAAAAGAAAAAGGTGGAAAACGGTATGAAGGCGATTTTATTAGCGGCGGGAAAAGGAACACGTATTTCGCGAATGGTACAGGATGTACCGAAAAGTACTTTACCAATTAATGGAGTGCCTTTGATTCGCCATACAGTACAAATGCTTTTGGATGAGAGGATGGAAGTTGTTGTATGCATTGGATATCAAGGTAATGATGTCAAAAAGGCATTAGAAGGCCTTCATGTTACATACTATTTTAATCCTTTTTATGATATTACCAACAGTATAGCGAGTTTGTGGTTCGCAAAAAATGAAATTGATGATGACATGCTTATTATGAATGCAGATGTATATTTTTCAAAAGAACTTTTGCATAAAATGCTTGCGGATCAAAATGAGGTAGTTATGGCGATGGATACCGGCCGTATTGAGGTGGGAGATTATTTTTTTCAAGTAATCAATGGCTGTGTAAAGAAGTATGGTAAGGATCTGCCAAGATCGGTACGCAATTGTGAATATGTTGGTCTGGCGAAAATAGACAAAATATTTAACTCTAAATTTGTTTCACAAATGGATAAGCTGATCAATGCGCAACAGCATGGACTGTGGTGGGAGAATGTCTTGTATTCATTAACCGAGCAGGAGGATATACACACAATTGATGTTAAGGGAATCTTCTGGTCAGAGATCGATTACTTCGATGATTATGAACGAATTTTAGATTACCTGGATGGTAAGTTTGAGGGACAGGAAGTGTAATTATTATGTATGTAAATCCGTATTTGCAGAAAATAAAGAGAGTGAAAGATCATGAAGATCGTACTGGTTATCTGTGGCTGGATATGAATGAGAATCCTGAAGGATTGCCGGAGAAGTTTGTTAAACAGACGTTGGATAAGATCAATTCCCTTACGGTTTCCGGATATCCGCATAAGGAGGAACTGGTAGAACTTATTGCAAAAAAAGAGGGACTTTCAACGAATTCAGTTACCTTGACGAATGGTTCGGACGAAGGAATTAAGCTTATGTTCGAAACTTTTACAAGAGCAGGAGGTAAGGTTGTCGCAGTCACCCCGAGCTTTGAAATGTATCGGATTTACGCGGAGATGATGGGGGTAAAACTTGATACGATAGCTTATGATCAGACTTTTCAGATTCATGTAGATGATATTGTTAAAAAGATTGATGAAGAAACGAATGTTGTTGTATTGCTAAATCCGAACAGCCCAATTGGAACTGAGTATACGGAGTGCGAATATATTCAGATTATTGAGCGGGCGCGAGAGGTGGGCGCTCTTGTATTTGTTGATGAAGCGTATGTTCCGTTTGGTGTGGAATCACAGGTGGAGTTGACCAAGAAATATGATAATGTACTGATTCTGCGTACGTTTTCAAAATTGTACTCTATTGCAGGACTTCGTGTAGGTTATATACTTGGAAACCCCGAGTTGATTCAATATATAGAGAATGCCGAGGGTAGCTACAATGTCAATACCATAGGGATTTTGTTTGCTACGGAATTGCTGAAAAATCCGGAAATTCTGCACACACTTGCAGGTGTTCAGGAAGAAGGAAAATCGTTTTTGTGTGAACAACTCATGCGGTGCGGATATGAATATCTCGGAAATTATGGAAATTATGTATTGATCAAACCTCACACAGATCCCAAAGAATTAGCAGACAAGATGCGGGAGAAAAAAATTCTGATTAAGACATATAACAATCCGCTTCTTAAGGATTGGATACGTATCACTACAGGAAGTGTTAATGTGATGCAGCAATTCTGGAATGCATTTACTAAGATTGAGATGGAATAAGGAATAAATTGGATGGCAGAACAGGCATATGAGATTGAAGACAGTGAACTAAGACAATTACAGAGGATTGAGTTGGAAATGCTGATTGAGATGGATCGCATTTGCAGAAAATATGGAATTAAGTATTCTTTGGATGGTGGAACATTGCTTGGGGCCGTCCGCCACAAAGGGTTTATTCCTTGGGATGATGATATTGATGTTATCATGCTGCGGGAAGAATATGTGAAATTTCGCAAAGCATGTACCAGAGATCTTGACACTACGCGTTTCTTCTTTCAGGATTACCGTACCGATCTGGGGTACCGCTGGGGATACGCCAAGTTTCGCCGCAAGGGAACGAAATTTGTTCGTTTGGGACAGGAACATTTGAAACAGAATACGGGAGTTTTTATGGATATCTTTGTTGTAGATAATGTCCCGGATGGATTTATCAGCCGGAGACTCCATCATTTTGCCTGTTTTCTTGTACGCAAAGCGCTATATTCGGAAGTGGGAAAGCAGAATGAGTCCAATCCGATTCTGCGATGCGTTTACCGGGGACTCAGTAAGATACCGAGAAATCTGGTTTTTCATATTCGTAATTGCCTGGCAGCGCCACTTAGCCGGACCAGAACCGAATTGATCAGTCACTACACATTGGAATATCCGAAACATTGTCGTTACGGTCTGCCAAGAGAGTGCTTCGATGAAATGACAGAACTGGAATTTGAAGGGTACAAATTTCCGTGTTTTAAAAAATATGATTTGTATTTATCGACTTACTATGGAGACTATATGACGCTGCCACCAAAGGAAAAACAGGTTCCACATTTGACCGTGTCAACCTTGCAATTGGTTGAGCCGGAGTTAGAGAAGGAAATGAAGTAATCTATGAAGCAACAAATGCAACCGACGGTTTCGATTATCATTCCGGTATATAACGGAAGTAATTATTTACAAGAAGCGATAGACAGTGCATTAGCGCAGACGTATCCAAACTGTGAAATACTGGTTATCAATGATGGTTCCTGTGATGAGGGTAAGACGGAGGCCATCGCATTATCATACGGAGATCGGATCCGATACTTTAAAAAGGAAAACGGTGGAGTAGCGAGTGCGTTAAATATGGGAATCCGTCAGATGACGGGGGAATATTTCTCGTGGCTTTCGCATGATGATGTCTATTATCCGAATAAGGTGAAGCGGGAAGTACAGGCAATCCTCGCATCCGGGGATCCGACGAAGCTGGTTCAGTGTGAATATGACTTCTACGACGAAGATACCGGAACCTATACACCGACGGATTTCAGTAAGACCTATACCATTGGGCAGTTAACGAATTCTGTGTTTAGTGTATTGCAGCTGCAGATCCATGCATGCTGCGCGTTGATCCATAAGTCACATTTTGACAGGGTGGGGATGTTTGATGAAGGTTTAAAGACGGTGCAGGATATTGAAATGTGGTTTCGGTTATTTCGGGGACAGAGATCCTTGTTTGTGCCGGAACGATTATACAAAGTTCGTGAGCATGCTGAGGCCGGAAATCATACGATTCCTTCTTATTATTCGGAAACCTGTCGGTTGTACAAAAATTTAATCGGGCAGATGTCTGATCAGGAGGTTACTTCCATCTGGGGATCAACATTTTGCTTTTATACAAGAATGAATGGATTCTTAAGGAGTTATGGATTAGAAGATGAGGAAATAGAATCGCATGTTTTAGCCAAAGAAAAAAGTGAAACAGATATTAAGAATGAAAGTTATTTGAAACAGATATTTCAATCGAAGAAGATTTATATATTCGGAGCCGGACAATATGGCATGCGAGTGCTGTATGAATTGAAAGTGCGGGGAATTCAGGTTGATGGATTTCTTGATAATAATCCTCAAAGAGAAGGTCAAAGGATTCAAGGCGTATCATGTTATATGCCTGAAAAAGAGCTGGAGAGTAATGGGGATGCGGCTGTTATTGTGGCAGTCAGAAATTGTAAGACTATTTTGTCACAGTTAGATAAACTACATGTGGCAGATGTGTTTTTGAAAAGTGATATCGAGAAAATTATGTATGAAGAGGAAATAACAAATGTTTAACTGCTTAATTTGGGGTAGTGGAAAAGTATTTACAAATGAATTACAAGGAATACGGTATCTGGAATTGACAAAGCAGATAAAGGTATGTGGAATTACATCGCATGTGGACTGCTTCTCAACAATTGCCGGATATCCGTATGTGCCAAAGGATGATTTGCAGTCTGAGCAGTATGATATTGTATTTATTATGGCTGATGGAAGTGTATTTAGTAGCATTGTGGCAGAGGCTGTAAGCAGAGGCTTTGATGAAGATATTCTTGTCCATCATAGAGTGATTCACATTATAAATAACAATTTGGACAAATATCTGGAAATTAAAAAGCGGCATGTGACGATATTTGCAAATAATTGTTGGGGAGGATTTACATATCATAAGTTGGGACTTGAATTTTTGTCCCCACTGATTAATATGGCAATTCCGGATGAGGATTATATTAAATTTCTTGAAAATCCACGACAATATATAGATAGTGAATTATATTATATGGGCAATATGGATGATGAAAATATCTCTTTCCCAACAGCAAAATGCGAAGATGTAGATTTGTATTTAATTCATTATGAAACATTTGAAGAGGCAAAAACTATTTGGAACAAAAGAAAAAACAGAATTAATTGGGAAAATATGATGGTTGTATTTAGTACCGAAAATTTGGACTTGGCTAAGCGTTTTTTAGATTTGAAGTATGAACATAAAATTTGCTTTTCACCATTTGAACTGGAGGAAAAGGAATGTGTGCAGATAGACTTATTTAAAGGGAGAATGATGAAAGAAAATTATTCTTTTGCAGCAATGGCTGCAAATTTGGCAAGTGAACAATATCAATATATAGATTTAATTGATCTACTGTATGATGGCACAATTACAAAACTATCACAAGAGTAAAATGAGGAGAGAAACAAATGAAGTGGACAAATAAAGGGCACGAATTTGATGGCGTTTATGAAAATTTAAAAACCAAAAAGAAATTCTATCTTTTTGGTGTGGGAATGTACGGAAAGGCAGTATACGAAGAACTGAAAAAGATGGGGGAAACAGTAATCGGATTTATTGACAATGATTCATGCAAGCAGCATACAAAATATGATGGCTTGACAATTTACCCGTTAGAAGAAGTACAGGTTAAAGAAGACGAGGCAATTGTATTGTGTATTTCGGCACATGATCGACGCAAATTATTTCAACAATTGTTTGCAGCTGGGTATAAGTACAATGAAAATCTGTATACGATGGAGATTTTTATGTCTTTGAAATTTGTATACGGCTTAGATAAGATGTATGTCCCAGCTGCTGCAATTTTACCAAGTTCCTGTTGTAATTTGAACTGTAAAGCATGTTTGAATTTTACACCATATATTAAACAACATCGCGTTCTCAACTTTGAGAGTGTAAAGGCAGATATTGATGAGTTTTTCTCGGTAGTGGATTATACAATGCTATTTATGGTTACGGGAGGAGAGCCATTTATCTATCCTGATTTAGCGAAGGTATTGGAATATGTTGGTGAGAATTACCGCAATAAAATGCACTTCTTCCAGACTATTACCAATGGAACTATTGATATTTCAGATGATATGATGCAGTTGTTAGCAAAATATGATATCAGAGTTACAGTAGACGATTACAGGGACGCGTTGCCGGAAACGGGTGAAACTTATCGTAAAGTGACAGAAGGATTCCAAAAATATGGAATCGAATATGATGAGAATAAAGTCGATTATTGGATTGACTTAGCGCCAACAACTACGGATCATTCCGATTGGGATGAAGAACGATTACAGAAATATTTTCAGGGGTGTAATATTCCGTGGCAGGATTTTCAGCATGGCAGACTTTATGCCTGTAGTTATGCCTGCTATGCACAAGTGCCTGGGTTTGCGGAAGAAAGAGAGGATGAAGCGTTCTATTTTAAGGACTATACACCGGAAAAAAAGAAAGAATTGATGGAGTTCCGTTTGGGATACAATGCGAAAGGTTATACAGAATTTTGTAAACATTGCGCAGGTTTTATGGCGATTAATGACAATATAGTCACCCCGGCAATACAGATAAAAAGGAGTGACAATGTTTAATGTTTTGGTATCGGTTATTATTCCAATCTATAATACAGAAAAATACATCCAACGAGCAGTCGATTCTGTTTTGAGTCAAACATATCAGAATTTTGAAATCTTATTGATTAATGATGGGTCAAGTGACGGATCATCAGGTATATGTGAGAATCTATCAAATCAAGATAAACGAATACGATACTTTTATCAGAAGAATCAAGGAGTATCTGTGGCTAGAAATCTTGGTCTTAAGAAGGCAAAGGGCGATTATATTTTTTTCTTGGATTCGGACGATGAATGGAAAAATAATTTGGTTGAAAAAGTAGTGGAGTGTTTTCAAAATTCAGATTGTGACATGGTACGTTTCGGATTTCATAGTCATGCCCCAGAGGTAGTGCAGAATGATAGAATAGAAAATGCTATATATATACAAAAAGAACTCATCTGTAAATATTTTGATGACGGTATTATATATCGTAATTTTTCGGCCTGTTGGAGTGGCGCATATAAAAAGAAATTAATCGATAATGGTGGGCTGCTATTTGATAAAAGCCTAGCCATCGGAGAGGATGGAAAATTTGTTTTACAATATACACTTTGTTGTGAACAAATACAAATGATTGACGAATACTTATATGAGTATTATCCGATATTTGAGAACAGAGCGAATGCTACTTCTAGGGATACCAAAGCAATTTATGATGAATATGAATTATGTCTGTTAGAATATGAACTGATATATAAAAACTGGAATGGTTTGTTATCTGAGACAGAAAAGAAACAGATATATGGAAGTTTTATAGATCGAACAATTGGAAGACTTGTTCGTTTGGCTGCATATACACCTATGAACAAATTGTCAGAAAATTTTAATTCATTAAAAAAGTTTGTTGCAAATCGAGAAGTGCAAGAGGCAATTCGATTTTATGTGCCAAAGAGAGCAACGGATAGTAAAATAACACCGTGGGCTATAAAAACTAAGAATATGCCTTTATTGTGGTGTGCTTTGAAAAGCAGAAAAGGAAAGTATTTTAAAGTCTACGGTAGAAAAAGAGAGGCTCGTTCAATCTGGAATGGAAGGCCTGTGGTAAAATGTTGAAATTATTGTAGAAGAAATCATAAGGAATTAAATCATGGCAAAGATACATAAGTGTTCATTTGGTCAGTTTGTGAAAGATTTACAAAATGAAAATTTATCTGTATGGTTATTTGGTTGCGGAGAAAAAGGGCAAAACTTTGTCCTAAAATACAGAACAACGGGAATAGTTTCGCATATTAAAGGGTTTATCGATAATAACCCTAATCAGCAGGGAAAAATGCTTGCAATAGAATCTGGCAAATTTCCGGTGATTTCACTACAACAATTTGTAAATAGTAAAACAGAGAAAGATGCTATTTTGATTACAAGCTCGTATGTCCTTGAAATATTGGATCAATTGCAACAAATAGAAGAATTGCAAAATATGCCCTGTTATATAGATTATTTATTGGAAGAGCTATACGAACCACAAGTTTTTTTAATAGAAGCAAGCAAAAAGCAAATTATTCCTAAGCAAATTCATTATTGCTGGTTTGGCAAGGGAGAAATTCCGGAACAGTTCAGATTGTACATGGAGTCATGGAAAAAATATTGTCCGGATTATAAAGTGATTCGGTGGGATGAAACGAACTATGATGTAAGAAAATGCCAATATGCTAAAGAAGCGTATGAAAATGGAAAGTGGGCGTTTGTGTCAGACTACGCAAGAATTGATATTTTAAATGAATATGGTGGAATATATCTGGACACAGATGTTGAACTTATAAAGAATTTAGATGTGCTTCTATCATATGACTTCTTCTGTGGGTTTGAAAGAAATAATTATATCAATTTTGGATTAGGATTTGGCTCAGTGGCACATCATCCAATACTCGAATATTTAATCAATATCTATAACGGTCTTCATTTTTTAGATGGAAAAGAGATGAATCTTACGCCGTGCGCGGTTTATCAGTTAGATGCTATTTTGAAATACGGGTTTAAACATGACAATAGATACCAGGTAATCAATAACACTGCGATTTTCCCAAGTGAAGTGTTTGCACCAGAAAATACTTTGCAAATTGAAAGTACAGTAACGGCACAGACGCGTTCAATCCATCATTATTCATCAACGTGGTGGGATAAGGGCGGGAAAAGTGAATTGGCGAAAATGAGGGAAAAAGTTGTTTGCAGCTTGACATACAAATCTTAATAATGGAGGGAGATTAATACGATGAAGAAATGCCCAAAAGTAACAATTGTAATTCCTATTTATAATGGTGAAAATTATATGCGTGAGGCAATCGACAGTGCATTAGGACAGACATATCCAAATATTGAAATTATCGTTATTAATGACGGATCTACAGATAATACAGAAAAAATTGCATTGTCATATGGAAATAGAATTAGATACTTTGCAAAAGAAAATGGAGGAGTATCGAGTGCGTTAAATATTGGCCTCGAAAAAATGACAGGAGAGTATTTTCAGTTTTTACCACATGATGATTTATTACATCCTCAAAAGATTGAAAAGCAGATTGCTGCGATACAAGCGTCGGGACAGCCGGATTCAATTGTATGGTCTGGATGGAGCCTTTATCTGCAAGAAGAAAAAAAACTTAAGCGGGTGATGTTCCCATATGAACATGATGACGTAAAAATGATTACGAAGGGAATTTATCCGTTATTGTATAGCTTAATAACGGTTGTTACGGTATTATTTCCTAAAAAGTTTATTGACGAGGTAGGAACATTTAATTTGGAACTCGCAACATCACAGGATTATGATATGATGTTTCGAACTTTTATGGAAAGGGACACAATATATCTTGATGAAGATTTGGTTCATTATCGTTGGCACAAAGAGATGGGGACAAGGATAGACCCGTCTTTTGCGCAAAACTGCATTGACATAGGACGTTATATGGTTGATCATACTTCAGAGCAAGAGATGATTCATTTATTTGGGAGTAAATATGCATTTTATTTATATATGCTTGACCGGTATATGCTTGCAGGCTGGAAGCGAGAGTTTGAAGAGTTACTTCCAAAATTTATGAGTGAAGATGAGCCTAGTGATTTGATGGATCCGGCACCTTTGATAACTGATATGCTATCTTTGGAAAATAAAAAACTAGTTTTATATGGTGCGGGTAAGAATGCAAAAAGATTAATGCACTATTTGAGACAACGCGGAATACATATAGACTATTTATGCGATAGAAATGAAGCAGTTCATGGCATGCTAATAGATGGAGTGCCTTGTGTACCGCTTAATAAAGTCGATAAGACAGATTCTGTTATGATAGTTACGGTTGATAATCCACATGATATTGTAGAAGAATTAAGAAAAGAGGAATTTCAAAATGTTTTTTCATTCATGGAAATTGGAACAAGCATTTTTCAAATTATACCAAGAAAAAAAACGGCTTTAGAAAGTTGGAATATACAAGAACGAACTAAAGTAGATGTGAGTGGGAAGAACTTTGAAAAAAAGATAATAGAGAGTATAAAAATTTGCAGATTTATTTATGCACATTTAGAGGATGGAATATCAAGAGAGCTATTTCGGTTAAGAATTCTCGATTCGATGACTGGCTCTGGAGAGGGGTTAGTAGAAAAACTTTTATGCAGTCAACCGTATACGGAGAAGATGATAGGATCTCTTCTTGGAACGCATAAGAATTATGTTTACGGGGCGGGAAAAGAAGGATACTGGCTCACTAAACAGTTACCGGGTCATTGGAAAGCCTTTATTGATAGTGCGGCAAAGAAGCAGGGAACCGAAATAGAGGGGCTGAAAGTATTTAGCCCTGCCATTTTGGAAAAGGATAGAGATTATGACTATGTAGTTGTTACACCAACGGAATATGCAGAGGAAATTGTATCTCAATTAATAAAGCAAGGTGTGCCAGAGAATAAAATTATTAATTGGGGTACGCAGGCTAAACACATTTGCGCTGCACAATATTTTGACTTGCCTTTTTTGTATCATGAAGAGGACGAGGTATTTGTCGATGCCGGAGGATATGATGGAATGACGTCTATTCGTTTCGCAGAATGGGCAAAGACATTTAAGCATATTTACATTTTTGAACCAGACCAAAACAATTTTATATTATGTAAAAATAATATAGAAAAAGAAAATTTGGCGGACGTTGTTACGATGTATAATAAGGGGTGCTGGTCCAAAAGCGCAACATTACATTTTAATTCATATGGAAATCAGCTATCTTATGTATGTGAAGATGAAGATGCTGGCAGCGAACAAATAGAGGTTGTTGGAATTGATGAAATATTAAACGGGGAGAGGGCAACTTTTATTAAGATGGATATTGAGGGAACCGAGTTAGAAGCATTAAAAGGCGCGGAAAAAACTATTAGAATGTGGAAACCGAAATTGGCTATTTGTGTGTATCATAAACCTGAAGATATAATTATGATTTCGAAATTAATTTTAGATTTTAACCCAGCGTATAAATTGTATCTGAGACATTATTCATATCTTGATTTTGCGGAATCAGTATTGTACGCTATCTAATTATTTTGCACATGTAAGATTACATTGAAAGTTGGAGGAATACATGGAATATAGTGGCACATGGAAGGAAATATGGACTCAGAAGGGAGCAATGGAAGGAACGAAGGAAGATATCCGTGTTTTTGATGGTTGGGAAAAATCTACTGCAGATATGAAAGAGACAGCAGATAGAATTATGGAAATATTAGATATAAAGCCTACGGATCGAGTCCTTGAAGTTGGATGCGGGGCTGGTGGTCTAGCTCAATACATGGATTGCGAGTACATAGGAATTGATTTTTCCAAGACGTTGGTGAACCGATGCATGGAGTTTTATCAGAAGAGTGCTGTATATTCTGAGGCAAATGATATTCCGTTTAAGGACAAGTATTTTGATAAATGCTTTTCGTGGGGAGTATTTTTGTATTTCCCATCACGGGAATATGTAGATCAGGTTATTAGTGAAATGAAACGTGTAACCAAAAACAGAATTTTTATTGGGGAATTGCCAATGGTTTCACATGATTCTAAACATATGCTGTATCAGCCGGAGCAATTTCAAAAAAGTGGATTTGAAACAATGCGTGGCTGGTCAGAACCATATTGTGATATTCGATTTAATGCACTGTGGGGAGGAAAATAAATGAAGCTGTTGATTGCAGGAGCCGGTATCAGAGGCAAGAGAATTCAAAAGGAATTGCAATTATACGATTTAAAAGCAGAGGCTTTTATTGATAGCGATGAGAGCAAATGGGAAAAGAAGATAGACGGAATCATGTGTTATCCGTTAGATTATTTCGTGTCACAGGAACAAGCGTGCGTGGTGCTGGTTTCACCGGAACATCCGGATGATTTGTATATAACTTTATGTCAGCATTATAGTAATGTCTTGAAACCGGAAGTGACAGAATTAATACTTAATAGCTTTTATAATGCAGGTTATGAACATTTTTTCCCAATCGCACATTTTTATAGTTTGTATCCAAATGCCAGTGATATTTGTAAATTGCCGGATTATGCACGAATGGATGAAATGGGAAAAGTAAATATTCCAGGGATTGATTTAAATCTTAATGTTCAAAAAAGCTATTTGGATCAAATGATGAAATTATATCCTAAAGTTCCAAAATGGAAAAATATAGATGAATCCTCTGAATATAGATTCCGTATGGATAATACTTCGTTTGCAGATGGAGATGCAGTTGCGTTATTCTGTATGCTTAACATTTTAAGACCTAGGCATTGGATTGAAGTTGGAAGCGGATGGACTTCTGCACTTACTTTAGATGTAAATGAATACTGTTTAGATAATGCTGTCGAGTTAACTTTTATTGAACCATATGCAGACACCTTAAGAGAGGTGATAAAGACGTCGGATCACATTCATCTGATGGAAAAAGGACTTCAGGAAATTGAAATAGATTTTTTTGATCAATTAGAGGCTGGTGATGTTCTGTTTATCGATTCAACACATGTATCAAAAGCACAGTCGGATGTAAATTATTTGTTCTTTCATATTCTTCCCCGGCTGAAATCCGGTGTGATCATTCATTTACATGATATTTTCTTCCCGTTTGAATATCCGCATGAATGGACAAAGAGTGGATTCGTGTTGAATGAGTTATTTTTGCTAAGAAGCTTTCTGCAGTATAATGATCAATTTGAGATATTGTATTTCCAGAACCAAATGGAAAAGTTATATCGGACAGAAATGGAAAGTGCCTGGCCGTTTGAAGGTGGCTCGATTCATGGTGGAAGCTTTTGGATGCGGAAAAAGTAATTGGAGTAGTAGAAGGGGAAAAAGATGCAGAATATTCTATTAGTTGGTGCACATTATGACGATACAGATCTGGGCGTCGGCGGGACAGCAGCTCGATTGTCTGCGGAAGGGAAAAATGTATATAAATTAGTTTTGACAGATAACTATGTAAAAGAGTCAAAATTTAATAAATATACTGCGGTTGATACGAGTCTGGAGGAAAATAAGAGAGTCTGTGAAATCCTAGGTATTACGGATATTTCAGATTTCGAAAAGCTTCCAAACTGCAATTTAGAATACACAACAGCAATTATGCAGCGTATAGAGTCTGTAATTACAGATTTGAATATAGACACCGTATTTATGCATTCGGAATATGATATGAATCATGATCATATTAAATCTGCGGAGTTGTGTAAAGTGGCTGCAAGACATGTTCAGAATTTGTATGTTTACAGAAGCAATATATATATCACAGAGACTTGCTATAACCCAAGAGTTTTTTTTGATATTTCAGAGTATGTGGACAAGAAAAAAGAAGCTCTTGCTGCATATGGTGTGGAACATCAGAGGATGATGGCTGGTGGAGAAAATCGATTGTTTGAAAATGTGATTATGCAGAATAAGATATGGGGCTACTGTATAGACACTATGTATGCAGAAGGATTTGAAGTGATTAAGGAAGTTAGATAGGGGAAAATGTATGATTAAATTTGAAGATGAAATATCGACTAGGCTGTATGAGAAGCTTATAAATTTATCCCAAACGAAAGATCTACGTTATCTGAATGACGCAATCAGGTTATGTGGCATTGAGCCGGATCCCGCATATCAGCAATATGTCGATATGATGGAGACTGTGGCATGGGGAGGCAAGCTTGTGCTATATGGGGTTGGCCAAAATGCAAAAAAATATTATGAGCTAGAACAGCAGCGAAAAGGTACGGTGGGATACCTATATGTTCCATTCTTTGGAGATATTAGCTGGCATGCAATTGGTGATAGAAAACCTCAAAATATTGAAATGCTATATCCTCAAATTCCTAAATATACATGGGAAAAGATGATAGCGGAGGATGATGACAAAACAATTTATTATATTGCAACGCCTGATTATTATGATGAAATCAAAAAGGATATGATAGATGTGGGGATTCCAGAATCAAGAATTAGAGAATATCGATACATCAATACTATATGCTATGAAGATAAACAATATTTTGATGATTTCTTAATGCCTTTAAATGAGGGAATAGTGATTGATGGAGGTTGTTTCCGTTGTGATTCCTTGGAACGCTTTGTTACGTGGAATAAAGATAAAGGCTATAAAAAGATAATTAGTTTTGAACCGGATAAAAGAAATTATGAGATTTGTCATGATATCATAGAAAGCAAACAATGGCCCAATGTGGAACTAGTAAATGCGGGGCTTTCAGATCATAACATGGAAATAGGAATTGTATCGAATGGAGATGATACAACTTACCTGACTGAAGACGAATGTGAAAATAAAATCACAACGGTAGGAATTGATGAATTCCTTGGGGATAATGGAGAAAAAGTTTCATTTATTAAATTAGATGTAGAGGGATTTGAATTGAAAACTTTGCAAGGAGCAGAGCAGATTATTCGTAAGGATCATCCACGCATGGCAATTTCGTTATACCATAAGGATGAGGACTTGTATGAGATTCCTACATTTATTCAATCAATAAGTGATGATTACAGATTTTACTTACGGATGTATAGTAACGCATATTTAGGAATTGTTCTTTACGCGGTATAGGAAAGTGTTATAAAACGGAGAGATTATATGAGAGACTATGAGAAAAAACGATATAAAGATGGCCTTACAATCATAAAGAAGATATGTTCAAAATTGAATACCGTCGAGATGGATTGTGCTCAGGAAATATTGTTGGAGTGTCAACAATATTTAATGACATTAGAAGCTGAACTAGAGAAGGAGCTGCAGAGAGAAGATGTTTCAAGTCTGTTATCTGAACTTGACCAATTAGTTCGTATCGTATCGAAAGATATAGTTTCAGATAAATGTATCCAACGATTAAGTGATGGCATTTGCGGAGTTATTAAACAGTTAGATGAGATCCCGTGCAGAAAGATTATTGTATTTTTACCATATAAAGCCTCTATGTGGGATGCATTTGATAGCGTTTATCAGGCTGCCAGATCGGATCAAAGAGTGAATGTACTTGTTATGCCTATACCATATAGAAGCTATGATAAGCAAAGTGATTGCTGGCATGAGCATTATGAGGGAGAGAGTTTTCCTTCTGATATAAAAGTTATAGATTATAAGAATTATAATTTGGCAGATATGGAGCCGGATTATATTTTTATACATAATCCTTATGACCAATATAATTATGTTACCAGAGTGCATGAAGAGTTTTTTAGCACAAAATTGGTGGAGTATACAGAACATCTTGTGTACATTCCGTATGATGTTGTGCTTGGAACAAAAATAGATGAAAATTTTTGCAAAATGCCGGGCGTACAGAATGCCTGGAGAGTTATTGTGCAATCGGAAGAGGTTCGGCAGACATATATAAAGTGGACCAATCCTGAAAAAGTTTTAGCATTAGGATCACCTAAAATAGATGCAGTTGTTAATTATAAGGTAAATCGGGATGAACTTCCAGCCTCATGGAAGGAAAAATGTGGCGGGAAAAAAAACTTTTTATATAATACGCATCTAAGTAGCATTATATCAGAAGGGCCTTTGTTTATTAAGCGTTTGCAAAAAGTATGGGAGTATTTTAAAAAGCACCAAGAGATTGCATTGCTATGGCGTCCTCACCCATTAAGTATTCAGACGGCAGAAGCCATGAATCCGGATTTCCTAAAGGCATACTTATATATGGTAGAGCAATTTAAATTACTAGATAATTGCATTTATGATGATACACCGGATTTGAATCGGGCGATTGGATTAAGTGATGCCTATATGGGGGATTATAGTTCTCTGGTGATGCTATATGGTTTTACAGGAAAACCAATATATCTTCACTCGCATCAAAATAGGAATATGAGCGAATTTGAAAGAAATAGTTTACTTTGTGATAATGGTGTTATTTACAATGACACATTTTGGATGACACATAACTTATTTAATGGATTGTTTAAGGTAGATCTGCGGACAGGAGAAGCTGAATTTGTGACAGAGATATACGGAGAAAATTGGAATCAGGAGTCACTTTTCAGGGACATTTATTATTATAATGAAAAATTGTTTCTAATTCCGCAAACAGCGAACCATATTGTACAATATGATATAATTACAGGTGAACAAAGATCTATAGAAATTGAAAATAAGGCTTATTATTTTATCCATTTTTCCGCGGTACAGCGTTATAATAATTATATTGTTATGTTTCCGCTCGAAAAACCGAATCCAATATTCACATTGGATATGGAATGTTTTACTTTACAGACATATGACATGGATTATGTAGCAATTAATCCATACATGGAAAATAAGAAAGGTATGATATTCGGAAATAGTGGGGTAAATTTGAAGAAAGAGTTTTGGGTGCCGTTTCTTCAGAATTGTGGAGTAGCGAGTTTTAGTGAAAGGGAAAATAAATTTTATTTGATATCCCCAGAATTAGCAGGAATCCGAAACCTTACATATAGTCATCCTTATTTCTATTTAACATTAAATATGATGTCTGAGATAATTAAATGGAATCCAGAAACAGGAATAAAAGAAAGGATAAAAGTTCCAGATAGCTTATTAGGAAAGAAAAATGCTGCGATAGAAAATATTGTTGTAGAAAACGGATTTATTTGGATTATACCATCAGAAGGATCATATATAGTGAAATATTGCGAAAAGGAAAGGAACTATAAAGTAATTTTGAACATTTCTGAATATGCAAAGGGATTTGAGGATTACAATTCGCATATGTGTGGGCTTCAATCTGATGACGAACATATATATCTGTTTCCATATAGAACCAATATACTGATTACTATAAATAAAAAGGATGATAGCTTTAAAATCCTTGAAATAAATTTTCCAGAGACAATGGACAGGGAAATTTGGTTGCTTGAACAAAATAAAAAAGAAATTAACCATGTAGATTATAGAGGATATATGATGTTGGACTCAGCAGTTGGACTGGACGTATTTGTAAATTATGTAAAAAGCAGGAAGAAGACTGATGATATCGCTGAAAAGATTATGTTTGGCAGATTTGTAGAGAATGCAGATGGTTCTGCTGGGAAACAAATATTTAATAAAATTATTTGAGGAGCGTTGAAAGATGAAGTGGAAGAATAAGGGCCATGAGTTTGACTATATAGGCAGCAAAATGGGAAAGCATAAAAAAATATATATATACGGATGCGGAAAATGGGGAAACGAATTGTATGAAAGATTACAATTTGCAGATTGTGTTGCTGGATTCATTGATAATAACGTTGATTATCAAAAGAAGGGATTTGAGGGGCATTCAGTAGAATCAATTCAGAGTTTTTTGACTGATTCAAAAAGAGATGCAATTGTAGTCATTGCTATAGAGGAAGATACTTATTTGAAACTTCAGCTTTTACAAGCGGGATATGAGCTGGGAATCGATTTGTTTGACTTCGAGAGCTTTATCCATTATTATTTGCCAATTTATGCTATGTATAGTTGGAATGTTCTCTATTATTATAGCATATCTATCACGACTACGTTTGTGTGCGATTTGAAATGTAAAGCATGCTTGGCGTTTGTACCACAGAATAAGCATCCAAAACATATGGAATTGTCTATGTTGAAAAAATCAATTGATGACTTTTTTGTAGCAGTAGATTTTGTTGATTTTATGGATATTGCAGGAGGAGAACCACTTCTCTATCCTGACATAGAGAATCTAATAGAACATGTGGGAAAACATTACAGGAACAAAATTCGTAAATTATATGTTACAACAAATGGAACACAGCTTCCATCGGAACGATTATGCAAATTAATGAATCAATACAATGGATTATTTAATGTTGATGATTATACAAAATCTATATCAGCAGATAAGAATATGATTCGAGAATTTGAAGATTTATGCCAGAAATATAATTGTAAATACCGTATAAACAAAGTAGATAAGTGGATTGATTTATCCTTTGGAAGGGTCAATAATAGTGCACTATCAGAAGACGAATTAGTATCATATTTTATAGCATGCCAGCAGGAATGGCCAGAGTTGTATGATTCAAAAATATACTATTGTGATTATAGCACCTATGCTGCAAGGGCTGGACTCATTGATTTATATAAGGATGAGGCATTTGATCTGGAAAAGTATGATTCTCAGAAAAGAATGGAACTATTTGAGTATGGTCGCGGATACTCTGAGAAGGGTTATGTAGAGATGTGTAAGCAGTGTGCAGGATATTTGGGAATAAATAGGAATTATGTAGAAGTTGCGGAACAGGTAAAATAAATTTTGTAAGGAGTTGGACGATGAAATGGAGAAATAAAGGACATGAGTTTGACAATATAGGGGAAATTCTGAAGAAAATTGACAATATATATATATATGGGGCTGGGAAATATGGTGAGCAGCTCGGAAGATTATTTCAAGGTGTTGGAGCGTCATATACATATATAGATAGAAATCAAAAAAAGGCATGGAATGGGAAGGCACCGATTCAACCGACAGAAATAAATTTGAAGAAAATATTAGATGAAAATGCCATAATTATTTTAGCTTTAGGTGTCAATAATAGCGGAACTGTTTTAAAAGAATTAGAGCTACAGGGCTTTTCACGAAAAGAAAATATTTATTTTTATGCAGAGTGGATTTCTTATTATATCTATATATATGCTGCATATAAGCTTGATAAAATAATTTTACCACAGTGTGGAGCTATGGCAGTATATAATTGTACTTTACGATGTAAAAATTGCATGGGGGCGTTTCCATATTTTCGTGAAAAGAAAAATGTTCCATGGGAAATTGTAAAAAGGGATATAGATGCTTGTTTCTTCAAAATTGATTATGTAGAAAATTGGGGGATTGGTTGTGGAGAATGTTTCTTATATGAAAACTTGAATGATTATATAATATATTGCATGGATAACTACAGAACTCATTTTGGACGATTGGTATTGGATACAAATGGAACAGTTATTCCTAAAGGTGATGTTCTAGAAACGATTAGAAGATATGGATGTTATTTGAGTATAAGTAATTATAGTACAATTCCAGGATGGCAGAAGCGTGTAGAAGAGTTAGAAAGAAAGCTGAAGGAATATGAAATCCCCTATCTGTTTGTTAATTATGATTATTGGATTGATATGGGATGGAGAGAGAAAAAGATACATGACAAAGCACTTACGTATGAGAAATTTAATGCATGTTCTGTGCCATGTAGAATTGTGCAAAATGGGCACCTGAATTATTGCATTCATGCAATGACGGCAAATCAAGCACTATTTCACGAAGATGTAGAGGAAGATACTTTAGATTTAATGCGATGTGATAAGAGGCATCTTTTAGAGTTTAATTTGGGATTCAATGAAAATGGGGCATTAAAAACATGTGCTCATTGTAATGGATTTGGAAACATAAATTCTAAGAAAATAAGTGTAGCTGAACAATTATAACCGTTTAGAATTAGGAGTGTAACATGGATATTGAAGTAGAATTAGATAGGATTTTAAGAAAATATAAGTTATGTGAATCGCATAAAGAAATGCGTCAGAGAATGTATTATTTAGTGCAGAAACGATTAGATGAGATAGGAAAAGCGGGGGAGCGGGTGGCAATCAGATGCGCTGGATGGCATACATATTTTCTGTTGAGAGAATTTTCTGAACTCCTAGAGGTAGACTATCTGATAGATTCAAATCCGGATTCTGTAATAGACGCAGTAAAGAACTATAAAATTCCAATTGTTTCAAATTATGATCAAATACAAGATCAGGTAGACTGTATAATTATTAGTACTTTTGATCATCGTGATGAAATTAAACAGGAGCTTAAGAAATTTGATTTTTGTGAAATAATTGATTTATATGATTATTTAAAGGCGAATGGATATGAAACAGGTACAGAATTTTATAATTTTTATAATGAGCCATATAAAATCTTAATAGAAAAAAAGCAGCAATATTTGAAAGAGGACAATCTAGTAGATAAAGAGAAAATCTGTGCTGAATTAATTAGTGAATTTTTGGGAAATAGGGATTTTATATCTGCATTTAAGTGGATTGAAGAATATGCCGTGCGCAAATATAAAGATTATTATAAGATGAGCGAATTAAAAAATGAGTTAATGCTTTTTTTGGATAAGATACGAAGAACCTGTGATGAACGTCAAAAAAAGGATATCTATTGGTTTTGGCAGGATGGTTTGCAGTATTATATTGTTGATAAAATGCCGTTTTTATCAAGCATGAAAGCTAAAGGTCTTTGGTTTGAAAACTCTTATACTAATTCAGCGGTGACACGTAGTGTCTATGGAAATATTTTAGACAAAGAATTAGAGGTGGAAAGATATAGGACAGGAAAATCTACAGCCAGAAATCATTTACTCACAAAATTTCTTATTAAAAATGGTTATAAATGTTACAAGATAGGAAAGGAAGAAACTCAAAAAATTGATTTAAACGAGTATAATTATGCAAAAGCTACTGAGCAAATATCATTTAATGTGCCATTGACAGAATTATATTGGAATGCACTTAGGATGTCTATTATGTCAGAGACTCCCTTATTACTATTAATTCATTCTGGTGTAGAAACGCATATTCCATGCATGGCACCAAATTTGGACGCGTACAAGTTTAACGGACTTGAATATTTGGCTAAACGATTTACAAAAGAGGGAAGAGAAGAATTTTTGAGACATTTAGAAAAATGTGTAACATACTTGGACGAAGAACTTATGTTTTATCGTAATATAATAGGAGATAATCCTATAAAAATATATATGAGTGACCATGGGGATGTTTTGTCAGAAAAATCTTATAAGTTTACCAGAGATTGTGCGCAAACAGTACTAGCAATTGAATCAGAAGATATTGAACCTCATCATATTGAAATGATGTTTCAAACATCTGACTATTTAGAATTATTTAAGTATATTTTGCATCCAACGGTAGATAACGAGAAGCATTTTTGCAGGGAGGAAATTAGAATTAACGGCGTAGATTTTTATAATAAAGATGCTATTTTAAAATATCAATCTATGGGATGGAAAAAATATGGTTTGGCATATGATGGTTTTATTACTCCTACAGACAGATATATTCTGCTTGCCACTGGAGAGGAGATGTATTCAAGAAGAGAGGCCGATTATGAGAATGTAATTGATGATCCGCAATATGAAAATAGAGTTAACTATTTTAGAAATAGATTAGCCAATGAAGAATGTGGATTTATACAAATAAATTCAAATCCTAAGTTCAAAAATTCAAAATTGATGTATGATGAACTTAAACAAGAACGCGTGGTAAAAACAATATAGGAATGTAGTACAATATAGTGTATTATAATTATTAGGTGATAGGTATGGATTTGGAAGCAACAATTTCCAATTTGGAAAAGATGTATGAGGATGCACAAAAATTTATTTTGGATACAACGGTACGTAAACTCGCAGAAATTTTAAAGGAATGTAAAAAATATAGTCATATTGCAATTGTTGGCGGCGGGATACATACAGTGCATCTTATTAATGATTTCAAGGATGTAGTACAATCTGTTGATATTATTGATGAAAATGTTAGACAGTGTAATGTGGTTAAACATTTTCCAAATTATAAAGTATACGATTATGAGCGGATTTTTAAGTATGATTGCTTGATAATTAGTTCTTTTGAATATGAGACATCGATTGCGAAAAAATTGATTGAAAGAAAATATAATGGCAAAATTGTGATGCCATATCAACAATTAGAGCAGAATGGAATGTGCATTCCGACGGAATACTATAATTTGTCCGAGTTTCCCTACATTTCATCAATCATTGCTAGAAGTTTAATGGAAGATAAAAAGTATAAATTATCGGCGCTTAAGCATTTGATTTACATATCTATACATAATAGAGATTTACTTTGGGCAAAAAAATATTTGAAAGAATGTATAAAATGTTATCCAGAACAGGCGCATACAGATAACGAGGCTCTGACCATTATTTATGATATTGAAAGTGAACTGAAGCAAGCATTTGCAAAGCGAAATAGAAAAGATATTTTTGCGTTATGGATAGATGCGCTCCGTTTCGATTTGTCAAAAAAGATGCCCTTTTTCAATAAATGTAGAGATAACGGAACTGACTTCATCAACTTTTATTCAAGTGCGTATTCTACAAGAAATACGTATGGGTGCATGCTCAAACAGATGGATGAAATTGATTTATTTTTGATAAAAAATGATAGAAATATTTTATGTGATTTATTAGAACAGAAAGGGTATGCAAGTTATAGAAGCGGTGGGGAAGGAGTCACAAAGTTATGTGATTATAACTATGAGGTTGCGAAGATAGTAGATTATAGTGTTGCTTCTACTAAAATTCTTTGGGACTCGTTGTTGACAGCTCTTAAATCTCATCAACCCTCTTTTATAATCATTCATACACTTTTAGAAACTCATTATCCCTATATTAGTCCAATTTCTTCTTTATGGAACAAATATACAACTGGTAGTGAAAAATGGAAGTTACTGTCAAATGATAATTTAGAGAGATATTTGAATAGTGCATTGCTAAGTGCTCAATATTTGGATATGGAACTAGAGTATTATTTATCAATGGTGCTATCACAAGGGGTTGCAATTCTATTTGCAGATCATGGAACACCTTTAACGAGAGATACGGCACAATATAAAGAGGATGTTTTTCATTTGCCGCTGTGTATAGTTGGAAAGAGAATTGAATGTAAGATTGAAAAAAATTTTTTTAATACGAAGAGATTTATAGATATAGTAGAGAGCATTGTAAATAATTGTGAATTGCAAGGGGAAAAATATCTTCATATCAATGGGATTGATTGCTATAATAAAAATTGGATAAATGAGGTAATTAATAGTGAAACATATCATACTGGAATGCAATACAATGGCATTCGAACATGTAGAGATATGTATATTGAGAATGCAGCGGGTGAAAAGTTTTATTATATATTACCGAATGAAGTGGATAATGAAATAGATAATTGTGAGTATCAAGAAAGGATTAATTATTTAAAAGAAATAGTAATAAGAAAACATATTGATATATATACTCATCCTAAATTTAAGGATTCATATTTGCTTTATAAAGCACAAGGGAAAAAATTTTTATGGACAAGCTAAAACGAGGTAGTAACAGGAGTTAATAAATAATGAAAAAAGGTCAACTATACTGGATCACCGGTCTTTCCGGTGCCGGAAAAACAACCATTGGTAAATTGCTGTACCAAAAATTAAGTGAAAAATATGAAAATATTGTCTTTCTCGACGGCGATATTATGAAGAAAGTGTTTGAATCAACGCAGGATATTGACTATTCTTCCGGCGCACGCAAGGAACGGGCAATGAAGTATGCAAGACTTTGCAACATGCTGGTGGAGCAGGGACTTGTTGTTGTGTGCTGCACAATTTCTATGTTTGATGATGTGCGTAACTATAACCGTGAACACAATTCCGCTTATACAGAGGTATTTCTTGATGTACCAATGGAGGTACTGATAGAGCGCAACCAAAAGGGACTCTATGAGAAATATCAAAAGGGGCAGAATGTAGCTGTCGCAGGAGTAAATGTAGAGATTGAGTTCCCGAAAAATCCGGATATTATAATACATAACGACGGAAATTTAACGATAGAAGAGTGCGTCTCTATGATTATGGAATATTCCAAGAGGGAGGTTTAGCAGATGGATTTACAGGAAAGAGTATCATTGAAAAAGGCAAACCGAGAGGAACTGTATTGCTTGGAGCCGCCTTTTCCGAAGACGAATTTTTTGATGGAATTGTCGAATGCATGCAATCATGAATGCATCTTCTGTGCGCATCAGAAAATGCAGCGTAAAATAGGAAAGATGAATCAGGCATTTGCATTTGATATTTTGCAGCAGGCGTATGATTTAGGAACTAGGGAAGTGGGATTTTATGCTACTGGTGAGCCGTTTTTAGTTAATGAGCTTCCGGAGTACATAAAGAAGGCAAAGGAGATAGGATACACCTATGTTTATCTGACCTCTAACGGAGCGCTTGCAACTCCTGAAAAGATCCGCGCAGTGATAGATGCAGGACTTGATAGCATAAAGTTTTCGATTAATGCGCCTGAACGTAAAATGTATGCATTTATTCACGGCAGAGACGATTTTGACACCGTTGTGGAGCATTTGCAGTATCTAAATCAATATCGGAAAGAATGTGGTCGTCAATATAAGATTTATGTTACTGGGATTTTGACAAAATACACGGAAGGCATGAAGGACATGTATTTTGATGTGTTCGATGGCATGGCAGACCAGATTGTTTTTAAGACTGTTTATAACCAGGGTGGATATATGCCGGAGATTGATACATTGTTGAGATGCGATTGTGATCATGAGATTATGAGAAGATGCAATTTGCCGTTTGATGCAATTTCGATCACATATGAGGGATATTTATCGATTGAAAACGCAGATTATGAGAATATGCTTATCGTTGCAGATCTTAATAAGGTTTCTTTACATGATGGTTGGTATGGCGAGAAAATGAAAGATATGCGGCGCAGATTTATGGAAAATGATCTCGGTGGAACTTTATGTGACGGATGTGTAAACCATGCATGCCGTCCGGCAAAACCGATTACACCGGAGTGTTCAGAGATGAACGAATATGTATTTGATGATACATTAGTTAGAAAAAGACTGATTAAGGCGGGATATCTTGCGGAGGTATAAAAAGATGGAAAAAGAGAAATTAGTATATGTTCCGATGGCTGTAGATATTTTACATCCGGGGCATATTAATATTATTAAAGTTTCATCGCAATATGGACGTGTTATGGTCGGACTTTTTACGGATGAAGCAATTGCATCCTATAAAAGAGTTCCTTATATGCCATATGAACAGAGAAAAATCGTGATTGAGAATATTAAGGGCGTAGATGAGGTTGTTCCACAATTAACCAGAGATTATGAAGAAAACTTGCGAAAATATAAGCCGGATTATATGGTGCATGGAACCGATTGGAGAGAAGGCCCGCTGGCTGATGTCAGAGCAAAAGCGATAAAGATATTGGCTGAGTGGGGGGGCGAGATTATTGAGCCGGAATATACTCAGGGGGTTTCTTCTACAATGATTCAGAAATTAATAAAAGAAAGAGATAGCTAAAAGATTTTGGAGTGGCAAAGGATGAAGACGGTATATACTTGTTTTTGTACAGATGTGTTGCATGAGGGACATTATAAGATTATTGAAGAATGTAAAAAGTATGGAGATGTCGTCATTGGTGTTTTGACGGACGAAGCGATGATTAAATATTTGCGTTTTCCATCTAAATCTTTGGGAGAACGAGTGGAGATGATCAAGCAGATTCCGGGAATTAAAGATGTAGTGATACAATCTGAAATCATGTATGATGAGATTTTTGATACGCTTAAACCGGATTTTGTGGTTCATGGAGACAATTGGAAAGAAGGTCCATTGACCCTTATTCGCGATAATGTGTTGGATTTGCTGGAACGTAATGGCGGACAGTTAATAGAAGTTCCTTATACATACAATGAAAATGTGGCAAGAATCGAGAAACGGATGAAGGAAAAGCTTGCTATGCCGGAGTATCGAAGAAAGCGTCTTCGTCAGCTTTTGAAACTTTGTCCAATTGTGAAAGTATTGGAGGTACATAGCGGCATTACCGGTCTTATCGCAGAGAAGACGGTTGTTGCGCATGATGGCGAGTTGAATCAGTTTGATGCAATGTGGCTGAGTTCCCTTTGCGATTCGACAGAAAAGGGGAAACCGGATATCGAACTGGTTGATTTAACTTCCAGAGTCAGAACAATCAATGACGTTATGGAAGTGACGATGAAGCCAATTATTTTCGATGGAGATACAGGCGGATTAATTGAGCACTTTGTTTATACGGTTCGCACCTTGGAACGTCTTGGGGTGTCAGCGGTTATTATTGAAGACAAAAATGGCCTGAAAAGAAATTCACTTTTTGGCGCGGAAGTTAAGCAGACACAGGATTCAATCAAGCATTTCTGCGAGAAAATTAAAGCCGGGAAAAAAGTTCAGCTTACGGATGATTTTATGATTATTGCACGTATTGAAAGCTTGATTCTTGAGAAGGGTCTTGAGGACGCATTAAATAGAGCTGATGCATATGTGGGGGCTGGAGCAGATGGAATCATGATACATAGCCGCAACAAAAATCCGGAGGAAATTTTTTCATTCTGCGATGCTTTTCGTTTGAAACATCCGGACGTACCGCTAGTTGTTGTCCCGACGTCATATAATCAGGTAACGGAGAATGATTTAGTGGAGCATGGGGTAAATATTGTCATTTATGCTAATCATCTTATTCGGAGTGCGTATCCGGCGATGGAAAAGACGGCAACCGATATTTTGACATACCATCGGGCAAAAGAGACAGATGATAGATTGATGCCGATCAAACAAATTATTTCATTGATTGAGGAATTATAGGAATGGAAGTTCAGAACTTATTACAACAACTTAATGTCGATTTTTATACCGGAGTTCCGGATTCCCAGTTGAAGGCATTATGCAATTATCTGGCAGGAACCTTTGGAATTTCACAGAAGCATATTATTGCTGCAAATGAAGGAAACTGTACAGCTTTGGCAGCGGGGTATCATTTAGCAACCGGAAAGATTCCGCTTGTGTATATGCAAAACAGTGGAATCGGAAACATTGTTAATCCGGTTGCATCACTTCTTAATGGGAAAGTATATGGAATTCCGTGTATTTTTGTTGTTGGCTGGAGAGGTGAGCCGGGAGTACATGATGAGCCGCAGCATATTTTCCAAGGAGCGATTTCGGAACAGTTATTAAAAGACATTGGTCTCTACACCATTATTATTGCAGAGAATACAACGGTTTCAGATTTAGAGAAAGAAATTATTAAGGCGAAAGCGGTGCTGGCTGAGGGGAATGGAGTTGCATTTCTTGTTCGTAAAAATGGACTGACTTATGATAAGAAGGTAGAATATTCGAATCCATATACACTGATTCGAGAGAAAGCCATTGAGGAAATCGTTTCTGTTGCTGGTGAGGATATTATTGTATCCACGACAGGAAAGGCAAGCCGTGAGCTTTTTGAAATTAGGGAACGTAATAAACAGTCGCACAAATATGATTTTCTGACCGTGGGGTCTATGGGACATAGCAGTTCCATTGCTTTGGGTATAGCACTTTATAAGCCAGAGTGCAAAGTGTGGTGTGTGGACGGAGATGGTGCAGTTCTCATGCATATGGGGGCTATGGCGGTCATCGGAAGTAATACCCCAAAGAATCTGGTGCATATCGTGTTGAATAATGAGGCACATGAGACTGTTGGCGGAATGCCGACAGTCTCAAAGAAGATTAATCTTCCAAAGATTGCGGAAGGTTGCGGTTATCCGAATGTAATTACGGTAACTTCCGAGGAAGAGTTGCATCACGCGTTGGAACATGCTAAGACAAAGCAGGAACTTTCGTTTATTGAGGTCAAATGTGCTATTGGATCAAGAGCAGATCTTGGACGACCTACGACCACTGCCAGACAAAATAAGCAGATGTTTATGGAGTATTTACAAAGCTTGTAAATTGACATTCACAAAATTATTCGGCTGCCAGAAGGCAGCCGATTCTTTTACAATTAAATTGAAAAAGTTATAAAGCGTTAAAAATTGTGTGATTCGCAATATACCAAAATAAGATTGATATACTGCGAATGGAGATGATTCGGATGAAAACCTGTAAAGAGAAAGCTGTAGAATGGGGAGTATCATATCGTTCCGTAAACGATATGTGCAAGAGAGGAAAAATTTCCGGTGCTATAAAGGTAAAAGGAATCTGGCAGATTCCGGATGATGCGCGTAAACCAGTTGATGGAAGAATTTCCTCCGGGAAGTATTGCAAGAAGATCGCGTCAGCAGATATGAAATCATTGCCGATTGGCATTTCGGATTATATCCGTGCACAGTCGGAATATTATTACGTTGACAAGACGTTACTGATTAAAGCGTTTTTGGATCAGAAGCCATTGGTATCTTTGTTTACCCGACCGAGAAGATTCGGAAAAACATTGAATATGGATATGCTCCGAGTGTTTTTTGAAATTTCGGAGGATGATACCGGTAAGTATTTTACAGATAAGAAGATATGGGAATGTGGCGAAGAATATCGCTCTCATCAAGGTAAGTATCCGGTTATTTTTCTTACGTTTAAAGATGTTAAGTTTGACACGTGGGAGGCAACCATTGACAAGATTCGTGGATTGCTTCAGGAAGAATATGGGAGACATCAAGAACTGCTGGGCAGTGATAAGATATCAAAATATGAAAAAGCTTATTTTGAAAAGATCCTTGATTGTTCTGTAAATGAAGTTGAACTTACGTCGGCGCTTGAGAAGCTATCGAAAATGCTGGCTGTTCATTATGGAAAGGCTCCGATTATTATCATTGATGAATATGATACGCCGATTCAGGAAGGCTATTCTAAAGATTTCTATGAGGAGATCATAGGGTTTATGAGGAATTTCTTTTCGGGAGCGTTTAAGGATAATAAATACCTCTCCTATGGTTTTCTTACCGGCATTCTTAGAATTGCGCAGGAGAGCATTTTCAGCGGACTGAATAATTTGACGGTAAATTCTGTGATGGATGAAGCATATGAATGTTATTTTGGCTTTACCGAAGACGAAGTAGAAGATATGCTCGAATACTATGGCGTGGCAGACAAAGAAAACGAGTTGAAGGAATGGTATGATGGCTATTTATTTGGTAGCTGTGAGATTTATAATCCATGGTCGGTAATTAGTTATATTTCAAAAGGGTGTATTCCGCAGGCTTATTGGGTAAATACCGGAAAGAATGAAATTCTTGAAGATGTTCTTAAGATAGCAACGGATGATATCATTGAAAAGCTTTATTCTCTTTTGCAAGGAACGAAAGTGATTGCAAGAATCGATGAAAATGTTGTGTATCGTTCAATTTCGGAAGATCCGGCAAATATTTATAGCCTGTTATTGGTGGCGGGCTATTTGAACGCTCCGAAAAAGGCGTTGCAGGCAGATGGTTCCTATCTGTGTGAGGTCTCGATTCCGAACAGAGAGATTGCTGCGGTGTATAAGAGTGAGATATTATCACATTTATTACAGATCGGAGCAATCACAAGAACGACCGCGAATCAGATCGCAGAAAGCCTCTATGCGAATGACTACAAGAAATTGCAGAAAGCAATTGCGGAATATATGGATAAATCTGTAAGCTTTTATGATGCTGGTGCAGAGGGTTTTTATCATGGACTGGTACTTGGGTTGATCGCTTTGATGGATAATCAATATAAAATCACATCGAACAGAGAGTCCGGGGACGGAAGATATGATATTAGCTTGTTGCCGAGAACCAATCAATATCCGGGGATCATTATGGAATTAAAATGGAAGAAGAACCTGGAGAAAGAGGCGCTTGAGCAACTTGCAGAGGAAGCCTTACATCAGATTGATGATAGAAGATATGATTCGGAAATGAAAGAAAATAAGGTAAAGGACATTTTGAAATTTGGGATTGCTTTTTCAGGGAAAAAAGTAATGATTAAGACGAAGGATATAGAATGAAAACTTTTTTGATTTTTGGCGTTAATGGCATGGCGGGCCATATGATTGCGCAGTATTTAACAGAACAGGGGCATACGGTGTATGGTTTTGCGAGGCAGGAAGGTTCTGTATGTGAAACGATGATTGGAGATGCCACTAACAAAGAGGATGTGAGGCAGGCGCTTCAGGTACATGCATACGATTATGTAGTAAATGCTATTGGCGTGCTGAACAGGTTTGTGGATGAGCATCCGGCAGATGGCATTTACTTAAACAGTGTTCTGCCGCATTTTCTGGCGGAGGAACTTGCGGATACGAAGACAAAGCTGATTCATATCAGTACGGATTGTGTATTTGAGGGGACGAAGGGGCGTTATACGGAAGCGGATCGACCGGATGCAAGCTCCTATTATGGCAGGTCAAAGGCGTTAGGTGAAGTGTGCGATGATAAGAATCTTACGATTCGCACTTCGATCATCGGACCGGAACTGAAAGCGAATGGAATAGGATTGTTTCATTGGTTTATGATGCAAAAGGCAGAGGTTTTTGGATATCAGAGGGTGATCTGGTCCGGGGTGACAACACTCCAGCTTGCGAAAGTGATTGCGCAGGAGTGTGAGAATCCACAGACGGGACTGTATCATCTTGTGAACAATGATTTTATCAGTAAATATAATCTTTTGAGGCTTTTTGACCGATATTGTAGACAGAAGCCGATACAGATACAGGAAGAACGGATAACCGTAAGTGATAAGACTTTGATCAACACCAGACCGGAGCAACCATTTATGGTTCCGGGCTATGATGAGATGGTTCGGGAGATGGGAGAGTGGATAAGAAATCATCCGGATCTGTATCAGCAATACAAAGGAGTATAGTAATTATGAGAAAACTTAAAGTTATGACAATCGCCGGAACCAGACCGGAACTGATTCGATTGTCAGAGATTATTAAGAAGGCAGATATTTATTTTGATCATATCTTTGTTCATACCGGACAAAATTATGATGCGAGATTGAATGATATATTTTACGACGATTTAGGCATTCGGAAGCCGGATTATTATCTTGGTGTTGTTGGTGACAATCTGGGAGAGACCATGGGAAATATTATTGCAAAGTCCTATTCTTTGATGCAGAAAGTAAAGCCGGATGCGCTTCTGATCCTTGGGGACACCAATTCAGCGTTGTCTGCAATCGCAGCGAAGCGTCTTAAGGTGCCGATTTTCCATATGGAAGCCGGAAACCGATGCTTTGATGAGAATCTTCCGGAGGAGACAAACCGACGGATTGTGGATCATATTTCGGATGTGAATCTTCCGTACACGGAGCATGCGAGACGATATCTGATTGCGGAGGGGGTACGAAAGGAACATATCTATGTTACGGGATCTCCGATGAAGGAGGTAATTCTTGCACATCAGAAGGAGATTGATGATAGCAAAGTCCTGGAAGAACTGGGACTGGAGTCTGGAAAGTTTATTGTTTTATCCGCACATCGAGAGGAGAATATTGATCAGGAGGAGCATTTCGAGAGTCTCATGAATGCTGTAAACAGGATGGCAGAAACCTATCAGATGCCGGTAATCTATTCTCTGCACCCAAGAAGTGCAAAGTTTGTAGAAGAACGTAACTTTGTATTTCACCCACTGGTAAGACAGATGCCACCGTTTAATTTCACAGACTATAGTCATTTGATGAAGCATGCGTTTTGTGTCGTATCGGACAGTGGTACGATGCCGGAGGAGACGGCGGTCAGTCATTTCCCGGCGGTTTGTATCAGGACTTCTACTGAGAGACCGGAAGCGTTGGACAAGGGTGCGTTTGTGATCGGAGGAATTACGGAAGAGTCATTACTTCAGTCGGTTGATATGGCGGTTAAGATGGCGGAACTTGGAGATTTTGGAGAACTGGTACCGGATTATGAGGTTGAGAATGTTTCATCCACAGTAATTCGTATTATTCAGAGTTATACAAGAATTATTGACGATAAGGTTTGGAGGAAAAATGGATGAGCATTTTTGAGGGAAAAACATTGATGATTACCGGAGGAACCGGTTCCTTTGGCAACGCAGTATTAAAGAGATTTTTGGATACGGATATCAAAGAGATTCGTGTATTTTCCAGAGATGAGAAAAAGCAGGACGATATGCGTAAGCTTTATAATAATTCTAAGATTAAGTTTTACATTGGCGACGTCCGTGATATTCGGAGTGTTCAGGATGCCATTTTTGGTGTGGATTATATTTTCAGTGCAGCAGCTTTAAAGCAGGTTCCGTCTTGCGAATTCTTCCCGATGGAGGCGGTTCGGACAAACGTAATCGGAACCGACAATGTGCTTACAGCGGCAATTCAGGCCGGTGTAAAGAAGGTAATCTGTTTATCGACGGACAAGGCTGCATATCCGATCAACGCGATGGGAATCAGTAAGGCGATGATGGAGCGTGTTTTTGTGGCAAAATCAAGAACAACCGAGAGTACGGTGATCTGTGGAACACGATACGGAAATGTTATGTGCTCCAGAGGCTCTGTAATTCCGCTGTTTATTGATCAGATTAAAGAAGGTAAGCCGATCACGGTTACAGATCCGGAGATGACGCGTTTTCTCATGAGTCTGGATGAAGCGGTGGATCTGGTAATGTTTGCATTTGAGCATGCACATCCGGGAGATATCATGGTTCAGAAGGCTCCTGCGTGTACGATCGGAACATTGGCACAGGCTATAAGAGAACTATTTCATGATACCAATGAGATTCATTATATCGGAACCAGACACGGAGAGAAGAAGTCAGAGACACTTCTTACGAAAGAAGAATGTATGCATGCATATGATCTGGGAAATTTCTACCGGGTTCCGGCAGATAACAGAGATTTGAATTATGAGCAGTATTTTGAAAAAGGACAGGTAGAGAAAGCAAAGCTTACAGAATTTACATCTGATAATACGACGATGTTGGATGTGGAGCAGGTGAAAGAGAAACTTTTGTCATTGGAATATGTGCGCAATGAATTAGATGCATATTTGAATGAGCAGAAGTAGAAACTGATAGATTCAGGAGACGAAGCATGAATATTGCGTTACTTATCGCGGGCGGTAAAGGCGTTCGCATGAATCAGGACATTCCGAAGCAGTTCTTGAACATTAACGATAAACCGGTAATTATCTATACGCTGGAGGCGTTTCAAAAGCACCCGGAGATAGATGAAATTGCGGTTGTCTGTCTTGAAGGATGGCAGGAAATCTTATGGGCGTATGCCAGACAATTTAATATCTCAAAACTGAAATGGGTTGTGGATGGAGGCTCATGCGGTCAGGAGTCTATTCGCAACGGGGTATTTGAGTTGGAAAAGCATTATGAGGATAATGACATTGTTTTGATACATGATGGAATCCGTCCGAATGTTTCTCAGGAAATTATATCAGGATGTATTGCACAGTGCAGAATGAATGGATCGGCCATAACGGTTATTCCGTGTGCAGAAGCGATGTTGTTGCGCGAGGAGGACCCTAATAGTTCTAAAGAAGTGATAAGTAGGGATTCGCTTGCCCGAACGCAGACTCCCCAGGCGTTTCCTTTAGGCAAATTATGTTGGGCGCATAGAGAGGCTTTGAAAAGAGGTATTACAAATTCTGTTGCCACATGTACCTTAATGATTGAATTAGGAGAAGAAGTACATTTTTGTGCGGGTTCGGAGAAAAATGTTAAGATCACGACGGTAGAGGATATAGATATTTTTAAGGCTCTCCTTTTGGCAAAAAGAGATGCGTGGTTAAAGTGAGGAAAAAATGGATTTTTTAAATAATACACTTTATAGAGAAGATGTTGATAGTTCGTGCAAGAATATACAAGAAATTCAAAAACTATATGAAACAAGAATTTTTATTACAGGAGCGACCGGATTGGTAGGCTCCTTTCTTGTAGATATTTTGCGACATTTGAACAAAGAATACGAGACACATATACAAATCTATGCAGTTTCAAGAAAAATTGAAAAGCTTGAGGCGCGTTTTGGAAAACAAGATTCATATTTGAAATATGTTGTTGGTGACATTTGTGATAATTTGGATTTTGATACTCCGGTTGATTATGTTATTCATGCAGCTGCTAACTCGTATCCGGCTTTATTTCGAGAGGATCCTACAGGCACAATTATAAAGAGTGTAGAAGGAACAAGAAGGGTTCTTGAAATATCAAAGAAATGTGGTGTAAAAAAGTTTTTATTTGTATCATCTGGAGAGGTATATGGACAATATAAAACAGATGAGGTGGGGCATAGAGAAAATGAGAATGGAGTGGTAGATATTTTGTCATTACGTTCTTGTTATCCGCTGGGAAAGCAAATTGCAGAAAATTTATGTATATGCTATGGAGAGCAATATCATTTACCCATTGTTATTGCAAGATTATGTCATACTTTTGGTCCAAATGCATTGGATTCAGATAATCGTGCACATATGCAATTTATTCGAAGTGCTGCTTTAAACAACAATGTTGTATTAAAAAGTGAAGGTCTACAAGAAAGATCTTATTTATATGTAGCTGATAGTGCATCTGCAATTTTTTCAGTGTTACTTTGTGGAGAGGTGAATCAGGCATATAATGTCTCTTCTTTGGAAAAATTGACAATAAGAAAATTTGCAAAAATTTGTGCTACGCTTTCAAAAAAAAACGTTTATATGCAATTACCGACTAATGAAGAATATATGGAGAGAAGTCCAATTGAACGACAGATTTTAGATGGAAGTAGATTGAGGGCTCTTGGATGGAATGCAAATTTTTCTATTAAAAAGGGAATTTTGCATTCTATTGAAATATTAAAGGATATAGGAAAAGTATAAATTTTGTGTATGGTGCAGGAAAACGCTACAATGATTACAGAAGCGGATTTTATTGTACGCAGAATCTGGACCTTGTCAAAGAATGGGCAGTATCAGAAAATCAGGAAGGAACCAAGAAAACCGGGAGATATTTATATGTTGCAAATATTGGACGAGGAGATGAAGGCGGATGATTCACGCATACGATGAAATTTATCTTGGAAAAGCGCAGATGACTTTGGCATGGATGTTTGATTATGCAGTAAATGGATGTAGGATAGATGTGCAAGAATTTTATCGCATGTTTCTGACCTCAGCATATGTGCATCGGTTCGAAAAAGGAAATTGTTCGGTAGTAGCTGGATTGTCCGGGGTAGAACTGGCACAGAGAGTAATCTGGGAGAGGACACCGGATGAAAAACTCCCACAACCTGCATTTTCGCTTGTGCGCAAACCGGAAGATTTGCTGGAATTAGAGACGTTGCAATAAGCTTTGGAAAATGTAAAGCCATGGTAACCACTCCTTTTTAAAAAGGGTGATTATCATGACTTATTCCTATTATGCTTCCACAAGCATAGTTTTTACAGCTTCTTCATATTCTTCTTCGGAATATTTTGTGAGAATCTTTTCTTTTGTTAACCCAAGCGAAATCATATTTTGAATTGCACGAATTCGTTCAGTCTTTTGTCCTTCCTCGCGTAATCGTTCTGATTCAAGTTGTAAAATTTTACCGCCCATAAGATCACCTAGCCTCTCTCTAACTTTTACATTGTCTTTTGGAATGATATGATCTGCAATCTTTTCGATAAGTATAATGATATCGATGTAAAGAGCTGATTTCTTATCATCCGTACATTGCTCTAACGCATCACTGATTTTTTGATAGTCCGTTAATAATTGCTCCAGCTTTTTTGTGTTACTACCCGAATTTTTCAGGTAACTTTCATACCGTAGAATGTGATATGGAAGAAGTATTAACAGTTGTTTTTCGAATATCGAATCCACAGTATAGTTTTGTGCCCGCAGGATTGGCACACGATAGAGTATCTGTTGACCGTCTGCAAATTTTACGATTGCTTCGTGGTAATCAGGAAGACTATGCTCCCGGTGATTTCGAATATACAGAACACATGATTGCGGAAATTCGATTTCAAAAGTTTCATTGTTTTTCTGTGCAAGTTCCAGTGCTATGGAAAAATCGTATTCAAACATCCGGATTACCATTCGTCCGTCGAGTGAGGACTGACATTCAAGATGATAAGTGCAGTCTTCAATCTGGAGAATGGAATCGGTGATGATTTTTCCAAGCTTTTCATAGTGTTCATTCCGCAATTGTTGAAAGTGGATATCTTCCGGATAATTCGTCTGAAACACTTCATTGATCAGCGGAATGAGAAGGAATGGCATCTTCTGGGCGATGGTTCGAAATACATCGTCAAAGATAGTGCCATGGACTTCTTTGGTTGTTTCTGTAGTTACATCTTTGGTTTTCCCCATGTGGTATGTTACCTTTCCTTAAGTATATATCAAAAAGAGCTGATTTAACAGTCTTTTGTGACCTGAAAATAATTTAAAGTAAGTTATTAAATTTTAAAAATTGATTGGTAATGCGGGCGATATACCCAAGCATATGAAACATTTTGAACATGTAATCATAGAACTACATAAATAAATGCTATGGGCGCATTATAGCATTTATGTTGCGTTATGTCGAGACATTTTTGAAACATATGGAATTTTTAATACAGCAAACAGTGGCGCTATATTAGTCGTTGAAATATGCTCATCATAGGTGTAGTATTATTTATGGAACTTTAGTACTAGTACAGCATTTATAAATGGTGCATTGGTACGCAGATACAGAAAAGGAGTTACAGATGAAAAAATGTTTGACTTGTGGAATGGAAAATTCCGATGACAGTTTATTCTGTGCAGGCTGCGGAACCCGGCTGCCAGCTGCGCCAGAACCGGAAGCAGCACAGGAGCAGAACGTAGCTGCACCAGAACCGGAAGCAGTACAGGAACAGAACGTAGCTGCCCGGGAACCGGAACAGAGTGAGACCGCTCCAACAGAGAATGTCACAAACAATGCCGCAAATAATGTGGTAAATGATCCGGGCAATTATGCAGGCTACAATGTGCCGAATAATATGCCAAATAATACGCAAAACAACATGGTTAACAACACACCAGTCCCGGCAAAGAAAAAGGGACTCAATAAGAAAATCTTTATCCCAATCGCTGCGGTCCTTGCAGTAGTCCTTATCGTAGGTGTCGTTGGTGTGGTCCGTATCAACGGTTTTAAGAATTATGTTGCGGCTTTTGAGAAGGAATGTGCTGCATATATGTCACTCGGAAAATACGAGAGTGAATATGAGCAGGACATGGACGATGCCAAAAGCATTATTTCCGGCTTTAAATTTTGGAAGACTGGAAGTCAGAGAGAAAAAATGCAGCAGCTGAGCGATGAAATTTCTGCATTGAATGCAAAAGTTGCAAAGTATCAGAAGGCATACGAAGAAGCAACAGCTAAGATGGAGAAAGACAGCAAGTATTTTCTTGGTGATTATGAAGATAAGTACAATGAGGCAAAGGCGGACTGCGAGAGTGCTCTCAAGGATTTCGATGAACATGAGAGCCGGAAAGAGACAGAGGCTTTTAGCAAGCTCGTGGATGAGATTATTGACTACAATAAGACAGAGGGAGACAACATGCTGTCTTATGTTGAAGACGGTGCGGATGATGTCTATTCCTGTGAGGAATTTCTGCTTGGACAGAGTGCCGAGAAAGTGAGGAGTGCTTACAATGCAGGAAACTTCAAAGAGGAGAAGCAGGAGTATGATAACTACCAGAGTCTGGACTATAAATTTACAACCCCTGGAAATATTTTAAATTATGATCAGGTGGATGTGTCACAGGACAAGCAGATCAATCTGTATGTGAACAGTGACAACAAAGATGAGAGCTGGAACAAGGATTCATTTGTGATCTATGAGAAAAAAGATGATTCGGATGAATGGGTTAAATGTTCAATTTCGGATGTAAAGCAGATCGAAGGAAATATGTCCATTGATCTTGTAGCAGATATCAGTGACAGTATGAGCTGGCAGTTTGGTTCTATGCAGGATTGTCTGAACCAGTTCACAGAGGCAACGGAGGATGATACGAATCTGGGATTATCTACAATCTCATCCATATATTCTAGAGAACTGACTTTTACAACGGACAAGAATTCGGTGGAGACGGCAATCAACAACCTGGAGTGTGAAGGACTTACTTCTTTATATCAGTCTCTGTATTCGTCTGTTTTGTACACAGCGACAGCGACCGGTTCCCGTTGTGTTGTGGCTTTTACGGATGGTATGAACGTACCATATGGTTCCGGTTATGATTATGATGAAGATGATGTTATTAACATTGCAAATACGTATCAGATTCCGGTGTATATCATTGGAATCGGTGATGATGTAGAAGATGGTGTGCTGCGCAATATCGCAGAATCCACTGGCGGATTTTATCACAATATTTATGATGTTTCCGAACTGTATGATATTTATGAGCAGATTTATGAACAGCAGAAAAGTATTTATCAGATCAATTACAGCAGTGAATTGAAAAACAAAGATAACCGTCAGGTCTATGTATATGGCGAGAGCAATGACGGTGCGGATGTGATCCGTTTCCAGAGCGCAATCGATGCAGAAGTGTTAGCAGATGCATATGGAGATGGCAGTGAATTCAGTGCCTCTGATCTGGCTGCTTTTTATACCAAGAAGAAATATCTGTCCCAGTATGAATTGGAAAATATTACAAGCGTGCAGGATGTTCAGACCATTATCAATATTTATTATGCAAAGAATGATTACAAGTTCGGAAATGAAGAGGTTCTTGCACAAATGAAAAAGCTGGGTGTCATTACGAAAAACGGAACCAAGGATATGAACGGCGCGGTAAAGAAAATGAAGAAGAATGCTACTTTATATAAGAACCTTATGGCATTGCACAATTACCGTTATGAGCTGTTTTATAACATTGGATACGATGCATATTATAACAGTGGATGCACGGATTATTCGGATTTTAAAGCGGAAGTAAACCAGCAGGTGGGTGAAAGCGCGGATTCCACACGATACAAAGATATTATGAAAAAGATTTATAAGAGATTGCAGAACGAATACTAATTGCGTTTTTAAATGCGTACTTTTCAATAAGCTATGGATAGAGTATACTATTCATAGCTTATTATTTATTGGAGAAAACGCAGATGGGAATTTATGTAAATCCTGGAAATGAAGAATTTAAAAGAGCGGTAAATTCAAAAATATATGTAGACAAGACAATGCTTCTTGCTTTCACAAACCAGAATTTAAAATCGGAGCATCAGAACATCTGCGTCAGCCGTCCCCGCCGTTTCGGAAAATCCATGGCGGCAAATATGCTGGTGGCATATTATGGAAAAGGGGATGATTCCTATGAATTGTTTAAACCCTTTAAAATTGCAAAAGATCCTGATTTTAAAAAGCATCTGAATCAATACAATGCGATTCATCTGAATATGCAGCAGTTTCTTGGGCGGACAGAATCCGTGGAGGAAATGATGGAACTGATTTCCAGAAAAGTGGTACGGGAGCTGAAAAGGGAGTTTCCACAGGTCACATATTATGAGGAAGATCTGGTATCGGTTCTGGAAGAAATCTATTCCCAGACGCGGAGCTATTTTGTTTTCGTGATTGATGAATGGGATTGTATTTTTCGGGTGAACCCGATGGATGCGCAGGCGCAGAAAAAGTATCTCAACTTTCTCAGGGATTTGCTAAAAAATCAGCCTTACTGTGTGCTTGCCTACATGACCGGCATCCTCCAAATTAAAAAATACGGCGAACATTCCGCCCTGAACATGTTCGACGAATACTCCATGACCAACCAGCGCGAACTGGCAGAGTTTACCGGTTTCACAGAATCTGAAGTGCAGGAACTCTGCCAGCAGTACGATATGCCATACGACAAGACGAAACAGTGGTATGATGGCTATGATTTAAAGGGTGTGCAGATTTACAATCCACGTTCTGTTGTCATGTCAATGCTTGGTCATGACTATGACAGCTACTGGACAAAAACAGAGACGTATGAGGCATTAAAGAAATACATCCAAATGAACCAGTATGGGTTAAAAGAACTGACCACCCGGCTGATTGCCGGGGAACACATCCCGGTAAATCCGGATAAATTCCAAAATGACATGACAACGTTTGCCAGTGCGGACGATGTACTCACGTTGTTGGTTCATCTGGGGTATCTGACATACGATTTTTACGCACAGACCGTCTGCATTCCCAATCAGGAAGTGCAGAAAGAGTTTATTAATTGTATCGAGGACGGAGGCTGGGAACCGGTGATGGCGGCCATCCGGCGGTCAGAGGATTTGATGGAAGCTACACTTCGTGGGGATGAAGAATATGTTGCACAACAAATTCAGCGGGTGCATGAAGAGAATATTTCCATTCTGAAATATAATGATGAAAATTCCCTGGCGTGTGTACTGTCACTGGCATACTATGCGGCAAAGAAAACGCATGAGATTTACCGGGAAGTAGCAGGCGGAAAAGGGTTTGCGGATCTGGTGTTTGTTCCGAGAAAGCATGTCGAAAGTCCTGCTATGATTGTTGAATTAAAATGGGATCAGTCTGCACAGACAGCACTTGATCAGATCCGGGAGAAAAAGTATGACAAGGCATTCAAGGATTATCATGGAAGGTTGCTTCTGGTCGGAATTAATTACAGGAAAGCCGAAAAAACTTATACCTGCAGGATAGAAACGGAGACGATAGAAAAATGAACCAGTATATATTTACCCCAACCGGATTTTACCCGGACACACAGGAAAAAGAAACTTTGGAGAAGCGCTACGAAACCTTATATCACATGGGATTTTCCAGGCGGTCAAAAGAAATGTCTTCATCGGAGTTGTTTTTATATGAACTGTCAGAGGCATTTTTCCAGTGTCTTACAGAAATGCCGGAACTGGAACTGACAAGAGAAGCAACGCATGTGGTGCCGGATGAGGAACATCTTGAGCATCTGCTTTCGTCAGTTCCTTATGCGATCGGGGCAGAATATATTGACCGTAAGTGGATTGCCGGAGTATTTTCGCAGTTGGAGCAGATTTTTCAGAGGGAAATTTCAGGTTATAAAGGCAGTGTGGAATTGTATCTCACAGAGCAGAACCAGAAGCTGCATGTACCGGAGAGGATCTTTCTGCATCTGGTAGAAAATAAAGATGGCGAAGATCCGTTTGTTTTTATGGCAACCTATGCTTCGCTCGGAGAGGATCATGCCGTGCATCATATGCCGCTGAAATACGCACTGACCGAATATCAGGATGACAGAGATAAGCTGCTGGCATTGTTGTCCTGCCTGAACCGTGCGGCAGAGGTGTCGGATCTGATTGCAGAACTGGTAGAAAGCGGGGAGATGTTCCATGTTCTGCGTTTTACAGGGAAAGAGGCATATCAGTTTCTGCGTGATGTGGAAAAAATCGAACAGACCGGGATTCTCTGTCGGATTCCGAACTGGTGGAGAAAGCGTGCAATGGAGTGTTCGGTAGAAATCCGGCTGGGCGAAAAGAAACCTGCCATGGTAGGATTTGATTCGTTGATTTCGATGCAGCCACAGCTGTGTGTGGACGGAGAGGCACTTACGAAAAAAGATGTGGAAATTCTGCTGGCGCAGACGGAGGGGCTGGCATTTCTCAAAGGTAAGTGGGTAGAGGTAAATCATAAAAAACTGCGGGAACTTCTGAAACGCATGGATGGCATGGACACCAGCATCACACTGAGGGAAGCTTTGCAGATGGAAATCGGAAATGGAAAAAAGATTTCCGCAGATGTAGGTGCGCTTGTGACCAACGGGGCATGGCTTTCCAAAATGTTGCGCAATTTGCGAAAACCATCCGGTATCCGTTCGGCAGCAGTGCCGAAAACCGTTCATGCAACGCTTCGTCCATATCAGAAGGATGGGTATACGTGGCTGAATTATATGCAGAAACTGGGATTTGGTGCATGCCTGGCAGACGATATGGGACTTGGAAAAACACTTCAGGTTCTATGCTATCTCGAAAAAATGAGAAAATCAGACAAAGGTGCAAAAACGCTTCTGGTCGTTCCGGCATCCCTGATCGGAAACTGGCAGAAGGAGGCAGCAAAGTTTGTCCCCGATATGACGATTCAGGTTATTCACGGAAAGACATCTGCGCAGCTTGCACAGGAATTTGATGCAGGGGCTGCATTCCTTACGATAACGACATATGGCATGGTTTCCCGCATCAAAGCATTTCAGGAAACGATGTGGGACTGCGTGATTCTCGATGAGGCACAGGCAATCAAAAATCCGGGCACGAAACAGACACGCGAAATCAAAAAACTGCAGGCACAGATGCGGATTGCCATGACCGGCACGCCGATTGAAAATGACCTGACCAATTTATGGTCGTTGTTTGATTTTATAGATCATGGTCTGCTTGGGACATCCAAAGAGTTCCATGAGTTTACGAAAGGACTGGAAGAAAATCCACAGGGATATGCAAAGTTAAAGTCCATGATTACCCCGTTTATGCTCCGTCGTGTCAAGACGGACAAGACCGTTATTGCAGATCTTCCGGAAAAGGTGGAAATGACGGATTTTGCACAGCTGACCAGAAAACAGACCATTTTGTACCGCAAGGTGGTTTCGGATATGGAGCAGAAAGTCCGGCAGATGGAGGCAGAACACAGCATTTCCCAGTTTGCCAAAAAAGGGATTGTGCTTACGGCAATCATGAAGTTAAAACAGATCTGCAACCATCCGGATCAGTATCTGGGACAGGATGTCTATACACCATCAGAGAGCGGAAAATTTCAGCTTTTGAAAGAAATCTGTGAGACAATCTATGAAAAGCGTGAGCGCGTGCTGGTTTTTACGCAGTTTAAGGAGATTGCGGACGATCTGGCAGCGTATCTGGAGACCGTTTTTCATGCTAAGGGCTATGTGCTGCACGGAGGAACACCGGTGGCGAAGCGGACGGAGATTGTGGATGCATTTCAGGGAGAAGCCTATGTACCGTTTATTGTACTGTCTGTCAAAGCGGCGGGAACGGGACTGAACCTGACGAAAGCCAATCATGTCATTCATTTTGACCGCTGGTGGAATCCGGCAGTAGAAAATCAGGCAACGGACCGGGCATTCCGGATCGGGCAGAAAAAAGATGTGATCGTACATAAATTTGTCTCTCAGGGAACGATTGAGGAGAAAATAGATGCGATGCTGGAATCCAAAAAGGAACTGGCGGAAAATGTGATCGGAAGCGGTTCCGAAAAGTGGATTACGGAGTTAAGTAACGAAGAATTGTTCTCATTATTGAGATTGGAGTAAACAGTATGCGAAGATATTGGGAAATTGATCAGACATTTGCCCAGCCGAGTGAATCTCTGTTAAAGAAAAATTTAAAAGAGAGTGTAAAAAAGCAAAAGGGAAAGGGGAATAAGCTGGAGCCGGTTGTTATTTCCGGCAGGACAATTGCAAAAAGCTGGTGGGGCAAAGCATGGTGTGACAATCTGGAGCGCTATGCAGATTTTGCGAGCCGGCTGGAGCGCGGGAAGCGCTATGTGCGGACCGGGACAGTAATCGACTTGAAAATCCAGAAAGGAAAAATCATTGCAAGAGTGCAGGGAACCAGAAAAACTCCCTACCGTGTGGAAATCCGTATCAGCCCGCTCACAGAGAAAAAGTGTGAAGCGATTCTTGAACGGTGCGGTAAGATTGAGACTCTGGAACGATTACTGTCCGGTGATTTTCCGGATGAAATGAAAGAACTGTTTCAGGGAGAGGATGGTCTTTTTCCACAGCCAAGCGAGATTAGTTTTCAATGTAGCTGTCCGGACTGGGCATTGATGTGCAAACATGTGGCAGCAGCACTATATGGTGTGGGGGCACGGCTTGACACAAATCCGGCATTGTTTTTTGAATTGCGTGGAATCGAGATCGGGCGGTTTGTGGATGTGGCACTTGCCAATCGTGTGGAACGGATGCTTGAGAACGCACAGAAACCAAGTGCAAGAATTATGGAGGATGAAGAGGCGGCACAGAAACTGTTTGGTGTATTTGGGAGGGCATAACAATGGGAATGCTTTGATTAAGATGAAAATTATTTCAATCACAGGACCGATGGAAAATTTTTCAAAGGCCCTGTTTTTTTTGAAACTTTTTCTGAACGCTCCTGCGTCTAATAAATAGAAAGGAGAAATGGCAGCATGACAGGAAACAAAATAAGTAAAGCCATCGAACAGGAAATTTTATCATCCTACGAGAAACTTTACCGACTTGCCTTTTCTTATATGAAAAATGAGCAGGATGCCATGGATGTTGTACAGGAAAGCGTGTACAAGGCCATGAAGAATGCGAGGCAGGTCAAAGATGAAAAGTACATAAAGACATGGCTGTGGCGTATAACAATCAACACAGCGGTGGATGCCACAAGAAAGCAGTCGAAATTCGTGAGTGATGAACAGGTAGCCGAGGAAGGTCGGGAAGATCACTATGAGGACATGGATGTTTTGAATGCTTTGGAAACACTCGATGAAAGAGAAAGAAAAGTGATTATCCTGAAGTATTTTGAAGAGTGGACCATCGGAGATATCGCAGCAATGCTGAAAGAAAATCCGAACACCGTGAAATCAATACTATACCGCAGTTTAAAAAAATTAAAAGTGAAAGTAGAGGAGCAGATCGCATGAGCAAATTAGATGAAATGAAAAAAAATTACCAGAATATAGAAATTCCGGAAGAATTAAAGGAAAGAGTGGAAAAAGGCATAAGTGAAGGAAAGCAGGCGAGTAAGCACCGTATTCTTCCATTTGCAAAAGGAATCGGCATTGTAGCTGCCGCATGTGCCGCACTTGTTGTTACCGTGAATGTGAATCCTACGGTCGCACAGGCTATGGAGGGCGTTCCGGTGCTTGGCTCGATCGTAAAAGTGGTGGATTTTACGACTTATTCTGACAAGCAGGAAAATAAGCAGATGGAAGCAAATGTGAAGGTGCCGGAGGTAGAAGTTGTCGGAAAGGACGGAAAAGTTCTGACGAAAGAATCCAAGGAACTGAATGCGGAGGTTTCCGGATATCTGAATGATATTATCAAACAGTACCAGAGGGATGTTGCAGCGGTAGCTGATGGAAGCCAGGGACATGAAGCAGTAACTTCGGATTATCGTATTGTGACAGACAATGACAAACTGTTCAGCCTGCGTGTTGATACGGAGATTGACATGGGCGGTTCCAACAGCTTTACGAAGATTTATAATATTGACAAAGAAACAGGAAAGCTGATTACATTGAAGAATCTGTTTGCAGATGGAAGCAATTACAAGACCCGTATTTCCGACAATATCAAAAAACAGATGCGTGAGCAGATGAAAAAAAATGACAATCTTAATTATTTCCTTGATGATGGGGAAAAGGAGTGGGATTTTGAAAAGATTGCGGATGATGCCAATTTCTATATCAATGATAAGGGCGAGCTGACCTTTGTTTTTGACAAATATGGAGTGGCCCCTGGATATATGGGAATTGTCGAGTTTTCTGTTCCGACAGATGCACTGTCTGATATTGTAAAAGATGGATATTTGCAGTAAGTCTGTTGAAAAAACAAAAAATAATATTAAACATGCATAAATTTTTTGAAAACTCGTTGCGTTTTTTGTAACTTATGATATAATAAGTACATGGTACATCCAATAGGAGTACTAAATACACAGCAAAGGGGTTGGGCATCATGAGAATCACAATTACCGGAAGAAATATTGAATTGACAGAGGGACTTAAGGCAGCCGTGGAGGAGAAACTTTCTAAGCTGGAGAAGTATTTTACCCCAGACACAGATGTCTTTGTTACATTGAGCGTGGAGAAGGAGCGCCAGAAAATTGAGGTAACAATTCCAATCAAGGGCCATATAATTCGTTCTGAGCAGGTAAGCAACGATATGTATGTATCCATTGATTTAGTAGAAGAAGTAATCGAGCGTCAGCTGAGAAAATATCGTACAAAGCTGGCTTCTAAGAAAATGAATGTGGCGGATAGCTTTACACCGGATTTCATCGATGCAGATGATGAGGACGATGAAGAAGTTAAGATTGTTCGTACCAAGAGATTTGGTATGAAACCAATGTATCCGGAAGATGCATGTGTACAGATGGAACTTACCGGACATGATTTCTTCGTATTCCGCAATGCAGAGACCGACGAAGTCAATGTTGTATATAAGAGAAAAGGAAATACATTTGGTTTGATTGAGCCTGAGTGCTAGTACTTAATTGAATGACGTTAATCCCGCAGATTCCGAGGAGTCTGCGGGATTTTTGCTGTAATGAAATATTGATAAAAAACGTGAAAATCACAAAAATAGACAAAACCGTGACGATTTTCCTATTGACTATTTTAAAGGTTATGATATTCTGATAGCGGATACTGTATAAAAGAGGGGGATACACAGTTTCTGAGCATAAATTGGAGATGGGTTTAGGAAATACTTTATGGGAAAAATGCAAGCAAAAGATAAGGTTCACATTTATCTTCGGGAAATTCTGATGGGTGAGGCTTTTTTACATGAGATAGAAAAGTGGCTTATTGAAGTAGAAGATGAACGGATGAGATTATTGGGGAGATTACTCTTTGAGATTGAAATATCGGAAGAGGAATTTCATGATACGCTGTATGAGTATGGAAGCTTGTTGACGGAAAAAAATTATCTTGGAAGAAAGCTTTTTGAAGAACTTGTTTTATTTATGTCTAAGACAGCAGAATTGAAAAGTGAATATTGAAAATGAATGGCCACAAGTCAAAATGTTACTAATAAACAGACGAATGTTATTGTGACCATCCTGATTTATGCGAGGGAACCGGCGGACTGCCGGTTCCTTTTTTCTGTATAGGAAATTGTTTTGGAATTCCCTGTACAGTAAAAGCAAGCGCACACTTTATGCATAGTGCTGTCAATATGCAAAAAAGTGTGCAAAAAATCAGAACCCCTTGTTTTCTGATGTGAGATGTTTATAATTACTAAGAGATGATACAGTACCTGCATCATTTTATTTTAAGCAGAGGAGATCAGAAACTATGGATATCGTAGTATTAGCCGGAGGATTGAGCACAGAGCGTGACGTATCCTTCAAAACAGGAAGTATGGTAGCAGCAGCACTCAAGGAAAATGGACACCGTGTCATTTTGCTGGATGTGTTTATGGGATATAGCGATAAGGAAGAGAATCTGGATGGCATTTTTGACCGTGCAGATGCAATCAGTGTAAAAGTAGACAACATTCCGGAGGTAGCACCGGATCTGGCAGCCGTAAAAGCTTCAAGAAAAGACCAGTCTCCTTGTTTCTTCGGACCAAATGTCATTCGTATGTGCCAGATGGCAGACATTGTGTTTATGGCTTTGCACGGAGAGAACGGAGAGAACGGAAAGCTTCAGGCAGCATTTGATCTGTTTGGAATCAAATATACAGGAAGCGATTATCTGAGCAGCGCCATTGCCATGAACAAAGATATGGCAAAGCAGCTGTTTGCATATGGTGATATTCCGGCACCGAAGGGAATCGGAATGACAAAGGAAACAAGAGAAGATGATGTGACCAAGCTTGGACTGACACTTCCGTGTGTTGTAAAGCCATGTTGTGGAGGATCCAGTATCGGTGTCACAATCGTAAGAGATGCTGCAGAGTTTAAGGCGGCTTTGGATGAGGCATTCAAGTGGGAAGATCATCTGATTATTGAAGAGTATGTAAAGGGACGTGAATTTTCTGTCGGTGTGCTTGAAGGCAAAGCACTGCCGGTAATCGAGATCGCACCGATCCAGGGATTCTATGACTACAAGAACAAGTACAAAGCAGGAAGTGCAGTTGAGACTTGTCCGGCAGATTTACCGGAAGAAATTTCTGCCAAAATGCGCAGATACGCAGAGCGCGTTGCAGAAGTCATCGGATTGGATACATACTCACGTTCGGACTTTTTGCTGGATGAGAACAATCAGATTTACTGTCTGGAGGCAAACACACTTCCTGGCATGACACCGACTAGCTTGTTGCCACAGGAAGCAGCTGTCATCGGCATCAACTTTAATGAGCTGTGTGAGAAACTGATCGAGATTTCACTTCGTAAATATGAGGGATAATGATGTTTGGATGTTATACAAGAAATAAAGTAGACAACGAAATGCCAAATCTTACATTGGAGAATATTGCAAATGCATGCGAAGGAACTTATGTAGGAGATCCGTCAAAAAAACAGAAAATCATTACCGGTGCTGTGACAGACAGCCGTAAGGTAGAGGAAGGTTTTCTGTTTATTCCAATCAAAGGAGAGCGCGTGGATGGACACGATTTCATTCCGTCCGTGTTTGAAAAAGGCGCGCTGGCTGTGCTTTCCGAGCTTGAACTGGAAAATCCGGCAGGACCATATATTCTCGTGGAATCTTCCACAGAAGCAATGAAAAAGATTGCTGCTTTTTACCGTGAGGGACTGGACATTAAAGTTGTTGGCATTACCGGAAGTGTTGGAAAAACAAGTACAAAGGAAATGATTGCTTCGGTTCTTTCACAGAAATATGAAGTGCTTAAGACGGCAGGCAATTTCAATAATGAAATCGGTCTTCCGCTTACAATCTTCCAGATTAAGAAAAAGCATCAGGTGGCAGTTCTCGAAATGGGAATTTCCGATTTTGGCGAGATGCACCGTCTCGCAGCAATGGCACAGCCGGATGTCTGTGTGATCACAAATATCGGACTATGTCATCTGGAAAATCTTGGAACAAGAGACGGAATCCTGCAGGCAAAGACCGAAGTCTTCGAGCATATGCAGCCGGATGGAACCGTTATTTTAAACGGAGATGATGATAAACTCTGCACGAAAAAAGTAGTAAATGGCAAACCGACAATCTTTTATGGATTAGAGCAGGCGGCTGCAATTTCTGCAACGGGTGAACCGATGGCAGAGAAAAGTATTTATGCGACCGATGTAAAGAATCTCGGGTTAGAGGGCATGCAGGCAAAGATTCATACCCCACAGGGCGATTTTGATGCGCATATTCCGATTCCGGGTGAGCATAATGTATATAATGCATTGGCAGGAACTGCAGTCGGACTGCAGCTTGGACTGACAATCGGGGAGATCGCTGCCGGTATCGCAGCAGCGCAGACCATTGCAGGAAGAACCAACCTGCTGCATGTTAACGGAATGCTGGTTATTGATGACTGTTACAATGCCAATCCGGTATCCATGAAAGCTTCCATCGATGTACTATCACATACATCCGGCAGAAAAATCGCTGTCCTCGGTGATATGGGAGAGCTTGGAAGTGATGAGAAGGAGCTGCATTATGGTGTAGGAAGAGCCGTGGCAGAGTCCGGTATCGATGTGCTTTTTGCAGCAGGAGAACTTGCAGAGCAGTATGCATTGGGTGCAAAATTAAATGAAAAATGCGAGGTTCATTATTTTAAGACGAGAGAGGAAATGATGCCGGAATTGCAGGCATACGTTCGGGAAGGTGATGCAATTCTGGTAAAAGCATCTCATTTCATGGAATTCCCGAAAGTTGTTTCGGCATTGACAGAGTAGGAAACTCTCCGTTAAAATAAAAGGCAAGAGTATCATAGAAAGAAGAGGTAAAAATGATGGCAAATCCAGTTGTTACATTTACAATGGCGGATGGAAGCGTAATGAAAGCAGAGCTTTATCCGGAAGTTGCACCAAATACAGTCAATAATTTTATCAGCCTTGTGAAAAAAGGCTTTTACGATGGACTGATTTTTCACCGTGTAATCAAAGGTTTTATGATTCAGGGTGGAGATCCGGAAGGCACCGGTATGGGTGGTCCTGGTTATGGTATCAAAGGCGAGTTCGCACAGAATGGCGTGAAGAATGATTTGAAGCATACGGCAGGAGTTCTCTCCATGGCACGTTCGATGATGCCAAATTCCGCAGGCAGCCAGTTCTTTATCATGCACAAGGATGCACCACATCTTGATGGTGGCTATGCTGCCTTTGGAAAGATTATTGAAGGACAGGATGTTGTGGATGCAATTGCGGAGACAGCAACCGATTATAGCGATCGTCCATTAGAGGATCAGGTAATGAAGACCGTTGTTGTGGAGACTTTTGGTGAGGAGTATCCGGAACCGGAGACAATGTAAGAAAAGAGAAGGCAGATTTCATAGGTTTCTATGGAATCTGTTTTTTTCTGATCATGTCAGATTTTCATAGAAAATCTGATGTTTAAATATCGAGGAAATGAACAATGAAATGGCTTGGTGGACCGACACTTACAACAATTTTATATATTGAGGGCGAATGGAACCCGGTTTTGCTTCCGGATGAAATGGATGGAGCTTTTTTCTATGATGGATACAAGGACATGCAGCAGATGGAAACGTCATTTGCAAGCGGAGAGATACAAAAAGCAAATTGCCTGCTGATTGCAGCAGTCGATGAAACGCTGGCATGGGGCATGGAGAGAAATATTGCGGCGGCTGCCTATGCAAACCCGCTTTTTCCGGGACAGACATTCTCCGGCTGTACGATGGTCATTGAGGGATTTGAGGAAGTGGATGCGGACTTTCTGGTGCGTATTTTTGAACGGTTTCACCATATTCCATGGACGATTGCGGTGACGAAACGGTGCGTAGTCCGGGAGTTTTGTATGGAAGATCTGGATGCACTGATCTCTTTGTATGATCAGCCGGGCGTGACCTATCAGCTGGATGCAAAGGGACAGCGGCAGCCGGGATATATCGAGCCACTGTTTGCAAGAGAGGAAGAGGAGGTGTATCAGCAGGCATACATCACACATATGTATGGATACTATGGATATGGGATGTGGCTTGTGTTCGATCGTGCGACGGGAACATTAATCGGCAGGGCCGGATTGGAACACCGGGATTTTGACGGGCAGACGGAACTTGAGATGGGATATGTGATCGCTCCGGCATGGCAGGGGCAGGGCATTGCTACAGAAGTCTGTGGTGCAATTATAAAATTTGCAAGGGAAGAACTGGATTTCCCAAGGCTGAATGCACTGACAGATGCAAAAAATGCGGCATCGATTGCGCTGCTGGAGAAATTGGGATTTGCTTATACAGAAGATTCCGATGTGGCAGGCAGCCGGATGCGACGTTATGTATACAACTTTTAGCACAAAAAACCATACAGATATTCTTGCAATAGTACCAAAAATAAAATATAATTATCTATTATATTTAGGGTGAATAAGATTAAGTAAGTGGGTGAACAGATGGCAGACATTTCTACAGAAGAATTGGAACGAATTGAGCAGGAGTTTCATTCGGATACCGGAAGCATTAAAACAATTAAAGAATTTGTAAAACCAGAGGATTTGTACGCAGAACTGATCGCAGGAATTCGCAAGTATCATCCTTCTGCAGACATCAGCCTGATTGAAAAAGCATACAAGGTTGCATATGCAGCACATGATGGACAAGTGCGTAAATCGGGAGAAGCTTATATTATACATCCGTTGTGTGTTGCAATCATTCTTGCAGAACTTGAGTTGGATAAGGAGACGATTGCCGCAGGATTATTGCACGATGTTCTCGAAGATACCGTTATGACGGAGAATGAGATGCGGGCAGAGTTCGGTGATGAAGTCCTTCTTCTGGTGGATGGTGTGACAAAGCTGCAGCATCTGCATTTGACAGACAGTACAAAGAATCCGAAAGAAAAGAATGCGGATCGTCTGGAGATGCAGGCGGAAAATCTGCGTAAGATGTTTCTTGCGATGGCAAAGGATATCCGTGTTATTTTGATCAAACTGGCGGACCGTCTGCACAATATGCGTACGCTGAAGTATCAGTCGCGTGAGGCACAGCTTCGTATTGCGAGGGAAACGCAGGAAATTTATTGTCCGATTGCCCAGAGACTTGGTATCAGTAAGATTAAAATCGAACTGGAAGATCTCTCACTGAAATATCTTGAACCGGAAGCCTATTATGATCTGGTAGAGAAGGTAGCCTTGCGCAAGGATGTCAGAGAAGGATATGTGAAGAAACTGGTTGATCAGGTACGTGAGCAGATTGAGGAAGCCGGGATCAAGGCAGATATTTCCGGTAGAGCAAAACACTTTTTCTCTATTTACAAGAAGATGGTCAATCAGGACAAGACGATTGACCAGATTTATGATCTGTTTGCCATTCGTATCATCGTGGATACGATCAAGGACTGTTATGCAGCACTTGGTATCATGCATGAAAAATATAAACCGATTCCGGGACGTTTCAAGGACTACATTGCGATGCCAAAACCGAATATGTATCAGTCTTTGCATACGACAGTAATTGGACCGAGCGGACAGCCTTTTGAGATTCAGATTCGTACATTTGAGATGCACCGTACCGCAGAATATGGTATTGCGGCGCATTGGAAATATAAGGAAGCCAACAATGGCGGTGCGACTTCCACCACTGTAACGGAAGAAGAAAAGTTAAGCTGGCTGCGTCAGATTCTTGAGTGGCAGAGAGACATGTCGGATAACAAGGAATTTATGACACTGCTTAAGAGTGATCTGGATCTGTTTTCGGATACGGTATTCTGTTTCACCCCGTCAGGAGATGTCAAGAATCTGCCGAACGGTTCCACACCAATTGATTTCGCTTACAGTGTTCATTCGGCTGTGGGAAATAAGATGGTCGGTGCTAAGGTCAACGGAAAGCTTGTACCGATCGATTATGTGATTCAGAACGGAGACCGTATCGAAGTCATTACTTCACAGAATTCCAAGGGACCGAGTCGTGACTGGCTGAAAATTGTCAAGAGCACGCAGGCGAAGAACAAGATTAACCAGTGGTTCCGCAGCGAACTGAAAGAAGAAAATATACTGCATGGCAAGGAGCTGATTACTGCCTATGCGAAATCCAAGGGAATTAATTTCGCAGATATTAATAAGACGGAATATCAGGAGAAGATTATCCGCAAATATGGATTCCATGACTGGAATTCCTGTCTGGCAACGGTCGGACATGGTGGCTTAAAAGAGAGTCAGATCGTCAACCGTATGTACGATGAGTACAAGAAGGATCATCCGGTTACTATGACAGACCAGGAAGTGCTGAGTGTAATCGCAGAAAATAAACCGGCGGAAACAGTCAAGCATTCCAAAAGTGGTATTGTTGTCAAGGGACTGTATGATGTGGCTGTTCATTTCAGCAAATGCTGCAGTCCGGTGCCGGGAGATGAAATTGTGGGCTTTGTCACAAGAGGGCGAGGCGTATCCATTCACCGTACGGATTGTATCAATATTCTGCATTTGTCCAATATGGAGCGTGTTCGTCTGATCGAGGCGGAGTGGCAGGCAGGTGCCGATCAGGAAGCATTTGGTGAATATCATGCAGAACTGAAGATTTTCTGTCATGACAGACCGGGACTTCTCGTGGATATTACGAAAGTATTTACGGAGGCAGAAATCAATATCTCCGGTATTCATTCGAAGACCAGCAAGCAGGGAATCGCTACAATTGATGTCGCATTCCAGACAAAGGGTCGCGAGCAGATTACCAAAATTGTTGAGAAAATCAAACAGATAGAGAGCGTTATGGACATTGAGAGAACCACCGGCTGATTGGCGCTGGTGGTTCTTGCGTCGATTACTTGCTATTCAAAGATAAAGGAGCATAAATGGGTAAATTAAAGATTAATCATTATGTCGTTGGTCCGGTACAGACAAACTGTTACTTCGCAATCAACGAGGAAACAAAGGAACTGATCATTATAGATCCGGGAGATGCCGCAAAGCAGCTGGCAGAAAGAATTCGCAAAGAAGGATGCAAGCCGGTAGCTATCCTGTTGACACATGGACATTTTGACCATGCATCGGCAGCAGAAGAATTGGCAAAAGAGTTTGGAATCTCTATTTATATCTATGAGGATGACAAGGAAACACTGGAAGATCCGGAAGCAAATGTCAGCTATATGATGGGTGAAAGCAAAGTCTTTCATGCTGATGTATTTTTAAAAGACGAACAGGAGCTGGATCTGGCAGGATTTCATATTCGCGTCCTGCATACACCGGGACATACCAAAGGCGGTTGCTGCTACTATTTTCCATATGAGGATGTACTATTTTCCGGAGATACTTTATTCTGCACTTCTGTGGGACGTACAGATTTTAAAGGAGGCAGCAGTTCGGATCTGATTCGCTCCATCAAAGAAAAACTGATGGTTCTGCCGGATCGTACGACGGTGTATCCGGGACACAATGATGTGACAAGCATTGAAAATGAGAGGATGTATAACCCATATTTATGATTACAGTAAATTTAAATCGAACGGAATTTGAATATGACATTCATTCGCTTTTGAAGGCTTTTTTTCCGAAAGAGGATGTGGAGATTTATTACACAAAGGAAGCACATGCAGAGGAAAAAAATGTGGCATGCACCAATCATTCCGCAGAGAATGAAACAGAGAGTGCTTCGCATTTTTCCATTACATATGAGGATAAGCAGATTTCCATTACATGTACACTGGAAAATAAAAAGCCGGCAGAGTGCACATTTGCTGTGGATTTTGCAGACCGGGCAGAGACGAAGAATGCACTCAAAGAGAATTTGTACCATCTGTTGGAAGAAGTGACGGGACAGAGTCTTCCGTGGGGAACGCTGACCGGCATCCGGCCGACAAAGATTCCGATGCAGCTTCTGGATGAGGGAAAGACAAAGGAAGAAGTTGCTTCCTATATGAAGAAAACGTACCTTGCGTCAGATGAAAAAGTGGATTTATCCATTGCAATCGCAGAGCGTGAGCGTGCGCTCCTTTCGCAGCTCGATTATAAAAATGGATACAGCCTTTATATCGGCATTCCATTTTGCCCGAGTACGTGCCTGTACTGTTCGTTTACATCGTATCCGCTGGCAACCTGGAAAAAGCAGGTGGATGCATATCTGGATGCGTTGGAGAAAGAAATCGACTATGTGGCAGTAAAGAATTATCATAAGAAACTGAATTCCATTTATATCGGTGGAGGAACACCGACGACATTGGAGCCATATCAGCTGGATCGCCTGATTCGTAAAATCCGTTGCAGTTTTGATTTGAGCAGCTGCATCGAGTTTACTGTGGAAGCCGGACGCCCGGATTCTATCACAAAGGAAAAGCTGCAGGTGCTGCGCAACAATGGAATCAGTCGTATTTCCATCAATCCGCAGACGATGAAACAGGAGACACTTGATATCATTGGCCGTCATCATACGGTAGAACAGACGATTGAGAGTTTTAAGCTGGCGAGAAGTCTGGGCTTTGACAATATCAATATGGATTTGATCATGGGACTTCCGGAGGAAGATCTCGAGGATGTGCGTCATACGATGGAAGTGTTAAAGGAGCTGGATCCGGACAATATCACGATTCACTCCCTCGCCATCAAGCGTGCGGCGCGGTTGAACATTTTTAAAGACCGTTATGAAAGCATGCAGATGGTAAACACACAGGAACATATGGATCTGTGTGCATCAATCTGCAAAGAGATGGGGCTTTCTCCATATTATCTGTATCGTCAGAAGGGCATGGCAGGAAATATGGAAAATGTAGGGTATGCAAAGCCGGGCAAGGCAGGCGTATACAACATTCTGATTATGGAAGAGAAACAGACCATCGTGGCGTGTGGAGCGGGAGCTTCAACGAAACGTGTCTGGAATGAGCCAAATCCAGATGGCACGCATCGGATCGAACGGTGCGAGAATGTCAAGGATGTCGGGCAGTATATCGAGAGAATTGATGAAATGATACAGCGCAAACAGCAACTGTTTGCAGAAGAATAATCATAAATGAGGGGCAAAATACCTTTTGACCCTCATATCATTTGATGGAAGGTGAATGATTTGGCACAACTACTTAACAACCACCTCATCCTGGATTTTTCTCATGTGTATTGTGATGAGAATATTCCACGCAATGATAAACTTCATTGGATTGATTGCTCGGATATCTACGAGTGTGATTTGTATTGTTCACAGAGCGCAGAGAAAGAGATTCATAGAAGAATTGATCCATATGGAATCGGTGGAATTCATTTCCTGGATTCCGGCAATTATCATTATGTGACCAAAATTATGACAGATTGGATAAGTGAGCCATTCTCGTTGATTCTGTTTGATCATCATACAGACATGCAGCCTCCGATGATTGATGGAATGATCAGTTGCGGTGATTGGGCAAGAAGTGTATTATTGACGAATCCAAATTTGCAGCAGTTGATCCTGATCGGACCGAAGAAAGCAGACATTCAGGCTGTTTTCTCCGATAAGCAGCTGAAAGCGCGGGAGAAGAAGATACTGAAAGAAAAACTGATTGCGTTTTCCACTGAGGAACTTCGTGCAGAAGAGGGGCATGAAAAAGCGGAAAAGATAAGGATGGATGTTCCGTTTTATATTTCAATCGACAAGGATGTGCTGGATGAGCGGTATTGCGAAACTAACTGGAATCAGGGAGAGATGCCTCTTTCGCTGCTGGAGCATTTGCTGACATTATTTCTTGCACAGAAAAATATACTTGGCATTGATATCTGTGGTGAGTGTCAGCAGGGAATCCCTATGCCGGAATATATGGAAGCTGAGGAGAAGAACGCCGAGACGAATCGTAAGTTGTTTGAGTTTCTGACACGTTATATTGTAACGTCCCGGAAAAAGTAATGGGAAAGCATTTTGCAACAATCCTTGACGTATCAGGCCCTGAACCGTATAATAAATGCTGGATAATGTGTTAATTTTTTTGAAAAATTAACATGTAGCATCAGCTCTTGCCGAAGGCAATTTTAAAGGGCTGATGTTCACGTGCAAGAGAGTAAATGGAGGAAATTAAATGGCACTGAGCAAGAAGCCGGTAAACGGCATGAAAGATATATTACCTGCTGAGATGGAAATCCGGGATTATGTGACAAGCGTAATCAAGGACACTTATCGAAGCTTTGGTTTTACCCCGATTGAGACACCTTGTATGGAAAATATTGCAAACCTTTCCAATAAGCAGGGTGGGGAAAACGAAAAACTTATTTTTAAAGTATTAAAGCGTGGAGAAAAGTTAAATTTAGACACTGCAAAAGAAGAGGCGGATGTTGTAGATTTTGGTATGCGTTACGATCTGACCGTTCCTCTTTCCCGTTTTTATGCAAACAATGCGAATGATCTTCCAAGCCCGTTCAAGGCATTGCAGATTGGAAGCGTATGGAGAGCCGATCGTCCACAGAGAGGCCGTTACCGTCAGTTTACCCAGTGCGATATTGATATATTAGGTGAGCCAAGTAATCTTGCAGAGATTGAGCTGATTACTGCAACCACCACAACTATCGGAAGACTTGGTTTCAAGAACTTTGAAATCCGCATCAATGAGCGTCGCATTTTAAAGGCGATGGCTGCATACAGTGGTTTTTCTGAGGAAGATTATGACAGTGTATTTATCACATTGGACAAGATGGACAAGATCGGTGTGGATGGAGTGGCAGAGGAACTTGCAAAAGAAGGTTATGCGCAGGAGTCCATTGACAAATATCTTGGTCTTTTTAAGCTTTTGGAAGAAAAGAAAGATGTCGCAGAAGGTGTGGCATTCCTTGCAGATACACTTGGGGAATATTTAGATGCCGAAGTGGTAACAAATATGACAGAGATTGCTACTGCAGTGAACGCAACAAAGAATGCAGAGTTTACACTGGTATTTGATCCGACACTGGTACGTGGTATGAGTTATTATACAGGAACGATTTTTGAAATATCCATGCCGGAGCTTGGCGCAGCCTGCGGTGGTGGCGGAAGATACGACAAGATGATTGGAAAATTTACCGGAAATGATGTACCGGCATGTGGATTTTCTATTGGATTTGAGCGCATTATTCTGCTTCTGATGGAGAGTGGATTTAAAATTCCGGAGAGCCCGAAGAGAGTCGCATATCTTGTAGAGAAGAAATATCCGGCAGAAAAGCTTGTGGAAGTTATGAAACAGGCGAAGGAAGCCAGAGAGAACGGACAGCAGGTGCTGGTTGTTCGCATGAACAAGAATAAGAAATTCCAGAAAGAACAGCTCGCAAAAGAGGGGTATGAGGAGTTCGTCGAGTTTTTTAACAGATAGTTACGATTCGCAAGAAGAATGATAGATAATAGAGTATAGAGGAGACAATCATGGCAGAATCAATGAAAGGCTTACACAGAAGCCACAGATGTACAGAGGTATCCAATGCCAACATTGGTGAGAAAGTCACCGTCATGGGCTGGGTACAGAAGAGAAGAAATTTAGGAAGTCTGATTTTTATCGACTTACGTGATAGAAGCGGTCTGCTGCAGATCGTATTTGATGAGGACAGCGTAGGAACAGATGGTTTTGCAAAAGCCGGAACTTTGCGTAGCGAGTATGTTGTAGCAATCGAGGGAACGGTGCAGAAACGTTCTGCAGCAGTCAATGAGAACTTAAAGACCGGAGATATCGAAGTGATTGCTACAAGCCTTCGCATTTTATCCGAATCTCAGACACCACCATTCGCAATCGAAGAGAACAGCCAGACAAAGGAAGATATCCGTTTGAAATATCGTTATCTTGATTTAAGAAGACCGGATATTCAGCGTAATTTAATGTTAAAGAGCCGTGTGCTCGGACTGATGCGTCAGTTTATGGCAAACGAGGGATTTTTGGAGATTGAGACACCAATCCTTTGCAAGTCTACACCGGAAGGAGCCAGAGATTATCTTGTGCCAAGCCGTGTACATCCGGGCAATTTTTATGCTCTGCCACAGTCTCCACAGCTTTTCAAGCAGCTTCTGATGGCATCCGGTTATGACCGTTATTTTCAGATCGCACGCTGCTTCCGCGATGAGGACCTTCGCGCAGATCGTCAGCCGGAATTCACACAGGCAGATATGGAGTTATCTTTTGTGGATATCGAGGATGTATTAGATGTAAACGAGCGTCTTTTGAAATATGTATTCAAGGAAGCTATCGGTGTTGATGTACAGATTCCGTTGCAGCGTATGCCATGGCAGGAAGCAATGGAACGTTTCGGTTCTGACAAGCCGGATACCCGTTTTGGCATGGAACTTGTAGATGTTTCTGAGGTCGTAAAAGGCTGTGGATTCGGCGTATTTACCGGTGCGCTTGAGAATGGCGGTTCCGTACGTGGTATTAATGTTGAGGGACAGGGACATATGCCTCGTAAGAAAATTGACAAGCTGGTTGAGCATGCTAAGGGATGCGGTGCCAAGGGGCTTGCATATCTGTGCATTAACGAGGATGGAACTTATAAATCTTCTTTCGCAAAATTTATGACAGAAGAGGAATTGAATGCATTGGTTGCAAAGATGAATGGTAAGCCGGGCGATTTACTTTTATTCGCAGCAGACAAGAACAAGATTGTATGGAATGTTCTTGGTGCACTTCGTCTTCTTTTAGGTGAAGAGCTTGGACTGATTGATGAGAATCAGTACAATTTCCTTTGGGTAACTGAGTTCCCTCTGTTAGAGTGGTCCGATGAGGAGAACCGATTCATGGCAATGCATCATCCATTTACGATGCCGATGGAAGAGGACTGGGATAAGATTGACAGTGATCCGGGTGCAGTTCGTGCAAAGGCTTACGACATCGTACTGAACGGAACGGAGCTTGGCGGAGGATCTGTCCGTATCCATCAGGATGATATTCAGGAGAAGATGTTTGAAGTTCTTGGATTTACCAAGGAGCGCGCACATGAACAGTTTGGATTCCTTCTGGATGCATTCTCTTATGGTGTACCACCACACGCAGGACTTGCTTATGGTGTGGATCGTATGATCATGCATATGGTACACGCAGATTCTATCCGTGATGTTATTGCATTCCCTAAGGTTAAGGACGCTTCGGATCTGATGTCTGAGGCTCCGGGAACTGTTGACGAGAAGCAGTTGGAAGAATTAGGAATTCAGATTACTGCAACCGATGATGAGAAGGAAGAATAATTCTCTGAATTTATGAAAAAAGTAAAATTATATTGGAAGAAAATTGTAGTTGCGGTTGTGTTGATTGTTCTATTCGGTTTCGTTGCTTTTATGTATTTGAAACTGACAGAACTGACCAACCAGCTGACCTATCTGCAGGATTCCACCAATGTAATCCTGTCAGATGTGGGAAATCTTCAGTCGAATATTGAAAAGACGCTTGAAGAGGATGCCAGCATGATTGAAAATTATTCCATTGATATTGTGGACATGAACTTCAGCAAAAAGACCTATGATGTATCGGTCTCTGTGATTCCAAAAGAATATTCCGATAAAACATCTGTTACGGTTTATTTTGGAACGGAAGAATGTCCGCTTAAGGCCGATGGTTATACGTTCAAAGGAAATATGACGCTGCCATTGAATCAGACATTTGATGGAAATATCACATTCCTGATTGCGAACGGAAGCAAGAAAGCAACGGAAGTGTTACAGGATTATAATGGAATGAACACGGACTTATCGAGGGTATTGTCCGGAAGCCTGGAAGATGCACCAACGTACAAAGATGGAGAGATTCATCTGAAAAGTGATTGCACCTTTGTGTTGGATAACATTGATCTCTATGAATTTACGCAATTTGAAATGGTGGCAGACTTGAATGATATGGAAATCTGGTCACAGGATCTGATGCAGAATCTGACAGATGAGACTGCCAATGAGTCGATTGATGATCAGCTTCTGACAACAGAAGTCGATACGCAGGAGACAAGTCAGAGTTTTGCATCATCCGGTACTGGCGAGAGTACATGTAAATTCTCCTATGAATTACCAGTGAATACAGATGATGATGGGGATGTTGTAAGAGACAATCAGCATATTCGTATATATTTGCGGGCTGTAACAAAAGATGGATATCGATTCGAGTATGATGTCTTCCAGGGGGATTACCTTGGCGATGCGGATGAGCTTGATGAGGACAGTTTTGACTGGGACAATCATGCAGTTGCTTATGACCGGAAGGGAAATAAGCTGGAATTGAATCAGAAATAAGAAAAAATAGAACGAAAAAAGAAGTGCGTTACTGCACTTCTTTTTTTGATAGTGGAAGCGTGAAAATAAATTCGGTTCCCACACCTTCCGTACTAATGACATTGATATGTTCGTTGTGTGCTTGAATGATTTCCTTCACAATTGCGAGTCCAAGACCAGTTCCCTTCTTATCTTTTCCGCGGGAGAGATCTGTTTTGTAGAAACGATCCCAAATTTTTTTGATGCTATCCGCAGGAATGCCGATTCCGGAATCTTTTACGGAAATCAGAACTTTTTCATTTTTGATGCTGGTCTCGATTTTGATTGCCGAATTGTTATGCGAAAACTTGGTAGCATTATCTATCAAATTGTAGAGTACCTGTTGGATTTTTGTCATATCTCCTGTGACAAACAATTCCTGACCTGTGAGCACCAGATCAAAAGAGAGTCCTTTTTTGTTACAGGTGCCTTCGAAGGTAAGGATGGTTGTCTTGATCATGCGGTTAATATCAAAATCTGCGACATCAAGCATGATGCCGTGACGACCAAACTGGTTGAGATCAAGAATACTTTGTGTCAGTTTGGCCAGTCGTTCCGTTTCAAAAAGAATAATATTCAGGTATTTATCCTGTAATTCCGGTGGTATTGTTCCATCCAGCATTGCCTCGACATAACCTTTGATCGAGGTGAGTGGTGATCGGAAATCATGAGAAACATTTGAAATAAATTTACGCTGATCTTCTTCGAGTGTATTCAGCTCATTGGCCATATAGTTCATGGTGTTCGCCAGAAAACCGATTTCATCGTTGGAATGTAAGGAAATCCGTGGTTCAAAGTTCCCTTTTGCATAGCTTTTGGCAACGCTGTTCATCTTTAACATTGGCCGATAGAAGCAAATGGTAAAAAACAGAAGAATCAAAAATGCACAGATATAAATAATTCCAACGGTAAAAAACGTGATGTTCATAAAATGATTGGTCACTTCGGTAACGGTAGCGACCGGTTTATGAATCAGTACGTAGCTGCGCACACGGTAATTGGCAGTCACAGGAGAAAATACAGTTATGGTATTCTCGGAAAAGGAATCATAAAAGTTTCCAACAGTATAGTAAGTATTGCCAAAACTTGTAGGATCAAAATCAGGCAGCGTGGTATAATGTGCATTTGCTGCACGTTGTCCGATGGAACTGTCTGAGGAGTTGAACAGGACATTTCCTTGCGAATCTACCACCCAGATTTCAGCGGAAAGATAACTGCTGAGACTTTCCATTCGTACCTGAAAATCTTCCAGAGACAACGTTGTATTTGTAAAGTTTGCTGCATACTTGGAAGCTATCTGTGTTGCCTCGCGATACAGATTCTGTGCCTCATGTTTTTCCAGATAGTTCGTGATACTGCGCTGTGTAAATGTACAGAGGACAAGGATTGCCGCAATACCGAAAAATACATAGCTGAGCAGAAATTTTATGTAAATTTTTGGTTTCATTCGCTTACCTCAAACTTGTAGCCGATGCCCCAGACCGTTGCGATGGACCAGGATGCATGATCCTTGATTTTTTCGCGGAGACGTTTTACGTGGACATCAACAGTACGTGTGTCTCCAATGTATTCATAGCCCCAGATATGGTCCAAAAGCTGCTCCCTTGTAAATACCTGATTTGGTGAGGAGGCCAGAAAATACAAAAGCTCAAGTTCCTTTGGGGGCATATCGATCGGTTTGCCGTTGTACATGACAGAGTAGTTAGACAGATTGACCACCAGATCCGGATACTCCACATATTTGAGCTCTACAACAGATTCGGTCTTTACAGGCTGGTAGCGTCGCAGTACTGCTTTGACACGGGCAACGAGTTCTTTGGAATCAAATGGTTTGAGAATATAATCGTCAGCACCAAGCTCGAGACCGAGTACTTTGTCAAAAATCTCACCTTTGGCAGAGAGCATAATGATAGGAACATTATTCTTTGCGCGAATCTCGCGGCACACCTGGTAGCCGTCGATGCCCGGAAGCATCAGATCCAGAAGAATGAGGTTCGGATTATATTGCTCAAATGCACTGAGTGCTTCTTCACCGTCATTTACAATTTTGGTATCATAACATTCTTTGGTAAGATAGAGAGAAATTAATTCTGCTATATTATTATCATCGTCTACAATTAAAATTTTTTGTTTACTGACCATATCTGACAGACCTCCTATTTAAATTCTGCAATTGTGACACCGGCATCGCCTTCGCCAGCTTCTCCGAGCCGGAAGGACTTGACATATTTCTGACGCTTTAAATGTGCATGTACGGCACTGCGCAAAGCACCGGTTCCTTTTCCATGTACAATGCGCACGGATGGAAGATGCGCGATATATGCGTCATCGAGATATTTATCCAAATGAGCGATGGCTTCATCCACCGTCATACCGATCAGGTTGATTTCTGTGGAAACCGATGAGGATTTGCTCATCTTGATCTTTCCGGAACTGCTTCCACCGCCGTATTTCTTGGCGATTGGAGAGGTCGATTCATCGTCGATCAGTACCAGATCGTTGATATTTACAAGGGAGCGTAAAATTCCCATTTGTACATAGAGATCACCTTTGGCATTCGGAAGCGTGTGAACCGTACCTTTGAGGTTCATGGAAAGAACTTTTACAGAATCACCAATGCGCAGCTTCTTTGGGACCTTGTGGTTGATCATCTCTTTCTTTTTCATGGAAAGATTTTTTTCGCTTTTGTTCATCTTGTCCCGGACTTTGCTTCGTTCTTTTTCCATTTTGGACATTGGTGCCTGACCCTGTCCGTATTTGTTGAAGTTGCGGATGGTTTCATCTGCGAGGTCTTTTGCTTCTTTTAAAATCTGAACCGCTTCTTCGTTTGCCTTGCGCAGAATTTCATCCCGGCGTGCGTCGAGCTTTTCGTTTTTGTCGGTAAGTTTTTTCTTTAAATTCTCAACTTCTGCTTTGTATTTTTTAATTTCCAGTTGTTCTTTTTCAATTGTAATGCGGCTGGCTTCCAAGTTGGCAAGCATATCTTCAAAGTCAACATCTTTGTCACTTAAACGGCTCTTGGCATCGTCGATGATATTGGCGGCAAGTCCTAATTTGGAACTGATCGCAAATGCATTACTTTTTCCCGGAATACCGATCAAAAGGCGGTAGGTCGGGCTTAAGGTTTCGACGTTAAATTCACAGCATGCATTTTCGACTCCCGGTGTGGAGAGTGCGTATACTTTCAATTCACTGTAATGTGTGGTTGCCATGGTAGTCGCTCCGTATTGGTGCAGCTTGTGCAGAATGGAAATTGCTAATGCGGCCCCCTCGGTCGGATCGGTTCCGGCACACAGTTCATCGAACAGACAAAGGCTACGGTCATCCGCCTGGTCGAGAATTTTTACAATGTTTGTCATGTGAGAGGAGAAAGTACTGAGGCTTTGTTCAATACTCTGCTCATCACCAATATCTGCAAAGATTTCATGGAATATGGCAAGCTCCGAACGGTCAGCTGCCGGAATATGAAGTCCGGACTGTCCCATGAGGGTCAGCAAGCCGACGGTTTTCAAAGAGACCGTCTTACCACCGGTGTTTGGTCCGGTAACAATAAGCTGACGGAAATCTTCGCCGAGCCGTACATCAATCGGTACGACTTTTTTTGTATCCAGCAGAGGATGGCGTCCTTTGCGGATATGGATGCGCCCCTCTTCATTGAAGATCGGTGCAACACCGTTGTAGGATTTGGCGAGCTGTGCTTTGGCAAAGATGAAATCCAGCTCGGCAAGCACGGAATAATCCTGACGGATGCCGTTTGCATTTTCAGCGACGCGGTTGGACAAATCGGCGAGGATCACATTGATCTCATCCTGTTCTTTTAAGAATAATTCGCGCAGTTCGTTGTTCAGATTTACGACAGCCATTGGTTCAATAAAAAGCGTAGAACCACTCGAAGACTGGTCATGTACCATTCCGGGTACGGATGTTTTAGCTTCCGCTTTTACGGGAAGACAATAACGGCCGTCGCGCATTGTGATAACGGCATCCTGCAGATAGTTGCGGGTGGTCGTGTTATTCATAAGATTGGTGAGCTGCGTATGGATACGGTCATTCATGCCACGGATAGATTTGCGGATTTTAAACAGCGCAGGGCTTGCATCATCAGCAATTTCATCTTCCCCGATCACACAGCGTTTGATCTCTTCAAGTAATGGAGATAACGGTTCAATCTGTGAGAACAGAGGGGAAAGGGAATCCGTTTTGTCATCGGCACGGTCCGAACGGTCGTAAGCTTTCGCACGCTTTGCAACTTCTAACAGAGAGCAGATATGAAGCAGTTCTGTTGTATTGAGGGAACCACCGATATCAAGTCGTTTTAAGGATGCATTGACATTGTGGATGCCGGCAAAACTGATGCCACTTCCTTTGTACAGACGGCTTAACGCATCGCTTGTCGTCTGTTGTAAATGCTCAATTTCAGCAGCGTCGGTGATCGGCGTGAGCGCAAGCGCACGTTTCCTTGTCTCTTCGCAGGATGCATAACCGGCCAACATGTCTAATATCTTATAATATTCCAATGTATGATAAACTTTCTGGTTCATAATTTCTTTCCTTAAATATAATGCTAAATTTGTTGTGTGGAACTTTCAGACCTATTATATAACATTCTATCTCTTTGGAAAAGGCAAAAATGGTTGCAAGAGGGCATAAATACGAATATAATATGTTTTGTTATGTTAGTGTGTTCGGATATAATTTATGAAGGTCAGAGATGGAAGACAAGCAATTACAAAAGAATGAATTTGTTCGGGAAAAGATAAAGGATAAGCCAAAGAATAAGCCAAAGAATCATAAGTGTCTGTTCGTCAAGATCTGCAGCGCAGCATTATCCGGAGTTGTATTTGCTCTTGCGGCAATTTTGGTGCTTTTTATGTTATTCCCGCTTGTAGAAAAAAGGATGGAGGCGGAAGTTGTTCCGGGAACAATAGACAGTTCGCATCCCCAGAAAGAAACGCAGACACAGAGTACAGAATCTGAGGCAGAGACGCAAAAGGAGACGCCGGTCGTAAAGTCTGAGATTTCGCTGGAGGATTATCAGAAAATCCAGACGGAATTGTATGCAATCGGCAATCGGGCCAATAAGTCTATTGTTACAATCACCGGTGTGGTCAGTGACATGGACTGGTTCAACAATTCCTATGAGCGTGAAGGTCAGGGATCAGGCACTATTATCGGAGAGTCTGGTTCCAAACTGCTTATTTTAACGGAGCGCAAGGTAATCAAAGGAGCGTCAAAGATCAAAGTGACGTTTATTGACGATTCAGTCGCACCGGCAGAGGTTATGAAATACGACGGAAATACAGGACTGGTTGTACTGGCAGTTTCCAAATCGGATCTTGAAACATCAACACTGGCATCAATTTCCGTTATGGAGATGGGAAGTGCCAATACCGTACACAAAGGTTCCGTTGTTATTGCACTTGGAAGCCCACTTGGAACCAATTATTCAATTCTCACAGGAAATATCACTGCAACGAACAATGAGATTTCGACGGCCGACAGCAATTATAGTGTATATACCACAGACATTGTTGCAAATAGAAATGGCAGTGGTATCCTCATTAATACGGATGGACAATTAGTGGGCCTTGTTATGCAGGATTACAGTGCATCATCTGCAAGTACGCTTACAGCGGTAGATATCTCGGAATTAAAACCGGTGATGGAGCTTTTGTTTGCGGATAAAGATATTCCGTACCTTGGGGTTCAGGCGTCAACGGTTACTGATAAGATTGCCAGCACATACAGAATACCGAAGGGCATCTATATCAAGGAAGTAGATATGGATTCACCTGCGATGAATGCCGGATTACAGAGCGGGGATGTCATTGTAAAACTTGCCGGAAAGGATGTTACGACTGTGGCATCTTACAGCGAGATTGTTCTTGGCTTAGAGCCGGGAGAAAACTACAAGATTGTGATCAAACGGGAAGGCAGTAACGGGTATAAGATTATTACCTGTGAGATTAAAGCAGGAATTTTAAAATAAAGGAGTTTATAATGAAATATATTGAATCTCTCCGCGAAGGAGAAAGAATTAATGAAATTTATCTTTGCAAGGTCAAACAGGCAGCGATGACAAAAGCCGGAAAGCCTTATGACAATGTGATTTTACAGGATAAAACAGGAACACTGGATGCAAAAATCTGGGATCCGGGATCGGTTGGAATTGATGAATTTGAAGCTTTGGATTATGTTGCTGTCACTGGTGATGTGACAAGTTTTCAGGGCAATCTCCAGCTTTCCATTAAACGTGCCCGCAAGGTGCAGGAGGGCGAATACGAGCCAAAGGATTATCTGCCTTGCACGGAGAAAGATGTAGATGAGATGTTTACAGAACTTATGGAATACATTGATTCTGTAAAAAATCCGTATCTGAATCAGTTATTACATAAGTTTTTTGACAACCAGACATTTGTGGAGCGTTTCAAATTCCATTCCGCTGCAAAAAGCGTGCATCATGGATTTGTCGGAGGTTTGTTAGAGCATACAGTCAGTGTCACACGCAACTGCAATTATTTTGCACAGAACTATCCGTTCCTGAACCGAGATCTGCTTTTGACAGCATCGATTTTCCATGATATTGGTAAATTAAAGGAATTATCTTCATTCCCTGCAAATGATTATACGGATGCAGGTCAGTTGCTTGGTCACATCATGATCGGTGCAGAGTGGGTCGGCGAGGCTATCCGTACTATTGATGGTTTTCCGGCTACATTGGCAAATGAGCTGAAACACTGTATTCTGGCACATCATGGAGAACTTGAGTATGGTTCACCGAAGAAACCGGCTTTGGTTGAGGCATTGGCTTTGAGCTTTGCAGATAATATTGATGCAAAAATGGAGACTGTAAAGGAACTGTTACACAACGTACCGGACAACAATCTGGAATGGCAGGGATTCAATCGTCTGCTGGATACCAATATCCGCAGAACAAGTATCTAAAGAAAATATTTGCAATAATATAGAAAATGGGTTGAAATTGTGAAGAAAAACGATTTATTTTCATTGGAAATTACAGATATGGGCGTCGGCGGAGAAGGCATCGGAAAATATGAGGGGATGACCTTTTTCATAAAAGATGCTTTGATTGGAGATACGATCAAAGCGCGGGCAACAAAATTGAAGAAAAATTATGGCTATGCAAGGGTGGAGAAAATTATAATTCCTTCACCTTATCGCGTCGTGCCGGAATGCCCACTTCACCGGCAGTGTGGAGGATGTCAGATTCAGGCATTGTCTTACGAGGAACAGCTTGCTTTTAAGAAACAGAAAGTCAAAAATAATCTGATGCGTATCGGTGGATTTGCAGAAGAGGAAGTGGATGCAGTTATGCTTCCGGCTGTCGGTATGGAGTATCCGTACCGATACCGCAACAAGGCACAATTTCCGGTAGGTTATGACAAGGAGGGAAATCTTGTTATGGGGTTTTATGCAGCAAGAAGCCATCAGATCATTCCGGTCAAAGACTGTCTGCTTGGTGTAAAAGAAAACGAACCAATTCTTGCAGCTGTCATGCAATGGATGTCGGATTATCAGATTCCAGCCTACGATGAGAACACAGGAAAAGGTGTTGTACGGCATATTTTAATACGTTATGGATTTACGACAAAGGAAATTATGGTCTGCCTGATCATTAATGCGAACAAGCTGCTACAGAAGGAAGCACTTGTGGAAGCTTTGCGTCAGATTGAAGGTATGACTTCCATATCCATAAACAGCAATCTGGAGAAAACGAATGTCATTCTTGGAAAAGAGACACAGTGTATCTGGGGAATGCCTTATATCACGGATTACATTCACTTGCGCAATACACAGGATTTTTCTTTGACTGATACAGCGATAGCGTATCATATTTCGCCGCAGTCTTTTTATCAGGTAAATCCGGTGCAGACAGAGAAGTTATACAGTACAGCGTTGGAATTTGCGCAGCTCACCGGAAAAGAATCCGTGTGGGATCTCTATTGTGGAATCGGAACAATTTCTCTTTTTCTATCCCAAAAGGCCAGACAGGTCTATGGTGTGGAGATTGTACCGCAGGCAATCGAGGATGCAAAAAATAATGCCAGGCTGAATGGAATTACCAATGCGCAATTTTTTGCTGGAAAAGCAGAAGAAGTTCTGCCGGAGTTTTATGAGAAATCCGCAGGCGATGAGGAAATGCGTCATCCGGATGTCATTGTAGTGGATCCGCCACGCAAGGGCTGTGACGAACAGTGTCTGTCCACGATGCTTGCAATGAAACCGGAGCGGATCGTGTATGTAAGCTGTGATTCTGCGACACTCGCAAGGGATTTACGGATTCTTGTGGATGGAGGATATGAGTTGAAGAAGGTGCAGGCGTTTGATCAGTTCGCGCACACGACACATGTCGAGACTGTTGTCTTGCTTTCCAAGGGAATGGTCGATTGATCCTTTTTCCTGGGGCAAGGATGCAAAGGAGGCCGTCCACAATGCGGTGGTTCTTGAAGAGGTTGCCAAGATGGCATATCGAACCGAGCTGATTCATCCGCAGGTAGCATCTGCCCCGCAGGAATTACAGGATAAGCATTATTTCCGTAAGCATGGTGCAAATGCATATTACGGACAGAATTAACAAGATATCGAGAGGGTATAAAACAGATGAAGATGAAAACAGCACCTATGGGGTGGAACAGCTGGGATTGTTATGGAGCGGCTGTTACAGAAGATATCGTACGACGGAACGCTGAATTTATGGCTGAGCATCTGAAGGAGTACGGTTGGGAATATATTGTGGTGGATATCCAATGGTATGAGCCTTATGCTGCAACCAATGAGTATCATCCTTTTGCGGATGTAGTAATGGATGAGTATGGAAGACTGCTTCCCGCAGTAAATCGTTTTCCTTCCGCAGCAAACAGTGCGGGCTTTGGACCATTGGCAGAATATGTCCATTCTCTTGGATTGAAGTTCGGCATTCATATTATGAGAGGGATTCCACGACAGGCTGTACATCAGAACACGAAAATCATGAACAGTGACAGACATGCCCGGGAAATTGCCAAAACAAACAGTATCTGTGCCTGGAATACGGATATGTATGGTGTAGATCCTGAGAAAGACGGGGCACGGGAATACTATAACAGTATTTTTGAATTATATGCTTCCTGGGGTGTGGATTTTATTAAATGTGATGATATTGCACGGGAACTGCCACATGAGGAATCCGAACTGATTATGCTGAGCAAAGCATTGCATGGTTGCGGAAGACCCATGGTTTTAAGTCTGTCGCCGGGACCTGCCCTTTTAGAAAAGGCAGAGCTTTATAAGCAGATTTCCAATATGTGGAGAATCACCGATGATTTCTGGGATAAGTGGGAACTGTTATATGATATGTTTTCAAGAGCAGAAAAATGGTGCACCCATGCAGGTGCAGGGCACTGGCCGGATGCCGATATGCTTCCGGTCGGACCGATACGGCAGGTATATGATGTGAATAATTGGACGAATTTCACACAGGATGAGCAGATCACCATGCTGACACTCTGGAGTATCATGCGTTCTCCGTTGATGCTGGGAGGAGAGCTGACAGGGTTTGACGAATTCACTATGAATCTGGTAACCAATTCTGAAATACTTGCCATGCATGCAAATGCACGGCATTCGCATCAGGTGTGGAGACGTGAAATCGATGGTATAGAGCATGCATTGTGGATTGCAGCAGATACAAAGGGTGGATATTATGTCGCGGTATTTAATCTGGGTGATAAAGACAGTGACATATCCATACCGCTTGCCGATCTGGAGATTTATGATGGAGTAAATGGAACGGAGCTTTGGAGCGGAGAGCACGTGGAAGAGCCAAAGAGCCTTAGTGTGTCATTAAAGAGTCATGGTGCTAGGGCATATCATTTTACGTACAACTAAAAAGCATACTACTGTTAATGTATAGATAAGAAACAAAGATAAAATAGTAAAAATAGAATAGAACAAAGAAAGAATATGGAGATAAAACAGAAAGGAATAAACAATGAATGTAAATCCTATAACAAGATTAGATTATCCAGATCCGGACGTGATCCGCGTAGAAGACACCTATTATATGATATCCACAACCATGCACTTTATGCCGGGCTGTGAGATTCTGCAGTCTTTTGATCTGGTGCACTGGAAGCATGCGACTTATGTCTATGAGACGTTGGATCATACGGATGCGCAGCAACTGAAAAGCGGTCAGAATATTTACGGACAGGGCATGTGGGCAGCTTCCCTGCGCTATCATGAAGGCCGATTTTGGATCTGCTTTGTGGCAAATGATACCCGTAAGACTTATTTGTATACTTCGGAAAAAATAGATGGTCCATGGAAAAAGCAGCTGATAGAAGGCTTTTATCATGACGGCTCTTTATTATTTGATGAGGATGGCAGAAACTATATTGTATATGGAAATGATGAAATCTGGATTACAGAATTGAATGAAGATTTGACTGCACCAAAGAAGGACGGATTACATCGTCTTTTAGTCAGTGATCATAAGAACCCGGAGCTAGGCTATGAGGGTTCTCATATTCAAAAAATAAACGGCTATTATTATATTTTTCTGGTTCATTCCCTGAGAGACCGCTGGATGCGGACGGAAGCATGCTTTTACAGTGATTCTCTGGAAGGAGAATTCACGGGTGGAGATGTACTTTGTGATGATCGTGGATATTGTGGACAGGGCGTGGCACAGGGAGGAATAGTGGATACGCCGGATGGAAAGTGGTATGCAATGCTGTTTCAGGATTCCGGAGCAGTTGGACGGATTCCTATTCTGCTTCCGGTTACCTGGAAGGATCATTTTCCGATTTTTGGACAGAACGGACATGTGCCGGAAGAAATAGAGGTTCACAGTACCAGACCAGGATATATTTATCAGCCATTAGTGGGAAGTGATGATTTCTGTAATGGGCTGCTTCCGCGCTGGCAGTTTAATCATGATCCAGATCCACGGTACTATCATCTGGATGCATTGCAGGGAACCTATACAATTACAACACGGGAAGTTTGTACAGAGCTTACACAGGCAGTAAATACGCTTACGCAAAGGATGAGTTATCCGTCCTGCGCAGCTGAGGTTACTGTTGATGCTTCTGCATTGAAAGAGGGCGATGTCGCAGGTTTGTGTGCGTTGCAGGGCTGTTATGCTGCAGTTGGCATTACAAAACGTCATGGAAAATATGAAGTCCTTATGCTGGATAAAAAAGAAGATGGTATATTGGATATGACGGAAGGAACTGTTGTTGAATCACACCAGATGGATTTTCGTCTTGAAGCAGATTTCTGTAACATGAAGGATGAAGCACGCTGCTATTACCGGGTAAATAAGGGAGACTGGCTACCCATCGGAACCGTGCATAAGCTGTACTTCAAACTGGATCATTTTACTGGTTGCCGGTTTGGTCTGTTCTGCTATGCGGCAGAGGAAACAGGAGGAAGTGCCTGCTTCCGGGATTTTAAGTATTATGATGTTGATGAAATCTCATAAAGATAGAACTGCATAAAATAAGTGTCGGAATTTACTCAAATTTTTCCTACTTTGGACATTGGTTTTTACAACGGTATTGTATAGTGAAGCAGAGGAAAAACAAAACATGTTTCAGAGAGGAGAAACGATTATGAGAATTAAGAGTATGATGAAGGGTATGCTTGCTGTTGTAATGGCAATGTCTATGGCAGCATGCTCCGGAGCACCTGCTTCTTATGTACATGAACTTGGATTAAAATTCGGTATTCATATCATTTGATAAATCAAAAAAGCTGATTGACAGTGCCAGAAGTAATATGGGACAAATGGCAAATGCAATTACAGTTCTTACCAGTTTTCTGCTTGGAAGATATATTATCGAGCAGGAACAGCAGGGTTCAGAAAGAGCAAAATATGGAGCAAAAGTCTTGGATTCTTTGTCGTCATATCTGACAGAAGAATATGGTAGAGGTTTTTCAAGAAGCAATGTTGCTGGAATGCGTCAATTTTACATGGCTTACAAAGATAGAGAAGATGAAATTATCCAATCGGGAATTGGACAATTAGAAACGGCATACAAAAAAATACCATTTAAGCTGAGCTGGACACATTATCAGATACTTATGCGTATAGAGGATAAGGACGAAAGAGACTTTTATGAAAAGGAAGTAATACGTTCTAACTGGAATGTAAGCACCTTAAAAAGACAATTTCACTCCAGTTTGTATGAAAGACTTTCTCTTTGAACAGCGGCAAAAGAGTATAAATTATATTTGCCGGATAAAAAGCTGTTACAGAAAAAGCTAAAAGAATGGCTGGATGAAGAACAGAATTGATTCAGAGGGAGAGTGCTATCTGGGGGGAGCATTCTCCCCTATTGGTTTATAAGCTGTGGAGACCGTTTCAAGTTTTGTGTAAACGTTAGAAACTGATATAAGATTTGTGAATAGTTACAAATGGGCAGAGCCGATTTTCCGGATTCTGCCCATATCTGCATTATACAATAGTTTTTAGGCATGTCAACAAAACCTGCCTAAAATTGACTGCTTTACAGGTTCCGTCCTGCCAGACGTTCTTCAAAATAAATTTCAAGCTGGGAATGGATCTGTCCCCAGTCCTGCCTGTGACCGGTCTATTTTTTCGTGATATCCATGGGTGCCAGATACAGCATTTTCAAAAGGCTGTCATCCGACGGAAATACCGTCTTGCTTTTGGTCACTTTTTTTCATCCCGCATACAGAAAAAGGTCGGACGGTATGTGCCGTTTTCTTTGTTCTGCATCAGCTTATCAGCCGCCAACGGTGGGCGAACAATATTTTCGTGGCAGGAACAGCGACCGTAAGGGAGCGAAAAGCCACGCCGTAAGGCGTGTTCGCCAGACCAGCAAAAGCGGGCTGGCCGGGGTTTGGGGTGGCCCCAACGAGCGTATCTGAATGCGCCTCAAAAAACAGTTTTTACATCTGTATTGTAATTCCAACAAGAAAGGATTCCTCACCGGGAACAAGATCGAGATCACCGCCATGGCCTTCAATGATTTTTCGGACAGAGGAAAGCCCGATTCCATGATCAGCAGATGTACCCTTTCGGGAGAGGAATGTTTTTCCCTCCTGCAAGGCCAGACCGTCGTAAGTGTTTTCAATCTTCAAAAAGTACATATTGCCTTTGGTTTCGCCTGCAATGAAAATGCGGTGCACCCCTTGCTTTTGGCGGCTGCACGCCTCAACGGCATTGTCCAAAAGATTGCCCAGCACCGTACACAGTTCCACATCGGTAAGCGGCATCTGATCGGGAAGATCGAGCTGCACCTGAAATTCTGTCCCTTGTGTCTGCGCCATGCCGTAGTAGTATTCAATCAGCGCATTTACAACGGGATTTTTGCAGAACTGGGCAGGGGAGTGACCCGATGTTGCAGCAACCTGTTCTTCTACCTGTAACAGGAAGGAGCAGATCTCCGTCTGCCCACGTTCAGAGGCCATGCGGTCTATGGTGCGCAGATGGTGTTTGATGTCGTGAATCAGCCTTCTGTTTTCTGCCGCTGCTTCAGAAACCTGACGGCTGTATTCGGTCTGCATAGAAAGCTGCCGGACGACCTGCTTGCGTTCTTCCTGAAAAATCAGGCTGTTTCCATACCCCTCTACCACATCGCGCCAGAGGGAATAACCGATGGCGGCTGCTATGAAAAAGCTGCCCCATTCCACAAACCAACCGCCGATAACCGGCTCATAAACCGGCAGAAGGCGATCCCATATAAAGGCGCAGGTCGCGGCTGCCGCAGCATAGAAAATTGGCCTGCTCCGCTGTTCTCCCCGGTAAATGGCAAGCACAGCGATGATAAGCAGATAGAGTGCAGATGCCACCTTATAACAAAAGACCGATGCAGAGAAGAAACGAATCGCTCCAAGGGAGAGATGGGAAGCCATCATGCCATACACAAACGCATATACCAGGAACGCAGCGCCCACCCCATTGCTGATGGCCGCAGGCAGGAAGCCCGGCCTGCATATCCGGTTTTGCAGAACTACGATCAGCCAGGTAACCAGATAGATACAGAACAGTTCCATCGTGTACCAGGGGAATATGGGAACAGCAGCCAGCATATGAAGCACAGGATAGGATGACAGGCCGCACATGGCAAGGCAGATCAGTCCGAACAGGGATGGATTGTTCTGTTTCATCCGGCGGCTGAAATAAAAGGACAGCAGCGCACAGACAAAGGTAACCGTACAGCCAAACAGGCAGAATGCAAACCGGATTCCTCTGGTTGTATTGACCGCCAGCATCGTTCCGAAAGCAGGCGGATAAACAATCCCTCCGTAAAAGTGGTCATAGTTGCTGACCGCTATGGTGAGTGTGACCGGTTTTCCACCATGAAAAATGACCATGCGGTTTTGAACCAATGGTGTCCCCTGTGCCGGTTCCCCCATTTGCAGGATCAGGTCATGATCCAGATAAAGGTTGTAAGCAGAAAACACTTCCGGGATTTCCAGTGCATACGCTTCCTTCCGTTCCGGCAGGAAGAATGTCATCTGGTAAGTCCCGCAGCCATAGGGAGAAGGGTTTGCAGGGCTGGAGAAATTGGTCTGCGCTCCAATGGAAAGGTAGCGCATATAATGGCTTTCATCCCGTATTTCTTCCGGGGTCAAAAGCGCGTCAGGATAAAATGCCCAGCCGGATACCAGAAAGCGCACCGGTGACTTTTGAAGTTCTTCCTCAGAAAGCGCCAGGATCCCATTTGCCGCCTGAATTGTGTTCTGGCTATATTTATTATTAAACTGATACAGGCCAAGAAAAAACAGGGATGAACACAGGCAGACCATACATAAAGCGGCATATTTTTTTACCACAGAAGATACCATCTTATTTTCGCCTCCTCCTTAGGAAAAATTCACCGGCAGACAGAAGAAGCAGACAAGCCGGAATCAAAAGGAGTATGGGCGACCGGCTATGCTCTGTGTCGGCGACCTGTGCCAGGGAAACGGCATCTTCCTTTACTGCAATGGTGTATGTCCCTGTATGGCTGATCTGAAAGGAGGCGGCTTTTGCCGCATCGTCATAGCCGGTCATGGGAATTTCCACGCCGCTTTCATCACCGAGGAACAATGTGCCGGCTGCCGGGTCATTTGGATAGGGCAGCATGACAGAAACATCCGGCAGGGAGTTGAGCACAGTTCCGTTGATGGAAAACGAAAAAGAAAAACCGCCGTCCGTATCCTTTTGGATGATGACTTCAATCTGATCTTCGTTTTGGATACCCTCCGGCAAGGCGTCTTTGGGTATGCTGATGGTGATTCCCTGTTTGGAAAAGACGGCTCTTTGCTCCCCTGTTTGCAGCATCATCAAAAAGCGTGTGCCGGAAATCCGGTCGGTGGTTTCATCGAAGAACTCTGAAAAAACAGGTTTTTTGGAATCCGCACTTTTCGGGGGAACGGTCATAATGCTTTGCACCGGCTCTTTCCTGTTTTCCGAAAGCTTCCGGGCAGGATTGGGAGCGGTAAGCTCTGGATCGCCGGCAATCGTCTGCACTTTTGGGGGCTGCTGTAAAGCGGTATCTTCCTCTGGCTGACCTGATACAACTGGCGCTTCGATTTCCGGTATGGCCGGTTCATCGGAACCAGCGTCTGGTTCTAATGCTTCCTCTGCATCACCGTTTGCCTGTTGCGATGGGAATTCATCTTTATTTATGGAATCGTCTTTTCCATCCAAGGATGGCTCGGAAGGCTTGTGATCCGTAGAATCATTTTCTCCGCTGACCGAAGGTGCTTTTTCAGAATCGTTGGAATCTATCCCACCGCCATTTGTTGCAGGCGATCTTGAAGGTTGCGTAGGGGGACTGTCTGTGAAACCGTCATCCTGATCGTCGGTATGTTCGGGAGGCGGCTGAATGATGGTATCAGGTGGATTGCCGCCTGCATCACCTCCATCCCGGTCGCCATCGTGATACCCTTCAAGGACAATTTCATCTGCGTAGGTAAAGGACAGGATGCCGGTCTGTCCGCCGTCATAATCGACCTGAAGGCGGTAACTGCTGCCCGGCGTCAGCAGACGGGTGGCAATCGAGAGCATTTCCTGACCCACATAAACGCCACTTTCCAGACGGTTCCATGAACCGTTGTTTTCGGACAGCCATACGCTGATCTCATCCATTTTCCCCGGCGGTGTGACCCAGGGAAAATGAAGGTTTCCTCTGGCAGCCAGAAAGCAGTTAATGTCCGGTCTGCCTGAAGCCTGTACAGAAACAGGAATTGAGATATCAGGGAAAGCAATTCCCTCTGCAAACGCAGTGTTTTCCGGTGCGGTCAGCTTTCCCATGGCATGGTACAGTCCCACAGTATTCAAATCAATACCGGAAAAATCCCATTCCACCGCAGCGGTGCAGCTGGTTCCATTTTCCGTATAGCAATCCAGATAGTAAGGGGAAAAGGCAAACAAATTTTCCAGCGTTTCGGTTTCGCTGCCCTGTTGAACCGCAAACGCGTTCGTATAAGGATACCATTTCTCTATGGAGGTAATGACAGCAGGCGGCATTTCTTCCACCCGGACGGAAATCTGAAGCTCCTGCAATACAGTTTCACCAAAGGCATACCCCTCCGGCAGTTCAATCCGACCTGCTGCGGTATATTCGCCCGGAGTGGTCTGGTCAATGGCCGAAAAATCCCATGAGACAGGAAATGTTTCCTGCCGGATTTCTTCACCTGCTGATACAGTGGCGCAAACGGTTTGATACTGAAGGGCCAGCTGATAAATTTCCTCCAGGTCATCATCGGACGGTGTGGTTCTAAGGGGCAGGGTAAAAGCCGGAAGGGAGAGCAGTTCACCTTCATTTTGTATTTCTGTGACAAAGACGAGGGATACTTCTTCCGGTGCTTCCGGTGTTTCCGGTGTTTCCGGGGTTCCGCTATCCAGTGTCCCCGGAGCCTCGCTTTCTAAATCCGGCAGAATCTCCGTTCTTTCATCGGCATTGGCTGGGGTTGCAGTTTCAGCGGCAAATGCAGGGATACTGCCGGTGAAGCAGAGAAGGCAGGCCAGACAGCCACCCAGAATACGCCTGCGTATTTCCTTTATTCTCATACGATACCCCCCATTCCAGAGAAAACATATTGACGGTAGGTTTCCCGCAGCTGTTTTCCATTGCGGAGAGCAATCGGAAGATTCTCCCCGTTTATCAAACGGAAGGTCTGACTGTCAACCTGGCTGATATAATCCATGTTGATTAAAACGCCCCGGTAGCAGGGCAAAAAACGCTTGTCCTTCTGCAATGCGGCAGTGACCTCCTGAAAACCTCCGCTTACCGGTATCACGCGTTCCGCCATATGAATCCGTGTCATACGGTTTTGATAATCTATGTATAGAATCTTCTCTGTGGGAAGTTCCAGCTTTTGACGGTCAGCCATAACCGAAAGTGTCATCACTTCATAGGGCGGTTTTAGCTGGCACAGCTCCATCGCTTCTTCAAATTCTGCCTGATGGAGCGAAAGCGGCTTCAGCAGATAATAGCTGGCGGACAGGCTGTACCCCATCCGGGCATAATCTTCTGTAATGGTCAGAAAAACGATCTTACAAAGCCTGTTTTTCTGGCGCAGCCTTCTGGCGGCCTCTATTCCATCCATGTTCTCCATATAGATGTCCATAAAGACAAGCTGAAAATTGACCTGGGCGGCAGCTTTCAGAAAATTCTCTCCGTCCTCAAATTCTGTCAGCGTATAGTCCAGCTGATGCTTTTTCATATAATTTTCCAAGCAGGCAGACAGTTCTTCTCTGTCCTCTGCTCTGTCATCCACAATCGCGATCTGCATCGTACCATCTCCTTTGCACAATAATCCAATATGAGTATAACATAAAACCGCAGGAAAAAACTTGCGTCTTAAACAGGAAACCTGCGTCTTAAACAAAGTCGGTTGTATTTCTCTTGACAAGATGCTACTCTAATTATACTACCAGACTTTCCGATGAGAAGGTCTGGTTTTTTAATTTTTCTTTTCAGGAAAGGAGGCCCGGTATGAAAATCGCACTTTGTACGGAGCTGAGAAATGTGGAATGGTTTGAAAGCAGGCTGCGCTCCCTTTTTGATGGGGATGGGCAGCTTGTCATCGACGAGCTATGGAATGAGAAGCAGCTATCTCAGGCACTGCGGCGGAGCCGATATCATGCGGTTGTCATCGCAATGACCGGGGCAAGGGGATTGGAGGCTGCCATTCAGGCAAAGCAGCTGGCACCGGAAGTACCGCTTGTCTGGTGGAGTGATGATGAAAACTTCGCCCTGATCGCGTATCAGCTTCATATCCCGGCATTCCTCTCCATAGATTGTAGTGATCAGGAGCTATATGAGGCGATGGCGCCCATCAGGAAACGGAGGTATGGAAATGCGAATTGCGCTATGCAGTTATAGCCAGAAAGAAAAAGAAACCGCTTTGCTGATGAAGCTTGGCAAAGTAGACCGCTTTGACAATGGCGTATTCTGCGTCTATGCCATGCAGCGGGATGGACCTTATGATGCTGTGGTGGTCATGGAGGACGGAGCCAGGGGGATGAATTTCTGCATGAGCATACGAGGCTACAGCAAGGATGTCCCGCTCCTGTGGATCAGCGATCAGGCAGAATTTGAACCCCAAAGCTGCAGGATGCGGGTAGATGACTTTTGGGTGAAGCCTGTGACGGAATATCAGCTGCGGGAGGCAGTATCCCAGCTGCTTCAGAAAGCAACGAGAAGGAACGAACAACGTGAGGAGGATGAATAAAATGAAATGGAAATGGAAATGGAAATGGAAACGGCCGGCCGCATGTTTACTGGCGGCGGCAATGATGGTTACAATGTCGGGCGTTCCGGCATTTGCGGTGGAAACCGATGTGTCCGGCGTGTCCGGGAATGCTCCGGTGGAGTGTATCTGCGAAACCCACTGTGAGCAAGAGGCGGTCAATCCCGACTGTCCGGTCTGCGCTGCGGAAGATGCAGACCTCTCTGCCTGCAAGGGAACAGAGCAGGCAACGCCCCTGATGGCAGCTGCGGCAGACCATGAAACCATCTCCGGCAATGTTACCTGGGAGAACAGAAACATAACTACCCCGGTGACGGTGAAGGGCGACACAACAATCACGCTGAAAGGCGAGAATACCATTACGATTACCGAGACCGCATATGACGCCGCTCTGGATATGTATTCCGCCAATCTGACCATTCAGGGAAGCGGCAGTCTGACGGTCACTGTTCCTGACAGGAAATATGGTATTGCGGACGGCAATTGGAGCGACACCGCCGGCGGGACGCTTACCATAAAAGACGGGGCAAAGATAACCACCAACGGCGGTCAGAGAGGCTTGAGCGCTAAAGCCATCGTGATTGAGAATGGAACGCTGAATCTAAATTCCGGTTGGGGTATTGGCACTGCATCCCTGACCATGAACGGAGGAACCCTTTACGCCACCGGAAAATATGGTGCGATTTCGAATAGTAGGTATGGAAACGCCCGAAACATTGACAGCAACCTGACCATTCTGTATTCGGAAAGTCAGAATGCAAAAACAGACGATATGTCGGTCGGCACAGCGGCCGATACGACAAGAGAAGGGGACGTCAAGACCATCTATATCGCCCAGATGGCGCCCCGCGCAAGCCTGACCGTCGGCGCGCAGCAGGGAACCCTACAGGAAAGCTTAGGCCGTCAGACGGCGACCTTCTCCGTGACCGGCAGCAAGGTCAAGATGGATACCCTGAACGTGGAATTGGAGGGCAAACCCACCGGTCTGACGGTGGAAAAATCCGCTGACAACCAGACCATCACCGTTACCGCCGACAGCACCGTTAAGGAGGGCCGCTATAAGCTGAAGCTGACCGCAGACAGCGAAAATGGTTTCTCTCCCGCTAAGGCAACCGCCACCGCAACGGTCACCGTCGCCGCCGCGCCCAGAAACCCCATTACCATAAAAAAGCAGGCGGAGGTCGTATATGAGAAATTAGATGGGGAAAGTGTAGCGGTTGTCGATGTCAGCGCCTCTCTGGAAAGCGGTCAGTCCGGTAAAATCACCTATCAGTGGTATGTGAACGGAAAAGAATTTCAGGGCACAGGCAGCGGCAGTTATAAAATCATCCTGACCCAATCCGACCTGACCCAAGTGGAGGGCAGGAACTGGGAGTACAGCGGCCAGGTCTACTGCAAGCTGTCCTATAATAACTATACCGTAAATACAGACACGGTCGCCGTTACCGTTAACACCTGCCCCCATGCAAAATACACCCACGATGGCAAATGCCAACAGTGCGGCGAACCGTGCAGCAAGGATGTGCTCTTTATTCGCAACGGTATCCCCTATACGTTTGAAGGCGATAACCCTGATGTTGGGTTCATTCTGTTCTCCGGCGGAACCGCTTATTTTGTGCGGGATACTAACGCAACCTTGAAAGCGGGGAACGGCGAGCCGGCGAACAAAATGGACATTACGCTGGATCTGCAGGGCCACAAGGTCAAGACGCTGGATCTGCAAAATTTCCCGTACAAGAGCGTTACCATCAAAAACGGCACGATAAATGACATTGCCACCAGCGCCCCCGCGGTGTTGATATTAGACAGCGTTACAACAAGCGCGGGCACCCTTGATAAACTGTTTACCCTGACGGTAAAGGGCAACTGCGTGTTTCAGCATCAGGTGAATTTCCTCGGGAAAACCCAGCTCCAGGGCGGCACGTTCCAAGGTGGAATCAATGCAGCACTTGGTGAGGAGGCCCTGGCTCTGCTGGCAGACGGATATGCCTTTGCAGACGCTAATAGCAACGAAATTTTGAACGTTTCCAATGTAGATATTGCGAATAGAGCGGTCAAGGTGGTCGCGCATACCGACCAATATCAGAACGGCAAATGCGCCTGCGGCAGAATCTGCGACCATGCGGGCAAGGTGGACAGCGCCGGTTACTGCAAATTCTGCCATGCGCTGGTGGAGGCATTTGAAACCGGCGGCAAGCGATACACCAGTCTGGAAACAGCGCTGGCTGCCGCGCAAGACGGTGACACGATCACGCTGCGGGGGCCTTTGGACATCGAGAACGCAGAGCCTATCGAAATCAGCAAAAATATTATACTGAACTTGAATGGACACACCCTGAGCAAATCCCGTGAGGAGGCGCTTCTTTGTATCCTCGGCTCCGATGTAGCCATAACAAACGGCAAGGTGCAAAGCACCTGTGTCTCCAAGTCCGCTAATGCGGTGGAAGTTGGAAAATTTGACCACACAGGCGCAAAGCTGACGCTGGACAATGTCACCCTGGAGGGAAGCGTAGGCGGCGGAACTGGCGTCCGTGGATTTGGGCTTTTCTTCCTTACCGGGAACGAAGCCGTGGTAACGAGCGGCACGTTCACCGGCGGCATCTACACGGAGGGAACGCTGAGCATGTCCGGCGGCAACGCGGATCAGCTGAAATTGGGATATAATAGCAATATTCGTGTGACCCTGTCCGGCGGCTCCTTTAACAGCATCAAAATCCCGAAGAACCCAGATTACCAGTCCCTGCTGGCAGAGGGCTATGCCTATCGGAAGCAAGACGGCGCATTGGTCAAACTGTCGGAGATGAATGAGAATACTGCCGTAACTGTTGTGAAGTGTAGCCACCCGGATGAGCATTCCGGCGGGAATGTCTGCCCCTACTGCGGCTATGCCGCTGAGGTAACAAAGACGGACGGTAGCATTTCCTACCATCGGGCGGCAGACACGGCCATCGCCGCAGCCAACGGCGGTACAGTGAAGCTACTGGCAGATGCAGGCGAGATCACCATCAGCAGCCCGCTCAAGCTGAATCTGAACGGTAAGACGGCGGCAAAGCTGACCGTCACCGGAGATGTCACGCTGGCATCTCTGCTGCCGGAGGGCTACGCGTTTAAGAGAGGTAGTACCTGGATCAGCGACCCTAGCGGTACGGAGCTGACCAACGTTTCTATGGCCAAGATCCCCATCAAGAGCATGGACTATCCCACCGAGATGAGCATGACTTATGGCGGTACGGGGACGCTTCTTGTCAATGTAAAGAAGGAAAGCGGCGCAGGCGTTGTGAACTTCCAGTGGTACAAGGTGGAGGACGGCAACGAGAAAGCAGTTGGCAGTGCGACAACAAAGAATCAATTTGATCTTTCTGCACTAAAGCTGTCCGCAGGCAATCATACCTTCCGCTTTTCCGCCACTTGTGACGGCTACGAGAAGATGAGCGAGGATATTGCTGTGACGGTACAAAAGGCCAGCATCGGCGCAAACCGCATCACGCCTCCCACAGCGCAGGAAAACCTGACCTATACCGGCCAGGAGCAGGCGCTCATTACCGCAGGCAGCGTGGCGAACTATGGCACTATGCAGTACAGCCTGACCGAGAACGGTACATACAGCCAGGACATCCCTACCGGCACCGATGCCGGAACGTATACCGTGTGGTATCGGGTGATTGGCGATGAAAACCACAACGATACCGCACCCGCCAGCGTGACGGTCAGGATTGGAAGGAAACCGCTGACGATCACCAAGGTAGCGTGTGCGGACAAGATCTACGACGGCACGACAACCGTGAAACCCACCAGCGTGATCTTCGACAACGTGACCTTGAACCGAGGCACAGACTACACCGTGACCGCCAGCTTTGACGATGCCAGTGTGGGCAACGGCAAGAACATCACTGCCACAGTGACCCTGATGGGGCAGACCGCGAAGAATTACGCCCTGGAGCAGAGCAGCTTCATGACCACTGGCAGCATCACCAAGGCCGCTGCGCCTGACTTCACCAAGGAAACTGCGCTCGACATTGTAAATGGCCACGAAAAGACCTACACTGTGACGCTCCCCACTCTGCCCCCGCTGGAAACGCCCAAAGAGTATGGTGCGCCCACCTATGAGATCAGCGAAATCAAACTGGATGGCCGCTACTACACCAGCGGCGCGAAGGTGGAAAACGGCAAGCTGATCCTGCCGATTCAGAAAAATGACGTGAAAACCACCGGCCCTGTGGGCACAGTGACCGTGGTAATCAAGAGCACAAACTATGCGGACATCACGCTGACCGTCAATGTCAATGCGACCAACAAGCTTCTCCCTACTGTTACGGCACCTACGGCAAACGCCCTGACCTACAATGGTACAGAACAGGCGCTGGTTACAGCAGGCAAGACCACTGGCGGCACGATGCTCTACCGGCTTGACAATTCTGAGTGGAGCGAGCAGATCCCCACAGCGAAAAACGTGGGGAAATACACCGTTTGGTATAAGGTTCAGGGAAACGCAGAGTACGCAGATGTGGCAGAACAAAGTTTGACTGTGACCGTTTCCGATCGGCCTTCCGGCGGCGGCGGAGCATCCGGCGGCGGAGCATCCGGCGGTGGCGGCGTGGTGACACCGGCTCCGACACCGGCTGATGCGGATGTCATCACAGTCAAAGAAGACACGAAGGACAATACGACCTCCAAGCCGGGTGCGGAAACCGACACAACTATAACAACCAAGACGACCGTCAAGAATACGACGACCGAAACGACCAAGAACGAGCAGGGACAGGATGTTTCCAAGACCACAGCCAGCGTCTCCAAAGACCTCGGCGATAAACTGCTCGATCAGGCGGTTTCCAATAAGTCTGACACGATTGAGATCACTGTGAAGTCTAACGAGACAAACAACAACGGCAGCGGCGCAGGCGCAAGCGCGGCGGACAGCGTGAAAGCAACCGAAGTCGAGCTGCCAAAGGCGATCGTCAACGCGATCGCCAAGGACACGAACGCCGACCTTGTCATCAAGACAGATAACGGCGAAGTGGTTCTCGACAACAAGACCTTAGAAACGATTGCAGGCGCAGCCAATGGTGACACCGTAACCATCGTGGTGGGCGAAAACACCCGGCTCAAGGAAACGCAGAAACCGGCGGAGAAGATCGTCGGCAAGAACGGCACGCTCTTCGAGATTGTCGCGAAGATTGGCGAAAAACACCTGCATCAATTTGAAGGCGGCAAGGCTTATGTGATTCTGCCGATGCCGGATAAGCTCAAAGGCAAAGACATCCTCGTGATCTACATCGACGACAACGGCCTCTGCAAGATCCTGAACCACAGCGTAGTGAAGATCGGCGCAGAATATTACATTCGCTTCACGACGCCCCACTTCTCGACCTTCGCAGTCGTCGACAAAGACGAAGCAGAGGGGTTAATTAAAGAACAGAACGCCGCCCACGTCAAAGAACTGATGCAGAGCGCGAAGTTCAAAGTGACCACCACTAAGACGAGCAAGAAATCCGTCAAGGTACAGGTCGCAGCCAAGAACAGCAAGACCATGATCTCCGACATCAAGTCGCTGGGCTATACGGTCAAGTACCAGTTCTATCGCTCGACGAAGAAGACCGCAGGCTACAAGCTGCTCAAGACAAGCAGCAAGAACAGCTTTATCAGCACCAAGGGCACGAAGGGCACGAAGGGCAGAAAATATTACTACAAAGCCCGCGTGCTGGTCTATGACGGCAAGACACTTGTGGCGAAGAGTGCGTTGAGACAGTGTAGTTATGGAGCACGAACCTGGATCAAATAAATGCTTGTTAAAATCGCCTGTGGCGTTGTTGGCTGCATGGCGAGGAGAACACGAAAAAACCGGCAATCCTTGTGGTTGCCGGTTTGATTTATTTGCCCAAATATTTTACAATTGCAATACCGAATGAGGACAGCATCTGCTGTCTTTTTTCTTTCCGTAAAATGCAATAATAAGTTGAACATTGATAACTAAAAATTAGCGAGTTGATTTATTATGTTGCACAATGACTACGAATTTACTTAGATGCACATTTTAATTCCCACGAATTCGGGGGAATTAAAATAATCCATGCTATTTCAAGATTTTGTGTTCTAGCTCTTCTAAAATCGCCATTTGATGGATTGCGATTTGGTTTAGTTTTATTAAGCGATCGGGTTGACTTAAACCATCCTCGATCAACAAGGTATTGATATTTTCCATATTAGATAATATGAAGTGACCTCACATTTGTAGCAACGTGGATTTACCTGTATACTAGAGTTTGACAAGAACAAAGGTAACAGGGATTACCGCATACAAAAGGAGATCACTCATATGAAAAGAATACTAAAAATCGGCATGGATGTCCATACCACAAATTACACATTATGCGCAATGGAACCAATCATCGGTGAGGAT
>CABJAV010000008.1 GCA_902363675.1 Lachnospiraceae bacterium | reverse complement strand
CAAAAATAATGTGATATTGTAATAGGTATTTGTGTCTGTTTTTAGATTTCCATGTTCCCATGCCATGAGTATACAATAATTTCTGATTTTTGGCTACCTTAACCCACCGTCTAAAGCCAGTGGGATTGCGGTAGCCCTATTTCAAGAAACGCTTTTACTTCCTCCGGCATGCGTCCTTTGCGCCATGCGAGAAGCAGTTCCGTCGTAAGATCCGCATCCAGAATATCACAGGACTGCATCTGATCCGACAGCTTGTGCATAGAAGCCGGAAGAATGGCAATCCCAAGTCCCTTTTCTGCCAATGTCATAGCCGTTCTGGCATCCTCACACTCACAGTAAATATCACACAAAAGCCCCTTCTTTTCGAACGCGGACAACAGATAACTCCGGTATCGATGGGAAAGAATCAATTTTTGTTCAGACAATTCTTCGAGTGTAATTCCGGCTTTGTTTTTTTCCAGAACCGGGTTCCCGGCAACCGCCATCGCAAGCAGCTTTTCCTGCATCAAAGTCCTGCTCTCACAGCCTTTGAGCACAATCGGTGTCCGCAGTGTCGTGATATCGACCACACCGTTTTCCAACTGCTCCCGCAGCGTAAAGGTCGATCCCTCGTGGATATCAAAGCGGATATCCGGATGCGACGTGGAGAAACGGATCAGGTAATCGGACATCATGGAAACCGTGGACGGTGTAAATCCGATGTGAATCGTTGCCGCCTGGCTTGCTTTTATAACTTCCCGCTTGGTGATATCTGCCATGGTAAGAAGACTGCCCGCCCGGTCATACAGTGTTTTTCCGGCTTCCGTCAATGTAATCTTTTTGGTACCACGCAAAAAAAGCTGCACCTGAAGTTCTTCTTCGAGCATCTTTACCTGATAACTCAGCGGTGGCTGTGTCATGTGAAGAACACGCGCCGCACCGCTGATCGTACCGGCATCCACGATTGCCCGAAAGTATTCCAGTTGTTTTACATCCATAGTTTCTCTCCATACAATTTTTATTTAGTTAATTCATAAAAGTAATATTTTCCATATACGTTAATCTATGGTATACTAAATGTCAACAGAAAGTCAAAATGAAAAAGAAAGAAATGAAATGATTGTGAAAAGAATTGATTTTGAACACGGGTCCATCCCAAGTAACATCTTAAACGCAGCCATTCCCATGCTGGTTGCGCAGCTTTTAAGTCTGCTTTACAACGTCGTAGACCGCATTTATATTGCAAGAATCCCACATGTCGGCACAACGGCACTCGGAGCAGTCGGTTTATGTTTTCCGATTATTGTGATCATCACCGCTTTCAGCAACCTCTTCGGAAGTGGCGGTGCTCCGCTTTTTTCCATCAGCCGGGGCATGAATGATTCCAAAAAAGCTGCTGAAATCATGAATACATCCTATACGCTGGTCTGTGCCGGTGCGATTGTTTTAATGGCCATCGGACTTCTGTTTGCACGCCCGATCCTTGTTCTGTTCGGGGCATCAAAGTCCGCACTTGTTTATGCCTATCCATACCTGATGATCTATCTGCTCGGCACACTTCCGTCCATGATCTCCACCGGTATGAATTCGTTTATCAATGCGCAGGGATATGCCATGACCGGCATGACATCCGTTGCGATCGGTGCCGTGGCAAACTGCATACTTGATCCGCTCTTTATCTTTGGATTGCAATTGGGTATCCGTGGAGCCGCCATCGCGACTGTAATCTCACAGACGCTCTCTGCAATATTTGTGCTTTATTTTCTAAAAAAACGCGCGGAATTTAAAGTACGGCTTCTGACCCGGACCGAACTTGCCACCTGTGGAGAAAATGCAAAAAACATCGTAAGTCTCGGTACTGCCGGTTTTATCATGCAGCTTACCAACAGTCTGGTCAGCATCTGCTGCAACAATGTGCTCTCCACAACCGGAGGTGATATTTATATCTCCGTGATGACGATTATCTCCAGCATCCGGCAGCTCGTCGAGACACCGATTTATGCCATGAATGAGGGAAGTTCCCCGATTTTAAGCTACAATTACGGGGCACGCCGCCCGAAGCGTGTAAAACAGGCAATCCTTACCATGGCCTTAATGATTTTCGTCTACACGGGTGCCATGTGGTCTGTCATTATCCTCGCACCACATTTTCTGATCCAGATTTTCAGTTCCGACAGCGAGCTGATCCAGGCGGCGGTTCCTGCCTTAAAACTTTATTTTGCCGCATTTATTTTCATGGATCTGCAATACATCGGACAGACCACGTTTAAATCATTAAATAAAAAAAAGCAGGCGATTTTTTTCTCCCTGCTTCGTAAGGTATTTATTGTTGTGCCACTGACCTACCTGCTCCCATATGCGCTTGGCATGGGAACAAGAGGCGTGTTTATGGCAGAACCGGTCTCCAATGTGATCGGCGGAAGCCTGTGCTGTATTACCATGCTTTGCACCATACTTCCAGAATTAAGTCGCATGGAAAAAAGCACCAAAACGGATTAATTCTCCTGTCCTGCGCGAATTGCTGCTTCCTTCGCTTTTACATCAGAAAGAAAGTGCTCTTTGGCAAAGCCCATATCCTGCACGAGTTCCATCGTTCCAAGATATGTTCCTTGTGCATCCCGCACTGCCATGTAAGTAACCAGCATGGTCTTTCCGTTTTTCTCCATCCAGATTGGCACTTTGTCGAGCGTTCCATTCCGGAACTCCCCGATGATGCGCCGCACCTGCTGCTCAACTTTCGGCGGATGACAGGAAAATACCTCGCGGTCGATTGCCATACCCGGACGCTTGAAATCTTTCGGTCCTTCATTAAAAAAGCGGTTAATGTTGTCTTCATCAACAAAAGTGATTTCCATCGGGATCGTGTTGAGCATTGCGGTAAGCTGCGCAACAGTAAGGTGTCCGCCCGACATGATGATTTCTCCATTTCTTACATCTTTACTGCAATTTTCTGTATGCAGATATTTCTCTGCCGCCTCCCATGTCGCATTTTCCACACCAAAGCAGACCGGATAATCCTTTGAATCACGGTAAATTCCAAACCACTCTTCCTCTATAAAATTCAAAGCGCAGTTCGGGAAGAAAATATTGGCTTCCTTGTAGATCATATCCTCCACGCGCTGCAATGCCGCCACAAACCGCTCTATCCAGTTTTCGTTCTGCCGCATGTCTTTTGCCAGCGCTGCCAGTTCATCCCTGATCTCATCATCGGTCGTCCACATCACATCCGACGGGCCGCTGATCCCGTATTTTACTTTCAGATGCGGATATAGAAGATCCCCTTTCTTTGCATAATGGATCGCAACTTCCCGCAGCTTTCCAAACAGCTCCGGTGAAATGGTATTTGTTTCCTCTATTTCGTTCCTGCATTCCCGGATGATGTTTTCTAACACTTCATTTTCGTGGGTAAACGTCTGCAGCGGATGTCCGGTGATTCCGGTTAAAGCCGCAGTTGCCGCCAGTTTTTTCTCTTTTACCGATGCCGCAACCGCTTTTTCCGCGTTGGCAACTTTCTCCTCACTCGTCGCGCCGCGGAACAGTGCCGCATGGACATCGCACAATTTCTGCACGGTCTCAAGCGGTGTTCCACCCTGCAGAAGTTCCTGCTCCGCCTGCATGATTTCTGCCGGATCGACCTCTTCAAATTCTTTTACAAAGTCTGTTCTTACTTTTTCAAGTTCTTCCCCGGCGCTCAGCCGCTCCAGATATATTTTGATTTGTTCTACCCGTGTGTTGTGTTCCATGATTTTATCCTTTCCCGTTTATATAGACTCTCTTACAAACAGTTTTTTCATTCTTCAGTTACAATATACACAAAAACAGGAAAAGAATATGTTGTTGCAACCACATTTTATATTTTATTTGTCGTACTGTACAGTTTTCGCAAAATCAATTGCATCCTGCTTCGTATAATTTTTTGCATTTAATGCAATCGCATACCCATATGCATCGCCCTGCCTTGCCATCATAATGCACCAATAGCTGCTTACCGGTTCCGCATTTTCTGTGCTTTCCAGTTCACTCCATTCCGCCGCCGTGTACAGATCATGTTCCGTCTGTATCAGATAAGCCGAAGAGGCTAATCCAGACAGGTTTCCCAGCTTTTTCACCTCTGTGTGATTCCACTGAATGGTAACATCCGAAATCTGATCCCCCTGCCACAAAACACCAAGACTTCCCTCATTGTTTTGTGTCGAAAAGCGCATGACATACCCGGCTGCTTTCCATTCATCCGGCGCATAGCCTCCAACATACGCATCCGGTTTCAACAGGCATCCACCGTAATCACCAAGCGCCTCATTGTAACTTTCTAATGTCAGACCTTTCGGTACCTCAAGGATGATATCCATCACGGTCTGTCTCTGCGTTACTGTTTCTGTGTCCATTTCTGTGCCTGTTTCTGTATCCGCATGACTGGTTTTTACCGAAGTCGTCATGCCACATCCACAGACCGCGATTGCCAAAACAAGTACCAGTACCGTGACACACTTACTCTTCTTCGATTTGCTGCATATACAGCGAATTCGTTTTTCCAATTGTGATCTACTCCCCTGCATATTTGTTGCTACTGAGAAAAAGCCCGGTTTATGCTGCAATGCCGCGACAAACAACAGACTTTTCCCGTATGCAATTTTTTCATTTTCCGATAATTGTGCTGCCACAGCCTCATCACATGCGAGTTCACAATCTTCCCGTGACAACCTTGCTGCCAGCCAGACCAGTGGATGAAACCAGTAGAGTGCGACAAGCAAATTCCGCAAATACGACCACCAGATATCCCCATGGTGCTGATGCATTGACTCGTGCAAAACAGCATAATCAACAACCTCATCTTCCGAGAGTATCTGCTCCGGAAGATAAATATCCAGCTTTATTCCACGCGAACGAAACAAAAACGGGCTTCCTTCCAACGGTATTGCATAACAGGTTCGTCTGCTGCCTTTTTCCGTTGTACTTTGTACAGATGCACAGCTTCTTTCCTCCAGCAGATATTTTCTGAATTTTCTTTCCTGCACAAACTGTCTGACCACGATAAGCAAGAAACCCAAAAGCCAGATCTCATATAACCCATAGGTTTTCACATAATCCTTCCATGTCCGTACCTCTGCCTCCTTTAATCGTGCAGGATCTGTCTGATTTCTTTCATCAACCGCATCCCCTTGTTGTGAAAGTTTATTCTGCGCTGTTTTCTCCGTGGATAAAGATGTCTTTTTTACTGCGTCATATTCATTTTCTGATTTGTTATCCACAACTTTCTGATTTTTCTGTGCAAGATCCACAAGATTCATTACACTGAATTTGCTTTGCTGTTGAAAAAGTTCTCTTCCTGCTACCGCCTTATAAACCATCTGTGGAAATGGCAAAAGCAGGCTGATCGCCACAAACAACCACAGTGCATAAACGCCGATACTTCCCACAAATCTGCGCAGCCCTTTCCTTACAAATAAAAGAAGCAAGATCAGCAAAGAAGAAACCAGAACTGCTGCTAACACATACTTTCCCATATATTTATCCTTTCTCTTCTGTATCTTCCAAAAGCTGCCGCAATTGTTTTAGATCCTGTTCGCTGAGCTGCTCCTGCTTTACCATTGTCGTGAGCATCTCCCCAAAACTTCCCCGATATACTCTGTCCAAAAAACTTTTTGTTTCCTGCTGCACAAAATCCGCCTGTTTTCCGACTGGATAATAATGCTTTGTGCGTCCGATTGTTTCGTATGCGACGACCCCTTTTGCTTCCATGCGCTTTAACATGACAATAAGCGTATGCTTGTCCCAGTCCGTCACCCCTGCAAAATCCTCAACCATCTCCATGATCGTGCGGTTTTTCTTCTCCCAGAGCAGATTCATAATTCTCCATTCCCCCTGCGAAAGCATTGCTTTTTCTTCCATACCGTCTCTCGTTTCCTTTCATCTTCCTGTTTGGTAATCTTTTGTTTACCTCATTGTAGCATTTAGGTAAACATATGTCAACCTTTATTCTTTGCAAAGTAAGGAAAATCTAAAAAAATAAGACATTAGAAAATACTTTTCCTAACGTCTTATTTTTCAAACCCGAAAGATTTCTTAGAATATGTTTTTATCAATATATTAAAAGTTCAAAGAAGATTCCCCTAATCGCTTAAGTGTTTCTGTTTCTTCTGGAATAGCTAAAACACCACCCTTTTTTTCTATACACAAACTTGCCACAGCATTTCCATATCTTGCAAATGTTTTTAATTCTTCTATGGAGCTTTCCTCTGGACATTTCCCGGTTCTTACAAACTGCGATAAAAAACCACCCCAAAAGGAATCTCCCGCTCCAGTAGTATCCACTACACGACTTTTGAATCCACTTACTTTCTGCCGGTCTTTCCTGTTACAAATCAATACACCATCACTGCCAAGTGTCACTGCAACAATTTTTATGCCATGCGCTAATAAGTAATCTGCCGCTTCATCTGGATCTTTATAAGGTGTAAGTAATGAAGTTTCTTCATCAGATAACTTTATCATATCCACAAACGGAAGCATCGAACGCATACGTTCCACTGCTGTTTTTTCATTTTTCCAAAGCTGTGCCCGATAATTCGGATCGTAGGATATGATTGCACCTGAATTTTTTGCATATTTTACCGTCTGAAACGTTGTCGTTCGTGCTGGTTCATCCGTCAGAGAAAGTGATCCAACATGAAAAATCTTTGTATTTTGCAATAACTGCGTATCAACCTCTTTATAACCAATCATTGTATCTGCCCCAGGCTTGCGTGCAAATGAAAATGATCTTTCCCCATCACTGGTAAGATTTACAAACGCAAGTGTGGTAAATACAGTATCATCCATAAGAATTCCCCTGCTGTCAATTCCCTGCTTCTTTACAATATCCAGCAGAAATTTTCCATGCATATCATTTCCAACTTTCCCGATAAAAGCAGTCTTTAACCCTGCTTTTTCTGCCGCTGTAAGCATATTTACCGGCGCTCCTCCCGGATTTTGTTCAAACAGGAGACTTCCATTTTCTGATATCCCGGCTGATGTAAAATCAATTAATAATTCCCCTAACGCAACAATATCATATTCTTTATCCATTCTCATCTCTCCCGTCCTGCTTTTTTTACTTTCCTGTAATAGAAATATTACAAAATTCTACATTTGCATCCTGCACAAGTATTCCGGTTTCAAATTCCGGTTTTGCATAAATCCGATAAGTAAACGCTATTTGTTCGTCAATAAATGCTTCGATCATATCATGATCCACAATAATCTTTACATCAATTGCTTTTCCTTCCTCAATTTGCAATGTTTTCTCACAGACACGTACCCCATCAGGTCCCGGTTCCGTTGCCGGTGGCACAGCCTGACAGGATTGCACCCAGAAAGGATCTACTCCCATCGGAAGATTTAAAAATGATACCCTCTGCATTGCCATATCAAATTCCAAATACAGACATCCACTTGCCTCTTTGTCGGATTTTAAAAGAATTCCAAATGAATCATATGCCTCCCTCGGGATGATGCTACAAGATAGCATATAACTTTCCTCTTTATGCTTCAGAAAGCCATAGGAACAACTTTCAACTGCATGCAACGCTATTGTATTTTTTCCGTATACTTTTGCATCTCCAAGAACAGGAAGATACTCCCATTCTGTTTTTCTTCCAAAAATCTGTTCATATTCACGTGGAAGCTTTACATCCAGTTCTCCATTTTCCGACGGCACTACTTCATGCGGCACACAAAAGGTTCCACCCCAATACCACTCGCCGGTATCACTTTGCTGTGCACGATCATGTGCCCATCCAAAATAAAAGCGTCTTCCCTCTTCGTTTTGCATAGACTTTGCCGCATAAAACCGCCTTCCACCAATTCCATCTTTTTTTGGTTTTCTCCACGGTCCAAACGGAGATTCTGATACACGATAAATAGTATTTACAAATTCCGAGAATCTGGAATAAGAAAGATACCAATGATTCCCCATTCTATACATTTCCGGGCATTCCGGACAATTTGTATGCCCTGGAGAATAAATCGGTCCATAATACGACCAGTTTTTTAAATCCTTCGAGCGATACAATACAATGCATCCTCTTCGTGTGATTGGCATATCCAGCCTTCGAGCTGAAATTAAAATCCAATAATTTTCATCTTCTTCATTATAAAATACGTATGGATCTCTCCAGTCAAGTTTTTCATAGAGTTCTGTTATAGGTGTAATTACCGGATTAGCTGTATCTTTTTTCCATGTAATACCATCCTCACTTGTTGCATGGCAAATTGTCTGCTGAAATTCTGCTGTCAAACAGTATCCTGTATAAAATGCGTGAAACTGCCCCTCTCCATAAATTACAGAACCTGTCCAGACGCCGGAAGCATCCGGTTCTTCTCCTTCTCCCGGGTACAAAGCAGTCGGAAGTTCTTTCCAATGCACCAAATCTTCCGATACACTGTGACTCCATGTCGTACGAAGCCTTTCTGGATAAACCGTTGTTCCCGGTGGCGATGTAAGTGAAAAAATATGATATTTTCCTTCGTGATAAAACGGAATTGCATCTCCGGTAGAATCAGCAAAGGACATCTTTCGAAAAATTTCCATTTCCTTATCCTGCTCTGTCTGCAGCCGCAGACAGTATTCCTTTCTTATAATTAATTTGACGCTTTTATCCTGTTCTTTAATAGTGCCAGCTTATCTTTCTGAACATCTAACAGAACTGCACATGCAATAATCAATCCTTTGATAATTAACTGCCAGTATGAAGACACTCCTATCAGATTTAATCCATTTGAAATGATTCCAATTACCATTGCACCAAATACAGTTCCACTGATACGACCTTTTCCTCCAGCCATGGATGTTCCTCCAAGTACACAGGCAGCGATTGCATCCAGTTCATACCCGCTTCCTACAGATGGCTGTCCGGAATACATTCTTGAGCAAAGCACCAGACCCGCAAATGCAGCCAGCGCACCAGAAAGTGTAAACACAATAATTTCAATCTTTTTAATAGGTACACCAGATAATCTTGCAGCTTCCCGATTACCTCCAATTGCATATACATATGTACCGAATTTTGTCTTACTTAGAAGGAAACTAAATATAATAATTAAAATAATCATATATACAACCGGAAGTGGAATGATATTAAACAAATACCCTGTACCAATTGTAATAAAAAACTTATTTGTGATACGTGTGGACTGCCCGCCTGTATATACGTAAGCAATACCACTTGCAATATTCATCATAGCCATTGTGATAATAAAGGCCGGAACCTTAAAATGAGATACTATGAAACCACTGAGAAATCCGGCGAGAATTCCTACTGCCATTCCAATTACAATTGCCAGACCAAGTGGCAGGCCCTGATTAACCGTAAGACCAACGGTAAGAGTTCCCGACATCGCTACAATTGAACCAACCGACAAATCAATATGCCCAAGAATAATAACAAGTGTCATTCCCAATGCAATATATGTATTGATTGAAATTTGTCGTAAAACAGATATGATATTATTTGTTGTCAAAAACTTATCCGTGGCTACAGACACAATTACGCACATAATGATCAGTACCATTATGATTCCTATATTTCCTTTTACAATGGAAGTAAATGGATTTCTTTTTCCCAATGCACTTACTTCTTTTTTCTTTTCATTCATATTACTCCACGCCTCCTGCCGCATACTTCATAATTTCTTCCTGAACCAACTGATTTTTTTCTAACTGACCGACCAATTTTCCAGCTCTTACTACACAGACATTGTCACACATATTGATAATTTCCGGCAGTTCACTGGAAACCATAATGATTGCAATGCCTTCTTTTGCAAGCTCATTAATTACCGTATAGATTTCATACTTTGCATTTACATCCACACCTCTCGTCGGCTCGTCCAAAATCAGTACATCCGGCTTGGTTGCAAGCCATTTTCCCAATACCACCTTCTGCTGGTTTCCTCCAGAGAGACTTCCAGCCTCAATTTCCGGTGATGCTGCTTTAATCCGAAGTCTCTGGCTATAATGTTCAATAATATCTTCCCGTTTTTTTTCACTAATGGCAATTCCATTCATACAAAAACGAAGACTCGATAATGTAAGATTAAATGCCACACTGTTTCCAAGTACCAATCCCTGTTTTTTTCGATCTTCCGGCACCAGTGCAATTCCTGCCTTAATTGCCTGCATAGTATTTTTAAAACGCACCGCTTCTCCGTTTAAGAAAATCTGACCGGATGTATATGGTCTCGCTCCAAAAATCGACTCCATAATTTCACTTCTTCCGGCACCAACCAGACCGGAAAATCCAAGAATTTCACCTTTATGTACTGCAAAACTAACATCTTCAAAAACACCAGGACTCGTCAGATGTTTTACCTCAAGCGCCACAGGAGCGTGTTCTACATCGCAATAATCTCTCACATAGAAATTTTCAAGATCCCGTCCAACCATCATTGCCACCAGCTCATTTGCATTTGTCTCGGCTGTTTTTCTGGTTCCCACATAGGTTCCATCCCGAATGACAGTGATTCGATCTGAAATACGAAAAAGTTCTTCCATTCTATGAGAAATGTAAATAATACTGACATTTTTCTTTTTTAAATTATCAATAATTTCGAATAACTGCTCCACTTCTTCATTTGAAAGGGAAGATGTCGGTTCATCCATAACGATAATTTTACCATTAAAGGATACCGCCTTTACAATTTCTACCATCTGCTGCTGTGCAATTGTCAAATTTTCTACCATGGTTTCCGCCTGAATATGAACCCCCAGGGCAGAGATCATCTCTGCTGCCCTGCGGTTCATTTCCGCATCATCCAATGTTCCAAATTTTGTTTTGATTTCTCTTCCTAAAAACAGATTCTGTGCGACTGTCAGATAAGGCACTAGCACGATTTCCTGATGTATAATGCCAATTCCATTCTCTCTTGCCGCCGGGACCCCATCTATTTTGACTTCTTTTCCATTTACTTTGATCGTACCACTGTCCGGCTGATGAATTCCACCCAGTACTTTAATCAATGTCGACTTTCCTGCTCCATTTTCTCCGAGCAGCGCATGAACTTCTCCAAGTTCCAAAGAAAAATCAATGCCATTCAACGCATAAATGCCTGCAAAACTTTTCTTTATCCCTATCATTTCTAACACTGTCTGTCCCATAGTGAGCCTCCCTTTTTACTGCCATTCTTTCAGCGTTTTCTCGGCTTCATCTTTTAAAACAAGATGTGAATCCAGATATACCTTTTTTTCATCAATTTTTGTGTCTCCATTCACATATTTCACAGCTTCATTGAAAGAATATTCTGCTATCTGTACCGGAACCTGACATGCAACTGCCGTAAATTCTCCATCCAATAATGCCTGCTTTCCATCTGGAGAAGCATCAATACTGTATACCCCGATTTTTCCAGTTTTATTAGCAGCTTTGATTGCAGCTGCTGCACCGAGTGCAGATGGATCATTAATACAGAAAAATGCATCCAGATCCGGAGTCGCTGTAATAATATCTTCTGCCAATTCCATGGATTTATCCAATGCTGCTCCGCCATCCTGCTGGGCTACAATTTTAAACTTATCTTTGCTGTCCCCCAGTCCATCCAGAAATCCATTTACACGATCAACACAGCTTTCATTTGAAGGGAAATCCAAAACTGCAATATTTCCTCCATCCGGATGATCCTTAACCATCTGCTCTCCAACCAGCTGACCTGCCATATATGCATTGGTACCGACAAACTGTGTAACAAAACTGTTAAGGTCATCATCAATTACTGCCGTATCCACATTGAATATTGGAATTCCTGCATCACTGATTTCTGCCAGTCCGGAAGTTATTCCCGCAGAATCTACCGGTATAACAAATACCGCATCATATCCACTGTTCGCTACATCAGATAACTGACTCAGCTGCTTATTCAAATCATAATCAGGATCCAGGCACGTATAAGAAATCCCATCTTCATCACATAATTCCTTTAATTTTGCATCAATCGAACTCTGGAATGTATTATTTAAAGTATTGGTACAAAATGCAAAAGATAATCCCTTTTTTGAACTCTTTCCAGAATCCGTTGTATCATCTGCTGACTTACTGTTTCCACATCCTGCTGCCAATCCTGCTGTCATACATAAACATAATCCCAAAGCTAATAATTTTTTCATTTTTCTCATTTGTTTTCCCTCCGTTTGTGCTTTTTAAAATTTACGTAAATTTTTATGTTTTTCTTTGTTCTTTGTATTTGCATCATAATATTCGTTCATCTTTTTGTCAATATTTTGCGTAACATTTGTTTTTATTCGTCGTTTTCAACAATTTTTATTTATTCATTTACGCAATTTTACATTTTAGTCTTATTTTTTACGTAAATTTTTTATTTGTTTTAAAAAAAAAGAACATCTGCACGACATTCTTTTTTTCTGCTTATTTTATCTTTATAATGAAATAACTACCTGAATCTTATGTCAATTTTTCCGGCATCCCTTCATGAAAAATATCTTTCCACGCTCTTCTAAGCTGTTTTTCCTCAACTACATACGGTTGTACTCCCACATATCTTGGCACATCATTACTCAATAATGCCTTAGCAACTACATGCGCTGCTGTTCTTCCCTGCTCGTATGGTCGTTGGGTACTTAACCCTTTTACAATTCCATCTTCCATATACTGTGCAATTTCATAGTCCAAATCAGTTGTAAATACAGCGATATCTTCTCTATGCAATTCCTGCAACGCTTTAATAACCAGTAATGCCGGACGATCCCAGCTTACATACAAAAGTTTAATCTGTGGATTTTCCACAATCATATCTTTGCAAACCTGATATGCATTTGCAATTTCTCCAAAACTTCGAATTGCTTTAATCTCAACATTTTTGTATTGCTCTGTAAGGATCTTTTCAACCGCCGAATCTCTCGCACGTGTTCCATAAAAAACAGCCCCATGTATAATAAATCCAGCTTCCACATGTTTGCCCTTACAATATTGTCCTATCATTCTCCCAACATTATTTCCATTTTCAGTCTCATTCACCGAAACACAGCAAACATAACTGTTTTTTTCCATATTTTCCGGAACGTTACTCAAAAACACCAGTTTTGACACTTTTGATAATTCCTGAAATTTTTCTTTTGTCTTTTTATCATCCACTGGAATAGCAATAACAGCATCCGGTTTCTGTAAACGGATTCCCTCCAGCTGTGCGTTCTGCAATGCCACATCAAAATGCGCATCCATAACTGACACAACATCAATTCCATATTGTTCAAGTTCATCACGAATTCCTTTTTCATGCAATTCTGCCCAGGAAGTTCCTGTATAATGGAACGAAATTGCCACGCGATAATTTCCTGCTCTTAGCCTGCTTTTTTCTTCTTTTGTAATTACAATGGATTCCGGGGTTGCTGCTTCTTCTCCAAACGGTCCATTATCCAACATTTTAGTTGATTTTCTCACAATCAATTCTACATCTGCATAGCAATCTTGTTCAATTACTGACCCTGTATTGATTTTTTCAAACAACATATTAACTGCCCGTCTGCTCAAACCTTCCACATCTCTCTTTAAAATCGTTAGTGGAGGATACGTTAATTCTGACCATCCTTCATCGCCAAACCCTACGACAGACACTTCCTCAGGACATTCTATTCCTATATCCCGCAATGTCTTCATTAAATACAATGTAATTCGATTTCCTCCCGCCATAATTGCAGTTGGCATATATCTTCGGAGCGCTTTCTGAATCTCCAAAATACAATTTTCGGCTCCTGATTCCAAATTCACATCCGCAATATTTGCATCATTTGTATTGATTCCATGTTCTTCCAATGCACGAAAAAATCCTTTTGTACGTTCTTCTCTGGTGGTACTCTTAGAACTTTCTCTTAAAAACAAAATGTTTTTATGTCCACAGGATAAAAGATAATCGGTTCCTTTAAATATGGCATCCCTGTCACGAAATTCAACTGCGTCAATTCCATCCCCTAAGATATTTCTCTCCATACATACAAATGGAATTCCTGAACCTATCAGACGCTTATAGTCTGTTGCGACATCACTGACTGGTACATGAATGATTCCTGCTGTTTTTTTATTTTGAATCAAGCCATATAACACTTGAGCCTCTTCCTTCAAATTATTATCAGTAATCGCGATATAAAACTGGTAGCCCTGAATGCTGACAAATCGCTTTAAATGTATAACCATGTCCCGATATATCGTACTCTCGATATTCGGAATAACTGCAACAATCTCAGATTGCCGTCCCACTTTCAAGTGTCTTTCTTTTTCCTCTATCTTTTTTTGATATCCTGTTTCCCGAATTAATGTTTCGATTTTATCCACAAGATCCGGACTCACATATCTTGTCCGGTTGATCACATGTGAAACTGTTGCTATCGAAACTCCCGCCATATCTGCAATCTCTTTAATCGTTACTTTCTTTTTTCCCATAACAGTATCCCTTTTACTTCAGTAATTTGCTTTTCTTTTGCAATCAGTATATATCATTCGTGTTAAAAACTCAAAAGTTTCTACTTTATTTGACAATTTTTCCCTCATGGTATATATTTAGTTAGATTTCTAACAATTAGATTTCTAATCAAGGAGGTTCCTATGCAGGAAACATTTCGCTATCTTTTGATGTCCGATCATCTTATGGTGCAAAAAGCGCTGGTATCAAGTGTCAAAGACACCGGATTGACACCGGGCCAACCAAAAATACTTGATTATCTGCTCCATCATGACGGAGCAATCCAAAAAGAGATTGCCATATTTTGTCACATTGAACCGGCATCTTTGACCGCCATCTTAAATGGCATGGAAAACAAAGGCTATATTGAACGAAAGACCGCCGGCAGCAATCGTCGATCACTTCATGTATATCTCACAGAAACAGGAAAAAAATATGCAGACTGTCTCGACCTTGAATTTGCCCGGATCGAATCCGAAGCATTAAAAGGTTTCACCGAAGCTGAAGCACGGCAGCTAAAGGAACTGCTTGGTCGCGTATATGAAAATATGGTAAACATTCAGAAGAAAGAAGGCACAGACAAATGAAGCATTTAAAAGTAAGAATCCCTATGTATACAGGTTGTGATCGGTGTGATATTCGGTTACTTTACAACTTTTTGCAACTATATGGTATCCTTTCTTCCAACACCGGAAAATCTTGCAATCCGCATTATCATGGTACTTGCCAGCACTGTATTTGTCGCATTCGGTATCTTTTTGTATTTGCCGGCAGATCTGATTCCACTTGCCGGAGAGGGCTGTATGCAGGCAGTTTCCTCTGTAACACATATTGAATTTTCCAAAGTCAAAATTGGTTTTGACTGTACAATGGTTCTCCTATCAGCCATTACCTGTCTTACCGTATTACACAACCTCGGAAGTGTCGGCACCGGTACCATCATCGCAGCCATCTTAGTTGGTACGCTGGTCGGAATCATCAACCGCGCATTCTGCAAACAGCGCGATAAACTGCTTGGAAAAACCGAGGAAACTGCGCAAATTATCAGAGAGCTGTTTCAAAAGGAAATGGGGGGTTCATAGTCGTGGTCCGCAACCACTTTGTGCCATTTGGATATATACATAAAAATTTATTATTATGTTCTCATCATTTTCACTTTTTGGGCATATATAATTTTCCCTATTAATAATGTCCTTGTTTTTTTCTTACATTGGACATATGCGTTGAATTTCTATAATTTGGTCCAAAAAAATGCCAGTTTAAATGACATTTATCACCGTATATTCTGCAGATCTTTTACTTCTGCCATCTGAAACTTCAACGGATTGTGATTGGAAACATATGTAATTCTTCCATCCACGCCATCAATTACCAGATAAGCATTCGATGTCTTAAATGTACTCACATCCTGAAAATGATGCTCCTCAAGTCCAGCACGTACTGATAATGCTACCCACGCTGCAACACCAATAATCAATGCCACAATCTCTGCGATGACAAACTGTTTTTTATTTCAACTGTGCCTTAGCAGGACGATAAGCCTGATAAGTAAAGGTTCCATCCTCATTTTTTTTCAATGTCTCAATCCTGGTTCCCTCTGCTGTTCCGTCTCCAGCTTCTCCAATGATACTCTCTTCTCCAACATCATAGATCCAGTCTGAAACACTATAAGATAATTTTTCATCTGGTGTAGATATGCAAATCATTCCATCTGCATCTGGTGTTACCGTCTTAGTCTCGCTCTTAATAAGTTTTGCACCGTCCAGCCTTTTTTCAATCTGTTCTTGTCCTGACATCTCATCAGCTTCGTTCTGTGCAGCAACATTTTCTTCATCCTTTTGCTCCTCTATTTGAGTAAAATACTTCTCTGCCGCTTTATCATCTGCCTTTGACTTATCCAGCGGAAGCATAAAAAGTGCCTGCATGCCGTCAAATGCCTTATTGACCTCATAATCCCCTGTCTTTTCGTCTAATGTAAATGCCTGTGATTCCTGTCCAAAGCTTTCTACTACACCGAGATAAACCCCCATATTTGCAAATATTTCGAGATCATCACACTCCAAAAGCTGATACTGTACACCGTCCTGCACGAATGCCTGCGCCCCCGCACTTAAGGTTCCGTTGTTGACATCCATAAAGCTTTTTCCATGGATCAATGCCGAAACACAAAAAGTCTGGTAACTGTCATCCATCTGTCCGGGCATTGGTGTCCCATCCTCTTTTGTAATCGCTGTGACGGCATAAGTTTTTTTTGTGCTGATGACAGATCTGTTTTCGTCATTCACCACAACCGAAAGATCTTTTCCTGTAACGATTCCCATAAGAGTAATTTCGTAGCCTGCAGATTTCTGTGTTTCATTGATCGTAATCGCATCCTTACTCTCAAATGCTTTTGCTAATGCTCCATCCTCTGTCATCTGATCCGCCACCTGTGAAGGTGTAAGATAACGGTATGCCGCATATGCCGATGCAGATCCAACAACAAGGATTCCAATTACAGCTACCGCTGCCACGCCTGATTTCAATGTTCTATGTTTCATATTCTGTGTCTCCTTTGCCTTTTTTACAATGGATGCATTCAGGCTTTTTTCTGGAACACAGTCCGGCAGAAGATTTTCTTTTAACAATTCGTCCAATTCTTTCATGAAAAGTAATCCTCCAATTCTTTTTCCAACAATTTTCTGGCTTTATAAAGCCGGCTTTTTACCGTTCCCTGTGGAATAGACAAAAGTTTAGCAATGGACGCCACGTTCTGATTCTCCATATAGTAGAGCAAAAGCGGAATCCGGTACACATCCGAAAGAGCATCGACAGCCTTCCACAAATGCGCCTTTTCTTCCTCTTTCACAACCCGTTCCACCATATCACTCCCGGAAACAGCCGTACTCTCTTCCATGGCTTCCTCTGCCACTTGTGGAGCAATCCGGCTGCGCCATGCCCGTTTGCGCACGCGATTTTTCCATAGACGGATCACGATGGATAACAGATAGCTTTTCGGATTATCCTCATACCGAATGGATGCTATCTTTTTGGTTGCTTCTAAAAATGCATCCTGATACAGATCATCTGCACTCTCTTTTTCTTTTGCCAGGTGCATGCAAAATGAGTAAATATCTTTCCCATAAAGCAAAATGCACTGTTCCAGTTCCTGAATTGTCATATTAGTTACTTCCCGTGTACACGAATTTCGAAAAGCTTTTCCTGCCTTTCACTTATACATTGTAATAACTTTGGCAGCGGTTCACACATATTTATTTTATAGGTTTTAAGACATCCGGTTCGTCCGCAGTCTTTATAAGATTCTGCACTTCTAATGAATTATCAACAAAATAATATTTATCATCTTTTGCAAAAATAATACCAATTGATTTTTCATCTTCATATAATGTCAGATAATTTTGCTCTGTGATCAGATAGGTTCCTTCATGCAATATTTCCTGATCGTAACATTGAAATTTTCCGGTATTCTCAGCATTATTTTCGAACGAAGGCGTTATGGCAATATATTCTGCATTTTCAAATTTGTGTTCCCCCACTTGAAACGTTCCCTGCCAGTCTGTTTTCTTCATAATCAAAGAATTCTTCGCCCATGCATAACCAGCAGCAATACATAGAATGCCAACTGCAACAACTATAAAACATTTCCATAAATTTTGTTTCTTTTCTGACATAATATTAATTCCCCTTTTTATCTAACTGTTTTGTAATATCTATTTTAATAATTCTTCATATTTTGTCTATGGGAAATATTCCCTATTTCCGTTGTATCGAGAATATTTTTTACTGCATTTTTCATAACAATTTGATTGCTCATTACCATCGGCGCCTCCTTATTTTTATTTGACGCGCGTCAAATAATATGTAGTTTTGAACATAAAAAAGAAGTAGCATAACTTTATTGTCACAGTTATGCTACTCGTCTCTTTTATAATTATAATTTGAAATCGCTTTCTATCAATCTTTGCATCAGCATTTCATTCGTCTGGTATTTTCCATAATAAAAGGCTTCGCTTCTTCCTGTCCCCACTGCGTATCATACATCCCCATCAGATACTGATAGAGCTGCTTCCGGTTATCAAATTTAATAACCTGATATGGCAGAGAGAAGGACAGTTTCTCAACAAATAAAAGTTTTCCATCCCTGGTCGGAACAAGCACTCCGGCATGCCCGACAAACAATTCATTTTCTTCCTTGCCAAAACTGGAATGAAATACAACCGTTATCAATGATGCCTTTGTCTTTTTAGAAATAGTGACACCTTTTGCCTTCAGGCTCTTTTGCATTTTTTTCACATGTGTGTCAACATCTGTTGTATATTCTGTATTCACTGTGGAAAATAACTTTTCAAATGTTGCTGTCTGCTTTTTGGTAAACTTTTTTTCCGGAGCATTCTTAAGCGCATCCTGATCCATAAAGAGTTCCGTCGGATTAGCCTTTGCATTCTCATCAACTTTGATTTTATCTTTCATAAGATCAAAAGCTGTGATTCTGCAATTGTATCCAATAAACAGATCATTCTTCTTTCGCCAAAGCTCCATGATTTTGTTTTCATCATACTGTGGACTCTTTGTCATCTTTTTGAAACCTTTTTTGACAAGTCCCGTATTTTTAATGGTTTTATTATAAGTCTTTACATCAGCAAGCCATGCATCCACATTTTTCCTGGAAAGTCCGGCATCAAGCATTGCTTTTCGAACCTCCTTTTGCGATTTTGCATCCACAAGATTCGAATATGCCCCACAATAAGTGGTTGTCTTAGCATCTATGCTGACGGGCTGCATGATTGCGAAATAAGGTATCAGCAGCGTAACCATGATTACATAAATTATTTTTTTCATATGACATTCTTCTCCTTTGCAAAGAAATTTTATCATATACGATTAAAAAAACAACTTAAGTTTTTATTAAGAACCGCTGTTGCATATTTTACAATTTTACATACTTACATATTTGCTGTCCGACATCGCATAGCCATCATTATATTTGATTGTCAGATATTTCACATCTTTTCCGTCTGTAAGTTTTACGTAACAGATGCCATCCTCGAAACGGTCGGTAATATCCAGCTTCCGGTCTTTATAGTACAACCAGACACTGCCGTCATCTTCGTACTCCACATCCGGCTGATTAATCTGCTCCATAATCTCATCTTCGGTCAGCGGACGTTCCACTCCGTCTCCATCCATTGCGACACCTCCACCCGTTATTTCCGTGGAATTGCCGTTTTCATCCGGTATTTTTATGGTATAGGTACTGCTGTTGCCGTCGTTATTAATTTCGAGCGTTGCATTCGTCTGATCGCCATTGATCCAGAGCTGAATCGTTCTCTGGATACCTCCAAGATTTGCTGCGTAGGCGGTTCCTGCACCCCCTACAAGTACGATACATGCTGCAACTGCTGCCGCGATTGTTTTCACTTTATGATGCTTCTGTCTCATTGCCATTTTTTCTACCTCCATCGAAAAATCACCGGAGGTCTGTAATACCGAAAATGCCTGCTTGTATTTTTCTTTATTCGTCATCTTCCCATTCCTCCTTTAATGTCTGTCTGAGCAGCGCCCTCCCGCGTGACAGGCGGATCTTGACATTGCTTTCTGACAAATGCAGAATCTCGGCAATTTCCCGAATGGCATAATCCTCATAATAAAACAGGTGAATGACGATACGATACTTTTCCGGAAGTTTCATCACGGTCTCAAACAGATTTTCCGATTCCGGTGTCTCGAAGGTCAATGTTTCCATATAATCTTCCAGCGATAATTTGTTTTTGCGCCAGAAGGTGTGATTACAGTTCTTTGCTTTGTTGATTGCCACCCGGAACAGCCATGCCCGGATATGCTGCTCGTTTTCAAATTGTTTTTTGTTCATGTGGTACTGCAAAAACGTATCCTGCACAACATCCTCGGCGTCCTCTTTGCTCTTACATACGTTAAAAGCCGCCGCGAATAAATTGTTCTGATAGCGTTCCATCAGTTCCTGTACGGATTGTCTCATGAGCCGCTCCTTTATGTTTCGTTTTTTAAAGGCCTTTCACTAATAGTACAAATAGCAGTCACAAAAGGTTACAAAAAAGAAAAAACTTGCATTATTGGAAAAATTCGCTATAATAGTCTGATTACCACAATACAAGGGGGACTTTAAAATGTTAAGTATATTTATGAAAAAACTCACAGTCAATCAGGCCCGAAATGCTGCCAACACATCACCAAATGCACTTCTTATCGACTGTCGCCCAAAGGAAGATTATGCACACGGACATGTTGGGAATGCAATTAATTTTCCGATTGATAAGATCACAGAAGAACGTGTATGTCACAGAATCCCGGATAAGGAGACTGCACTTTATATTATAGGCGGGTATTATCATAAGCCGACAGAAGCTATGAAGAAATTTAAAAAGTTGGGATATAAAAATCTGACTTTTGGTGGCTATATGGAAGAGCATCATGGAATGCTGACCCGCTAGATATAGGGTGCCGATTCCATAAGGAGGGGCTGCATAGCGTGGTCACACATTTCTATTTTCTACAAATTCATAATTCTTGATAACTAGTATAGCGTTTTTAAATTAACTAAACCATATTACTTGCCTATTTTCCCGATAGCACATGCCAAAAATCCTCAGCGTAGCCCCCGAAAGTAGAAGTGTGTGACCGCGCTATACAGCTACCTTATGGACGCCTCTTTCTTCAAAATCTAATAACTTCATTCTCACCTCATTTTACTCCCTCCCTCAAAAATTTTTAAAACCATTTTTCTATTTTTGATAGAATACATGAAAAAAGTTCGTAATACCAATTGTAATTACAAAGCCACTCAGATGCATCGAGAGAAGCCATCGGCATAACAAAGCGGATGGGGAAGGATATGGAACTTATGAAAATAGGAGAAAAAAATTATATTAAACAACTTCGGCTTCATAATGAAAAGGCACTTGCTGAAATGATAGAAAAAGAAGTCAATTCAGAAGTAGAAAAAATGCTGGCATGTTTAAATCCACGGGACAGGGAACTTTTTTATAAACTATATGTGGAAGAAGAAAGCATGACGCAGATAAGCCACGAAACCGGCATGAAACCGGAAGTCATATATAACAGACTTTCACGAGGGAGAAAGAAAATACGCAAAAACTTATTAGAAGAAAGAGGTGCCTGAGTATGGGAAAAAATATTTATGAAATTTTAAACGATGTAAAAATAAATGAAGATGAATATGAAAAAATAAATCTAACCGACCTTGATAAAGCGCAGAAACAGAAGCGCATTTTGAAAAAGATAAAGAAAAATAATAAATCACACAAAAATATAAGAAGAGCTGCCTTAGCAACAGCAGCTGCATGTGCTGTTATAATTGGAGCAGCCGGGGCCGCAAACCCTGCAATGGCGAAGAACTTATTCAGCAGTACAATAGGAAATCTTATAGAAAACCGTCAGGGAACAAAAGATGAAGCTGAAGCAAAGATTTATGAAAAGATTGCAGAAAAATCTATGACCGCTCAGGAGGAGACGGCCAGACATCAGGATAAAACCTACAATACGAGCGTAGATGTAAACGGAGTGAATGTGTCTATCTCAGATATCTATTGTGACGGATATATCGTGTATTACACAGCTGTATTAAAAACAGATAATGAACTGCTGAATCAGGCTGACTTTATAAGTTCCGGAAAAGGAAGTGATATTGTCACCGTAAATGGAAAAGAACCCGGAGGGGTCAGAATGTCATTTGAAAAGGCTTCCGATGGAACATTCGTAAAATCAGGTGAAATAGATCTGATGGATATTGGACAAAATACAGACTCCTTCTCCGATAAGAACACTCTCGAAGTTGAATGTTCTATGGAAAATCTGACGGGTTACAAGGATGACGAGTGGGATAAAAACGGAGATTATAAAAGTACAGGAAGTGTGGATGGTGAGTGGAAACTGAGCTTTCCTGTGACAGTAGACCGATCGTCAAACATAACATATCAAGTAAACAAAGAAGATCATGGAGTAAAGGTCTGTGATGTTGTGAAAACAAAAGCCGGGCTGGTACTTACAATAGAAACTCCTGATTTTACAAAAAAACCTTATAACGATCCGTACAATGATCCTGACCTGGCAGTTGTCGATGCTGACGGGAACCCTCTGCAATGGCTGTATGGTGGAATTTATAAACAAAATGCTGATGGAACAGCAACTTATAAAATTATGGTGCTTTATGAAAATCAGACAGACCTTACGTTTGAAGTAACAAATAAAAATGTCGATGGAAAGAAAATTGCCTCCATTGATTTTCAGATCCATTAAGTTTGTCAAGTTAAGTGTGTAAGTGTTAAATTTTGTTGTGGTGGTCGGATAAATCGACCACCACTTATGGATGCCGTTTTCTCTTGCAGTACCAAAAGAAATCATACCACAAAAGCACAAGCACTATTCCTAAAACCAATGCCCTCACCAACAATGGCATATGCCCATCTCCCAATCCGAACTCTATAACAAAAAACAGTGATATTGCAATCCACAGCCCAAACCAGCCCCACAAAAACACTTTTTGATTTCTGACCTTATGAAACAAAAGCTGAAAAAGCGGATCTCCACTCACTTTATAAAACTCACTGTATTCTGAGAAATCGCAGACAAGTTCCTCCAACTCGGCAAAGCGGTGTCCCTTTTTCTCTTCTTCTTTTACATAACTGAGATAAAAATCTATATTTTGTCCATCATACGCATGGTCTGCGACCAGTTTTCGGCATAAATCCATAGATCCCTGAATTTCCTGCTGTTTGTGCTGTAACTCCAACAACTGCTGCTGGACCATCTCCTCCAAAGAGTTCTGTCCATCCAGCACACATGCTATTTTTTCGAGTGGCATATCCATCTTTCGATATAGAATAATCTGCTTCAGCCGCTTTACATCCTCTTCCGTATAATCCCGATATTTGCTCTGCTCATTTCGTTTTGGCTCAATCAGTCCCTTTTTTTCATAAAACCGGATATTGCTGATACTTAATCCGGTCTGTTCCGCTACTTCTCCAATTTTCATATATACACTTCCATTCATTGAACATCAGCCCATGCATAATTTGCTTTCAGCAAATGGGCTGACACTATTCATCTGGCTGACACTATCCTGGCTTTGTCTGTTATCTCTTTCGGAAAATCCATCATTTCCATGAGATCGATTGCATTGGTTCTGACAGCAATTCCCTGTTTCATTTTGTAGGGAAAAATAATATCTTTTCCACATATCTGACTGTCAAAATAATAAGTTTCATACAGATCTTCTTCAGCTTTCACCAATTCCAGATCATGTGTTGCGACCAACAAAAATCCCGGTTTTTGCGCCATGTACGAAAGAATCGCTTTCGACGCTCCCAACCGTTCCCGCGTATTGGTTCCCTTTAATATTTCATCGATTACAAACAGTACCGGTTCTCCCTTTTCAATCTCATCAAGCATCCGTTTGAGATATTTCATTTCCCGCATATAATAACTTTCTTTCTGCACCACATCATCCCGAAGTGCCATAGAAGTCATTACTTTTATTGTAGGCATTTTTACATTTTTTGCAACACAGGTATGGATCGTCTGTGCCAGTATGACATTGATTGCGACAGCTTTCATAAAGGTAGATTTGCCGGATGCGTTCGCTCCTGTAAAAATAGCGCCTTTTCGCAATTCTATGCTGTTTGCAACACCATCGTCCATAAGCGGATGACAAATTTTCTCCAGCCTTATGGACCCGGATTTCTGTATCATGGGGCTGCACCAGTTTGTCAGGCTTTTCCGGAAAGAAGCGATTGCAATGTCCGTATCAACATCCCCCACAAATTCATATAATTGTAAAGTTTCTTTTCTGCACTTTCTCAGGGCTTTTTCTATATGGCAGAATGCCACAATATCATATAATGTAACACCTGCAAGATAATCCTGCACAATACCAGTCAGATCTCCTGTGACACTTTGATATTTTCTTGCCTGCCAACGCCCCATCTGTTTCGCCAGCTTCCTTGTTTTCTCCAGCGCCTGCAAAATTTCTTCGTCTGCATACAATTGGTTACCTTCGAAGCTTTTTATCATCCAATTGCAAAAATCCAATGCTACTTTCATATTTGCCACTGCAAACAGATTTCCTTCATATTTGTTTTTGGCATGCAGATAAATAAGCAAATTGACTGTGGCAACGACAAGAAGTCCCAGGCCCCATACATTGCTTCTCGCCAAAACAGTTCCTGCCAGACAAATGACCAACAGCACCTGCTGCAAGTACAGCCCGATACAGGAAGTAACCGGCCAATTGATTTCATCCATCAGAAACAATGGCAAATAATAATTTTCTTTTTGTTTCCCGATATGTGAAAGCTTTTCTTCCACTTTGATGCGGGATGATTCCTGACACGAAAAAAACGCAATTCGTTTTTCCATCCTCTGGAGTTTCTGTCTGTTTTTACAGCCATGAAGCCGATGATATAAAATCTGTTCTCCCATGTATGTTCTCGTATGATTGATCCGTGCAAATACACGATCCATCTCCAGATCATTCCATGTCACATCATCGACCCATTCCTGATTGAAAGTTTTTCTTCGCCTTTGCTCATACATTTCAATTTCGTACATGCGAAGCTGTAAAGATTCCCAGTTTTCCATGTCCATTGGATTTTTTCCGAATTGCGTTTTTATTCTGTTTTTCTGTTTTTTCTCTGACCACCGGTTCATAAGTTACCTCCATTTCCAAAATTCTGGTCAGAATATAAACCATGAACCAGGGTGAGAGTCAAGAATTATTTATTAAAAAAGCGTCTTTCCATTATGCATACACAGCCATATGTGACAATATGCACCCCTTATTATATGATTAAAGGGTCAAAAGGTATTTTGCCCCTCATTATTTTTCCGATATACCATGCGCCGCACAAAATAATAACAGATCACCTGCATCACGATTGTTGCAATCCACGATCCCGGATAGGAAATAAACAGAAAATACAGTGATCGATGTGTTGGAAACAGTCCATAGATCCATACAATTCTTGTTCCTACCGTACCAATAACTGAAAGTATCATCGGCACCATGGAATATCCCATTCCGCGCAATGCACCCGGAAACAGATCCATAATTCCGCACAGAAAATATGGAACCGTCGTAATCGAAAGAATCTCCATCGCGCTCTCAATTACCTTCGGACTCCTGGTATAAATTTTAAGAATCTGCGGTCCGAAAATATAAAATCCGCCTCCCAAAACCAGTGCAATTCCCATCGTCAGAATCAGACAGTCTTTCAGCACGCGGTCCATTCTTTTATACTTTCCGACACCAAAATTCTGGCTTGTAAAACTCATACATGCCTGTGTCACCGAGTTGATGGACATATACAAAAAGCCAAGCAGGTTGTTCGCAGCCGTATATCCCGCCATCTCTGTAGAACCAAACGAATTTACCGATGACTGCAACAATGCATTGGAAAAATTGATAACCATACTTTGCAGACCTGCCGGTATGCCAACCTGAAAAATCTGCTTCACATAAACGCCTTTGATACATAATTTTGAAAAGCGAAGCTGATAACTTCCCTCTATACGATAAAGACAGCGCAAAACCAGAATACAGGAAAGACACTGCGAGACAACCGTTCCGATTGCAACACCCGCCACGCCGAGATGCGCACCTATTACAAGTGTCAGATTTAATGCCGCATTTACCACACCGGAAATGATCAGGAACATGAGTGGCCGCTTGGTATCTCCAACTGCCCGCAAAATTGCTGCGCCATAGTTATAAAGCATAAAAAACGGCATTCCAATAAAATAAATGCGCATATAAAGGGTAGACAGATCAATGACATCCGACGGTGTTCCCATCAGTTGTAATGCACCATGGGAAAAAACAATACCGACAATGCCCATGACAATTCCACTGATCAAAGCCAGCGAAATAGCTGTATGTACCGTCTCTGACATTTCTTTATCCCGGCCTGCTGCATAGAAACGGGCTGCAATAACATTGGCTCCTAACGAAATTCCGATAAACAGATTTGTAAACACATTAATGAGTGCAGTGGTCGCACCGACCGCCGCCAGAGACTGCTTTCCACTGAATTGTCCAATGACAACAATATCCACCGCATTGAACGTCAGCTGCAACATTCCTGAAAGCATGAGCGGCAGTGCAAAGGATATCAGTTTATCCATGATCGTTCCATTGCACATATCAATCTCATATTTATTCTTCTTCAAACTTCAACACCTCTTACGAAATAAAGTCTTTGCATCCAATATGCCTACGCAATTTTACACCCTTTATTGTGTAATGTCCAGTTCAATCATCTTAGAGGTTCTACGAATACTCTTCGTCTGTGTCACAGGAAATCCCAGATCCTCAAATGTGTATTCTTTCCAATTTAATTCTTTCTGCCATCCATTATGCGGGATATACAGGCGATTGCCGTCTTTCTCTAATCCTGAATAAGTAAACGATGAAAGATAAGTCAGCACCTGCTCCTCGCGACCCTCATTGATGACGGTATTGATAAAACGCGCAACTGGCACACCATCATGTATCTTCCATAGATTCGTACAAGAGAAAACAGCCCGATGCTGTCACTACATACTTGTTTCCATGTCTTTCATACGGACGGTCATAACCGGCCATTTCCAGCTGCACAAGGGGAATCCCTCATCCATCATTGTCTGATTCGATTTGTTCCGATAGTTTTCCCGCAATGCTGATTTCTCCATTGGTTTCGATGAAAAATGCAGCAGTTTGATCTGCTTTTTATTTGTAATTCCAAAGGAGCCTACCGTATGCAGACAAATTTCCATTTATTATACCCCCCAATTATGACTGTACCAAGGGAAAACCCATGAAAGATTTCGGTTTTATTGACTCTTTAAAAATCGATTCCATGATCATTTTAATTAAAGAAAGCTATCGCGGTTTTGCAGATTTAGAATTGGACAATTTCTTTTCCACCGATGAACGTGTACTCAAATATCGTCTCGGCGTGGTAAGCGATCTTATTGCACAAAGCAGTGAATTTCAAACCTTAAATACAGAACTGTCCAAAATGGAAACAACCTTTGGTTATCTGAAAAGTGTCACACTCGGCATCAACCTAGACGGCAACCTCTGCCCGTTAGATGCAGGAATTGTCTCCGTAAATACCAACATGTTTATTTTTCTCTGCTGGACGATATTCGCTTTCTGACTGCCAGTGGAAAATCCATTTTTGCCTATTCGATCGGCATGGCGCAGGCTTTATTCCAGTTAGGCCTATTTGTTCCGGCTGAGTCAGCACTGATGAGTCCTTTTCAAGTACCAGCGGACTCGAAGCCAGCTATATTGCTTCCGAAGTTCTCACCGGAATTGGTATCATTGGCTGCTGCGGACTTTACGTCACCCATATCCATGATTTGAGCCAACAGGTTGAAAAATATAATTCACATCCGCGAAACCGTGGAAAAATTGATAATCTTGTGGCAATGATGGAAAATGTAGAAGAAGGTACGCGAAGCCATAAGGTTTTGCGCACAACTCCGGATGGACTTAGTTACGCAAAGGATATTGCAAAGCTCTATGGGCTCGATTTAGAGCATATTCTCAAAGATAAGTAATCCCAATCAGTTAAATGTTCCATCATAAACTGGCATATTTGATATATACCTGCTTTCAACTGCCGGAACATAATAGGCTCCATATGTCTTCATCTCGATATCCCCCTTGGAATCCGTAACTTCTTTCTCTTCCGGCAGTTCCACATAAAACTTATAATAGGGCATAAAATAAGCCTCAAATACATCCGTTAAATATACCAGTTCAACCTTTTTAACATATTTCATTCCCGGCAATTTATAGGGTGAACTCGTGGAATAATTATCTTTTTTCAGCAACGTTTTTGCTTCTGCCACAGAAATAATCGGGTAGTCTCCGACCTTCTGCGAAAGGTCGGGCTGATGAATCCAAATTTTCCGCAACTTGCCTTCTTCTGATTGTTGAAATTCTGTTTGCCTGAAATTGTAGTTGATAATCCTTTTTACGATATCCTCACTGTTTTCATAGAATGATAAATGATAACTCTGCTTCGAATAAATGTCATAATCTCCACCATAAATATTAACACCCGGTGATTTCATGGAAAGAATATCGCTGTATTTATTTTTGAAAAATTCTGCTGCTTTCAAACAATCCTTATATGTGGCATCATAATTGAAAACATAACCTTCCGGCAAATCCTGTGGTGTTTGAAACTCCACACTGATTTCACCCGCAGCGTTTGCCTGAATGGACACTTCATTTGTCTCGCATGTCACGGTTTCCATTTCCGGCTGTTCTTTTACCTGACTGAGTGCATGTTCATCAATCCCTAGTCTTCCGGCAACCTCCCGGATCTTTTCCAATACTTTTTCTTTATCATAGTTCTTAGGAATAAATTCTTCCAACTCAACTGTATTTTTGTACACCGGAAGTGTTGTTAATTCGATCTGTTCATTCCAAGGATTTGCATTTACCAATTCGGACACATCATGTGCTAAATACCCTTCAAATCCATAACTTGCTGCTTCGTTATTCCCTACTGATATTTGTGGTAAATCCAAATGTTCTGTTTTTCCTTCCTTCTTTCCATCCCAGATAAAGGAAACGCAGATCAAGATTGCCAGACATGCAGCTGCTGAAAGATACCTGTAAATTCTGTGCCTGCGTTTCCGTTTCATAGAACCCCTGACATTTCTTCTGACCGCATCCATTTCCTCAATAATCTCATCCGGCAGCATCCCTATTGCTTCACTCAGCTTTTCTGGTCTCATATCGAATAGCCCTCCTCACATAGATAATCTTTAAGTTTGTTTCTTGTTCTATGAAGAATTATTTTCACCTTTGCTTTACTGAATCCTGTATATTCGGCTATGTACTTCATAGAATCCAGATAATAATATCTTCCTATAAAAACAATCCTGTGTTCTTTTGGTAACGACATAAGAAAAGAATGTATGATTTCGGCCAAAATTTTGCAATCCACCACTTCTTCTGTGGCATTCATACCTGTGGTACATTCCTTTAATTCCTCCAGAGAAACTGCATACTCTGATCCCTGTCTTTTCTTTCTATGACGCGTTCGATAAATATCAATAGACAGTTCACGTATGATTTTTCCAACATAAGCAGACAAAATCTGTGGTTGATTTGTCGGAATGGAATTCCATATGCGCAAGTATGTTTCATTGATACTCTCCTCGCAGTCCTCTTCATTTGCAAGGATATTATATGCGATTTTATAAAGGTATTTCCTGTATTTAAGATCCGTCTCGTGTATTGCTCTTTCATCCCGGTTCCAATACAACTCTACAATCTGCTGATCTGTCACCTTGAAGCTTCCCCCTTCTTTCTTATACAGTTACATATATATATCCGACAAATGATCTGAAAAGTTACAATGTGATAAGAATTATTTATTCTATTACAGTTAACATAAAAAATACCCCAGAACGAAGTTCCAGAATGTACGCTAAAATCAATTTTTATAAACTTGCTATTTTCTATTTGCCATCCACTTCAATTCTTGTTATGATATTTTCGGTTCTACCCTACACGGTAGGCGGTTAGTCCTTCAACAGAGGGACTGTGACCCTCTGATTACATAGAAATCATCTCGTATGAAATAATCAATTGTAATATAAACACTACCTCCATTCTAGTTAATATACAAAAATCTTATCAATCACACCTAATAATCTACTAATATAATATTTATTCTATCACAGTTAACATAAAAAACACCCCAGAACCGAAGTTCCGGAGTGTAATGTACTCTTGATATTCTCTTGAATTATCTCTTTGAGAACTGTGGTGCACGACGAGCGGCTTTGAGACCGTATTGCACGAGTTTTTGAGCTGTTTTCCCTTGATACTCTGGGCTTTTCCGGCTTTCTGCCTCTCAGTTATCCGGTGTGCGGACCATAAAAAACGGCCTTTTTTCATTCAGCAATAGCCTGATGAAACGCACCATTTACTACCCCAAACAGCTCCTCTGGTTTATTGTACTTCACTTTTGCATAGATGTCCATAGTTGTTTTGCTGTTTTCGTGTCCGGCAAGGTATTGGACAGTCTTTGGATCAACACCAGCATAGAGAAGATTGGTAATGTAAGTGTGCCGTAGCTGATGCGGGGTTACATCAAAGTCCAGCGTATATCTGATTTTGGGTTGATTTTTCTGGGTCATGCCTAGCGTTGGGGTAACCGTGTATTTGATGCTCTGCCCATTCACATACTTATAATAGTTCCGGGGCTTAGTGGATCGGACAACGACATACTGCCACACTCTTTGAAACTGCGAAGCAGCCAGTAGCTCTCCTTTGCTGTCAGCGATCACATAATCTGATATGGAATTTTCTTTCGCTTCTCTCAGACAATCCACCAAACACTTCGGTATCGGAATATCCCTTTTTGCCGCCGGAGTCTTTAGCACGGTAGAAACCACGGGTCTGTTATGCTCTGTACGCCATGCCCGCCTCACCGATAGATAAGGTGTATCCTCGTCCAGAAATACACAATCCCATTGCAGTGCAAGAATTTCTTCCCGGCGCAGACCGGAATACAAACCGAGCATAATAAACAAATATGGAGGAAGTCCCTTGACTGTATCCAGAAGCACGGCTACCTGCTGATCTGTCAATGCCTCCTTCTTTTTTGTCGGTTTTCCGCCTTTACCGGATATTCCCGCACAGGGATTGTGTTCAAGAATTTGGTTTCTCTCTGCCGCATAAAAAATGCACTTGAGTAGCATATTGACCTTATTGTATAAGCCTTCCGATTTCTTTGACAATGGAACAAGCGCCAGCCGAATATCGTCAGCGGTCACTTCTTCCATATACATCTCTCCCAGAGGTTTTATGATATAGTTTGTCATATCCCTCGTATAACCTCTGAGTGTAGACGCAGACACCTTTGCCGACTGCATCAGCAGCCACTTCTCTCCATACTCGGCTACTGTCGGGTGCTGCCGGTGAAAGATAATTTCTTCCACCTGCTTCCGGGCCTCTAACTGCTTCTCATACAATTCTTCACAAGTTGCGGCATACAAACTCAACTCTTTGCCATCTGCATCCGTAATCCTGGTTCTGTAATACTGGATTCCTTTCAATGTAATGGTCCCGTACTTCGGTATCTGTGTTTTCTTTTTTGCCATCTTTGATCGTCCTTTCTTGATAATGTGTAGTCTCCGTATCTACACTCTCTTTTTATCAGAAAGCCTCGACTTAATCAAAGATACGGCTGAGGTAAAACAAAGAGCGAGACATCCTTGCCTCGCTCCTGCTTCATTTCCTATTTGTTATTACTGTGTTGCATCCCAGCTTGCAAACGCACAGTTCATTGATCTGACCAGCTCATCTGGTCTGTTGTACTTAACCTTTGCATAAATGTCCATGGTAATCTTGCTGCTTTCATGGCCTGCCAGGTATTGAACCGTTTTGGGATCTACCGATGCATGAATGAGATTGGTAATGTAAGTATGCCGCAGCTGATGGGGTGTTACTTCAAAGTCCAGACTGTAAACCACTTTTCCGTTATGAGCAGCCTTTTCTCCCAAGACAGGTGTGACAGTATGCTTTACTCTTTTTCCATCTTCATACCGATAATAGCTCCGCTCCTTGACCGTCCTCGTAACAATATACTGCCAAAGTCGCTTAAACTGCGTGTAGGACAGCGGTTCGCCATCCCTGTTTGAAACCACATACTCCGAAGTCGAAGTTTCCTTTGCTGCTTTCAAACACTCAGCCAAGCAAACAGGAAGGGGGATATTTCTCTCCGCAGCCTTGGTTTTCAATTCATCCGAAATCACCGGTCTGTTATGTTCGGTGTGCCATGCCCGTCTTACCGTCAGATATGGAGTATCTGTATCCAGATATACTGAATCCCATTGCAGAGCAAGAATTTCTTCCCGGCGTAGCCCTGCATATAAACCAATCATGACAAAGACATAAGGCGGCAAATCTCGGATAGCATCCAAAAGGCGCTCCACCTGTTCATCTGTCAAAGCCTGACGATCCTCTTGTGGAACACCGCCACCTTTTGTTGTCAGATAAATCGTTTGGTTGTGGTCAATAATCCTGCTTTCCATCGCTGCGCGAAAGATAGATTTGTAAAGGATTACCACAGATTTATAAACCGATGCAGATTTTTTGGAAACCGGAACAAGGGCAAGCTGAATATCATCCAGGCTAACCTCACCCATCCGTTTATCTCCCAATTCCGCTATAATATGCCGCCTAACCTTTGAGGTGTAATCCGTCAAAGTAGTAGATCGTACATGAACCGACTGCATCAGCAGCCACTTTTCACAATACTCTGCAACTGTGGGCGTTTTCCGATGAAAAGTAGCATTCTCAATCTGTTCCAACGCAAGCGTTTCTTTGTTGTATAGTTCTTCAGGTGTTTTTGCGTAGATAGCTACGAGCTTACCATTCGCGTCTTTGATTCTGGTCCTATAATATAGGACACCTCTTTTCATAACTGTGCCATATTGAGGAATTATTGTTTGCCGTTTGGCCAATTCCGTCACCTCCTAAGAATAGACTCCAGCGCTGTATCTATGTTTTATCAGACCATTATGATTTCGACAAGGATACGGACCGGCTCACACTCCAGCTCTGCGAGGTTTACGATAAGTTGCGTTCTTTTCTGCTGGCTTTGCTCTGTGGGTGCATTTTGCGATATACTCCTGAAGGCCCGCTGAAGTAAAGTACACACAGCCATTCTGCACATATTGCACATAAGAAATAAGACCATTGTTACGGGCCGCGTCCAGCGTTGCAATGCTGATACCTAAAATTTCTGCTGCTTCTTTTCGTGTAATAAGTTTTTCCATAAAGCATATTTCCTCCAATCTGTCAAGTTTGTCATCGTGTTTGTTCAAAGCCACATGAATACGCTGGCAGCCGAAACTGCCAGCGCATGGTATCTGATTTTAAACAGGAAGCTGCAAACGCTTCCTATTTATATAACTCAGCTTTCATCACATTTGCCACGCCCCCTGACGATGGGAACACAACAGGTCTCCGCTGGCGCGGCTGTCATAACTCCGCAGCACCGTTCGTATCGTGTGCCGCAGGGTTCCCCCCAAGTCTTTGGCGGACCGTGAGGAAGTATCTTTAAGCCCCCATGCAGTCATCGCGCCGAATCTGTCACAATCCGTTTTATGAAATCGTAGATCGCTCCGAAGAAGTCTTTTCATCACCTCCCTGACTGCTCCATCTTCGCGGCGTTTCATATTCGCTCGTGCATGGGTTATGTACCTGTTGTGCTGTCTATTCGATTGTCAATGTACTGATGAAGGAGGAAAACTTGTCCTTCTTATTAACACTGACAAAAAAGGCAAAAAACAGGCGCATCAAATGAAATTTTATCAAAAATATTTTACAAGCTACTTTAATCCACGGCGGATACTGTCTCGGACACGGCTTGGATCTACACCTTCTACTTCGGCAATTTCATTTACCGTCATTCCCAGATAGTATCGGGCATAAATCCTCTTTGCCTGTTTCTCCGGCAGCTTCCGCACGTTCAGCTGCCCGAATAGTCTCCATTACTTCCTCTGTCACATCTACAAAAAAGTCTGTTACATAAACATCAGGATAAAGTTCCCGAAGGTTAATTTTCTTCATTATGTACCTCCATTTCGATTCTCGGGTGATTGACGGGTGATTGACGAGTGAATCGAATGGAGGCGGAGACCGGCACCGGCAGACAACCGGGTCATCTCCGAAAAAAAGGCAACAAAAAACGCCAGATTTCCGTAATGGAAAACTGGCGCACCAAGAACAGCCACGATTGTACTTAATTACACAGAACGATAATGCCGATGCAATGCAAAACTTACCCGGAGGAGGAGCAATGCTTTTTTTAACTGATGTAGATCATGTGAGCTTTGAAAAAGCAAACGAGACACGGTAACTTAACCTCCAATCGGCTACCGTGTCCCTGCAAGTCGTCATAGGTTTGTGCAAACGCAAAGAAACGGCGGCTCTGAAATCAAAGCCGCCGTTTCATAAGGCGCGTGAAAATATGTCTGCTGTACGACGGCTTTTTTTCTTTTGCCGTCGTGCGGCAGAATATCTTTATTTTCTTTTTTTCCTAACCACATGAACAATTATAGCAATCACAACGATTGCGGCAACCATGCCAATTAGGGGGAGCCATGTGTCTACGATACTTTGAAACACAGCCTCGCATTTTACATTTTCAGGTAACATGATTTACACCTCCAATTTCTTTTGCTCTGTAACAATGCGTTTACAAGATAGATAGGTTGCAAGGAAATAACTCCCGTAAACAATGAGGAAAAGAATAATGGTCAATCCGATATTTGTTGAAATATGGATATTCATAAATTCCTCAACGACAGTCATTGCTTTGCCGATTAAGAAAGCCGAATATATTCCGGCAACAGTCAACGGAATTGCAAAAAACACAGCCGTCTGCGTAAAAAGTGTGCGGTTAATTTGCTTGCGCTTGGCTCCCAACTTTTGCAGCAATCCATATCGGTAAATATTGTCCGTCGTTTCTGTGAGCTGTTTTAGTGCCAAAAGAGCAGCACAGATCAGCAAAAAGATTAAGCCGATATAACAACAAAGGAAACTCACCAAAGCATTGAGTCCGTAGAACATTTCATACATCATGTTCTTTTCTGCGTACCGATAACCATGCGCTTCGTCCAATCCAATAGGGACCATCTTTTGCAGGATTTCATTAGAATCCGCATCCGGCTTATATTGTACCAAAAGCACATTAATGTCTTTTTCGAGGCCAGCCACTACATGATCCGGGACAATGATTGTTCCGCGATCATTGTTTCCAACAGAAGTCATAAAATATGTTTCTTGCAAAACTTCATCGGATGCACGCAGTAAGGTTGTTCCGCCTATTGTGATTTCCAAATGATTTTGTAAGGCCAGAGAAACATATTGATATGTCCCAGTGTAATTACAATTTAACAAGTATTGGTCATCGTTCAGCGTGATTGGCTCTTTGCCCTGCATAGCCAAAGCACGATTGAAGTCCGAAACGGGAATTATGGCAACTTTGCTATTGGAAACTTCCTCATCAATAGGCCACAGCTCGACATTCTGACCTTCAAATAGCTCTGAATAGGTCATATCGGCCTCATAAATGCTGATTTGCTCCATGTTTTCGGCGTAATCACGCATTGCAACATCATGTGTGGCAAGATACTCGGAAATGTTGCTGTCTCCATCAGTGGAAACATTGGAAAGTACATTCAAATCATAGGGGGTTGCAGCTTTTGATAATTCATTCATTGCAAGAGCTGTGCTTGCCCCAATAGATACAGCACAGATGGTAATGGTCAGCAGGCCACAAACAATCGTCACCACAAGATAATTCGTGCGAATTTTACTTCCGATTTGGCGTACAAGGAATGTGTTCAAACCTTTCAGATAAAACCCTTTACCAGCTCCTACCACTTGGATGAAAACAGTGGATAATGAGTTGAACAACAGAAAGGTTCCAACAACCAAAGCTGCTCCCGCAATTTGAAAAGACATATTTTCACGAGATGGCAGTATTCCGTTTTTGTTGAACAGCACAGCGGAAATCCCTATGCAGATCAGGGAAAGCACAAACAGACAGAGCGGCAAAACACGATTTTCTGCTTTTATGCTTTCGTTTTTTCTGCTGGCCGTCAATAAGTCAATCAATTTGACATTGGTTACAGACCACACATTGAAAAGCATTACGATAAAGAAGATGATCACAAAACAAAGCACTGTCTGTCGAAATGCTCCAGCAGAAAATACGATTTGAAATTTATCCAATCCAATCGCAAAGAGTTTTAATGCAACCAAAGAAAGTCCTTGCGAAAAGAGCAACCCAAGAACCAAACCTGAAACCAAAGCAATGACACCAACACAAAGAGTTTCACCGGCAAACAGCCGGGAAATGCGTCTTTTTTTCATGCCGAGCACCATATATACGCCCAATTCTTTTTTACGGCGTTTCAAAAGAAACTGGTTGGCATAGATAATCAAAAAAGCCAATACCACCGCAATGACAACAGAAAGCGCCGACAACAGTATGCCGAGTTGGTCGTATAAAAGCGAACCGGTTATTCCCATATCGGAAAAAGCTGGCTGATCGGAAATTGAGTTGAAGGCATAAAACAGACTGACCGAAAGCGTCAGTGTAAGGAAATAAATCAGATAGTCCCGGATGTTCTTATGAACATTTCGGAAGATCAGCTTAAATGAGGTCATTTTGCTCACCTCCCAAGACGGAAACCACTTCCAGAATCTTTGCAAAAAAGTCTTTGCGTGTGTCCGTCCCTCGGTGCAGCTCATTGAACACCTGCCCGTCTTTGATAAACAAAATGCGATGGCAATAGCTGGCGGAAAAAGCATCATGCGTTACCATTAGGATTGTTGCCGCAAGCTGTTCGTTCAATTCCGTCAGCATCGTCAACAGCATCCGCGAGGAATTGGAATCAAGAGCGCCGGTAGGTTCATCAGCCAGTACGATTGCTGGATTTGTTACCATTGCTCTTGCAGCGGCTACCCGCTGCTGTTGGCCGCCGGACATCTGATAGGGATATTTGTTCAATACTTCCTGAATGTTCAGCGCCTTTGCAATCTGCGGGACACATTTTTGAATCTCGCTGGGTTTGGTTCCTGCGATAGATAAGGCCAGAGAGATATTTTCGTAGGCTGTCAGAGTATCCAGCAGATTGAAGTCCTGAAAGATAAAGCCCAGCTTTTTTCCGCGAAAGTCTGCAAGCTGTGATCCGTGAAGCGTCGTAATGTCCTTTCCCTCCACATAAATATGGCCGCTGGTAACGGTATCAATCGTAGAAATGCAGTTCAGCAAAGTGGTTTTCCCGGAGCCGGAAGAACCCATAATACCGAGAAACTCACCTTTACGCACAGAGAAAGAAATATGATCAACGGCTTTTGTCAGGTTGCCCTTGTTACCGTAAAATTTTTGGATGTCATCCACCCGTAAAATTGTGTCGTCCATTGATTATGAGACTCCTTTCTCAAAAGCATTTTGCTTTTGTGTTTTTACTCTACCATAGGGGCTTCTCCTGTGCCATTAAGTTAGATTACATTTACCTTACCAGAATGTAAGGTTGAAAAAAGCGAGGTTTTACAGCCCCGCCTCTTTCAAATAGCTCTCCGTAGGAAATACCATAGTTACGGTAGTCCCTTGTCCGGGATCACTGGAAACGGAAAGCACAATATTCATTTTTTTACACAGCTTTTGGCTCAAATACAGCCCAATCCCGGTTGACTTGGAATAGCGGCGTCCGTTTTCTCCAGTGAAGCCTTTGTCAAACACACGTGGTAAATCCGCAGCAGAAATTCCAATTCCATTATCTGAAATAAAAAGGGATATATTATTTTTATCTGTTTTGGTAGAAAACTCAATTTGCAAATTGTCTTTACGATATTTGATCGCGTTGGATATGATTTGTCCGATTACAAATGTGCAACTCTTGCTATCGGCAACAATAGGAATGTCCAGATCATTCAGCACTGGTTTTCCGCCTGCTTGGATCAGAGGTTTGGAATATGTCTTTAACGCAGCATGAACTAAAGATTGCAGTGTGGTTTTTTCCACCTTGAAATCCTTTTCCACATCCGTACTGCGGGCATAGTATAGCACCTGTTCCACATAGGTATCAATTTTGCGGAGTTCATCGTCGATGCGTAGCGTAGTGGGATTTTTTTCGTTTTCTATCATCAGGCGTGCAGAGGTAATAGGGGTCTTGATCTCGTGTATCCATGAATCAATGTACTCCCGGTATTCCCGACTTGCTTGTTTTGCATTGGAAATCTGATCGTTCTGGTATTTATTGCAGCGCCGCAAAATATCCACTAAAATCTGACCTTCCAAAAAATGAGGCTGTGTCAATAGTTCACCCAAAAGCGACTTTTCTTCTATCTGTTCCATCATTTTCAGAAGTAGATTATAATAACTTCGTTTGCGGAAAAAATCATATACCAAAGCGGAAATATACGCTGCCATAAGGATCGTTTCGGCAAACAGAATAAAAGTAGCAGGGGTTTCAATTAGCCAAAGCAGGCCAAACAGTAGGAGTGCCGACACCAGCATACATATCAATGAAAAAATTCGATCTAAAAGATACTCGGATAATCTCATACGCAATACCCCAATCCACGCTTCGTTTCCAAATAGTCAGGCAAACCGATCTCTGCCAGCGTTTTCCGCAAACGAACGATATTCACATTCAAGGTGTTTTCGTCTATAAATTGCTCACTCTGCCAGAGTTCATCAATAATGGCATCACGAGGAATGATATTTCCCTTGTTTACCATGAGCAGACGCAAAATCCCCATTTCATTTTTAGTAAGAGATTTTCTCTGTCCTTGGTAACTGATTTCTGCTTTGAGCAGGTTTAGAGTTAAGCCTTTGTGTGTCAAAACCACATTGTCCTGTATTTCATAAGTTCGTGCCAGAAGTTTTTGTATGCGTGCCAAAAGAACCTGTGCATTGTAGGGCTTTGAAATATAATCATCGGCACCGATGTTCAAACTCATTAGTTCGTCAAAATCGCTGTTTCTGCTGGTAAGCACAATGATTGGAAGATTGGATTTCTGCCGGATTTCTCTGCACACCTGAAAGCCGTCCTGATACGGCAAATTGATGTCCAAAAGAATCAAGTCAGCCCCAGACGAAAGGGCGGTTTCTGCGATATGCTGAAAATCGCTACTACTAGCACATTGGTATCCGTATTTTTCAAAAAGTTGGGTAAGTTCCTCACGGATTGCTGGTTCATCTTCTATGATAAAAATTTTCATTTTGTTGCCTCCCTTGCGTTGTTCTCATATCCAACGGCTTCTCCGCAATTTTAGGGAGCAGCCAAACACCGGCCATTTTCACAGCGCCGGGGATACGCCCAGCAGCGCAATAGTAATTTACTCTACGAGGTGTCACGCCCCATTTTTCGGCGGCCTCTTTTAGTGTCATATAGTCCATTTCGCACCTCCACAAAACACATTATAGTTCTTTAATTCGAACAATACAAGCATGCTTTATTGCAGCTGTCTGCCAGAAATGCGTGACACCCTGCTGCATCACACACAGGAAACAGTGAAGGAACTGACAGAGTTGTCCGAGAAATTTGAAACAAATTGAGCCAGTGAGTGAAATTTAACGATTCTCTCACTGGTTCTTTTCATTTTCGGAGAAAAGAGGCAAGCAATACCTGTGTTAATACACACAGGCCCGCAGGGAAGAAAATCCATTTGTGATTTTCCTCTCTGCTTGCTTGTTGAGGGCAGCGCCCCCAAGCCCCTTTGAACACAGAATATCATTCTGTGGCTGCGCGGTCTCCGTTCCACTCCGGTCGGCACTAAGCGGACATCCCCCGGATGTCCAGTGCCTGCGAACGCTTTTGACCAGGACCAGCTTACCGCTGGCCGTGGTCTTTTTCTTTTTCAACATCCTGTTCTACCTCCATTTTCAGCACCCGATCTACATTGGCTTTTGCCGTTAAAAGCTCCCACATTTCTTCACGGGAGCGCCGATACTCGGAATAAGTCTTTTTCTTTTCTTCCAGCAATTTTGCGTACTCTGTCTGTAACTCTTTGACCTTTGGCAGCTTCTTGACGCCCATCTCATCAAAGGCATTCTTAGCAGCCTGGTGGAGCAGAATTTCTTCCTCATGTTCCTCCCGGAATTTCTTAGAGTAACCCGCCTTGCGGTATGCCACATAGACCTCACGGGTCTTGGCATAATTTACGATGTGAGTACGCAGAACAGCAATCTCTGCCATGCGCTTTTCAGCCGCTTTGATCTGCGCCGAAAGTTCATTGTGATGTGCCGTGGCAGCCGCAGTCTTTTTTTCCAAAACCGCATACTCCAGCAGATTGTTCTCTGACAGGTAATTCATGGTCTGCGCCATTTGTTTCAGATTAAAAACTTTAGCCCATCGCGCATAGCCAGCACCTTTTCCAGCCTGCAATTTTGCCTGAATGTCCACCAGCAGATTGACCTTCGGCGGCTCTGCCTGTGCGACTGTTTTCTTTCGCTGGGTATGTGCTTTCTTCCCCAAGAGAACTGCCCGCAAATCTTCCAATCCATATCCTTCGCCCAGACTGTCCATGCGGGCGGCTTTTTCCCAACCAAAGAGCTTCAGTCGATACGATTTTCCGCGCTTTGATACCTCACAGCCGGACTCTTGCAGCAACTTCAGCAGTTCTTCAAAGTCAGCGGGACTTTGTGATAATGCGTTGTCAATCGCCACACGAAGCAGCTCTCGGTGAGAGGGCTTTGCCTGATCGCCCAGCCATTTGTTATAACTCTTTCCGTGAGGTTTCGGATTCTCTACAATGGACAGTTCATTCTCAATACAGATGGTGTCACTTAGCCGGCGAACCGCCTTGGTGCTGCCCCAAAAGTTTCGGAATTTCCGGTCATATTCTAAGCTGACTGATGACCAGATAATGTGATTATGAATGTGCGACTTGTCTATGTGAGTGCAGACCACAAAGGCATGATTGCCTTTGGTAAAACGCCTTGCAAATTCTACGCCCAGCCGGTTTGCTTCTTCCGGGGTAATCTCACCGGGGCGGCAGGACTGGCGTACATGATAGGCAATCACATCATCTGTGCCACGCACTCGTCCTGTAGTGGCAATGTACTGCCGCTTTGCCAGAAGGAACTCTGCATCCGCAGTCCGACTGTCACACGCATAGCCGGTAATGAGCCTGCCATTATCTGTTTTCTGTGGATTTACTACATAATCGATGATGTCACTGATCGCCCGACTTTCTGTGCGGTCTTTGCCAACATGAAGCGGCATGATTCTTGTGGTTGCCATAATGCTTCCTCCTCTCCAAACACAAAAGCTGCCACCCAACGAATCTTTATCGTCGAAGTGACAGCTTTCTGTCATTATGCACATTTTATGTTCTTTTACTATTCAAAAATTCAACCAGCTCATAGACTGTCGTTACCGGATTACTGTCTCGGCAGATCACAGCAACCTGATCTCTGGTTAATCTCTCCACTCGTTCTTTTGCGTACTGAATAGCTTCTGGCTGGTGTTCCTGCAATTCTTCAAAAACATCCACACTTTTTCCGTAATTTTCCAAATATCCTTTGTTTTTCAAGATGTCAATTACCGTAGCGGAATCTTTCAAATATCCATTCCGTTTTTCAAAATGGAGCAGATACCAATATTCAAATGCCGGATTGGAATATGCGATTTTGTACCCATGCTTCTCCGAATAGGAAATTGCAGCTTGAAGCTCAGAGTCTTTATTATCATCACGGTCAAATACACACCAAAGCTGATCTCCGTCTTTCGGATAATAATCTGCTTGAGAGATCAGAGATTTTGCGTGTTTCACCAAATGTTCCGCCGCTTTATGTTTTGATGGAATTGGGATAATATCCACCAGGCAGTTTCGTGAACGAAAATGTTTGAAATAAAGTGTCTCTGTTTCTTTTCCTTCGCAGATGATATAAACAATCGGTTTACGCTTCCGCCGCTTAACTTTGTTCGGATCATACTCTTTTCGCATCTTGCTCATCAGGCGTCACCTCCGATAAAAGGGATTGCACCAAATCGTCCCTGAAGATAACCCTTACGCACATTTTCTCCTTTTCTTGGAGAGAAAGATGCCAACGAGTAAAGCTCTGTTGCACAAGTCTCATCGTTTTTTTCAGCAAACCAAATCTGATCTCTACGGAAGAAATTCAAGTCAAGCAGCATTGCATCGTGTGTTGTAAAAATCAGCTGCGCTCCCTTTGTATTGACAGCCTTATCCTGCACCATTTCAATCAACCTTCTGGTTAAAAGAGGATGCAGACTATCTTCAATTTCATCAACAACTAAAAGTGCGCCGTTTTCAAGTGCCTGCAACCATCCTCCGATGCGGGCAAAAAAGTGTTGTGTACCGACAGATTCCTGCTCCATTAAAAGCTGAAAGTATTCTGTTGTACCGTCCTCGTTAATAATTCGATGTGTTGTCGTAATAACCGGTATTTTACCAGAGGTATTCTTGATTGTAACATCGGTGATTCCAAGATCGGCAAGCATCAATTCTTTTAAGATTCGAGCTTTCTTATCATCACCGCTGACAATCTGGGCAACAGTTTCTGAGGTAGCTGGCTCTTCATCCATCAGGAATGTCAACTTTTCCAGGAACCACTGATAAGCATTTTCCGTCTGAGGCAGATTCCAGTCATTAGAGGACACCAGATAGAGCTTATTGTCCGGTGTTCGGTTACTCAGAGTAACCTGCTCATTTACATTTTCCCGGAACTCATACACTCCATTTTCTCTTGAAAAAATTAAGGCTTCACGGCCATTCGGCCAATGGTAAAGATACTCTTTGTAAATCTTCTTTGCATCAAAAGAAAAACCGTACGTGTAACGAACTCCCTGAAAAATAAATACCATTTCAAAAGAAGTCGGAACCTTTGTTCCTCCAAACGGCTCCCACGGCAACTTTTGTCCCTTAGAAACTTTTGCAGCATTTCCCACAACCATTTCTTTCATCGTCATCATTGCATGTAATACGTTACTTTTTCCGGCTGCATTTGCACCGTAAATTGCAAGTACGGGCAGCAATGCCTTCTTTTCATCTGGACGAAGCAGATACTCATCAAATGACTTATCCTTAGAGGCCGCAAAACTGATCACGGTACTGTTTTTTATTGACCTGTGATTTTCCACTGTAAACTGAATCAGCATAATTGAATACCTCCATTCTCAGTATTCGTATTTTCAGTCACTATTATAACAGTTAAAAATGCCTTGGTCAATATTTACGGATTGTTTTTGCAGTTTTTCTGCGAAATTTATAAATAAATTCTTTCTCAGCCATTTTTCGCAAAATATTTATCATACTATAACCCTACCATCTTAGTCAGAACAACTTAGTCAATGACCACGATTGTGAGTAAGATACATTCACCCGTACACTCTGTCCTGAATTGCATATTTCAAATCCTGCACCTTACCTAACAGCCAGATCGCCGCAAGCGGCAATCCCATCGGGCTAATCAAAAAAGCTATAACCAGCAAAATCACACCATTCTGCGGGGAATAGGTAATAAGCACAGCCACGCCAAGCAGAGCAATTACCGTGCTGAGCAGACCAAGCACCAGACCGGATATGTAGATCAGCCCCATGCAGAGCCAGACAAAAAGCGTCAACACCAAAATGACCGGTGCAGTTACAATCATCAGCAAGCATTTCAAAATCTTCATTCCAGTTCCTCCCTCCAACGCTCCAGATGCCGTTTGCACAGGGCATCCGCTTCTCTCTCATCATCTTCCGTCACTTCCCGTTTTCCTTTGGTCAGTTCAATCTCCAGATAAGTCCGGTAATCCGCAAAAATCTCCAGCACCTTTTCAAAGGTCAGCATCTGTTTTCACTCCTTTGCTACGCTTCTTTCCTTTCGTTGTATGGGTTTATGAGCGGCGGCGTTTTCCCGGTTTGAAATCGAGGATATGTCCCTCAATCACACGAGCGTAACGCTTGATCTTGATCTCCCGGCGCTGCTGGCTTTGCAGGGCAGCCTGATACCCATCCTCGGTCAAAAACAGCCGCATTTCCTCTTCGGAGCTGCCGTAAGCTGTGCTGGGACGCAGGACGGAAAACTCAATCATCCAACGTGTGTTATCCCAAAACCTCTCTACGGCGAGAATGTTGTGTCCTTTCAGCTCACGGGCTGAAATATCCATCATAGGCGGCTCCTTTCATCGTTCCTGGTCTCTCTGACGCTTTTTCTGCCAGTTCACTTGCCCTGTGCCGTCTGTGTCCGGCCACCAGTTCATAACCACCCTCCGGGTCAGGGCGGGCAATCGCAGGAACCAGCACCCCATACTGCTTGATACTGTCTGCGGTTTCCATCATTGCTTCGTCATCCTTGACTTTGAATGGATGCCCTTTGAACGGGTGCAGTTCCGACAGCGGAATTTCTACTACTTTTTCTCTCTGAGCATCAGCACGGCTCTCCTCCGTAGAAAACAAATCATCTACCGATGCCAGCTCTACTTTTTTCGCGCTGCTTTTCAAGTTTCAACACCTCCTTCGTCAGATTTCGATACCCCTCTGCCACCTTGCCGCCAGGGTCATGGGCGAAAATACTTTTTCCCTCTGCGCTAATTTCCTTTGCACGGACAGAGTGTGGAATCTCCGTTCCAAAGACTTTATTTTACTTCCATAGGTGTCCCGCAGCAAAGCAGAAATCTCTTTTGCAAAATTGGTGCGGTTATCCACCATCGTCAGCAGGATACCGTCAATCTGGAGCTTTGGATTGATCTGCCTTTTCACCTTACTGACCGTAGATAGAAGCTGTTCCAGCCCTTTGGCGGGCAGATACTCTGCCTGAACGGGAACGATGATCCTATTCGCAGCGGCCAGCGCATTGACTGTGAGCATACCAAGGGAGGGCTGGCAGTCGATGAGGATATGGGAGTATTGCCCCTTCAGTGTGTCCAGATATTGCCGCAAGATAGTCTCACGACTCATAGCATTTACCAAGGATACTTCCATACCGGAAAGTTGAATGTCGGCGGGCATCAAGTCTACTCCCTCCAGGTGGTGCAGGATACCCTCGCCGGAATACGAGTTCCTGAAATGAAAAAAGCACCCAGCATTTATACTGTGTGCTACATCAAATTCATATTCAATTATTCAAATTAGCTCAAACTATGCCAAACTGCCACAGCCAAAAAACGAGGTAAGGAGGGCTGAAAAGCACCCCAAAAATCGGCTCTCGTTTTGCCAAATTTGGCCAAACCATATCAGCCCGTTTAGATATAGCAAAAGCCCGGAAAACCTTGATTTTCCGGGCTTTTTGAACCATTTTGATATAGTCTGAGCAGTCGATTATCGCTTGCTGAACTGTGGTGCACGACGAGCGGCTTTGAGACCGTACTAAACATCTCTATGGTGCGTTTTTCCTTGATATTACGGGCTTTTTCGCATTTTCTGTTGTCGGTTGTCCTATTCCTTAACCATGGAAATCAGTGATTTTTCATCGAAATTCTCCTGGTTCAAAGCATCATTCACTACCTCGAAAAGTTCCTCTGGTTTATTATACTTGACCCTCGCGTAAATGTCCATAGTTGTCTTACTATTCTCATGCCCTGCCAGGTACTGAACTGTCTTAGGGTCAACGCCCGCATAGAGCAGATTCGTGATGTAGGTATGCCGCAACAAGTGCGGTGTTACATCGAAATTCAGGGTATAGCGAATCTTGGGATTGTTCCTCTGCGTTGTTCCTAATGTCGGCTTGACGGTATATTTGATGCTCTGTCCATTCACATATTTATAGTAAGTTCTCTCTTTCGCAGAACGAACAACTACATACTGCCAAACTCTCGTAAACTGAGAATAGGAAAGCGGCTGTCCCTCACTGTCCGCAATCACATACTCCGATATGGAATTGGCTTTTGCTTCCCGCAGGCAGTCCACCAGGCACTTCGGAATGGGAATGTCCCTTTTAGCTGCTTTTGTCTTTAGAACGGTAGAAATCACCGGCCTGTTATGCTCCGCGCGCCATGCACGTCTCACGGAAATGTATGGTGTGGATTCATCCAGGAATACACAATCCCATTGCAATGCAAGAATTTCTTCCCGACGCAAGCCGGAATACAAACCAATCATAATAAAAAGATATGGCGGAAGCTCTTTCACCGTATCCAACAGAACCGCAACCTGTTGATCTGTTAAGGCATCTTTCTTTTTCGATGCTTTTCCGCCCTTTGCTGAAATTCCTACACACGGATTATCGGTTATCAGCTGACTGCGCTCTGCCGAATAAAACACACACTTAATCAGCATATTTACCGTATCATACAGTCCTTTCGATTTTTGAGACAGCGGAACAAGCGCCAGACGAATATCATCCGCAGTCACTTCCTCCATATACATATCTCCCAGAGAGTTGATGACATAATTCTTCATATTCTGTCTGTATCCTTTTATAGTGGCCGTAGACACCTTTGCTGACTGCATCAGCAGCCATTTCTCACAATACTCGGCAACCGTCGGATGCTTCCGGCGAAAGATGATTTCCTCCACCTGTCTCCGGCCTTCCAACTGCTTTTCATATAATTCTTCACAGGTGGTCGCATATAAGCTGACCTGCTTTCCATCGGCATCTGTAATTCTGGTTCTGTAATACAGTGTTCCTTTTCTTGTAACCGTTCCGTACTCTGGAACACTTTGTTTTTTCTTAGCCATACAAATCTTCCTTTCCTGATAATGAGTGTTCTTAAATTCACACCTTCTTTTTATCAGAAAGCACTAACTTAATCAAAGATACGGATTATGAAAAACAAAGAGCGAGACATCCTTGCCTCGCTCCTGCGTTGTTTCCTGCTTTTATAATGTTATGCCTGTGCTGCATCCCACTGGGCAAATGCACCACCCATTGTTCTTACCAGCTCATCCGGTCTGTTGTATTTGACCTTTGCGTAAATGTCCATCGTAATTTTACTGCTCTCATGTCCCGCCAGGTATTGAACCGTTTTCGGGTCTACGGACGAATGAATCAGATTCGTAATGTATGTATGCCGCAGCTGGTGCGGCGTCACTTCAAAATCTAAGCTGTAAATCACTTTTCCGTTATGTGCTGCCTTTTCACCGAGGATCGGCGTAACCGTGTGCTTTACACGCTTTCCATCCTCGTAGCGATAATAGAAACGCTCCTTGACAGTTCGGGTCACAATATACTGCCAGAGCCGCTTGAACTGCGTATAGGATAACGGATCACCGTCTCTGTTCGACACTACATATTCTGACTGTGAATTAGCTTTTGTCTCTTTCAGACAGTCCGCCAGGCAAACCGGCAACGGAATATTTCGATGCGCGGCTTTCGTTTTCAGCTCATCCAGAATCACCGGTCTGTTATTTTCCGTGTGCCATGCCCTGCGTACCGTTAAATAAGGGCAATCCACATCCAGATATACAGAATCCCATTTTAGGGCAAGAATTTCTTCTCGCCGCAATCCTGCATACAGCCCTAACATGACAAATACATACGGCGGAAGTCCCTGAATGGCATCCAGCAGTCTGGCGGCCTGTTCATCCGTCAATGCAGCTTTGTCCTTCTGCGGAACGCCTCCACCTTTGGCTGTAAGGTAAATCGTTGGGTTGTTATCAATAATCTTACTTTCCTTTGCTGCACGGAAAATGGATTTATACAGGATAACCACTGACTTATATACCGAAGCGGACTTCTCGGAAACAGGAACAAGTGCAAGCTGAATGTCATCCAGTGTCACATCTGCCATCCGCATCTGTCCCAGTTCTTTTATAATGTGCCGTCTGACCTTTGAGGTATAATCTATCAGCGTGGTTGCCCTCACATGAACCGACTGCATCAAAAGCCATTTTTCACAGTAGTCTGCAACCGTCGGGGATTTCCGACAGAATGTATCGTTGTCGATCTGCTCTAATGCTCCCAACTCTTTATCATATAATTCTTCCGGTGTTCTCGCATAAAGGGCCACCAGTTTTCCATCTGCGTTCTGAACCCGCGTTCTATAATAATCTATGCCGTTAAGCGTAACTGTACCGTATTGTGGAATTGCTCTTTTTCTTTTTGCCAATTCCGCCACCTCCTAAGAATATACTCCAGCGCTGTATCTATGTTTTATCAGACCATTCCGTTTCCAGCAAGGATACGGATCGACTCACACTCCAGCTCTGCGAGGTCTACGATAAGTTGCGTTCTTTTCTGCTGGCTTTGCTCTGTGGGTGCATTTTGCGATATACTCCTGAAGGCCCGCTGAAGTAAAGTACACACAGCCATTCTGCACATATTGCACATAAGAAATAAGACCATTGTTACGGGCCGCGTCCAGCGTTGCAATGCTGATACCTAAAATTTCTGCTGCTTCTTTTCGTGTAATAAGTTTTTCCATAAAGCATATTTCCCCCAATCTGTCAAGTTTGTCATCGTGTTTGTTCAAAGCCACATGAATACGCTGGCAGCCGAAACTGCCAGCGCATGGTATCTGATTTTGAACAGGAAGCTGCAAACGCTTCCTATTTATATAACTCAGCTTTCATCACATTTGCCACGCCCCCTGACGATGGGAACACAACAGGTCTCCGCTGGCGCGGCTGTCATAACTCCGCAGCATCGTTCGTATCGTGTGCCGCAGGGTTCCCCCCAAGTCTTTGGCGGGCCGTGAGGAAGTATCTTTAAGCCCCCATGCAGTCATCGCGCCAAATCTGCCACAATCCGTTTTATGAAATCGTAGATCGCTCCGAAGCAGTTCTTTCATCACCTCCCTGACTGCTCCATCTTCGCGGCGTTTCATATTCGCTCGTACATGGGTTATGTACCTGTTGTGCTGTCTATTCGATTGTCAATGTACTGATGAAGGAGGAAAACTTGTCCTTCTTATTAACACTGACAAAAAAGGCAAAAAACAGGCGCATCAAATGAAATTTTATCAAAAATATTTTACAAGCTGCTTTAATCCACGGCGGATACTGTCTCGGACACGACTTTGGTCTACACCTTCTACTTCGGCAATTTCATTTACCGTCATTCCCAGATAGTATCGGGCATAAATCCTCTTTGCCTGTTTCTCCGGCAGCTTCATCACAGCGGCATAGACCTGCTCCTGAAACTGTTTTTCCTCCAGAAGCATCTCCGGTGTCTGGGGCTTCATCAGAATCGCATTTTCAATGCCGTTGTCGCAGTCCAGGGAGTAGTACGCCTTATAGCGATACATCCTCCGGTCATAAGCAGCTTCCGCACGTTCAGCTGCTCGAATAGTCTCCATTACTTCCTCTGTCACATCTACAAAAAAGTCTGTTGTATAAACATTAGGATAAAGTTCCCGAAGGTTAATTTTCTTCATTATGTACCTCCATTTCGATTCACGGGTGATTGACGGGTGAATCGAATGGAGGCGGAGACCGACACCGGCAGACAACCGGGTCATCTCCGAAAAAATGGCAACAAAAAACGCCAGATTTCCGTGAGGGAAAACTGGCGCGCCAAGAACAGCCATTATTATACTGAATTACATGGAACGATAATGCCGATGCAATGTTATACTTGCCCGGAGGAGGGGCAATGCTTTTTTTAACTGATGTAGATCATGTGAGCTTTGAAAAAGCAAACGAGACACGGCAAAATAACCTCCAATCGGCTACCGTGTCCCTGCAAGTCGTTATAGGTTTGTGTAAACGCAAAGAAACGGCGGCTCTGATTTCTCAAAACCGCCGCCAAAGTAAGTAGAGTAAGCGCACAAAATCAACCTGCCCAGCTACGGTTTTTTTCTTTCCCCATTGGGCGGGGCAGGCTCTCGTCGTATATTGAAATAAAAAAGGACCGATAACCACAAGTGAATTTACCTTGTGTATTATCGGCTCTGCGTCTGTGCGTCTGGCTCTTGAACGATGGATAAATTTAGTTTTCTTACCGTAATCAGGGTTTCATGTTTGCATTTAGGACAATATAACGGAAAGTTTTCCAGTACTGTATCATCGCGGATTTTCAATCGCGTTTTGCTGCCGCAAAAGGGGCATAAAATCCATTCTATCTTCATGTTATCTTCCTCTGTGCTTGGCTTTCTTCTTTTCCTGCCGTATGGCAAACTGACGGTCTTTCTCAGCCTCTTTCTGCTCACGGCTCTTGGTTTTCCGTTCCAGCTTACATTGCTCATGCTGGAGTTTCAACGCCTGCTGTGCCTTTGTGCCAATGCCTTTATCTTGCAGTTGACTTTGAATTTCGCGCTGCATTCGTTTGGGATTGATTTTTCGCTCTATGACTACTTCGGTCTGGATCGGGGGACTGAATTTCAATTTATGCCAATTCTTCAGCAGAAAATCATAGACCTCATACTATACTTAATTCTATTTTCTATTTCTCGACACTAATAACTCTCTGTGCCCACTCACGATAAAATGCTTCTTCATGTGATACGAGCAATACAGTACCCGCAAAATCCATAAGAGCTGATTTCAATGCTTCCTTTGCCTGAACATCCAGATGATTTGTGGGTTCGTCCATAATTAGAAAATTGCAGGGAATCAGTGTTAGCAAACACATTTTTACTTTCGCCTGCTCACCTCCACTTAATGTTCCAATCGCTTGCATTGCGTGCTTACTGGAAATTCCACACCGGGCTAAATGTTTGCGAACATCTTTTATGACCATATCAGGATGGACATTGGAAACAATTTGAATTGGTGTCTGTTCAGGTTCGTCCCATATTAAGTCCTGCTCAAAATATCCAAGGGTAACTTGATCGGAAAATTTGAAATGACCTTGCATGGACGGGATTTGTCCAATTAATGTCTTGAGCAAAGTAGATTTCCCAATTCCATTAAAGCCAGTGATAACAACTTTTTGCCCGCCTTTTATGCTAAAATCAATATCTGATAGAACTGGATAGTGATAACCAACTGCCAGATGTTTGACCAGCAGATGCTCCGTATTTGTCAGCGGTAAAACAGGAAAATGAAAATGAGGAATAATCTCTTTCTGTTCCAAAGCCTCCATTTTGTCCATTCGATCAAGCTGTTTTTGTCGCCCTCTCGCCATTTTTGCTTTTCGTCCAGCAATATTTTTCCTAATAAACTCCTCTGTTTTTTTGATCTCCTTTTGTTGCGCTGAGTATTGACGAATGTAATCTTCCCGCAATAGTGTCTTTTTTCGCAGAAATTCAGAATAAGTGCCATAATACTTTGTTATTGTGTCATTATCTAAATCGCAGATACGATTTGCGATTTTATCCAAAAAGTCAAAATCATGGGAAACAACTAAAAAAGCATTTTCCAAAGAGGATAGGTATTCCGCCAGCCATGCAACATGATCTTTATCAAGAAAATTTGTCGGCTCATCTAATAGCAATACATCTGGTTTTTCAAGCAGTAGCTTTGCCAAAATCACTTTTGCTCGCTGGCCGCCACTCATTTCAGCAATCGGACGGTCAAGGCCAATCGCAAGAAGTCCTAACCCATTGGCGACACGATCAATAGCGGTATCTATCGAATAAAAGTCATGGGCTTCAAGCTGTTCCTGATAACGGGCGGCCAGTTCAAGGCTTTTCATATCACCGTCAGCAGCTTTTTCATAGAGCTGCAACGCCTGTGCCTCCATTTCAAATAACTTTGTGAAAGCGGATTTGAGAAATTCTTTCATCGTTAAGGTATGGTCGATTTCCGCATATTGGTCTAAATAGCCAATCGTAGTATTCGGTTGCCAGACAATGCGCCCGCTGTCTGGTATGATCTGCTCTGTACAGATTTTGATTAAAGTGCTTTTGCCGGTTCCGTTCTGCCCGACAATGCCAATATGTTCTCCTTTATTGAGTGTGAAGCCTGCATTTTTGTAAAGCAGGTTTTCACCAAAAGAATGTGTTAGTCCTTCAATTTCTAATAAGCTCATTTTTAAAAAACCTTTCTTAATATATTTGGAAAAAAGAAAAGGCAGAAAGCAGAGATACACAAGTGTATCCGCCTTCTGCCTTTGGCATAGCAACGCCAAAAACAAAAGGCTATGGACAAAACATTGTCCATAGCCTCGTACACATTATAACTGCATGGAAAGCCATTTTCTCAAAATGGGTATAAAATCCCCTTTATGGCTTCCCGATGAAATCGAAATGCGTCATTTATACGCTATACTCTGCACAATGTTTCATCGGTTTGGATTGTACAGAGTTGATTTTCTTTTTACGCTGATCGGTTAAATGAAAGTTCATATCTTGCTCCCCTTTGGAGATATAATTTTATATAGAATAGCACAAACATTCTTCTTTGTCAATCTTATGAAATAATATATCATTTTAATCTGCATAATCAAACCTATTAAATGGCCAAATATAGATAAGGCGCAAGCCCCTGTGCTGGAAACATTTTGAGACCTTGCGCCCTTTGTTATTCTATCCTAAAAATACTTTGCCAGTTGCTTCAGACCGCGCCGAATGCTGTCACGGACACGGCTTGGGTCTACACCCTCTGCTGCGGCTATCTCTCCTACTCTCATGCCCAGATAATACCTGGCATAGATCCGCTTGGCTTGTTTCTCCGGCAGAGCCATTACTGCGGCATAGAGTTTCTCCCGCAGCTGCTTTTCCTCCAGGAGCATTTCCGGCGTCTGGGGCTTCATCAGGATCGCATTTTCAATGCCATTGTCGCAGTCCAGAGAGTAATGCGCCTTATAACGATACATCCTCCGGTCATAGGCAGCTTCTGCACGCTCAGAGTCTCTGATCGTCTCCAGCACATCTTCGGTTACTTCTACAAAGTGATCTGTTTTATAAACATCGGGATACAGATCCCGGAGATTGACTTTCTTCATTATGTACCTCCATTTCGGTTCACGGGTCCAGTTACGAGTGAGCCGAAATGGGGCGGAGAACGGCACCGGCATAATTCGGGGCAATTCCACAAAAAACAACAAGCAAAAACGCCAGTCTCCCAAAGTGGGAAACTGGCGTCACACTGATTCCATGTTCTATGATTACCGATTAACCAGCAGGATAATGCCGGTGGAGGAGCGTAAGGGGATGAGGTGTGAGCAAGGCTTTTTTTGATGAACTACATATTGCTACTCTCATGGCGGCTCCCTCCGTGGGCCGCCGATCCTGCGCCGGGAAAAGAAAAGCGGCGGCCTTGATTGTTCAAAGCCGCCGCTGGTCGTATGGGCGTGTCAAAAGGGCTGCTGTACGACGGCTTTTTTTTCTTGGTCGTCGCCCGGCAGTTGATTATGTTGATTACATAGAGAGAAAGATAGCTATTCCACAAAAAACAGAATCCGCCGAATCAGTTCCGGAATATTAACCGGGGCCGTGATATAGTCGCTGACACCCTCGTGCCGGTATTGATATTCCGTGGCAAGGTCAGTGCTTGCCGTAAGAATAAAGAATGGTAGCAACTTAATGGGCGGGTTATTTACCTTAAATTTTTCAGATATACGTCGTATGTCATGAAAAAGCTCAAGGGCTGTACCGTCCGGCAGCGAGAGATCACACAGTATCAGTTCTATTTCTTTATCTTCAAGTAGCCTGTGCTTTGCTTCACGCAGGGAATTTACCAGTATAAGATTAAATCCCTTTTGCAGCATAGCCGCCCGCAGAACTTCCGCTTTGCTATTATCCGTATGGAGATATAACAGCTTATGAAAGGTTGGTGGTTGTTCTTCTGATAGCTCCTTGTAGGCATATTCCACCAGCTTATCTTTCAATAATGCAGATTTAATTTTATCCATACAGATTGTGACACCATGCTGGAGTGCTTCCTGCTCATAGTCGTCTTTTTCATAACAAGACGCAATGATAAAAGGAGTATCTTTGTTACAGGTACGTACTTCAGCTAGTAGTTCCAGACCAGAACCGTCCGGCAAGCAGAGGTCTGAACAGATCAGCAGCGGAGCTTCTTGCTTTATCATTTCCCGTGCTTCAGCCAGAGTAGCCGCAGTTTCTACCGCATAGCCCCGCCGCTGTAAATATTTTTTCAATCCCCATATAAAAGTTATATCATTGTCAACCAAAAGTATCTTTCGCATCTGTTTTCACTTTCTTGTATTCTGTTAGTCACGCATTCTTTCGACTAACGATTGTTTATGAATATAGCGATTTACAAATACAGTAATTGCAATTTGTCCGATAACTACTGCAACTGTCAAAACAAGTGTTTGGGTAATCGGATACTCATATTGACTGATTGTTAGAATTTGAGTATTTATAATAATGCGTACCAGTAAATACCCCAGCCCATTTCCGATAGTTAGTGACAGTACTAATGTTCCAAAAGTAAAGAACATTCCTTCCCGATGTATCATTTGACGTAGTTGCTTATCAGATAAACCGATTGCCTGCAAAATTCCCAATTCCTTTTTGCGAACTAAAATACTCGTAATCATTGTATTGATAAGGCTTATGTAGCCAATAATTCCAATAACTATCAGTAACCCGTAGATTGTGTATTGTATCGTGCGGATTAGCTGCTTTGCGATTCCAAGTTCTTCGTCATAGGATTTGAACATAAATTTCGTATTTTCCTGTTGCAATTCATCAATTTGTCTTTTTACATTTTCAAATTTTTCTGGCTGAACAGTAATGTAAATGGCACTCGTAGGATTTGTCTCTGTAATTAGTTGCTGTAAAACCTCATCGGCAATCAAAAAGGTATCATCACTGCTGTTGGTACTTGCCATGAGAGTACCCGTAAAAGGAATTTTCTTGTTTCCATCATAAAGTGCAAGCTGTATTGTATCTCCAATTTCAAAACCATATTGCTCAAACAAAATGTCCCATGTAAAAATAATGCCGTTAGAATGAACCAATTCATCATAATCCAAGGTTCCTCTTTTTAGCGATTTATTTAGGGATAACAGATCATTTTCGCTGATTCCTCCAACCTCAGTTCGCTGTGTTTCCAATACCACATTTTCAGCTTCTGCCAGAACCGTGTGCTTTTCATCAATGCTTTCAACACCATCTAAAGACATGATTTGCGTTTTCAGATCATCGTTCAAGGGATTTTGAAGCTGAATTATATTTAGATTATTCTCCGGGTACTCTCGATCGTCCTCAGCATAATTAAGGCTAATTTCAAAATCGCCTTTTGGCATCAGCATTCTTGCATAATTTTCCGCAGTTATATTGTTTGCAATATTGGCTACTACTAAAAACAAAATGCCGGAACAGCCCAGTGCAAGTATCGTGACCGCAGTTCTTCGCTTATTTCTTTGTAGATTTGCATAACTTAGCTTTGATACGGAAAGTGTTTTAAAGGATTTTTTCCTTTTTTGTTTTCCTGTCGGTTCTTGATACCGCATTGCTTCCACAGGAGAAATCCCTGACGCCATTTTTAACGGTTTTCGGATAGAAACCCCAACTGTAAGCAAAACAACCACGATAACACAAATAGCAGCCTGCCAGTGCCAGAATGTATCCCCAAAGGTAGAACCGGAAAGAATAACCATTCTGAACAAGAATACGGTTGCGAGGTATCCAAGTAAGATTCCACAGGGAATTCCGACGAAAGACTGTGCAAGGCTTTCTGTAAATAGCAAGCGGCGAATATGTTTTTTGGTAGCACCAAGAGCCTTTAGTTTCCCCATCTCTTGTATATTGGAAATGACAGAAACATAATAAATGCTGTAAATTACCATGCCACCAAGAAATACTACCAACAGTCCAAGCCCGATCATAACATTTCGTTCTTGTGTTCCGGGGTTGGTCATATATGTCAGGTATTGTTCATTAAAAGAAATGTCTGACTTGTTCAGTCCTACGTCCTCTGCAATCTCAGATATAATTGTCTCAATTTCATCTTTTGAATGTTTATTTTCGTTTACAATCCGTATATAAGCTGTATAAGTTCTATCCTCTGGGGCAATATGTTGTTCAACAAATTTTTCAGATACAAAAGCCCCATAGACAAGACGTGTTTCATTCACATTCAGCTTTGAAATGTCTGTCTGCTCTAAAATACCAGTAATTGTGAAGTCGTAGTTCTCCACTTTGCCTCCCTGAATGCGTAATGGAATCTGAAACTTCTGGCCGATTTCTGGTACAACGTCTAATCTTTCAAAGAGCGCAGGAGGCCCTGCAATTTCATCCGCTTCCACAGGCATCTTTCCATTGGCTAACTGAATTTGGTCAATAGAACCTTTTTTTGTGGAATCAAAATTAAGAACAGCATTTAATTTCGGCAGTTCTATGGACGCTACACTTTCCCTTGTAGAAAGCGATTCTACATCCGCGTGATTTTCAAGAATAAATACCTGATCTGCAGTACTGCCTTTGAAAGCCGCATGATAATTTCGAGCACTTTCTTTTATCTCTAACTGCTGATGTCGAATAACCGTAAGTGCAGAGCTACCAATAGACATGAGCAGTGTTGTCATAAGAGCAATCGCAACTATGGTAAGAATGGATCTTCCTTTATTATATTTCAATCGGCTGATAGCCAAATGATAAATTGTTTTCATTGTTCCACCACCTTACCATCTGTAATTACCAGTTTTCGATTTCCCATTTGTGCAATATCTTCATTATGAGTAATTACAATGAGCGTCTGCTCATACTTCATAGCAGATGTTTTCAAAAGTGCCATTACTTCATCACTTGTCTTAGAATCAAGATTTCCAGTCGGCTCATCTGCCAATACAATGGCAGGCTTCGTCGCCAATGCTCTGGCAATCGCTACTCTCTGTTGCTGACCCCCAGACAATGTGTTAGGAAGATTATTCAGTTTCTCGCTCAATCCAAGTAATTCAATAATTTCTTTCAGATAAACCATATCCGGCTTTCTATCATCTAATCCGATAGGCAAAATAATGTTCTCCCAGACATTCAAAGAGGGAACAAGATTAAATGCCTGAAAAATGAAGCCGATTTTTCTCCTGCGAAATGCGGATAAATCTTCTTCATTCATATTGGTTATACACTCATTATCAATCCAGACTTCGCCAGAAGTGGGATAATCCAGTCCTCCGATTAGATGAAGCAACGTACTTTTTCCCGATCCAGACTTACCTACGATAGTTACAAAATCGCCTCTCTCAACACAAATAGAGGTATGGTCTACTGCGTTAATATGATTACCGCCTGCCTTATACGTTTTGGTCAGGTCTTTTGTTTCAAGAATAATATCCATCTTAATACTCCTTTGCCAATACGGGGTAACTTGTTCTGTTTAAGTGCATCATCAGCCAATGTTCTGCCTCATAGCTCTTTTTCAAGTATGCGTAACTCTCTAAAATCTGGTTGGCGATACTCTTTTCATCATATAAAAGGGCAGTGGTACGAGCGGAACTTCTCATTTTTATAAGTACAGCAGGATTTTTCAAAATTGAAATCAAGTTGTCCGCCCATTCAGTTATGGAATCTGACGACAATACACCATTTTCTCCATTAACAACAACATCTGATACTCCGGTTGCACGAATAGCAAAGACTGGTAGATACGCTGCCATTGCCTCTAAAAGCACAATTCCCTGTGTCTCAGATTTTGATGAAAACAGAAACAAATCACACGCCTGATGATATGCTGAAATTTTATGATTTGATACTTCTCCAATGAAAAATACATTTTCTTCAATTTTTAGAGTTTGAGACAGGGCTATTAAATTTTCTTTCTCTGGCCCATCTCCCAAAATAAGCACATTAAAAACATCTCCTAACTGCTTTTTCACAGCAGAAACACCTCGAAGTAGGAAAGAAAGATTTTTTTCTTTCGCTAATCTCGAAACCGTACAGAACAAATACTGTTTCTTCTGCAAATACTTTTTCCGGATGGCAGTTGCCTCGATATGATTTTCAAAGCAAGCCGGAGGCAGTCCCGTAGGTGCAATGCTGATCGGTGTATCTATGTGGAATGGTTTCAAATAATTTTGTATAGATTCTGTTGGTGCAAAAACCATATCACATTTTTCAAGGAAGTGATTCAAATAGCGTTGTATGACTTGCCGCTGTGCAAAATCAAGGATGGATTCCCCCAATAGATTTCCCTGATTTGCCTTATTTTGTAAATAACCAAAGGGCGTCAAATAATGCAGATATTGTTCATATCTTGTGTGGTATGTAAACACTACGGGGATATGAAATTCCTTTCCAATCCGTGTTGCCACATTTCCGATCATAACGGGATGATGAACATGAATCAAATCAATATCAAGTGTTGAAATAGCATTCTTCACATAGCCATAAATCAAATTGGGAATAGGAATCGCTCCGGCGATCTTGTGTTTCATTGTTGGAAAGCGAAACGTATATTCATCATCATCCACCGGAGATTTATAATCCGGGGCAAAGACGTATACCGAATGCCCTAAATCCCTCAGACTATCAGCAAGCCGCTCAATCGAAATTGGAACACCGCCAACAAATGGTTTGTAGTTATTTGTCATCATAGCAATCCGCATTTTCTCACCCCCTTGTGATTATTTTCAGTATAGGTTCTCCAATAATATAGCCAGCGCCCACGAATAGGGTATTCCAAAGTGTTACCCCCAAAAATGAAGCAATCGAGTATTTTATAAACTCCATTTTTAATACGCCTGCTGGTATAGAAATCAATGTTCTAACCATCGGAATTAGCTTACTGATGAAAATTCCATAAAAACCCTTGCGTCGGATTAAATCAAACGTGCGTTCAAACGCAGGTTTGTGTTTGGGAAACCTTTTTAAGTATATTTTGAGAAAAGCATTCCCACCGTACATTCCCAGAAAATACAATATCCAGCTCCCAACTTCTCCTGCTAAAACAGAAATAGCAATAGCTGCAAGGAGACTTATCCCCCCGTGTGCTGCATAGATTCCTGCAAGCGGCATAATAATCCCTGCTGGGAATCCGGGAAGATTCATATATTCCAGTAGTACAACAATGAAGATAGCCATTCCTCCATACAATTCAAAGTAATTATTTAGTGACGATATATCCATCTTTTCCTCCCGTACCTTAACTATGATTATTGTATCAAAGAAGTATTACGGGAACCTTACAGAATAGCTTACCGTTGAATAACAAAAGGCCGGAATTTCTCCGGCCTCTTATCAGTTCCTAAATTGTAGAATAAATGTACTTCCTTTTTCCGGAACAGATTCGACACGGATCAAACCTCCCTGTCGTTCTAAAATCATTCGTGTCAGATATAACCCAACACCGCTGCCTTCCGTTTGCTTTACATAAGAATGATTGGAACGATAGAACCGCTGAAAAATTTTATTGTATTCATTCTGTGGAATACCAATCCCTTCATCCTTAATTTTCACGAGTGTATAAAAGTGTTGTTTTTCAATAGAAATCGTGATGTGGCTATTTCGAGGACTATACTTTACCGCATTATCCAAAACATTTATGACTGCTTCGCTTGTCCAATGCTTGTCTAAATGTAATGTAATATTTTCTGTTTCCTGCACGGAAATTTCGATGCTTTTTCTCCTTGCTTTTTCGTATACACCATTTACAGCATCCACCAATAGATCACTTAACAAAATGGATTCCTTAGTCAAAGAAATCATGGCTGTTTCCAACCGTGAAATATTCATAAGGCTTGCAATTAACTGTTCCAGTTTTTCCAACTGCGTTTCACTTCGTTTTAGAAATTCGGTCTTTTCATCCGCATCAGAGGCATCCAAATACATATAGAAGCAGGTTTTCAATGCAGCCATTGGTGTTTTTAACTGGTGAGAAATATCAGTCACAAGTGCTTTTGTGCTTTCTTTTTCCTCAGTAATCCGGGTGTTTTTCGTTACAATCTGATGTCCGAGTTGCTTTAAGCGATCACCAATTTGATTGCTCATAAAGTGAATACGGCCTTTTACGATTCTCTCTGTTCCATAGGCAAAAGAAAAATCCTCTGACAAATATTGTTCCAATATCAGCAATATTTCTTTATTGCTACTACGGATAGTGCTGTAAAAATAGAGAAGTGCGGCCGCAAGAAGTAAAAATGTGGTAACCAGAAAAAATCCTGTCCAATTTCTCCATGCAATCATGTAAGCGGCATACAGCGTGTTGTCTGCCAATAAATGTTCTTCGTCATATCCGTATTGCTTCAAAATCTGTTCGCCTTTTTCCTGCAAAGAGTTTGTAGGCTGACGCAATCCCAGAATGAAATCCTGCTCTACATCAGGATAATTTTCAAGTACCGCGCCACATATTTGTTGTACGGTTACCAATTCCTGTCTACCTGCTTCTTGCAACATATCATGTTCAATTTTAGGTAACACAATAATTTCTGCTATAAATATGCTAATTATAATAAGCAATACAATTTTTAGTAGTGTGAAAGTCCTGTTATTTAATGTCATTGCCTTTCACACTCCATTTCCCAGACGTACCCCAAGCCCCGTACATTCTTGATGTAGACAGGATTAGATGGATCAGGCTCAATCTTTTCTCTAAGGCGACGAATATTAACAGCAACAGCATTTTCATCAACATAATCCGTATTGGAATCCCATAAACGTTCCAGAAGTTGTTTTCTTGAAAGAATATGGTGGGGATGCTCAATAAAAGCCATCAATAGTTTCCAGTCTGTCGGTGTAATTGAAATTGCATTATCACCTTTCACAACACGCTTTTCATCTATATAAAATGTCAATTTGCCTGTTTGCACAATATTAGAAACAGCCTTTTCTGTTCGTTTCAGCATGGCACTTATTTTTGAGACAAGAACAGACATACTAAACGGCTTTGTCACATAATCATCAGCTCCCATTTCGTATCCTGTTATCACATCGACTTCTGTATCAAGAGCCGTGAGAAACAAAAATAGCACATCACTTCGCTGTCGAATATTAGCACATAAATCTAATCCACTACCGTCTGGTAAGCCTATATCGCAAATCACAAGATCAATCGTATTATCTTGAAATAGTTTCAATCCTTCAGAAACGCAAGCCGCAGAAAAAACTGCATAACCCTCCTTCTTGAGTTTGAGGCTTATACCACGGTTAAGATTTTCTTCATCTTCAATTAACAGTATATTTTTCATATTTTACCCTTTCCTTGTTTTGTTCTCATATCTACTGGCTTTTCGGCGTCCTTGGGGAGCAGCCAGACACCGGCCATTTTTACAGCGCCGGGAATACGACCACCAGCGCAATAATAGTTTATCTGTCGGACAGAAACGCCCCATTTTTCACTTGCTTCTTTTAGGGTCATATAGTCCATCTCTGCACCTCCTGCAATACATTCCATTATATTTCTATTGCTCGAAGAATACAAGCCTGCAACCATGTTGCAAAAAGAAAAATCGGTATAATCGTACCGGAAAAACCGGAATGATAAGGTTATTCCTCAAATCAAACCGGAACGATACAATATTATTGAGGTGAACGATTATGCCGATTGATGATTTAACTGCTTTAGGGCAAAAAATGCGGGAAGCCAGAAAGAAAAAAGACCTGACACAACAGGAGCTTGCGGATCTGAGCCATGTTTCTGTAAAGCAAATCGCCAATATCGAAAAGGGGAAAATGAATCCTTCTTATTTGATTTTGAGAGCATTGGCAAAGGTCCTGCACATCTCTTTAGATACGCTTATAAATCCAGATATTTCTCTGGAAGATGAAGGTGTCAATCAGATGAAAATGCTTTATTCCAGCTGTCCGCCAGAAATGCGTGACACCCTGTTGCATCACACCCAAGAAACGGTGAAAGAACTGACAGAGTTGTCCGAGATATTTGAAATGAATTGAGCCAGTGAGTGAAATTTAACGATTCTCTCACTGGTTCTTTTCAATTTCGGAGAAAAGAGGCAAGCAATGCCTGTGTTAATACACACAGGCCCGCAGAGAAGAAAATCCCTCCGTGATTTTCCTCTCCGCTTGCTTGTTGAGGGCAGCGCCCCCAAGCCCCTTTGAACACAGAATTTCATTCTGTGGCTGCGCGTTCTGCGAACGCTTTTGACCAGGACCAGCTTACCGCTGGCCGTGGTCTTTTTCTTTTTCAACATCCTGTTCTACCTCCATTTTCAGCACTCGATCTACATTTGCCTTTGCCGTTAAAAGCTCCCGCATTTCCTCACGGGAACGCCGGTACTCGGCATAGGTCTTTTTCTTTTCTTCCAGCAATTTCGCGTACTCCGTCTGCAACTCTTTGACCTTGGGAAGCTTCTTGACTCCCATCTCATCAAAGGCATTCTTAGCAGCCTGGTGGAGCAGAATTTCTTCCTCATGTTCCTCCCGGAATTTCTTAGAGTAACCCGCCTTGCGGTATGCCACATAGACCTCACGGGTCTTGGCATAATTTACGATGTGAGTACGCAGAACAGCGATCTCTGCCATGCGCTTTTCAGCCGCTTTGATCTGCGCCGAAAGATCATTGTGATGTGCCGTGGCAGCCGCAGCCTTTTCTTCCAAAACCGCATACTCCAGCAGATTGTTCTCTGACAGGTAATTCATGGTCTGCGCCATTTGTTTCAGATTAAAAACTTTAGCCCATCGAGCATAGCCAGCACCTTTTCCAGCCTGCAATTTTGCCTGAATGTCCACCAGCAGATTGACCTTCGGCGGCTCTGCCTGCGTGACTGTTTTCTTTCGCGGGGTATGTGCTCTCTTCCCTAAGAGAACTGCCCGCAAATCTTCCAATCCATATCCTTCGCCCAGACTGTCCAAGCGGGCGGCTTTCTCCCAACCAGAGAGCTTCAGTCGATACGATTTTCCGCGCTTTGAGACTTCGCAACCATACTCCTGCAACAGCTTCAGCAGTTCTTCAAAGTCAGCAGGACTTTGTGATAATGCGTTGTCAATCATCACACGCAGCTGTTCCCGATGGGAGGGCTTGGCCTGTTCGCCCAGCCACTTGTTGTAGCTTTTTCCGTGGGGTTTTGGGTCCTCCACAATGGACAATCCGTTCTCGATACAGATGGTATCGCTCAAGCGCCGGACGGCTCTGGTGCTGCCCCAAAAGTTTCGGAATTTCCGGTCATATTCTAAGCTGACCGATGACCAGATAATGTGATTATGAATGTGCGACTTGTCTATGTGAGTGCAGACCACAAAGGCATGATTGCCTTTAGTAAAACGCTTTGCAAATTCTACGCCCAGCCGGTTTGCTTCTTCCGGGGTAATCTCACCAGGGCGGAAGGACTGGCGCACATGATAGGCAATCACATCATCTGTACCACGCACTCGTCCGGTAGCAGCAATGTACTGCCGCTTTGCCAGAAGGAACTCCGCATCCGCAGTCCGGCTGTCACACGCATAGCCGGTAATGAACCTGCCGTTATCTGTTTTCTTTGGATTGGCCACATAGTCGATGATGTCACTGATCGCCCGACTCTCTGTGCGGCCTTTGCCGACATGAAGCGGCATGATTCTTGTGGTTGCCATAATAGAAGGCCCTCCTCTCATAAATATTTTTGTTTTCGCTGAACTCTTTGCTTCTATCGTTGCAATAACTTTCTCCGCTGGGTATAATAAAAAAGAACTTTCTACAACCTCAAAGGAGGGATTTCTATGATAGAACAGCTCATTGCTGAAGCAACAGAATGTGATTTCAAAGTTGCTCTCGAAATAAAAAAGCCCAAAAGCTGGTTAAAAAGTGTCAGTGCCTTTTCCAATGGAATCGGCGGCACTCTGTTTTTCGGAATCTCTGATGACCGGAAACCTATCGGCTTGTCCGATGTTCAAAAGGATGCTGAGGCGATCAGCCGCTTAATTAAAGAACGAATCACACCATTACCTCAGTTTATCTTAAAACCATTACAGGAAGATGGTAAAAATCTATTAGCTCTGGAGGTTTCTCCCGGCCGTAGCACCCCATATTATTACAAGGCAGACGGCGTGATGGAGGCATATATCCGTGTCGGAAATGAAAGCGTAATTGCCCCGGATTACATTGTGAATGAACTGATCTTAAAGGGAACCAATCAGTCCTTTGATACCCTAACAACAGATGCGGTAAAAAAGGATTACAGCTTTACACTTCTGGAAGCAACCTATCTGGAACGGACTGGTCTCCGCTTTGAGCCATCCGATTATGTCTCCTTCGGTTTGGCTGACAAAAATGGGGTCTTGACCAATGCCGGAAAGCTCATGACTGATCAGCACACAGTTTATAACTCCCGTATGTTCTGTACCCGGTGGAATGGCTTGGAAAAAGGCTCTATCTTTGATGATGCATTGGACGATAAAGAATACGAAGGGAATCTGATTTATCTACTGAAAAGCGGCAGTGAATTTATTCGCAATAATTCCAAAGTCCGTTTTGTCAAAGAGGCACAGTATCGGGTAGACAAGCCGGATTATGCTGAACGAGCTGTGACAGAGGCTCTTGTCAATGCGCTTATCCATCGTGATTATATTGTGCTTGGCAGCGAAATCCATATTGATATGTTTGATGATCGGGTGGAAATCACATCTCCGGGCGGTATGTTTGGCGGCGGATCAATTCAGGAATATGATATTTACAGTATCCGTTCCATGCGACGAAACCCTGTGATTGCTGACCTGTTCCACCGCATGAAGTACATGGAACGCCGTGGAAGTGGCCTGCGCAAAATCGTCAGTGAAACCGAAAAGCTGCCTGGATACACAGCGGCATATAAGCCTGAATTTTCCTCAACAGCGACAGATTTCAGAGTTATTTTGAAAAATGTGAATTACCATCTTAGTCAGAAAGACTTAGTCAGTGACCAAGATTGTGACCAAGTTAGTGATCAAGATAAATCACAGGACATCCTACACGCAGTCTTGGATTTTTGTATAACAGAAAAAAGCAAACAAGAAATTTGCTCGTTTATTGGTTATCGAAATCTCACTTATTTTACAAGAAAATATTTGAATCCTCTACTGGCAAGTGGCCAGCTTAAAATGACTATTCCAGATAAGCCAAACAGTCGAAAACAAAAATATATTACAGTTCGTTCCGAATAAACAGAGAAGCAGGGCATTGGGTCTCATCTCCCATTGTCCTGCTACTTTTCATTCTAAATTATATTCACATCATTTACCCATACACCCAATCCTGGATTGCAAATTTCAAACTCTGTACCTTGCCCAGCAGCCAGATCGCAGCCAGCGGCAGCCCCATCGGGCTAATCAAAAATGCCATAACCAGCAAAATCACACCATTCTGCGGGGAATAGGTAATCAGCACAGCCACACCAAGCAGAGCAATTATCGTGCTTAGTAGACCAAGCACCAGACCGGATATGTAGATCAGCCCCGTGCAGAGCCAGACAAAAAGCGTCAACACCAAAACGACCGGTGCAGTTACGATCATCAGCAGACATTTCAAAATCTTCATTCCTGTTCCTCCTTCCAACGCTCCAGATGCCGTTTGCACAGGGCATCCGCTTCTCTCTCATCATCTTCCGTCACTTCCCGTTTTCCTTTGGTCAGTTCAATCTCCAGATAAGTCCGGTAATCATCGGCTAAGAGGTCGAACAGTTCCTTGGGAGTATGGCACACCTCGCCAGAGCAATAGTGAAAATCTTGGTCAAATTCAACTCTTACACATCCATGGCGGCTGATATAAACTTCTATGGTCTCGTCTGCGGTCAGGTAATCCGTAAAAATCTCCAGCACCTTTTCAAAGGTCAGCATCTGTTTTCACTCCTTTGCTACGCTTCTTATTCTACTCATATTATCCGGTACGGACAGACAAAAGACAAGGATACAGACAAAAAGAAAAAGCGGAGGAAGGTGCGGCGAAGAAACGCCGTTCCTCCCTCCGCAAATGGAGTATCTATCCCTGTTATGAAAGTTTGGAGAGTTGGGTAAGGATTTCCTTCACACCCTCCCACAGTTGTTCCTGCCGCTGGGATATATCCTCCAAGTCAGCATTATAAACCCGTCCGGTCTCATGCACTTTACGGGTCAGCTGATTCAAGTTGTTGCTACTTCGGCGCATCAGGGAGACCAACTCCTTCAGCTCCGGCAGTTCCAGCTTGACCACATAACCATCCAGCGCCATTTTCCGCAGATAAGCGCTCAAATTCTCTGTCCCGTATTGCCGCATCTTTTGATGGATCAGTTCCAGTTCTTCTGCGGACACCCAAAACAAAACCGGCACATCCCGCTTGCGCTTTGCCATGATTATCGCTCCGGCTCCCGTTTTTTCGGGGTGGCAGGCTTGCGGGCAGGCGGTTCCTGCTTGAGCTTTTGCAGGACAGAGCTTTTCTGCTGTTCTTGAGCGACTTTTCGGAACTGTCTGGTGAACAGGTCGGTCAAACCGGGATTGACCTGATCTACCACCAGATAGGCACAGTGGCGGGAAGCGCCGCTGTCCTCCAGCGTAGGAATGCTTTTTGCCCATGCTTTATTGTCCTGAGAGATACGCCCGTCATGGTTCTTGTGCTGGATGGTGTTGGCAAGAATAAACTGTACCCGTTCCGTCCCGAACTTTTCCAGCACATCTTTGACCGCAGCCTCCGTATCCAGCCGATTCTCTGCATAGTGGGCGCTGATGGTCTGCTCAATGGCTTCTTTGCAGGCGCTGTTCGCCTGATATGAGAGGTTGTACTGTGCCATTTCCCCATGCTCGGACGCATAGGCAGCAGAATATGGATAGACCGGTGTTGTTCGCAGTTCCTCTTTGGCTCTGCACACATCGTCGGCACGGCTTTCAATGCTGTCCCGGATCACACCCATATAGCCGGTCTCCAGCTTTTCAAAATAGCGGTACACATCCGTCAATGGAGAGGGAGATTCCAAAAGTGCCTGAGCCTGGGTGTCGGTCAACTCCAGTTCCTCCATTGCCATCACGATGTCCTCGCGGATGGTGTACTCATAGGCATGGTTTAAGACTTCTTCCGGGGGCTGGCTTTTCAGCCAGTCCCGGTAGTTGTCCTGTTCAGCGGCCATCTTTTCATAGAGAGCCGTATTCAGATCATTGGGTTTCATGTTATCGTACCTCCTCGTGTTGTTTTGGTTTCTTTTCAGGGCTGCGGGGCGGCACAGGGCGTTTCAGACTGTCCAGCACCGAGGGCCGCGCACTCTTGGCAACCACGGTTTCAGGCTGGGCGTGACCCTTGCCGTCAATGTTCAGCAAGGTGTCCAGTTCCACCAGACGGGCGGACTTGACCCGCAGATCGTCCTCAAAGGGGAACGGCTTTCCTACTTCCTCCTTGGCTGCGGCCTGCTGCTGGTAAAGGTTCTCCAGCTGGTTTTTGACCGCCTCCAGACGCTGGGGCATCTGCGCCAGTGCGTTGTCGATACGGGTAAGATTTCCGCGCGGGTCTGTACCGAGGGTCGCCCGATGGGTCATTTGTCCTTTCAGCAGGAGCGTATATTCCTGTTTCCACGCTTGAAATTCCACCGACATAGTGAATCCACGGTAACTGCCAATCTGCACCGGATCGGAGGTTTTGACCTCCTTGCAGGCATCCAGCAGGGCTGCACCGGCGTTTTCTTTGTCGGTCAGCACATCGCCCCGGATCTCCATACCGGCAAAGCCATCTGCCGGGTGTGGGTGGGCAGCCAGTGTTTCTAAATCGGCTTCAAAGCCCTGAATATACCCCTTGTTGGTTTCGATTTCCTGGGGGAAGTATTTGAGCAGCTGGTCCTCCAGACGGTACTGCTTGCTCTGATGGTCGGCTTTCATCAGCTTCAGCTTGGCAACCTCCACATCCAAATCCATACGCTCCTTGATGCGGGGATCTCCGGCACACAAAGCCTTGATCTCGGCAAAACTGAGGGCTGTTTCATCCACATCATCGCAGGAGCGAACCGGACTTTTGCTGGTCATGATCTGGCTGATGAATTTTTGTTTATTCTCCACCGTCTGCCAGAGGTATGCGTCAAAGGTTCCTTCGGTCACATAGCGGTACACATGGACAAGAGGGTTCTGGTTGCCTTGGCGCTCGATACGTCCCTTGCGCTGGGCAAGGTCTCCCGGACGCCACGGGCAGTCCAAATCATGCAGCGCCACAAGGCGATCCTGCACATTGGTGCCAGCGCCCATCTTGGCAGTGCTGCCTAATAGGACACGCACCTGCCCGGTGCGGACCTTGGAGAACAGTTCCTTTTTCCGTACCTCTGTGTTGGCTTCGTGGATAAAGGCGATCTGCTCGGCAGGCATTCCCTGAGCAATGAGTTTCTGACGAATATCGTCATATACCGTAAAGACCGGTTCCTGCTCCGGCAGAGGCACAGCGCCTTCCAATGCGTGAAGCAGTGGATTATCCAGCGTTTTCGCCGCCTTGCTTGCAGGAGCTTTTGCCTGCGGTGTAGAAATGTCGCAGAACACCAGCTGGGTCAGCTTGTCAGCTTTGCCATCCCGCCAGATCTGCATGATGTTGTCCACGCACTGATTGACCTTTGTGCCAGGTTCATCCGGCAGCATCTGGTTGACGATTCTCTGGTCCAGGCCCAGCTTACGGCCATCCGAGGTAATCTTGAGCATATTGTCCTGGGATGGGTCAACGGTTCCGCTGTGTACCAGCGATGCCCGTTCCGAAAGAGCCTTGACCATTTCCTGCTGATGTTCGGTAGGCTGCGCCACGATGTTGTGGTATTCCACCTCCGGGGTGGGCAGGTTCAGTTGGTCGGCAGTCTTGATGTCCGCCACTTCTTTGAACAGGTTCATCAGCTCTGGCAGGTTAAAGAACTTGGAAAACCTCGTTCTTGCCCGGTAGCCGGTGCCTTCGGGGGCAAGCTCCAATGCTGTGACGGTCTCTCCAAATCGGGAAGCCCAACAGTCGAAGTGGGTCATGTTCAGTTCTTGCAGACGTTCATACTGAAGATAACGCTGCATGGTGTAAAGCTCGGTCATGGAGTTGCTGACCGGGGTGCCGGTGGCAAAAATCACGCCACGGTTTCCGGTGATCTCATCCATATAGCGGCACTTGGCAAACATATCGGAGGATTTCTGCGCGTCCGATGTGGATAAACCTGCCACATTCCGCATTTTTGTATATAAAAACAGGTTCTTGTAGTTGTGAGCCTCGTCTACGAACAATCGGTCTACACCCAGCTGCTCAAAGGTTACCACATCGTCTTTTCGCCCCTCGGCTTGCAGCTTTTCCAGTCTGGCTTCCAGAGACTTTCTGGTACGCTCCAGCTGCTTGACGGTAAAACGCTCGCCGCCACTGGCCTGTACCTCTGCAATCCCCTCAGTGATCTCGTCGATCTGTTCATAGAGAAGCCGTTCCTGACGCTCCCGGCTGATGGGGATACGCTCAAACTGGCTGTGTCCCATGATGATGGCATCATAATCACCCGTCGCAATACGAGCGCAGAACTTCTTTCGGTTATGGGTCTCAAAGTCCTTTTTTGTGGTGACTAAGATATTGGCGGAAGGATAGAGACGCAGAAACTCCGACGCCCACTGCTCGGTCAGATGGTTTGGAACCACAAAGAGAGATTTCTGGCACAAGCCCAGGCGTTTGGCTTCCATCGCAGCGGCCACCATCTCAAAGGTTTTACCTGCGCCTACTTCGTGTGCCAACAGGGTATTTCCTCCATACAGCACATGGGCGATGGCGCTTTTCTGGTGTTCCCGCAGGGTAATGGCCGGGTTCATCCCTCCAAAAGTGATATGACTGCCATCATACTCACGGGGACGGGTAGAGTTCATTTCTTCGTTGTACTGGCGCACCAAAGTCTGGCGGCGTTCCGGGTCTCTCCAGATCCAGTCCCTAAAGGCTTCCCGGATCGCCTGCTGTTTTTGAGCCGCCAGGGTGGTCTCCTTGGCGTTCAGCACGCGGCGCTCTTTTCCGTCTGCGTCCTCTATGGTGTCATAGATACGGACATCTCGCAGGTTCAGGCTGTCCTCCAAAATCTTATAGGCATTGGCACGACTGGTCCCATAGGTGGTATAAGCTGCCACATCGTTGTAGGATACGGAAGATTTCCCCTTGATCTGCCATTCAGCGGTAAAGGACGAATAGTTGACCCCTATACTGCGCTGGAGATAAAACGGGGTATTAAAGGTCTCATACATAAACTGCTGGATATATTCCTTGTCAATCCATGTAGCGCCCAGACGCACCTCGATCTCCGACGCATCCAAGTCTTTGGGCTGCGCGGCAGTAAGAGCTTCCACATTGACTGCATAAACCGGGTCCTGCTGTGCCGCCCGCTGCGCCTGACGCAGTTTTCGGCGTACATTGCCAGAGAGGTATTCATCAGCAGTCACATAATGGGGCGTTCCGTCCTGCTCCAACTGTCCCGGTACACGGAAGATCACGCCTTGCAGCTCTCCGGCCAGTTCTTCTTTTGTTTTTCCGGTAAGCTGGCTCATATAGTCCATATCCACGCAGGCTTTTTCCGAGATGGACACCGCCAGTGCTTCACTTGCCGTATCCACCACAGCCACCGCCTGATGGGGCTTGATGGTCCGCTTGGTGAACATATCTGCCTTACGTTCCAGTTTCCCGTCCTCGTCGATGACTTCCAGCGCACAGAGCAGGTAATAGGAAGAATCGTCTGCATAGGCCAGACGGTTTGCACGGTCATTGATGAGACCGTATTTGGAAGAAAAGCTGTCATAGAGGCTGTTCAGTTTCGCCTGCTTCTCCCGAATGGTGCTGTCCGGAACCGCTGCATCCATCTGAAGGTCGATCAGTTCCTGCACACAATCACGCAGTTCCACAAGACCTTTTACACGGACTTCGGCGGTGGCGTTGAGGTCAGGGCGCACCATACGGCTGTTTTCCCGGTAGTACACCTGCCCGTCTACAATGGCATAGGAATAGTTCTTCACATTGGGGTCGGCAGGAATGGAGGTGTCAATAGCTTCGCCTTCGCCCAGCTCCGGCAGCTCTGCCTCCTGATAAGTCCCATGAATGTACTTCACAGCATCATGCAGCTGGTCGGAAAGCTCCAGCCCCTCAATGGGATTCACGGTGTAGTCCATACCATGAGCGGTGCTTACCGGCTCCTGTCTGCCCAGCACCATTTCCGGGTGGTCGATAAAATACCGGTTGATGGCAAACCCGTCCTCCGTCTGTCCGGTCTGAGTCCATTCCGGCACGATGTCCAGAGGGCGGTCCCGCTTTTGGAGGAAGATGATGTCCGATACCACCTCGGCACCGGCATTCTTTTTGAACGCGTCATTAGGTAGACGGATAGCTCCCAGCAGCTCAGCACGCTGGGCAAGATAGCGGCGCACGGTGGAATCCTTGGCGTCCATGGTATATCGAGAGGTCACAAAAGCTACCACACCGCCGGGACGCACCTGATCCAGTGCTTTGGCAAAAAAATAGTTATGAATACTGAAATTCAGCTTGTTGTAGGCTTTGTCGTTGACCTGATACTGACCGAACGGCACATTGCCGATGGCAAGGTCAAAGAAGTCACGCCTGTCTGTGGTCTCAAAGCCGCCTACTGTGATGTCCGCCTTGGGATAGAGCTGCTTTGCGATGTGCCCGGAAACCGGGTCCAGCTCCACGCCGTACAAATGGCTGTTTCGCATTTTCTCCGGCAGCATACCAAAGAAATTGCCCACACCCATAGACGGCTCCAGAATATTTCCGGTCTCAAATCCCATACGTTCCACCGCTTCATAGATGGCCTGAATGACCGTAGGGCTGGTGTAATGGGCATTGAGGGTAGAGCTTCTGGCGGCGGCATATTCCTCCGGGGTCAGCAGTTCTTTTAGCTGGGCATACTCTAAAGCCCATGCCGGTTTCTCCGGGTCAAAAGCATCAGAGAGACCGCCCCAGCCCACATATCGAGAAAGAACCTCCTGCTGTTCGGGGCTTGCCTGCTGTCCGGCAACTTCCAGCTCTTTCAGCAAACGAATCGCATTGATATTTGCCTGGAACTTGGCTTTCGGACCGCCTTCACCCAAATGCTCATCGGTAATGCGAAAGTTTTTTGCATTGCGGCGCAGGTTGGCCTTGTATTCCTCATAGGAGGCTTCCTCGGCAGCTTTGGCATTGGGGAAGGTCTGCCACTGGCCATTGACCTGAATGGAAACCGAGTGTTCGTCCAGCACTTCCTCAAAGGTTTTCTCCGGCTCAGTCACAGGGGCTGGCGGCTCCGGCTCCTCGATATGCAGTCGTTCCACCACCACATCATAAGGCAGATTGTTCTTGTCTCCTGGATAGACGGCCACGGTCTCGGAATGGAAGGCCGGGGATTCGGCAGACGGTTAGGGCTGTTCCTGTCCAAAACCGTCCTGCTGACGGGCATACATCCCGCGCAGCAAAGGTGCAACCTCATCCCAGCGGAAATATAGCATAGCCAGACGCTTTTCCTCTGCATCCATGACTTCCAGCTCTATGCCCTGTGCCGTGGTACGGTAATCGGCAATATCGCCGGTCTCCAGATTCAGTGTCTCGATCTCACCGGAATAGGCTCTGCTCAGCCAGTAGGCAATCTCGCTGTTGCTCCTGCCGGATTGCAGCAGCGTGGAAATCTGCTTTTTATCCGCTTCATCCATCAGTCCATGAGCCAATACATCCCGCAAGTCCTGATCTGCCTCGTCCGGGTCACTGGGAAGGAATTCGGTATAGTAAGCATTGCGGCGGTCTGCCCGAAGCAGCTGCTCGAACTGTTCTTTACGCTCTGCCCGGTAGATGGGATATACCATACCGGTGGGCAGAAGCTGCACGGTGTCATTCCGCAGCTCGGTGATCTGATAGGCGTCATCCTCGATATACACGGTATCGCCCACGGCATAGACCGGGGCGGCTGGGTCATAGGAGGTTCTTTGCGGAATTGGGCGGCGAACTGCGTCATATTCCTCATCGGAAATGGAAACTTTGGAAGTCTGCTCTGTCTCGGCATCTGCGATCTGCCCTACATCCGACACCACCTGTTGGATAAATGGGTCATTGTCCAGTTTTTCCGGGTCTGCCACCTGTCCGTTGACAATCCCTCTTTCTTCCAGAGCTTCCCGGATGGCGATTGGGTCGATGTCGTCAAAACGGTTCTGTTCTTCTTCGGTATAGAACCGGTCCTCCTGAATGAGCTGGGCAATCCGGCGCTGTACCTTCGGCCAGGGCAGCTGCGTTTCCTCCGGGCTGCCGGCACGGACAACGAACAGGCTGTTGCTGTTACTGCCGCCGTATTCCTGAGCCAGCCATGCGGCGGTATCTTTTTCTCTTGCATGGTCTTTCATATAGCGGACAACAGCGTGTTTACTCTCGATATTGCCGTTCCATGCACAAAGGGCAGTATCAATATCTTCCTGAGAAAGAGGGCGCAGAAGCTCATGGAGCTTTGGATAGGTCTCGTCGATCACTTCCCGGTGTAAACGCTGACGGAACTCCGGCACATCCGAATAGAGTCGGATCAGCTCCATATCCTTAGAACCAAGAACCGCACGGCGCACAGCGGCATTACCCTCGATGACAGCATTTTCACGGTCAGAATGACCGCAGGCATTGCGATATGCGGTATCCTCGTAAATGGCGGCAGTCACCACAGGCTTATACTGCTCAAACTGCTCCCCAAGGGTAGGCTTTGGTGTTTCTTTCTCCATCTCCGGCTGCTGGGCTTGAATAGCATCTTCTTCGGCCAGTTCCTGTTCAGACTGGATCTTGTCATACTGTGCCTGTTCCTGTTCGGTAAGATAGCGGTCTTTCTGGACAAGTGAGGTAATGCGCTTGGCAACCTTTTCCCAGTTCAAGTGAACATCCGGGCAGTCCTGCTTTTTATAGTGCAGTCCTTTCCCATCGTGATCTTCGCCGCTGTGTGTTGCGCCGGACAGGGCATGAGAGCGTCCGCCAATGCCATACTCGTCTTTGAGGAATCTCACTTTCTCCTTATCCGTATGGTTTGCCATGAAGAACGCATAGATACGGCCTTTTCCTCCGGCGAAACTGCTGCCGCCGGTCATAGCGGCGTCGATCTCATCCTCGGTAATGAAGTGCTGAACTGTTGGCACTTGGGAAAGGTCTGAAGAAAAGGTCCTGCGCGGCAGGTCAAGGTCCTTCAAGTTCTCCCAGATCTCCCTTGGTCTGTGATAGTGAAAACGCAACAGGTCACGGTCCTGCTGATAGGCAGTCCAGAAGGCGGCGTATTCTTCCTTGAGGGTCTGGCGGAAAGCCGGGTCACTCAGCTGCTCCGTCAGGCGGCGGGTCTCCTCCGGGAAACCATTGCCTTTGATCTCTGACAGGCAGGACAAATATCCGTCTTTTCTGGCGTCCTCACTGAGATCGTGATACAGATGCCAGAGCTTTTCCGAGAGGAGGGAGCGTTCATAGCCTGCCGCTTCTGCAAGCTCCACATTGGAGGCAAACTGACCACTTTCCAAAAGCTCCCCGATACGCTCTGCGGCGCTCTCCCAAGAAATGACCTGGGCAGACCTGTCATAACGGACAGACTTCCCATGGGAAAGATGGATACCATCCTCGGCATACCATGCGCTCACACTGCCAAGGCCATTGCCGCCGTGGTACAGCGTTTTCAGTATCTCGGCAATCTCAGCGGTGGTTTTCTGCTTTTCAAAGGCTGCAACCACACGCTCCCTTTGACGGTCTGTATTGCCGCCCAAACGCAGCACATGGTCGATGTCATTTTGGGCAAAAGAAAAAGCAGAGGATGTATGCGCTACATTCTCTGCCTCATCTATGGATTGGATCTGTTCCGCTTCGGAGAGGAACAGGTTTAGAGTCAGCTGTTGATAAGCTCCGCCATCAGGATCTTCTCTGCCTGGGCTTTGCAGTTGTTCATCAGCCCCACCCACTTCATGGGATCGCTGGCTTTCAATTCCTCGGTGGCTCCCGCTTCTTTCGCCAGCTGGGGCATCATCTGCTCCAGTCTGCTCTGGGCGGTCTCGTCGATCTCCAGAAGGTGCTGGTACAACTTCTCGTTCAGCAGCATCTGGTTGTAGAGGATGGGACGGTGTTCCTTCAGGTAGGTTTTCCTCATCCTGCCGTACTTGCCCAGGGTTTTCTCCGGCTGCTGGCTCAGCTTCAGGTCGGGAATCAGATAGTCTCCGTTCTGGATATAGGTCATGGGATTGTTCATCTTGTTTGCTCCTTTCTTGGTTGGCTTCGCGCTCTGCATTTCGGACGGTAACGCCGATCTGCCGCAGCACCTGCTGGTTGATCTGGCTGACCGCTGTTCCCAGCGCCCCGATGGTGGACGGGGTGTTGAAATCAAAGATTGCCATGAAATCTTCGTGGTCGAAGTAGCGTTCCGGCTCCAGTCCACAGCGGGACATCAAAGCGTAAGTGATACTGACGGTGGCTGCTGCCTTGAACTGTACTCCGATGTTAAACTCATCATATTCCTCCAAAAAGGAACCGTCAACGATATAGAAGAAGTCCTGCTGATGCTCCGTCCAGTATTCCTCAGCCAGTTTTCCGGCTACCTCGGTGAGCTGTCCGGCAAGGTCATCACCGGAAACATCATAGGTGCGCTCAAGCATGGCCTGCACCGAATCCAAATGGCGCTCCTCCAGCTGCCACAGCCAGGGAGTGCGGGAATGTTCACGGGTTCCGGTGTCGGAAATATCAAAAACATAGCGCAGGCGGGGTCTGTCCCCGGAATCGTCCACCAGAGCGATTCCCTTGGAGCCGCGCCTTACATACCGGCCCATCTTTTCATTCCACAAATCGTACTCTGCACAGGCGGTGGCGTCCGGACGCTGGGCGTAGATCATCAACTGCTCATGGAACGGGTACTTGTAAAGGCGGGAAGCAGTGGTGAGAAACCCTGCCCATTCCTGCCAGCTCCCCGTGAGCTGCGTTGTTACCTTCTCCGCCATCTGTGCATATAGTTCAGCTTTGGTTGGCATAGTGTTCTGTCCTCCTTTCAGTTTTGGGGTAAAAAGGTGGGGTGGCATATTGCCACCCCATCCCTGCGATTATGGTGTTTACTGGTCAAAATCCGGATACAACTCCAGCTCGGCAAACTCGGCATCACTCATGGCCTGGAGCTTGCCCAGTGCGCTGTCTGTCAACTCCCGCAGCTCGGTTTCCTCCGGGGCCAGCTCGCCGCGCATCTCACGCAGGCTGTCGATCAGTCCGGTGCGGCTGCCGGTATTGTAAATGCACATCAGGTTCATTTCCTCAAAAGTAAAGTTTCCCATATCAAATCTCCCTTTCCGCACTCTTTTTTGGCGCTATCTTTTTGTGTTCTGCCTTGGGCTGGCTTTTCAGCTGCTCCATGACGGACTTTTTCTTTTCCCGTTCCTCCCGATGGGCAGCGGCAGCCAAATCCATGAGGGAAATGGGCTGACCGTTGCGGGCCTGCTGTTCCAGCTCTGCCACCGTAGGCTCTTTTGCGCCATTGTTGATGATACCGTCGATCATGCCGTAATCGTCCTCCACGGCCATCTCCGCATTTTTCAGCGGATTTTCCGGCAGGAATCCGGGGATCTGGGTAAAACCAACACTGTCACAGTAATGACAGGATACCTTACCGTCCTGCTTGATCGCAACGATGTCACTGACACTCATAGAAGGACTGTGAAAATCCGCCGGCTTTTGCAGATTAAACTGCTCATATAGTTTTTCCAGCTGCTCCGGTACCGTGCCAGACTCCCTCAGCGGAGCTGTGTAAATGAGGTCATAATTGCTGCGGTCTATGGAAATGTCATGGGACTTTAACCAATCAAGATTCATAAAGCGCACATTCTGCGGATCGTCACGGCTCACCTGATAGATAGCAAAGCAATCTCTGTTCTGGGATAGAAATGCCTGTTCGCGTTCCTGCTGATGTTCCTGACGCTCCATGACCTTTTCGTGGAACTGGGGGCTTTTCTCCCATTCCTCATGGTCCACACCGAAAAGACCGCCATGATCCATGATTTCCTGCGGGTCAAACACCATGCTCTCCGTATTGTCCTCATGCAGCACATAGACGGTCAAACCGGCGGCATCCAGTTCCAGCGCCCGTTCTCTGGTAACAGGGAGCATCCCATCATAAGAGTATCCGTATTCCTGCATATCCGGTGTGGATACCTGCTCATCCGGCATGGGATATTCATCCAGTGCCTGCTCCTGCGCTTCCGGCAGCTGGGCAGAAGCGGTCATCTGACTTGCCTCTGCCTGCATCTGCTCATAAGCAGCTTCCTGCAAGGTCTCAACCATAGACAAGGGAGCGCGTCTGAGCGAAGTGCTGTCCAGATCGTTATCATCACAAATCTGGAGAACTGCCTTCATGCAGGAAATCTCCGGCATATCCAGCTGACCACCATCCAGCTCTTTCATGGACGCGGCATCGTAAAGGGTATAGTCCCAGCCGCTGTCACAGGACTGGATATGAAGATAGGTGGCATCGTCAATCAGAAACAAAGTCTCCTGCTGGTTGGCGTCCGCCCCCAGCACTTCCATTTCTGGCATTGCCGCAGCCAATTCCTTTACCGCTTTTTGCACCAGAGGATTATCACGGTAATAGTCGATTGCCTGGATGGTGTCCAGGTCAATGGTCTGGCCGGTCAAAATCGGAAAAGGTCCTTCATAGTCGCTTCCGTCTTTCAGTTCAAAACCAATGCCCTTGATCCCGTTCATTCGCTCTGCTGGAATCTCCTGATAAATGCGGACAGCTTCCTCCAAAGACAGGTTATCGTGGTATTCTCCGAGGTTTGGAAATTCCATGCACTCTGCTACATAGTAAGTCAGATTGCTGGTTGGCTGCTCTATCGGGGCGGTTTCCGGCTCTGCCTTTGCATGAGGGTCGATTCCGCGCTCTTTGCAGATTTCCTTATAGTGGCGCTCAATGTCGGAGATCAAAGTGCCGGAGGTTTTGTTGATGGTCTCCAAACTGGCTCTCAGCTCTTTCAGCTCTTTGCCCTGGCTCCAGCTTGCAATATAGCCGAAGCTGTTTTCTCCGGTCTCGATGCCAAAATACTTGCAGACCGCATAGGAGATGCTTTCAGCCTCCACTTCCTCCGTGTGGCGGTTTTTGATTGCCTGTTTTTCTGCGGTTGCATCTTCCTCAACTGCAAGACGCCATTCAAACTGATTTTCGTCCACATAACGCCAATCCATATCAGAAGCAAACTGTTCGGCTTCTTTTTCTGTGGCAAAATCCAACTTGAAATCATGTTTGGTTCCACCTTCACTCTCCTGCACAACCTTCCATGACGGTAGCATTTCATATTTTTTAGGGTCATGGAGCTTGCTGTGGGCAATCTCGTGTACTGTGGCTGAAACCGTCTGAACCTCACTCATGCCCTGACGAATGGCAATTTTCTGATGATCAGCAGAAAAATAGCCGTCCGTATCAGCGGCCATTGCTTCAAAAGTAATCGGCACCGGTGCGCTGCGGCGCAGGGCCTCCATGAATGCCTCATAATTTGGCACATTGCCGGAAAGGGAGGAAGCAAGCTCCGGCAAAGGTTTCCCGTCGGTCTGGCTCACATCAAAGACCTTGACCGGGCGGAACATGGGAATCTCAATTTCTTTTTCCTCTGTGACGATCTTTCCGTCTTTATCCAGAATCGGAGCCTTGGTATCTGGGTCCAGCTTCTGCTCCTCGATTTTCTTCTTATACGGTGTTGGGGCAATGATGGTAATGCCATGCTCGCCCTTTTTTACATGACGCTCAAACTGGTCTTTCCACTTATTGTATCCGGCTACCAATGTGGCGTCCGGCTTCTGCATATAGATGAGCATGGTGTTGTTTACCGAATAGCGGTGGAAGCGGGACATGACGGACAGATAGCGCATATACTTTTCGCTTTCAAACAGTTCTTTGATACCCTGCTCGATGCCATCTGTGATTTCCCTTAGCCGTTCTCGATTGGTAGGTTTATTCTCAGCCATGATTTTCAATCTCCTTTCCAAGTGTGTGATTTCTGCTGTGTGTTCTGCAATCCATGCCTTTTGTTCTTCTTCACTTTCATAAAGAAAAAGGTCCAGCAGGTACTCTACATAGGTTTTCTTCTGGATTGCTTCCACAAAGCGGGGGTGCGGTTCTTCCTCCGGTGTCCTGGGAGAACAGTCGGCTTCCCATTTTTTCAACAGATAGTAGTAATCGGACAGTACACGATAACAGCGCTGTCGATCCTCCCGAAACTTCTGTGCCTCGTTTTTTTGCCGGACATATCTCCTGCGGGGCGGGGCCTGACTGTCATAGATCAGGCCAAAGTCCTGTGCCAGTTTCTCCGCCGCTTCTTTTGGGGAGAGGTCAAAGAGCTTTGCGGTAAAGTCGATCACACCCCCATCTTCACCGCAGCCAAAGCAGTGGAACCGCTGGTCTACCTTCATGCTGGGGTTCTTATCATCGTGAAAAGGACAGCAGGCCATACCAGTTCGACTGACTTTTATCCCGTAAAACTCTGCCGCTTCTCTGGTGCTGACCGACTGCTTGACCGCTTCAAATACATTCTCTGCCATGTGCCTTTAACTACCGGACTTTTTCACAGGGGGCTGGTATCCGGCGGCTTTCGCACGCTCACTGGCAGCTTTGCGACGCTCGGCGCTGTATGGCTCCCGGACTGATACACACCGCTTGGGGACGGTAAAGTTATGGGCGTCCTTTCGGGTGATCTGGTCGGGGTGCTTTTTTGCCAGCAGTTCCAGCTTCTCCATCAGACAAGGATCATGAGTGTAGACCTCAGCCATTGGTTCTGCCTGGTTATAGAGGAGAATGGTTTCCCGTTCCACTAAAGAGAGCTTCATCGGCTGCCTCCTTTCCGCTGATCAAATTCCAGCTTGAAATTGGCATACTGTCCATCGTCCTCCAAAACCACAGTGGCATCGTAGGTCTTGCCGGTTTTCTCCGAATATAACCCCGTCACACGGACACGGCCATCGTTCAGCAGCGCAGACACCACAGCTTTGGTCGGCTCTTTTTTCTTGGCAGCCCACCATTTGTTGTTTTTCCAGATTGCAAATTTGCAAGAATCATTCTGACAGAAGAAGCCTTTTTGCAGTTCTGCAACTTCACCGCCGCAGCGAGGGCATTTGCCCACCACCTCACGGGGCGGAGTGAACAGGTACTCAGTTCCCTTGATGATCTGATAAGTCCCCACCAGATCTTTCAGCATGGTGCTGATCCCGGCCAGAAATTCCTCCGGGGCAAGCTGCCCGCGCTCGATCTCTCCCAGGCGGTACTCCCACGCGGCAGTCAGAAGCGGCGATTGCAGTTGTTCCGGCAGCACTGTGATAAGGGAAACTGCATCGTGGGAAGGGAGAAGCTGCACCGTTTTCCTGCTCTTTTTTCGTTCCAGAAAACCGGCAGATACCAGCTTTTCCAAAATACCGGCACGGGTGGCCGGTGTACCCAGACCTTTTCGCTCGGCATCCTCCGGCATATCCTCTTTTCCGGCAGTCTCCATCGCGGACAATAGGGTGTCCTCCGTAAAGTGCTGAGGCGGACTGCTTTTGCCTTCTTTGACGATTGCCGCAGAAACCGAAAGGGTCTGTCCTTCGGTCAGCTCCGGCAGGGCTTTCTCTACGCCCTCTTTTTTCGGCTCTGTATCCTTCATTTTGGCACGATAAGCGTCCTCCAGTGCTTTCCATCCGGGGTGCTTCACCGTTTTTCCTTTTGTGGTAAACTCCCCACCGGCACACGCTGCAATCACAACGGTTTCCGAATAGATATGGGGCTGGGCTACGGCGCACATCAGACGCAGGGCCATCAGCTCCAGCACCGCTTTTTCTCCCGCAGGAAGGGCAGAAAGGTCTGCATCCTTGAGATTTCTGGTAGGGATTACTGCGTGGTGGTCGGTTACTTTCTTATCGTTGATTACCGTCTGCGGATCACAGGTAATAGCGATTCCTTTGCGAAACGGCATAGCATTGGCAACCAGATTCACCAACACCGGCAGGCTGTCTGCCATATCGCCAGTCAGATAGCGGCTGTCAGTACGGGGATAGGTGCATAGCTTCTTTTCATACAGGCTTTGCAGATAGTCCAGGGTCTGCTGGGCTGTAAATCCAAGCAGGCGGTTGGCATCTCTTTGCAGAGTAGTCAGGTCATAGAGGGCAGGCGGCTTTTCGGACTTTTCCTTGCACTCCACCTTTTTGATTGTGACAGCTGCACCCTGACAGGCTTCTTTCAGCTGCTCAGCAGCAACCTTATCCGCCATGCGCTCCCCGGATACGGTAAGACCGAGTAGCTCCAGCGCCACGGTATAAAAGGGAATCGACTGAAAGGTGTCGATCTCAACTTCTCGCTGAACAATAAGCGCCAGCGTCGGGGACATCACGCGCCCGATGTTGAGGGTTCGGTGATACAGCACGGAAAAAAGCCTTGTCGCATTGATCCCCACCAGCCAGTCGGCCTTGGCACGGCAGAGGGCAGCATCCCGAAGTCCGTCATAATCCGCACCGGGGCGCAGGTTTGCAAAGCCTTCCCTTATGGCAGAGTCCTCCATCGAAGAAATCCAGAGCCTTTTCATCGGCTTCTTGCAACCTGCCAGCTCATAGACGCTACGGAAGATCAACTCGCCCTCGCGTCCGGCATCGCAGGCATTTACCACCTCCGAAACATCCGGGGCATTCATCAGCTTTTTGAGAATATCAAACTGCTTTTTCTTATCTTTTCCCACCACCATCTGCCAATGTTCCGGCAGGATAGGCAGATCATCATATCGCCACTTGGCATACTTTGGGTCATAGCTGTCTGCATCCGCAAGACCGGCCAGGTGGCCCACGCACCAGCTGACACGCCAACCGTTGCCCTCCAGATACCCGTCCTTACGGACGGTTGCGCCGATCACCGCCGCCAAACTCTGGGCAACTGATGGTTTTTCGGCAATTACCAATTTATGTTGAGCCATGATGGTTCCTCCTCTCTTTGAGCCATCGGGACATTTCCCGGTGACAGATACCTACGCAGGGTCTTCCATAATTCCCGCAACCATAGCAGGGGTGGCTGTGGGGCAAAGAAGGAGGACGGGAAGTTTCCTTCCCGCCCTCCGGCCTGCGTGTCATCATGCGTTCATAGGGACTGTCTGTGAAACGGGTCATTTCACACTGTCCTCATCATCTTCTTCTGTGCTGCCCCCGTCAGCATCCGGTTCTTCCGACTCCTCATCCTCGGTTTCCCATTCCTCGGAATCTTCCTCTCCATAATCATAATCGTCCAGACTGTCATTGCCCTTGGTCTTAGGCTTGTTCTTAACGAGCTTCAAGTAGGCAAATACGCCACCGCCACCAAGCAGAGCCAGCAAAAGGACCAGCGCAGCCGGGTTCAATCCGGCAGGCTTCTCTTTTTCCGGCTCCGATGTTTCTGCCGGAGGTTCCGGTGCTTTGCCCGTACATTTACTCTTATCAGTTGCGCAGACCGGGCAGGCCGTATTGACTGCCCCTGCTTCACATTTTGTTGAACAGCTGCATACCGCAGGCATCTCCTCTTTGGGTTTTCCATCTTCCATCAGCGCCGCAAGGTCTGCATCGTCCACCTGATTCAGAAAATGAACAGCAGTCTCCTTGTCCTCATTCGCCCTATCAATCAGGATGTAAAAGTAATTTCCAGCTTTGGTCGTAACAGTAATAAGCTGCTTATTGCCTCCAAAATCATCCACCAATGCCGCATTCCCCTCCGGTGTAAGTGCCGGTGCCGGTTCTGTTTCTTCCACAATCACATTGCTGTCATTGGTAGAATCCTCTGCCGGTGCCGCCGGAGCCTGTTCTGACCCCTGTGCGAAAGCAGGGATCGTAAAGCCAAATGCCACAACCATTGTCAGGCAAAGGACGGAAAGTGTTTTGCAAATTCTTTTATTCTTCATAAGCGGTAACCTCCTGATTATTTGATTCCGACAGTGCTGTATCTCTGCCGTGGTTCATTCCACCGGAAAGCATAGCGTTCAGCTGTGCTGGAGTCATGCGTAACGCACGAACCATCTGAACGATTTCCAGATTCTCTGCCTCCGTTTTCTGTGCTTCCAAGGTCTTGAGCTTTTCCTGATATTCCGCAATCTTCTCACGGGTTTTCTCAATTTCCTGGTCGATACGTTCAATTTTGTTTTTTGCCATAACCGTTCACTCCTTTCCACAAAGTCTGTTACCAGTTCATCAGGCCGTAGCCCTTAATACTTTGATAATTCAGGTCATAACTTTTGATCTTGCAGGCATCGCCGGAATTTCCCTCCACGGTATAAACACGGCTGCCATCCGTACCGATCACGATACCCACATGGTCTGCTGTCCCATCCAAATCCCAATCAAAGAAAATTGCATCTCCGGGAGCCAGATTGTTATAGCCTCTTGCACCCCATTGTCCATGAGACTGGAACCACGGAACGCCCTGCCACTCACAGCCTGCAAAGCGCGGCTCACTTTTTCCAGCCTGGTTATAACACCAGGATACAAAGCAGGCGCACCACTCCACGCGGCTGTCAAAGCCATACCAGCTCCAATAAGGATAGCCGCCCACATTGCCGACCTGACGCTTGGCCAGCTCCACCAACTGCGGATTTCCGGGGCGGGTACCGTTAATGAACTGCACACCGGACAGATCTTCCGAGCCACTGGTATCAGGGGAACCGCCGCCAAACAACAGCGGCTTATTGCCCATGGTCTGCCGGTAAACCTGATACATTTCCATCTGCTCCGGGGTCAGTAACTCCGACGCCACAGCGGAAATGGGCTTGCTGGTGAGTTTCACATTCAAAATGTAATACTCATAGGGGACTTCTTCTGAGGTGGTCTCGCCGGTCTCCGGGTCGGTGGAGGTCTCCGTGCGGTAGCGAATCTCCACTTCCTCAGTAAGCGTCAGCTGATACTGTGCTGCAAACACACGCGCCAGCTCTGCCTGAGCGCTCTGCCGGGTGTAACCTTGCAAGACGGCAGACAGAAATGCTGCCAGCTCATGAGGGTCATGACCGATCATACCAAGGTCATAGCGATACTCGTCATACCCTGGGTGGCTGCTTTCTATGTTGTCGATTTCCTCCTGCAACTGGGCTTCTCTGGCTGCATAATCTGCCTCCACCGCCAGCATTTCCGGGTCATCCGACGGATAGGTGGTGCCGGAGAGAACGGAACCGATGCTCTGCGCCATCATGGAGCAGGAGGACATGGTATTCATCAGCATACAGGTAATGAGGAACAAAACCCCTGCCATCAGGAAACCCTTCTTGTGGCGCATGACGAATGCCCCTGCCTGCTGTGCCTTTTCTTTCACCGTCCTTGCGGCTTTTCCGGTTTTGGACGCAGCCTGTGCGGTATTTCCGGCAGTCTGACCGGCGTGTTTGGCGGCGGCATACTGCCTTTTGATGGCCTGCTTTTGCTGCCAGCGGGAAAGAGGGTTGCTGGCAAACTGGGGATTTTCCTGCAAAGATTTCTGGTACAGAACATTTACATTTGCCTTTTCCAGTTGACGCTCTGCCTGGGCTGCTTTGCGGTACGGCTTCAGCTTGTGGCTGCGATAGCCCTCCCGCACCAGATAAGCGCCGGTCTCCACCGCTTCCTCGGACTTGTGGGCGCTTTCCACGCCCACATTGTCCTGCTCTGTTTCCCGGATCTCTTTGTGGAGCTTGCCCGCAACCAGATGGACGGGAGCTTCCCTGACTCCTTGAGAAACTTTGGAAGGTGGCTTTTTCTTGTCCTCAAAGGTCAGCTTCGAGGTCTTTTTTCCGGTATCCGGGTCAATGACCGTCTGCCTGACCTTTTTCTTTGGGATATTGGCCTGCGCCTTATCTGCTCTGGCCGCAGCTTTCTCCGCTTTACGGATCGGCTTTTCCAGTGCAGGATCAGACCGTTCCTCATCAGTAAAGCGCAGGCGCGGCTCTTTATTCAAACCATTCTCCCAGCATGAGGGAGGACATCATGTAGTGCAGCTCTGCATAAATGGCCATTCCCACAGGATCGTTGAACATACAGCCGGACAGGTAGGCATAAAACTGTGCCACCACATCGGACAGGATCTTCGCTTCGGTTCCTTTCAGAACCAGACCGCCCATACCTTCCTTAGCACGGATGGCACTCCAGACCTCTGCCAGACGGAGCAGCCCCACCTGACCGGTCTCATTCAGTTCGGCTGCCTGATCTGCCGCCGTGCGGCACTCACTTACCGCATCGGCCATGACTGTAAGCAGCTGGCTGCGCTGGGCATTTACCGCCCTGTCAAAAAACATCAGCGGATTTTTATTCAAAATGTTGGGGTTCATCATCATTTATCCTCCTTCTTTTTCAGTTCCTGGGGCTTGGTAGTCATAATGCGGTAAAGTTCGGTGTTCTTCGGGAAGTGATCCACAAACGGCAGGATCGTGGAGCCATAGAACAGCAGGCCCTCGCCCTCACCGGAGTGGGTCACATAGCTAAGCTGGTGCGTGGAAATCCCCAGTTGCTTCGCCAAAATCTGGCGGTCTCCGCCTGCCTGGTTAAGCATATACACGAAGTCCGAGTTTTCAAAGATGTTCTCTACCTCGCGGCTGCTCAAAAGGTCTTTGACATTCTGGGTGATACCTGTCGGAATACCGCCCCATTTTCTGAATCGCTTCCAGATTTCCACCGTATAGGCGGCGGTCTGCTCCTCCTTCAAAAGCAGGTGCATCTCGTCGATGTAGTAGCGGGTAGACTTGTGAGCGGCACGGTTGATGGTGACACGGTTCCACACCTGATCCTGAACTACCAGCATTCCGATTTTTTTAAGCTGCTTGCCCAGTTCCTTGATGTCATAGCAGACAATCCGGTTATCAATGTCCACATTGCTTTGGTGGTTGAACACATTGAGGGAGCCGGTTACATAGATTTCAAGAGCCGTAGCGATATACTGGGCTTCCTTTTCCTCCTGTTCCCGAAGCAGGTTATACAAATCCTCCAGTATGGGCATATTCTCCGGGCGCGGGTCATTGAGATAGGTCTGATAGACCAGCCGTACACAACGGTCAATAATGGTTTTCTGCACCGGCTGCAAGCCCTCCTTACCGCCCACGATCAGCTCACACAAGCTGAGGATAAAGTCAGACTTGAGTGACAGCGGGCTTTCATCATCCGAATAGTCCAGATTCAGATCCATCGGATTGATATAGTTGGTTGAAGTAGGTGAGATCTTGATGACCTGCCCATGCAGACGCTCAACAAGAGGTGCGTACTCCGCTTCCGGGTCACAGATAATGACATCATCGCTGGTAAGCAAAAAACAGTTGGCAATTTCTCGTTTTGCGCTGAAGGACTTACCGGAACCCGGCGTACCCAGAATCAGACCATTTGGGTTTTTCAGCAGCTTTCTGTCCACCATAATGAGGTTGTTTGACAGAGCATTGATGCCGTAGTACAGGGCTTCTTTCCCGTTCTGGAACAGTTCCTGCGTAGTAAAGGGCACAAAGATAGCTGTGGAACTGGTGGTCAGTCCTCGTTGAATCTCAATCTGATTGAGACCCAGAGGCAGACAGCTCATCAGCCCTTCTTCCTGCTGGAAGTCCAGCCTGGTCAGCTGACAGTTATACTTCTGGGCAATAGAGCCTGCCTGAAAGATGTTGTTGCCAAGCTGACGGGGATTGTCCGCTGTGTTCAGCACCAGAAAGGTCAAAAGGAACATTCTCTCGTTGCGGCTCTGCAAATCCTGCAAGAGTTTTTTCGCTTCACTGCCGTAGGTAGCAAGGTCAGATGGAATGATGTCCATGTCGTATCCGGCACGGACTGCTTTTTTCTGTTCCTCGATCTTGCTGCGGTCCAGGTCGGTAATCTTCCGCTTTACCGTTTTGATGGCTTTCACCTGATCCACCGACTGAATGTGCATACTCACAATGAGCGAACTTTCCATATCCAGAAAATCAGCCAGCAAACGGTCATTCAGCTCCGGTGCGAGGATCTGCAAAAAAGAAACAGCTCCGTATTTCTTACCCATACGGAACTGCTTGCCGGTGCGGAACTCAAAGGAGCTTGGTGCAATAAAATCCTTTGTGGACAGACCGGAAGGAGCCAGCCAGTCCCATTCAAACTGAAACGGGAGTTGTTCATCCATGTGGAATACCGCATGAAGCTGAAAAAGCCTTTCTTTACCGTCCAGCGTTCTGGCAGCTACACCAAGACGCTTGAAGTTATTAAGTATATCGGTCTCAATACGCTCCAGACGGGGCTTGGCGACTTTGATGCTGTCCGCGTCGATACCAAAGGTCAGGTATTTGGTCTTGATGAGACCGTTGTTACCTCTGGCCAGCTGATTTTGCAGCATTGTGGTGTATTCCTCGCGGATACTGTCAAAGGCGTCCCTCTGGGGCGGGATGGAAATGGAGTTAGCAAAGGTCTCCTCCGATGCCGCAAGGTTCAAAAAAGACAGCTGGAAATGAATCGAGCTGTCAAAATAATTGAGGAAATCACACCACCCCTCAAAGATTGCCGTCTTATCTTCGTTTTGGGAGAGCTGATAGTTGATGTCCTGAAACTGGATGGTCTTTGTGTAGTGGCTGTCCGATACGCGGCAGATTCCGTCCGGCCACATCCGTTCATAAGGGATACTGTCCTGCGCAGATTTTCCTTTTTTGTCCGTGCGGTTAGCGCGGGCAATGGCCGCTTCAATCTGCTTCTTATCGGCGCGGGACAGCTTTTTCTTTGTCTTTACCGGCTGCACAGTTTTTTCCTCGGTTTTTCCGAATATCCGATGCAGCCATTTTTTTATTGCGGTGAACAATGTCATACACCTCCTTATCGAGCATTTCCTGCCGCTTTAATACGGCATAAAAGTTGTTGGTCTGGTAAGGTCGCTGCTTTGGACGGATTACAGCTACTTTGAGAATGTTGCCCACGATCTTTTCCAGGGGCTGTCCATGCTTTTCGTACATAGCCAGCATAAAGAAGGGCAGCATAACCAGCATCATACACATAGCCGCTACACTGTTTCCGGTAGGTTTTCTGAGCAAAAAGAAAAGCGGTACGCCAATAAGCGCTCCGCCCGTAAAGCAGATAAGCTGCCGCTTGGTCAGATTGAACATGACCTTTGTTTTGACTTTTGTTAAGTCCTTGGGTACGGGTACATAAGCCAATGTGGAAACCTCCTTCCGTTTTAGTGTGCCTGAAAGACTGATTTGGCGAGACTGCCGGTTTTGAACAGCGTAAAACATAGCAGTACGGTGTAGCCCACGCAGCTCCAGATTGCCATGATGATGTCATCTTCCAGAGCGATGTTCTGCACCAGCACAGCATAAATTGCCACGCAGACGATAATGAGAAACGCCTGAAAGCCCAGTGCCAGCAGAGATCGGAGGTAATTCTGTCCCATACCGCCCCATTCTTTGCCCATCATTGCAGCCATTGGAACAGGAGCCACCGAAGTTACAAGGTAGATCTCGATCATACGGCCATAAATAACGATAAAGATACAGATATACAACGCCCACATGGTAATGCCAATAAAGAGGGATTGGAACCACAGTCCGAACAGCGGTCCCAAATCCATTTCCATCAGCCTCGGTTCCAGATCGGTCATAACTGAGGAAATGTCAATGGACGCATCCGAATTGATAATCCCTGCCGCCTGCGCCACCACGCTCTGCGCCATATCAAAGACGCCCATCACGATATTCCATGTGTTTGTGACAATGAGGATGGCGGCAGCTGATTTGAACACCCACTTGAAAATCATCCAGGTATCCACATCATGCAGGTTGTTCTTGTCTGCAATCATCTGGATCAGGTCTACGGTCATCACGATAGCCAGGATCACACCTGCAATCGGCACCATGATGGAGTTTGACAGATTCTCAATCATATTGAAAATACTGCCATTCCATCCCTGTGGGGTCTGTCCTACCTGTACGGATATATCCGCGACCTGTTGGTTTACGCTGTCAAACATCCCCGAAAGGTTGCTCATAATACCGCCCACCAGCATTTCTTTCAGCCAATTCGTCAGGGCTTCAAGTAAGAAATCCATACGGTGTCAACCTCCTTTCCGCCGCCCCCGCAGAACTGCGGGAGCGGCAAGGATTTCATGCAGGAACGCTTAGACAGAGAACAGCCCGGAGAGCAGAGGTACAAGAACCATACCAACAACGGCTACACCAGCACCGGCCATAAGCTGTTTCATACCCAAATAGGTGTAGGAAACCGGCTCGATGGCGGGCGGCGGCGTGTCAAGAAATATCTATGGAGTTTTTTAAGAACCGCCCCGGCGGGGCAGGTCAGGCTGTGACCTGCTCCACTTCCGGGATGGGTTTGAGATTGAAATGAATTTCGATAGAAATGTGTCTTGTCTTATCGCTGTCTATGCTCTCATGGACAACGATTTCTTTAATCAGGCGGTTGAGGGTGGCGGCGTCCAGTTCCGTGATGTCGGCGTATTCCTGAATGGCTTCTACCCACTGGCGGGCGTCACACGCAAGCCGGATTTCATCGGCCAGCTTCTTCCGGCCTTCCTCAACCCTTGTTTTCAACTCGGCCTGTTCCTTCTGCGTCTTTTCCATCAGCAGATTGAAGTTCGCTTCGCTGATACGTCCGGCAACCATGTCCTCATACAGCCGCAGCACCATCTTTTCCAGAACGTCAATCCGTTCCTCGTCTTTGGCAAGGGAACGCTCCAACGCTTCCCGCTGGCCTTTCTGCTCGGCTTCGCAGGTGTCGGACAGCTTCTCGGCAACGGCCTCCCCGTCCATCAGGGCTGCTCTGGCGCACTCCCGGATTTTGTTCAGGACAAGCCGGTACAGGGTGTCGTACTCAACCCGGTGCTGGGAACAGTGCTGCTTTCCGTAGGCGTTGTAGGTCTTACAGGAATAAATCTGCTTCGGGTGCTTCTCGTTGGTGTAGCGGATAGTCAGCGACTTCCCGCACTCGCCGCATTTGATAAGCCCCGCAAACAGGCTGATTTCCCCGGTCTGGCGGGGGCGCTGCCGGGATTTCAGCTTGCGCTGCACGATGTCAAAGGTCTTGCGGTCAACAAGCGGCTCATGCTGGTTCTCCACGACAATCCATTCCTCCGGCTTTTTCTCCCCGATGGTGCCGATTTTGAAGCGGTATTCCTTCTTCTGGGAAGCGATAGCGCCGGTGTAGACGGGGTTCATCAGGATGTCCTTAATCACGGTAAAGTCCCAGATATACCGCCCGTTTACCGGGTCTTTCTTTTCCCACTTGGTTGACACGTTCCGCAGCCCCCGTACCCGGTTCCAGTAGGTCGGGCAGGGGATTTTTTCTTCTTCCAGCCTGCGCCGGATGTAGTTGGGGCCGTGTCCTTCCAGCGCCCATGCAAACAGACGCCGGACAATGGGAGCTGTTTCCTCGTCAATCAGCAGGTGGTTTTTGTCCTCCGGGTCTTTCTGGTAGCCGAAGGGGGCAAGGCAGCCGGTAAACTGGCCTTTCTGGGCTTTCAGCAGATAAGAGGAATGAACCTTCTTGGAAATGTCCTTGCTGTACATCTCGTTGAGGATATTCTTGAACGGTGCAATGTCGTTGTTGTCCCGCATGGTGTCGATACCGTCATTCATGGCGATATACCGGACGCCGTGGCGGGGAAAGAAATCTTCAATCAGGAAGCCGGTCTGCAAGTAATTCCTACCCAGTCTGGATAGGTCTTTCGTTATCACAAGGTTGGCCTGCCTGCGCTCGATGGCTTTCAACATCCGTTTCAGGTCGGGGCGCTCCATGTTCAGCCCCGTGTAGCCATCGTCCTGATAGACTGCAACAACCTCCCATCCCTGCTTCTCGCAGTAGTTTTCCAGCATATCCCGCTGGTTTGCAATGCTGGCGCTCTCCCCGTCAAGGTCATCGTCCTTGGAAAGCCTGCAATAGATAGCCGCCCGGAAGCTGCCCGCCAGTATTGCGTCCATGCCTGTATATTCCATTCCGTTCATCATAACCATTTACCCGCACAATCCAGACGGAACACGGTCATGCTGAACCTTGTCTTTATTATACTCTAAATCTTGCTTTTTCACAAGATATTCTTTATCATTTCTCTGGCTGTATTTCTGTGCAATCAGGCTCACGAAAACGTCCGTAGCGTCCAGTTCGCCGTCAAATACCGTTGTGACATGGATTTCAGTTTTGCTTTTTGCCATAGGCAGTTACCTCCATAAATGAAATAAGCCAGACAGGAGAGGGTCGGCAACGAAGTCCGGCAACGGGCTTCAAAAAACCTCGAAAACAATCTCTGTCTGGCGGGTTACTGTTTATTTACTTTTTCTTTTATTTTTCTGTTGCTTTGGTTGTCAGAGGGGAGAAAAGCCCGCAGTTACGGGCTTTTTCCCGGCAACCGGCTCGGCAACGGGATAGCAACGGGGTCGGCAACCGGCTGTGGTTTCCCCGGATTTTTCAGAAGGGAAGTTCCATCTGCTCGGTCACTTCCACAAATCCGTCCGGCGTTTTTTCACGCCCGTTGTCAGCGCCCGTTGCCGGGGCTTCCCGTTCCCAGCCCTTTTGCCTGCCGTATCCTTCAAATATCCGGGGATTGGAGAAATACTTCCATCCCGTGATACAGTGGTTCATGATGTCGTTGACTTCCCGGATTTCCCATTGCTTCGGCTCGTCAAAGGGGTGGTTCAGGGCTTCCTTAAAAAGCTGCTTGGAGCATACGGCGCTGCCGGTGTAGCGGTCAAGGTATGCCTGTATCATCCCGGCCTTGGTGTCCTCCGGCATGAAATCCCGCTGGTGTTCTTTGAGGTACTGTATCATTTCGGGTGTAAAAGACAGCTTAAAATCGCCGCTTTTGTAGGTCGTCATGGCTTCCGCCCATACCTGTTCGATATAGGCTCTGGAAGCGGCTTCATCGTCCAAAATGTGTACCTCGGCCTGTTCAGGGTAGACCATGACCGGCAGGAAGCGCCGGTTCCCGGAACGGTCAAGGGGCAGGAAGTCCAGCGCATTGGAAGTCCCGCCAAACACGCATTGCCGCAGCCTGTCCTCCGGGTGGGTTTCGTAGGGGATTTTATAGACCTCCTTCTGGCGGCTTAAAAATGACTTGATTTCCTCTATGCTCTTGGCGTTGGCAGTGGCAATCATCTCCGACATTTCAATTATCCAGTGGCCTTGTAACTTCCGGTACACGTTATCATCGTCCAGCTTCCGCAAATCATCGGAAAACCACTCGTCCTTTACGGCCAGCAGCCGGAAGAAGGTGGATTTCCCGGCTCCCTGACCGCCTACCAGACAGAGCATGACCTCAAACTTACAGCCGGGGCTGAAAGCCCGGTGGATGGCTCCCAGCAGGAACAGCCGCAGGGAATGGTAAGTGAAGTTGTCCGTGTCGGCTCCCAGAAAGTGCCGCAGGCAGTAGCGGATACGCTCTTTCCCGTCCCAGACAAGGCCGCTCAGATAGTCCCGGATGGGATGGTAGCTGTTGGCGTCTGCGGCCAGATCGGCGGCGTCTGCTATCTTTTTCTCGCTGGTCAGGCCGTAGGTATCTTCCAGATACAGCCGGATATATTTCATATCCGTGTCGGTCATGGCCTTGCTGCCGGTTCTGCGTTTCCTGCCGATGGGCTTTAGAAGGTCAATGCGCTCGGTCAGGAGATTTTTCGCAACCGCCCCGGAAAGGATGGGGTCATACTGGAACACGGTAAGGCAGTTGTGGATACTGTTCCGCACGCCGCCTTTCTCGGTGCTTTCCAGCATGGCCTTGACTTCCTCAACGCTCCGGGGCGGGGGTGCGGCTTCGATGGTGTCTGTCACGGCCTGCCGCAGTTCGGGCGGCAAGGTCTGCCATTCTCCGCTCAAGGTTCCTCACTTCCTTTCCGTAGCTGGCAATCAGGGCAGCCCGTTCCTCTATGTCGGAGAACAGCAGCACATCCAGCAGATATTCCACATGGGCTTGTTTCTGCAAGGCTTCCACGAAAAGCGGGTGCCATTCCTCGTCCGGTGTCTTGGGGGCATAGTCCCGCTTCCAGCGGCGCAGCAGATTGTGATAGTCGGACAGTACCCGGAAACAGTGGCGTTCCATGCGCTTAAATTGTTGCTCCGGGCTTTCCTGCCGGGGCTGGGGGCGGCGGCTCCTGCTTGGCGGCTCCTTATCCTCATAGGGGATGGAGAAGTCCTGCGCCAGCATGAGGGCGGCTTCCTTGGGGCTGACGTTTTCCAGACGGGAAACAAAGTCAATCACATCCCCGTCTGCCTGACAGCCGAAGCAATGGAAGCGCCGGTCAACCTTCATGCTGGGATTTTTATCGTCATGGAAGGGGCAGACGCACATCCCGTTTCTTCCTACCCGGATACCGTAATGCTCAGCAGCCTGCCGGGTGGTAACAGACTGCTTCACGGCTTCAAATACGTTCAATAGGCAAATCCTCCTGAAAATAAGAAAAGCGCCTGCCATTCTCACGGGGAAAATAGCAAGCGCCTGATTGGTTAAAGTTCCATATCCTGTTTTTGCTGGCGGCGGGGCGTCTGGCGTTTCTCTGCCTGTTCCTCCCGGATACGCTGCTCCCGGCCTTTGACTGCCTGCTGGATGGATGGTTTCTTTCCCGGCTCTGCGGTCTGGCGGTACTGCTCGGATGGCAAAACCTGATTGAGCCAGTGGCGCACATCCCGCAAAATCTTCACATCCTCCTGTACGGCAGTCAGTGCTTCCGTCTTGGAAGCGATATTCTCTGAAAGCTGTGCCTGTTCCCCGGCCAGCTTCTTCGTGCTGTACTTCGCCCCATCAAGGTGAACCTTGAAATACCGCAGGGCAGCGTTGTAGGCGTCCAGTTCCTCCTTATGGTCGGCGGCAAATTTCTCCTTGGGTTTCTTCCAGCGGATAGCAGCATATTTCGCATGAACCGGCTTGTTTGCTTCAAAGTTCCCGATATGGAAAAGCAGCCGGTCAATCTCTTTCACACGTTTCTCCATCGGCCTGATTTCCTCACGGATGGAAACGGCCTGTGCGCTGGCTTCATCCAGATAGGCGTCAAGGCTCTCCACGGTGGAAATCTCTTTCTGCCGCAGGAAATCAAGGGCTTCCATGACCTTGTTGAAATCGCCAACAGTGCCTTTCAGCTTCCCCTTGGAAGTCCAGCCGGTGCGTTCCTCACTCCGCATATCCAGATACCGGGAAAGCAGTTCGGGGATGGTCGGCTCCTTTGCCTGTTCCAGTGCTTCCAGCAGCGCCGCTTTTTTCTCTTTCAGGCCGGACAGCCAGCCCTTTAAGCTGCGTACCATCTGCCGGATAGACTGCATGAGGGAATTGGCGGCTTTGATGTCCCGGTTCAGGTTGCCGATGTTGGTCTGTATGCCTTTCTTCTCCAACTGGCTGACCGCTGGCCCCATGTGGACGGTGGGGATTTTATCAATCCCCTGTCGGGCATAGGAGCGAAGGTCAAGGCGCTCCGGGCTGCCGATGGCTTCCAGATAGCGGTTTGCTGTGTCAGCCCAGCCCTGCCGCCATATCTCGGCGTACTTCTGGTCGTTCCAGTCCACGGTGTCCTCCTTGTGGCTTTTCCATCTGCCGGACGCAAGCCGGATACGCTCGCCGTTCTCGTCAAGGTCGTAGACCTTCCGGCTCTTAGGGAGCCATTTCCCGGTTTCGTCCATCGCCCGCATGGTAAGAAGGATGTGGGCGTGGGGATTTCCGTCCCCCTTGTCATGGATGGCAAAGTCAGCAATCATGCCTTTGGAAACAAAAAACTCCCGGCAGTAGTCCCGGATAAGGTCGGCGTACTGTGACCGGGGAAGTTCCCTCGGTATGGCAAGCACGAACCTCCGGGCAAGCTGGGAGTTCCATTGTTTTTCTATGGCTTCGGCGGCGTTCCACAAGGTATTCCGGTCTGCGTACTCCGGCGGGGCATGGGGCGGCAGCATGATTTCGGTGTGGACGATTTCACTTTTATGGGAATAGTATTTCTGCTTCTGGTCGTATTCAGAAAACAGCCGTTCCCCGCTCTGGTAGGCGGCAGACGCAACGGCTGACTGGCGCTTGCTGCGCTGGATGATTTTCACATCAAAGTGCGGGCATGGCAAGTCGTGTCCTCCTTTCTCCCGGCGTCCAGGCAAAAAAAGAGCAGGGAACCTGTTTCAAGATTTCCTGCTCGGTGGTGCCGCCGGTGGCGGCTGGTATTCAGTTTTGAAAGTTCGGGTCAGGTTGGCCCGATTTCAATTTAATATTCGCAGTGTTGAAAAATTTGTTTTGTCAAAACACAAGAGAATATAAAAGTAATTATAGTGATTGCCGTGACAACCAATAAGCTGATATAGTACAAAGTATCTGAAACATTTCCATCAGAAAATGTATTAACTAACATAGTCAATGCGAATACTATGCCTATCGAACCAATCACACTTATAATCAGAATGACTTCTGTTTTCTCTGCTCCCCATAAATAGTAAAGTGGATAAGAAAAGGCTCCAATTAGAATAGCCAGTATTCCGCCGCCTAATACTAATGTGATAGCGTCACGGAAACCATAATAAAAGTATTGGTCGCCATGAATAAAAACTGTGAGGGTCATAAAAACAGCCACAATCACAACCCCAGATATACTCCATATTGTATGACTAATATATTGACTTTCAATAATGGCTTTTCGTCTAACCGGGAGAGTGAGTTTATATTTTTCCCATTTAGATGCGCTTTCTTTACGCACACATGAAACCATCAAAAGTGCAATTATCGGTGGAGCTATGAGAGAAAAAGCAGAAAGCAATGTTGCTTCCCCTGTTATAAGTAAAAGTACACCTACAAGCATTACAAATGCAAGTGCGATTTTCAGGTTTTCAATAACTCCATAGAAATTATTTTTCAAAAGACCTTTCATTTCTGTTCTCCTTTTACCAGTATTAGCATTATTTCATCAATCGTTGCATGGTCAATAACAATACCAGCATACTTTCGTTCGGCGGCTTCCTTATTATTAACCAGCACATCAATCTGATAATCTTGTCTGCGATAAGCAAGAATGTCACTTTTATCTAAATTTTCAAATTGTTTCTCTTTGCAACGCAATATGGCATATTTATAAATCAGATTATCTTTTGACTCGGTTAGAATAATGCGCCCTTGATGGATGAAAGTAATGTAATCTGCTATTTTTTCCAAATCACTTGTGATATGAGAAGAAAGTAAAATAGAATGATCGTCCTCACCAACAAAGTCCAGAAAAACCTCTAACATCTCATCTCTCATAATAGGGTCAAGGCCACTGGTAGCTTCATCTAAAATTAGCAACTTCGGATGATGCGATAATGCGACTGCGATTGCCAATTTCATTGTCATTCCTTTTGAATATTTTCCAATTTTCTGTTTCTCGTTTAGCCGGAATGTTTTTAAATATTTTTGAAACAAACTATTATCCCATTGAGAGAAAATTCCTTGCATAATCTCGGAAATTTGTTTGGCAGTAAGGTATTTCGGGAAATTATCCCCATCATAGACAACACCAATATCATTCCTCAATACGGTATCCTCGTCTTTCATTTCTTTCTCAAAGATTTGAATGGAACCAGAATTGCGGAACAGCGTATTCAAAATACAGCCTATGGTTGTTGTCTTACCAGCACCATTCTCCCCAACGAACCCCATAACAGACCCCATAGGTACTTCAAAAGACACATTATCCAAAAGAAAATCTGACGTTTCATAGGTCTTGCATACATTATCAAGTTTCAAAGCATAATTCATTTTATTCGTCCTCCATATAAAACATTGTGAGCAATTCCGTTAGTTTAGATAAAGGAATGTTGCTTACACGTCCAATATTAGCGGCAGCTTGCAAATGTTCTTCGGCAATACGTTGCTGTTCTTCTTGATAAAATTCCTTGTTTCGTGCTGATACAAAACTACCTCTGCCAACAGTTGTTTCAATAAAACCGTCCCTTTGCAAATCTTCATACGCCTTTTGGACGGTTATAACGCTAACGTGAATAGATTTAGCCAATGAACGCATTGAGGGGATGGCGTCTCCTGCTTGCAATTCTCCACTCATTATCATAGCTTTAATCTGTGTTGTTATTTGCTCGTATATTGGCTTATTTGCATTATTGCTGATTATGATTTCCATGCTTCACCGCCTTCACTTTAAAATGTACTGTATGTACAAGTACATTATATTCACATTCGGATTGGGTGTCAACAGAAAATTTATGAATGAATTTTAAACTTGCTGAACGGAACAGCTTGCAACGCAAGGTGCTTCCGGGCGGCAAGTCCACAAAGGGGTAGCTGGCGGCAGCCAGCGCAGGGGAAGTGTAGCTTCCCCTGTGATGATTGGCAGGAGTCGGAACGCTGCGGGCAATCATCCGCTTTCCGCAGGAAGCCCCCGGCAGGGCGCAACACACTACCTTCAGGTGGTGTATAGTTGCGCCCTCTTTCAGAGGGGTAGCCCACGGGCTGCGGCTCTGGAAGCAATTATGGCCGTTCCCGGCCTTTGTCCTCTCCCTGAAAATCGCCGTTTCCGGCGAACACTTTTTCCATAAGCTGCCGGGTGCTGTCCTGCCGGAACAGTAGCTTCAAGAACAAACTGACCTGTTCATCCGTGATAGCTTCCGGGTGGGGAAGGTAGCTTTCCAGCATGGCGGCTCTGGTACAAAGCCGGTGTGTCCGTTCCTTCCGTGTCAACGCCTTTATCTGGTGTTCCAATATCTTTTCTTCATGCTGCGCTCTCCGCAGCTTCTTTTCCGTTTTCTCTATTTCCTGATTGAGTGCTTCCAGCTTTTCATTCATAAGCGTCTGTCCTCCTTCTTTGGAATGAGTACATATATCTTGTTGGGTTCCCCGAAGCCCTGACGCACCCGCAGTATCAGTCCGGCGTCCTCCAATTCATTCAGGGAACGCTTCACGGTCATTGTGCTGCGGGCAAGTGCCGCCGCCAGTTCCACGATGGGGAAATGGATAAATAAAATCCCGTTGGTGTCCTCTATGCCGGACAGGAAAACAATATCCAACATCCGGGCGTACATGACCTTTGCGGTGCTGCTGATCGGGAGCCGCAGCATGGCTCTCGGCAGCGGCATACAGGGCGGCAGGGTGGTGTCTGCGGTCATAAATTCAACATCCATTCAATCGGTGTCCTCCTTTACTTTTCGTTTTGAGCGTTTGGAAAGATAATGGGGGCAGTCCACAATGACCGCCCGGAAACTCTGCTTACAAGTTCGCTGGCATTTCCGGCAAAGGTCGTTGTACGTTACCCGCCCCCGTTCATTGAGGAAGAAAGACAGTTCCAGCTTCCTCTTTTTCGGCATTCTCGGCATGGTGCCTCCTTAAACAAAAATCCGCCCATTTCAGCCGTAACAGCCGCAATAGACGGATAGCAGATTTTAGTGTCGTGTTTCGGGGCGATTTTCAGGGAAAAAGCGGCCATAGAACCGCCCGAAAATCCCCCGCAGTATTACGGATAGGGTAGACTATGCCCTATCGGATTGTTGTGTTTCGGTATCAATTCGGTGTTCATTTTCGCCGGTTCTCCCTGATGTCGTTCCTGCCCCTGGCTCTCACAACGGCGTTTCGCTCCCTTTGGTACGCTCGTTGCGGTCATGGTTCCTCCATTTCCCTGCCGCAAGTCATTGCGCTACATCGCCGGGGAGCATATCCCATACAGGCCGGTCATTCGATTGGAATAATCCATCGATGAACTAAGCCCATTATGGCACATTTTTGAGCCTTCTCCCGTATATCCACAAAGTAGGAAAACCGCCCCGAAATCGAAAATTTCCACGATTGCGGAACGGGTATGGTATAATGGAATTGACGGCGGCAGCCAGCCGCAGGAAGGAGCGATGTATCTATGAAAACCCGCATTTCCGTACAGGAACGCCTGAAAGATTTACGGGTAGAACGGGGCTTAAATCTGGAAGAACTGGCGCAGGAAACCGGCATTTCAAAATCAGCCCTCGGCAGCTATGAAAACGACAATGATGAATACAAGGAAATCAATCACGGCAGCCTGCTGAAGCTGGCAGACTTCTATAAAGTGTCCGTTGACTATCTGCTCGGCCTTACCAACAATCGGAAATATGAAAACACACCGATAGAAGAACTGCATTTGAGTGATGAAGTCGTGGAACTGCTGAAAAGTGAACGCTTCAACAACCGGCTGCTGTGTGAGATTATCTCCCATGAAAAATTCAAGGAACTGCTGGCAGACGCAGAAATCTATGTGGATGGGATAGCAACCATGCACTTCCATGACACAAATAGCTCACTGGCTGCTTTACGGGCTATGATACTGGAAGAACATCCCGAAGCTACGGCAGACCGGGCAATCAAAATATTGGAAGCCTGTCAGGTAGAGGAAGAAGATTTCTTCTGCCATGTGACGCACAAAACATGGGACGTTATTCTCCACGACATACGCAAGGCGCACGAAAATGACAATGAAAGTGCGCCGGATACCACTCCCGCCGATGAACTGATACGGGAAGTACAAAAGGCCATGCAATCGCCGGGGGACAGGGTTCAGCAATTCACGGAGATGTTCTGTAAGGCGTTCCAGCTTAAATATAAGCGGCTCTCACAAGAGGAACGAAGCCTTTTGAAGAAACTGTTCAAGAAATCCCCGCTGATAAAACAGTCCGGTATGAACTTCCGGCGCAGGCCGTGGAAATGAAAACTGCCGTTGTGGGAATGGTTGTTCCTGCAACGGCAGCTTTGATTATATATGAATTTGGAAATCCTGAAACTTAAACAATCCATTTCCCTGTTTGAGTTTTCCGGCTCTCTCTAATTGTGCAAATCCGGCTTCAATATCGGCTATCAAAGAAACGGGAATATCCAACTGATGGTGTCCGGGCAGAACTTTTTTTATATTGTATTTCCGTATTCGCCTTATAGATTGATAGAATAGCTTCGGGTCGGTAGTTGGGTAAAATGCGTCCAGGCTTCCCTTGTATATCAAATCCCCGGAATACAAATAGTTTCGTTCTGGTTCGTAAAAGCAACAATGTCCGGGAGAATGTCCCGGCGTGTGAACAACTTGAATTTCCCGCCCGCCTAAATTTAGAAAATCGCCATCGTGTAAAATTCTTTGTGGGATACCTTGAAAAATCTGATAAGCGTTAATATCAAAATCTCTTGGAAAATCACAAGGAAGCCTTGTCAAATTATTCTTCACAACTTGCAATGGTATCGGAAACCTGACCGATAGCCAGTCCTTTTCCGCTTCATGTACGGCGATATTATCAAAATACTTATGCCCGCCAATGTGATCCCAATGAACATGAGTTGTAACTGTCATAACAGGCAGCTTTGTCAGAGAGTCCACAATTTTTCTGATGTTGGAAACGCCTAAACCTGTATCAATGAGAATAGCATATTTTTCCCCACATAATAGATAACAATGTGTTTCTTCCCAGTGCTTGTATTCGCTAATAGAGAATGTATCACGGTCTATTTGCTCAATGGTAAACCAATTATCCATTCCGTATAATTACCTCCGGCAACTGAATTTCCAGTTAAAACCACTTTGCATTTTCATCTCTGAAATGTGGTATATTGCCATCTTTATAAGGGTCATACCGATTTTCGTTACAACCAAATTCTTTTAAGAGAGCAATCTTGCCATCTGGCGTCCATTCTATCAGTGACATTCCATCAAACGCTTCTACGTTACCGGCGTCCATCTTATTTTTGAAATACCATTCAACAATGGTTTGATTGCCTTTATGGAAAAATTGCTTGATGTCCCATTGCAAGACAGTTCCACGGGTATTCCATTCCTCAAACCAAAGTTTTATTTTCTTGGAGCCGTGGTACTCTGGCCCCCAACTTTCAATATATACGGCATTATCAGAAAATACATTAAATATACCCAAATCTTTTTTTGCAAGCCACATATCAAACCAAAGTCTGATAATTCTTTCTCTATTGTCCATTTCGCAGCGCCTTCCTTGTCAATTTAATTTTTCAGCGTCTTTGTCCTGCTCTAATTCAATTACATCCAAAATGCCACAATTCAGGGCTTCGCAGATACGAACCAGCGTTTCCATGCTGATGTTTTTGCCTTTACCCATGTTGGCAATCATATTTGTGGTAAGACCGGCGGCAATCCGCAAGTCCTCTTTCCTCATGTTGCGCTCAACCAGCGTGTGCCAGAGGGGTTTATAGCTTATGTGCATTTATCCTCCTGCCTTTCTCCCGGTTTCGGGGTTCCTGTTCCCATTATATCAAAATTCTTGCTAACTCACAAACATTTCTTGACACAACCGCCGGTTCCGTCTGGATTGTGCTTTTCCTTTCTTCTCTTGATTACATCTACTTAGCCATAAGCTGCTTCATGCCCTGAGATTTTGCTTATGTTCGATAAAGAAGTAATAGAAGTGTAAAAAATTTTGCCGTTCCTATCCGGCACTTGCGCATTGTGTCGGATAGGTCAGGCGGTTATTCGGGCAAGTCCACCTTGCCAACAAAAGAATAATAAATCTCAATGTCCTGTCTGCGGGTCTTGTTCTCGTCATAGCTGCACTCATGCACAACGATTTTCTCTACAAACTCCCGCAGCAGAGTAGGGGTAAGTTCTTCAAAGCTGGTATGCCGCCAGACAACATTCATAAACTTTTCTGCGTTCACGGTGGCTTCCTGTGCTTTGGAAAGCTCCGCTTGGATAGCGGCGGCTCTTTCTTTCAGTTCCCGTTGCTCTGCTTCATAGTCTGCCGACAGCTCTGTGAAACGCTCGTCTGATATGCGCCCGGTCACGCTGTCCTCATACAGCCGCTTGAAGATAGCGGATAACTCGGCTATGCGTTTCTCGGCGGCTTCCAGTTCCTTTTTCTTGGCGGCGTTCCTGCGTTTGCCCCCGTCCTCGTTCTGCTCAATCAAGAGCTTCATAAACCGGGCTTCATGCTTTGCCGCATAGCTTGTCACTTTCCGCAGATTGGAGAGTACACCAGCGGTCAAGAGGTCGGTGCGGATAAAGTGCGCCGTACAGTCATGGGTGCGTTTCTTGTAGTTGCCGCAGATATAACAGTCCTGCTTGCGTTTGTCCGTCTGGTATCGCTGCTGATACATCACACTGCCGCAGTCCGCACAGAACAGTAGGCCGGAGAACAAGCCCACTTCATCATAGCGGTTGGGGCGTTTGCGCTGCTTGCGAAGCTCCTGCACCCGTTCCCATGTCTGGGTGTCTATGATAGGCTCGTGGTGGTTCTCAAAAATCACTTGCTTTTCCGGGGGATTTTCTACACTGTGCTTGACTTTGTAAGAAAGTTTTTCTGTCTTGAAATTTACCAGACAGCCTGTGTATTCCCGGTTTTCAAGGATATGCACAACGGTATTGGTCGCCCACTTGCACTCATAGCCGGGGTGGTAGCGGCGGGTGCTGCCCGTCCTGCGGTATTCCAGCGTCCCCGGCGTGGGGATTTGCTGCTCTGTGAGCATACGGGCTATCTTGGTCGGACCATTCCCGGCAAGGCAGAGGTTGTATATCTGCTTGACTACGGGTGCAGCTTCCTCGTCAATAATGAAATTTTCGTCCTCGTCCATGAGGTAACCATACACAGGCTTGCTTGTGATGGGCTTGCCACTCATGCCTTTTGAGCGTTTTACTGCTTTGATTTTCTTGCTCGTATCTCTCACCAGCCATTCGTTAAAGATATTCCGCAGCGGGGCAAAATCATTGTCGCCCTGTGCGCTGTCCACTCCGTCATTGATAGCGATGAAGCGGACACCTTTCTGTGGGAAAATCATTTCCGTATACATTCCCACTTGCAGGTAGTTTCGCCCTAACCTCGACATATCCTTTACGATAACTGTCCCGACTTTTCCGGCTTCAATGTCCGCAAGCATGGCTTGGAAACCGGGTCTTTGAAAGTTCGCACCAGAATAACCGTCGTCCGTGTACCAGCGCAGATTGGAAAAGCCGTTCTGCTTTGCATAGGTTTCAAGGATACGCTTCTGATTGGAAATGGAATTGCTCTCGCCTTGCAGCTCGTCCTCATGGGAAAGTCTTGGGTAAAGGGCGGTAATTGGTTGTTGGTTGGTCTGTCTTAACATAAAATCCTCCGTTTCCGACAGCCAGCCCCACTATTCCGTACCTTGATTGTACCACATGGGGTGGCTGTCTGTATAGCGGCAAAAGCGTCAAATCTGCTTCTTTATGGTCGGTCAAATCGCCGTTTTTTGTGTAGCAGATGATTGGGATTGCATAGTAGAAAAACTCTTGTTCTTATGGTAAAATGGAGCTAATCAATACAAGGGGGTGTGACAATGAAAGGGTTTGTCCGTAACAATCAGTACCTTTCTCTTTGTGGTCTAAATTGTAAATTATGTCCTATGAATTTGACAGGGCATTGTTCCGGTTGCGGCGTTGATAATCAAAGTTGTAAAATCGCAAAGTGTAGTATTGAACATGGGAAAATCGAATATTGCTTTCAGTGTACCAGCTTCCCTTGTGACAAATACGCTCATATAGATGATTTTGATTCTTTTATAACTCATCATAATCAAATGAATGACATGGAAAAAGCCAGCCAGATAGGGATTCCCGCCTATAATGCTGAACAGGAAGAAAAGCGCAAATTATTGGATTTCCTCTTGTCACACTATAATGACGGGCGCAGAAAAAATCTATTCTGTGTTGCAGTCAATCTCTTAATGATTAAAGAAATTGAAAATATCTTGCAAACAGTTAAATCCGATAAGGATTTTCAAAGTATGGGGAAGAAAGAACAGGCTTCTGTTATCGCAAAACTGTTGCAGAATATAGCTGTTCCAAAAGGCATTGAGTTGAAACTTCGGAAAAAATAAAGTTGTTATTGATATTCCAGCGGTCATGCTCCCCGGCGTGACCGCTTTTCCATGTCATCACTTATGCGCTGAACGGTGGCGTATGTCCGGCAGCAGTTTCCGCTTCCAGCACTTTCATCATCTTGTCGGCTGCGGTGTCGGTTGCGCCCTGCTTGAAGAAGCCGGAAACGGTAAGGACGGAGTTGCCCATGCGGATTTCCGTTACACAATCCGGGCGGCGGTCTGTTTTGGTGGTGCTTGTCTGTTTCGTTTCTGTCATAGGCTCTCCTTTCGCTGCTTCATCAGTTGCTTTAAGCGTTCCAGCTTTTCCTGTGCGGTTTCCTTTCGGAAGTTGCTGCCCGTGAAGCGGACGGGGGCGCACATGGAAGTCAGCCTGTCATAGATACGGGCGTGGGGCGTGTCCTGCGGGTGCTGCAATTCCTCCAGCGTGAGGTTGGTCGTGGCGATCAGCGGCTTGCCGCTTCGGTAACGGCTGTCAATCACGCTGTAAACCTGTTCCAGCCCGTATTCTGTCCCTCGCTCCATACAAAAATCATCAAGTATCAGCAGGGGGTAGCTGCAAAGGCGGGAAATATATTCGTTCCTGCCCTCAAAGCTGGCGGCAAGGTCACCCAGTATCGTTGCAAAGTTTGTCATGCACACCGGGACTTCCTGCTCCATAAGGGCGTTGGCGATACAGGCGGCAAGGTAGCTTTTTCCCGTCCCCACGCCTCCCCAAAACAGGTAGCCGATATTTTCAGCCTGCATGGTTTCCCAGCTCTCCACATAAAAACGGGCGGTTGCGGTCTGCGGGTTTCTGCCGTTGTCATGCTCAAATGTCCAGTTCCGCATAGCAGGGTCAGTAAAGCCCCGGCGTTTCAAGTCCTCCACTTTTTCAAGGTGCTTCTGTCGGCTTTCGGCGGCTTGCTGCTTTTCACGGGCTGCCCGCTGGCAGTCGCAGTCTGTTGGGTGGCGGTCACGCCCGAAACAAGTCTTTCCCTCTGCAAAATAGGCTTCTTTGGGCGTATGGCACTTACCGCAGTATAAAAGCCCGTCCTCGCCTGTGTAGTCCTCCGCTTCGGCGGTAGTGGCTGTAATGTCCGTAATCATAGCTTCAATCTCGTTTTTCATAAGCTCTCGCCCTCCTTGCATGAATAATCGGGTATGCCCTGTTTCGGGGCAGCCTTGCCTTTGGCAGCGTCCTCCTGCGCCCACTTGTAAATGGTGGCTGCATGGCTGTGGTACTGCTTCCCGGTGGAAGCGATATGGCAGGAAAGCCGGTCAAGGTAATACTCCCACTTGTCGGGCAGCTCTGTTTTCAGCCCGGAAAGCTCTGTATCGGTCAGTATCACATTGTTGTATCTGCCATAAGCGGCAGGGGTTGGGTGTCCCGTTTCTCCCTCTCTCTCTTTTTCTATCTCTATCTCTTTCTCTAACTCTATCTCTGGTGGACGAATGTCGGACAAATGTCCGCCTTTTGTCCGGGGCGGTAAAAGTGCCTTGTTTTCCAGCCTTGCAGCCCGTTTTCTCTCGGCTTCGGTAGAGGACTGTCCTATCATCAGCTCAATGTCGGTCATATAGAAAGCCCCACTGTCAAGCTGCTCCACAAGCCCCAACTGCCGGAAAATCTCTAAAGCCCTCTCAACTGTCCCTATCTGATGGCGGGTCAGTGTCGCTATCATCTGCGCTGTGTAGGGGATATGCTCGTCAAGCTGCAACTTCCCGCCGTTTTTCAGCGATTTTAAGTACAGCTTCAAGAGGATATTGGAATATAAAATTCCGTCTTTCATATCTTCCAGCAGCACAATGGAGTCGCTGTCAAAAAAGTTCTCTTTCAGCTTGAGGTAGTAATACTTGCGGTTATCTGCCATTGTCCCTGTCCTCCTTTTTCCGGCGTTTGGAGTAGTAGCGGGGGCAGAGTATGATAACCGCCCGGAAGCTCTGCTTGCAGCTATGGGTACAGCCCCGGCAGAGGTCGTTGTATGTGATACGGTCGCAGGTGGTATTCCCGACTTTCACTTGCCGCAGGAAAAAAGACCATTCCAGCCGCCGTTTCTTGCTCATTCTTGGCATGGGTGCGCTCCTTTCTGCCGTTTCCGCTGGTGTGGCGGTATCGGCGGTAATTCTGTATCATCTCGGTATCATTTTCGGGGTTTTTCTGCCCTGTAAGCCCGTTAAAAAATCCTTTGGTATTGGGGATAGGGTACGGGGCAGCCCCCTTGTTCTGTATGGGTTCGGGTACATTTTGGGGTGGTTTTTATCGCTCCTGTTCCTGCCTTTTCACAGGCTTACGCTCCCGGCGTAAAATCTGGTCGATATTGCCCTTGACAGTCTGTAAGCGGCGGTATTCCTCCCGTTTTGCCCGGTAATCGTTGTAGCCGCTGTTTTTCTCTTTGATAAGGGTTTCAATCTCTGCTTGCAGGGCTTTATAGCTTGGCAGCTTGGAAATGCCGTTCTCCCTAAAATAACGGGCGGCTGCGTCTGCTATGATAAAGTCGCTTTCGTGCTTCTGTCGGTAGGCTGCTTTTGCTTTGGCGTTTTTCTGCTGTTTCAGCCCGTCCCGGACAGGGCGGGTCTTGGAATAGGCAAGCACCTGCCGTTGCAGCTCCTTTTTCCCGTCCAGCGTCTTTTCCACCTGCTTCAGCTCTGTAAGGCTTTCCCGCATGGCGGTATAGGCGGCAGAACAGGCTTCGTCCAGTTCCTCCGGGGAAGAAAAGCCGTACTGCTGATAGGCGGTAACGGTAGCCGCCATTTGCTTTAGATTGTACTTTGCCGCCCAGCGGTCATAGCCCACGCCCTTGCCCTCGGCTCGCTTGGCTTCCCGGTCAACCATGCGCTGCAAGGTGTTGTCTGCCGGGGTGGTTTTTGTGGTTTTTTCCCCTTGTGACGGCTTTTTAACTGCGGCAGGGTATTCGGGTATGGCTTTGGTCTGTTCGGCGGCTCTGCGGGCGTTCTGTGTAAGCAGGGCAAGGATAGTAGCCTTGTCAAAATCGTCCCCCAGCTTCCGGTCTGTGATAGGCTTTGTCCTGTCCGGCGTGAGGTAGGAAAGCCGCCCCCGGCTCTCCTTGACAGTCACACCCTCCCGCAGCAAAAGGGAAGAAAACTCGTCAAAGCTGGTAGCTTGGGAAAGTGCCTGCCGTATCGTCCGGCGCAGCTTCGCCTTGTCCGTTTCAAACTTGGTGGGCTTGGTCGGCTGTCCGGCGGCTTCTCTGGCGGCGTTCTCTTTATCAAGGGCAAGCTGCCCTTTCTTTGCCGCCCAGTATTCCCGTTCCGTTATCCGTTCCTTGCTGCCGCTTAGGAGGTCGATTTGGTAAAGCCCCTCCCGGTGGCACATCTCCATGACTTCACTCTTGAAATATTCCATAGCGGCGTTGGTGCAGCGGTGCTTGCAGCCCTCCCGTGTATCGGCTGGTCTGTCCATGTAGGGCAGAAGCGGGACTTCATAAATCCGCAGGGAGTTGATGACGATATGCACATGGATATTGCCGCTGTGGTTATGCCCGTCCGGGTGGGTGCAGATTAGGGCTTGGTGTCCGGGAAAATGCTCCTTGCAGAACTGCTCGCCCAGCTCCTGCGCCCAGTCTACGGTCAAGCCGTTGTCTGTCCCGTCCCGTGGGTCAAAGCTGATGATATAGTGGTGGCTTTTCACATCTTCCCGTTTTTGGTTTTTCTCATAGCGGAGATTGGCCCGCATACAGGCAACAGCGAAATCCTCGCCCTCGCAGTTGAGGGAAGAAATGCGGTAATCCTCCCTCGGTATCAGCCGCCCATTTTCATCAAGGGTGGGCTTCATGGTAAACTCGTCATGCTCAAATGTGAGGTAGGCTTCCGCTGCGCCATAGTCGGCATTTTTAGAGCTGATATGTTTGAATGTTGCCAACAGCGTCACCCACTTTCTGCAAGACTTCAAACTTTAGGGCAGCAAGGTCGGAAACCGCCGCCCGTACCTCCCCGGCAAGCTGCGGGTAGGGGCTGTGCCACTCGTTCAGCGTCCGGGCTATCTGGTTTAAGTTGCCGCCGATCCTGCCGTATTCGGCGGTCAGCTTCCCAACAGCGGCAAGCAGCTCGTCATTGACGGGAGAAACGGTTATGATGGGGCGTATGGCTGCCCCGGTTATGGCTTGCCGGATAAACTCGGCTTGGCTCATGTTGCAGGCAGAAAGCCTTTCCGCAAACTCGGCATATTCTTCCTCGGTCATGCGTGTCTTGACTACCCGGCTGCGGTGCGGCGTGTTATATCGTTTTCGCATGGTAAAAACCTCCTTTCGGCTGTGCGTGGTGTCCTCTCACTAATAGGAGAAAAACGGGGTGTAAAGCGGAACTGTTTTTGAAAAAACCGAAAAATATTTTGAGGGATTTTTAAGTGGCGTAAGCCACATTAGCAGGGTTTGGGGAAGGCACTCCCCAACAAGATTCCCGCAGGGGCAAAATGAGCGAAAAGCGAATTTTGGTACTGCGGTAGAATCTTGCTCTAAAAAACTACCGCTTTCCTCGGCGGCTCTGGTTTGCGGATATACTGGCTTGCTCCACCAATATAGCGATTGCGGCGGCGTGTTCTGCCCGCTATTCACCACTACAACGGTGAAAAGGGGGCGTTTTGGCAAACGCAGCGGAATTTTTTTTGTTTTCCCTGTCTGCTCCCTACAACAATCCGGCGGTGTGGTTTGCCAAAGATTTTTGAAAATGGGCGCAAAAAAAGCAGCAAATCTTTTTCGGATTTACTGCTTTGTGTGCCGCTGCAGGGCGGCGAGATATTCAGTTTTTATGTTATCGGTCAAGCCGGAACTTGAATAGGCTTTCAATCAGCTTTGTTCTGATGTAATCCTCCATATCAGAGTTATAATAGCCGTTCATTTTGGAGAAATAGCGGATATATCCGGCGTAACGGTCAAGGACGGCTTGTATCGCTATGGGGTCGCCCTCATGTGCCTTTATGATCGTGTCATGGGGAAGAAGTCGGTTACTCATGGGACAGCACCTCCATTTCCTCTTTCAGCCGCTTCAAGGCAAGCTGGATATGCCGCCCGATTGTGCTGCGTGTCCAGCCGCTTTGTTCTCCGATTTCTTTCTGCGTCAAGTGCTGAAAGTAATACAAAAAGATTTCCTCCTGCGTCTGTTGCGGCAGCTCCGCAAGAGCAGCCGCAAGGGAGCAGCTATCTAAAAATATCGTCTGCCCCCGGACAGAGAACGGATAGGTTTCGCCATAGTCCGGCACTTGAAAATACTCGTCTGTGGTGCTTAGTGGGACAAACTTTTCTTCGGTCAAGTATTCAAGGGAGATTTCCCGTTTCCACCTCGCCGCCAGCATACGGGCAGCGTCAAAGGACGCATGGCGAATAACAATCCGGCAATAGGTATCATGGGTATAGCGGATATGTTCTTGATAGGCTTCGTATTCAGTCATGGAAAATCCCCCTTTCTTCGATTATGGGAAAGGGCGGCAGCACTTTTTGCTGTCGCCCCTTGATTCCCCACCAGCAAGGACAGACGGGGCTGTCAACGGTGGGCGTAGCCCATTCACTTGCCGTTGACTGGCTCGGCTGGATTTGCTACAAATTCTATCTCTTTATGATTTGTCGGAAAAACTCCTTACCCAAACAAAAACTACAATCGCGGTTGCAATGAGTAATTCCGCAAGAATTACAGAAGCATTCCATATTTCAAAATAGAAATGCCCAATGAAATAGACCGCAAAAAAAATCAAATAAATTCCAATCGAATACATAATATTTTTGGAAATTTGAGTGCGTTTCTGTTCCCTAACTAACATCTGTTTCTGTTGTTGTTCCAGAATTTCTGTTTTAACCGATAATTCATCTATCTCTGATGGTTTTAACAGATAATCCACGGTAACATCGAATACTTTGCTTAGTTCAACAATCTTTTCTACTTCGGGTATGACCTGCCCACTTTCCCATTTTGAAATAGATTGTCTTGAAACATTAAGCTGCTCAGCCAGTTGTTCCTGTGTTAATTCTCTACTTTTGCGTAGTGTTATAAGTTTTTCTGCGAACTCCATATGTGTTCCTCCTTTTGATTTTGTGTATAAATCTTATCAAAATACTCATTTGCACTCTAGCAAGTAAGCTATACAATTACATGACAAACGGTAGAGTTTAAGCGTTTTCTTGTATATCTTGATTGTCATTCTACTTTATATGCCTATTTTAGCATAGAAAAAACGTTTTCTCTATTACTCTCCATTATTTTACGGAATAGTGGGCTGTCTTTCTTTATTTTAGTTGTGTTACTTTATCACACATGAGCATTGGCGCCAGGGTTGTCATTGCCGTAACCTTCCAACAGGTTGATGACACCCCAGATACCAAGACCAGCACCGAGCGCGATAACGAGGGTCTGAAGAACGGTAATTGCCTGTTCAAAAAATGCCATAAATAATATTAGCCGGAATCATTTGAATGATTAGTTAGGTTTGTTTCATAAGCGCACAAAAGCCGGAACAATCTGCCCTCGATATATGAGAGCCTGATTCCGGCTGTCCTCCTTTTTCATTATTTTGTTGATGATTGCCCGCTTTGTACGCCAATGGCCTCAACAGAGGCAGTTGCGGCAAATAGATACGATCACTCCTTTCTCAGCGGAACCGTATTACACGCCCTCCGTGTCTACTTCATATACATCGCAGACCTCATCAGGCTTGAGTTTTAGTCTGGCAGACAAAAATGCTTCAATATCAAAGGTATTTCGCTTGTCTGCATCAGCTGTGTATTTGAAATTAGGGTGTCTGGTAATGTCATACTTGTCTGAAAGAAACGGACGCACACCGCGCAACTGCAAGATGCACTTGCCGCCATCCATAACTGCCAGCTCGTCCTGGCTCATCAGCTCTTTTCCCAATTTCTGATAGTTGAGCGAGTGGGAGGTCTCTCGTCCCCGGCTCTCTCCGGTGTTGTAAGTGTCTATGGTCTCCTTTCCCAGAACAGCCGCCAGCTCTTTCAGCGTTGTTGGCTCTTTGCCACCCAGGAAGATGGAAGTATCCATATTGCCGATGATGGTATCGGCATTATCTTTGTAAATTGCCTTGAGCTGGCTCTGTGCCTGCAACACCAGACAGGCAGAGATTTCACGGCTTCGGATGGTGGCCACCAGCTTTTCCAGCTTCGGAATCTGCCCGATGTTGGCACACTCATCAATCAGACAGCGCACATGAACCGGAAGCCTGCCGCCATACACATCATCGGCCTTTTCACAAAGCAGGTTGAATAACTGGGTGTAGCACATGGAAATGAGAAAGTTAAAACTGTCATCTGTATCGCTCATAATCAGAAACAGAGCAGTTTTTCTGTCTCCCAGCGTATCCAGTTCCAACTCATCATAGGATGTAACCTCGCGCAGCTCCGCAATATCAAATACGGCCAGACGCGCACCGCAGGAAATCAAAATCGACTTAGCGGTTTTGCCAGAGACAAATTGTCAAGGACTTTTTCATCAAATTCACAAAAAAGGTGCCAGAAGCACCGCATGGCTCCTGACACCTCGTTTGATAGATTACATTTTTCCGTTCAGCAGGTCTTTGCAGAGATACGCATAGTCTGGCATCTGGTTGATATATGGCTCACAGCGCCGCTTGATTTCGGCCAGTTCCAACGGGTCGGCTTCTTCGATCGCGTGGTCGTTGCCTGTCATATACAGAACATCCATCGCAACATCATCCAGGCACTCGTGACAGAGATCGGCGGCAGACTCTATCCTCCTTCCGGTATCAACATAAAGCGGGTTTAGGCCAATCGCCAGCCAGACATAGCCTACCTTGTCCGACCAGAGCAGTTCAAAATCAGGGCTTTGCCGCAGATGTTCCGCAAAGACCTCCTTTACTCGCTCAATTTCATGCTTCTCTTTTTCTGTGTAAAGCATTTTCGTGTCCTCCTTGACAAAAATTTTGGTGCGTACCATCATCAGTTTAGCACAAGGCGGCTTCGTTTATCAGTCTGTCACATCTGCTGAATTTCATTTTTGAGCATACGCTTGATTTTATCGCTCATGGTTTCTGTGCTGGTATTGCTGAAATGGACATGAACCTTGTAGGTTGTCTTACCGATTTTCTTTACCATCGCTGGCGTGTTTTCCGGCGCTCTGGACGCAGTAGCGGCGTCTGCCACCTGCATAGTACGTGGTTCTCTGTTCATGGCGCTCCTTTCTCCGAACAGGTCTGTGCCGCCCGGTAAAAAATCAGTCGTGCTTACTGTTTACAATGTCTTTTGCCGCCTGTCGGGTAGCACCGGCATTTTCTTCCCTGAAATTCTTCCCGTCAAAAAGAATCGGCGCACACCGTTCCAAAATACGGTCATAGATACGAGCGTGGGCCAGATCAGGCGGGTTTTTCAGCTCGGACAGTTTCAAGTTTGTTGTGATAATCATGGGTCTGCGGCTGCGATAGCGGCTGTCGATGACGAAAAACATCTGCTCCATAGCATATTCGGTACTGCGCTCTACACCCAGATCGTCAATGATAAGCAGGTCGTACTCATCAAAGCTGGCAATAAACTCCGACCTGTCCTCAGAGAACATCCCGGTCAGGCGGTTCAGAATGGTGGGGAAGTTTGTCATCAGCACCGGCACATCCTGGTCAAGCAAAGCGTTGGCAATACATCCGGCGAAGAAAGACTTGCCGGTTCCCACATCTCCAAACAGCAAAAGCCCGATATTGCTCTTATATGCCTCCTTCCAGTTCTCCACATAGGCGCGGGCCTTGTCCATCAATGGGTTTTCGCCGTTGTCGTTGGCAAAGGTGTAGTCATAGAGATAGCGGTCTTGCAAGCCCTGTGCCTTTCGGCGTTTGATACGCTCCATGCGGCGCTGCCGTTCTTCAGTAGTCTTGCGCTGCTCCTCAGCCTCCTGCTGGCACTGGCAGATGCAGCGCGGCATAAAGTAGCCGGATTTTCCAAAGCATGGCACAACGGTCTGCCTCTGGCCGCCGCATTTCTTACAGTGAATGAGACCGTCTGACGGATCTATATACTCGTCCTCAGCCAGTTCCGCACCAGCAGCTGCCTTGTCGATGAACGCCCGGATTTCTGCGGTAATCTTAATCATACGGTTTCATCCTCCTTTACGCTGTAATCCCGGTTGCGTGAGGGTGTGACAGTTTTTTTAGCGTCCTCACCGGCCCAGCGCCGGATGGTCGCTGCATGGCTCTGATACCGCTTGCCGGTAGAGGCCATGTACTCGGACAGCTTTTCGATGTACTGGCCCCATACGGTGGGAAAGCTGGCCTGCAAGTCTGCCAGTTCCCCGTCCGTCAGGAAAACATTCCGGTAACGGCCATAGGCGCGGGCGGAGCGTCCCTTCTCTATCTCTCTCTTTATCTCTATCTCTTTCTCTAACTCTATCTCTATCTCTGGTGGACGAATGTCGGACAAATGTCCGCCGTTTGTCCGAGGCGCAGAAAGAGCCTTATTTTGGAGCCTCGCAGCCCGCTTTCGCTCAGCCTCGGTAGAGGACTGGCCTATTAAAAGTTCGATGTTGCTCATGTAGAATGTGCCGCTGTCCAGCACTTCCACAAGGCCCAGCTTCAAAAAGATTTGCAAGGCTCTCTCCACAGTGCCGATCTGCTGGCGGGTGATGGTGGCGATCATCTGCGCCGTGTAGGGGATGTCCTCGTCAAGCTGGAGCCGCCCGCCATGTTTCAGCGATTTCAGATACAGCTTGAGCAGAATGTTGGAATACAGCACACCATCCTGCATACTTTCCAGCAGCACGATGGAATCATCGTCAAAATAGTTTTCTTTGAGTTTCAGGTAATAATATTTTCGGTTGTCTGACATAGGGTTCCTCCTTGGGGTTTCTCTTGGGATTCTGTACGCATTTTAAGGCCGTTTTAGTGGTCGGAAGATAAATCTATCAGCCTGCCTTTGACACCCTCGAATAAAGCCTTGATTTACAAGGGTTTTTCAGCCCCTAAAGCGTGACATTTCTCCCGTTGTTTCCGCTTGCGCTTTGCGGCATTGATCCGCTTCATGCGTGTGGCACATTCCGGGCAGTATTTGGCCCTGTTAGAACCGGGGGTAAACAGCGCCCCACATACGGCGCATTTCTTAGCATTCAGCCGGTGGAACAGCGCCGTTTCCAGTTCCTTATCCTGCGGCAATACCGCCGCCCGAAACCACCTGCACAACAGGGAGTAGGAAATAGACTGGACACAGACACATTCCTCCCCATCGTCCAGGGCGATACAATTTCCGTCGATGTAGTTGCAGCACTCATGCACCAGCCTCCGCGCTCTGCGGTACTGGCGGTAATCCATGACGGGGATAGGTTCAGTCTTGTTGTTCTTCATAAATGATTTCTTTCATAAAGCCGGTAACCTCCTTGAATGAATTTATTGTTAAACATTCGTGCAAAGTATTGTTTTCTTCGTGCAAATGGCATATACTATAATTGCCAGCAGAAAGGGGTTGATCGTATGGCTGGAAATACCACAAACATCAGTATCCGCATGGACGCAGATTTGAAAGCACAGGCGGACGCACTGTTTACTGAACTTGGCATGAACCTGACTACGGCGTTTAACATCTTTGTGCGCCAGTCGCTTCGTGAAGGCGGCATTCCCTTTGAAGTAAGGCTGGAACAGCCGAACAAAGAAACGGTTGCTGCCATGCTGGAAGCGGAAAGGATTGCAAAAGACCCGTCTGTAAAGGGCTACAATGACCTTGACGAGTTATTTGCTGACCTGAAAAGATGAAAGAAACCAAATATACCGTCAAGTACACGACTAGTTTCAAAAAAGACTACAAACGAGCCATCAAGCGTGGCTTGAAGATTGAGCTGCTGGAGCAGGTCGTAGCATTGCTGGCAATGGGCGAACCGCTGCCGGATAAGAACCGTGACCATGACCTGTCCGGCGATTGGGCAGGCCATCGGGAATGTCACATTCTCCCGGACTGGCTGCTTGTCTACCGCATAGAAGATGATGTTCTGGTGCTGACGCTGGCCCGCACCGGCACACACAGCGACTTGTTCGGCAAATAAACAGTCTGCCGCCGTATGGGGAAACCTGTACGGCGGTTTTTCTGTATGCAAAAGGGTGTCGTGAAATGCGATGCACTTGACAGGGGTACGCCAAAATGCAGTATCCTTTACCGATCCAGCTCCCGGTCGTGAGGCTTATCCCGTTCCTGTCGGGACAGCTGCTCGGCGGTTTTGCGGAGCTGTTCCACTGCTTTCAAATCCTCCCGCATGGATTTCATGGCAAGCGTGTCCGCCTGCTTTCCAGCGGCCAGCTGGTCGATTTCCCGCTGCCATGCCTTCGGGGTGATTGCCTCGCCGCTGTCTTTCAGTTCTTTCAGATACCGGCCTGCTGCGTCATAGAGGATCAGTTCCCGACTGTGGCGCTGTTCAAACTGTTCCCGTTTTTCCGGCTTTACTTTGGCAAACTGCTTGTGGATGGACTTGTACTGGTTGTACTGTTCCCACATCTCCCCGCGCTCGGTAAGGGTGGCGATCCGGCGCTCGGCCTTGACGATTTTTCCCCGCAGGTCATAGTAGCGGGTGTTCATATCTGCTATTTTTTCATGGAGCTGCTGCATGGACTGGATGCCGTTTGCCTGCAAAAAGCTGAACAGGGCGGCGCTCTCCTGCAAAGCTCGGATTTTGCCGGTGCGGGTGTCAGGCCGCTTGAGCTGCTGCTGGGCCTCCCACAAGTCAATCATGCTGGGCTGCTGGCCCTCCGGCTTTTCGGCTTCGGCCTTAGACCAGTTGTAAAGGCGGGTAATGCGGGCCTTGATTTCTTTCAGTAGCTTGTTGTCGGCGGCGATCTGCCGGTTGACTTCCCCCTTGTCGGTGCGGATGCCGCGCTTTTCCATTTGGCTGGCGGCTGGCCCCAGATGGACAGAGGGAATCTTATCAATGCCCTGCCGCTTGTAGCTGCGGTGGTCTACCAGGGCGGGATGACCGGCGGCCTCCAATGCCCGGTTGGTGCAGGCCGCCCATGCCGCCCGCCAAATCTCCACATTCCCTTTGTCGTTCCAGTCGGTGGTGTCCTCCCGGTGGTTCTTCCAGCCGCCTTTCCCGTCCGGGATACGCTGGCCGTTTTCGTCCAGGTCGTATGCCTTGCGGCACTTTGCGCCCCATGCGCCATTTTCTTTCAGGGGCCGGAGCGTCAGCATGATATGGACATGAGGATTGCCGGTTCCCTTGTCATGGATAGCAAAGTCGGCACACATTCCTTTGTCTACAAAGTTGTCCTTCACATAGGCACGCACAAGGGCAAGCTGTTGTTCGCCGGACAGTTCACGGGGCAGGGCTGCTTCAATCTCGCGGGCAAGCTGGCTGTCCCTGGCTTTCTCGATTTGCTCCACGCTGTTCCAGAGGATAGATCGGTCTGCAAATTCCGGCGGGGCGTGGGCAGGAAGCATGATCTCCGCATGGACAATGCCGCCTTTCCGGGTGTAGTCGTGGGTCATTCCATCCCATTCATTTGTCAACTTGGTTCCGCTGCGGTAAGCAGCTGCGGCAACAGCAGAACGGCCTGCGCTGCGCTTGATGATACTGACGGGGATATGACAGAAATCTATGGGGAACACCTCCTTTCAGTGAGGGGATATTTCAGGCTCTGTGGAGCCGGACAAACGCAAAGCGGGTGTTTGGCTGCGCAGAGCGCACAAGGGGTTTGGGGAGCGTAGCTTCCCATCGCGGACGAAGTACGCAACGCCCCCGGCAGGGCGCACAGCACCGGCAACGGTGTATAAGTGCGCCCTTGTAAACAAGGGACTTATGGCGTGTCCCCGGATTTTGGCAGGTTTGCAGTCAATTCCGCAGCCCCCGGAAGATGGGACAGGGCAATCAAAAATGCTTTAACCTCTGCGCCGGAAAGGTCGGGAGCCAACGGGAAAATCCCCTCCAAAACGGCTCCACGCTCAATCAGGCGGCGGGTACGAACCCTGCGTTCTTCGTTCCGCTGCTTGTTCTCCAAAATCTTCTTTCGGTTTTCAAGCTGCCGAATCTCCTTCAGGACTTTCTCCCGTTCTTCTTTTTGGGGGTTGGCTGTAATTTTTTCGTTCATGTCAGGCACCTCTTTTCTTTGGAAATACTCATAGATTGATCGTCCATTTCTGTCGCGCAAAGTACCGGCGCAGCCTCCGCAGTGCGGCATGGATGGATTTTCCCGCCTGTGATGGCGTGATACCCTCCATTGCGGCAATATCTTTCACTTTCATACCCAGCATATAGCGGGCGTGGACACGGCGAGCCTGCATAGGCGGCAGGGAGGAAATGGCTTCATACAATCGCCGTATCAGTTCTTCATATTCGGCTAATTCTTCTTTCTCTATCAGGTAGTCCTCCGGCGATGGCTGCGCCCAGCCGATGGCGGCATTTTCGATTCCATCGTTACAATCGAGGGAATAAAACGCCTTATACCGGAACATCTTGCGATCTCTGGCGGCCTCGGCTCTCTTGTCCAGAAGAAACGCTTCGACGATCTCATCGGACACCTCCACAAAAATGTCCTCTTTGCAAAATGGATAATATTGTTTGAGATTGATGGTCTGCATAGGCACGCCCTCACTCTGTTTGAAAAAGGACATCATAGCAACGGCGCATATTCCGCAGCCCCCGGTGGATGGCAACGCTGACCTTACTGCTATGGATACCCTCTCTCCGGGCGATTTCCGGCTGCTTGATACCGGCAATGTAGTAGGCGTGAACACGGCGGGCCTGTGTCGGAGTGGCATGAGCCAGAGCCACCGGCAGAGCTGCAATCAGGTATAGGCGGGTGGTCATTTCTTCTCGTTCCAGCAAAATATCTTCCGGCGATCTGCTGTGTTCCAGTGCGTAATTTTCCAGCCAGCTGTATGCGTCCAGAGAGTAGTAGGCGCGGTGGTAGACTTTCCGACGCTCATAGTTCTCCATCTCCCGCTTGGCCTGATACATCGCTGCCCATACCTCGTCCGTAACATCCACAAACTCGTCATGCCGGTAGTGGGGATACATCCACCGCAGATTGATTGTTTTCATAGGCTTACCTCCTGAAAATTGGAGAGGCGGACAGCTCGTCCGCTGTCCGCCCCTCGCTGAGATAAGGGAAATGATCCCTTTCACTTGGTAGCCAGAAAACAGGTCATTCGTTAAGCCTGTTCTCAAAGAAATTTATAAATTTTTTTCTGACCGCCTCCACACTTTGATAAACAGCCACTTTGGAGCAGCCGCACAGCACACCGATCTCTGCAAGGCTCAGCCCGTCAAGCGCATAGAGCAGGAACCGGCGGCGCTGGGCCTCGGTACAGGTGTCCAGAACAGCCATCAGCTCATGCAGCGTTTCCATGCGGCAAAGGTATTCCTCCGGCGTTTCGCTGTAAACGCCCACGCCCTCGGTAAAAGCTATGTACTCGTCAAACTCCCGGCCATCCCAATGCCTCCGCTGTTCATGAAACAGGTTCTCCGTTTTGTGATCGGCCCGGTCAAGAAATTCATAGACTTCCAGCGTAACCTCCACGGCCACAGCTTGTCCGTTATAATTGATGGTAACTTCCATCTGCCTTTCCTCCATTCAGATTTTTTGGGTAAATCTGAATGAGGCGGCGGGGCGCGGCTCCGGGGATAAAGTTCGGGCCATGCTGACCCGATGTTCCGGCTCCATAGGGACAAAAAAGCGCCCGGACAGCAAAAAGCTATTCGAGCGCAAAAACTCCAATATTCACTTACAGAATGACAATTTTCGCACCGGCTACCAGACGGGGCCTGTTCGTTGACTGGGCTTTTTTTGACGGTAGTGAAATATCGTCTGAATTTGTCGGCGGTCAATGTGCTTCATGGCGGTTCCCTCCTAAAGCCGCCGTGTCAGCGTGTAGTCGTCACTCCTTTGTCGAGGGCATAAGGAACGGCGGCCTTGATGTTACTCAAAACCGCCGCAGTACCCGGAAAATCCATTTTGGGCGCACAAAGCTGCCTGCCCTGCAACGGTTTTTTTCTTTCCCCGTCTTGCGGGGCAGGATCGCTTGGATTATTCGGTTTTAGTCTTGCTCTTGTTCGGCTGCCTCTTTCAGCCGGTCAAAACTCTCATCGCTGATGATGTGTTCAATACGACAGGCATCGGCCTCCGCAGTTTTGGGGTCAACGCCTGCGGCGATAAGCTGCTCGGTAAAGAAGCAGTGACGCTCGTAGATTTTTTTGGCCACCTCGCGGCCCACATCGGTCAGATGGAGAAAGTGATCTTCGTCCATCATAAGAAAGCCGCCGTTCCGCAAGGTAGCCACTGCATGGCACACGCTGGGCTTTGACACCTCCATGTGCCGGGCTACATCTACGGAGCGTACCATACCGAGTTTCTTTTGAAGAACAAGAATGGTTTCCAGATAGTCCTCCCCGGACGCATGAAGTTTCATCTGAACCTCCTTTACTGAGCCAGCTTCCAGCCGATGGCCTCCTGTCTGGCCGATACAAAATCGGCATACAGGCCCTTTTGCTGGATCAGCTCCGCATGAGTGCCGCGCTGGACAATATGAGCGTTGTCCAGTACAAGGATCTGATCGGCGTTGCGGACGGTTTTCAGACGGTGGGCAATCATGATGATGGTCTTGTCATGGGTCAATGCCTCGATAGCCCGCTGCAATTCATCCTCATTCTCCGGGTCAACGCTGCTTGTTGCCTCGTCCAAAATGATGATAGGTGCGTCCTTCAGCATGGCGCGGGCGATGGAAATCCGCTGTTTCTCGCCGCCGGACAAAGTACCGCCTCCCTCGCCAATCACGGTGTCATAGCCATCCGGCAAGGCAGAAATAAAGTCATGACAGCAAGCCTTTTTCGCCGCTTCAACCACTTGTTCATGGGTAGCATCCGGGCAGCCAAACTTGATATTGTTCTCAATCGTATCTGCAAATAGGTACACGCTCTGGAACACCATCGAGATATTCTTCATCAGGCTGTCCAGCTTGAAATCTCGTACATCCGTACCGCCTATGGTAATCTTCCCGGCATTCACATCCCAAAAACGGGCAATCAGGTTGCACATCGTTGTCTTTCCTGCCCCGGAAGGGCCGACAATGGCCGTAGTCGTTTTTTCGGGAATGGTAAAGCTGACCTGATCTAATATCTTGCGGTCTGCGTAGGAAAAATCCACCTTGTTAAACACGATTTCGCTGGACTTCGGCGTAATATCAGCGCCTTTCTCGTCCATTACCGGCGTGTCATCAATGGAGTTTGCCGTATCCATCGAGGCCGCCAGCATTTGCAGCAAAGAGGCCATATTCCCGGCGTTCTCCAAATCGTTGAACACCATGAAAGAAGCAATCACCAAAATCAGACCGTAGGCCAGCGGCAGGGAGCCGTCCAGCCAGAACCAGACCGAGGTCAAAAGCAACAGTACGCTGAACACTCGGACAACAGCCTGTTTGATAGCGTCATAGGGAACGCTGGCCTTTGTCAGTTTCAGGTTATCCCGGCAGCTCGCCTTAATTGCACTGCCGATAGACTGCGTGCTGTCCCGTTCCAGTCCAAATGCTTTGACAATCCCCATCCCCTGAATGTACTCCAACACAGACTCCACAAGGGACTCCTGTGTGTGCTGGCGTACCCCGCTGAGCGCGGCAGATTTGCGAAGCGCCAGTTCCGCCACCGCAAGGTAAATCAGGACACCGGCAGCGGCCACAAGACCGATCCGCCAGTCAAATACCAACAGGACGATGACGAGGGCAACCGAGTTGAAAAAACCGCCCAGCACTGACACCAGGACACGGGCTGCTGAGTTCTCTACATCACCCAAAGTTGTTGTGACAATGGCGGTAATATTCCCGATACTATTCTTGTTGAAGTAGCCCATCGGGATGTAGCGCAGCCGATCTCCGATGTGGATACGCTTTTCCGCCACCATGCAATAGCCGGTTTCCGTCTGCTCCATCGTGGAAAAATAGGTCGTGATGATACGCCCAATGAGGGAAACGGCCATAATTCCCAGCGAAAGCCAGATAAACTTTCCGTCCCGGTTGTCAGATACCAGCGCGCCGATCACTACAAAGAGGGCGGCAAACTGCATGGCTGAAAACAGCCCGGACAGGAATGAGAATAACAGGGATTTTTTTAGAAGCCCCTTTTTGCTGCCTGCAAAAGCAAAGATTTTTTTCAATGTTCCATACATCTGACAACACCCCCTTACATCTGGTCTTTCGCGCCGATGTGCGCCTGCCACATATCCCGGTAGAGGGGGCAGGTTTCCAGCAGCTTCTCATGCGTACCCTGTGCGTGGATGGTTCCATTCTTCACCACAACGATGTTATCTGCGCCAACAATGGTAGACAGCCGGTGTGCGATCACAATCAGGGTCTTGCCGACAGTTAAAGTGGAAATGGCTTTCTGCACCAGCGCCTCATTCTCTGGGTCGATATAGGCAGTTGCCTCGTCCAAAATGACAACCGGCGCATTTTTCAGCATGGCGCGGGCGATGGCAATCCGCTGGCGTTCACCGCCGGAAAGATGGGAACCGGCGCTGCCGACAACCGTATCATAGCCATTATCCAGCTTGCGGATAAAGGCGTCGCAGCCGCTTTGTTTGGCTGCCTGCTCCACCTCTGCGTCCGTGGCACTGGGTCTTCCCATGCGGATATTCTCCCGGATACTGCGGTTAAACAGGTAGTTGTCCTGAGATACATAGGAAATCTGGTCTGCAATTTCAGACAGCGGTATATCCTTCAGCTCATGGCCGCCGAGGGTAATGCTGCCGGATGTAACATCCCAATACCCGGCAATCAGCTTCGCCACCGTAGACTTACCGGAGCCGGACGGCCCTACAAGGGCGGTCATGGTTCCGGGGCGGATGGCAAGGTTCACATCATGCAAGACCTCTGTTGTCCCGTCATAAGAAAACGACACAGACCTAAGAGAAATGCCGGTATTTTCCAGCTTGATCGGCGTTTCTTTATGGTTCAGTTCTTCGGCGTTCAGAAGCTGGCTGATTTCTTCCACATTTGTCCCCAGTACAGCCAAATCGTCCGTAAAGGTAAAGGCCGCAATAATCGGCCCAATCAGCCCCAGCGAGAAAATCACAATGGACAGGAAGGTGGAAAGCTCCAGACTGCCGGAGAGCCAGAATGCAAAACCGCAGGGCAGCACGCAAATCAGCACTGAGGGCAGGATGGCGTTGTAGGCGCTCATGGTTTTCTGGTTTTCCCGCATCCAGTCCACATAGTAGTTGGCGTTATAATTCACCGCGTCAGAATATTTTTTGTAGGAACCGGCGGATTGGCTGAACGCCTTTACCACCTCAATGCCTCCGATATATTCCACGATGGCGTCTGTCATCTGCTTGCCTGCCTTGACAGCACCCTCCCACTTGACGGGATAGTTTTTCATACCGGCGGACATAACCACAAGGCCCACCACGAGAGTGACAAGGGACAAAAGCGCCATACGCCAGTCCAAAAGGAACAGGTACACGGCGATCACAATGGGAACCAGCACATTTGCGGTCATTTCCGGGATCAGGTGTGCAAAGGTCGGCTCCATTCCCTCCACCCGGTCAACAATCGTTGTTTTGTACTGGCCGGACGGAGTATCTAAAATCGTCCCCATCGGGACGCGAGCCAGCTTTGCGGTGATATTCTCCCGCAGATCACGCAGCGTGTAATAGGTCGCTGTGTGGGAAATCGTTGTAGAAAGACAGGAAAACAGCACCTTCCCAAAGTAGCCGCACAGTGCAATAATACCAGCGGTCACATAGCGGGAAAAATTCTGTTCCCCAGACAACATCATTGTGACAATATGCGCCACGCAGAAATAGGGCACCATCTGGCAGGCCACGCCTAATACCGCAAGGATAACACTGCCGATGAATTTTCCATGATAGGGCTTGCTCCATCCCCATAAGACGCCTATGGGCGACTCTTTCTTTTCCTCCTTCATTCTGTGGACACCTCCTTCTTCATATCACTCAGGAAAAACTTTAGCAGGCGTTTTCGGCCATCGCTGTCCTCTATGGAATAACTTTCCTGAATTTGCCCATTTTCTAAGTGAAGGACATAATTGCAACAGCGTAGAATAAATTCCGGGTCATGCGTTACCACAAGCGCGGTTCTTCCGGCATTTGCCACCTGATTGACAACATTAGCGACCTGCCTCATGTGAAACAGGTCAAGGCCGCTGGTCGGTTCATCGAATAAAATCAAAGGGCGCTCCGAAGCAATCGCAGAGGCAACCGCCACGCGCTGCTTTTGGCCGCCGGACAGTCCCATCGGGTGGCAGTCCTCATAAGGCAGCAGGTCCATCTCCTGCAAGATTTCTCTTGCCCTCTGCTTATCCTCAGTTCCCATACTGAGCAGAATTTCATCCAGAACACTTTCGGTAAAGAGTTGGTGGTTCACATCCTGCATGACCATATAGCAGAGTTTCAATCGTTCTTTTCTGGAATAAGTCTTGCTCTGATCCTGCACTGTTCCCTTGAAGTGCTTTTCCAACCCGCAGAGGCACCGGGCAAAGGTGGATTTTCCCGCACCATTATGTCCGATGATGGCCGTGGCGCTGCCGGATGGGAAAGAGGTTTCCGTTATATGCAAGGTTTCCGGCTCATGCTTATAGGCGAAGGACACATTCTTTATCGTCCAAACCGCCTCGTTCATTCTCTGTGGCGGGCCTTCAATTCCTGAAAGCCCCGCAAGATCAAGAGGGCGCAATCCCATATCATCGCGTTGTTTTGCCGACAGGCCGCAAAATTCCTCTGCTGTATAATCACCTTCGATTTCTCCATCTTTCAGGTACAGGACACGGTCAAAGAGGCCGGACAGATAATACAACCGGTGTTCAGAGATTATGATGGTCTTTCCCTGCGATTTCAAAGTAAAGAGAAGCTGCCGGAAATCAGCGATAGCGTATGCGTCAAGGTTGGATGATGGTTCATCAAGCACATAAACATCTGGGTCAATCGCCGCAGCCGATCCGCAGGCGATTTTTTGCTTTTCACCGCCGGACAAAGAAAAAATACTTCTATCAAGCAGCGGCTCCAACTTTAGCTGTGCAGCTACACGCTTTACACTGTCACGCACAACATCTTCCGCCATGCCGTGGTTCTCTGGGCCGAAAGCCAGTTCGCTGGTCGTGTCCACATTGAAAAACTGAGAGCGCGGATTTTGAAATACAGAACCGACTTTCAGAGAAATATCAAACAGTGACAGGTCACGGGTATCCTTTCCATCCAGATAGACGGAGCCGGTATAAGTCCCCTCATGATAATGGGGGATCAAGCCGTTAAACAACCGGGTCATGGTTGTTTTCCCACAGCCGGAAGTCCCGCAGAGCAGGACAAAAGAACCATCCTCAATAGTGCAGGAAATATGTTTCAAAGCGCCACCGGCCTGCCTCTCACTGTCGGGAAGGGTACTGGCAGGATAAGAAAAGGACACATCTTGACATTCAATCATTTCCTTCACCCCCTTACGGCAAGCACATAGATTTGCGCTGCAAATGCTCCCAGACAGATCAGCAGGAAAATAACATCCTGCACATGAAAACCCAGCTTACAGATATTCGTTCGTTTTACCGGGCCTCCCAATCCCCGCGTAAGGGCTGCCTGGGACAGTTCCTCTCCGATTTTGACGGAGCAGATCATCATGGGGACAATCCGATACTCTAAAATCGCACCGACTTTTCCACCACCAAAGCGGACGCCACGCATCCGCATGGCGTCCCCAATAGCGCTCCATTCTTCCGCAACCGTGGGAAAGAAGCGAAACATCACAGACATGGGAATGGTGATCTGCTGCGGCAGGTGGAGCCGTTCCATCGCTGCAACAAATTCGCTGACCGTGGTTGTAGTTACCACGAAATATCCCATGACCACGCTGGGGGTGAACCGCAGAAGAATACCAACGACGGCTACTGCGATGTAGTTTGCTACGCCGGTCAGTCGGGACAGGCCGAACATTTCCAGGCACAGACTGCCTCCAAAAATCAGGATATAGAGAACAGCGCCTTTCCATTTTCTGGCCGCTGACAAAAGTAACAGCGGGATCGCCGCCAACACGATGATGTAATACTGCATGATACCTTCATACGAACCGCCTAAAATAAAGACAGCTATGGTAATCAGTACCGCCAGTTTTGTCCGGGGATCTAATAAAATTCCGCTATTGTTTTTTTGACTTGCAAGAAGTTCGCGGCTCATTATACAATTCCTGCCCGCTCAAAATGCTTTTTGAAAATCTTCCGTCCAATCAGACCGCCGACAAGACCGCTGACGAAAGCAGCGATAAGCAATACCGGCAAAATCCAGTCGGGCATATAAGCCATAAGCGTATCGGCATATTCCTGACCGTAACCGGGGAGCAGGTTCTGGTAGTAAGCGTCACGCGTCACAACGATGGGAATAAAGGCGCCGATTACCCACATGGAAAAAACGCCGTGAATCAACACTTCGCGCTTGGCATTTTTGTAGTCACAGGCTTTCATCATAAAATCGGAAATCAGCCCGAAGATCAGCCCGGTAGGGATGCACCACCAGCCCATGCCGGTCAGCAGCATAATGATACCCAGCAGCACTCCGCAGATGGTAAGCATACCGAATTTCTTAATTTTGGAGAAGAACAACATCATCGGAATACCGCCGACAAGCGGCACGATCACGCTGATAAGCGGAATGAAAATCGGGATAAAACCGATGGACGCCGCAGCGAAAATGACGATAAAATAAATCGCCGTGAAAATACCGATGTTGATGAGATCCTTTCCTTGCAATTTGTTGTTCATTGCGAAACCTCCTAACATGATTGCTTTCTCGGTTAGAGCTCGCTAACCAACTCTAATGGTAGCACATATTCAATTATGTTTCTATGCACATATCAGTATTTTAGGCCCGTATAGCAAGGAGTTTTTTCGTTTTGCCAGCATATCCATTGACCGTGAATTTTTTCGCGGGTATAATAATATCAACGATTTTGCGTGATGAAAGGGGCGAAGCAGTTGCGTGATATGATATACAGCATTTTAGAAAACAGCGATACTGTTTCTGATGTGACTTTGAAAAACAGTCCAAATAGCAGCACATTGCTTTTGGATCGGGCAGATGGCAAGGGACGCATGACATTCCATACGCTCTTTCCGGGGCTGACTTTGGCTTTTATTTTTGTAAATGCTCCCGTATGGCCGGAGTCGGATGAAAATTCAAATCTAAAGCCTTTGCTGATTAACTATTGCGTTTCAGGCAGAAGTGAATTGCTTCTGGATGACGGCTCCTACATTTACCTGAAGGAAAATGATTTTTGTGTCAGTGAACAGACCGCACAGAAAGAATATATCTTTCCTACGAAGCAGTATCAGGGGATAAAAATATATTTTGACCTGTCACTTCTTTTACAGTCCTGCGGTGAACTTTTGAAATCTTTTTCACTTGACCTCCCTACGCTGGAAAAAAGTTATTGTGGCAACCATAAGACATATATCAACGAAGCGGACAGCGAGCTGGAAAATATATTTCAAAAGCTCTGGCAGCTATCCGAAAGACCATCTGCCTTCCATTTGCAAATCTATACTCTTGAACTTCTCCACCGGCTTCTTAACATGGAAATCCGGCCTCCGAAAACTTGCGGCTTCTACACGGAAACACAGGTTGAAATTGCAAAAAGGGCGGCACAAATCCTTTCTGATGACCTTCGCCAGCACATCCCTGTAAGACAGATTGCAGAACGATTTTCGGTCAGTGAAACCAGCCTGAAAAATTATTTTAGAGGCGTATATGGACAGAATATATCCACTTGGCTGCGGGAAATCCGTATGAACGAAGCCGCAAGACTTCTTTCGGACACAAAGCGTCCGATTGCCGAAATATCCGAACAGGTCGGCTACTCTAATCAAGGGAAATTTGCCGCCGTGTTCAAAAAGCAGTTTGGCTTTTCTCCGCTGGAATACCGGCGGTCAAAGAATTTGGAAAACCGATAAGAACAAAGCCGGGATTTGCCACTTGTCAGCAAAATCCCGGCCTTTCTTGTGCCTAAAAACTATTTGTAAATCAGTTCATCTTGAATAATTTCCTCTGCCTGCGCTTTCAGCGTGTTCATCAGCCCCACCCAGCGCATAGGGTCACAGGCTTTCAGTTCTTCCGTGACACCCGCAGTCTCCATCATGTGAGGCAACATGGTTTCCACACGCCCCTGTGCTGTCCGTTCAATCTCTAACAGGTGTGGATACAGCTTCTCGCTCATCAGCAGATGGTTGTAGAGAATGGGGCGATGTTCCTTTAGGTAGGATTTTCGCATTCTGCCGTACTTGCCGATAGAAGTTTCCGGCTGTTCAGAAAGTTTTAGGTTGGGTATATCATAATCTCCACAACGAATGTAAGTCAACTTACTCATATTCATTCTCCTTTGCTCCGTGATGATTAGACTGCTGCGCTGGCTGCTATGCTGCCTTTGCGCGGTTCTTCTTTTGGTAGCTGACCGATAGTAGAAAAAACACCTTTTTTCATATCCTCAGCCCGGATCAGGGCTTTCTTAGCGTCCATTTCCGCTTTTTTCTTCGCCTTGATTTTGTCCTCATATCGTTTTTGTGCGCCGCTGGCTTTCCGCTTCAAATAATTCTGATGAAGTCTGTCCTTGCGTTCTTCTTTTTTCCGCAGTTCTTCCCGTTCCTCCGGGGTTAAAGGAACCGGCTGTAAGGATGGTGGGATATAGCGCCCTAAAAAATTGAAGTAGATTTCAATTTCCTGCGTGGTGTCCTGGCTGCCTTTTCGGGCGCGTTCATGGACAAGGATTTTCTCTACAAACTCGTTGAGCATGGTGTTTGTCAGCGTGTCAAAATTTTCGTACTTATCAATCAGGGCTATAAATTTCTCCGCTGATTTCTGGCTCTGCTCATAGCCGGTAACAGCCTTTTCCAGCTCTGCAATTTCAATCTCAAGTGCATCCTGCTCTTTGGCATACTGTGCATCAAGCGCCTTATATCGTGCATCCGGCAGCTTGCCGAGGGCGTTGTCCTCATAGATTTTGCAAATCAGTTTTTCCAGTTCTCCGGCTCTCTTTTGAGCAGCGGCCAGACGCCTGCGCTTTTTCGATATATCGGCACTCTGTTGAGCAACCTGCGTCTCCTGAACAGTGTGAATAAATTCCGTCCGGTCATTTCTCGAATATTCAGCGATAGCCCGGAGCGTGTCGGAAACCAATGTCAGGACAGCACTCTCATTGATACGGTGTTGTGTAGGGCATAGTGTCCCACACGGAACTTTGGTATAATTGGAACAGGTATATTGAGGAATCCGCTTGCCATTGTTGGTGCGGTGGACATACATCTTGCCGCCGCAATCGGCACAATAGAGCAAGCCTGTGAGGGGAGCCGCTTCGCCCCAGCCGTTTGGATAACGCCGTACATTGCTGCGGATTTTCTGCACCAAATCAAAGGTCTGCTGGTCGATAACGGCTTCATGGGTATTCTCAAAGATCGTCCATTCGTCCTCAGAAACATAGTGGCTTTTCTTGTCCTTAAAGTGCTTGCGGGTCTTGAAATTGATGGTGTGCCCTAAATACTCTCGCTTTTTCAAAATGTTCACGATGGTAGATGATCCCCATCCATAGGGGTCTTTGACCGGCTTTGAACGGTTCACACCCTCGTTGAAGCGGGCAAGGTGTACGACAGGAATTTCAATCCGGTCTGTGGATAATTTGCAGGCGATCTGGTAAGGCCCATATCCCTCCAGCGTGAGGGAGAATATACGGCGTACCACTTCGGCAGCGTCCTCATCTACCAGCCAATGCTCCCGTTTTTCGTCCCATAAGTAGCCGTAAATCACAGTGCCGGTCAGGTGCTTGCCACTCATGCCTTTTGACTTAAACACAGAGCGGATTTTCCGGCTGGTATCACGGGCGTAAAATTCATTCATAATGTTGCGGAACGGGGTAAAATCGTCATCGCCTTTCAGACTGTCCACACCGTCGTTGATGGCAATCAGACGAACGCCTCGCTGCCGCAAAACCTCCATAACTTGACCGACCTTCAGATAGTCGCGTCCTAACCGGCTCATGTCCTTGATGACGATTGCCTCTACACGCCCTGCCTCCACTTCCTCCATCATCGCCAAAAATCCGGGGCGGTCAAAACGGGTGCCTGAGATACCATCATCGGTAAAGTGCGTAGGGTTGGGCAGCCCATTCCGGCGGGCAAAATCCTCTAACATCTGTTTTTGGTTGGATATGGAGTTGCTCTCACCCTGTAACTCATCGTCCCGGCTCAGGCGCTCGTACAGTGGGGTAATTTTTTCATTTCTCATGGCTGTACCTCCTGAAACAAAAATGCTCTAAGTGATTGCTTCACTAACCATGACAAAATCATGATTAAAAAGTCACTTAGAGCATATATCACCGGCTGCCAGCTTATATTTCTTATACTGCCGCACTGCGAAGTGGTTTGGCTTTTCCGATTCCAGTGCATCAAACATCAGGTCTACGGGATTTTTGAACTCCTCGTCATCCTCCCGGACTTCCATGGCGTTGATGAACTCGATGAGGGTGGAGAAGTTTTGCTCCTCCACCGGAGCTTCATAGTGGATATATCCAATCAACGCGCAATACAGCAATGTTTCCGCCTTGACCCAGAAATCGTCTCCGGCCTTGCCTTCGCCTTTGGTATTGGCAATCAGCGTTGTCACCAGCTTCAAAATATCCTTTTCCGAGTGGATGTATGCAAAGGGATTATAGTGCATGGACTTCTTGAAGTTGATGGTATTTAGGACCTTGATTCGGTACGGCTCATAAATGACCTTGCCGTGCTTATCCTTCATTGGCTTTCCGTCCTTCCCCAGCTTGGGCGCACCCCTTTGGAGCATTTTTCCGCACTCCACCAGAATTGTTCCCTTCGGGTCCGTCACAACATAGGAGCTGTGCATCTGCATCAGGTTGGGTTTCAGCCAGAATCGGGTCTTACCGGAACCGGAGCCGCCAATCACCAGTACATTTTTGTTTCTGGCAGTCTTGGGGTCCTTGGGGCGGCTGTTCATGGTCAGGCTCTCCGTTTTCGTCAGAATCACATTGTTCTGAAATACAGGATCAACGTAAGGTGCAATATCCTCACGGGTTCCCCAGCGGGCCGAACCATATTCCAAACCATGTCGATATTTCTTGGCGTTTTTGCTTTTAAGATACACCGCCAGCCTCAGACCAACACCGCAGCACAGCCCTACCAACAAGTCCAATGGATGCAGGCTTGGCCAGAAACTTTGCAACGCCCCAGGCAGAACCGCAACCAGCGAAAGAAACTTTTCTGAAGCATCCGCCCCTTGTGCCATTCGCCATGCCTCTCCAAAATTGGTAGCAAACAGCCCCAGCAGGATATACGGCATATTCAGCAAAATGAGCTTTTTGATGTCCAATGTCTTTTTCATCGTTCCAGCTCCTTTCGCTTGGTGCGATCCACCACAGCATTTTTAACCATCTCTTTGAACTGGTTAAGTTTTTCCAGTACGGACGGGCGCTCTGTTTTCGTTGCCTTTTTGACCTTTTTGTTGGTGTACTCTGTAAAAGCTGCTGTCAGAGCATCTGCATCACGGCCTTTGAAAAAAATCAGGTACTTTGGCGGAGAACTGCTGCGGTCCTTTTTCACCGCATAATCCACACCATATTTCCGGGCGATTTTCTCAAACTCCTTGATAGAGGGGTCTGTGATCTCAATGTTGGATATTCCCTGATTCTGCCCGACAAGCTGCTTCACAGTCTGTTTTCCATGCGGAACAACCGGCGCATCACGGCTTCTCTGTTTTTCCAGCTTCTTTTCCTTTCGATGTGCCATGTACTTGCTTATGGCAGCCTTAAACATTCTGCCGGTAAACTTTGTTCCACTGACAACCAGCGTCAAAGTTCTGTTTTCCACTTCTTCCTGCATTTTCTCGCCTCCTTTCCACGAAGTTTGCAGGGAATCTCTTTTTTTGCTAAGGCGGAACCACCAGCCGCCGCAGAAGATAACGCTTCATACCGCCCTCCTTAGCGTAACTGGTCAGAACGGTCATAGTGCAGATTGCCCTGACGTACCTTTGCGTGGCTCAAAATCTTAATCTGCCCCTTTTCCTGACTATCCAGTGCTTTTTCATAACCGGTATCCGACAGGAACAGGCGGGTTCGTTCGCCTTTCCAGCCAACAGGGGAATCGTTCGTCAGCACATCAAAAATAATCATGTGCCGGGTGTCCTCCGCAAAACGCTGGAGGTCCATATATCCATGACCGTGATAATTCTGCGCTCCTGCCTTTGCCCGCATTTCTTCCATCAGCTGCCCTATGGTCTTTCCCTCAGACATCATGCTTACTCCTTTCTCCCGGCACTTCCGGGCAATAAAAAAGCGACCATTTACCAGCCGCCATACAGATCGTGATTTACTTGTGAAGTGTAATGATTGCTTATCGTGGTCGGTGCATTGAACAGAACGGTCAGAAGATACTGCTTCATGTTGCGAATTTCCGTGGTGTTCTTCTGTAAACAGTCCATGACAAACTCAATGTGCGAGTTATCCAGCTTCAAGAACCTGGAACGAACGATTTCATGCGGAAAATCGCTTCCTGCAATACGGGTGGTCTTTCGCTTTGCACAGACCGTTTCCACGATCAGCTCCACAATCTCATCCAAATCCTCCCGATAAGTTTCATACTGCTGACACAGGTATTCATACCCGATATTCTCCTGAATCAATTCCCGATAACTCTCTATCTCTGTGAGTGACATCGCATCCCTTCCTTTCCGTTCCGGCAGACAATCTGCCGCGCAATCCCGGAAGGGAATGGAATCGGTACTTGATCCATAAATATTTTGTTTTTGAGTATTTGATTTCTCTATATTTAATTCTGCGGGCTTTTCCGTATCCGGTTTATCCATATACGGGTTTTCCGTATCTGGTGAATCCGTATCCGGTTTTCTAAGCTGTGGCTGCTCGTATATGACATACTCTGTATCGCTGATGCGTCCCTGCCGGTCACGCAGCTTGTGCCGTACAATATAACCGGCGGCCTCCAATTCCCGCAACGCAGCACCTATGGCATCCACGCCCTCCTTACAGATCTTTGCAAGACCACGGGTGGTGTAATTCCAGTCCTCTGGCAAAGATAACATCATGGAAAGCAGTCCCTTGGCTTTTAACGACAGGTTTGCATTTCGTAAATGATGATTGCTCATCACGGTATAATCACGGGTCCGTTCAATGCGAAAAACGGCCATCGACCTCACTCCTTCCGATTTTGGGTACAAAAAAACCGCAATCCTCATTCCAAAGAATTGCGGTGTTCAACACTTTTCAAATTTTCTTGCATAGAACCAAAGCAGCGGCTTTCGAGGACGCGCCTCTGTAAATGGCTCCTCCTGGGCGAAAGGAAGTGTTTGCATCACTCGGTCAATATCCGTTGAATCCATGTCATGCTGAGATTTGCAATCTTCCCGGATTGCTTCTTGAATTTCCTTTACCGTACACATAGTCATTCCTTTCCTTTCGTTGTATGGGTTTATGAGCGGCGGCGTTTTCCCGGTTTGAAATCGAGGATATGTCCCTCAATCACACGAGCGTAACGCTTGATCTTGATTTCCCGGCGCTGCTGGCTTTGCAGGGCAGCCTGATACCCGTCCTCGGTCAAAAACAGCCGCATTTCCTCTCCGGGGCTGCCGTAAGCTGTGCTGGGACGCAGGACGGAAAACTCAATCATCCAGCGTGTGTTATCCCAAAACCTCTCTACGGCGAGAATGTTGTGTCCTTTCAGCTCACGGGCTGAAATATCCCTCATAGGCGGCTCCTTTCATCGTTCCTGGTCTCTCTGACGCTTTTTCTGCCATGCCTCCAGCAACTTGATGATGGTTTCCTGCATCCGCTGGGGCGTATAGCTTTTAGGGAAATACTTCCGCAAGGTGTCAGAGGTAAATGTCACTCGGTCCAGATCGCTTTTCTTTTCCTCACCCATGATGACACGCATCATATCGAGGGTCAGATGCCCCTCCTGACTGTATTTTTTGAGCCGCTGGGCTTGAGAAAGAGAAGGGGTAGCCTGTTCGCTGTCCATTGCGTCCAACAGGTCTACCTGTTCCTCCTTTTTGAGAAAGGACAGCTCATAAGCAGGATTTAAGGCAATTTTCTTTTCATCCACCATGTCCAGCAGTTCGGGAATCAGCTCGGTCAGACGGATAAATCTCTGAATTTGATTCTTACTCTGTCCAACCTGTTCAGCTAAAATATCTCTGGATTTTCTACCATCGGACTTGTGCCCAACTTGGGCACAAGTTAAATCCACTCGCTCTCCCTGATGTTTCATAGCATCCAGTTTCATTTTATAAGCAAATGCTCTTTCACTGGGGAGGAGACTTTCTCGTTGCAGGTTGCTGTCAACCATAATGATCGTGGCGGCATCATCATCCAAATCCCGAACAATGACCGGCATGGTCTCTTTTTCTGCCAGTTCACTTGCTCTGTGCCGTCTGTGTCCGGCCACCAGTTCATAACCACCCTCCGGGTCAGGGCGGGCAATCGCAGGAACCAGCACACCATACTGCTTGATACTGTCTGCTGTTTCCATCATTGCTTCGTCATCCTTGACTTTGAATGGATGTCCTTTGAACGGGTGCAGTTCCGACAGCGGAATTTCTACTACTTTTTCTCTCTGAGCATCGGCACGGCTCTCCTCCGTAGAAAACAAATCATCTACCGATGCCAGCTCTACTTTTTTCGCGCTGCTTTTCAAGTTTCAACACCTCCTTCGTCAGATTTCGATACCCCTCTGCCACCTTGCCGCCAGGGTCATGGGCGAAAATACTTTTTCCCTCTGCGCTGATTTCCTTTGCACGGACAGAATGGGGGATCTCTGTGCCGAATACTTTGATCTTGCTGCCATAGGTCTCCCGCAGGAGCGCGGAAATCTCTTTGGCAAAGTTGGTTCGGCTGTCCACCATCGTCAGCAGGATACCGTCAATCTGGAGCTTGGGATTGATTTGCCTCTTTACCTTGTTTACCGTGGAGAGCAGCTGTTCCAGCCCTTTAGCGGGCAGATACTCTGCCTGAACGGGAATGATGATCCTATTCGCAGCCGCCAGCGCATTGACCGTAAGCATCCCCAACGAAGGCTGACAGTCAATCAGGATATGGGAATATTGTCCCTTCAGTGTGTCCAGGTATTGCCGTAAAATCGTTTCACGGCTCATGGCGTTTACCAGAGAAACCTCCATACCGGAAAGCTGAATATCCGCAGGCATCAGGTCAACGCCTTCTGCATGATGCAGAATACCTTCTCCGGGGCGTATAGGCTGATCCATCAGAATTTTGCCCATTGCATCCGACAGTGTAAATGGCAGCTTGTCTGGTTGCGGATTTCTCAAGCTGATTGTCAGGCTTCCTTGCGGGTCCCCGTCGATCAGAAGCACTTTCTTTCCGGCCTGTGCCAGACCTATTCCCAAGTTCGCACAGGTTGTTGTTTTGCCAACGCCGCCTTTCTGGTTGGCAATGGCGATGATTTGTGTGTTCATGACTTCACCTCATTTCTGATTGTTGCTGTTGTTTCTGGAAATAGAAAAAGCCGCCACTTCAAAATCATAAAGTGACGGCCCTTTCTAATGCCGGAATCTCTGAAACAAAAAAAGCACCCAGTTATTTGTTACTGAGTGCCTGCATTAGAATCGTATTTAATTGTTCAGATTTGGTCAGATTATGCCAAACTCTCCAGCGAAAAATCCGGTGTCTGAGAGTGCCAAATCACCCTCAAAAATACCCCCGAAATTGCTCTCTGGTTGTCCTATTTTTTAACCACTAAGGCCGTTTTTTGACCCCATTTTTGCCGGTTGTCCTATATTTAACCACTAAAAATTGGGTGAAAACGGCTCTCGTTTTGCCAAATTTGGTCAAACCATATCAGCCCGTTTAGATAATAGGGTAGAGGGAGAATAATTATCTCGCCCCTCCCATTGAACCGTACGTACGGATCTCGTATACGGCTCTACAACTTATATTCCAACTTTTGCTAAGTAATAGGATAAGGGATTGAGCAGACCAGCTCCATCTTTTATCCTATTTTCAAGTAAATCTTTACTGATAATGAAATTCACCACGTTCATTCCACTTCTT
>CABJAV010000007.1 GCA_902363675.1 Lachnospiraceae bacterium | reverse complement strand
TATCAAGTTTCTGTACGTAGGCTCAAGAACTTTGTTACACCACTTCCTTCATCCATACCATTACTGGTACCGACTTGTGGTTCACTACACTTGGCGGTAAATACCCGTGACTGGACTTTCACCAGTAAGATTAGTGCCATGCTCGGCACACTAGCAAAAGCCCGGAAAACCTTGATTTTCCGGGCTTTTTGAACCATTTTGATATAGTCTGAGCAGTCGATTATCGCTTGCTGAACTGCGGAGCGCGACGAGCTGCTTTGAGACCGTACTTCTTACGCTCTTTCATACGTGGATCTCTTGTTAAGAATCCAGCAGACTTAAGTGTAGGTCTGTACTCTGCATCCACCTGAAGTAATGCACGAGCGATACCGTGTCTGATTGCTCCAGCCTGTCCTGAGTATCCGCCACCTCTAACGTTTACTAATACGTCAAACTTGTCAATTGTCTCAGTTGCAACTAATGGCTGACGAACAACAACCTTTAATGTCTCGAGTCCTAAATACTCATCAATATCTCTTTTATTAATTGTAATCTTTCCTGTTCCAGGTACTAAATATACTCTAGCAACAGATGATTTTCTTCTTCCTGTTCCGTAATACTTTGTAGTAGCCAATGTGATTTACCTCCCTCTATTAGAATGTTAAAGCTTCTGGCTTCTGTGCTGCATGCTTGTGGTCTGGACCAGCGTATACGAATAACTTAGTATACATCTGACGTCCTAAAGGTCCCTTTGGAAGCATTCCCTTAACAGCGTACTCAATAACACGCTCTGGGTGCTTGTTGAGCATTTCCTTAAGAGTTGTCTCCTTCATTCCTCCAACATAATCAGAATGACGATAGTAAATCTTCTGGTCTAACTTCTTACCTGTAACCTTAATCTTCTCAGCGTTGACAACGATTACATAATCACCGGTATCAATATGTGGTGTGAAGATTGCTTTATTCTTTCCTCTTAATACCTTAGCAACTTCTGATGCTAAACGTCCTAATGTCTTACCTTCAGCGTCTACTACATACCATTTTCTATCGATAGTAGCAGGACTAGCCATAAATGTTTTCATGGGTTTTCCTCCTCAATTGATGATATCCATAATACTTTTGCGAACAGGCGTAAGTCTCGTAATGTCCGGACGCTACTTCGCCGCGTTCTGCTTTTCTATATAGTTTAAATGCTCGCCGGGGCTTTGGCTTACATTTACGTACTATCACAGACTTACATATTATATTACCTTGGTCTGAACTTGTCAAGCAGATTTTATGTCCTTATCCTACAAATTTCTACTCATAGTCCAGTCCAATCATAGTCAGGCCATGCGCCGGAGCTGTCGGACCGGCCGCACTGCGGTCACACGCAGCAAGGATTGCTTTCATATCCTCCGGTTTCCATTCCCCGCATCCGACTTTGATCAAAGTCCCCGCAATGATGCGGACCATATTGTACAAAAAACCGTTTCCCTGTACGCGAATGGTAATAATATCATGCTCCCGGGTAACGGTACAGGTATAAATGGTGCGTATACTGGTCTGCGACTGTGCATTTGCCGCACAGAAACTTTTGAAATCATGTTCCCCTACCAGATACTGTGCAGCATCCTGCATTTTTTCAACATCCAGTGCATGATGATAAAAATACGTATCCAGTCTGCGGGTAGGCATCCGGAATCTCCGGTTCAAAATCCGGTATTCGTATGTCTTACGGCTTTTTGAAAAACGCGGGTGAAAACTCTCATCCACCTCGCAGGAATCCTGCACGACAATGTCCTCTGGAAGTCTCTGATTGACTGCATAACTGATTTTCTCAGCCGGCATCCTTGTCGTTGTGTCAAAGATACAGACATTTCCCAAAGAATGCACACCAGCATCTGTGCGGCTGGCTCCCGTGACTTTAATTTCTTCCTTTAAAAGCGCGGTCAGCGCCTCATTGAGCTTCTGTTCAATGGTAATTCCATTCGGCTGAACCTGCCAGCCACTGTAATTCGTGCCATCGTAGGCAACTATCATTTTTACACGCATACATTCGTTCCTATCGGTTACTGTGGCCAGGAAAGCAGAATTCTTGCTGCAATTACAAGCACTAAAAATACAAGCAGAATCACATATGCGATGTGGTCTGTCTTATTATAACGCAGCGGTTTCATCTTGGTTCTTCCGTCACCACCATTGTAACAGCGGGCTTCCATCGCCATCGCAAGATCATCGGCACGACGAAATGCAGATACAAAAAGCGGAATCAAAAGCGGAATCATATTCTTTGCTTTCTGAATCAGATTACCATTTTCAAAATCTGCACCTCTTGCCATCTGTGCTTTCATGATCTTGTCGGTTTCTTCTATTAAAATTGGAATAAAGCGAAGCGCAATGGACATCATCATGGCAATTGCATGTACCGGAATATGAATCCGGTTGAGTCCACCAAGCGCTTTTTCCAAACCATCCGTCAACTGATTCGGTGTCGTTGTCAGTGTCATAAGTGAAGTGCCAATGATCAGATAAATAAGTCGGATCGTCATAAGTACCGCATTCATGATACCGGTGCTGGTAATATAAAATGGTCCCCGGTGCCAGAACTGCGTTCCACCTGGTGTAAAAAGCAGGTTGAACACTGCCGTGATCAAGAGTAACACAACAATTGCTTTGAGACCTTTTACAATAAACTTAAGCGGAACCTTGGAAATTTTAATCATAAAAATCAGCATTCCTGTGATCAAAGCCAATCCAAGAATTCCTCGAAATGTAAATAATGCAATGATATATATCAAAGTTGCAAACAGTTTTACACGGGGATCCAGTTTATGTACGACAGAATCTGCCGGATAATACTGGCCCAGAGTGATATCTCTTAACATATTTTCTCCTTATGATCGACGTAAAGCTTCTGCGATTGCCTTTGCAGCTTCCTTTACGGTTGTTGCACTTGTGTCCACGGCAAGTCCACAGCTGGCCAGATCATGCATCAGATACGTAACCTGCGGTGCTGCCAGGCCAACGGCTTCCAATTCCTTATAATGGGCATACACATCCTTCGGCGGTGCATCATACATCACTTCGCCCTGATTCATTACAATGATCCGCTCCACATACTCAGCCACATCTTCCATGCTGTGCGAAACAAGTATGATCGTAATGCCAAGATTCTTATGCATATCCGACACGAGACCAAGTATCTCATCCCTTCCGGCCGGATCAAGCCCTGCTGTCGGCTCGTCCAGAATCAGCACATCCGGTTTCATGGCAAGCACTCCCGCAATTGCCACACGGCGCTTCTGGCCTCCGGACAAATCAAACGGCGGCTGATAATATAAATCTTCCGGGAATTTTACCTGACGCAAAGCCTCATAAGCACGCAGCTCCACCGTCTTTCGGTCAAGTCCCTGATTCTTCGGTCCAAAGCAGACATCTTCGAAATTGGTTGTCTCGAACAATTGGTGATCCGGATACTGAAATACAAGTCCGACCTTGTTACGAAGTTTTTTCATATCGTAATCTTCATCATAAATATCCTCACCATCGACATATATATGACCGCTGGTAGCTTTTAACAGTCCATTCAGCAACTGTGTCAATGTAGACTTTCCTGAGCCGGTATGTCCGATGACACCGATAAACTGACCATCTTTTATTTCCAAATTTACATTTTTCAGTGCCTGGATCTGATATGCAGTTCCTTCACTATAACTGTAATTAATTTTATCGAGTATGATAGACATCTTCTATTCCTTCATTCAACTTTCTATGCCAGCTTCATAATTTCATCAACCAGTTCTTCTCTGGTCAAAATTCCTGACGGAATCGGAACCCCCGCTTTCTGAAGTTCATCTGCAACAAGTGTTGCCTGTGGTACGTCCAGGCGGTGCGCTTTCAGCTCGTCCACCTTTGAAAAAATTTCACGCGGTGTACCGTCCATAACGATTTTTCCTTTTTCCATCACATAAACGTAATCCGCGCCTACCACTTCTTCCATATAATGAGTGATCAGAAGAATGGTAACACCCTTCTCACGGTTTAAGGCATGCGCCGTCTCGATGACTTCCTTTCGTCCGTTCGGATCAAGCATGGCGGTCGGTTCATCAAATACAATACACTTTGGTTCCATGGCAAGAACTCCCGCGATTGCGACACGCTGCTTTTGCCCACCGGAAAGTTTATTCGGCGAATGATGTCGGTATTTTGTCATGTCCACGACTTCCAGGCTGTGATTGACTCTCTCCCAGATTTCGTCCGTTGGCACGCCGATATTTTCCGGTCCAAATCCGACATCCTCTTCTACCACGCTGGCGATAATCTGGTTGTCCGGATTCTGAAATACCATACCTGCCGTCTTTCGGACCGGTATGGTATTCTCCTCATCGAGTACATCCATTCCATCTACCCACAGAACGCCTTCACTCGGTGTCAAAAGCGAATTGATGTGCTTTGCCAGTGTCGATTTTCCGGAACCATTGTGTCCGAGGATTGCAATGAACTGTCCCTGCTTCACATCCAGATTCACATGGTCAAGTGCCGTGTTAATGGATTCCACATTGCCCTCTTCATCTCTTCGGATAAATTCATGTACCAGGTTTTTTGCTTTGATAATTCCCATCTTAATCATCCCAGCTCAGTCTGTGGAGCTGTCCTTCCAACTTCATATGGTCAAATTGATTCTGTCTGAGTGCCTCGTATAATACGATGGCAACTGAATTGGATAAATTGAGTGAGCGTGTCTCCCCGATCATTGGAATCCGCACACAGGTATCCGGATTTTCTTTCAAAATCTCCTCCGGAATTCCCGCACTCTCTTTTCCAAACATAATGTAGCAGTCCGGTTCGTACTGCACATCCGAATACACATGTCTTCCTTTTGTTGTCGCATAATAGATCTTTGCGCCCGGATTTCTTTTACAGAAATCCTCCCAATTCTCATATGTCGTCACATCGAGGTCTTTCCAGTAATCCATACCGGCACGCTTTAAATGTTTCTCAGAAAGAGAAAAGCCAAGCGGCTCGATGAGATGAAGGCGCGTACCTGTTGCTACGCAGGTACGCCCGATATTTCCTGTATTTGCCGGAATCTCCGGCTCATGTAAAACGATATTCAGCTTTGCCATAATCTATCCTGTCCTATCTTATTTTGCAGCCCGCAGTTCATTGATGAACTCTTCCACACGGGAAAGTGCAAGTTTTAAATCTTCCAGTGAGTATGCATAAGAAATACGGATAAATCCCTCTCCTGATGCACCGAACGCGGTACCCGGTACCACAGCAACTTTCTTGGACTGCAACAGTTTAGTTGCAAACTCATCCGATGTCATGCCAAACTCTTTGATGCATGGGAACACATAAAAAGCACCAAACGGCTCAAAACAGGACAATCCCATTTCTTTAAAACGCTGCATCAGATAACGGCGTCTTCCGTTGTACTCCTCACGCATCATCTGCACATCCTCGTCTCCGTTGCGCATTGCTTCAACGGCTGCGTACTGACTTGTTGTCGGTGCACACATGATTGCGAACTGATGAATCTTGATCATCTGTTTGATGATTTCTGCCGGTCCGCATGCGTAGCCAAGACGCCATCCGGTCATTGCATGAGACTTGGAAAATCCATTGATGACAATCGTGCGTTCCTTCATTCCCGGAAGAGAAGCAATCGAAACATGCTTTTCCAGATAGGTAAGTTCTGAATAAATTTCATCACTGATTACAAAGATATCATGTTTGATAATAACTTCTGCAATCGCCTCTAAGTCCTTTTTCTCCATTACCGCACCGGTCGGGTTGTTTGGGAACGGCAGTACCAGAATCTTTGTCTTTGGTGTAATTGCAGCCTCTAACTCCTCTGCAGTCAGACGGAATTCATTCTCAGCCTTCAGATCAATAATGACCGGTGTACCATTTGCAAGCACAGCACAAGGCAGATACGATACATAGCTCGGCTGCGGGATGATTACTTCATCACCCGGATCCAACATGGCGCGCATTGCAATATCAATTGCCTCACTTCCGCCGATCGTTACCAGCATCTCTTTATTGTAATCATAAGTAAGTCCATATCTGCGGCTTAAAAATTTGGCGATCTCGATCTTCAATTCTTTTAAACCGGCATTGGACGTATAAAATGTTCTTCCTTTTTCGAGGGAATAGATGCCCTCATCACGAATATGCCAAGGTGTGTCAAAATCAGGTTCTCCAACACCAAGGGAAATTGCATCATCCATCTCACTGACAATATCGAAAAACTTTCGGATACCAGATGGCTGAATTGTTTTAATTGTTTTTGATAACGGGTCTCTCATTATGCCATCATAATCCTTTCATCTTTTGGTTTTGCTGCCATGACAGTTCCATGGTCTTTGTATTTCTTTAAAATAAAGTTTGTCTTTGTACTCAGTACCTGATCAAGTGCTGAAAGCTTATCGGATACGAACTGGGAAATCTCACGCAGTGTCTTTCCCTCCAAAGTTACCATCAGATCAAATCCACCAGAAATCAGATAAACGGAATTTACTTCCGGATAGTTATAGATTCGCTCAGCCACCTTGTCAAATCCCATACCTCTCTGTGGAGTAACACGCACCTCGATCAGTGCAGATACTTTTTCCACCCCGGCTTTATCCCAGTTGATCAATGTATGATATCCACAGATAATGCCTTCCTTTTCCATGCTTTCCAGTTCATTCATAACTGTCGCTTCATCCACACCAAGGATGATTGCCAGCTCATTTAAATCAATACGGCTGTTTTTCTCTATAAATGTCAAAATTTTTTCTCTCATGATATTCTCCTAAAATGATTAAACTTATTATCTTAAATCAATTACAGCTTCATCAGTTCGTCTGTCTGTGTTGTCTCAAGGAATCTGCGCTCATCTCCATTGATCAGCACCCTGTCGTTGCTGTCGGTTGCCTTTCCGATGATGACCGCCTCTCCACCGGCCTGTCGAATCGCATGCACGATCGCATTTCCATCCTTTGCCGCCATAAGTACGCTTCCACCGGAAACCATCTTATACGGATTCAGATTGAAAAATTCACAGATTTCCACAGTTTCCTGACGAAGAGGAATTTTTTTTAATTCAATTTCAAGTCCGACGCCGGAGCTTTGTCCCAACTCCCAGAGTGCACCAAATACGCCGCCTTCTGAGATGTCATGCATCGCTGCAACGCCAGACTGTGCGGCGACTGCGGCCTCCGAACGTATGGACAGATAGTCCACAAATTTCTTTGCCTGATCAATGAAAGGCTGCGCATAACGCTCCAAAAGTTCTTTTTCCTTCTCGATTGCAAGTATCGCTGTTCCTTCCAGTCCCACGGCTTTCGTTACCAGCAGGTCCATTCCCGGTTCCACCTGTCCCGGCCGGATAATCTGTGTATCGGCCGTTCCGGTCGCTGTAATCGAAATGACCGGTTCCGTCACGCTTCGGGTCACTTCGGTATGTCCACCGAGAATCGGGATTTCCTCTTTGTCACATACAGCCTGTATCGCTGCAAGTTCCCGCCGCAGATCATTTTCGCTGCAGGATGTCGGCAAAAGCAGAGTCATCGTAATACCCAGAGGTTTTGCTCCACTGCATGCCAGATTGTTCAGTGCATTATAGACACTGAGCATACCTCGCAGACTTTCTCCACAACATCTGGCTCCAATTGCCTGAACCACCATTGCTTCTTTTGCCTGCACCGCTGCATAATCGCCTCCCACCATAGGAGGCACAAAAGATTTACCATTATGTAGTTGTTTCAGCACAGAACGTTTCAAGGCTGATTCTGACAATTTTCCTGCTTTCATATTCGCTCCACTTATAGACTACAAGGCTGCCCCATTTGCAGGAAGCAGCCTGATGTTCAAATTAATTTGATGATTCCTTGTTTGCTTTCGCATCATCGGAAGATGTTTTATTGTCAGACGATGTCTGATTGTCCTTTTTATCGTCCTTCTTGTCATCTTTCTTATCATCCTTCTTATCGGATGTATTTGAATCATTCTTTTTATCATCTGTTTTGTCTGATGTATCATTCTTGTCGGATGTATCGTTATCCTTGTCGTTATCCTTGTCGTTATCCTTGTCGTTATCCTTGTCGTTATCCTTATCTTCGTCTTCTTCCTTTTGTGCATCTGCATTAGACTTCAGACCGGATACCGCACCTCGCACCGTTGCCTCATCTCCTGTAGCAACTGCATTCTTTAACGCAGTAAGTGATTCTGCAGTGGCATCCTTTGTTCCAATGGTAATAATCTTTGGAGAAGCCTGATAATTACTCTTGTTGAACAAATCTCTGCTCTGCTGTACGCCGTCAACATTAACAATTTTCCAAAGCTGTGCAATACATCCGGTATGTGGTGTCTGATCGACACTCCAGTATCCGATTGCTTTGCTCGAATCAAGATTAAATTTAACCTTCGGATCTACGGTAGAAACGGTCTCGCTCTCAAACGAAATCTCACGGTTAGAAGGACGTGTTTCCTTGCCATATACATTAAAATGTATCACACCACCACTACAGTAGCCCTCAATATAAACCGGTGAATCCAGATTATTTTTAAAACGGAGATCCTTATAATTGCCTGCAATTGCTGCATCCATAGATGGCTGCACATAATGTACCATCATGGAGTGGTTATAACGCATGGTAATCTCAAGTTCGGCGCGTATTACCGCATTATATAATGTAGTAGCCACCTGGCAGATTCCTCCACCAAAAGACTCTACCGTTGTACCATTCTGATAAGCGCCTGCAAGTTCATATCCGTTTTCCTGTGTAAAAGGACTTACCGTAGAGCAAAGTTCAAACTCATCTCCCGGATAAAGGATTGTGCCGTCTACCTTACTGCAACCTGTTGTTACATTCTTGGCACGTCCCGGACTCGAGCTGCTGAAATCCGTCGAATAACTTCCAAGTAAATCCTTTACTTCTGCAAGTTCATCCTCTGTTCCACGAGGCTCTACAACTTCTGTGACAAGTGCAATCTCGTTGTCACTTCCATCCCAGCCATCTGCAAGGAAATCATTAATGGCATATACGGAATTTACAATATCAACTTCCACGCCTTCCTTACCCGGAACATATACAAACTTACCATTCTCACGTTTTAATCCGTTGTCTACAGCTTCCACACTCAGTTTTCCGGAATTGCTGTACAACTTCTGTGCTGTCTCCTGCTTATCCACACTTAAATGCATATCCAGCACAAGTTTATTTTTCTTCAAATCCTGTGTCGTCTTATAACGATTGATCAGACTTCCCGCACGACCTACTGCGAGCGCTTCGGTAACGGCGGTGTCAACATCGGCCGTAACGCCCATGTCAGCAGCGGTCATTTCGATGGAACCGGATTTACCCTTCAATGTAAATGTAGTGTCCATGAGACTATCTACATAGGAAGAAACGGCTGTCTTAGCTTCGTCCCCCGTCATTCCACCTACATCAACATTGCCGATGCACACACCGTCCTCTATTGCAATTTCATCCTGCGCCTGAACCGTCTGTGCATTTCCAAAACTGCATAACAAACCAAATAAAGTTCCAAAAAAGATAATTTTCCCTGTCTTCTTCATATTCTTTCCTTAACTATATTTCCACCATACTTTGTCTGACTACATATTTTATCACAAACCCTCACATTTTCAAGCCTAAGTTCGTGTCATTCATTATGCTTCCTACATTATAAATGCAGACACAACAGAAGTGACAACCATTGCTGCGATCAATACCAGTGCTACGATTGCAATTATACGATTTTTCTTCTTCATCCTATTCACCTCTTCGTAATTATAAGTTATAATCAATACAACTAGAAAACTTACAAGAAAGGAATTCTTTATGTTTATTTTTTTAGCTGTATTTATCATTTTTGTTTTAATATTAAATTTTGCGATTCATAAAAATAACCATTCACAGGAAAATGTTCAGGAACAATTCTGGGAAAACGAACGACAGGCTAATTTTACACGCCGCAAAGACATTCACAATCTCAACTATCTTACCATACCAATCGAAAAAATACCACAAAACCTTCACACAGATGCGGAAAAGACGCTGGTTCGCCTTTCTTCTGATAAGATGCTTAACCTGTCCGGTATTACCAATACTGAACTGAAACTGGAATATGGCGCTGCCAATCTCGATGAGCTTTCCTCTTACGACGCCAACTTTACGGAGTTTGTAAGTGCCGTAAATACCTACGCGCAAGAACTTCTTGCAGCTGACCAGAAAGATACTGCAAAAGACCTTCTGGAACTTGCCGTATCCTTCCATGCTGATGCAATCAGTATCTACACAACACTTGCAGATTTATACAAAGAAGATGGGCAGACGGGGCACATTCAGGATCTTATCTCTTCTGCGGAGGAAATCAATACTCTCGCCCGCAATATCATCATAGAAAATTTAAAAACTTATCTTCCATAAGTAACATAATACTTATCCTGCAGACGGGATGCCTCACTTCTTGTCAGGGTATCCCATACGATTTCATCTGTAATCTGGTATTTTTCACGTAACTGTTTCAAACGCTCAATCTGATGGGCCGTAGCAGGTGTCTGGCGCTTTGCTTTATATGTCAGAAGTTTCGGCACAAAAAGTTCCTTCTTTTCGGGCAATGCACAATTCATAAGGCATTCATATATTTTCTGTGTTTCGACTGCATCATCCAATGCACGATGTGCATGTTCCCTCTCTATTTGAAAATAATTGCAGAGATCTTCCAGCTTCTTCGACTGTTCCCCCGGAAGCAATGCCCGGGCTATACGAAGAGTATCACAAGCAGACATTTGTAAAGGTGCTTTGCGGTTGACAGCCCACTGTTTGAGAAAACTGTAATCAAACGATATATTGTGACCTACGATCACATCATCACCAATAAACGAAAGCAGTGTCTGTATCGCCTGATCTTCTCCCATTCCATTTTCCATCATTTCATTCGTGATACCGGTCAGTTTACTGACCCGATCCGGAATCGGCCGCGCAGATTTCACAAGTGTACCATAAGTATCGATCACCTTTCGTCCACGTACCTTTACCGCTCCGATTTCAATAATTTTATCCTGTTTCGGTGTCAGTCCCGTCATCTCTAAATCGACAACTGTATAATCCTCTGTTACCGCCTGTCTGCCTTCTATCATATGCCTTTAATCTCCCTGCTATTCTTTTCCGCGCAATTTTCAAAGAATGCCTTTATCTTACTACAAAACAAAACAGAGAGCAATCATCTGCCCTCTGCTTCCTTCTCTCTAAAAAATTTCTATTACTCTGCTCAATAACACGTTAAATCCTGATATCCAAAGTAAAATGGCCCCCACGACATATACCACCGTCTTGGAATCAAACCCCAAATGATATCCTGTGTACATTCCTCCGATTACAAATGCAATCGTAACTATGAGCGTCATGATTAAAAGCAATGTTGCATTCGTTCCTAAAAAGCCAAATGCAATGCCGACCAAAATCGTATATATTCCGGTTCTGGCCACCATCAGAACAAAACGTTTAATCCCCAGGTCGTTCTCGAGATGTTCCTCGATCCGTTCATTGCGAACAGCTTTGGTCATCAGTCGAATCCCAACTGCAAAGAAAATCAGCATTGCTATGATTTCGCCCAGCATCTTTTCATTTGCCACCGCATATTTCCTGCAAAACAAATCGGAAAGGAAATATCCCAGGAATAACTCGATCAGCTGCCCGATAGCAACCACAGTACATATCGCGAATAAATGCTTTTTATTTATTTTTTTCACGAGCGAGCCCTGGCATTCCATTCCTGCAAAGATATCCAATGAAATTCCGGCCACAATCAGCAAATTTTCTAACCAGTTCATCCTAGTGTTCCTCCAATGATCTGTTTTTATTTGGCATCATCTGCCTTGATTGAGTCAAGTTTGTAAATAAACTTCACACTTCCGTTTACACCGTCTGCTACAGAAGTAAATGTCTGATAATCTTCTCCTGCATCAATAACAGCCTGTAAACGATCGGTAAGTGGTTTAATATCACCTTCGTAACTGTTTACAATCTTGGAAATTCCGTCTTCATCAAACTCAACAATTCCATCTGCAAGTTTATGAGAACCATCATGTAACTCATCCACACCATCTACAATCTTTACAGTAGCATCGTTTAAAGCTTTGATACCAGCTGTCAGAGTCGGAACCTGATCTGCCAGTGTCTGTGTTCCTTTGCTCAATGCCTTTGCTCCGCTAACAAGGCTGTATCCGTTCTTCTGTACTGCCTCGATCTGCTTTGCAACGGTAACCTTGGCACTCTCTGCTCCGGTAACTGCTGCCTGACCTGCTGCCTGTGAAGCAGCACTCTCACATGCACCTGCGAGCTGTTCTGCCATTGTCTTTAAACTCTGCTCTACGCCCGCTTTGATCTGTGCATTGTCTCTTCCTGCTTTTAACTGTGCCTGGATCGTACTTTCTGTCTTTGCAAAAAGCGTATCTTTTGCACCTGACTTTGCGTAAAGAAGTTCTGCAAGCTGCGCACTTGTCATTCCATTTGTAACTGCATACATTGCAGTTGAAGTCGGATCGTTTGCCTGTGCACCCTTTACATAATTTGTCTTGATTGCCTCAGCAACCTGATCTGCTGTCAGTTTGCTGGTCGCCGGCTGTCCTGCTGCTTGAAGAAGTACCTGTCTTACAACTTCATTGTATACGGTTGTTGCTGCGTTTGCATTGTATGCGCCATCATATAAGGAAGTATATAATGCACCGTCAGCAGTGGAACCATCTTTACTCTTTGTATAACGTAATGAATTATAAATCTGGTCGGTAACTTCTTTTGTCTTGCCATTCTTAAATTCTGCTGCTACTGCGTCGGATGCCGTCTTCTGTGCTGTTGCTTTTTCCTTGTCGCTCATCTTGGTGTTCAGTGCTTTATCTAACGTCTGAATACCCTGGTTAATGGTAGCTGCGCTGCTGTTTAATGTGTTGACGCCGGAAGCAAGGTCTCCACTCTTGGAATACAACTCACTCATACCGCTCGCATAATCTGCAAGACTGCTCTGTAAAGTATCGATTCCCTTTGCCAGATCAGAAGAACCGTCTTTTAACTTGGTACTTGCATCGGATAACTCATCTATCATATCATCTAAGGAAGAGCTGTCTCCCTTTTCCATAGATACCATACTGCCTGCATTCATAACGATGGTCATTGCAGTATCTAATTTGAAGTCCTTAACATCTGCAGTAACTTCAAAATCTTCTGGAAGTTCCAGATTATCTACGAAATCAGAATCTTTTACATTCAGACTTTCTTTAATTCCAGGAAGTGCATATCCGATGATGACGTTGTTATCACCATTGCTCTGTACTTTACCATTCTTTACTTCCACATTGGTAAAACTGTCATCGAGAACCATTGCTGTCACTGCTGCAAACGGAACTTTTACTTCTACTTCCTTACCATTTATGGTCTCTTTGTAAGAAGAATTGTTTGTATAATCAAAATGGATGGTAACTTTACCGGACTTTCCAGCCAGATCCTTTGGATCAATCTCATTGCCATCCAGATAGTAAGTTACTTTCTGGCTGACCGGAGCTTCCTCATCGGAAGTTCCCTGATAATAAATATCGTTGCCACCTGCTTTCCAGGTAAGTTTATCTCCGTCCTGGGTGAACTCTTCATCACCCTTTACATTTTTGATATCTTTTAAGTTTGACTGATCCTCTAATGTATCTGCTTTGTCTTTGTTTGTAAGATGATCGCTTACAATTGTGTTATATACTTTACCGCTTGCATCAGAAATCAGGTAAACGCTCTCGTCTTTTCCGATTTCCTTGTCGTTTGCTTTAATGGAAACCAGATCTTCAATATCACTGGCATCCACTTTATTATCACTGCCTGTTTCTGCAGTTGTCTCTACAGTTGCATCTTCTTTCTGGTCTGCCTGTACTGCAACTGCTGTCATGCTGCTTCCAAGCAGTGCAACGGTAAGAACACCTGCTACAATTTTGATTGCATATCTATTTCTAAATTTCTTTTTTAATTCTGGTAACTTCATAATGAATCAACCTCCTATTTATTCTTGTTACGGAAACCAGCGCTTGTTGCACAAATCACACGGTCAAATACCATCAACATGGATGGAAGTATAAGGATAACAACGATCATACTGATGATTGCGCCTCGTGCCATCAACATACACAAAGAACCGATCATATCAATATTTGAATACATTCCTACGCCGAACGTTGCTGCGAAGAAGCTCAATGCACTGACGATAATGGACTGAATTGATTTGCTCAGTGCATCTGTGATTGCCTCTTTCTTCTCCATTCCACGGAAACGGTTCTTCTTATACTTATTTGTCATAAGGATTGCATAGTCGACCGTTGCTCCCAGCTGAATAGTTCCGATAACAATCGAAGCAATAAACGGTAATACCGTTCCGGTGTATGCCGGAATACCCATATTGATAAAAATTGCAAACTCAATGACACATACCAAAATGATTGGCAGTGTAATGGACTTAAATACAATCGCAATGATCAGGAAAATTGCTCCTATGGAAATAATACTTACGTTCTTGAAATCCACATCCGTGATTTCAATCAAATCCTTCGTACATGGGGCTTCTCCTATAAGCATCGCTGTGTCATCGTATTTCTTAACGATCTTATTGATCTCGTCACACTGTTTATTTACTTCATCTGTCGCGGCAGCATATTCGGAAACGATGACCATCATCTGGTAATTGCCACTCTTGAAAACTTCCTTGATATCATCCGGAATCATCTCTTCCGGAATATCCGGTCCCATAATAGAATCAAGAGAAGCTGCAAGCTTAACACCATCTACCTTCTTGATATCATCGATCATATTCATACTGTCTTTCTTTGACAGATCACTTTTTGCCAGTATCATATGTGTTGCCCCCATATGATACTGTTCGGTCAGCTTGTCATTACCAACTTTACTGCTGAATGTCTCCGGCAATGTTCCGGTCAGGTCGTAGTACACATCTGTATGTGTGTAACCGTAGATTGCAGGAACTAAAACTACAAGGAATGCAATTACAAATACGATGTAATGGTTTGTGATCCATCCTGCAATTCTGCTCATATCCGGAAGAATCACTCTGTGTTTTGTCTTCTCAATTGCTTTGTCACATACAAGAATCAGTGATGGAAGAATTGTTACACAACCGATTACACCGAATACAACACCCTTTGCCATAACAATACCAAGGTCAAGTCCTAATGTGAAACTCATAAAGCACAGTGCAAGGAAACCAGCTACTGTTGTAATAGAACTACTTACAACAGATGTAATGGTATTAGAAATTGCATGTGCCATGGCACGGTTTTTGTCACCATCAAATCGTTCCTGCTGTTCCTGATAACTGTGCCACAGGAAAATCGAGTAGTCCATGGTAACACCAAGCTGCAGGACCGCTGCCAATGCCTTCGTTATGTACGAGATTTCTCCCATAATCACGTTCGAACCGAGGTTATATATGATTGCCATTCCGATACTGATCAAAAACAGGAATGGAACCAATGCGGAATCCATAGTCAGCGACAAAACGATCAGTGAAAGAATAACGGCAATCAATACATAGATCACACTTTCGTTTTCTGCCAGCTTACGGATATCATTGTTGACGGATGCCATACCACTGACAAAGCACTGTTTGCCAACCAGATCATTGATTTCCTGAATGGCATCCATTGTTCCATCCGATGACATGGACTCATCAAACAGCACCGCCATCAACTGACTGTCTGCGTCTTTGTTATTAAAGAAATTGTAGATGTCATCCGGTAATGCTTCACGCGGAATACTGAAATCCATTACAGATCCATACCAGATAACATTTTTTACATGCGGCACATCCTTAATTTCATCTGCAATTTTTTGCAGATCTTTGTCATCCATACCCTCAACGACTACGAACGAAAAAGCACCTGTTCCAAACTCATCCAAAAGAATGTCCTGTCCTTTCATTGTCTCGATCTCCCCCGGGAGATAAGAAAGGATATCATAGTTAATTCTGGTCTTTAAGTAACCGATTGCTGATGGAATCAGTAACAGGAAAGCCAGAATCAGAATCAGGAACCGACATTTAACGACTCCTTTTCCAAATTTAATCATAATGCTCACCATCCTATATATTTTTCATCGCATTTATCATATGAAAAAAGATTGAATATGAAAATATTCAATCTTTTTGTCCTGTATCAATGTAATATACATTTGTGTGCATTTGTATATTCTGTTATACATTCATGTGAAATTGTATGTATCTTATAATTCTTTAATAATATCCATCATCGAGCGTGTGATCATATACTGATAGGCCTCTGCCATCTCTTTCGGTGGCAGAACCATATTCTGATTGATCCAGGTCTCTGCCACAAAACAAAGTGACTCTGCATAATACGTGGAAATAATCTCCGGAGTCAGCCACTTATGTTTGGATTCCTTTCCCGTCATCTGCTCATTGATAATCGTCAGAAGTACTTCCCTCACACACTTGCTGGCAATACTATGAAACGTAACAGGTCCCTCCAGTTTCACCACATGGGAATAAAAAGCCTTATCTCTCTCGATATTGGTAAAAAGAAGAAGCATTGCTTCCGTAAACATATCATTGCGAATCAGAGGCTGGACCGGTTCTAACAATTCCTTTTTTATAATCCACTCCAGAAGTTCAAATTTGTCCTGAAAATGATTATAGAACGTAGGCCGAATCACGCCAGCCAAATCCGTAATCTCTTTAATTGTAATTTTTTCCAGTAACTTTTTTGATGCAAGCTGCTTTAAGCTGTCCGCCAGTAGCTGATCAATATCAGTTTTGTTCTGTGTAGCCATATCTTACCTTACTATTCATCAAATTCCATGGTTACAAAGTATCCTTTTTCCGTCTCCTTCACATCCACAACCGTTCCTTTACGGCTTTTGAGCCGCTCACTTACCGCATAATTTCCAGACATGGCAATTGCATGCTCAATTGTGTAATAATAAGAAGTCGGGAGTTTTCCCTCTGTAACTGACAATTCATCTCCGACCTTGGTAAGTCCAGGTCGTTCCATCTTAAATTCCATCCGTCTCATTTATCATCATCGTCCTCAACAAAATTAACATCCACCGTGGCATTACGACGGGCATAATCTTTTGCAGCACGGGTTGCACTGCTTGAGATCCATATATTAGAGACGCCATTATATATCAGAATGATTCCAACAACAATCGTCGCCTTCTCCATCACTCCAAAAGCATCAAACACACAAATAAATCCGCAGATCAGACTTATAATTGCAAGAATCAGATTTGCTCCCCAGGCATCATATCCACACTTCTTTGCTTCGATTGTCTCCTTGATTGCACGAAAGCCATGAAACAAAAGCACAACTCCAATGACAATCGGAATCAGACTGACAATCACTGCCGGCTGGACAAGGAACCAGATTCCCACGGCAAGTATGATCACACCCATAAGTACAGACATGCCGTTCGTAATAAAATTCAGAAAAAAGCTTCCGACATACACAGCCCCAATGATAATAAGTATCACTGCAAACACGCTTCCCATGAGGTTGATCACTCCATCATTGCAAATGATAAATATAAGCCCCAGCACAATACATAAAATAGATGATGCCAAAAAATCCGCTTTGATTCGTTTCAGAAAATCCTTCATATGCATGCTCCTTTACCTATTCATTTCAAATTTTGTGTCATTTATTATATCATTTCTCTATTTCCAGTTCAACTTTTCTGATGAATTTGCTATAATGAGTGGCGAAATAGAAATGCAGCCATTCAAGGCTGCCTAAAAACTTATCATATAGGAGTATCAAACATATATGGGAAAAAAAGAAGTAAAAACAAACGCTGTACGCATTTTAGAGCGCAACAAAATAGAATACGAACTGATCAATTATGAATGTGATGAATTTATTGACGGCATGCACACGATTGAAAAAACCGGAGCTCCTGCTGAACAAACTTACAAAACGCTTGTTATGCAGGGAAAAAGCAAACAATACTATGTCTTTGTCATTCCAATTGCTGAAGAAGTAGACTTAAAGGCCGCTGCCCGTTCCGTCGGAGAAAAATCTGTAGAGATGATCCATGTCAAAGATCTCACCGCAATCACCGGATATGTCCGTGGTGGCTGCAGTCCACTTGGTATGAAGAAAGCGTTTCCTACCGTTATCGATGCATCTGCAGAACAGTTTGATAAAATGTATATCAGCGGTGGTCGCATCGGAACGACTATTGCACTCAACCCACAGGATCTTGCAAAAGTCGTTCGTGCAACTTTCGCCCCGATTCTTGCACAATAAAATGCATCAAACAAAAGCCACAAGCCTGGAAATCAATCATTCCTGTTCCTGGCTAGTGGCTTTTTATTATTTATTACAATATGTACATTTATAATATACGCAATTAAGATTATGATAATTTTTCTTCTAAAATGTCAAGAATAGTCTGTAACTCTGCGCCTTCTACCGGTGCCTGTCCGTAATCCACATGTTTCCAGTCGCTTCCCATTTCTCCTAAAAGATTACTTCCGGCATCTTTTGTCTTCTCAATCGTCATGTAACGTCCCTTCTGTTCCTTTTCATCCCATGCAAGATAAATACGATAACAAGACGGAACTCCCATCTCGCGATTCGGTAAATCGACACGGGCAATGGTCAAATCATCCGAAATGTTCAAAACCATAACGGAAAAATCTTCCGGCAGGTACGGATACATGCGTTTCTGCTGGTAAGACTCTTCAAACAGCTGATCAATATATTCTTCTTTTTTCTCGCAAAGCTGTTCCATCATCTCTTTGCCATTTTCAAATAAACGTCTTGGAAGAAATCCAAACTCAAACTGCTTACGCTCGAACAATACATACTGTTCCGGTGTCAACTGCATAGTCTTCACTTTTCCCGCATTCTTACGTGCTTTCTCCACTTCCTCAATGCGCTGTACCAAAGGCATTTTAAACACCAGATTATCCGTAAACGGATTGATTACAATTCCTCCGATATGTTCCGCCTGACGGCAGGCAACTTCATTGATTGCCAGATACGGCATATTGATAATTGCCGGACTCTTTGGTTCCTGCGGAATCTGTTCCTTTGAAGTATATGCCGGGAAAAACAATCCATTTTCCTGACTATTGAGCAGGCATGGAACCGGCTGATTCTGCTCATTCAAATTTGCCGGTACCAGAAGTCTGCATTTGCGGGCAATCTCAATAAGCTGGTTCAAATTTTCTCTGGTTTTCTCTTTTGTGTAGACTTTAATCTGTGCTTCAAGTTCCTCATTTTTGACATCAACTGTCATACTCTGATCTGTCGGCGCATTCTGCATTGCTTTCTGACTTTTATTTATTGCATTTTTAAATTTTTTCTTGTCAATCATGTGTTAACTCTCCTAAACCCACACCATATTCTGTATGCATATCACATACTTTTTTATTTTATCATACATTCTACATCAAACGCAATGAGATGCGAATAATTTCGATGTAACTATTCTGAGTCGATTAAATAACGTAAAACCAGGACTCGTCCTGTTCATTTTGGTGCAAAGACTCATCGTCACTGTGATATACCAGTTCCTGATTCTTCACGCTGACTTTTGTACCCTTGCTGACAGACTTGGTAATAAAAGCATTTCCGCCAACAACGACACCTTCTTCGACCACTGTATTTCCACCAAGAATGGACGCGCCTGAGTAAATGGTTACATTATCGCAGATGGTTGGATGACGTCTCACATGACGCAGTTTCTGTCCACCCTTTGTAGACAAAGCACCGAGTGTCACACCCTGATACAGTTTTACATGTTCTCCGATTACAGTTGTCTCGCCGACAACAATGCCAGTACCATGATCAATAAAGAAATATTTTCCGATGGTTGCTCCCGGATGAATATCAATTCCGGTTTTGCTGTGTGCATGCTCGGTCATCATACGTGGAATGAGTGGTACCTTCAAAAGAAACAGCTCATGTGCAAGACGGTACACTGTGATTGCATACAGACCTGGATAAGAGAAAATAATTTCTTCCTTGCTGCTTGCTGCCGGATCACCGTCCAAAGCTGCCTGCAGATCAGTATCCAGATACTCTCGGATTTTTGGAATAGTCTTGAGGAATGCAACAGAAGCATTCTGCGTAAATTCTTCTAACTCTTCTTCCTGTTCCTCTGAAAATGCTTTTGTATATTTCATTACAACCATGATCTGCTTGTTCAAATGGAACAGCACATCCTCAATCAAAGTGGAAACCGTATGGCTGAGATTGTAAATTTTGTGGCTTTTTTCCCGGAAAAATCCCGGATAAACAATTGCCATCAAATGGTCTAAAATTGCAATAATCTCATTTTTATCCGGCTGATTATAAATATCATTTTTATCGATTGCACGCTCTTTTTTATAATCATCCAGTATATCTGTTAAAATTCCATCTACTTCACGTTCAATTATATTCTTCATGATAACCTCCATTTTCTCTAGGTTTTAACTGCACAATAATAATTGCTGCAAACATAAACACGCATCCTGCCAATTCTCTTTTTGTCAGTGTCTGATGTAAAATCGCCCATCCAGCCAACACCGAAATTACAGACTCTAAACTCATAATCAACGATGCAACCGTCGGATTTATTCCTTTCTGTGCAACGATCTGTAAGGTATATGCCACACCGTTCGAAAGAACTCCCGCATATAAAATCGGCATCCATGCTGCCGCCAGCTGAGAAAACTGCGGATGCTCAAACAACAGCATCGGCGCACAGGAACAGATTCCACAGAGCAGAAACTGCAAACTTGCCAGTTTTACACAATCCACCTTCGGTGCAAAATGATCAACGGAAAGAATCTGCAACGAAAATGCCAATGCGCATAAAATTGTAAAAATATCTCCTTTTCCAATCGAAAAGCTTCCGTCTGTCATACAAAGCAGATACAGACCACACACTGCAAGTATCACAGAAATCACCTTTCGCATATCAATTCCCTTGTGCAGAAAAATGCCAAGAATCGGTACAAGCACGATATACATAGCTGTTACAAAGCCCGACTTGCCGACCGTACTGTACTGCAAACCGATCTGCTGCAGGTTCGTAGCAATACAAAGGAATGCACCACAAATGATTCCACCTGCCAGCAAAGTTTTTTTATTCTTTTTATCCACTGCAGTCCCCTTCTTTTGTTCTGTCCCGGCACCGGTCTCTTTTCTTGTCCGAAACCAGATTACCGGAAGCAACACCACCGCACCGATCAGAGAACGGGATGCCGTAAACGTAAACGGCCCTACATAATCCATTCCGACACTCTGTGCCACAAATGCAACGCCCCAGATAAATGCAGTAAGAAGTAATAACAACGAATGCCTTAATTGAGTACTCATAAAATCAAATCCTCTCTCTGCTCTCTATGCCTGCTTCTCCTTCAGAACATCACCGGCTACGCTAAACACCAGCGCATGACAGGACTGTTCTAAGAACAATGCTGCCAGCACAAATACTGCTGCACCAATAAAAAAGAAATTAATCTGTGCTTTTTCCTTTTTTCGCACAAAAAGCATCAAAAATACGGGTAATCCAATCGCAATGAGCATCGAAATGATCATTCCAATGATACTCACCACGGATACATGACCTAAGTTCATTTTGTCTTCCTTTCTTTTGTATCTGCCTCACACATGCTTTCAACGGGCAAATGCTATAAGCCCCATTATAACTGATTCCAAAAATTCATTCAAGACCAAGCCCGCTTCCAGCCGACATTCCGGCTGATGTTTTAAATGATGTTTTCGTATAGTAACTATTCGCCCCCTTCGCACACATTCGTATAAATAAAATGAGATTCGCCCTCCCTCTGTCTCAAGGAAAATACGAATCTCATCTTTCGCTTTCTTTTATATATGTGCTAACGAATTAGTAATAACCATTGCTTACGCTTGACAAAAAGCCAACACCACCGACTGCCATAATAATCGCAACTAAAACAACTGCAATAATTAATACACAGAAATAAGATCTTGCAAAGTTCTTTAAGTTCTTATTCTTGGTTCCTCCAAAAGAGAATACCAGTAACAGAATCAGACCGACACATGGAAGCGCAAACAGGATCTGATATCCCAAATATCCCCACATGCTGATTGGACGATATTCTTCCGGAATCATGCTCTCATTGAATCCCACATTGTTGTTCGGATATGGCTGATTCTGGTTTCCATATGTTCCGGTTCCCTGCTGGTTATATGCGTAAGAACCATTATTGAATGCAGCATTGTTGTCTGCTCCGCCTAATGGTGCGCCACAGTTTTTGCAGTTTGTTTCACCATTATTGTTATCTGTTCCACAATTTGTACAAAACATTTTCATTTTCTCCTAAAACTTATGTTGATAAACACCTTTTATAGTATATCACAGATGTAAAAGCCATGTCACGACATTTTTCGCATGATAGCACATCGGAGGATTTCCCGGAAAGCATGCCTTCATACGATATATATAATAAATAACGGTGATAATCGCAATCACGATAAAGACCGGTTCCCAGCAGATTTTGTTTTTTCCGGCAATATAGCGCATAAAGCAGAACCAGATGAGTGCCGGCAGCCACAAAAAAGCGGTGATATTATATGCTGCTGCCATCTTCCAATGCCCGGTAAGTATCGCACATACCCCTCTGGTCAGTCCGCATGCCGGACATGGAAATCCACTGAATACCACAAACGGGCAAATCGTGCCAAAAACAATCTGCGTCACACAGCCATACACGAGCAGCACAAGCAATGCCCATCTCCAAAGATAGAAATCTTCCGTTATTCTCTTACATATCCTCTGCAATCTTTCCATGCTTTTCGTAGTTTGTCATCTTGGAAATATGATTCTCCCCATCCACAAAAACAACTTTCGGTTTGTGCTGTCTTGCTTCCTCCGGTGTCATCTGCGCATAGCACATGAGGATCACATGATCCCCCACGGCCACCTGTCTTGCAGCTGCGCCGTTCAGACAAATCATACCGGAGCCCGGCTCGCCTGCGATCGTATAGGTTTCAAACCGGTTTCCATTCTCCACGTCCACGATCTGAACAAGTTCGTATTCCATAATTCCTGCAGCTTCAAGCAACTCGGTATCCACAGTGATACTTCCCACATAATTTAAATCTGCCTGCTTTACTACTGCACGATGAATTTTACCTTTCAACATTGTATATGTCATATGCTAAGCCTCCACGATAAAGTTGTCAATGAGTCTCGTTTTTCCAATGTAAACAGCGATTGCAACAAGAACGGACTTTCCAATAGTTTCTGTTGGTGTGATTGTGTCAAAATCAACGACTTCCACATAATCAATTTTTGCCAGAGGCTCTTTTTCGATTTCCTCTGTAATCACTTTCTTCACAGCTTCCGCACTCTTTTCGCCCTTTGCAACAAGTTCTTTTCCAAGCTTCAGACTGCGGCTCAGCACCAGTGCTGCCTTGCGCTCTTCTGCATTCAGATATGTATTTCTGGAGCTTTTTGCAAGACCATCCTCCTCACGGATGATCGGACATCCGATGATCTGTACATCAACATTCAGATCCGTAACCATGCGCTTGATGACTGCAAGCTGCTGTGCGTCCTTCTGACCAAAATATGCACGGTCCGGTGTCACGATATGGAATAACTTCAATACGACTGTCTGCACACCGCGGAAATGTGTTGGTCTGGTTTTTCCACAAAGTTCGGTTGTCAGTCCGTTCATATCCACATAAGAACAGAACTGCGGTGTGTACATCTCTTCCGGTTCCGGATGAAAGATCACATCCACACCTGCTGCCTCACAAAGCTTTGCATCCTTGTCGAGATCTCTCGGGTAACTTGCCAGGTCTTCCTTCGGTCCGAACTGCATCGGATTTACAAAAATACTTACAACCACACGATCATTTTCTTTTCTGGCAGCATCGATCAGGCTCTTATGTCCTTCATGCAGATATCCCATCGTCGGTACGAATCCGACGGTAAGGCCCTGTGCTTTCCATGCTTTTACTGTCTCTCTTACTTTTGCGATTTCTCCATATATCTTCATTTTTTCTCTCCTTTCGAACCTCAGCCCATTAAGGACTGACCTGCATGTCAGGTTTTCATAGAAAGCCTGACACATTTAATATAATTTATCCAGAATTGTCTCATCCATTTTAAAGGTGTGCTCCGGTGCCGGGAACGTTCCATCTGCCACTTCTTTTCGATAAGCAGCAAACGCTTCTTTCATCTGTGTGCCGACCTGTGCATACTGTTTTGCGAACTTCGGCACCATGTCGGAATACATGCCAAGCATATCCTGATATACAAGCACCTGTCCGTCACATCCTGCACCCGCACCGATACCAATCGTCGGAATATGGATTGACTTTGTGATTTTTTCTGCCAATGCCTGTGGTACACATTCCAATACGACAGCGAATGCACCTGCCTCTTCGACCGCACGCGCCTCATCCAAAAGTCTCTGTGCTGCTTCCTCGCCTTTTCCCTGTACCTTAAATCCGCCGAACGCATTTACTGACTGCGGTGTCAGTCCCAGATGCGCACATACCGGAATAGATGCCTTGACAATCGCGCGAATATGGTCACAGACTTCCATACCACCTTCTAATTTGACTGCCTGGGCACGACCTTCTTTTACCAGACGGCCGGCATTGACAACGGCATCATAAACTGATGTCTGATAAGACATAAACGGCATGTCTGTGATCAGAAGTGTATTTTTGATTCCTCTGGCAACTGCTGCACTGTGATGAATCATATCCTCCATTGTCACAGAAAGTGTGTCCTCATATCCAAGCATGACCATGCCAAGTGAATCCCCTACAAGGATTGCATTGACGCCGGCTTCATCGATCAGTTTTGCTGTGGAATAATCATATGCGGTAAGCATGGTAAGTTTCTCACCTTTCTGCTTTGCCTCCCGAAATGTAACTACTGTGTTCTTCATAATTTTATAAGCCTCCTTCGCCTGCTTTTTCATCTTCTTCGTTTTTGCATCCGGTTGATTGGAGCAACGCCCGCATTTTGCCATAATCCACCCCGGGATTTTTCTTTTCTGCGATTGTCACAAGCTTTGTTCCAAGAATACGGTACATCTGTGCATCTTCCTCTCCCAGACACGCAAGATGTTTTTCCACCGTACCAAGATCACATCGCTCAATTGGTCCGGTCAAAGCATCCACGCATCCGTTTTCGATCACATTGTTTATATTCTGCCGTACCAGCGTCGCTGTCGCCACAATGGCTTCCTCTCTGGAAAATCCGCATTGTTCAAGCAACGCATATCCACAATCCAGTACTGCAACAACCTGATTGCTTAAAATGCTCGTGGCTGCATGATAACGGGGCTTATCCTCCGCACGAATGCTGCATACCCGGTTTCCGAATCCTTCAAACATTGCCGACACGACCTGTGTTGCCGAAGAATCCCCTTCCACGGTAAAAAACGCTTTTTCCAATTGTTCATAAGATGAAAATCTGTTACTGAACGGTAACATTGGATGAATAGACAGACACGCTGCACGCGTATCTTCAATTCCAGAAAATGAATCCGATGATAATGCGCCACTACAATGACATATTATCTTCTGCGCAAGAGGCAGATGTCTGATTTGTTCCCACACGCGCAGGATGATTCCATCCGGTGTCGTGATAAATATCAGTCTGCTGGCTGATACAAGTTCTGCCAGCGTATCATAACGCTCTGTCCCTGTGAATTGTGCGGCTTCTTCTGCCGCCCGATCATTCGTATCATAATATCCGAGAACGTCTGCACCATGCTCCACAAGATACTTTCCCATGGAACAGCCCACACGCCCCGCGCCTATGATTCCTATTTGCATGCTACCACCTTCTTTACTATGTAATACCTTACGGCTCTTCCGTCAGACCTCCTTAGAGTGTCTGCGAAAAATCACATCCGAAGTGACAACATTGTTCATCCGATACAGTTTCTGTTTTTGCTGATGCCACAAATCTCTGTGTGCAACGCCCAGAATACCGTTCGGATGAAACTATACCATAATATGGCCCTTTTTACAATTTATGTATTCGTACAAGTACAATTTTTATACGTCCGGTCAAAAATCCGATTGCACACAATGGTATACGCTGATGCCACAATATTAATTCCAGCACGAAGTGCCACTGCCATCGGTATTCCAAACAAAGACGACGCAATCGAAAGCGCACCAAATGTATTAAATACCGTCTGCCACTTATATCCGGCTGAATATCCCACACCAATTCCGCCTATAATTCCGATCATACTGTACATAGAAGGTGGAAGTACCTTGTATAACACAATAAATAAAAGACATCCTACAATATTAAACATGCCTCGGTCGGCTGCACGCTGTGGACAATCCTCTGTAAAAGGCAAACAGACAGACATACAGGCAATTCCCGCCCACATCGCTCTCGGCAATCCCAGCAGAGATACGATCAGCATTGCGCTTGAAACAATAAATGTAAGTTTTATATACCATACATTTCTTGCAGAACGAATATCAAATTCCCGAAACAGATCCAAAAAAGTTCTGCGGTATGGTCTGTTTTTCTGATTCTTATAAAATACAAACATGCAGACAACCATACCTGCGGCAAGTCCTGCCACACGATACAAATATGCTTTTCCTGTCACATCATACCCCAACAGCAACAGATATCCCAACACAAACGTTGAATGATTATACATAATCACATTATGACAACCAAGCACCATAAGAAGCATGATACAAACAATATTCACCACAAAGGCCCCCACTGGTGGAAGCATATTGGCCAGCCTTGGTCCCCCCATAAGAATTGCAAATATTCCTGCGATAGAAATGAGTCCGTGCGTTGTCCGGATACCGAAATCTGCCTGTCGCAATACGAGCATAGCCAACAGAACCGTTACTCCCACGACACTGTTATCATTCCCGGTCAGTTTGCTGTACAGTGTCACCACTGCCACACAAAAAGCCATCACCAGATATACTTTAAAATTGTAAATAAGAATGTGACGTCTCTTCTCCTTCGGGTCTGTCGTATTTTTGATCAGCTGCTTTGAGCCAACAGAACTAAGCTGTAATTCCTGATAAAATGTCATTTGCATTCTCCTTTCCTTTAAACATCAGCACCTGCTGATTTTTAAAAAGCGAAGAGTACTATACTGCAAAATTCTGTTCATCGCAAGCAGTTTATAAAATTTTAATATTGCTGTATGGAAAGTACCTTTGCAAACAAGGTTTCATCGCTAATTACAACAATGCACAATCGTTCTCTTGTGCGCGAAACACTTTGAAACAGCAACCGGTAATAACTATAGTCCGGATTCGGATGTGCATTTCCCTGCAACACTCCATCCTCGTTATATCGGAAGTGACTGGTCAAAGTGATGATGACATTATCGAACTCCATTCCGGCCGCCTCTAACACATTGATATCCCCCGGACAGTCCGCAAGCGGTTCATCATATTCGATAAACGTATAGCCTCGTTCCGTTTGATAAAAACGGATGATTCTTTCTGCCTCCAATGCATTCGCTGCATAAAGGACATCCACATTTTCATAGGTATAACGGTCGCCCTGCTGACGGTTCTTAAGATCGAGCAATGTCTGAATAAAAGAATTCATTTCCCGATTGCTGCGGATACGTCCGGACAGTTTCAGTTCCTGAAACCCGGGCAGATCTTCAAGTTGTGCGGGAATGTTTCGCCGCTGCTCCGTTTTGGATAAAATTTGAAAATAGTCATAGGAAAAAACGCATACTTTTCGCTCTGTCTCTGCCTTTTCCCGGATAAAATCCAACGCATTTTCCGACATGCGCTGTGCCTCATCGATGAGTAAAAAAGCATAGATACTTAAAGCACATGCCAAGAGATCTGACACACTGATGATATCCACATTCTGCATCATGCTGTCAAGAAGTTTATGTCCTTCGCTGAGCATCCCACAGTGAATCAGACATACTCTGCCGGTCTGTGCCATCTCCTTGGCAAGATCGTAAATCAACAGTGTCTTTCCTGTCCCCGCAATACCCGTAATTCCCCAGAATTGCGCTTTGTTCGCATCCGCTTTCTGCGGATTCTGTAACGGATTTCTGCCCATCTCCTCGCAGATGGTTTTCTTTATCATCTCCTGCTGCTGCGTCAGAAAATAACGGTTTTCCAGAAATTCCTCTGGCATATTCAAAGGAGAAATCAGATAATTCTTTGCCTGCAGAAGCTGGTCCAGATTGCCGTCCTCATAAATCTGAAAATTTTTGATTACCGCAGTCAGCTCTGTAAAAGAGGTCTCACACAACGCTTCTTCTTTGAGTGTGTAAAGTTTCCCGGTCTCCTCCACATATGTATACAGCTCCAGTTGCGGCGCTAACGTTCCAAGATAGTATCGGTTCTTTTGAAGCTGCCGCTCGATTTTTTCCTCGGAAACCGCCAGGCTTTTCAGCTCAATATTCAATACTTTCCGGTTCACACATACCTTTAAAAGATCAAACTCTTTTCCGATCTGCCGAATCGTATACGAATAAAAAAAGCCATCCATCTCCGGAATCGCCACGCCCTGCTGCCATAAAATATCTACCAGATGCCGCAGACTTTGGAATTCATGTTCCTTTACCGGTACACGCTCATGTCTTGCAGACAAAATATTTTCAAATGGTGTGTACGTATTTTTATTCTGATTTCTTGTAAGCAAATATAAATTTACTGGTCGCATATCATTTTCGCTTTCTCTTTTATCATATAGTCATTGTAACATAAAACTTACCACTCATTCATCACTGAAATTGAATTATTCTGCTCATACCAGCCATCCCCTATAATGCCGGCTCTGCAGCTATCCATTGACCTTAAATTCTTTCTCTACATGGTAATGCTCCTGCTTATCAACCAAATCATTACCCTCAAAATCATAGGTGTAATAGATTCCTGTGCGTTCCTCATCGGTATCTGCGGACAGATAGTCTGCCGCGTTCATCTCTTTGACCAGAAAACCAGTCCGGTCATAGACAAAAGCAGCTTCCACGACACCATCGGTGCCCGTTACCTTTACCAGACGGTTCATGCAGTCATACTGATTTCACAACTAATTATTTTCCATTAATTCAAAAAATGCCTTAATAGATTCGCATACCCAAACAGGATTCTCTATATCATCACAATATATCATATATACGTTTTCATCTCTTACATCCCAATAAAAATGATCACCACCTTCATTTCTTGCTAATGGATAGCTGATTTCAACATAACTGTTTTCTACCTAAGTCCATAACTGCTCCACTTTGCACTTTTTACATTTCCTTCCTGTTGTGCAATTTTAGTTTTTAATTCTGTTTGTGCAGCCTTTTGCTCTGCCACCTTTACCGATTGTGTAACTAATTTTTCCTGTTTGTTTATGATATTTTCTGCCAATGTTTCTACTTCTAATTGCCAAACGTCAATAGTATTTGATTTTCGGTTCGCAATCGATAAGTTCCATTTAAAATTTCTGTATATCTTGGAAAAATCTCAATCTTCCGCTCAATATACAATTCTGCTGGTTTCATAGGCTTCTTCTGTATGCCGATAAAACGGAATCATTGTATGCTGCATCAGTTCCCGCATTTCCACACGCGTTTTTTCATCGTCAATTTCTAACAGACGCTCACTGATATACTTTTCAAAATTAAAATCTTTTTCCATCTGCCTCACCTTACTATTTTCCCAATTAGGAGTTTCTATAATCTTCATATTCTTATTCGTATGGACCACAGCATTGTTTTTCTAAAACTAATGCCAAATTCCATGATCTATTTCTTCATTTTAAAATTTTATACTTTAATTTTTTACCTTATATACCCATGCTCTTCCTCTCATTTGTAATACAATTACCTTATCCCCCTTATTTAAAGGCTCGCGCAAAAGTAAATGATAGCCAGAATACCTTAACTTGCCCTTTTTATACATTTGCAAATACACCCGATTGTATTTTCCTGATGTTTTTTCATATATTGCCTCTTTGACATACATTCTATTTGCTTTTATCTTTTTAATAACCACTTGCAAATTTAGAAAATAATATATTATCCATATACTTGTAATACCAGTAATAAAGAAAAGCAAACCAAAACCTTGTCTTAATCCCATGGTAATATCTTGATCCACCGACCACCATATAAGCCCCCATAAAAGTCCCAATAACACATAAATGATAAAAGTCACTCCAAAGATAATTGCAAAATTTGACCACCTTATTTTATTATAACCATCAATTACATATTTTTTTTCCTCTTCAGTTAGTAACCTCTCTTCCTTTTCTATTTTATTTTTCATTTTTTTGCACCTTCCTTAATACTATATAGTAGTGTTTAAAGCCCCCTCTCCCAAATCCATATAATAAAAAAATGATTAAATTCATTTATCTCAATATAACAATCTATCATAATATAAAATAACCATCTTCTTCTAATCACTATATACAGATTATTCCATCACCAAATTACCATTTTCATAAAAATCAATTATCATTGATTGATTATCCTCACATACTATTCTCGAATAATTATTGTAGTCCTCGTCATAATCTTCAGATAAAACTTTATCTTCAACTTCCTATGTATTCCGGTAGACCGGTATCATAAAACTTGGGAGGCTACCTCTACGCTCCGGTCGGTGCCAAACAATCGTCCCCCCTGGACGCTTAACGCCCTGTCATGGGTACTTTCCTTAGATATGATCCTAAAATAAGAGCTAATGCTTCTGCAAGGATAAATAAAAATTATTGATTATCCCTCTACGTCGCAAAATACTATTTAGCATCGGTTACAATCGGAAAGTTCATTTCAACAATAAACTCTTTTTTTTCTATTTTTGCTTCAATCTCTCCATCCATCCGACTAACCAACTCCTTTGCAATAGATAGTCCCAATCCAGTAGATGTTTTACTTCTGGCAACATCTGCTTTATAAAATCGCTCAAATACCTGATCTATATTAATCTGTTCTGGATGTGTAACCTGATTGCTGATTCTAAGCACCGCCTGATTTTGATCACGTTCCAACACAATGCTAATCTTCTTTTCTCCATGATCCAGCCCATTTTTTATCACATTCTGGATAACACGGCGGAGTCCCTGCGTGTTTCCATGTATATACAACTGTTCTTCCGTAATCTGAATATCCGGCTGAATTTCCATTCTTACCCATTCATCATAGTATGAAAAAACTGTTTCTTTCAAAATCCGGTTCATACAGCACAATGTCAATTCCAAACTGTAAGATTCGTTTTTTAACTTTGTAAACATAAAAAGTTCTTCCAACATTTCATTCAGACTATGAATTCTTTCGTGGATAATGCTTAAATAACGTTTCTGATCCTCTATATTTTCACATTCTTCCATTAGCTGGAAATATCCGTCCAAAGATGTCAGTGGTGTGCGGATATCATGAGAAAGATTTGTATAAGTGTCCGCAATCAGAGCTTCTTTCTCCTGATAATGCTGCTTCTCTTTTCTTCGCAGTTCCAGAAGCTCATTCAACTTATCAGAAAGCTTTCCTATTCCACCCACATCAAATTCATGGTTAATCAACATGTTACTGTCATGTTTCATCATAAACGACAATTGGCGGCAGATGTCTTTCACCTGCCGCTGGTATTTCCACATAATAATAAATTGTAAGATAATAATTCCTGCTAATATCCCAATTACGATATACATCCGTTAAATATCCCTCTTTTGAAAAACAACGCTGCTTACTGATATCATCATAACGATGAACACTATTGCCACACCAAATGCCGCCAAACACTCATTTCCACTCGGATTCATAGGAAGCAGTGATAATTTTCCTGTTATCGTATACTTATAAATCTGGAAATTCTGAATTCCTATTTTTTGAATAGCACTATTGATCACCCCATACACAATGGTCATTACATTCATACTAAGACAGACAGCAATGACCATGCTGATTACATTATTTTTCAAAATAATTGCAATCGCCATACAAATCAGCACAAGTGCATAATGAAGAGCCAGTTCAGTCACAAAATAAGATAAAATTGCCTTTGTATTTCCCCATTCCAATTCCCCGAAAACAATACCATTCGCCGCTGCCTGAAATAAGAATGCACCTACCATTGTCAGTACCGTAAAGACAGCCAAGGCAATTGCCCTGGAAAAAATCAGAGTTCCTCTATTTCTAACCTGACCTCCTATATTCTTAATATATCCGCTACTGATATCCGCTGTTGAAAACAGAACAGTAAAAATAACCAAAAGCAGTGCATACAATTTTCCTTGGGAATTGGCAAAAAAGATATCATATACCGTCACCTTTTCTCCCGGCTCCGTAGGCAGCATTACCATCATTCCCACATTAATATTATCCACAGTAGGTTCAGTAACCTGCTCCTGTTTCATGGCATCCTTTTCAGTCAAAAGCTCATAATCTGTCTTGCATAAAGATGTTGTAATCAATAATATTGCTGCCAGTACGATCCAGATTACATACATACTTTTGGTTTTAAGCATCCGGTATAAATCCATTTTAATTATATTAAGCATGATCCGCACCTCCCGTCAGATTCAGAAAATAAGTTTCCAGTTCTTCACTGGTTATGGAAATCCCTTTTACCGGAATTCCTGACTTTGCAAGTTCCATATTCAACGCTGCACTTTCATTCAATCGTTCAAAAATATGAATATGCTCTTTATCTGTTACCTGATAGTTGGTAAATCCCATAGAATCCAGCACCGGAATCGCCTGTTTCGGATGATCCAATGTCAACTCTATCCGTTCACTGCATCTTCTTATTAATTCTTCTCTTGTAATTTCCTGTAATAAACTTCCATTATGAATAATTCCATAATCAGTAGCAATCTTCGATAATTCCTCAAGAATATGACTGGAAATGCATATTGTCATATTCTTCTCTTTCTGAAGTCTCTGAATCGTATCCCGGATCTCTGCAATACCCTGTGGATCCAATCCATTGATTGGCTCATCAAGAACTAATAAATCTGGTTCTCCAACCAAAGCAAGACCAATTCCCAAACGCTGTTTCATTCCAAGTGAAAAATGTTTTGTTTTTTTCTTTCCCACATCCTCTAGACCGATAATTCTCAATATTTCTTCAATATAACTCTTTTTCTTTATTCCAAACAGCTTGCATTTGATATTCAGATTTTCATATGCAGTCATATTTCCATAAAGTCCCGGTGCCTCAATCAGACATCCTATCCGTGATCGAACTTTTTGCAAATCCTTTCCCTTGTATCCGAACATCTCGATTTCTCCACAAGTTGGCTTGGAAAGTCCACTGATCATCTTCAGACAAGTTGTCTTCCCAGCTCCATTCCGACCGATAAAACCATAAATAGCACCTTTTTTAATATGCATATTGACACTGTCCACAGCTTTATGGTGTCCATATTGCTTAGTCAAATTTCTTGTTTCCAATAACATTTCGCTCAAGTTTTTCATCTCCTTTTTCTTATCTGCATTTATCATAAAGGAATAATCCTAATCAAACGCAAATAAATAGTAAAAAAAGAGTAAAGATTATAGATGAAGACGATAACCGATTCCCCAGACTGTTTCAATATATTCCTCAGATGTAACTGTTTTTATCTTTTTACGAATATTGCTTATATGTACATCCAAAGTTTTTGTTTCACCCATATATGGTTCGTCCCACGCATATTCAAAAATGTCCTCTTTACTGAAAACCTGCTTCGGATTTCTGAGCAATAATTCTAAAATCGCAAACTCCTGTCTTGTTATCTTAGGAAGTATTTTTCCACCAATGCTGACCTGAAAAGTAGCTTTGTTCAATACCATCTCTCTGAACGAAAGGTTAGATTCTTTTATTTCCTTTTCTTCTGTATGACGAAGCTGTACCTGAATTCTTGCCAGTACCTCTCTGATTTCAAAAGGTTTCGTTATATAATCATCAGCCCCACTAGTTAAAACCTTTACCTTTTCATCCAAGCTATCTTTCGCAGTCAAAACAATAACCGGAAGATTTCCCTTTTTCCGTATTTCCTCCAGAACTGCTTCTCCTGTAATTCCCGGCAACATCAAATCCAGCAACACCAGTGCATAGCTATGCTCCTGCATATTCAAAAGCAGCTTTGCCTCAGTTCCGGAAAACGCCTGCTCACAGGAATAGCCCGCTTTGGATAATGCTTCCTGAAGCAGATTATTGATATTTGTATCATCTTCTACAATCAGTATTTTCTGCATGATAGTTCTCTCCTCTATTTTACACTGTGAAAACATTATTTTCTTGCATTATACGCTTTTCCCTTTTTTCCCGCAATTACTCCCCACAGATTCCCGGAATTCTCCAGTACATAACATACTTTTTGTTCCAGCTGAACTTATAATTTTCAGTATTGCTGTGCTTCCAAGATGCATATATCACTTTTTCCTTACCATTATGCCTTTATTTCTCCATCAGTGCTTTCGCAACCCTTATCCCGCCCACAAATAGAGCCAAACTAGAGCCATTTGATAAAACAAATGCCGAAAGCCCGCATAAATACAAGCTTTCGGCATTTTAATCCGTTATTCAAACTCGCAGAGTCTGGTTTGATTGAGGTTATTTTAATGTGGTTATCTATACTATTTTGTATTGATAACCTATACTTTTTCCACACGTTATTCTTCGTTTCACATATTTTTAGTACCAATCCAGTACCATTGTATTTTTTCATTATTGTGTGTAGTTCCGGTGGCTTGCAGGTTTGTTTACTATTCAGAGAATAATCATCTGATAGTTTGCAAGTCCACCTATGGAAATTATAATCTCCGGACGATGTTTCTGCAACTAGAAATTTTGAGGTACTAATGGATAACATCATTCTTTTCCATATCATTCATCAATTTATCAAAGTCACTTTCATATAGTGAATCCTGCATAACTCTGTATTTCTCAAACTCACTTTCTGCAAATTCCTTTGCAATAGCTGCTGTTACTTTTCCTTTATCCTGAAGTACATCCGCATCATTAAATCTAAGAAATGCGTCAAGCTTTGTTTTCCAATCTTCCATAGTCATAGGAATATGTCTTCGTGCCTGTCTTGTTGCATAATCAAGATACATTGTCACAATCTCATTTAATTCTGCAACTTCTTCTTTTTCCAAGTAGTTTTTTGCAATTGACACATCTGTTTTTACTATTTTACCATCAGGCGCATTTTTCCATGATTTAAGTCCCATATGTTCCTTATTATGATCAGCTCTTGCCACTATCACTTCTTCCGCTGTATTACCATGAACTGCATAATGCATCTTATTCTGAACTGTTGCATAAAACTCTCTTGTCACCTGTGAATTCTTATCATAATCAACTGCTGTTGCATATATGTCTGTAATTTTCTGGTAAAATCTTCTCTCACTTGCTCTGATTTCCTGAATCTCAGCAATAAGATGCTCAAAATAATCTTCGTCGAAAATTTGTCCATTAATCAATCTGCTTTTATCAAGAACATAACCCTGCTTTGTAAATGTATCCAATACTTTTGTTGCCCATGTTCTAAACTGCATTGCCCGCTCTGAATTAATGCGATAGCCCACAGCAATAATAGCTGCTAATGAATAGAACTTATAATTGTATGTTTTCCCATCATCCGCAGTTTGTGCAAATTTTGCACAAACTGAATTTTCATCTAATTCTCCCTCTTTAAAAATATTGCTCAGATGTTTTGTAATCACACTTCTATCTACATCAAAAAGCTGCGAAATTGCTTTCTGCGTAAGCCATACATCGCCATTCTGAACCCTGACTTCTATTCCGTCTTCTCCTGCATCTCGTGTGAAAACCAAGAAATCAACAGTGCTATTTCTTATCTGTAATTCTTTACTCATAAAAGAGCTCCTTCCCAATCAGCTTCCTTAAATCCAACTAACACAATATCATGAGTTATCATCATTGGACGCTTTACCAACATTCCATGCGTAGCAAGCAACATTAACTGTTCCTCTTCACTCATTAATGTTAGCTTATCCTTTAATTGCATTTCTTTATAGACCAAACCACTTGTATTAAAAAACTTCTTTATTGGCAGACCGCTCTGCTGATACCACACCTTTAATTCATCATATGTTGGATTTTTCTCCACAATGTGACGTTCTGTATACTTTATACCATGTTCGTCAAGCCATTTCCTCGCTTTCTGACATGTTGAACATTTGGGATAACATAAAAATAACATTTTGAACCTCCTGTTTATCTTACAATTTTTCATTCATCTTATTGTACTGAATTTTTATATAATTCTATAAGTTCTTCTGTATTATTTTGTATTTTTGTTTCTGTTTCCAACAATTTTATTCGTTCTTGCTCTTTATCTAAGCATTCAAGAAAACTCTCACCTATATCAAGCATATTAAAATAATGTTTTTCTATATCATAAAATAAGTCTCTTAACTATTTATTATGTTCTCCTTTTCCGTCGCTTTTTTCGTCACTTTTTTAGCGACGAATTATTTTATACATCTTGCTTTTCGTCATTGCAAACTAACTTCTTATGCCCAAACAATTACTTTAATAATTTTTTTGTGCTAATGGTTAGTACTGCGATTGGTATCTATGTATTTGGTAAAATCGATTATCTTTGCAGGCTTTCTCTTAGAAATAATCCCTAATCGTTCCATGTCTAATTTAAAAAGTTCACTCGGATATCCATATGCATCAAATCCCTCAGGCTGACAAATATCTCTGTTTAGATACTCACTAAGTTCCCATTGATACTTTACTTCTTTCTCCAGCTTTTTACCAAAATACTGTGCATCCATTACCATTCTGTTAATGCCACCAACCGATTTCCTACCATGAGTTTTTGTTACAGTTGTATCGCCTGACATTTTAAAATACTGCCCTATCTGTTCCTCGGAATATCCCATTTCCTGCATCACGCCATGAATCACACTGCGGATATACATTGTATAGTAATTCCAGTTTCTTGGTTCAATATCTGTCATTGCTATTGTATAACGATTACTGGCATTCACAATAAACAAGACATTTCTTCCTTTTATTTTCGTCAAATGTGTGTCCCAGCAGAACACAAGTGAAGCACCTTTGTTTTCTTCAATCTTTGTTGTTTTTAGTCGATCTTGAACTGATTTTGTTGCACCAATCTCCATATGTATCACCTGCTCATCTCAAGTATTCTTTTTACTTCATTCTGTAATTCATCACTAAAGTCTGATAAATCATTATATGTAATTACTTTCAGTCTAATAAGACGAACAATATCCCATATTACCTCTGATTTTTTCAGTTCCATGACAACTCCCGGATGACGTTTATCTTCTTTTATCCGTTTTTCAAGTTCCCAGAATTTCTCTGATGCAGGCTTTTTATCATCATTCAGAAAATTTGCATACTCTTTAACAAGACCTTCCATATAATTTTCCTGCCAGCCTGATAATCTTTCTCGAAATAATTTCCAATCCTTTTTGCTTATGTCCATGATTTTGAACCTCCTCAGTCTCATGTTAGTCTCAACAAACAATTTCAAAAATGAGACTGGCTTGAGACTACAACTTTATAATTCACCTGCAAATACCGATTTTATCGCATTTTTCTATATCATAGTGTCTCCCTCAGTCTCAAATCTCGTGAGACTTCGTTGAGACTAACTTCGGAATATTCTTGAGTGAAAGTTTGGGCGTTACATTGAGTGCCAAATTTACTGTCATTTACTTACCTAATTTTCCATTTTCCACCATTATCTGGACCTTTTCGTTCTATGACACCTTTATCCTTTAATTCAGATATATATCTAGCAATTGTTCTATCCGTAACGTCTAAGGCTATTCTTAATTCATCTATAGAAATATTCGGGTTTTCCGAAATCATTTTCAGGATTTCACATGCTTTAGCAAGCTTCTTCTTAGAATACTCTGGCATTAACTTCTTAATTTTTTCTTCCGAAATTTCTATGACATTTTCTATGACATTTTCATTCACCTGTGTTGCATAATTAGAGCCATAATTCAAATTATATAAAGTCAATGTAAAATCATCATTATCCGCATCAAAGACTGGCATCTTAGACTCATCAAATTCAACTTGTCCCTCGTAGTCTGCCAATATCTTCTTAAATCCACTGCCTCTACGCTCCATATATTTCAAACGGCTGAATATATCAGCTAATATCGGATTTCTTCGCTTTGATGGAATTTTCAATAAATCTTTTCCCTCTAGAGATATTCCGCTTATCATTCCACCCGGTGAATATATTTCGATTCTATCATCGAACATATCTATATGGACTTCACTGCCTATCTCCATATAGTTTCTATGAATCAATGCATTTACTACACCTTCAAGCACTGCTCGATCCGGATAATCCGGCATTTCAATTCTGCCGTCACCAACCTTACGCCATGCTTTCTTGGAATTATTTCTGACAAAATCTGTTCCTGCCTGCAATAGTGTGACAAGACTTCCCGTATATTCCTTATCATCAAGTGCATCTACAATTCCAGATGCCTTCGTAATTCCATTCCATCTTGTACAAAATAATCTGGAATGACGAACCGGAGATTCATCTGCCAAAAGTGCTCCAGCATTCGTTAGATTTCCTTTTTCATCAATCAAACCAAAATATTCATAATCTGTATCTTCAAATGTATTCCCCGTTCTCTGTTTATATACTGATTTTAATTTTGTAAAGGACATATTGTTAAAATCATATCTTAATTTCAAGCTATCATAACTTTCACCGCTCCCACGAAGTACCAATTCTCTCAACTGCGAAGGGGTTGCCGGAACACTTTCATTTCCTATACGCATAAATGCAATAAGTTGCCCATCGCCTTCATTATAGTATGGTGTCTGCTGCCCTTTCATAACTTCTACAATAACGAATGTCTTGTCATTATCTTTTTCAAATGAAAGATTAAACTCTGGTATTGGATTAAGGTGTGTTTTAATTATCTCACTAATTTTCTCTGCATCTTCTTCAGCATCCGAAAGACCAACCAACGCATCATCGTTTGCCACACCAAATACCAGCTTACCACCATAGCAATTTGCAAATGCACTTATACTCTTGCACCAGCTTTTGGGTTTCTTTGTCTCAAGTGCAAGCTTTTTGTCATAATCTGTGGTCTCACCAATTAGCTGCTTTATGTCCATGAATTCACTTCCTTCTTTGCAAAAATTTTTCTGCGTAATATTGCATAAATAAAACTTTATGATTAGAACTTTATTCTACATAATATTTCTCTTTTCCCTTATTGTATCTAGTATTTTCCCAAGTCCGACATATAAATCACTATTGTCTTCACAAGATCTCTGCAATCCAATTATATTCATTATTAAATAATCCAACCTATGTAATTCAGATCCCAAACAAAGCTTATTATAAAACCCTTCTATAGTTGTATTTTCTTTAAACTCATCATTTATCTGAATATAATATTTGTCATCTCTTATAAATACATTCTTAATTTTTTCTCCATCCGGATTCAATGTATCCATTTCTTCCTTTTCAATCCAAAATGAATTTTTATTATGATTACAGTCATGACATGATAGGATTAAATTTTCCATATAACCTGCATCTTTTTTTGTAGCAAATATAGGAGCTTTTTCATATAAAAAATGATCTATTTCAAATTCAGTCTTTTTTATCAAATCAATTGAAGCTCCACAATATGCACATTTCCCATTATATGCTTTAATAAATTCCAACTTAAATTTCTGAGAATTATCACTAATATATCTATGCATATCTTTTGCATTAGGGTGCTCTATTTCAACTAATTTTTCTACTTCTTTCTTTTTTTGTGACACATCAATTAATTCCGGACAATACTTTGTTCTTCTGTAGTCCATATTCCTATCCCTCTACTTTTGTCTGCAACTCTTGAAACATTTTTATCACATCATCAATATCATTCTTAGTAAATTCATCAAATTTTCCTTGACCATTAACTGAATTCACTATTTTTTCGACCATAACTTTTTCCCAGCTAGTATTCTTTTGCAATTCTGAGGTAATTTTTCTAACTTCAAAAATATTTCTAATACATTGATCTAATATTGGAGGAAGCTTTTCATCATAATATTCCACTGGCGTCTTTCCGCATTTAGGATCATATTTAGAAATTGTTTCATAATCTGGGGCGATATCATTTTGCGTAATAACAATCACCTCTATAAACGGAAAATATTTTTTTAGAATAATTTTAAATTCTTCTCCTGTAAACTTTCCTGCTATTGCTGTTCTATTTTCAAATAATTTTGAGTCTATAAAAATTATATTTGCTGATTTAACATCCGGATTATTAATCAAACTCTCGTATCCTGCATCTGGATTGAATTTAATATCTAAAGATTCAACATTACAACTCGAATTCTTATATTTATCCAAATATTTGGATAATGAAGTCTCCGGATAATCATCTATATATATAATTTTTAAGTTTTCCATTATATTTTTCCTCCTATAGTGAATTCTATTTCAAATCCCTTTTCCCCACCTATTTTCTGTATTTCTCCCCCTGACATTGTACATGTATTATTTACAATCCACATTCCGAGACCATGCCCGTTAGTTCTTGTAGTTTCATGTACCTCTAATATTTTCATCGGATCCGTTTTATACTTATCATCAAGTCCTTTTCCATTATCACAATATTTAATATTTAAAAATCCATTAGTCTCATTTATAGATATAGTGATCATTAGTTTTTGCGTATTTTCATTTTGCTGCACACTATTTAAAATCAGATTATCAAAAATAACCTGCAATATATCTTCTGAAATCTGATAAACAATATCTTCATCCATTATAATTTCAATACTAAGCCATGCATAATCTCTTTCCCACACTTTTTTTATAATAGTTAAGATATCTGCTATACTCTGGTACCTAATCTCAAACTGTTTTTTTTCTATTTCTTCCAACATAGTGTCCATGAATGTCACCAATTTTCTTCCAACAACGTCATTACTTTCCAACAAATAAGGTACATTTTTATAAGATTTTCTCGTTTTTTCAGAAGAATTCAATTCATCCCACATACCATATTCTTTTAATGCATCTACTATATTATTGTAATTATCATATATGGCATTTCTATCATTTTTCATTTCATGTGCAATGGATGAAGCTTTTAATCCCGTTGTTGCTAATACATTTAAAATTCTTACATCATATTTATATCTAGCCTCTACCGCTTCTTTATCTTTCTGATATTGTTTTCCCTCCTTTTTATAACTTTTGATTTCTGTTGCTAATTGCTTTGCCTCTTCCTTTGTTAGACCACTAACAGATGTCGGTCGATTTAATACTCGATCAGAAATAGGTGTTGCTTTTTGCCCTTCTACCTGATTCTTAACATTTATTTTTCTAACAATATTTTGTCTATATCTTTCAAATTCTTTAATGCCTACTAATATTATTTCAACAAATAACTGATAATAAATATTTTCATCTAAGCCTTGGCGGTTAGCCATATCCTGAAGCACAACATTCTTCTTTTTATCTATCATGACATAGCCTGCCATCTGATTTTCTCTCACACGCCATGCACCCGTTGGATGAGAAGCTGCCGCAGGGGATTTTCTAGATCTTTTTCCAAGTCCTAACCAATCTTTCCTTCCTTCATATGAAGATATACTAAATGCATTCCTATATAATATTATTCCACTTTCAATATTTTTAGGTGTGTTTAAATACTTGTATAAAAATTTCTCTTTTTCATCTTTTGATGTGGAAATATTAAAGTATAAATTTGCTGAAAATTCGCCAATATCATTAACCACTGTTTGTATATCAGCATCTAAAAGCTCCGTAATTTTGTTTCCTTTCAACTCATTAACAATATCCGTTTTCGTTTCATATTTTTTTATATCAATCCCTGGACAATATTTTAAAGCCTCATTTTCGAACTCATCTGACTCTACTGATGTCACTAAGATTCCTTGGTTATACTTTAAAACAATATTACTTCTACAATTGATTCCGACTTCAGCTTTAGGAAAATGTTCCACTACAATTTCATCATAATTATCTGAAATAATTCTTATCTCCATAGATGTATCATGATAAGTTCTTTCTAAGTACTTTTTTAAGTTTTCTATGCGTTTTTTATTCCACTTTTCCCTTAATCCTATTATTTCTATATCTGTTCCTTTAGTGTGAATGTCATAGTTCTCATCTAAAACAGATGTATTCCAATCTGTTTTCCAAATTACACCAACAGAATCTATTTTTTTTGATTTCAAACATACTCTATACCCTAGTCTCGATAATGCAAATCTTCCAACACCTTTCGAACCAGCCTGAATTCTTTTTTTATTATTTTCATCTATTATTTCATATTCTTTGCTACTTTTACCTATATGCATCCAATGTTTTTTTATATCGTCTGCATTCATGCCAATGCCATTATCTTCAAATCGAAGTGTGTCATTCTGAAATGTAATTTTTAAATTCAATGCATTAGCATCATATGCATTCTTAACCAATTCAAGTATTGCAGCCTCATCTGTAGAAAAATTCTGCACACCTAACAATTCCGCTATCGTACTATCTTCTATAACATATTTTAATTCTTCCACTCAAGTCACCTCCTAAAACATATAATTTTCAACATCCTTCGATGTTATTCTCACCGATTTGCCACTTATAGGTATTCCAATTTTAAAAACATACTCTTTAAATTCGTCGCTTCTAAGTATTCTCATTGCATCTGTCAATGTATATTCATTATTATCTTCCTTTTGCACGATATACATTCCCGCATATGGTATACATTCCTGCTCTAATTCATATACGTCTACATCATTTGTCACAACTGTTGAAATCAGAAGTTTTTGTCTATTCAAGCCACTCAGTGCTTGTGAGCGACCATACTCATACCATTTTGCATTATTATCACTTTGCCTTTTATCTAAATCATCACGAAACTCATTAAGATACGCCGTAGCCCCAGGATATAATCGTTCAAACTCACCATCATCATAATGTACTAACTCATTTTCGTCATATGTATACGGAAAAATAATTTTTTCATGTTTAATATATCTAAGCGTTCGAGGTGTTTCAGTATTTCTTACTACTTCTCTTTCAATAATATGATTACCACAAACATAGCCATTATCCACTTCGGTATATGCCCCGTCTGACAGAACATATGCTTTATTTAGAAGTGTTGCCACAACATGTGACACCTTAAAATAATCCCCAAATCGATGTTGTCCCACTTCATTCTCATCTGCAAAAAACCACTTTTCATCTAGTTGAGCAATAGGTATATCTATCGCATTTTCCATACTCATGTCCTGATAATGCAAAAGCTCCTGCTGACGTTGTTTGTCTAACACCATAATGGATGACTTAACTAATGCCTTATCAAATATTTTAACTTGTTTGTAATCCTTTATTTTGGCAATGTACGGACTCATAAAAATCCTCAGATTATGTCCAAATACAGTCTTATAAATACTACTTGGAATAAGATAAGACATTTTCCCGTTATCTGCTAATGAATTAATACTTTTCTCTATAAATGCATAGCAATAATCAAATTTTCCTTTGACACATGTAGAGAAATTACTCTTTACAAACATCTGTTCCTCCTCTTTCAATTCACTGTATGTAATATAAGGAGGATTTCCAACAATATATTGAAATTCAATAGTAGTATTCCACTTCAAATAATCTGCATTTATCACTTTCCAATCAACTTTGTCAATATCGTTACGTTTTAATACTTTATCTAAATTATCAATACACTTTTTATACTGTTCTTCATCAATCTCGATTCCATATATGTCTTTTGCTAATCCATTCTTTATTCTTGTTCTAGACAAACCATTTTCCTTACAATCATCAATATACCTTTGAACTACCGCAACCAGGATGTTGCCATCGCCACAGGAATTCTCTAGTATTTTTTTTCCATATAAATTATGGGTATAACCCACACTATCTAGTAATTCTATTACATAATTTTCAGGCGTAAATACCTGGCACTTCTTGTTCATAGTTTTCTCTTCACTTTCTCTATTCTTCCTTACTCAATATTCATATCTGATTGAATGGTATTTCTGCCTTAATGGCAGAGCTTAAATTATCGTAATTATCAAATAGTTCTTTACTAGCATCAGTAGCGTCATATGTATAATCACCGACAATTTTACGCCACCTCTTTATACCTCATAAATACATACTCATAAATTTTCTGTCTATATGCAAATATTGCATTATCAGAATAACTCTCTGGTAATTCTTCCCAGAGGATTGTGCCTATAAGAGTATCAACTTCAGCCTTCGTTTCCTGTTTCTCAGTCCAATGGTCAAGTTCAGATATCTTTGCTTTTATCCTTTCCAGCAAGTCTATCGCAACTTTCTTTATCTTATTGATATCTTCTTTTGAAAGATTTTCATTGAAAAGCATATCATACAATGACAGTTCTTCATCACTTGTAAAGCCCTCTCTGACATAACGCTTTTCTTCCTGATTCATAGAATTAGCCAGATTCATCAAGTCCATAAATGTCTTTTCAATGTTTGCCCTGTCCTGCTCATTATTATATTCATCAATGATTGTCTGATATCTTTCATAATAATCCACACGACTTGGATTTTCTTTGAGCATACTATCTAATCTTGTTTGAATCAATTCATCCAAATCCGTAATAAGCAGATTCTTTTTCTTTGTCTTTGCAAACTCTCTTCGAAGCAAATCAAAATCTATTCTACTGATATCAAAACGCTTGGCTATGTCGTTATTATTAGATTCCTGTTCAATCATTATATATTCACCCAGAATCCCATTAATCTGAACCATCAAATCGACATTGTCAACATGCTTCTTCTTTTTCTTTAGTTCATCAGCTATTGCTATGAGTGCATCTTTTCTATCTCTATCCACATCTGATATATCATCTCTATCGAGATACTTCATCATTCGGTTGATTTCATTTGCATATGTCGTAAACTGCTTGCGTGATTCTCGGCTATCAGAAACAGCATTTGCTGCTGTCTGTAATAATGCTAATTTTGAAAAGTCTTTTGCCTTAATCAAATCCTCCAACTCAAAATTTCTGCTACATAAAAATTCTATAGCTGCTGATATAGTTTCCAGCATGTGCTCTATAAGTTCTTCCTTATCTATTGTTGGATCAGTCTCTCTTCCTCCAACATTTGCTGTATAATCTGCAAGTGCTTTACGAAGTGCCTTTACTATGCCGATATAGTCAATAATAAGTCCGTTACTCTTGCCCTCTGCCACACGATTTGCTCTTGCTATTGTCTGCATGAGAGTATGCGCTTTCAAAGGCTTATCAAGATATAGACATGACAAGCATTTTACATCAAAACCAGTAAGCCACATTGCACAGACAAACACTACTCGAAGTGGATTGTCCTTATCCTTAAACTCTTTATCGAGTTCTCTTTTCTCCATCTTTTCACGATGCGGCTTTATATCAAGATTCCATTTCTTAAATGTCTGAATCTCATTCTGCTCCTGAGAAATAACGACAGCCATTTCGGTTTCTTTCATCCATTTAATCTTGCGTTCCAGTTCCTGTACTTCCTGCTGTGATACTTTTGATTTTATGCCTTCTAATCGTTTAATTTCTTCTTTCCAATAATTCTGCACAAGGTTATACATCCGAACACAAGTCACTTTATTCAGGCACACAAACATAGCCTTACCACTTGTCCATAAATCCGAATAATGAGAAACAAAGTCTTTGGCTACAGATTTAAGCCTTTGTGGTGCTGTCATAATATGAATCTCTTTCTTAAACTCACGCTCCAGTTTTTCTGTCTGGTCTGGATCTAAATCTGCTGCCTCAATCGCATCCAATATCTTATCCGTAATATCCGGATTGTCTAAATCCAAAATCTTCTCTCCACGATTCTCATAATATAGCGGGACTGTTGCTTTATCCTCAACTGCTCTCTTAAAATCATAGATGGAAATATAACCACCAAATGTTCTCTCTGTAATATTATCATTTGATAATAATGGTGTTCCTGTAAAACCAATACGTGCGGCTGTAGGCAACAAATTCATCATATTGTCTGCAAATATTCCATACTGACTCCTATGTGCTTCATCGGACATTATAATAATGTCATGATCTGGTATGATTGGCTGTACATCTTTCTTATTAAATTTCTGAATCAAAGTAAATATAAAGCTAGGATTTCCTTGCAATTTTGTTATAAGGTCATCACCACTCGTAGCAATATACTTTGCAGCCTTTGTTTTTCCAAGTAATCCACAATTTTCAAAAGTATCGCTAATCTGTGTATTTAACTCATCCCTGTCTGTCAAAATCACAATCGTTGGAGAACCTGCAAATTTTCGCCGAATTTTCTGTGATAAAAATACCATAGAATAACTTTTACCAGAACCTTGTGTATGCCAGAATACACCAAGTTTTCCATTATTCAATTTACGTGCTTCATACGCCTTAACAGCCTCATTTACACCCAAATACTGGTGATTTCGTGCTAAAATCTTTACTGTTTTTCCATCTGAATGGTCAAATAATATGAAATTTTCCAACAAATCAAGGAAGTTATCCTTTTTGCATATACCTCTAAGCATCGTTTCAAGTGCAACATTACCTTCTTCCTGCTCAGACAATCTTTTCCACTCATGAAAAAATTCATATTTGCTACCTAATGTTCCCACTTTAGCCTCTGTTCCATTAGACAAGATAAGAAATGCATTATAATAAAACAAATGCGGTATTGTATCAAGATAGTCTGTATAGTTATCTGTGTATGCATTCTGCACATCTACAGAATTCTTCTTCAATTCTATAAAAAGAAGAGGTATTCCATTTACAAAACCCACAATATCTGTGCGTCTCCGATAAAGATCTCCATGTATTTTCATTTCCTTAACAGCAAGAAAATCATTATTATCTGGATTTTTAAAATCAATGACTATTGCCTTCTTCTCCTCAATCTGACCATTCGGCTTTTTCACCTTCACTGGAATACCATCTCTTATGCATCTATACTTTTCCTCATTTATCTGCATAAGAGAAGCTGATGACATATGGCTTTCAAATGTTTTTATAACATCTTCAAGTAATGCTGGAGTAAGCCATTGATTGAGTTTTGAAAGTGCCTGCTTGAGATATTTCACAAGAAGGATTTCCTTATATGATTTCCTGCCAAATGTGCCAGTTTCACCTAATACTTCTGTATTATAAGCAAGTTCTACACGCCAACCAAGTTCATCTTCAAGAAGGTGACCAGCACTTTCCTGTACCAATATATTTTCAGAATAATCATAACTCATGGCACATATCTCCTTTTCCAGCACTGTTATTTGCAACACCAAGAATCTGTAACTTATTCATTCTTTCATTTACATTTTTAGGTGTGTTTGTGTTCTTAATAAAAAGTTTGGATTTGTTATCAGATTTTTTTATAAACAACCATATGATTGAAAAATTATCGATTTGCTTATCATTTAATTCTCGTGCAATTGCCTGTATTTTTTCCAATGAGTTTTCATCTAAAAACATAAAGAGTTTTCTAAGTAGCCCTGCTATCATATCCGAAATCTGAATATATATATTCTCGTGTGATTTCACAAATTTCCAATTATTAAGCAATTTTCCCTCTTCGTATAGTTGAATTTCAGATAGTTGTTTTTGTACGCTAGCTTCTTCATCAAAAATATGATTTGATTTACTGAAAATCTCACATCTTTCTAAATAGAACAAGTAGTATTCCTTGATTAACAAATATGGCTCATTGTCTTGAATAAAAACTATCTTATCTAGTTTTCCAGCTGTCTTTAGCATCTGTCGAAACAATTCCAAAAAGAAACCAGGATAATATTCAGCATCTTCATTATATGTTCTAATCAAATAACACAAGTCATTACAGAATGATGATGCATCTTTCACATCAGGGTATGTATGTCTTATAAAAATGTCAATAACCTCATCTTGATGTTCAATGACAAAATCGTACAATGCGCTCTTTATTTCCCAGATGTACATAATACATTGGGGATGTGTTTTCCATAAAGAATCAACAATATCTACAAGTGAATAAAACAAATTATTTAATGCACTATAATGAATATACAAACCACTCGAATACAACCATTTCAAAAAATTCGTTGCTCTTTTGCTACCAATAAAATTCAAAAAATCTGTCGAATTAAAATATAGGTGCTTAAACTTAAGTTCTTTCTGGCCTTCTTTATAATCAAGTGCTTTATATAGTGATGGTGCATCAATCTCAAATGACTTTCCCTCATGTGCTACACCCGCTAATACAAAATCTCCCTTTATTGCATCAGAATCATTGAATCCTGTGTCTGTAAGATAAAACTTTCTGCAATTACCACTCTCATCATAATAAAAAGTCATTTCTTCTTCAAATGGTTCAATTTCATTTAATTCAAAAACAGTTTTCTTCTGTTCTTCAACATCCAGTATAATCATAATTACACCTCGATTTCTCCACTCATTAGCTTAGGAAGTAAGCCGTCACGAACTTGTGATAATTTATGAACACCTACACTTAATGCATAAATTTTCTCAAAAATTGGCTTGCAATAATCAAAATAATCTTTTCTTAAATTGTTACTTGGATAAAGTACCTCAAGGTTACCAAATTTTGTTTTATTAACATTAGTCATTGTAGCACCATTACTTCCAACTCCTTCAAGCAATGCTTTTAGACGTTTCATTGTAAAGTAGGTATAGTATAAATCTCGTTCATCATGCAAAACAATAGAATTAATCTGCTGATTCGTCTGGCATGGTTCAATGGCAATATTTACAAGACCAACCGTTGCGATACATGAAACCATAATTCCATTCTTGGGGATAAACTTATTCTTCTGCGTATTAGCCCCTTCCGTAGTTAAGGTAGATTCTGTAACAATTGGATATACGCAGTTGTGCATATCCGGTATTTTTACAAATGGAATGTTACCTCCATAATATTGTTTCTTAGTAGTTGAAGGTGTTTTACCAGTTATTATCTCACCGAACTCAGATATTTTTTGTTTTTTCCATCCTTCTGGCTCCCCGTCAATTATCTCTGTATTCTCATATCCCGGAAAGTGTAAATCTACAAACCATTCTCTGTACAGACGTTCCGCTGCTTCTTCCAATAATTTAATTTGCTTTTTATTGTTCTCAATTAAATCATCATATGCTGATAAATAATTTACTATTTTATTTTGCACTTCTATATCAGGTGCTGGAAACTTTATTGTTGATAATTTCTTCCATGACAGATTATCCTGAGCCGTCCCTTGAGATATCTGTTTACAATCTCTTTGAAGCATATCAAATGCATACTTCACAAACTTTACATTAGCAATTCCATCATATGGTATAAATCCCATTATACTATCTGGGAAACACGCATCAATTCCTAAAATTGCTGTATCTGCTATATTAGCCGCAATGGTAATACAGAGTGTCCCAGCTTTCCATAATTTACTTTGCTCTAATCCCTTTTCATTGTATGTACCTTCATATTCCGTAAGATATAAATTTGCCTTCTTTACATCAGCAGTTTGTACAAATGGAAATTTCCCGCCAAATAAAGTCTCATCATTTCTAGGTCTATGTTTTGACCTACCACGAGAAATAGATCCTAATTCATCTAACATTTTATATTCCCATCTCATATTCCCATCTCCTTCATATTCTGAGAGATAGTATCCATCAAATCATTTGATTCTACCTGCAATGCTAAAAGTTCTTGATGTATCTCTGTCATTCGCTCTTCAAAATTCACACCATCATCTTCCACAGGTACTACACCTACATATGCGCCTGGAGTAAGTGACCACCCTTTTTCTTCAATGCTGATTCCTTCTTTATTATCGCATTTTGCATCATCTGTTGTATAAGCAACTTTACATAACCCAAGAATATCACGATACTCTCCATCGCCAAATTTTTCATATAGCCAATTCGCTTCTTTAGCTATTGTAAGCTTTTCTGTAAGTTCGGAAATTTTTTCATCATATTCCGTCTGTGTGTTTTTCTTTTCTCGCTTATCTGCATCCTCAACTGCTGCTTTTGCTTCTGCACGAAGTTTTTTCACTCTTTCAGTCAAATCATGAACCTGTTCATCAAATAATTTGTCACTTCCAAGTGCATTTCTATATTCATGAAGTAATGCAGTATATTTCTCGCTTTCTCCACGATATAACCAGACAATAGCATTCAGATTTTTAAGTTGCCACTCTGACCATTCATTCAATGTACGGTCAACCTCTGTATAATAGTTTCTCGCATCAATAAAAAGAACTTTATTCTTCAATTCTTCCTTTTTGCCCTTATCAAAAAACCACAATGAACACGGAAGGCTCTTTGTATAGAAGAAATTGTTACCGACACTTATCATCACATCAACATGACCAGTTTTGACCAGCTTTTCTCTTATATCCTTATCACTTCCCTGACTATCTGTTGCAGAGGAAGCCATAACAAATCCTGCTCTGCCCTTTTCGTTGAGATAGGCATAAAAGTACGAAATCCATAGATAATTTGCGTTTCCAATTTCTTTATTCTTATTCTCCTTCGGGCAACCAAATGGAAGTCTTCCTGCACTGAATGTTGATTCTGCCTTTACCTTATCCACGTTGAATGGTGGATTTGCCATTACATAGTCACAGCAACCTTCAAGGTTATGAGCATCATGATAAAATGTATTCGCTTCATCACCAGATTTTATTACTCCTGTAAGGCCATGAACTGCCATATTCATAAGACAAAGCTGTGCATTGTATTCTACCTTCTCCTGTCCATAAAATGTCATACTACTATTTGCCTGTAACCCAGCTTCATTTACAAAGTCACCTGTCTGTACAAACATTCCACCTGAACCACATGCTGGATCAAGAAGCACTCCCGATGTCGGCTCTAAAATATTAACTATCATTTTTACCAAAGATTTTGGCGTAAAGAATACTCCGTCATCCGAAGCTATATTTTTCGCAAATTTATTAAGGAAATACTCATAAATCCTACCTATTACATCGCCACCAACTTCATCAAGTGCGTTGTTATTGAATATGCGAAGCAGCTCTCCCAGCAGTTCATCGGAAAAATCCGTATAACTTTTCGGCAATACACCTGCTAACTGTTCACTTTGCTGTTCTACAAGTTCCATAGCATTGTTTACTACCTCACCCAGACTATTCATTGCCTGTCCAGCAATATTTTTCAAATCAGCTGATGCTATATTTTCAGGAAGATTCACAAGATAATCATACTGTGCTTCTCTTGGCAAAAACAGTGCACTTTTAGCAGAAAAATCCTTGGCTTCTACAGGCATTTTTCTGCCATTACGCATTGGTCTATCCTTTAATATCTCTGCTTCCACCAATTTAAATCGACTATACGCATATCTTAAAAAGAGTAATCCCAGCACCGGCATACAATACTGGTTTGATGTCAGTTTAGAACCTGCTCTTAGTAAATCTGCTGATTCCCATAAATCTGCTTCTAACTTCTTTATACTTCTGTTATCCATTATTTTTCTCCTGTTTTTCTATATCTACAATCTGAACAACATCACCGATATCACATTGAAGCACTTCACATATTTTTTCTATAACTGTCAATGTGACTGGCTCGTTATTCGTCATTTTTGCCATTGTTCCCTTACTAATTTTTGCCTTGCTACATAAAGCACCTTTATTCATTTCCTTATCAATCAGAATTTTCCAAAGATTATTATACGAAATTGCCATACCACACCTCAATTTTGTTTATATGTTCTTAACAATATAGGGCTTATACGCCTCTTTAAGCATATCATATATAGTCTATTTTTTCAAACCTCAGGAATATTTTTTTGTACTTTGCAAGAAGTAGAGGAATCATCTCCCTCTGCCCCTATTCCATACCTTATCTTCTGCCTTTTCCTTCCCTACATTCCTGCCAACGCTCTCATCATAAATTTTCTGAAACTCCTCATAAATCTCATCTCCAGCCATTCTTATCCCCAGCCTCTTCATAACATCTGAAAATAGCCTTATGCTTCCACTTACATCTGCAATATCAAGCACAAATATATCCGCCTTAACAGCGGCATTAATTTCTTCATATGCCCCACATGCAGATAACCTTTCAGCAATCCGTTGAGCCTTATCCGACGCTCCTTGAGCAACAGCCACCTCATCCTCTATAGTCTTTCTCTCACCTGCATAAATCTGTTCCGAATCACCATCATTCATTTCACGAGATTCCACAACATATAAGTCTGCCTGTTCTTTTTCAATATCACTATATTGGTCCGCAACAGAAGCATCTTCCTTCCGACATATTTTCGTATCAACATCATCAATATCAGTAGTTCCCTTTTTCTTAACCTCAACCACATCCTCATGCTGTTCCATCCCCGGTATCTCAATCTCCTTATCTCCAACGATCTCCTCATTCTCCGACACCGCATAATAAGCTGTATACAAATCTTCTTTCACAATGCCATCAGCAAGCTGCAACTGCCTCTTAATCTCTCTTTTCTCCTGCTTCAGCTCGTCCAGTTCTCCCTGCACTTCCACATGCCATATCTGATATTCCCGGTACTGTTCTTCATTCTTTATACTGTGTTTCCGGCTAGAGCTTTCTCTGTATATCTCCTTCTGTCTGTCCTCAATCTGCTGGATTTTTTCTTCCTGCTCACCTATGAAATCCACAAGCTCCACAACACTTTTGATGTCATTATTTACAAGTAGCAGATATTCGTCCTGTAACTGATGAAACCTCTTCAAATCCTCTGCATACTTTGCTCCACCGACTGCAAAACGCTTCTGCTCTACAATCCTTAATCTGTATAGCTTTGCATAAAACTTCTTCTGGAATGATGACAGCTTCGCCCTGTGCAATCCCCTGATATCCGACGAATAAAAGTAAGGCTTTACCATCCAGAGCATATCCACATGATGCCTTAGCATATCTTCTGAAAACATCTCGTCCAGCTTTGCCAGTTTATGATAATACCGAAATCCCGGTGCCTGCACTTCCATCCACGCATCTTTCTTGAATACATATCCAAGTCTTTTCATCAGATATTTAAAATGCTCCACATTTCCGGCTACATACGCACACATTTTTGCATCCCTGAGAATTATCTCTTTCATTGACATTTCTCTTTCCCACTTGTCCCTGCTGATATTTTTCGGATTCCTGCTGTACTCTGCCGGCATTCTCCTAATGAATATTTTGAGTGGAAAATAACATGGCCTCATGCATAGAACATAATTCCATCCGCTGTGCACCATTTTAGTACCACAAGGCAAAAAACAAGCTCGCAAACGCCCATTTTATAGGCTTTTGCGAGCTTTTTAAAATTATTCAAACTCCACCGTTCCTGGTGGCTTACTTGTTATATCATAGAAGCAGCGGTTCACGCCCTTCACCTCATTGATAATTCTGCTCATAACCTTCTGCAGCACATCAAACGGAATATTTGATGCAGTCGCTGTCATGAAGTCAATCGTCTCAACCGCACGAAGTGCGATCGCATAATCGTAAGTTCTCTCGTCACCCATGACACCAACAGAGCGCATATTGGTCAGCGCTGCGAAGTACTGATCCGGCAATTTCTCAAGGCCGGCATTTGCAAGTTCCTCGCGGTAAATATAATCGGCATCCTGCACGATGCGGACTTTCTCGGCGGTAACTTCGCCGATGATTCGGATGCCAAGTCCCGGGCCAGGGAATGGCTGACGGAATACGAGATACTCCGGAAGTCCGAGTTCCAGACCAACTTTACGAACCTCGTCTTTGAAAAGGTTGCGGAGCGGCTCGATGATTTCTTTGAAATCAACGTGATCCGGAAGGCCGCCGACGTTGTGGTGGGACTTGATGACTGCGGATTCTCCGCCAAGTCCGGACTCTACGACATCCGGATAGATGGTTCCCTGTGCAAGGAAATCCACGGTTCCGATCTTCTTTGCTTCTTCCTCGAATACAGAGATAAATTCTGCGCCGATGATCTTACGCTTCTGCTCCGGCTCGGTCACACCGGCAAGTTTTTTATAGTAACGTTCCTGTGCATTGACACGGACGAAATTGATATCGAAGGAACCACCTTTTCCGAATACGCCTTCTACTTCATCGCCTTCGTTTTTTCTGAGAAGACCGTGATCGACAAATACGCAGGTGAGCTGCTTTCCGATCGCTTTTGCAAGTAAAGCGGCAAGTACGGAGGAATCCACTCCGCCGGAAAGTGCAAGAAGTACCTTGCCGTCTCCGACTTTCTCTCGGATCTCAGTGATTGCGTTCTCTACGAAAGAGTCCATGCGCCATGTTCCGGCACATCCGCACACGCCGCGCACGAAGTTGTGAAGCATCTTGCTTCCCTCTACGGTATGCAGTACTTCCGGGTGAAACTGGATCGCATAAAGCTTTTTCTCCGGGTTCTCATCTGCTGCAACCGGACAGTCTGCAGTATGGGCTACCACTTTAAATCCCGGTGCTGCCTGAGAAATATAATCAAAATGGCTCATCCAGCAGATGGTAGATCCTTCTGCAGAGTCTGCTGCCACGCCCTCAAACAATGGAGAAGTCTTGTCCACGAAAACTTCTGTCTTTCCGTACTCGCGAACCGGCGCTTTCTCTACTTTTCCGCCAAGGATGTGGTTCATCAGCTGCGCACCGTAGCACAGTCCGAGAACCGGGATGCCAAGTTCAAATAATTCTTTTGTGTATGTCGGGGAATCTGCTTCGTAGCAGCTGTTCGGGCCACCGGTGAGGATGATTCCCTTTGGATTCATGGCCTTGATCTGTTCGATGTCGGTACGGTAAGAATAAATCTCACAGTATACGTTGCACTCACGGACACGGCGCGCAACCAGCTGATTGTACTGACCACCGAAGTCAATGACGATGACTTTTTCCTGATCCATGTATTTTCCTCCTAAAATGGTTCTTCCTTTACTTATCAAACAGGCTTTTGCGCCTTTTGATTCTTTCTCCATTATATAGAAGAGCGTGTGATTTTACAAGATGCAAAAACTAGTTCTATTTTCCTACTAGCTTTCTTGCATAGCATCCGTTACAATAAATTCATATGGTAACTATTGCAGATAGTTATGAAATACACAAAAAAGGAGTTTACGAAATGAAAGACAAGAAAACAAATGTATGGGTGCCTGTTGCAGTCATCATAGGCATTCTGCTCGTTGCAATGATCGTTCTTACGGTTTTTATGGTAGTGACAGGACGTTCTGCAGGTAATACAGGATCTTCCTCCTCAAAATATCATGCGGACAGCACACAATCCGATGTAAAACCACAGGATTCGGACGATTATATTCAGGATGTCAGCCTTGATGAATTTTCAATCGGAGGGTCTTCGGACGATAGTTCTGCTTCTGATAATGCAGAGGCAGCCGAAGTTGCAATGGAAGACCCCAACGGATATATTCTCCCGGACAGCGATTCCAGAAAACTCAAGAAATCCGATCTCGCAGGTATGACCGCACAGCAGTTGAGCTATGCAAAGAATGAGATTTATGCACGCCATGGCCGCGTTTTTAAATCGTCAGAACTGCAGGATTATTTCAATGAAAAAGACTGGTATGAAGAAAATGATGATTTCAAGGACGAGGATCTCTCCAAGAAAGAAGCTGAAAATACAAAATTTATTGCTGCTTACCAGAAAGACAACGATTTAGAATATAAACCAGCGAAATAACCGGATACGAAAACGAAAGGAGAACTCATATGTTTTGTCCAAATTGTGGAACGAAAAATATTGAAAATGCGCTTTTTTGCTGTAACTGTGGCATAAAGCTTGAAAACTTTGCGCCAACCCCGGCACCGGCTGTCGAACCGGAAATCACACCGGAAGTTGAAGCAACCGATAACACAGCTGAGACAGCTGCTACAACAAAACCATCCGCAGAATCAGAAATTCCGATGGAGTCGGAAGTTACTTCAGTCCCTGAAGTTACTGTGGAACCGGAAGAAACTGACACAACCGAACATACTACAGAACCAGAAGAAACCACAGAATCACAAAATGCTATACAATCAGAAGAAACCGCAGAAGCTGCAGAACCGGAACCGGCCACACCAACGGCTGCCGATTCGTTTTACAACAGCCCACAGACAGATTCTTTCTATCAGACACCGCAGCAGCCACAAATGCAACCAAATGCTTACACTGACCCTAACGGCTATTCCGCTCCTGTATATGCCCCACAGCGTACGCCTCACAAACCGGTCAATCCATTTATGATTGTTTCGTTTGTGGAGATTGTTGCATTTTGTATTATGATTGCCGTCTTCTTCAACGTTGGCCAGAATACATTCGGATATGAAAATGTTGCAAAAAATTATTTCAAATCCATTGCCGACTGTGACTGGGATCAGGTATACAATGAATTGGAATTAAAGGAATCCGCATTCATCAACAAAGATGCTTTCCTTGAAATGAGAAAAGAAGATGATAAAATTTCTTATAGCAAAATCAAGGTAGAATCTGTAGCCGACAAAAATACAGCACATGTAAATATTACTTATTATGAAAAGGGCAGTGATTATGCTTCCGGCGAATTACAGGTAAAACTGACCAGACAACCAAAGAAATCATTCCTTTTCTTTGATAACTGGAAAGTTTCTCCGGATAATTATGTTGTAAACGATTTTACGATTTATGCACCACAGGGCGCTGATGTATACCTGGACAATCAGGTCATTCCTGACAAATACATAACCAAGAAAAGCAGTTCGCCTGATTCTGACTGCTATCAGATTCCTCAAATGTTTGTCGGAACACATACAAGTTTCATCTCGTTTGACGGATTTACCGGACCAGAGACACCGGTATTTGCACAGTACGATTATGACTATCTGTCTCTGGAATATGATTCTTTGAGTGTCACAAGCAAACAGCAGGAAGAAATTTTAAATACTGCATACGGCATTCTTCAAAAGGAACTTGCTGCCGGTGTCGCCGGAAATGATTTCAGCACAATTGAAGATCTCTTTACCGACGATTCTGTCGTTGACGCGAAAGATTCTTACAACAGTTACTATTTAGATAATTTTACAGCCAGCGGTTCCCGCAGCGCAGTGAAAAAGCTTTCTTTGAACAATGTAACCGGCTCCTTCTCTGATTTTCGAATCAGCAACGGAACCATCTACGCAGAGGTAATCCTTTCTTACGATTACACCGTAGATTTCCGCAAGAAAGACTTTTGGACAGAAAAATACGAAAAAGAAACTTACGATAGTGACGCTTCTACAAGATATTACCTTCAATATGAGGATGGAACCTGGAAGCTCTCTTCATCATCCTTCCCATCCATCTACTATTATTAAATTATAAAATAAAGAGCGGGCACCCTGGAAATCCAATGGATTTCCAAAGTGCTCGCTTTTTTATGTCTGATTTTCTGTTATCAGATTCTGATCTAATATCCCAACGGAATATCTTTGCTTCCTGCTTTCAAACGGGCCATAGCTCTTGCAAGTGATGCTTTTGAACGATGGTACTCTTCGATACTCTGCTTCTGACGCAGCTGTTCCTCCGCACGTTCCTTGGCTTCCTGCGCTCTGCGCAAGTCAATCTCTTCCGGATATTCGCAGGTATCCACGATAACGGTCGCACGGTTATTGATCATCTGTGCAAATCCGGTTCCCGTTACACCAAGGATTGTGTTTCCGTCTTCCTCAAGAATACGAAGTTCACCGACTTCTACCGGGAATACCATATTTTCATGGTGCGCCTGAATGGCTTTCAGACCATCGTGTAGTGGCAGAACCACCTGTACACAGCGTCCATCAAAGAATACTTTATCACAGGCTATCACCTTTAAACTAAATGTATTCATCGCTCATTCCTCCTAGTTGACGGTTGCACCTTCCATTTCCTTTGCCTTTGCAATCACATCATCAATGGTTCCCACATTGAAGAATGCAGCTTCCGGATAATCATCCATCTCTCCGTCAATGATTGCTTTGAATCCACGTACAGTCTCTTTCAAAGGCACATATTTTCCCGGAACACCGGTAAAGTTCTCAGCTACATGGAACGGCTGTGACAGGAACTTCTGAACCTTTCTTGCACGGTATACCGTCATCTTGTCCTCTTCGGATAATTCCTCCATACCAAGGATTGCGATGATGTCCTGTAACTCGGTATACTTCTGCAGGATTTCCTGTACACGTCTTGCTGTCTCATAATGTTCCTTACCTACGACATCCTCCTCAAGGATACGTGAGTTGGACTCGAGTGGATCAACGGCCGGGTAAATACCCTGTTCAACAATCTTTCTGGACAATACAGTGGTTGCATCCAAATGTGCGAAAGTTGTAGCCGGAGCCGGGTCTGTCAGGTCATCGGCCGGTACATATACAGCCTGTACGGAAGTAACAGAACCATTCTTTGTAGAAGCGATACGCTCCTGCAGCTCACCCATCTCAGTAGCCAGTGTCGGCTGATAACCTACGGCTGATGGCATACGGCCAAGCAACGCAGATACCTCAGATCCTGCCTGTGTGAAACGGAAAATATTATCGATGAAAAGTAATACGTTCTGATGCTCTTCGTCACGGAAATATTCTGCCATGGTAAGTCCTGTCTCAGCGACACGCATACGGGCTCCTGGTGGCTCGTTCATCTGTCCGAACACTAGCGCTGTCTTTTCAAGGACGCCGGATTCTTTCATTTCAGACCAAAGGTCATTACCTTCACGGGAACGCTCTCCGACACCGGTAAAGATAGAATATCCACCATGCTCGGTTGCGATGTTTCGAATCAGCTCCTGAATCAATACGGTTTTACCTACACCGGCACCACCGAAGAGACCGATCTTACCACCTTTGGCATACGGTGCCAGAAGGTCGATAACCTTGATTCCTGTCTCTAAGACTTCGACTACCGGGCTCTGATCCTCAAAAGATGGTGGATCTCTGTGGATACACCAGTGTTTCTCACCCTCTAAGCTCTCGCCGCCGTCTAATGTATCTCCGAGAACATTGAACAGACGTCCAAGTGTTCCCTCACCAACAGGAACCTCAATACCGCTTCCTGTCGCTGTTACTTCCATATCTTTGTGAAGTCCTTCACTGGCTGCCAGCATAATGCAACGCACGGTATTGTTTCCGATGTGCTGTGCAACTTCCATGACACAACGCTTTCCGTCATTGTCAACTTCCAGTGCATCTTTGATATATGGAAGGTCATTATCTTCAAATTCTACATCAACTACAGGTCCCATGACCTGTACGATCTTTCCTTTTTTCATTCTGCTTTCACAATCCTTCCTATTTTCTCTTTTTCTTCTGTGCTTTGGCTCCGCCGATTACCTCTGTAATCTGCTGGGTAATGGCGGCCTGACGCACACGGTTATACTCGATGGACAACATCTGCAACATATCTTTTGCACTGTCTGTCGCAGTCTGCATCGCCATCATTCGGGAATTGTGCTCACTGGCGAAAGATTCTACCAGTGCACCATATATAAATCCGGTTACATAGTTTGGAACGATGTGGTAAAGGATATCCTCCATGGATGTCTCTGCCTTGATCTCCTCCTGATAGATATCAATCGGAGTCTGCATGAACTTTTCCTTTTCCAGTGGAAGAAGACGCATCTTCTCTGTCTCCATTGTAACCGAATTCTCCATCTTGGTATAGATGATATATACCTCGTCCAACTCTCCGGCATCATACAGTTCCATGACACGGTCTGTGATGACACGGGCACGGTGGAGTGTCGGGTTCTGTACCGTATAATGAAATTCCGAATCTACAGCGAGACCTTCCTTTGCGAAATACTGACGTCCCAGTTCTCCCACAACAAAAAGCTTGTTGTTTTCACCCTGTGCAAAAAGCTCATGTGCCATCTTAATGACATTATGGTTATAAGCTCCGGCCAGACCTTTGTCTGCGGTGATCACGATATAACCACGCTTTTTCTCATTGTCCGGTATCTCTTCATGCTGATTAAAATAACGGCTTTTTGCATCCGGAATATGACGAAGCAGTCGGGAGATTGCCGCCTGCAGAGAATAGAAATACGGCTCTGTATTTTCAAGTTTCTGCTTGGCGCTTCTCAGTTTTGCGGACGATATCATATACATGGCACTCGTAATCTTCATGGTATCCTGGATACTTTTCATCCGCTTTTGAATTTCCTTCGTGTTTGCCATGTTCTATCACCTGCTTTTAAATTCTTTGACTGCTGCTACGATTTTTTCGGTCAACTCTTCGTTGAGCACTTTGTTGTTGTTCAGCTCATCCACGATGTCCTTATGCTCCGCATGGAAAAAATCCAGAAGACGAAGCTGGAAATCCTTTGTCTGTTTGGTCTCAACATCCAAGAGCAGACGGTTGTTGGCTGTCACCAGTGTGATGACCTGATCCGCAAGACTCATCGGATGGCAAAGTGGCTGTTTCAATAATTCCATCAGGCCTTTACCATACTGCAGCTGTTCCTTCGTGGCTTCATCCAGATCGGAACTGAACTGCGTGAACACTTCCATCTCACGGTACTGTGCCAAATCGATACGAATCGTTCCGGCTGCTTTCTTCATTGCCTTTGTCTGTGCGGCACCACCTACACGGGATACAGAAAGTCCAACGTTTACGGCTGGTCGCATACCGGAATTGAACAGGTCACTTTCCAGGAAGATCTGTCCATCTGTGATAGAAATAACATTGGTAGGGATATATGCAGATACATCACCTGCCTGTGTTTCAATAATTGGAAGTGCTGTAATAGAACCACCGCCCAAAGCGTCGCTCAATTTACTTGAACGCTCCAACAATCTGGAATGTAAGTAGAATACATCACCCGGATAAGCCTCACGTCCCGGAGAACGCTCCAGCAACAGGGATAATGCACGGTAAGCTACCGCGTGCTTGGAAAGATCGTCGTAAATGATCAGGACGTCTTTTCCTTTATACATAAAATACTCCGCCAATGCGGTTCCTGCATACGGTGCAATATACTGCAGCGATGCGGACTCGCTTGCTGTCGAAGAAAGTACGATGGAATAATCCATTGCACCGTTCTTTGTCAGCGTGTTTACTAACTTGGCAACGGTAGATGCTTTCTGGCCGATTGCCACATAAATGCAGATGACATCTTTGCCCTTCTGGTTGAGGATCGTGTCAACTGCGATGGATGTCTTACCAGTCTGACGGTCACCGATGATCAACTCACGCTGTCCACGTCCGATTGGGAACATGGAATCGATTGCCAGGATTCCTGTCTCCATTGGCTGGTCAACAGACTGTCTGTCCACGATTCCCGGTGCTTCCTGTTCGATTGCACGGTAATCGTCCGCCGGGATCTCGCCCTTTCCATCAATTGGTGCACCCAGCGCATTGATGATTCTTCCGATATAGGCATCACCGACCGGTACACCTGCTTTTTTCTTTGTTCTTGTTACTTTCGTTCCCTCTTTGATTTCTGTGTCTTTGCCAAGGATAATACATCCTACCTGATCACGTCGGATATCCTGTACCATACCACGGATTCCGTTCTCAAAGATAACGATTTCGCCATACATTGCATGCTCGATACCATATACCGTTGCGATTCCGTCACCTACCCAGATGACTTTTCCAACTTCCTGGTCCTTGCTTACCATGTCATAATTTTCTATTTCCGATTTCAGGATAGATATGATCTCTTCTGAACTAATGGAACCCACGTTATCACCTCCACGTCAATCGTTTCTCTAACCGATCCAGACGCCCTTTCATGCTATAATCTTCTTCTTTGTCTCCGACACGCAGTACAAAGCCACCGATCAGACTTTTGTCCTCCACCATGGAAAGTTCTACCGTCTGCTTGCCGTATTTGTTGGCAAGGTACGCTTTCATCTGTTCCACCTGCTTTGCATCCGGCTCCATCACATAAGACATTTCTGCGCATAAGATACCATGGTTCTCATCATAGGCTTTCTTATATGCTACAAATATGTCATCCATGAGATCCATCTCCTGATGGTCACTGACTACCTTGAGAAAATTTCTTATCTCCTCCGGAAAAATGTCTTCGATGAGACGATGCTTTGCATCTTTGGATACGATCGGACTCTGCAGCATTTTTGGCAATTCTTCGGTCAGTGAAAAAATTTCTTTTGTCTTTTCAACAATTTCTTTTTTTACACCCAGTTCAAAAAGAACTGTTCCATAATTACTAGCTGTTTGCGTCATTTACACCACCTGCCTGCGCCAAAAACTGGTTGTACAGTAACTGGTTATTCTCACTGTTACTTGCCTCGCCCAGCACTTTTCCTGCTGCTGCGACTGCCAGTACCGCAATCTCAGACTGCAGATCTGCAACGGTCTTATCCCGCTCCAGTTCCACGGTTTTATGTGCATCTTTAATGATTCTCTGTGCCTCTGCATCTGCTGCATTGATGCGGTTCTCATACTCGGCCTGTGCACTCTTTCTTGCTTTATCCATAATATCTGCGGATTCTGCATGTGCTTCCTCAAGTTTCTTTGCATACTGTGCTTTGAGTTCTCCGGCCTGTTTCTTCTGATTCTCTGCATCTGCAATCTGACCATCGATCATTTTCTTTCTCTCATCCATGACTTTCATGACCGGATTATATAAGAAATGACGTAAGGCAACAAAAAGAATGAGCAGATTGATGATTGTCCAAACAACATTCCAATCTATTCTTAATAATTGCATGCTCTACCAGACCTTTCCTATCCTAAGAATAAGATAATTAAAATTGCGACTACCATACCGAAAATAGCAGTACCTTCGGCAAGGGCACAACCAAGAAGTAATGTCTTTGTGATCTTTCCGTCTGCTTCCGGCTGTCTTGCGATAGCGTCTGTTGCCTTTGATGTTGCTATTCCAATACCTACACCTGCTCCAATACCTGTTAATGCTGCGATACCTGCTCCAATTGCTACTAATGACATAATGAAAATCTCCTTTTCTACTCAATACTTTCTTTAATAAATAATGATGTTAAAAATACAAATACGTAAGCCTGAATGAATCCGTCAAACAGATCAAAGTAAAGGCTCAGTGGAATCGGCACCAGAAGTGGTGCTACAATTTTAACCAATTCCATAATTACGAATGCGCCTAAGATGTTACCAAACAAACGCATACACAGTGACAGCGGCCGGATGAAAACCTCAAGAATATTCATCGGCAGCATAATCGGGATTGGTTCCATAAAACTTTTCAGGAAACCTTTGCCTCCCTTTTGATGCACACCTGCATATTCGATCAGCACAATGCTCATGAGCGCCAGCGCACCGGTTACTCCGACATCTTTTGTCGGCGATTTCAGTCCAAACAGACCGATCATATTGGATATGCCGATATAAATTGCTACGGTTATTAAATAAGGTATATATCGTTTTCCCTCCTCACCGAGCAAATCATAGAAGAAGTTGTGCAATCCTCCGACGACAGTCTCTACTGCAAGCTGCCGTTTGCCGACATTCTGAACCTTGAGATTTCTTCCAAGGAAAAATGCCGCGACGATCATCACCGCCATAATAATCCATGTTACTACCACGGATTCCGCCACTGGGATTCCACCGAAAATCGGAATTGTAAATGAAATCTTACAATTCAGCTCCTCCATCAGCGCTTTGGATAATTCCTCCGTATTATCACTTCCCTTCTTCACTTTTGCTAACATTTAACGACCATTTTTTGGAATTGTCAATTTTAGCAAAGTAACTAAAAACCTTTTCCGTTTTTGTATCTTTTTACCAATCAGATTTATCTTTATTAATAAATTTTAAACAAATTGCAGATTGCTTTTTTGAGCAGTTTATATTTAATTTACATTTTATTTACGAAATACCAAATTATTTTGTTTTTCCGGCAAAGAACTTTTACGACTTTTTTTGCATTTTTTTAATGCTTTTTGACAGGTAAAAAAAAGAAAGGGTTTTAGAACCTTTCTTTTAAAAATTGCAATATACAACTACAGTTATCTGTATACCTTTTTACCGGTTGGTAAGCAGGTAAATCTCATCTATGAGCAACTGACGAAATGTCATTGTTCCGCCACCTATCTCCCGGGTTTTCGCCGCTGCCCGCTCGCCTGCCATCCCCATAAAGGTGACGGCTGCTGCTGCAGAAGCAAATGACTTCTCCACACCGAGAAACGCCCCGAGCATCACAGATGACATACAGCCACTCCCTGTGATTTTTGCCATCATGGCATCTCCCCGATGACACGCGCAGGTATTTTCCCCATCCGTCATCAGATCTGTCTCCCCGGATGCAATGATGATCATCTGCTTTTCCTTCGCGTACTGCTTCATGCGCATGAGAAAAGCCTCCTGCTCATCCAAATGTGCGTCCTCCGGTGCAGCGTCCACACCGGTTATCGTTGTGCAATTTTCCATCAAAGCCCGTATCTCCGAATAATTTCCACGGATACAGGTAGGATGCACCGCCTCGATAAATTCTATGCATTTTTCCCGTCGATAAGTGGAACCGGACACCCCTACAGGGTCCACAACGATTGCGTGGTCCAGTTCATGTGCTTTTCTTCCGGCAAGCAGCATCGCCTCATAATCGGCGATTGCGCCGAAATTACAGACAAGGCTTGTTGCCCCCTGTGTAATCTCGGCTGCCTCCATCGGATGATGTGCCATCGTCGGTGATGCCCCCACTGCAAGAAGGATATTCGCACAGTCATTTACCGTTACTGCATTTGTAATACAATGGACGATGGGGCGTTTTTGCTCCATCGTCCGATATAATTCAACTATTTTTTCTTCTGACAATTTCATGTCCTGTACTCCCAGTCTTTGAGAATTAAGCATTCAGCTGCTGTTTCATTTTATCAAGAAGTCCGGATTTCTTCAATGGCAAAGTCACAATGATTGCAATGATCGTTCCGCCACATGTACTGATCAGGAATGGCACAACATACGTAAACAGTGCTGCAGTATCGCTGTTCATAAGTAATGCTGCAATTGGATAGGAAAGCATTCCACCGATGATACCGGTTCCAAAAACTTCGCCGACATATGCAAACGGAAGCTTTTTTAAATACCGGTACAAAAGTCCTGACAGCAAAGCCCCGCACATACTTCCCGGGAATGCAAGAAGGGTACCAATTCCCAGAAGATTACGAATCAGGCTTGCGATAAATGCTGCTGCAAGTCCCCACCATGGTCCTACCAGTACTGCACATAAGATATTTACCAGATGCTGTACCGGCGTACACTTTGCACCAAATACCGGGAAGGAAAACAAGCTTCCTACCACTGCGACTGCTGCAAAAAGCGCAGCAACTGTCAATTTACGAATGTTTACTTTTGAATTATTCTCTTCCATTGCCTGTGCAGCTTTTTCTACAATCAGGCAGATAATGATTGTAATGACCATATCCGGAAGGGTATTTCCAACCGGTGTATCTACATGCATGAGCGCACGGTAAAGGATGAAACCGATCAGCCAGACAATCAGATTGCGTACCTGAAACGATATTTTTGCTGCATCCGCTTTTTTCAGGATGAAATAGTCCGCGATCTGTACCGCGATCATCGGCGCAAATACAGAACCGATCAGGTATAAGAAGTCTGTGATGTTATCCATCGGATAAACAATGGCTGCAATTGTTCCAATAATGGTAACAACTACGGCTGCCCATTTCTCCGGAATCTTCTTGGAAATAGAGACTGCAGATACGCCTGCAGAATAAGCATCCAGGAAGGTTGTGGTAACAGTAGAAAATACGATGATCAACAGACCTACGATACCAAATCCGGCTTTTACCATAATCTGTGCAATGTCAGTTTCCCCCGTATAGATTGCTGCACCCATACCGATCATATACATAAATACACTGACAATGCTGTAGACGATAACACTCGAAAGTGTTGCTGCAAAAGGCTTCTCAGCTTCTCTTGTGTAATCACTGATGAGTGGCAGCCAGGAAAGTGGCATGGCAACGGCCAGCTCGACCGCTGCGCCAAAGCTCAAGTCACCGCTCACAAGTGCTTCCGCACCGTTTGCTCCAAAGAAGATCACCTTAAAAAGCACCAGCGTCAGTACAAAAAGTGCAAGCATCGCTACCGTATTGACCTTGCCAAGATTGGTCAGTCCAATCAGAATCCATGCAATGATCAGCACGCCGATCACCACAGCCCATACCCATGCACCCGTCTTTAAGATGCCATTGGCGGCCAGCGCACCATCATAGATCATGATTGCCGTCCATCCCACAAGCTGCAGAACATTCAATGCCGCAAAAAGCAGACTTCCTTTGCTACCGAAGCTCATCTTTACGGTCTCCATGGCGCTCTTCTTTTCTCTTCCACCGATCATTCCGGCTGCAAACATCATCAGCCCTCCGATCAGATGTCCCAGCAGAATCGCTGCCATTGCCTTGCCAAATCCAAGCGGTGCAAAATAAGTTCCTGTAAGGATCTCGGCGATTGATACGCCGGCACCAAACCAGATCAGGCTGTTACTAAAAACGGAAGTTCCTTTTTTCTCCATTTGTAATTTCTCCTATTCTATTGTATTTCGTATTCTCCTTTGATTGCAAAGGCGTGATTCATCGGTCCGCTTCCTTTTCCGAGGTCGAGCATTGCTGCAAGCGCTCCGGAAATATAGGCCTTGGCTTTTTCCACAGAAGTCTTTAAGTCTCTGCCTTTTGCCAGGTTGGATGCGATCGCGGATGACAGGGTACAACCGGTTCCATGTGTGTTTGGATTATCGATTCGTTTGCCATGGAACCATACCGGTGCACAGCCCTTTTCATATAATAAGTCGTTGGCATCATTCAGCTGATGTCCGCCTTTGAGAAGTACTGCACATCCTAAGGAATTACAAATAGCTTCTGCCGCTTTCTCCATGTCTGCTTCTGTCTTGATTTCCATTCCGCAAAGCACTTCTGCCTCCGGAATATTTGGTGTAATTACAGTTGCAAGTGGCAATAATTTTGTTTTCAAAGTACTGATGGCATCCTCGCTGATCAATCTTGCTCCGCTGGTTGCCACCATGACAGGGTCAATCACAATATTTTTTGCTTTGTACTCTGTCAATTTGTCGGCAATGACCTCAATCAGTTCACTTGATGAAACCATGCCTGTCTTGACTGCATCCGGACGAATATCTGTAAAAATACAATCCAGCTGCTCCGCCAAAAACTTCGGAGTTACCTCCATAATATCTGTTACGCCGGTTGTATTCTGGGCAGTCAGTGCCGTGATAGCGCTCATGGCGTATACACCATTTGCGGTCATGGTCTTGATATCTGCCTGGATGCCGGCGCCTCCACTGGAATCACTTCCAGCGATTGTTAATGCTGTATTCATATTGTTCTCCTTTGCATTAATTTTGTTACGCGATGAAAGGTGGTGCCCCCAATTCACCGCATGTACTCTCCGCGTTCCTGTTACATACAGGAATCTACAAGTTCCCGAAGCCTGCGTGTTCCGGCTTCAATATCTTTGCATGCAAAAATCCCGCTGACTACGGCCACTCCTGCCATACCACGCCCCTTAAGCTGCATCACATTATCTGCGGTAATTCCGCCGATCGCAACTACAGGGATTGCCACACTTTCACAAATCTCCTGAAAAAGTGCATGCTCCATTGGTTTTGCGTCAAGTTTTGTGCTGCTGCCAAAGACCGCGCCACTTCCAAGATAATCTGCGCCGGCAGCCTCTGCTGCTTTTGCCTGCGCAATCGTCTTGGCCGTCACGCCAATAATCTTGTCCTCTCCGAGCAATTCGCGTGCATTTTTCATCTCCATGTCGGATTGTCCGATATGCACACCATCAGCGTCCACGCGCTTTGCAAGTGCAACATTGTCGTTGATGATCAACGGGACCTGATACTTTCGGCAAAGTTTCTGGATCTCTCTTGCCTCATCTTCAAAGTCCGCCTCATCCAGTTCCTTCTCGCGGATCTGAACCATCGTCGCTCCACCTCTTAACGCTTCTTCCACCTGTTCGCATAATGTTTGTTCTCCCAGCCAGCTGCGGTCTGTTACCGCATACAGTCTGAGGCTGTCTCTGTTAAAGTTTTTCATAGAACTCCTTCCAAACTTGAACATCAGCCCATGTAGAATTTGCTTTCAGCAAATGGGCTGACAATATCCATAATAAAAATACAGAACTCCAACATGGAATCCTGCATTTGTTTACTATGCGTTATTTCCCTACGTTGGCATTATCCAAATCAGGTTGTGGGTTAAAGCATTTGCTTACTCTCAGCCCGCCTGTGCGAGCACCCCATGTAATATATGTAATTGATTCTTTCAGAATCAATTTTTTACGGGAACATCAGCCATTTTAATAGCCTTCGGCTAGGGCTGATGCTACATAATTGATTCTTTCAGAATCAATTACATATTATAACTGCTGGTATGAATAATGCAAGTGTTTTTCTTTTAGAACAGTGTTTTATGAAACCTGCCTTTTTCTCTATTAACATTTGAAATTATATTTTGCGGGAGTGGGGTATTCATGAGTTTTTTTTCTGTATGTACCCTGTTTACCACAAAAATTTCCGGAACCACTTTTCAGTAATTCCGGAAACTTTTAACATTGCCATATCTCAGCTTGCTGCATGCTGATGCGCATATTTTTCTTTTGTTGCCAACCCACCACGAATATGGCGTTCCGACTTGTTGACATCAATAACTTTACGTGCCTGCGCTGCAAGTGTCGGATTTACCTGAACAAGACGTTCTGTAACATCTTTATGTACTGTGCTCTTGCTGATTCCAAAGTTCTTGGCAGCCTGTCGCACCGTTGCATTATGTTCAATCATATAATTTGCTATTTCAATGGCACGTTCTTCAATATAAGTTTTCAATAAAATACCCCTGCTACAACTTGTTTTTACATTGTATGCAGGGGTATTTTATGTTATTCAGATTTCTTTCTGCTGTTTTTTCTATCGTAAATGTGACTCTTTTGACAATCTACATCGGAAAAAGCTACCGTGCACATCAGTCATAAAGGATCAGTTTTTCCCTGCTTTCTTCCACAAAAGATCGTACACCCACTTTCCGGATGTACTCAGATCACTTCGCTTGAATCCGCTTTTCTTGGTACAACTGCTCTTGATCATTGCGGAAGATTCGTTTTTGTTGGAAACATTCCATGCAACATAACTGACATCATATTTATCCAACGCTTTGATCCACTTATTGGCTTCCTTTTTGTCAATCCCACCATTTCCGCTTGCATCTGTAATTCCAAACTCTGTGACAAACACCGGCAATCCCGCCTTGATTGCATTTGTCATTTTATTGCGCAGATCATCTTTGTGTGTTCCCGCATAGAAATGGAATGCATACATGATGTTTTTATATCCGCTGATTGGACTGGCCGCCGCCTGATCCACATCCTGTGACCAGGTAGGTGTTCCCACGATAATGACCGCATCCTTGTCATTCTCACGGATAACCGGAATCACAGCCTTTGCATAGGACTTGATTGTTTTCCAGTCTGTGCCTCCATTCGGCTCGTTGCAGATTTCATAGAGCACATTGTCGTAACCTTTCAGAGCCTTTGACATATCCTTGAAAAAAGCCTTCGACGCCTTCTGGTGCGTCTTTGGATTGCCATCACTTAAAATATGCCAGTCAACGATGACATACATATTATATTTTGATGCCAGCTTGACACCTTTCTTTATCAATGCTTTCAGATTCTTGCGGTTGTTGGCATCACCACTGCAATATCCGTTATACTCTTCGGTGTACATTGCAAGACGAACCACATTTGCTCCCCATTTGTCATGAAGTTCCTTGAAATACTTGTCGTTTACGTATTCCGGATACCAGGAAAGTCCGTGTGTACTGACACCTCGCAGCTGCACCACCTTGCCTTTCTTGTCACACAGCTTCGTTCCTTCCACATGCAATGCAGAAAGTTTACTCTTGGTATAGACCGGTTGCACACTGTTTCCAAAAAATACGCCCACAGCCAGTGCAAGAATACACAGGCCTGCCATCAATCGTTTCTTCACACTATTCCCCATCTTTTCTCCTTCAGATTGTGTTATTACTCGATGGAGGTTACTTTATAATCCTGATCCTCCACCGCTTTCTTTAATACTTCATCGGCTATTTCTGTCTGAAGCTTTACCTCTGCGGTTCCACTTTCATGGCTTACCACTGCCTCCTCTACTTCCGGAAGTGCCTCTAAAGCCTTCTTAACTCTCGCCTCACAGTGTCCACACATCATTCCTTCAATTTTCATTGTCTTTGTCATTTTTTTATCCTCACTTTCAATTTTATTTTCCTGCTGCATATTGACAGCAGTCATTTCTGTTTTTACATGTTCACGCTCCCTGCGTCCCGGCGCATGCATCTGAAACAGATTCAGACGCAGCGCATTGGTTACGACACAGAAACTGGACAGGCTCATCGCAGCCGCACCAAACATTGGATTCAGTTTCCATCCAAGCAGTGGATACCACACGCCTGCGGCAAGCGGAATTCCAATAACATTATAGAAAAATGCCCAAAACAGATTCTCATGGATATTCCGCAGCGTTGCGCGGCTCAGACGGATGGCTGCCGGCACATCGCTCAGACGGCTTTTCATCAGAACGATATCCGCTGCATCGATTGCCACATCGGTTCCTGCACCGATGGCGATACCGGTATCTGCTCTTGTCAATGCCGGTGCATCATTGATTCCATCTCCGACCATCGCCACTTTGCCCTGCGACTTCAGGCTGCGGATCACGCTTTCCTTTCCATCCGGCAATACTCCGGCGATCACTTCATCCACACCTGCCTGTGCACCGATCGCACGGGCTGTCTTCTCATTGTCCCCGGTAAGCATAACCACACGGATTCCCATATTGCGAAGCTGCGCGATTGCCTTCGGGCTGTCTTCCTTCATGGTATCTGCCACGGCAATCATGCCGAGCAGAGCCCCGTCTCTTGCAAAAAGAAGTGGTGTCTTTCCTTCCTCCGCAAAAGTTTCTGTCTGCTTCAAAATATCTTTTTCTACCGTGATCTGCTCACTGATATATTTCACACTTCCGCCGAGCATCTTGCATCCATTCACCGTTGCTGCCAGTCCATTTCCCGGCAAAGCCTCAAAATTCTCCGCTTCTTTATATGTGATCTGCTGCGTTTCTATCTCCGCCATAATTGCGTGTGCAAGCGGATGTTCGCTTTTTGCCTCAAGTCCGGCTGCAAAACGCAAAAGTTCCTGCTCATTCACACCATCTGCCGGGACAATATCGGTCACTTTCGGCTCCCCGTTTGTGATGGTTCCCGTCTTGTCCAATGCAACAATCTGGGTTCTTCCTGCATTTTCCAAAGCGACTGCGTTCTTAAATAGAATACCGTTCTTTGCACCCATGCCGTTGCCAACCATGATTGCCACAGGGGTTGCCAGTCCAAGCGCACAAGGACAACTGATCACCAGTACCGAAATTCCCCTTGCCAGTGCAAATCCGACGGTCTGTCCTGCAAGAAGCCATACAATAATAGTGATCACCGCAATCGTAATAACCGCCGGCACAAAAATGCCGGAAACTTTGTCTGCGATCTTTGCAATCGGCGCTTTGGTCGCTGCTGCATCGGAAACCATCTGGATAATCTGGGAGAGTGTTGTATCCTCGCCTACGCGTGTCGCCCGACAGCGCAAAAAGCCCGACTGGTTGGTTGTAGCTGCGCTGACCGCATCGCCTGCCGCTTTATCCACCGGAATACTTTCTCCTGTAAGGGCGGCTTCATTTACTGCGCTGTTTCCGTCAATCACCACACCGTCTACCGGAATATTTTCTCCCGGACGTACAACAAATATGTCATCTTTTTGTACCTGCTCAATCCCTACCACGGTTTCCACACCGTCACGCTCAACCGTCGCTGTCTTTGGTGCAAGCTTCATCAGGCTTTTTAATGCATCGGTTGTCTTTCCTTTGGAATGTGCTTCTAACATTTTTCCTACTGTAATCAATGTCAGAATCATTGCCGCAGATTCAAAGTAAAACTCATGCATATAGCCCATTACTGCATCCATATCACCACGCATCTGTGCATCTGTCATGGCAAAAAGCGCATAAGTACTATATCCAAACGATGCGCCCGCGCCCAGTGCTACAAGCGTATCCATATTCGGCGAACCGTGTAGCAGACTTTTGAAACCGCTGATGAAAAACTTCTGGTTGATCACCATGATCACGATGGTCAACAGCATCTGCAAAAGTCCCATTGCCACATGATTATCCGCCATAACGGACGGAATCGGCCAGTTCCACATCATATGTCCCATTGAAAAATACATAAGTACGAGTAAGAATACCACCGATGCAATCAGACGTTTCCGAAGTTTTGGCGTCTCATGATCTTTCAGCGCTTCTTCTGCCTCCTGGTACATCCCTGCTGATTGGCCTTTGGCATCTGCGGATGCACTCGCTTTCTGCTTTGGTGACGCTCCGTAACCCGCAGCTTCCACCGCTGCCACAATTTCCTGCTCGCTGGCAGTACCTTCCACACCCATCGAATTTGTCAGCAGGCTCACCGAACAGGACGAAACGCCCGGCACTTTGGAAACGGCTTTCTCAACACGGGCGGAACAGGCGGCACAGCTCATGCCTGTAACGTTATATTGTTTCATAGTTGCTCCTACATTTTCCATCTTCAACTTTTATATTTTTCGTCTCTACTTCATCAATTTCTGCAGCATTGTGACCAGCTCGTCCACTTTTTCGTCTTCTCCGTTACGGATTCCTTCTGTGACACAGGTACGAATATGACTTGCCAGCAATACTTTATTAAAACTGTTCAGTGCTGCATTCGCTGCCGCTACCTGCGTAATGATATCCGGGCAGTAACAGTCTTTTTCAACCATGCCTTTGATTCCACGAATCTGTCCTTCAATACGGCTCAGGCGATTGATCAGATCCTTCTGTTCTTTCTCGGAACGCATTTTCTTTCTACAGCATTCACAAGTATGTTCATTTTCCATCCAGAATATGCCTCCTTTCGCTTTTCTTTATACCCCCTATAGGTATCTGTTTATTTATATTATATACCCCTCATGGGTATATTGCAATCATTTTTATTCTCAATAAAAAAAGTGTGCGTTTGCCGCACACTTTCGATCTGATTTTTCGATCCTTTTTCCAACTATTCTTCAATTGTAACAAACGGAAATTCTTTTGTCAGATTTTCATCCATTTCCATCATATTTAACAATCGGCTGGCTGCCCCCGATGGATGATTGGTTCCTTTTTCCCATGCCTCAACAGTTTTGCAGGAGACTCCAAGATAACTGGCAAAAGTTTTCTGCGACATGCCTATACTATTGCGAATTTTTTTCACTTCACTTGCATTATATTCTTTAACAGGAATAACTGTTACCACTCTTCTTGTTAATTTTTTTTCATAACTTTTTGAATCTTCTACAGCCTCATTCAATCCCGTCATGATACTTTCATACACATTACTCATACATCCGTCTCCTTTCTGTTCCACAATGATAAATTTAATTTCAACTGTTGTATCATTTTTTTGATATTATTACATTCTGTCTGCGTCAAATTGTCCTTCTGATTTTTAGGATATACAGTTATCAAATAAATAACCTTTTCAACAACAAAATCCACATAACAGACACGAGCGCCCCCACTCTTTCCTTCATTTTCACGCGAAACCCTAATTTTCCGTAACCCTCCCGTTCCCTGCATAACGGGAAATGCATCTGGATTTTCTAACAAAGTCAATTCCAATTTTCTTAAATCCTCATCTCGAAACCCAAGTTTATCCCAATTTTTTGAAAACTCGCGCGTTTGTATAAATGTTCGAAACATCCTTCTCCTTTCAAATTACCCTATTCAATAGGGTTGTGTCAAGTACTTTTAAAATATCACGTTTCTTGGAATCTTGAGGGAACTCCTCTTGATATGTCTTCCAAAATTCTATAAATTAATGAATGATATAAATGTAACAAACCCCAATATTTTTTGTCAACAGAAACACCGCTTTTACAGAAAAATTTGACTCAATATAAAGAAAAAGTAGTACCAATCGAAAATAAATAATCGAACTGGTATTACTTTTTCAAAGGAATTAAAAATATCTGAAAGAAAAACAGTACTAAAAACACTTTTAAAAAACCAAAAACTTGATCTCTGCAAAAAACTCCCGCAACATATTATTTGGCAAATACAATGGTGAAGATCCCGCTGCGATTCCGCATGCATCTTTCAATCCATATTTCTTTGCAATCTGTTTTGCACGGAACACATGAAAATCATTTGTTACAATTCCGACCGAAGCTCCTTCTTCCATCAGTTTCTGACTGTTTGTAACATTCTGTTCTGTCGTCAGTGACTGATCTTCCAGACGGATACGATTCTCGCCGATTCCCTGCTTTTTTAAATATTGTGCCATGCCCTCGGCTTCCGACCATGGTTCGTTCTTTCCCTGTCCTCCGGAAACAATGCAGATCGTATCAGGATTTTCTTCCAGATACTCCACAGCCTTATCCAGACGATATTTTAATACAGGACTCGGTCCATTTTCACGCACCTGCGCACCAAGAACAATAATGTAATCCAATCCGGCTTTCCCCTTCGCATGCATCTGGCTGATAACACATCCTTCCACAAGAACAAAAGAAACGATTCCGATGCACACAACGACCATACCGCTGCCCTTTACCACATGCGGTACTTTCTTCCAGAATTCCATCCGAAATGAAATTCCCAAAAACAACAGAACAATTCCGATCCCTACCCACATCAGGAAAAAGCTCGTCCCGGAACCTGTCGAACGCACAATTACTGCGTAAATGATACAAATAACTGCCAATATGAAAAATATCCAAAATGCCACTGATTTCTTTTTCATCTCCTAATACCTCACCTGAAAACTATATTCTGTTTCCTCCATCGAAATTTTTCTTCGATCCATACCCTGGATTTCAATATACCGGTCCTGCTGCAGCTGCTGGATGATCTGATCAATCTCCTCCGGTAATCCCTGCAACTCGGCACTGACCGAACCATCATATTCATTTCGTACCCAGCCGGTCACACCGTAGCGCTGTGCCAGATGGGACAGGCGGTACCGAAAGCCTACGCCCTGTACATATCCGGTAAATCGAATATGTTCTCTTATTTTACTTTCTGACATATTTTTCACTCCATATTTTCTAACCAGATTTTCAGCGAAACCATTGACCTTAACACGATTCAGGAGATAGAGGTATAAAGCCTCTATCCCTGATAACTCTTATATAATTTTTCAAACGCTGTAAAAGACCGCTCGATCATATCATAATCCACACAGTAGGACACACGCGCATATCCCGGGCAGCCGAATCCGGTCGCAGATACAATCAGAAGATCCTGCTCCTTAGCGCGCTCGCAGAATGCATCTGCGTCCGGCTCCAATGCTTTGACAAACATGTAAAAAGCGCCCTGTGGCTTAAAGCATTCATAACCGATCTTTGTCAGTCCATCGTAGAGCAGATCGCGGTTTTTCTTATACAATTCAATATCCCCGGTGTTGCCGACACAGGCTGCAATCACTTTCTGAAACATGCTCGGTGCACAGACATAGCCCAGCGCACGGCCGGCTCCGGCGATTGCCGCATAGACGGTTTTATTCTCGGTCACTTCATCCGGCACGATCACGTAGCCGATACGCTCGCCCGGCAGTGACAGAGATTTGCTGTAGGAATAGCATACCAGTGTGTTTGCATAATATTTTGTCACATACGGTACTTCCACGCCATCGTATGCGATCTCGCGGTACGGTTCATCCGCAAGAATAAAGATTGGTGTGCCGTTTTCTTCGGATTTTTTTGTCAGAAGTGCGGCAAGTTTCTGGATCGTCTCTTTCGAATAAACAGCTCCGGACGGGTTGTTCGGGGAGTTGATGATCACGCCTTTGGTGTGTGCGCTGATTGCTTTTTCCAGGGCTTCAAAATCAATCTGGAAATCGCTGGTGTGCGGCGGTACCACAACAAGCTTTGCACCGTTGGATTCCACAAACACGCGGTACTCCGGGAAAAACGGTGCGATCGTGATGAATTCATCTTCCGGTGAAGTGGTAAGTGCACGGAAACATACGGACAAAGAAGCTGCTGCTCCCATGGTCAGGTAAAAGTTGTCTGCCGAAAACGCAGTCTCATACGTCTTGTTCAGGTAATCTGCGATTGCCTGTCTCGTCTCGATATCTCCCTGTGCAGAAGTATATCCGTGCAAGGAAATAGAATCAAGTTTCTGTGTCAGGTCACGTATGGTCTCATTGACGCAGTCCGGCGCCGGTACGGTCGGATTTCCGAGGGAAAAATCATAGACATTTTCCGCTCCCACAACTGCCGCGCGCTGCTTACCATACTCAAATAATTCACGAATTGCCGAACGCTGGCTTCCTAATTGATACATATCTTCTGCTACGAACATTTTATTTTCCTCCTGTTTTTCAAATATTTCTATGCTATATTTTCACAGACAATTTTTAATTATCGTCTTGTCTTCTTTTACACTTTTTGAACTATTATTTTGATTGCTTCTGGCTTGCCAGATAATTTTCATACTCCAGCCGGCTCAGCCGCTCAATCTCCTCCCGGAGATTGTCCGCCGACATGCGCAACGCGCCCTGACTCATGACCGTAAGCTGTTCCAGCCCGTCATTTGTCGCAACTGTGACGCGGTACTTGTGCCCGATCTCATGCACGGTGCGCTCGATAAACGCATCTGCGGTCTCATCGGTTTTCGTATAGACCACATCCAGATTGTGATATTTGCTTTTGGCACCCGGATGTTCCTTGCGCTTATAGGCATCAAACACCACCAGCACCGGGCAGTTCTTGTATCCCTGATAATTGCTTAAAATATCTAAAAGCTTGTCCCTTGCGGAATCAATATTGACACGGGAAAGTTCATTTAAGTCTTTCCATGCAAAAATAATATTGTAACCGTCCACGATCAGATATTCTTCCTGCGGTCCCTTCGCCGGATAGATCGGATTGCCTTTCTTATCGTATTTTACCACATTCGGCTTCGGCGCATCGGATCTCTTTTTCAGCCACTTGCGCCGTTCCTGATCTTCCATATCTTCGCGGCTCATGCCAAACTCACGGGCATAAATCTGCTGCAGCTCCTGATCCAGTTCCCAGCCGGTCTTGCCGGAAGACTGCTGCCGGTGCACCGGACCAAAACTCTGCCCGTCGGTCTCATAACTGCGCCCGTCCGCAGGTGTTTGGGTTTCCTCTTCCGGTACAAACTGTCGCGGCAGATGCATATACGCATCCACCTGATCCCACGGCACGATAAATCCGGCACCGTGCGCACAGAATACCGATCCGGTCGGATTTGCCGTATCCGCTTCACTGTCGTACCCGGTTTCTGCGATCACTTCCTCACTGTTGTGACAAACATCATAGCCGGAAAGTTCCAGTGTCAGATGCCCGAGTCCTCGAGTATACGCATGCACCTCACTGCTGTAGTCCTGCATCGTCGCAACCGGAACCGTGCCCTGCAGCACAGCATAGTCCATGCCGTTTCCGGTGCCAAATTCCGGCGAATCAAACTTGCCTGCACGCTGCTTTAAGTCGGTCATGGCACGGCCGACCATCTCCTGCGGCACTTCGAGTGTAAACGCATACACTGGTTCTAACAGCACGCTTTCCGTGCTCTTTAACCCCTGCCGGATCGCACGGTAAGTTGCCTGCCGGAAATCGCCGCCCTCGGTATGTTTGATATGGGCACGTCCGCTTAAAATCGTGATTTTTACATCGGTGAGTGCTGATCCGGTCAGTACGCCCGGATGTTCCCGCTCCATAATATGTGTTGCGATCAGCCGCTGCCAGTTGAGGTCGAGCACATCCTCGCTGCACGCGCTTGCCACCTCGATTCCGCTTCCCGGTTCCCCCGGCTCCAGCAGCAGATGCACTTCCGCATAGTGGCGCAGCGGCTCAAAATGTCCCACACCCTCCACCGGCTTTGCAATCGTCTCTTTGTATACAATGTTGCCCTGTCCAAAGACAACCACAACACCAAAACGCTCTTTGATCAACTGTGTCAAGACTTCGATCTGCACCTGTCCCATCATCTGCACATGAATTTCCTGCAGCTGCTCATTCCAGAGGATATGAAGCTGTGGATCTTCCTCCTCAAGCTGCTTTAATTTTTCCATCATCTCCACGGCATTCACTTCGTTCGGCAGATAGATCCGGTAGTTAAGCACCGGCTCGAGTACCGGCACACTGCTCTCCTGCTGCGCGCCGAGTCCCTGTCCCGGTATGGTTGTGGTAAGTCCGGTCACAGCACAGACTTCCCCGGCCTCCACCGCCTCCGCAGTCTCAAATTTTTCTCCGGAATACAGGCGGATCTGGTCGACTTTTTCCTCCAGACCATCATAGGAAATCCGGTCTTTGACATGCAGCGTGCCTCCGGTCACTTTCAGATAGGTCAGCCGCGCTCCTTTTGCATCTCTGCCGATCTTGTATACACGGGCAGAAAATTCGTCTTCATACTCCGGTGCCCTGTGGTATTTTGCAAAGCCTGCAAGCAGTTCTTTCACACCCTCCACTTTGAGCGCCGAGCCATAGTAGCACGGAAACAGTTCACGCTTTGCCACCGCATGCGCCAGATGCTCCTCTGCAATGCTGCCCTGCTCCATATACTCATCCAGCAGTGCTTCGCTTCCCATCGCTGCTTCCTCGAAAAATGCTTCCCCGCTGTCTTTCGTAAAATCCACACATCCATCGGACAGTTCCGTTTTTAACTGCTGCTGCACGGCTTCTTTGTCCGCACCCGGCAGATCCATCTTGTTGACAAACAAAAAAGTCGGGATGTTATAATGCCTCAGGAGCCGCCAGAGCGTCCGCGTATGTCCCTGCACGCCGTCGGTTCCGCTGATAACAAGGATTGCATAGTCGAGCACCTGCAACGTGCGCTCCATCTCCGCAGAGAAATCCACATGTCCCGGCGTATCCAGAATTGTTATACCAACCGACGATTTGCTATGCAAATTTTCATTCGTCGGTTGCGATTGCCGCTGAGCTCCGCGAGGGGGCACTTCCACACCTATTGTCTGTTCACCATGTGAATTCTCATTCGTCGGTTGCAGCCGAAGTCGCGCCTGCTTGGAAAAAATCGTAATTCCACGCGCCCGCTCCTGCGCATCCGTATCCAGAAATGCATCCTGATGGTCCACACGCCCCAGCGCGCGGATCTGCCCGGTGGCATATAACAGTGCCTCCGACAGTGTGGTTTTTCCGGCATCGACATGCGCCAGCAGACCGATATTTATATTTTTTGCGGGATTTTTTCTGCCCATAAAAAAAGCCCCTTTCCATGTATCATAATCCAATAGATTTATGATAGCACAGAAAGGGATCGATTTCATTCCAAATGCCTACTTTATTTAAAATTTTTCTTTTCAACTACACCGTCGTGTTCACACCATTGATTGTGGCATGTTCATCCTCGTTCATTGGGATTACCAGACATTTCTGTCCATTGATCACCTGCGACTTGATCTGTGATGCCTTCTCCGGCTTCACGCGCAGTACCACATCATATGTCTTTGTCTCGGCAATATAATTGTCGATTTCTTCCTGCTTTTCAATCAGCTGGGAGGTGCGCTCCGCAAGCGCCTCGTCCTTTTCGGTAAGCTGCACTGTCAAGGTGCCAACCTGATCTTCCAAAGCCATCTTTTCAACACGAAGTTCATTCTGCGCCAAAGCTTTTGCATCAATGACATGTTCTGCCACCGGAGGCTTTTCACCAAATGCCTCATCTACCGACTTCTCAATACGTGCAGCTTTCTCCTCAGAAACATTGCTGTCGGTAAGCAGTTTATTTACAACCTGTTTATCAAGTACAAACACTTCATCCTCGTCGTGCGTTTCATCAAACTCATCAATCATTTCACTGAGGTTCTGCTGCATATCCAAAAGCACTTCATCTGTATGCTCATCCTCTGCGCCAAGAACATTGCGGACAATAGAATGGAACGCCATCTTCTGCTCCGTTGCTGTACGCTCAATGCCGCAACCAAGTCCGTTTGCCATAAATTCGGAATGTGGCTCCTTGGTATTCTTCGTATAGAATAATGTTGAATGAATATCTGTGCTGCGGTCATTAAATGCCGGAAACAAAAATGCAGTATCCACAGCTCCGACCACCCAGTCACGCACACGCGGTCCAATGCGATGTTCTTCTTCCAGAAATCCCAGTCCCGGTTTCGACAAATCTACCGGACAGATCGCACAGATCAAATATTCATACACTTCCTCTGATTCGTCGAGGTTATTGTTATCGCTTGTTCTGGTCATAACATCATACGCATCATGGAACAGAACAATCAGATAATTGCCGGCATGATCATAGGTATCGATCACGAGATCATAAAAAGTATCCAACAGATTGTCATCTTCCAGCTTGGAAGCACGGAGTGCCATAAGAATGTGCTGACGTCCACCGACTTCTTCCTCCTCGATCGGGAAATTCAGTTCCAACAGGTTGTTTCCCAATGTGCCGGACAAAGCCTTGTTGGCAATCTCCAGATATTTGTAATATTCATCTTCCTCCAGGTTCAGAAATGTATTTCCGAACTTGCAGATCTTGTTGTGATTTCCATCTACATAGCAACCGCACACACGGGTAAATGTAGCTGCATCCTTTTTAAATCTTCTCTTTAATTCAAGTACTTCTTTTTTATTCATGTTTCTTCCTGTTCTTAATTATTCGTCTGCGCTTCTTTCTCAATGCGCTTCTTTAAATCCTCAAAAAGTGAAAGGAATTCTTTCTCCACATCAGCCATCGGCTGAAATTCATATTCTGGCGAACTCATCAAAACCGGTTCTACCGGAAAAAGTTTCTCATTCATAAAATGATCAAATTCGTAATACAGGCAGGCATCATCAATATTCTTTACAAGTTCTGCCTCTTCTCCTTCCGGCACATAACCAAGAAGCTGTTCGTATATCATTGTCTGCAGCTGACTTTCAATCTGCAGATACATGGTCATATTCTTTTTTACAGGTCTTGTAACATCCGCAAGATATGCTTCACTTCCATCGTGCAACAGACATGCAAGTGCAACTGTCGGCACATAATTTCGTGCCAGTGCTTCTCTCGCACACTGGATGCAATGCTGTCCTACAGAGAAAAACTGTGGAAAATGCCCGTTGGCCCGCACCATCATGGACAATGCATGTGCAATATCCTCAATGCGGATTTTGTCTGCCTCCGGCTCAAATGCGTTAAATTGCAATCCTGTAAAAGTTGTCATACAATCTTTCATGTTTATTCCTCTTAATGTATCATACTTTCTCCGAAAGTATGTGTATCGGGAACATCAGCCCATACATAATTACCAACTAAGTACTTCGGCTCCGTCTTCTGTTACGAGAACCATAATCTCCCACTGTGCAGACGGCTTTCCATCTTCCGTATATACTTCCCAATCGTTATCTTCATCTATGTAGATGGCAGCGCCACCCATATTTACCATCGGTTCAATCGTAAAGATCATTCCCGGAACGAGAAGCATCTCGGTTCCACGCTTGGAATTATATCCAACCCATGGCTCCTCATGGAATTCAAGTCCAACGCCATGACCGCCAATCTCACGAACAACGGTATATCCATTTGCAAATGCATGATCGTGCACCGCCTGTCCCATATCTCCCAAAAAGCCCCATGGCTTTACTTCTTTTAGTCCAAGCTCCACGCATTCCTTGGTAACTTCTACGAGACGCTTTTTCTCCAGACTCACCTCGCCGATACAGAACATACGGGAGGAGTCTGAAAAGTATCCATTTAAAATGGTGGAACAGTCCACGTTAATGATATCGCCTTCTTTGAGAATGACATCTTCCGAAGGGAAACCATGGCACACCTGCTCATTCACAGAAGTACATACGCTGTATGGATAACCTTCGTAGTTGAGCGGTGCCGGAATACCTCCCATGCTTGTTGTCATATCATAAACAATCTTGTCAATTTCCGCTGTATTCATGCCTGCATGAATATTCTTCTCAATGTAATCAAGTACGGCCACATTAATCTTGGCACTTTCCTTGATTCCTGCAATCTGGTCTGGTGTCTTGATCAGATCTCTTGTCGGAACCCGATGTCCCAACTGTGCAAAATGCGCAATCTTATCATCGAAAGCCGCATGACACACTTTGTACTTCTTACCACTTCCACACCAACATGGATCATTTCTACCAATTTTTGCTGACATAATTCTTTTCTTCTTTCCTATTTAATTTTCTTCCTGATAATCCAGGGTAATTGTGCCAAAGCTTACCCGCTTCCACACTTTTTCATTAATTTTATATTTTTGTTTCTCAAGAAGCTGCTTGTATGCATTCTCCGAGAAATTGTAATCATCCTTTTCGCCATTTTGAAGAGCAGCATAGATTTCCTGATATTTCTGTGCCAATGCAATCTTATGCATCGTCTCTGCAATATCTTTCTCCGTCACACCGAGACGAACATCTTTCTCTGCATCTACCATATCTCCCCAGAAATCCTGTTCTGTCATACGATACGATTTTTCCTCTTCGTCAGTCAGTTCAATGCCTTCTTGCATCGCCATCTGATAAAAGAGTTCATCATGAATCGCCATCTGTATTGCGGCATTGCGCGCTGCCACTCTGACGTAGGTACCATTCAACCGGGTATTCCAGTAATGTTTCGGATCATCCTCGTCATATTCAATCGCCTGCTTCGCCACTTCCGCCTCTTCGTAAGTCACATAAAATGCCATATCCCGGAGTGTCAGAAATGTTCCATTTACTTCGGCAGCTGTCTTTTCCAACGACGCTTTATAATCGATAGGATCTAACTGGCGGTTTTTCCATCGGGTGAAAAGGCCCAAAGCAACAACCAGCACACATAATATTATTGTTATGATCCATCGTTTACCGACGCTTTTTCTTCGTTTCTCCATGACATCCATAATTATACCAGTCGACGGATGGCTGTAATGGTATGGCAGTTTACAGGTCTTGTGTTTGTAATTCCGGCACGTGTAGACTGCGCCTCTACAATGCATCCGTTTCCAATATAGATAGCTACATGTCCCGGATACACCACAACATCTCCGGCCTGAATATTCTGATAAGCCACCGGCTGTCCCACACTCTTAAACGCCTGGGAATAACGTGGGGTGCTGATTCCAAAATGCGCATATATCAGATGTACGAAACCAGAACAGTCCACACCATTTGTAAGGCTGTTTCCACCCCATACATATGGATTTCCCACGAACTGCTGTGCATAAGCTACAACTGCTGCACCACTTACGCTGGTAGCATTGGATGGATTATAAGAAGAATCCTGCAGGTAGGAATCGGAACCCATACCACCACTTGCTCCGGAACCACCTCCATCATAAGTAGCTGCATTCTGTCTTGCGGCAGCAGCTTCCTGTTGACGAATAATTTCATTCTGCTCATCAATGGTCTTCTGGTAATCCTTTGCCTGCTCCTTCGCATCTGCAAGCTGCTGTGCATATTTGTCTTTCTTCTTTTCCAGTTTTGCAAGAAGTGTATTCAGTTCACCCTGCTGCTTTTCATATTCATCCTGTAATGCAAGAAGATTGTTCATATCATCCGCAAGCTGTGTTGTCCAGTCTTCTACTTCCTTGACTGCAGCCTGATACTGGTCCATCAACTGACGATCTGATTGGTAGAGATCACTGACGTACTCAATACGATTAAGCATATCTGACAGACCATGAGACTCGATAATTGCAGTCCACAGGGAATTGTCTGTACTGTTTTCATACATATATTGAATACGAAGCTTCATTGCCTTGTATTCTTCATCTTCCTTGTTCTGTGCATCTACCAGCTCCTTGTTTGCCTGTTCAACCTCTGCCTGCTTATCTTTGATGTTCTGCTTCAGGGTCTTCTGTTTTGACATAAGATTTTTCAGATTCTTTGAAGCCTGACTGATATCACTTTTAATATCTACCTGGTTGTCCTTGATATTATCAATCTTACTATTGGTATCACTTAAATTCTTCTTTGCCTCGTCACGCTTCTGCTTTGCTGTCTTCGCGTAAGTGTCAGTCGGTGACACGCTGACCGCACCAGCTGCCAAAGAAGCTGCAAGTGCAAATACCAATACAGCAGAGTAAATACGGTTATGTACTTTTCTCATTTTTTTGTTTTGTTTATTGAAATGCATAAAATGCCCCCCTAACTTTAATCGCTACTCCTATTTTGTCACAAAATGCATTTTTTTTCTACTGTTTTTCACACCTTTTATACTTTTTTAAATATTTTCTCAAGAAGAGCGGTTCGCAACTTATGGATTAAAAACCGGAAAACAAAAAGAAGCTGCTCACGAGCGGAGAATATGATGTAATTCTCCGGCGTGATGCAGCCTCTTCTTATTCTATATTTTTTCCATTTCTAATATCGGCGTAATATAGTTTTCCATCTTCAAAGCTCAACTCGATACTTTTTTCATATCCTGTTGTATATTTCCATCGTATTGAAATTCGATTATCATACTCACTTTTTAAATCATAATCACTTCCAAATATATTCATTGCATCTTCAACCGTAGACTCACACAGTCGCAATCCATCAATAAAAGATACATCTGCAACTTGTATGTTCGTAATTGTAACTGCATCTATAATACCATCTTTTACTTTTATTTTCTTATCCGCATAGTTGGAAATAGTCAATTGCCCAACGAAACGGTCATCCTTCGTATAAAATGAAGCTATTTTGTAGTCCTGTGGATCTATAGTTTCATTCAAAGCTTTGTCTTTTAACTGAAACCCTGCATTCTGTAACTCTTTCAAAGAAAGTGGCACAGAAATTTCTTTTCCTTCAATGGTAAATACATTGAAATTTTCTGGCTTACTAATGGTTCCGTTCTTATATTCAAATTTATCATCTTTGCCCCTAAATGTTTCTTCATGCACATCCCCCTCTTCTGTGGGGTCCGTATAAGTATAGTCCTGATGCAAATTGAAAAGGTCTTTCATTTCAGAGCTTACACTATATTCCTTATATAGCCATGCACCTGCCACAATCAAAATTGCAATCCAGATCATGATGATAATTCCTGCAATCCAAAGCAGTATTCCTGAAGTTTTTGCCTTTCGTTTATAGGTATCCCACTCTCCCTGTGTATATGCCACATTCTGTTGGAATGCAAACACAATGGCAATAATACTCAAGATTGTGGCTATATAAACTGGCACCATGCCAAATCCAAAAAGAAAAGATCCTATAATTAAAATAATGCCCCAGGCAAGTCTTGATGCAAATTTATTTTTTAGCGGACGTCCTTTCTTATCCAAAGGCGGTGTGATATTGTTTGCCATCCCACATGATCCGGATGCATATGTATTATGGCTTTCATTTTTCTGTTCCTTAGACTTTACACCTTCATAATCTTCGTAACTGCTGGAACTTTCATAATATGTCCCGTTTAAATTGTATCCTCTGGATGTACTGTTCCGTGACGAAAAACTATATTGTGCATCCGAATTGTATGGTTTCTCCTGGTATTCATTATCGCGCTTGTTTTCCATAACCTCTCCTTTGTTTACGTTTCTCTATACTTTTTACTGTCTATAAATTAATGCATATCAGCCAACACTTTTAACAATAATGATTTTGTCCCCGGCCTTGACGTTTGCGGTCTTTAAACCATTTGTAGCAATAATTCCTTCTTCTGTGGTGTGATATCTTCTGGCAATATCCCACAGGCTCTCCTGTGACTGTACGATATACCCCGTAATTCCCGGTTGTCTCTGAAGCCGTTCCATATCCAGTTCACTTTCCCGGACATCTACGATTTTATCTGTATAATCTTCTTCCAGAACCAGTGCTGTAATGGATAAAGATGCTTTAATTTCATAGCGTTCATTATCCAGCAGATTTACCTGCAACTGGTCCATCCCCGGTTCTAATTCATAACGAATATTACGATTATCCTTACGAAGCCCCGGTACATCAATGACCTGTGTGAATGGAATCTGCTCAAAAGCACGGGCAAGCGGTGAACTGTCATCCACCGTTGCATATAAAATATGTACGCTCAGCACTCCCTCGACTTTCAGCCCATTGTCGATTACTTCCACAGAATCAATATCTGCAGATCCCTCATAGGAACAAAGCTGCAGAATTTTTTCCTGCCCTTCATCAAGTTTCATCTGCTGGGATACGCGCAGTTTTGCCTCGTTCTTGATCACAAGCTTTGTAATCTTCATCATCTCTTTTTCCGGTGTCAGATGCTTGCTCAAAGCATAAATATCCGAAAGGATCGTCTCCTCCTTTTCCTCCCATACTTTCAGGCTGACATCAAACACCATATCCAGATGCAGACTGCGCATCTCTCCATCATAGTCTGCAGCAGCCTCCAGTTCGATATCTGCCGGTGTAATCACAATCCAGTACAAAGACTGTGCATCCGCCCCCTCGCAATCCATCGTTCCGGAAAAAGGGACCATGGCATCGTACCACTCCAGCTGTCCCTCAAGACTACTATACAGCACATCCAGATGTGCCATACCCTGTACCTGTACACGATCATTGGATAAAGAGACCTCTTTGTTTTGAATATCCGCATTATAATAAAGGATTCTGCCAATATTCGGGCTGGCAGCAGGAAGATTCATTTCGTTATGTGTGCGCAAGATGTCCTTTTTTGAAGTGACAAGAAGAAGCATCTGTCTGTTTTCCTGTTTCTGCTGAATATCCTCTTCCCCTTCCGCCCCGCTGACCAGTTCCTCCTCTCGCAGCTGTTCCGACACAGCGGTAATTCCTACCACTGCACGGACCGCAAGTTTGCGTGAATTTATTGCTGTAATGGATAGGTCTTCCAACTTTCCGCTCAATTTGACAGTGTCCAGTTCCTCGATCTCATCCATCATGATTTTCTCGCCAAAATCAATGGTATCCGAAAGTGTCTCCACTTTTCCGGCATTTCCATCACTGCGATACAGCACCGTAAATTTTAATTTACCGGTTACCCATACAGTCTGATTATTTACCTTTGATTCTTCAAAAATAATACTGCCTTTGGTATGTATAATTTTGATAATATCAGGCTTACTGTCTTTTACAATACAGTCGTCATCCAATGTTACCTGTGTGAAGGCTTTGCCTTTTTGTATATTCTGTTTTAAAATCTGCTTTTTTAATTCCAAAAAAAATCCCTCTCTTCGAACTTCATATAAAAATACTTATTCGAAAGAGAGGGAAAATATTCCAGTTAATTAACAAAGCTTCATTCGAATGTCTTTCGTAATGATGTCAGTATAACTGAATGATAATAACTGAGGAGCATTGTCTTGCTCGTCATCTACAAGTATTGTAAACACACTTGGGTACGCTTTTTGAATCACGCCCTCCTGGATGTCAACTTTGTTACGGCCACGATCCAACTGAATCTTTACTCTATTACCACACTGCTGATGAACGGATGCCCGAACCTTGCTGATTTGTGCCTGTTCCATATTTGCCTCCTCTATTTTGAGCTAAATATTCTAGAATAATACAACATCTAGTAGCTTTAGTATAGCAGAGTGATAAACTTCTTACAATAGTAAATAAGTACTTGTTGTATGTTTATTCAAATACAACTTCCTCATCCCGCTGTTCCAGTTTCAGCACAATGTATGGACAGCTTGGTGCCGTACTTACTTCTTCCCCCGGCTGTGGACCTGTAAGTGTCGTCTTTATACACACTGCATTTTCACTCAGATAACATTGATCCACGGTAATACAATATCCACCCGTTTCCTGCTGTCCATAGCCTCTTGCTATGTATAAATATTCGCTATCTCTGTATGTGAGTGTAAATTTCTCCTCCAATTTGCTTTCTATCCGGCTTTTTAGCGTTTCCGGTATCTCTTCCGGACGTACAACCGTAAACTCCAGATCCTGCACTTTTTTCTGACTCTGAAGTATTGTACAGCCGGATAATAAAACAGACACCAGCAATAGCACACAAATCAGTTGAAACCCTTTGCTTTTTTTTACCTGCATTTTTATCCACCTATTCATTCTTATGCTATCTTATGCAATCCGCATTGATTTCATACATAAATTTTTATATAATGATGATTAAAGGGTTATAATTATAAAAAAGCAACACTTCCATGTTGTAAATAACAGAAAGAAAGAGGTAACCAATGCGAACCATTCTTGTAGTACTTTATGTATTTTTATTTCTGTTGCTCGGTCTTCCTGTGCTTGGTATTGAGTGGATCATATCCAAATTCAATAAACAGGCCGCCGACATCAGTCAGCTGCGAATTGTCCAATGGGGCTTCCGCTGTGTTTCCTTTCTCTCCGGCATCAAACTTACCGTAAAAGGAGAAGAGAATGTACCAACGGACCAGCCGGTTCTTTACATAGGCAATCACCGAAGTTTTTTTGACATTGTGGTAACCTATGCCAGATGTCCCGGTCTGACCGGCTACATTTCAAAGGACGGTGTAAACAAAGTTCCCATTCTTGGTTTGTGGATGCGTCGACTTTACTGCCTGTTTTTAGACCGTAAAGATCTCAAACAGGGATTGAAAGTCATTCTGACCGCTATTGATCAGGTGAAATCCGGTATTTCCATCTGCATCTTCCCGGAGGGTACACGAAACAAAGATGCCGAACACCCGGACACCCTTCTTCCATTCAAAGAAGGTTCCTTTAAAATTGCACAGAAAACCAAATGTCCGATTGTTCCAATGGTACTTACCGGTACTGCGGATATATTTGAGAATCATTTTCCATGGGTCAAATCCACAAAAGTTACATTGACCTACGGAAAGCCGATCTATGTATCCGAACTTTCCAAAGAAGACCAGAAGCGTCTTGGCAGCTACTGTGAGAAAATTATTCAGGATATGCTGAATCAGGAACTTGCCTCACAGACAAAGTAAATGATGACAAAATAAAAAGCGGTTGTGCTACTGCTCATTTCACAGTAGTGCAACCGCTTTTTATGTATTAGGAATGTGTTTAGTTATTAATGATCAAGTTCATAGAACCATAAATTCCTGCATCATTTCCAAGAGACGCCAGTTCAAAACGTGTATCACGACATGCCTTAAAAGAAGTCTCCTGATAATGCTTTTTGATCGTATCAATAAGAATTTGTCCTGCCTTCGATACGCCTCCACCGATTACAATAACTTCCGGATTCACAACACATGCGATATTTGAAAGCGTAGATCCAAGGATCTCACCAACTTCATCTACCAGAAGCAGTGCAACTGCATCTCCGGCCTTTGCCTCATCAAAAATATCCTTTGCAGTGATATTCTCATATTTGCGTAAAGAAGTCTCATCCTGTGTTTTTGCCAGCTTACGCTTTGCCATACGAACAATACCTGTTGCAGATGTATACTGCTCCAGACAACCATACTGTCCACAGTTACATGGCTCAATTTCATCATTATTCACAGTAATATGTCCGATCTCACCACCGGCTCCGTTGTATCCGGCTACGATTTTACCATCAACAATGATTCCGCCACCGACGCCGGTGCCAAGCGTTACCATGATGACATCCTTGCTTCCTTTTGCACCACCCTGCCACATCTCGCCAAGTGCTGCAACGTTTGCATCATTGCCTACTTTAACGGCAAGACCGGTGAGACGTCCAAGTTCCTCTGCTACATTAATGATTCCCCAGCCAAGATTGACACAATTTAAAACAACTCCGTCATTTCTTACCGGTCCCGGAACTCCGATACCGATTCCTTCGATTTCTGCCTTACTGATACCTTCCTGCGCCAGCTTATTGTCAATGGACTTTGCAATGTCCGGAAGTACAGCCTTTCCATTATCATCCGTATTGGTTGTAATCTCCCATTTGTCGAGAAGCTTGCCACTTGTCTCAAAAAATCCCATCTTTACTGTGGTTCCACCCACATCTACTCCAAAACCATATTTCTTCAATTGCTCTTCCTCCTGGATCTCGTATTTATCTGCCTCTATTTTAACATAGGAATCTGTTTCATCCAACCCATATTTTTCAGCAAACGAAGCAAATAAAACTTTTTACTCCCCGGTATTTTCTCCACTGTCTCCACCAGTATCACCACTAGTATCATCGCCTCCAGTGTTGTCTTGATCATCCCCACTATTGTTACTATCCGAATTATCATTGTCCTGATTGTTGTCCTGATTGTTGTTCTGATCATTATTCTGGCTGTCGTCTGAAACATTGGTATCTTCACTGTTATTGTTCTTATCCGAAGTATTGGTATCTGCAGGCTCCTTCTTTGTCTCATCTTTTTCAGAATCTTTCTGGTCTGCTTCAGAATCTTTTTCAGCCTCAGAATCTTTCTGATCCTCCCTCTCTTGCTCCTTTTGTGATTCCTCCTCCTGTTCTTTCTGAATAAACTCATCCGAAAGTTTTGCATAAGGCAGAAAATCCATTGGATCCAGATTTTCGTGAATCGCAGACATATACGCTTTCCATATCTGACCCGGATAGGTACTTCCACTGAGGTTGCTGATAGACTTTGGATAATCACATCCAACCCACACACTGGTCGTATAATATCTTGTATACCCCACAAACCAGCCATCCTTATGATCATTGGTCGTTCCTGTCTTTCCAGCACACGGCATATTGCTCAGTTTCAGTGCCGCACCTGTACCACTGTCCATAACAGTTGTAAGTACATCTGTCATTGTTCTTGTAGCATCCTTCTCATAAATGGATACTTCTGCCATTTGTGAAGAATACACAACATTCTCATCTGCATCCACAATCGATTTGATACAGTTTGGCTGACGGAACATACCATCATTCTCTAATGCGGCATACGCTGATGCCATCTCAAGAGGAGATACCCCCTTGGTAAATCCTCCTAACGAAGTGGCAAGTGTATAATCATCTTTCACAATACTGCTGAAATTCATATTCTTAAGATATTGCAGTCCAACCTTAGGTGTCACCTGCTCGTATACCTGCCATGCAACTGTATTCAATGATTTTGCCACAGCATAACGAAGCGGTATTTTACCTGCATATGTATTGGTAGCATTGGACGGACCTCCTTCAAATTTGTGATCGTCGACAATCGTATTTGGATCATATCCGCGTTCAAAAGCCGGCGTATACACAATCAAAGGCTTAATCGAACTTCCCGGCTGCCTGTGACTCTGGAATGCACGATTCAGTGTGTACGAATTAAAATCCTGATCCCGTCCACCGACAATAGCCACTACATATCCGGTATTATTGTCAATGGTAACAGCTGCTCCCTGCATATTGTAGGTGCCGTCATCATTTTTCTCTGTAAATCCGGCAAGCGTATCATCTACCGTGCTTTGCAGCTTTTTCTGTTTATCCATATCAATGGTGGTATAAATTTTATATCCACCGGAATAAAGCTTTTTCTGGCAAGCTGCATAAAGTTCATCATACTGCTCGTTGTAAGCTTTCTTTTCCTCATCAGAATCAAAATAATACTGGAATGTAAATCCCTCCTGCTCCATCAACGCACGTGTTGCGCAATAATAGGCGTACGTATCCACATAATTGTTGATCTTGTCTGTATTTTTCTTCTTTGGACGGTTAAGTTCAATATCTTCCTTCGTCGCCTCGTAATACTGTTCCTGTGTGATCTTACCATCATCCTTCATATTTTGAAGAATCAAATCCCGGCGTTTTAACGTATGATCTATATTAGTCACCGGGTCATAATATGTCGGACTGTTTGGAATTGCACATAAAAAAGCCACCTGCGACACATCCAGATCCTTAAGATCACAGTTAAAATAACCACGACATGCAGCATCAATTCCATAATAACCATTTGCAAAATATACATTGTTCAAATAGAACTCCAGTATTTTTTCTTTACTGTAACGTCCTTCCAGTTCAATCGCCAGAAACATCTGCTCAACTTTGTACTGCCAGGTGTCATCCGGATTCAAGTACATCAGTTTTGCCAGCTGCATGGTAATTGTACTGCCACCCTGCGTAATTCTTCCATGAGTCACTCGTGCTTTCACTGCACGCATTACTGCTTTAAAATCTACCCCGTGATGCCTGTAAAATTTTTTGTCCTCAATACTGATAATTGCAGTAATGAAATCCTGTGGTATGTCTTCGTATTTGACATATTGCGCATCCTTTGTACCTTTTCGCTCAGATATCAGCTTTCCATCTTTGTCATACACCGAACATGTCTGTGACGGAATAAAAATGGAGTCATCCGAATCTGCTACCGTCTGTACCGCTTTCTCTTTGAGAGCCTGTACCTCCGTGGCATAACCACCAAAATAATAATAGCCAAAGCCTGCTAGGACAACTACCATCAGAACAATCTGAAGCTTGATCAGAAACCAGAAAAAGCGATGCTTTTTCTTTGTTTTTTTCTTACGTTTATCTGTTCTCTTTGCCATATAATCTCCTTTATTTCCGGTTCTCCCTCCTGGGCTTACCTATGGAGTATTTTATCTCTTTTATATCTTATATGCAAATTATCTTTTTCTTAAGAAAATATAAAAGAGCTCCGGTCACCCGAAGCTCTTCATAAAAAGGCGTCAAAATGCTTACAAATCCGACTTATTCTCCTCAGAATCCTGGTTCTTACGATTCTGCAAGATCATCGTAACTGCAGACACTGCTGCAACTGCAAATCCAAATACAAGAAAGTAAATGTCAAGATTGCATTTCTGAAAAAAACACAGAATTATCAGACCTACTACTAATACTGCCAATACGGCATAATCTAAAATCTTTCCCATTTTTGTTTACCTCCTATTAATTCTCATTTTCAGCTTCTTCAGAATTCTTGCGTTTTCGTACAAAAGCACGTATAAGATTGTATACACCACATACTAATGTAAGAATCAGAATAATCCAGTGGATAAAGCAATTGTCCTCAGTTGCTGCAAGAGGTGTTGCATTATCCTCGATATTTTTAGTATCATCTGCTACCGTATCATCTGCCGCATCTGCAAGCGGAGTCTGCTCATCAGCGATATCTGTTGCATTTGCTGCATCTACATCATTGTCTGCTACAACAACCGGTGCATTTGCCACATTGTCTGCGTTGTTTGCAACTATATTTGCTGCATTGTTTGCTGCAGGAGTATTTGCTGTATTATTGGTTCTGTTATTGTTATCGTTATTTTGATTACTGTTCGTATTGCTGTCTGGACGATTGTTGTTTGTATTATTATTTGTGTTATTGCCTGGACGACTGTTATCATTGTTACTATCGTCAGCATCATCACTGTTATCTGCATCGTCGTTGTCTGAACTATTATTGTTATTATTATCAACATCATCGTCAGATGGGTCTACGGTTGGTGTCGGATCTGGCATTGGTGTTGGATCTGGGGTCGGCGTTGGATCCGGAGTCGGTGTTGAATCCGGAGTCGGTGTTGGATCCGGGGTCGGTGTTGGATCCGGGGTCGGTGTCGGATCCGGGGTCGGTGTTGGATCCGGAGTCGGTGTCGGATCCGGAGTCGGTGTCGGATCCGGAGTCGGTGTTGGATCCGGGGTCGGTGTTGGATCCGGGGTCGGCGTTGGATCCGGAGTCGGTGTTGGATCCGGGGTCTTCTTCACAATCTGAAAATCAGCATGCCACCCGTTGCGTCCTTTTGCAGCATCACCAGCCTCATACTGGAATCTTCTAAATACAACTGTTGTGTTCTCCGGATCTTTCAATCCAGCGATTGCCTTATCTATTACAGATTGCTTATCAAAAGAAGTAATGATCTCTCCGCCTTCATTTTCTGTAATTGTCAAAGTGGAATCACAGATCTTTGTAAACTTGCTGTTTGAAGCATGCTTACCAGGTTCTGGAATCGGGTAATCCGGATCCTCACATAAATAACAGCTTACATTCTCTATCGTTTTCTTTTCTCCGTCCTTTTTATCTCCACAATGCTTACATGCAAGATCGTTTGCATGACCAACGATAATATTACCTCTCTTATCCATTGTGGATCCTACTGTTGTACCAGCAATCTCCTCATACTTATGTTCAACTGTATAAGAAAGATTTACATGTTTATATGATAATCCGATTTCTTTTCCGTATCCTTCGACATTTGAACCATTAACCAGAACAGATGTAATTTTATCATAGGTTGCAGAAATCTTAAATTCTACATTTCCAGACAAATTGGTAGTTCCGGTTCTTTCAAGATTACATGTCTCTGCAAATGGATTACGATCATGCGCTTTAATGGTAACCTGTACATCTTTGGCATCCTCACCATTCTCACAAGCCACGTGAACAGTAATGGAAATTTTTTCATTTCCATTTGTAGTATTTTCATCTGCCTTCATTTGAAACTCATAGGTTGCAAGAATTGGCTGCACATATGGATAACATCTGTCCCCGTGTGTATGCGCCTCTTTGCCACATGTACGTACCGGTCCCGTGCAACCGTTCTCCTCGGTGGAATGGGTATGTTCTTCCAAGCTACATATCAAATATTTTTCCTGGCATCCGCCTTTTCCCTGTGAATGCGTGTGCTCTTCTTTCTTGCACCAAACTCCTAATACCTTTGTATAGCATGCACCCCATGTGTGCTTATGTTCTTTAATATCACAATTTTTATATGCATAGCAGGATTCTGTATGTACGTGTTCTGTATCGTCGCATGTATTCTTTGTGTAGCATGTTCCAGTATATGCCGTATGCTCATGCTCTGTCTTAGCACAAATTGGGTTTTGCTTTGTATCATAATATCCATCTACATAGTCTGTAAGTTTCTTGTAATCCCAATGATATCCCGGAAGAGCCTCTCCCTTTGCATCAAATTTATTCTGATCCCCGCGATAAACTTGTCCCGGCTTATACCCCTGTGCGTTTGTCTGCTCACTGTCCGCATCTGCCATCGTAACCATTGCAGATCCAAATACCATCGATCCTGCAAGCGTCACCGCTACGATTTTCTTAAAAAAACCTCTTGCATTCATAAACAACCTCCTTCTGTTATCCCTCAAAATTAATTTCAATCCAATTTATATCATTCACTATATCGTCAGATGGTCACATAGTGGTCACACGGAACTGTTTTTACATGTTTTTTTTAAAAACATGTTACCAGCGGCCATAAAAATATAAATAAAGAATACACATCTTTGCAAGGGAATTTCCTAATACAATGAAAAAGGGAAACATATGAATATTCTAACGTGATTTCATACATTTCCCATATCCTTTATTGTTCCATGTGCTTTCCCATAAAACTTGCTGCGGACTGTGCCAATAACTGAAAAGTTTCAAGTCTCTGTGGATCATCACTTTTAGATACAATGATGACTGCCCCCTGGCAATCACCATTACAGATAATTGTGGACAGCACTGCGCCCTTGTGGTCACTTACCCATTCTTTTGTGACCAATGGTAACTCCACATGCACGTTTTTTACAGCATAGGTACCTCGTTTTTCCATAAGTGCCTCCACCTCGGGACTCAAGCGTTCCCCTTCCAACTCTTTTTTCCCATTGCCGGAGGCTGCAATAATATAATCACGATCCGTAATACAGACAAGCGCATCTGCCACCTGTGCCAATGCCTGTGCATATGCTGTTGCAAACTCCCCAACTTCCCCAATTGGAGAGTATTTTTTTAGCATAATTTCTCCCTCTCGGCCAGTATATATCTCTAACGGGTCACCCTCACGAATACGCAGTGTACGACGAATTTCCTTTGGTACCACAATACGTCCCAGATCATCAATTCGGCGAACAATTCCTGTTGCTTTCATATATCAACGTTCCTCCATATAAATTCTGATTTTACTCTAGTATCTGTAAAATTCATGTTTCTATACCTCAAACCCAAAATTGTACTCATACGATCTCATAATGTTCCATAATAATTTTGAAATTAAACTTGTAATATGCTCCAAAATAAACTAAACTAAAAACTAGTAAATATTTCCTATTTCTCTATACGTTTGGAATATATAGGAGGAGTAACATATATGAATTATGATGCATCTGTTTTTAAGGAAAAAGCCAACCGGAAAGCCCGGATTATCTGGCTGATTTTCTCCATTCTTCTGTCTGCCAATTATGGTTCAGATACAGGGAACGGACTATACCCTGTGAACAATTACATTATCTTTTTAATTTTGTGCTGGCTTCCGGTAATCATTGGCGAAGTAATGCTTCGAGTCAAAGGCTGGACAACCGACATTTATAAACACATTCTTATTGTCGGTTATGGTATTTTTTATACTTTTGTACTCTGCACGACAGCCTCGCCTATCGCTTTCACCTACATTCTTCCTGTGATGAGTCTTCTTGTCCTGTATAAAAATCAGAAGTTTATGATTGGATGTGGAATTGCCAATACATTAAGTGTAATTTTCAGTGCTGTCTACCGCGGTATGATTCTTGGCTGTAACAGCGCATCTGATATGAAAAATTATCAGCTTCAGTTTTCCTGTCTGGTGCTGTGCTATATCTGCTATGTAATGTCTATTCGCCACCTGAATGAATCTGATGGTGCATTGACCGACAGTATCAAATCAGACCTGCATCGTGTGGTGACTACTGTTGAAAAAGTTAAAACTGCCAGCAACTCCATCATGGATGGAATTACTGTCGTCCGGGAACTTGCCTCTGAAAACAAGCATGGGTCTGATGTCGTAATGCTTGGTATGAACGAACTCTCCGATAACAATCAACATCTACAGGATCGTACTTCCTCTTCTATGGACATGACATCCGATATTCGTACACAAGTGGAAAATGTAGCAGCTATGATTGATGAAATGGTCAATCTTACTGTAGAATCAGAGGAACACGCAAAGACAAGTTCACAGGATCTCGACAGTCTTGTGAAAACAGCCGGAACGATGTCCGAACTTTCTTCTGAAGTTGAACATATTCTTCATGATTTCAAAACCGAGTTTACCATGGTTCTTGAAGAAACCGGAAAAATCGACAACATCTCCAACCAAACAAACCTTCTTGCACTCAATGCTTCTATCGAAGCTGCCCGTGCCGGTGATTCCGGAAAAGGCTTTGCGGTTGTTGCCGAACAGATTCGTACATTGAGCACCGAGACAAAGACTTCTTCTGCGCAGATTCAGGACGCTCTGACCCGTCTCGATGAAATATCGGGAAAAATGACTACTTCCATTGAGAAGACACTTGAACTGATTCAGGTAACTTTGGAAAAAGTAACTCTGACCGGTGAAAATGTACAGAAGATTACAGAAGATTCCACCCAGCTCGGAGAACATATTCAGGTCATTGATTCTGCCATGAAGGAGGTGGAAAATTCCAACCTTCAACTGGTTGATAATATGGAACAGGTATCGAATACAGTCAATGTTATTACCGGATGCATCGATCACTCCAGCGACATCAGCAAGCGAATTCTCAGCAAATACACAGAAAGTTCTACCAATATTGATAATATCGAAGACGTCATTCAGGCATTGATGTGCGAGCTTGGTATCGGTGGCTTTATGGGAATTGCAGATGTAGGTCCTGGTATGAAAGTACTCGTTCGTACATCCGATAATGCCGCCTATTCAGGAGAATTGATTTCCCATACACAGGATCGTGTACTTATCTCTTTAGAAGAGAACCCGGCTTTATCAACTCCGATTGATTGTAATCTTCAGATTACGGTTGGCAACATTATTTACTTCTGGGAGAAGGCACTGCTTGATACGTCCGATACAAACTACTCTGTACTGTTGCAATCACGTTCGAAGATTCTCAACAGACGAAAATATCCACGCATTGATATTTCCAACACATGTACCGTAACATTAAAAGACACAGGAGAAACTTTTACAGGCAAATTCGATAATCTCAGTGCAAATGGTTTCGCTCTGATTATGACCTCCCCTGTTTTTGCTGATTGCCATGGAAAAGAAATTTCGGTTTCAATTCATAATTTTGCATTACCTTCCCATGCAGAACTCAACGGTCGCATTATCCGTTGTTCCGATAATGATGGCATGTATATTATTGGTTGCCAAATGCCGGAAGACGACTATCAGATCAAGAAATATGTTGAATCCTGTCTGAAAAAAGGAGAGCTTTCCTTCAGTTAACCTGAAGGGGCTCTCCCCTTTTTGGATTCTATCACACCATCTCCCTTTTCTATCTGTCTGTTTTAATTTACTTTACGTGAATAATCACCTTTGCTTTGATTCCATCCTCATTCGCATAAATATATGCTTTTCCTCTTCCGCAAGCATAAATATTACCCTCCTCATCCACGGTTGCTACCGTAGTATTAGAACTGGAATACATTGGTTCATTGCCGGACGAAACCTTTGCTTTCAAGCAAATTTTCTCCCCTTGTTTCAGTGATAATTCTGACTGTTCAAAGCTTACTTTCGGCTGTTTTACCATAATCTCGCAGGTAGCCCTGATGCCGTCTACTGTCACAGTAATCGTTGCAGTTCCATGCTTTACTGCAGTCACATTTCCTTTGTTATCTACAGTTGCAACACTGCTTTTATTCGATTTCCACTTTGGTTCTGTTTTGGAATTTGTTAAGACAGAGAGTGTGATTTCTCCCTTTCGATAAAGTGTTACTTTGGTGCGATCCAGCTTTACCCTGGTCTCCCGCACCTTGATTTTACAGATTTCAGATGTGCCATCTACCGAGATAGTGATTGTTGCCTCACCCGGCTTTTTTGCCGTAACAAGACCTTTCTCATCTACCGACGCTATACTCTTTTTACTGGATTTGTAGGTCAACGCATGTCCAGTGGAGGCCACTGCCTTCAACTGAAATATGTCACCATTGTCCATAGAAATATTTTTTTGTTTCACATCAATGCGTGTTTTTTTTACAATAATCCGGCAGCGTGCCTGCGCTTTCCCTGCCTTGACTGTAATCTTTGCCTCTCCAGGTTTTTTAGCAATGATCTGCCCATAGGTACTGACTGAAGCAACCTTTGAATTGCTTGAACGGAATGTTATTTTATTTCTATTCGAAGCTACTGCTGAAATACAGAATTCATCCCCGACTTCAAGACTTTTTTCGTATACACCTAAAATAAGAAAATCAATTCCTTTTGCAGATATATCTTCTCTATTTCCTGGAAAAAGCAGCATGGACACCATGCATAGAACCAGCATTACTGCCTGTAATCGTAATTTGTGATTTGTCTTCATATGATTTCCCCCTATAAGGGAAACGTATGTGATAGAATCCGTGTCATTTCATGACCTCTTCATCATACCACATACGTCTAAAATAGCAAGCACTTTATTCTAAAATATCCATATTCCAGTTATTTTTCATAAGCTCACCTTCCGTATTAATCAATTAATCCATCTTGTCGAGCATATCTTTTTCCTTTTCATTAGCCAAATCTTCCGGTGACATATACATACGGAAGATACGTTCCAAAATCAAATCAAATATCAAAACAATACATGCCGGCATCAGGAATACAAAAATCGGGATCAACCATGTCAAAAAAATTGCAAGCAAAAGCAAAATGATGATAAGTAATGACCATGGTAAATGTCGTAGTTCCATAAGAATGGCATTTTTCAAAGTAATCTTGACCGTATTTTCAAATCTTGCAATATATGCGAAAGTATAAATGACCCATCCAATCGAAAAAGCAATCAGAATGAGGAAAAAATAGAAAAATGCTCCCATATTGTTTCCAGTCTGGAGTACTTGCCAGGTAATATAAGCATCCATAGCAAGAATAATCTGAACCGCAAGTGTTACAATCCAGGACAGTGTCGCTGGTTTAAAGTTATCTTTGAAAGCGTGGAAAAAATTCTTTGTAGTGTAGCCTCTATTTCCGCGAATAGACTTATGTACTGTATAATATAGTGCCGTGGATGATACCCCAATTGTGATGACCGGTAAGCAACAGACAAGCCATAAGACACTCAAAATTGCACAATCAACAACCTTTCCTAACGCTACGAAAAGTTTGTTGTCAAAATTAAATTTCATATTTATTCCTCCAATCTGTCAGTAATTTCATCGCAGATTTCTTCTTTTGTTTTTCCATCCGTCTCAATAGTAATATCCGCAGCGCTTTCATATAACGCGCGACGCTTCTCCATAAGCTGTGCAATGTATTCTACATTCATGTGACCATTTAAGATTGGACGATCTGTGCTGTTTTTCACACGCTCATAAATTGTCTCCGGCGTTGCTTTCAAAAAAACGATTTTTCCTGTTTTTTTCATGTTCTCGACGTTCTGTGGACGAACCACCACACCACCACCGCAAGAAACAATGGATGCACCTTCCCTGCCAATAGCAAGAATCAGATCTGACTCAATGTCACGGAAATGATCCTCTCCATACTTTTCGAAAATATCATTAATGGACATTCCCTGTTCCCGGACAATCCGTTCATCCATTTCAACAAGCGGGAAATTCAATTTTCTCTGAAGATTGCGTGCAATGGTGCTCTTTCCAGCTCCCATGAAACCAATCAGGAAAATGTTGCATTCAATTGTTTTACTCATGAAAAAAACTTCTCCTTTACTTCATCGACAGGCATGTCCATACCTGTATACAGCTTAAATGCTGCAACTCCCTGCCACAACAGCATTCCTTTGCCGCCAATGCAGGTGCAGCCAGACTCCTTTGCCTCTTTCAAAAGACGTGTTTCTTCCGGATTATATACAGCATCACATACTACAAGTCCCGGACGGAATGCAGACAGATCTTTTACCACACTCTGATCTTCCATCGGCTTCATTCCAACGATGGTAGCATTTGCAAAAATATCACTGGACTGAATTTCCTCTGTCATCTTCCCGGTATCTGCAATATCGTACACATTTACAACAATACCCGGGACTGCCTTGCGAATTTTCTCCGCCGTTGCAAGTGTTCTCTCAAAGAACGCATCCTTGATATTAAAAATTGTAATCTCTCTTGCACCATCTAATGCACACTGTACCTGAATAGCAGTAGCAGCTCCGCCACCTCCGGCTACTGTAATCTTTTTGCCTTTGATATCGATTCCATGATCCTTGAGATTGTGAACAAAGCCTTCTCCGTCCGTAATATATCCTGTGAGCTTTCCATCATCATTTACAATCGTATTTACTGCACCAATAATCTGTGCAGCCGGAGAGAGTTCATCTACGTGCTTTGCCGCCTCTGTTTTGTCCGGCATCGTCACGTTGCATCCTCTCATGTGAAACAGTTTCATGGCATCTAAGGCTTCCTTTACCTGTTCTTCTTTGATATCAAAAGCTACATATGCGTAATCCAAACCAAGTTTCTCGAAACTGTAATTATACATTGCCGGTGATCCGGAATGGCCTACCGGTGACCCGATCAATGCCAGCAATCCTGTATGGCCTGAAATTCTTCCTTCCATTTATGTGTTTCTCCTTCCATTCGGCTATTTACCATTAATAATTTATTTTACCATGAATCTTACACAAGATACAATAGTTCAAGCGGGCTTTCTATTAGTCTTTTCGCTCCGTGCTCCTTTAAGAATTCGACATCGCGAAATCCCCATGTAACAGAAATACAAGGGAGTCCGGAATTTTTTGCTGTAGCGATATCCACATCGGAGTCACCGACATAAACGGCATCTTCTTTGTCAACACCCAACTCGCGCAAAGCTTTATTGACCATATCCGGTGCCGGTTTACGTGCAACCCCATCCATCTCTCCAATGGCAGAAGTTGTGTATGCTGCAAAAAACTGTTTATTTAACTCTTTTACAGCTGAATCCAGCTTATTGGATACAATCGCTATCTTCACACCATTTTCCTTCAGTGCTTTCATCATCTGCATAATATCCGGATATGGCGCTGTGTGATCCAGACAATGTGCTCCGTAATACTCCTTAAATGCCGCAAAAGTCTCCTCAAACAAAGGATTCTTTTCTCCGTCAGGCACTGCACGAATCATTAGTTTTCTTACACCATTTCCAACATACTGTCGTACCTGCTCCAATGTGCACACCGGCATGCCTTTCGATTCCAGCGCCGCGTTGGTCGCATCTTTCAAATCCTCTAATGTGTTTAATAAAGTCCCATCCAAATCAAAAATAACTGCTTTTTGTTTCATAGTCTCATCTGCTTTCCGATATGTCTCTTCAAATACTTTTCTTTGCATTACATATATTTGATTCTGCTGCTCCGTGCTATTGACCAGATAATCCCCTTCCCGGCCTAATGTATAAACATGTTCCCCATTCTTCTCCTGAAACAACTTGACTTTGTGTTCCAGCTTTTTAGCATAAATGGTGCGTTTTCCTTTCGGAATGCACACATGAATGTGATCTACCGGCTCAATCGTCGTACCATCATCCTGATTTCGGAACGTCGGAGAATACTCCACATCCTTCAACTGGAATTTCCAATCGGGATACATATAAAACTGTTCCTCAAATGCCTTTTCTTTGCGAAAATACACTCCCCCTCTCGGGCCAATTGTCAGCACAATGCCTTTCTCGACAACAGTATCTACATCTCCCCAAAGTGTTCGAACTGTAATTGGTGTACCATCCTCGTACAATTCCGAAACGTGCACATATCCCCATGGAATTTTTCTCCGATAATATGTGTTTGCATTCTTTTGATCCAGTGGATATTCTTTTGCATATATGATGTCCGTATTGTTCATATATTGCTCGAAACGATAAGATAATACTGCTTTGACTCCAGATAACGAAGGATGTTCCCACTTTCCCTCATCATCAAATTCCATCCGTGGCTCAAAATTACGCTCCTGGCAGAATTTTGTATATTCTTTTGTCAGCAGGGGCATAGAAAGAAAGCCACCTGCTTTTCCCCAGTGTCCACCACCACTCCCAATGTCTTTGCTTAATTCGGCTGCAAGTTCACTGGCGTTCACTTCCTTAATGCAGCTTCGCACAGAAAACTTCACGCCACCTCCTTGAAAATTGAATACAATACAGATATCTACCGCATCTACTTCAAGTACCATATCACTGATGACACCGAGAATATTCGGATCACAATGACCTGCTTTCACAATCGAAGCCCGGTACTCATCCATGTAGTCACTGTTGAGCAAAGCCGCTCCAGCCACTTCCAGATCTTCCAAAGACATATTGGCATTGCGATATTTTGCCATAAGAATATTGTCTACATTTGCCTCATCTCGTAAATCCTTATCCAGCGGATGCACGATTTCGGTAAATCCACTGGTGTCGGTATAAAGACCATAGCTTAATGCCGTACCCAATCTCTTATTTGCCGTCACATTAAAATTCTCGTTTTTCAACATTTGCCAGATCAGAGTAGAACATGCGCCAAGATTGCTTCTTACCTCCGAAAGTTCCGGCAGATTCGTGCTGATTCTGTGATGATCGATCACTGCTATGTTCTGTGCCTCAAATTTTTCGGCATTTCCGCCACCATACTGGCAGTCCACCATGAGTAAAAGCTCCGGATTTCCGATTGCAGTCACATGTGTGATCGGTATTTCCAAATCTTTTATCATCATAACCAGATTGGTTTTTCGAATGAAATTTCTTCCTCCATAAACCAAAGATGGACTTTTGCCATATTTCTGTAAATACAAAAGAACCGCATATCCACATGCAATAGCATCCGCATCCGGATTATCGTGACATTGAATTACAATTTCATCAAATTTCAGTAAATCCTTTAATCTCAATCGTTTTCCCCTTTAACTAAACACATCATTTTCCTATGTTATACGGGAAAAACAGATTGCTTCGTCCCTTTTTATCAAACATAGAATTATACTGCAGCATATGATAATTTTTTATCCACTCCGCTTCCTCTCCAGTAGCATCATCAATATGCTGATAGCATTGCTTTTCTTTCGAATAATATCCTCTGGAATTAATTGCCGGTACCGTTTCCATCATATCTGCAAGAAACTTATTATATGCCGGCAGCTCGATGCCTGCACGTTCCAAAGTCATGGTTGACAGGAAATTCAGACTCGTAATATCCACTGTTTCTTCCGGTGTATCGTAATTGGTCCAAATAAAAAATGGTACCGTATACAAAGCTTCGAGTTCATCTTCTGTAAGACCCGACATTCCTTTTCCGTTAAGAAGCGGATAAAAATTACTATTCAGGCTTGGTTGATGATCCCCAAAGAATACGATTTCTACCGGATCATCTACTTTTGAAAAATATTCAATAAGATTCTTAACTGCCTTATCACTTTCATGCACCAATGACAAATACTGGTTGGCATCTGTGTAAGACCGCCCTATTTTATAACACGCTTCATAAAAATTGTCATATGGTTCCCCGTAACCACCATGGTTCTGCATGGTAATTCCCATCAGATATAATTTTTCATTTGCTCCACGGCTTTCATACCGCTCTATTATTTTATCATAAAGTTCCTGATCTGTGATATATTCCCGTAAGATCTTTGTCTGATCGAAATCATCAATAAAGTGCATCTCATCATATCCAATCTTTGGATAGACCTGATTTCGACTCCATCCGGTCGCATAATATGGATGCATGGCAACACAGGTGTATCCATCGTCCTTAAGATTCGATACAATAGATGTCGGGGTATCACTGATATACTGCTGGTACACCACCGAACCTGCAGGAAGAAATGCCATGGAATTTCCTGTCAGATATTCCCACTCTGAATTCGGTGTCTTGGCACCAAATACAGACGACAGCGCATATCCCTTCGTAGTATTTTCTTTCAGTGAGTCAATAAACGGTGTAAGTGGAATATTTGTCTGTAAATCTCCTAACACACTCAAATCGGAAAAGGATTCATTCATAATAACAATAATAGTAGGGTCCTTTATATCTGTTTTGGAATAATCCTTATCATTGCTACTATATTTCTTTTCGAGTTTTTGAATAGCTTCCTCAGAATACCCGTCCGGCTGTGCAATAAAACTGTCACGAATTCCTAAAATGTAATTGAGAATATATCCGTTGCGATAGGTTCCTTTCTGCTCCCAGGTTTCTGTGTTTACATCATAAGCAGCCATTCCCACAATAATCACACATATAGCCGCCAACATTGCATCTATAATGCGCATCTGCCATGCACGTGCAAATTTTACATGACATTTACGCACAAATGCAATAAACAAAGCTGCTCCAAAAATTGCATATGCCCCTCTGTCATTAAGTTGCAGCTTATAGTTTCCGGCAACGCTCAGTCCTGTTCCGATAGACCGGATATCTGAAAACGTAAATTCGTTTCCACGGAACAGATATACGAAATAATTTATGAACGCAAACGACAGCAGTGATGTATGCGAAATAATACAGGAAAGTCCCGCATTATTCGTAAAAAGCTGCACAACAAGGTACACAACCAGACAGCACAACACATTCAGTACCCATTTCAGATCTGACATCCGCTGAAACAGTTCCGAATCCAAAAGCATATATTGTATCGAAAAAGTGGTAAATATCGCTCCTGACACAAATAAAATGGCCGTCCATAACCATGGGCAACGCTGGTCAAGGTCAATTTTCAGGCTTTTTATCAGATAATAGAGAAGTCCATAAGCGATGAGTACTCCGATGTGAAATCCAATTGTAACATACATAACGATAGCCAGAATAATGGCTATCGCTGCTCGAATATTATTCTTTTTATCATATTCTAGTTTTATTTTAAATTCTACTTTCATGCCATTACCATACAACAAAATTCCCGGCATGTAAACCGGGAATTCTGAGTGAAAATCTTAATTTTGTGTGAACAATTTTGCTTTTACTGCTTTTTGAAGTTTGTGTAGCCTTTCTGCTGATATGGATGTTCTGCCCAAAGTTTGTCAGCAGTTCCTTTCCACTCCTTTGCATACTCGAGACATTTTCCGCAAAGATGCTCTACCGGCTCTGCCTCTTCCACATCTGTTGAATGTGCCCCGGTCTCATGTACCATTCTCTGGAGAATTTCCGGATTCTCGAGCATTGGACATGGGCGAAGCATATTGTCATTAAATGGCTGATTGTCTCTGTATGCCATAAACAATGGCTGCTTTAAGCACTCTAACAGAGATTTTTCTCTGATGTTCGCACCTGAGTAATGGATAAATACACAAGGCTCCACATCACCCTTCGGGTTAATATGACAGTAGTTACGTCCTCCGGCAATACATCCTCCAACGAACTCGCCATCATTCTGGAAGTCCATAACGAAAATTTCTTTTCCACCTTCCATAGCACGAACTTCACGGATTCTGTGATAAATATATTCTCTCTGTTTCTTTGTAGGCATCAGTTCCGGCGATGCATTCATGCCAACCGGCATGAGATGGAAATACCAAGCGAAACGGCTGCCATGCTCGATCAACAGATCAAAGAACTCATCACTTGTAACAGCATCCATGTTCTTGCTTGTATAACATACACTGTTACCAAAGATCAGTCCATTCTCATGAAGAAGATCCATTGCATGGATAACTTTGTCGTATACACCTTCGCCTCGACGAAAATCATTGGCATCCTCAAATCCTTCCAGTGAAATAGAAAGTGACAAGTTACCAACACGCTTCATCTCATCACAAAATGCCTGATCTACGAGTGTTCCATTTGTATAACAATGGAACGCACAATCATTATGCTTTTCGCATAATTTAATAATATCAGCCTTACGTACCAATGGTTCTCCACCGGTCATCATATAAAAATAAATACCAAGTTCTTTGCCCTGTGTAATGATATTGTCTAATTCATCATAAGAAAGATTTAATTTGTGTCCGTATTCGGCTGCCCAACATCCTGTACAATGCAGATTGCACGCACTGGTAGGATCCATGAGAATCAGCCATGGAATATTGCACTGCTCTACCTCACGCATTTTACGAATCTTCTTTGTTCCTGCAAAAGCAGCCTGATAGCCAAGGTTTAATGCTGTCATCTTTGCAACATGCGGGTCTGTCTCATCAAGAAGACGGTTCACATAACGCATCCACTTGTGATCCGGGTTCATAATCATTTTCTTAGCGCCCTCATAAGACTCTTTTCTAAAATTATTTCCCATGAATTTCTGAACCAGGTTTACAATGTTCAGTAAAGCCTTTTCTCTATCTTTATTAAGACTTTTCAATGCCGCATCAATCGCAAGAGAAAATGCCTGTCTTTCTGCCGCGTCTTTTAAACTTGCCATCCTTATGCTCCTCCTTTTTCTCTCTTTCAAACTCTATTGGAAGTATATTGGATTTTTTGTCGAAAGAAAATATGCAATTCTAAAATCCTGTATACCCTTAATATACATTTCGGCCTTTTTGTCTATATAATATATGCTTATCAGTAATTCGAAATGTAGTTTCCAATACTACATGAATTATATCACGACATTTCATAAAGTCAACCAAGAAGCTCAGGATTTTTTCTCAACTAATTTCCCTGCTTTTTTCGGAAAAAGTCCTTAATCTGTTCCAGAATAATCTCCATCAGCCGTGTTCTTGCCTCCACACTGGCCCATGCAATATGCGGTGTTATAAAAAGTTTGTCACTATCTTTAATCCGGCGTAAAGGATTATTCTCCTGCATCGGTTCCACAGAAAGCACATCAAGGCCTGCCGCTGCAATCTGTCCCTGCTCCAACGCATCTGCCAGATCTGCTTCATTAATAATCGGTCCTCTTCCAAGATTCAATAAAATTGCTGATTTTTTCATTTTTGCAAAAGCCACTTTATCCATCAGTCCTCTGGTGTTCTCATCAAGTGGTGCATGAATGGACACAATATCCGACTGTGCCAGCAGTTCATCAAAACTTACCCTCTCATAATCTGGTTGCGAATTTTTCCCGGATGTCGAATAATAGATGACATGGCAGCCAAACAATTTCGCTATATCCGCAACTCTTCTTCCAATATTGCCAAGGCCGATAATACCGTATGTCATTCCACTTAACTGGTGAAATCTCTTCGCAAAGTGCGTGAATGTCACATCACCCACATACTTCTCAGTCTTAACGTAGTCATCATAATAACGTAGTTTCTCCAATAAATAGAATAATAATGCAAAAGTATGCTGTGCAACCGATTCCGTGGAATATCCTGCCACATTCCGCCATGCAATGCCACGTTCTGCAAGATACTCTTTATCCAGATTATTGGTACCTGTTGCAGTCACGCAGACAAGTTTGAGATGATCTGCCTCTCCAATAGATTTTTCATTGATTTCTACTTTATTTATAACAAGAACATCCGCATCCTTTGCCCGCTCAGCTGCTTCTTCTGCTGTCGAAAAGCCATATTTTATTACTTCTCCTAACGCTTCATAACCCGAAAGATCAATGTCATCTCCAATTGTTTTTGCGTCCAGAAATACGATTTTCATGTGTTTCTCCTTAATATAATGTACCTGTTTATGGTAAACAAAAGGCTAATCACTGTAATCTGATTAGCCCCTGAATATTTTTCTTTTGTATTTGTTATGATTAAAGGGTCAAACGGTGTCATTTATTATGCAATCGAAAACTTATAGATTGTTTTGGATGCATAGTCCTTTCCAGCCGCAGTAATCGGAGACTGGAAATTCGGTTCATTGACAGAGTTTGGGAAATACTGTGTCTCTAAGCAAAATGCTTCACGTTCTTTGTATATAACCCCGCCTTTTCCTTTCTGTCCCTGTATAAAGTTTGCACTGTAAAACTGCATACCGGGACAATCCGTATAAACTTCCATCTGAATACCCGACTCCGGCGCATAGGCTGTGGCAACTTTTTCCACACCATTACCAGTATGATCCAGCGCAAAATTGTGATCGTATCCGCTTCCATATTTTAATTGGTCATTTTCTGCGTTAATGTCCCGTCCAATTGGTTTTGCAATGCGGAAGTCAAATGGTGTACCTTCCACATCTGCCAGTTCCCCTGTAGGAATTGCTTTTCCATCCTTTACCGGTGTAAAATGGGATGCTTTGATCTGTAGGGTCTGATCCAGCACAGAACCGGATGCATGCCCATTTAAATTAATATATGCATGATTAGTAAAATTAAATACCGTATCTTTATCTGCTTTCGCATGATAAGTAATTGCAAGGCCATTGTCTTCTGTCACTTCATAAGTCACCTGAATGACTGCATTTCCCGGATATCCCTGCTGAAGATCCGCATCTTCAATCTGCAATGTAATCATCTGATCCGTGCAGGAGATCACATTCCAGAAACGCTCCGAGGTTCCATTCGAACCACTGTGGAGACTGTTTTCATTATCATTTGCCTCTAACTGATACTCTACCCCATTGATTGTAAATTTTGCATTTGCAATACGATTGCAGTTGCGTCCTACGACAGCTCCGAAATAACAAGTATTTTTCTGATAGTCTGCCACATCGTCATATCCAAGAATAACATCCGTATCTTCCCCATTTCTGTTTTTGACAAATACAGATACCAGTGTTGCACCAAAATTTGTAACCATAGCGCGCATTCCCTTAGAATTGCAAATGGTGTACAAAGATGCTTCTGTCCCCTCTGCCGTCTTTCCAAATGTTGTTTGTTTCATATTCCCTCCTATATCATCATTGCTATTTGCTGTATTCAGAATTTCTCATCTAGATATTACTTCATTTCTATAAAGAAGTAAAGAAAAATGCCGATATAAATTATATAAAGTTTGCATTATGGGAGGAATATCATGGCAAAGGTATCTTCAGGTCTTAGCCTGTCAACAAATTATTTTATGCGCAACTACTACGCAAACAATCGGGACGTCATAAAAAACAGTGGTCGCAATGACTATACAAAAATCGAATTATCATTTGAAGACAGTCGCGCACTGACACGTGCCTCCAAGCGTCTGCTTAACAATGATTATGGTTCTGAGACGGATGAAAAAGACAACGATATCAGTGATACCACCCGTTCTTCCATTGAAGCATTCGTGACCACATACAACAATGCCATTGATTCTTCCAAGACAACGGACAGTCATGACACAAAACGTTATCTGAAACAGCTAAAATCTTTGACAAGTAAATATTCCAGCGAATTGTCCGAGATCGGCATCACAGTCGAGCGTTCCGGAAAACTGACAGTCAATGAAGACCTTCTTAAGACTGCCAATAATTCCAAGGTGCGAAAAATTTTCTCACCGGATCAGGAATATTCAAAGAAAGCCTATTCCATCTGCGGCAAATTCAACAATGCCGTCCGCGACGACATTGTTTCCCAGATAAATGGAAAAGGCTTACATATCAATATTGCATTATGATACCCGCACCGTTCTGCAATTTCTGTGATTGGCTCATTGCCAGAAACCAATAGTTCACAGGCCAGTTTCACCCGGCTTTTGATCACATCATTCATGCACGTTATATGAAAATATTTAAAAGAGGGAACGAAATAAATCTCTGAAAAACATTTTTCTTGAAATACCTTTCGGTTCGTGCTAAACTTTTGAACTGCGTGTTTATAAATTTTTTATAAATATTTTATAAAGCTTTACCGAAAGGATTAATCAAATCATGAATGAACTCAGACCAAAGCTCTTTGACGTAATGAAGGGCTACACAAAAGCGCAATTGATGAAAGATATCATCTCCGGTATCATTGTAGCCATCATTGCGCTTCCTCTTTCTATTGCCCTTGCAATCGCTTCCGGCGTAGGCCCGGAACAGGGACTATACACCGCAATCATCGCCGGTTTCTTTATCTCATTTTTCGGAGGAAGCCGGGTACAGATTGGCGGTCCAACCGCTGCATTCGTTGTAATCATCTACGGAATTGTAGTGGAATATGGAACCGACGGACTGATCGTAGCAACCATTCTCGCCGGTATTATCCTTGTGATTATGGGTATCTGCCGTTTTGGTTCTCTGATCAAATACATTCCTTATACAATTACAACAGGTTTTACATGTGGGATTGCTGTCACTCTGTTCGTAGGACAGCTGAAAGATTTCTTCGGCATGGATATTGCATCCGTTCCTTCTGAATTTCTGGATAAACTGATCATCTACGGGAAAAACATTCGAACTGTCAACGTAACGGCAACCCTGATCGGACTTCTGGCAGTTGCCATCATGTTCGTCTGGCCAAAGATCACTGATAAAATCCCGGGTTCTCTGATTGCAATCATCGTGACAACTGCTATCGTGTATTTTGCAAAATTACCGGTAAATACCATCGGTAGTGTTTACGGACAGCTCAATTCCGCATTTCCTGCCTTCCACGTTCCAGCCATTTCCATGAAACTGGTGCAGCAGATGCTTTCACCAGCCTTTACGATTGCAGTACTGGCAGCTATCGAATCCCTTCTTTCCGCAGTTGTATCGGACGGAATGATCGGCGATACACATAAATCCAATGCAGAACTGATTGGACAGGGACTGGGAAATATTTTTTCCGGCCTGTTCTGTGGAATTCCTGCAACGGGTGCCATTGCAAGAACTGCTGCAAACGTGCGCAATGGTGGCCGCACTCCGATTGCCGGCATCGCACACTGTGTGACACTGACCATCATCCTTCTGGTACTGATGCCACTGGCAGCACTCATTCCGATGACAACACTGGCTGCCGTACTTTTGGTTGTCGCTGCAAATATGGCAGACTGGAGTTCCTTTCTTCGCCTGTGCAAAAGTGCTCCCAAAAGCGACATTATCGTACTTGTGGCAACCTTCTTTTTAACCGTATTTTTTGACCTGGTTGTTGCTATTGAAATCGGTGTTGTTCTCGCCGCTTTACTTTTCATGAAACGTATGGCAGAAACCGCAGATATCAAGGCATGGAAGTACACGGATTCTCCGGATATCACTCCGGGAGAGGCCGAAAAACTTCGCGATATTCCACATTCCATCAGTGTATTTGAAATCTGTGGCCCAATGTTTTTTGCAGCCGCAGACCAGATTTTGAATATCAACAGCAATCACCACACCAAAGTCGTTGTCATTCGTATGCGCAGCGTGCCTGCTATTGATGCAAGTGCTATGAAATCACTCCATGAGCTGGTTGGCCGCGCAAAGAAAAAGAACATCACGTTGGTATTCTCGCATATCAACGAACAGCCAATGCATGTTATGGAAAAAGATGGATTCATCGAACTTGTCGGAAAAGAAAATTTCCACGACAATATTGTAGACGCACTGGATTACGCAGAAAATCTTGTGAAATAAGTAAAAAAGGCTTCGAAAGTGACTCTCCATTTCACTTCCGAAGCCTTCTTTATGCTATCGTTTTCTTCTGTCTCTTCCACTTTTCTGATAATATGCAGCTTTGTTCTCATACATCCGTGCATCTGCTGCCTTTGCGATATCATAAATCGTATCCCATTCTTTTTCATCACTGGAGACATAACCACAGGAAACCGACATTTCTTTGACCATCTTTCCCTGCCACCGCCGCACAGTTTTATCGAACGTCTCTCTGATATTTTCTATGTTCTGTATCTGATCGAGAACAATGATTACAAATTCATCGCCTCCAATGCGATATACTTTGCCAACCTCAGCAAAACATTGTTTCATACAGGACGCCACTCCCCGGATCAATTCATCACCTGCGGCATGTCCTAACGAATCATTCACAGTTTTCAGACCATTCATATCCAGCGAAATGTAAACAAACGCTTCATCCATACGCAACTGCACAATATCTTCTTCGTATGCATGCCGGTTAAAACATCCGGTCAGTTCATCCGTATGCGACCGGTACATCAGCAGTTCTTTTTCTTTATCTGTTTTAAAAATGCGCCACAGCATATAGATCATGCATGCAGTTGCAAGGCTCAGATACACACCAACGATAAGCATCGCAATGATTGTATTTTTGAAATTGAATGTAGATGCAATCAGAACACCTACCACATACTTATCATCCTGCCGCAGTATGCATTTTTGCTTTTTCCCATCCACAGAAACTTTCACCGATGCTGTTTCAGCAAGGTTGAAATTCCTGGTATCAACACCAATATCCTCCAGAGTTTTTCCTATTTTATCCGTATCTGTAGCGCCATAGATTTCTCCGGTTTTTGTATCCGCCACAAGAATACTCATTCCCTCATAAACCGGCATATTTTCCACTACCGAGGATACCTCGTTCTGCTTGACCTCTTCCAAAAGCCGCACCGGCTTGATTCCCACCTGTACCATCCGGGTTCCTGCTTCATTCCAGGTAATTGCATACATCATTTCCTTGCCTTCCGAAGTATTCGGTGTCACATCCTGACACATGGTAAGTGTCTTGTCTGTGAGCATCGGCTTAAAATATTCTATCTGCTCCCCAGAATCAAAATTATATCCATAATATTTTGGCACGGAGCCGCTGTAAATAGTTCCATCTTTATCAAACAAATGCACTTCATCCACAGACATAAGGTTCGCAATCTTTCTTTCTGCTTCCGGTTTGGCATCAATGATATATGCTACCGCCTTTGCACGGACAATATAATCGTCCTTGAGCGAATTGATCAATTCCTCCTCGCTCTGTGTATTTCTGTCCAATACATTGATCACCCAATCCAAAAGAACCTGCGATGTCTGATACGTATTTCTGTTGTTCACATTATTCAAAATTCCTGCTTCCAGCAAAAGGGGCAATCAATACGACTACCACACCCAGCAGGATAAATTTGCGCTTTTTCATATAGGTACCTCTATTATTTGAACATCAGCCATGCAAAATTTGCATCTATAATGATAGTGTACCACATCAGCCGTTGAATCAAAAGGGACTTTTCCCCACACTTCCTAGCCCAAAAGCGAAAATAAAAACACAACAATGCCAAGAATAACAAGGATTACACCCGTTGCGCGGTTCAGTGTCTTTGGTGTTGCTTTATTTGCAAATACTGCCGCAATCCGCGCCCAGAGAAGTGTAAAAATCACACACAGTACCAGTACCAGCCAGTCCGGTTTTCCACCGATAGCAAAATGTGATGCAGCACCGGTAAATGCTGTAAACGCCATAATAAAGACGCTTGTTCCGACTGCTGTCTTCAACTCATAACCAAGTACCGATGTCAGGATAAGAAGCATCATCATACCACCACCTGCGCCGACGAATCCGCAGATAAATCCAATACAGACACCGCTTACCACCGACTGTATGGCACGCTTTTGGGCAGATACGCCCTGCATAGCTTCCTTCGTGGTCATGACCGGACGGACAATAAATTTGATACCGAGCAGAAATGTCATAAAGACGGAAAAGTTTCCCATCGTGGTAGATGGCACAAGGCTTGAGACATAGCTTCCAACTACGGTAAACACAAGGACACTCACCATCATGATCAGACCGTTTCTCACATCCAGATTCTTATTTTTTCCATAGGTATATGCGGACACAGCACTGGCAAGCACATCGGAAGACAGTGCAATTCCAACCGCCATATATGGCTCCATTCCAAGGAATGTAATGAGCATCGGACTGATCACGGCCGCTGCACTCATGCCTGCAAAGCCTGTTCCAAATCCGGCTCCCATTCCTGCAAAAAATGTCACAATAATTGTAAGTAATAATTTCATTGTCCTAGTTGTCCCCTTTCAATATTCCATCCAGATTCTGTTCCATTCGTCTGACCATTTCTTCCATCTGTCGCTGCATCTTTTCATCCATACCAGAAAACAGTTGCTCCTTAAATGCTTCCTGCAACTGTCCTCCTTTTTCGATGACCGGCTGCGCTTTTTGTGTACAGATCAGCTCTGTTTTTCTCCGGTCACCTTCTACCGCCCTTCTCTCCAGATATCCTTCTTTTACCAGCCGGTCAACATGTACCGATACAAGATTCGCCTTGATTTTCTGGGCAAATTCAAATCCCATCCTCATAGATTCAGCTCCTTTTATGCATTGCGCAATTCTTCTTTTTTGAATTGTTCATTTTTGAACTAATTATGCACAAAAAAATAGAAAAGTCAAGTGTTGCCAACCATGGCGACAATCGTGCTTTTGCTTACGCTTTCCCGGAAAAAATTAGAACCTATTTTCCACGGTGGAGCATCCACGGATAAACCCAGAAGATTACTCCTCCGATTCCTGCGGATGCAATGCAGGTCAAAATCAAAGCGCCTGCAATTCCCCATGCAAAATAACCAATCATCACAAGAACCGAAAGGACCACCAGAATCAGACACCGCAGGATCATCTGAATCATGCTTTTTACCACATCCATCGAAGTGACTGGAATCAGTGCTTCCATCAAAAGTCCCACCTGTGAATACAGGAAATCTACAATAAGAAATGTCAGGTACCACAAGATCATGATGCCAGGCTGTTCCCCCATAATCACTGTCGCTGTAATCATTCCCGGAATCAGATCGACAGCCGTCCCATATACTCCGGCAAGAACGCTGAACCATACTTTTTTATACGGATTCTCCGGCACTAAAAACAGCCAGTTGCGCGCCGTTTCCTGTGCGATTGGATTCCCCATATTGCGGAAAAACATCACCAGAAGCAATACACATCCGACAGAAAAAAAGCTATGACTCTCTACCACTTTTATCGTAAATGCAGCCACACAGACAATAACTGCAAAATAGAACAGCATCGTATTGGTCACCAGACCAAATTTCGCCATCCTGCGTCTGCTGTATACTTCCTTGGTAAAAAAGACCGAAGCCCCGGAACCTCCGAACACACCTTCTCTCTGGATACGTCCGGAACGTTTCTTTGTATTTACGACACGTCCTTCTTTTGCCGCATCCAGCATCTGCGCACGCTTACTTGCCTCCGAAAGTGCATCCTCATAAAAGTCTGCCGGAATCTGCCAGATTGCAACGATAAATACAACCACGCTCGCCAACATCAGTACCAGATAGATTAGAAACGGCACCACTTCTCCGTTGACCGCACACATAATCATGCCTTTGTACCAGCCCAGCACCGGAATCATACGGCTCCAGTGCGCAGATAACGTCATATTTTCCGTCTCAAGAATATCTCCTGTTGAAAAATATACTGCTGCAAGCACACCAGCTACCGCAAGAACAACCACCAAAATAAATGGAATCACATACTTTTTCAGTTTCTCATGCGTGGAGCAGACCGTGTAAGTAAGCACAACCATCAGTCTCTGGAACACAAGAAGCAGGATCCATCCCACAAAGATGGCAACAATTGCAGGAACACCAAGTCCCATATTAAGCACTAGATTCGGGATTTGGAAAACCAGATACACAGAAGCAAATACTGTCGCAATCATCTGAAAGCTCAAACGAAACATGAGCACCGACTGCGGTTTGAGTGGCGCAGTAAACAAAAGGTTCACATCTGCCATCTGAAAAATTTCGGTTCCGTTTTTGGATCCTGTGTACATTCCCCACAACAGGATAACAAGAAACAGCAATATCACTACACTTTCAACATGTGTCTTTACAAGGGCAATATCCTGCGGGCTCATCGGTTGATCGGTCTCTTCCGTATCTTCTTCCTCCACATCTTCCGATTCCTGCATCTCCGAGGCTTGTTCTGCCGCCTGCTGATGATCCATCACGGAACCTGCGATTCCACCGACCAGACCAAAGATCACACCAAATCCGATAATTGCCAGAAAAATCACCAAAAAGGTACTGCGAAACATCTTTTTTATGGTGTTTACAAAGGTATGCAGTGCATAATAACCCCATAATTTCATACCTTACACCTCACTCTCCGCATCCGCACCTTCTGTGATCTCAAAGAAAATATCTTCCAGACTCTTATCGCTGCCCTGTAAATTCTGACGCTCGACAATCGAGGCAATCTTTCCCTGTTTCATAATATAAGTGGTATCCCAGAGTTCTTCGATACTGTCGATCATATGCGTACTGACCAGCACCATACAGCCGTGTTCACGCAACTCCTGGAACAGCAGCTTTAATTCTTTGATTGCATGCGGATCAAGACCAATCATCGGCTCATCAAACAATATCAGCTTTGGACGCGGAAGCAGTCCACAACAGATTGACAGCTTCTGTTGCATTCCTTTCGACAGCTCATCACCGAACTTTTTCTTTTTATCTGCCAGATCAAACCGCTGCAGAAGCGCTTCTTTCTCTTCCTTATAATCCTTTAATTTATAGGCACGCGCAATAAATTCGAGGTGCTCATCCACAGTCAGATTCGGATAAAGCGACGGAATCTCCGGCACATATCCCATAATTTTCTTTGCCTCAACGGATTTGTTGTTCAAACCGTTTACGCGAATCTGTCCCTCGTATTTGAGAAATCCCATAATACATTTGATGATTGTGCTTTTTCCCGCACCGTTTGGTCCAAGCAGTACACCGATCTCCCCGTCCGGGATAGTCAGATTGATGTCATCATTTGCACAGACTTTACGGTAACGTTTTGTTACATGTGATACTTCTAACATTGTTTTTCCCTTTCTATCTTCTTTACTGTTTTCACAATATCACACTCTGCACGCGAAAAAAATTTTTCTTTTCTTAAAAAACCTTAACGGTTCCTTAAAACAGATCCAGCATATTATCCAGATAAATTTCTTCCCGGACATACAGTTGGTACTGTGGTTTTGTCATGTAATAAAGCAGAAATTCCAGAATCAACGCACTGCCAAGCCCACGCCCTTCGATTTTGAAATTGGAAAAGCCCATTGGCAGATATACATTTTGGATTGCATCAATACCGATAAATCCCGGATTTTTCATTGCTTTTGAAAAACGATAGCCCTGATCAGAATCTGGAGCAGCGCAATGATGTTCCTTGTTTTCTCCAAGGTTTTTACGACTGACGGTTTCATAGCAGGCTTTCCGGTCCGTACACCCAAACCAGCAACATTCGTTACACAAAAACTCCACCTTATCTTTCTCTGTCTGAGACAATGTCTCCCATCGATCAAAGGCTTTATTTAAGCGAAAATCAGGCACGACATAACGGAAATCCTCCCGTCGGATTTCATGCATTAGCTTTTCAAAATCTGTCAGAACTTTTGTGGTGGAAGAAACAAAATAAAGATGTGGACAGGTCTTTTTCAAATATTCCAGCAGCAGGTCCGAATGGACAATGACGCCGTTTTGCGTTCCTTTACTTTTTTCAAATAACGCGCAGAGCGCATTGCATTTCCGGTCAGAAAGATGCTCCTCTTTTAAAAGAGAGTTACTGAATGTCAGCCGCGCGGATATTCCATATTCCTGCATCAGCGCCAGAACTTCCTCTGGATCATCCTCCCCGAATCCGGCACGGCCTCCGCCCCAGATACAATCTGCCGGAGCTCCGTAAATGGAACCAATTTCACACCAGTCATAAAAGTATTCCCTGTGCTCCCGGTAAATTGGAAGAAATACACGATACAGTTCATAAAATTCAAACAGGCCCGGAAGGTGATAGTATGCTTTTCTCATGATTTCACCCTTTCATTTTCAGAAAAAAAAGCCATTCTCTCCTGCGAAAATGGCTTCTGAAGCGATACTACTTATTATCAAAATTAATACTGCGGATAATGTTACGGTTGATGATCTGTGTCCCCTTTTTCGGTGTCTCGATCTTCACCCACTGTGCATCCACATCCATCAGTTTTCCCTTGATGCCACCCACATCATTAAATAAACTTACCACACAGTCTTTTCCTATATAAGCATCTAACATTGAACCACTCATAATTTCACATTCCTTTCCATTCTCTGTTACAATAAACGAATTCTCATCCTGAACTGCCAGCATATTGAGGGTATTTACCATATTTAAATTATTGACAGCTGTCATTATTGTTACTGCATCCATACCTTCATCACCTCATAGATATCAGTGTAACATTCCTTCCACATACTTGCAATTACTTCACAAAACTTTGCTCTGACAAGTTTAATCCACGAATTCATGATCTACTTCTCCCTCTTTCCCGCTCCGACAACGGCACTTCGTTTTTCATGTAAGTATCCCACACATGTATCCGGTCCTGCTCATCCAGCTTTCGCAGTACCTTTGCCGGAACGCCTGCCACGATGCAGTCATCCGGCACATCACGGTTTACAACCGCCCCTGCCGCAACGATACAGTTTTTCCCGATGGTCACTCCGCCACAGATTGTTGCACTCGAACAGATCCAGCTTCCGCTTCCGATGTGGATCGGTTTTGCATACTCAAGGTCATGGAAACCGTCCGGATACTGCTGCGGCAGACGCTCATCGGAGAGAAACGGATGGCACGGTGTCGCAATCGTTACGTTTGCTTTCATTGTGCAACTTCGTAAGTCAAAGCATTTCTTAGATTAAGAGCAGCATTAAAATCCCTATCCTCGACATAGCCACAATCACAACGGTATATTCTATCTGAAAGCTTCAAATCTTTCTTGATAGCACCACAGCAATGACATATTTTGGATGATGGATACCATCTGTCTACGACTCTTAATTCAATACCATTTTCATCACACTTCGCTTTAAACTTAGTTCTAAATTCATAGAACTTTTGCGATGCAACGGCTTTTGAGTGGACTCTCCTTTCTTTAAATTTTCATACTTGCGTGAGAGACATCTTTGTTCTCTGCGCAGTTTCTTTTCTAATTTTTTAATTCTTGCTGACTTATTGATTTTTTTATAAGTTTTACCATTAGAAACAATAGTCAAGTCTTTCAAAAATTTATACTTGATTGCCTCATCTGTCTTATAACAAATCTATGCCTACTATATCATGTTTTCGAATGTCCGACTACATTTTTTCACTTCAACTTTCCACTGCACTCTGCATACAGGAAAAAAAGAAGCCACCTTCTTTTACGAAAATGACTTCTTAAAATCAAACCTTTTATGCGTCTAATCCTGCATGATATCCCATATAGATCGCGCTTGTAATATTGCTCGGGCGCACGCAGTCACCGATCTTCTCGATTAATCCGAACTGTTATTTTATCTCAATCTCAAACAGCGGATCGCCTGCTTTTACCGCGCCGTCTGCAATGAGCCGGATGCTCTGATTTCCCTCAAGTTCCGTACACAGAATCGGGGAAACCATGGACGGTGCGTTGGCATTCAGATACTCCAGATCAAGTTTTAGCATCGGATCGCCCTTTTTCACCATCTGCCCGGTTTCCACCAGCGCTTCAAAACCTTCTCCGTTTAATTTTACGGTATCGATTCCCACATGGATCAAAAGGCTCACACCGCTGTCTGTCACAAAACCGATCGCATGCTTTGTATCAAACACAAATGCAACCTCGCCGTCTTCCGGTGCACACACATAGGCATCCTCCGGTGTGACGACTGCGCCGTCCCCCATCATCTTCTGTGCAAATGCATCGTCTGGTGCTGTCGCAAGATCTGCCGCATTTCCGGTGATTGGACTGGAAATTACAATGCGCTCATGCTCCGCAAATGTATCCTCCGCCGTTTCCAGATAATCTTCCAGATTGGATTTGATCACGGTGACATTCGGTCCGTAGATGACCTGCACACCGTTTCCTTTGTGCACGACTCCGGTAGCTCCGGTTGCCTTTAACAGTGCATCATCAACTCTGTCCACTTCAATTACTGTGCAGCGCAGTCTTGTCGCACAGCAGTCTACATCCGAAATATTTTTCTTTCCGCCGAGTCCTCTGGTGATTGCGGCACTTACCTCATCCTCCGGACCTGCTGCCCGGGTTTCTTTTCCTGCTTCTTTTTTTGCATTCACATCTGCCTTTGTATACAGTTTGGTTTCTGTATCATCGTCTTCCCGCCCCGGTGTCTTAAAGTTAAACTTTTTGATCATAAACTTAAAGATAAAGTAGTATAGGAAGAAATAAATAATGCCGACCGGGATCACGCGTACCCAGCTTGTCTTTGCATTTCCCTGCAAAATACCAAACAGGAAGAAATCCAAAAATCCGCCGGAAAACGTAAGTCCTACTGCAATATTTAACATGTGCGCGATCATGTAAGCCGATCCCGCAAGAACGACCTGTACGGCAAAGAGTGCCGGAGCCACAAACAGGAAAGAAAATTCCAGAGGCTCTGTGATACCGGTTGCCATGCAGGCAAGTGCTGCAGACAGTAACAGTCCGCCTGCCGCTTTCTTTTTCTCCGGTTTTGCACATTGATACATGGCAAGTGCTGCTCCCGGAAGACCAAAGATCATAAAGATAAACTCACCGGAGAAATACCGGGTGGCATCTGCGCTGAAATGTGTGATATTTGCAGAATCTGCAAGCTGGGCAAAGAAAATATTCTGTCCACCCTGTACCATCTGTCCGGCAACTTCCGCTGTGCCGCCCACTGCTGTCTGCCAGAATGGCATATAAAATACGTGATGCAGACCAAACGGAATCAGCACACGCTTGATCAATCCGAAGATCAGGGTTCCCACATAGCCGGAACCTGTCACGAGACCGCCCAGCGCATAGATACCGTTTTGTACGGCAGGCCAGATGAAATACATCAAAATGCCGATAAACATGTATACAATTGTGGAAATGATTGGTACAAACCGTGTACCTCCAAAGAATGACAGTGCATTCGGAAGCTGGATGCGGTAAAACTTATTGTGCAGAGCTGCCACACCAAGCCCTACAATAATACCACCAAACACGCCCATCTGCAGGGACTGGATACCACAGACGGAAGTAATCGTTCCTTCTAGTACATCTTTTGCGATTGATCCGTCATCTAAGATCCTGCCATTTAACGTCAGCATGGCGTTGATCGCTGTATTCATAACAAAATATGCGATCACCGCAGACAGTGCGGATACTTCCTTTTCCTTCTTTGCCATACCGATCGCAACACCGATGGCAAAGATGAGCGGCAGGTTATCAAACACCGCACTTCCGACTCTGCTCATGATCGTAAGCAGGGCATGCAATAGCGTTCCCTCTCCGAGAATTGCTGTAAGTCCATACGTTTCAATCGTGGTAGCGTTCGTAAACGAACTTCCGATTCCAAGCAGCAGCCCGGCAACCGGAAGAATTGCGATCGGAAGCATAAAGCTTCTGCCGACGCGCTGCAGAACACCAAAAATTTTGTCTTTCATTTTCCTTACCCCTTTTTGAGTTTGTCACTGCCACTATTTTGTACAAAAAAAGAGACACTCATACACATAAACGCTTATTATGTGTATAAATGCCTCTTTTTTAACTACGCACCACTACCACTCTTTGCTACAGGTCATGAAGAATCGTCTTCCATGCCTCACACAACCGCGCAAGCGACCATGCGGCATTGGCGGGGCTTGTGGACGGAAGCACTGTCGCTTCGATTCCAGTAATCGGAAACTGGTACCTTTTATAAAGCTGCCCTGCCTTGTTTCCGTTTGCATAAATCTGTGTCATGTTCGTTTTTTCCAGAATCATGCCAATGTCCGTTGGCTGTACATTTTTAATACTGCTGTCGCTCGAGCCTTTGATGTCACAACTTTGGATCACATCCCACAGGGCAATCCGGTGGGCAAGCAGCATGGCTTTTTTCTCCTCAATTGTCTCCGGGACCGGCTCCTTTAAAAGTGTTGCAAGCACTTTCCAGAAACGGTTCTGTTTGTGCCCGTAATAAAAATTGTTTTCTCTTGATTTGACAGACGGCAGAGTTCCTAATATAAGGATTTCGGAATCTTTGTCGTACACCGGTTCAAACGAGTGGACAATGTGTTCATATTCCATGGCTGTCTCCTTTTAAATACGAAATCACTTCTAAAAGATCCGGTAACACCACTTCCGCTTTTTCCTGCATCTCTGCAGTTTCCGGCAGCAGATCCGGCACCATGATCGGATGCAGTTTTCCCGCATATGCCGCACGGATTCCGTTGTAGGAATCCTCGATGGCATACGCGCGTTCCGGCTTCACCCCAAGTTCTTCACAGGCTTTTAAGAAAATATCCGGTGCCGGTTTGCTGCGCTCCACCATATCTCCGCAGATCACCTGATCAAAAAAATCTAAAATTCCGGCGTCCTTAAGCTGGTTTATCACCGTCTGTCTCCGTGTAGAAGAGGCCAGTGCAATTTTTTTCCCTTCTTCTTTTAAAAAGGTAAGCAGCTCCACAACGCCCGGTTTCATTGGAAGTCTGCCGCCATCATATCTGCTGTGGTAGATGGCAGAGGACTCTTTCGCATAAGAATCATACGGAAAATCGGCTCCGTAGGTTTCCAGCATAATCTCCCTTGTCCGTTTCATCGTTGTTCCCGTACAGGAAAGCACCGCCTGTTCAATATCCGGAATATTATATTTTTTTGCAAGCTCTTTCCAGCACTGCATCACAGCCCGCTCGGAATCAAAAATCACACCGTCCATATCAAACACAACGGCATCATAATCTATACTATTTTCCATACTGTTTCGCACACTAATTCCTTTCTGTCTTCCTTGACGATTTCATTTTAGCATGACATAATACATCTAACAATAGCAAGTAACAAAGGAGCATTTCCATGGGGAATTTTTATTTTATTTACACTCAGCGCTGCGATTGCTTCCTCTTATTATTTTGCCAATCGCATGTCTTACATGCTGACTGCTCATGGTGTCACGCTGACTTCCGAAATCAACCATGATCTTTTGCATCTGCAGTACCAGTTTATGATTGCTGCATTTTCCATAAAAAAAATTCCCATACTCACACCCGAGTATGGGAACTGATATTTTACAGATTTCTGTTAATCATATTGTCAATAAATCCGATTGATACATCTCTCATCTTCAATGCATTTACTCCTAACACTAAGAATAAGCAGGTTCTGAAAATGTCAATCAGATTTGTAATCAAATCAATCACCTGGCTTACCTTGTCATAACTGAAAATTCCTTCAAACAGATATGCAAAAGAAGCAATCCACGCAAGTGCATCCGGAATCAATCCAATCACAGTAACAACAAATGAAAACATCATCAAAATTGCAACTGCCTTAATTGAAACACGCTTAAGCCACGCATCTTTTTCTGCAATTAAAGCATATCCTCCCAGTAAAAGTACCGGAACATATCCTCCAAAAATTGCTGCGAAATAAATTGCTGCTGCAAATAATCCAACTGTAATGCCAATCTTTGTCTTCGGCATAGGCGCTGCCTGTGTCGCATATGCTGTCTGCTGTGTCATATTTGGATTAGGTGCTGCCGGTCCACCTACCGGCTTACCGCAAGATATACAAAACTTGGTACCTGCCGGCATCTTTGCTCCACAATTTGCGCAGAATACCTCTGCATTGTTATTTGTGTTGTCCATATTTTTCTCCTTTTCATATGATAAACATTTTAATTAGTGTAACATCATCCCCCCTTTACTGTCAATAAACATACCTTTTCTTTGTAGACGTTTTTATGATCGAATTGCTTTTAACATATCAAGCAATCCCTGTTCCTTCATAATTGCAAGTCCCTGTCCTTCATCGCCAAGTACAAGCAAATTATCTCCCGGTTTGATATCAAAGATCTTTCCTCCCATTCCACAGATCAGCCACCGCAGCACCGGAATGCGGCTGATAATTTCATATGCCAGATACGCTCCTGCAAAGCCGGCAACCGCAACTGCCAAAACACATACCAACAATAATATCACAATTCCATGTAAACACGAACTCAGAACTGTCTTAAATATTTAACAAGCATATCAATCACTGCACCGCTTTCCGGAAGAAATGGCTCAAATACACTGAATGCATGTGTAAGTTTTTTATTTTTGGGGAAATCCACCAGCTCATGTTCTTTCATGGCACGCTCCAATGCTTTTTCAAAATGGATCGTATAGTTTCTCAGGTAGTCATCGTGACTTGTTACAAGCCATGCCGGAGCAAGCGCCTCAATCAGTTCGGGATTTTCGGGATTCACATATTTACAAAATGATGTATTCTTATAATTTTTACCGTACAGATACTTCGGAAGAAACATTCCAATTTTGTCAAATTTTGCAGTATAAAACATGCCACTGATCAATCCAAGGGCATTCACTTTCAGATTTGAGGGACGGACACCCGCTGCCTGAGCAATTTTTCTGTTATTCTGTATTGCATTCGTATAGGTAATCAGACAGGCTCCACCACTGTCGCCCACCATGTATACATGGGATAAATCGCCCCCGTCTTCTACTGCATGTTCTTTTACGAAATTCATCGCAGAAAATACATCCCGGAACTGGTCAAAGATTTTGCAGTCCGGTACCAGACGATATTCCATGCTGTATACGAGGAAACCTTTTTTGCAGAGCAATGCACAAAAGCCCCTGTTAAACTCCTTATTTCCAAGAAGCAGACCGCCTCCATGCACATTGATGACAATAGGAAGAACCTTTCCCTTCATAGATTCCGGACGATATACATCCAGACGATGTTCTTTGTCATCTGCTGCATAAGCTATATTTTCCGTGCACTTTACCCCATCCGGTAATGGGTATTTTTGCTCCCGCTCTACACATGATTTTTCAAAATCACTCCGCTGTTTATAAAATTGCTCTATAATAAAATTACGCATTGATACCTCTCATATCTATAAATCATTGTTGCTCTCTAACTATTCAGATCTCCACCACACCCAATTCCAGAAACAGAATCTTACAGTTTTTCTCAAAACCTGCTTTCTGAAAACAGTGATCCACATTTGTCGTAAGCACAAAATAGTCCTTGTTCTTTACTAGTTCATAAAGTTCTTCATCTTCTTCCTTAAAAACATTATAAACTACTTTTATGTCCGAATCATAGTTTTTCTTATATTCATCTGCAATTTTCAGACAGGATTCGTAACACGATTTCAACAACCTTTCATGTTCTTTCGTAAGTTTTCCACGTACGATCGGGCCGACGGTGTGGATGACATAATCACATGGCAGATTGTATGCCGGTGCGATCTTTGCCGGAAATTTCTTTTCGTTCTCTATTGTAGCACTTCCGAAATGATAAATGTCCCGGAAAATCGGACTTTGACACTCACGTACCTTCTAATTGTAATATTTATCGTGTTAGAGTAAAAGGTGATACATTAACGCTTAGTGCTGTAAAGGGTACAAACGGCAGGATGAAAGACTATGGTTTTTATTGGGATGAAGAAAAACTCCACCTTCATTCTCTGTAAATAAAGGTAAGTGTAAAGCTCTAAAAATCACATAAAACAGTAGCTATTAAAGTTAGTGTAAAAATGCACTTTGAATGGTGGTCGAAATCCGACCACCATTCAAAGTGCATTTTTACATGTATGTTTCCTCAAACTGACTTACCGGAATCGGTTTCGAGAAATAATATCCCTGATAGACTCCGCATCCCATCTGTGTCAGTTTATCCACCTGCTCCTTCGTCTCAACACCTTCTGTGACAACCGAAAGACCAAGCGTCCGGGTAAGCGCTATGATTGTATTTATAATAGACATGCTTTTTTCAACACGTTCCGGTTTGGTTGTCCTTAAAAAGCCCATATCTATTTTCAGTACATCAACATCCATATCTTTTAATGTATTGAACGAAGAATAACCGCTTCCAAAATCATCAATTTCAACTTGAAAACCATATTTTCTGAACCTTTCAATTCTTTCAAATTCATCGGCTGTTCCAGTCATGAGTGCTGTTTCCGTAATCTCCAGTTTCAATGTAGATGGAATGATTTCATATTTTTCTACAAGATTTGTAATCGTCTTGTATACATCCATATAGTAAAAATCTTTTGTGGAAATATTTACGGATATATACAGATCATCCCTTCCATTTTTCTGCCACTCCGCAAGTTTTTGTACAGCAAGTTCCCATACAAACTTGTCAAGCCTGTAGATTAACCCTGTTTTTTCAAAGACTTCTATAAAGTCACCCGGAAAGATCAGCCCACGTTTTGGATGTTGCCACCGGACAAGTGCCTCCGCCCCCAGCACTTTGCCTTCTGAAGTTGTCTGTGGCTGCAGATACATACAGAACTGTTTTTCAGCAAGTGCATTATCAAAGTCACCCACAAGCTGCTTTTCTTCAATGGTATTATTCAATATCGTATCGTTGTAATAGGCAATCGATTTGTCATAGTTTTCATTGAGTGTCTTTATCGCAAGATTGGCTTTGTCACACATGACGGAGATATCTTCATTTCTGTCAGTGATTTCATAAACACCGATATAGATGTGAAGATGATACAAGTCGTTATTAAATGCTTGCCCCATTGTCCGCACGGCATTCATAAACTTTTGCTCGCTAAACCTTGCTTTTGGAATGCATACCGCAAATTTATCCCCTCCGGTTCTGCCATAGACAATACCTTTACCGCATTGTTCTTTCAACAGATCTGCTTCCATCTTCAAAACTTCGTTTCCCTTTTCCAGTCCCAAAAGATCATTGATCAATTTAAAATCTTTGATGTTCGAACTAAGAAGCAACCATTCTTCATCTGGATTCGCTTTTAAAATTTCAGCCGCTTTTACAGAAAAATAGTTTTTATTATATAGTCCAGTAAGACTGTCATGTGTTGCAAGATATCGTTCCTTTTCAAATGCGGAATGTTTCTCTGTGTTATCAATAAGATTTAAGAAAAATCCTATATATTCGTTCTTTTTATCAAATAATTTTCTATATTCAATATCAAAATAATAGGTCTCATTGTCGATGTTTTTCTGTTCACTCCATTCAAACGAATCCCTGTCAGCAATATCGTGTTCTTTCATCCATCCATGCACATACTCTGACAGCATAGATTCCGAACTTGAAGCAGTACGGAATATGTTCAATGCCCGCTCATTGGCATACACACATTCATCATTGATGTCAAAACAGATCACCGCATTATTCATTTCCGTCACGACAATCGACAGCGTTTTGTCTATAAGTTCACTCGGTGAGCGATACAATGTCAGATAACAGATCAGTATTGCTGCACATACCAGAAACGGAAGTGACATATCTATCGGGAATTGCAATGCACTGCACATAAAATTTATAATTACGATCACACATGTTACCACAAGAATCGGAAAATATTTTTTGCGGTAAAAATATGGAATATGAATGATCTTTATTGTAAATGACGCAATAATACAGAACATCAGACAATAGACAAACGCATAGTGAACGTAATAAAAAGCGGTTTCCGTATCTACCTGATACATTTGCAATCCCATATAATGTACTGTTTTTAATGTAAATACATTATGGAAAAACACATTTAAAACCAACTGAAGTCCGTCCAGATATGCAACGAGAAAGCACCCTGTCCGAAACGGTGAAACTTCATTAAATACCTGTGTATACTGCTGGGCATACTGCAATACATATATAAACAACATATCAAAGGAAAACAGATAGAGCGCCTGCATAAAATAAGAAAATGTTATGCTTTGTGAAACTACAAACAACCCATTGCTAAGTATCGTAACAATTGCAAAAATAAGACATTTCACAATAGAAGATGCTACATCACTTTTTATTTTTCGGGCGTATTTTATGCAAATCAACATCGGTACTATCATTAGAAATAATAAAGCCATGTATATTTTCTCCATACGGATGTTAACCTCCATTCATCGACAGATTTCTGTATGAATTAGTAAATATTCTGCCATTTTATTATAACATCTTTGTCTCAAATTTGCAATTTCAGTCCTTTTATGACCAGTTCGATCCTAGGCACGATCTCTCCCTGATGCATTCCGTTTGATTCCTGACGAATGGCTGCATCATCTTCTATGATTAGAGAGATAAAAAGTTTATCTCCCGACAATCAACGCAAAATAGCCCCACTCCCACTGCACCGACTCAAAACTGTTCTCCAGATACTCATAAATATCTTCCTCCTCATAGCCGGTCATGCGTGTAATAACCACCAGATAGTCACGGACAATTTCATATGGAATTGTTGAAACGTCCTCACTTTCCCCCTCAGATACAATATGTTGTGAAACTTCATTTTCTTTCCTATAATAACATAAAAAAACCGCATGCCGTATCACAGCATACTCCATGGCAATCCACTGTAATGCCACAATCATGCCATCAAGCGATCCATCGGGTACAAGCAGATCCGAATAGATTTCGTTTTGCAGAAACTTTCGCATCAACGGCTCATATGCTGTAAACTTTTTACCAAACTGCTCCAATGCCTCCCGCATCGACTCTTCCTCATACGTTTCCGACAGTTTTTCTGCCTGCGCTATCACCGGGTCCAGATATTTTGTGTATAAACCTTCTTTCCGGTAATTGACCGACAGATCCTGCAATAACTCATTACACTCATCCATTGTGTCAAGCACATCCACCGGAATCTCCGCAATTGCATCACGAAGCTTTGCAACACTTTTTGCAGAAAAATAATCATCGATAACACGTTCCGTAACCTCATCCTGTTTATCAAGTTCCAGCAAAATATAAAATGCTTCTTTTATAAGTTCTTCAACCGGCACCGATTCCTCTTTAAAAAGCAGCAAAAGCATTTCTCTTATCCGAAATAGATTGAACCAATCTTCTCCACTCTCCTGCGCTACTTTCGGAAATACAATTGATTCACTCTCCTTCCACAGATCTATCACTGCGGGGCAACAAGGCATCAGCGTCTCCTCCTCATGATCGGCGAAAGCATGTACCTCCCGAGGAAAAACCGTGCAGGTCTCCGACAATACTGAATCTCCATACGCCGACACGAGACAACACAATTTATCATCTGCAAGAAACGGACACCGATGATCTTCCTCAAGCCGGATCACACGCACGCCTTCTTTTTTAACCGTGTAATCGCTCAGGTGTGTGCGCTGTCTGCGCAAGGTATCCGGCGGCGTCATCATCTTCCATCTGCGTAAAGTCTCATCATCCACTGCAATCTTCCATTCCTGGCAACAGGTGGTCGGGCACTGATCTGCAATACACGTAAATTTATCATAATAATCCGGTCTGATTCGTTTCATAAAATAATCCTTTCGGCAATTTCGTATTTTCCATAATCAAAGGCTTTCTCTATTTTGTCCAATGATATGTAATTCTTATTGTACCAAGTCGCTAGCGCGACGGCTAGCTCTAAGTACATCAAACCACTACTCTATTTTTGCTAATGTAAATTCCATTTTACTCCTCAAAACCTTTATAATTTAGGCTCCTTTTTCAAAATTTCAATTCGCTCCACGATAAGTTCTTTTACTTTTTCTTTTTGATTTTCCGATAAATACGCCTCATCGACCTGTTTCAAGAATTTTTCCTTCAATCCACATACTTTTGCAATTATGTGTTCTGCGACCTTTGGCATAAGACCACATGATTCCGCTAAAATAAGAAATTCTTTTCGATGTATATTACGTTTCTTTCCGTTTATCGTAAGCGCCAGTTGTTCCTGATCTTCTGGCATAATTACATTTACCGGAAGCATATCATACGCTTTCGATAAATGAAATTTCCGGTTTCCAGGTTCGGTTTCTCTCAAAGAAAAATTTTTCAAATGCATATCAGAATTTCCCATAACAAAAGAACCGACTACACGTAAAAATAATTCTGACAGATCCACTCCCGGGATCTCTGAATATTTCTTTATTATTCTTCCGCAATTTTCATAGGATCCTCTGTATTTATCCTGTGTTAGACGTCTTGAAAGCTGACAGAAATCTTCCATTGCATATAATCTTATTTTCTCTCCGGTTATATCCCTGTCAATTCTTTTTGTAATATAGGCATATTCACCATTCATTTTAATTAAAGCATGTGGTACTGTCTGGATTCCCATGATCTCCGCAAGCCGCATAGCAAGATCTTCAAACTCCGGCATATTCTTAAACTCTTCAGTCTGTGGCTTTAAGATATAACCAGTAGGATAATCTACAATCGTGAGGCTCGCATTCATATCACACGACAAATGCAACGACAATTTTTTCTGAACTCCCGGAATTGTAATTCCTTCATTTACGGTTTCATTTGCCAGCTTTTCAAGTTGCTCTTTTGTAATATCCAACACAGGCATGTCTTTAACGTGAAAAAAATCTTTTATGCACTTTTTATGCCAGCACCATGACTTTTCATCTGCTGACGCATGATCTGAAATTTGCATTCCACAATACAGACATTTCATTCATTCTCTCCTTTGATACACACATCTCCAATACAATCTTTACATGCTGACAGCAATAATCCAAATCTATCATTCCTGTCAATTTTCCAATTCCGACAAACTACCCCAAGGAGCCACCCCTCAGGGATCAATCCATCAAAAAACGGAAATAGTATGGTTGTTTCATAAGGTTCCCTGCGCAATGGAAGTGTAAGGCTCACGCCTACTGCATCTTTCCGTTTCAAATATTCCTCCGTATAAGAGAACGTATAGCCTTCCTCTGTTTCAGCAATAATTCCGGCCAGATGATTTTGAATATATACATATCCTTTTCTATACTCTGATTCCATTTTTACCTTCCTTTCCGCCCTGGTACTGCCTCACATCCAAACATTGCAAGTGCCTGATTGACCTTGTCCAGACGCACAGTTTCCTTCCCCTGTTCCAGTTCTCTTACAAATCGAAGTCCCAGACCGGATCGAAGTGCAAACTCTTCCTGCGTCAAACCTGCTTTTTTTCTTTCCTCTTTTATATAATCTCCAATTATGCTCATATTCATTATAATAATCCCGTTCGGGTATAATTTCAATAGATTTTCATTATAGTAATCCCGTTCGGGTATAATCCCAACATAATTTCTCTATAATCGCCCCGTTCGGGTATAAGAAAGAGAACCCATTACAAATCGTAACGGGTTCCATTTGCAAATTTTATTCTGTTTTACTTCTGACACTGATACCGGATCCAGACCGCATCACTGTCAAATTTTTTTACATCGATCAATTTGAGCGGTGTAACATCATGCTGCATTTCAAGTCCGTCAAATACGGCTGGCATACCGCCCCTGCCGTCAATTCCAGAGCCAATCAGCAAGCTGATTTCATCCAGTGTCGTGTAATAATCATTGACACCGCGCAATTTTGATGTCATAGCACAATCGATTCTTCCGTCAATGGAAATCATCATATGACAGATAATATATGGTTTTTTCATCTTATAATTTTCCTCCGTAAACCGGGAATCCGCTGCTCTCTCCGTAGTCTGCAATCTCCTTGAAATTCTTTAACATCTCCATATCCTCTGCGCTGATTTCGAAATCAACCTCTGCATTTGTCTTCATGTGCTCCGGATTGGCAGTCTTTGGAAGGGAAATCGCACCAAGCTGCAATGTGTAACGGATGCAAAGCTGCGGGACAGAAACACCGTATTTTTCTGCCATTGTCTGGATTTCCGGCTGATTTAAAATAACACCATGCGCAATCGGAGAATATGCTTCTACTGCAATGTTGCTCTTCTGACAAAACTCAATGAGTTCTGTCGGAGTATTACTGATGTGACAAAGCACCTGATTGACCATCGGCTTAATCTTAGCTGTTTCCATAAGGCTCTCAAGATTTTCAATCTGGAAATTAGAGACACCAATTGCTTTCAGCTTTCCTTCGTTGTAAGCGTCCTCAAGTGCTTTCCAGGCCTGTCGGTTTCCTTCTTTATAGCGGTTTTCACTCTGGTTTACCTCTGCCCATGGCTGTGGACTGTGAATGATCATCATATCCAGATAATCGAGTTCCATTTTCTCTAAAGTTTCATCAATGCCAGCCTTTGCCTCTTCGTATGTCTTGTGCTCGGCTGCAACCTTTGATACAACAAACAAATCCTCTCTTGCAACGCCACAGGTTCTTACACCCTCGCCGACACCGCGCTCAGAGAGATATTGTCAAGTGTGTATGTCAGATTTTATGAAATTGCTTCTATTTTCATCTGAATACACTAAATTGAAAAATCAAATCTTCCGCCGATTTTATTCTCCTCCGGTTTGGTAGAATCCCAGTCAATATTTTTGATCTTATCTAAAAGTTCTTCTTTTGAATTTGCCTGAACTGTAGTTTTTCGTACTTCGATTTGCTTGGACTGTTCCTTTTTCTTTGCCTCTTTTTTCTCCTCAGCTTTCTTTTCCTGAAGCTTTTCAAGATATTCTTTCTGACTGGCTGATGATTTTTCCAATTGTGCAAAGAAGGTTGTAGTTCCGTCACTATTAAAAGAGATGCCAAATTTTGTTATTTTTGTATCAGCATCTGCATTGCCGTTAGTCTTACCGAATGCTCTTTCAAATCCGAACTGGGCATTGATTTCATCTGACATACGCAAAGCTCCCTCAATGCTATGCATTTTTTCTGCATAATATTTCGGATCAGACGCCATCTTTTCCATTTCTTCCTTTGAGAAAATAACCGTATACTCCTTATCACTTTGGGCTAAAATATCTTTGGCATTATCACCATTTTCAAAATCGGCAACCATAAAATCCATGTCGTTTCTTGATTCACGCAAATTCTCCAGCATTTTTGTGCCGCTTTACTGAGATTTTTTCAGCGATGCTTTCAGTCGTATTTTTCTTTAATTTTGTATTTTCTGTTGTTTGTGCTGTTTCTTTTTTCTTATTTGCTGAACCTGTCTTGTAGTTGTTCTGGTAATTTGCATAAGGAGTCGTGGTGTTCACATTCATTGACATATCCGTTGTCCTCCTTGTACATATCACATCGTAATTCCGTTTACTTACTTTAAATATATATCGGCATGATTATTTTAATTATGAACTTTATCGCGACATCATCGGTCTGATATTTGAAAACAGCCTGCGCATAGAATTGGCAAATCCTGCATCTTGATTCAGATACTTCAATGCCTGTTGAGTTGCATTCAGATTCTTTCCATTCTCCCTTTGTTCTGCATAATCAGCCGCAGCTTTCTTCATAATGCCAGATAGTTTTTCTTCATAATTATCCGGCAAAGACAGTTCAGGTGCTTTCTGTCCACCAAATAATTCATTAATCTTTAACTGGCTTTCACATCCATTTGCTGTAAAGCCCAAGCTGTCTGCAATACGATCAAATGCATGATTTAAAAATGTCACGTCTTCTCCCTTTGATACCTTATGGTACTGTAGCTTTCCCTCCGCATTGGAACCATCGCATATGTAAATATCCCGACTGTCATCCTCATATGACTTTTGCAAAGCGTTATACTGTCTGGTGTATGCATCCATCCGGATGGAAATCAGGTCATCTAATGTATAATTCCCCTTTGACTGCTTGATTGCATCAAGTGAATTCTGCATATCCTCTCTCATTGCCCAATAGAAATCATTCTCTGGATTCAGTTTCAATTTCGGAAGAATTTCTCTCATCTGCATCATTTCTTCCATATCAATACGTCCCGGCATGCTCTGTACTTTTCCACGTAGTGCCGCCATGCCTTCCTTTGACAGTTCAAGACTGTCAATTCTAATTTTTCGCCCTTTTAATTCCGGCACCGCATCCTGCATCTGTTTTGATTTTTCTCCGTTGTTTACAGTTGACCAATCGAGCAGATTCCATATATCAAAACGGTTTCCTGTATTACTTATTTTTGTCATAACATTATGCTCCCTTACACTTTTATATCAAAGTCCCTATGCCAAAGCATCAAATGTCGAAACTCCGCTTTCCGTCACTCCTATAGGAATTGAAGTACCTACCAATTCCACCATTTTTCCTGTCAGGTCAGCTACATCTTTTCCATCAATTTTCAGATTATATTGCCGTTCTTCCTGATCCTGTTTTTCGGCACGCTGTTTTTCCAGTCTTTCCTCTGTCTCTTTCTTTTCTGCTTTCCTTTTCTCGAGTCTTTCTTCAAGTTCTTTCCTTGCTTTTTCTGTTCCCGGATCAACCTCATCTGTTACCAGTACTTCTTCTGTTATGCTATCATATCCATTTATTGTATCCGTTACACTCAGTACCTTACAGCCACGAGCACTTTGAGCAGCTTTCAATTTTTCGATACTTTCCGGTATTAAAGATAGATTATACTCCAACCATTGTTTTGTCTTTTCATCTCCCATAGCCTTTGACAAAAGAGAACTGTTTATATTTACGGAATAATCCCTGCTTCGTAAACAATCGTATTTTTGTGTTAAATAGTTCTTATATTCATGGGCATTCTTATATGTCCTGCCCGTTTTGTTTCCAGCATTTTGTGTATTGCCATAACTATTCGTATATGACGCATATGTTCCTATTCCTGTAACTGCCATATTAACATATCTCCTTTCATTATTCGGAGTC
>CABJAV010000006.1 GCA_902363675.1 Lachnospiraceae bacterium | reverse complement strand
TTGGCGAACCTGCATTTACTATATCACTGGAGGTTTTTTACTGTAAGCTAAAGCGTCTTCAACCACTCGCATAGCAAGTGGTTTATTAGTTGAGCTTTGCTCAACAGGGCCTTGCCCTAACAAAAAGGACCTATAAAGAAAAATGTTTCTTTATAGGTCCAAAAATCTCATTTTAATCTGTAGTTTTTATATTAATAACCGTTTTGTATTTTCAACCGTGCTAATTATCACTCATCTTGTCATACAGTGTTTCATATTGCCTTGCAGAGGCATCCCACGAAAAATTCTCATCCATAGCTCTACGCACCAGATTTTGCCACGCTGCCTTATTGTTTGTAAACACATTTTCGGCATAGCGAATAATAAACAGCATTTCATGAGCATTGTAATTTTTAAAAGAAAATCCTGTTCCAGTTTTTTCATATTCATTGTATGCATCTACCGTATCCTTAAGTCCTCCGGTCTCACGGACAATTGGAATGGTTCCATAGCGCATCGACATCATCTGACTGAGCCCACAAGGTTCAAACAATGATGGCATCAAAAATGCATCTGCTGATGCATAAATCTTATGGGCACGTTCCTCAGAATATCCAATATAAGAAGAAATCTTATCCGGATACTTATTCTGAAAATGGTGAAACATATTTTCATACTGACTCTCGCCAGTACCTAGAACCACCAACTGTATATCCATCGATGACAGCAACTCATCCATCACATAAGCGATCAGGTCAAATCCTTTCTGATTCGTCATACGTGATACGATGCCCACCAGAAAAGTATCTTCTCGCTGCGGAAGTCCTAACTCCTTCTGGAGAGCTGCCTTGTTTTTCTTCTTTCCGGTAAATACATCCTTACGGCTGAAATTAGTGTCAATATAAGGATCAATTTTGGGATTATACTCTTCGTAATCAATTCCGTTAAGAATTCCATAGAGACTGTCTCTTCTGGCACTCATTAGCCCATCCAGCCCCTCGCCTCCTTCAACAGTCGTAATCTCTTTCGCATAGGTCGGACTGACCGTCGATACTGCGTCTGCATATACAATACCGCCTTTCAGATAATTTGCCTCTCCATAAGATTCCAACTCATTTGCATTAAAAATCTGTTTTGGAAGCCCTGTAATATCCATAACTTCCTGTATTCTCCATCTGCCCTGAAATTTCATATTATGTATAGAATAAACCGTTTTCATTCCAGCATAAAAATTATCATCTCCATATGTTGTCCGCAAGTATACAGGTACCAATCCAGTCTGCCAGTCATGACAATGGATGATATTCGGTGCGAAATCCAAATATGGCAGGCTCTCTAATACTGCCTTCGAAAAATATGCAAACTTTTCTACATCCTCATAGATATTATTATAAGGAGATGGTCCTGCAAAATAAAATTCATTATCTACAAAATAAAAATGAACTCCTTTATATTCTGTCTCAAATATTCCAACATACTGCCGTCTCCAGTTCAAATTCACATAGAAATGACATACAAACTTAAGACTCGGAAGAAATGATGCATCCATACATGCATACTTCGGGATCATAACCCGCACATCATATTCTTTACGATTAAAGTACTTTGGCAAAGAACCAACAACATCTGCCAGCCCTCCTGTCTTAATAAATGGAATAGCTTCTGATGAAACAAACAGAACCTTCTTCATAATAACCACCTCCACAATATAAGAGAAACTTCTCCCTTATTTGTTCTTCATCTGTAAGCGAATCTTATCGGTAATCAAGGCAATAAACTCCGAATTTGTCGGTTTTCCTTTTCCATTGCTGATGGTGTAACCAAACAGATCATCGAGTGTATCCATCTTGCCTCTGCTCCATGCAACTTCGATTGCATGCCGGATTGCTCTCTCCACACGACTCGGCGTCGTCTGAAATTTCTTTGCGATACTCGGATACAAAATCTTTGTTATCGAATTAAGCATATCCATATTATTGACAGACATAATAATGGCTTCACGTAAGTATTGATACCCCTTAATATGTGCCGGCACCCCAACTTCATGTATGATCCCCGTCACATCCTCTTCAAGAGATTTCATCATATCCTGTTCTACGTATTCTTTTGTCCCATTGTTCGATTGAAAATTCTTTGCATGACGACGCTTGCGTACAGATTTAATACGATCGAGTATCGTTTTCTGATCAAAAGGTTTCATAATATAATAATCAGCACCTTTTGCAAATGCGTCCTCTGTAATGCCTTCATTGCCTACAGCACTCACCATCAGCACACTGGGTGGATTTTTTACCGCCTGATCCGAACGAATTTTGTCTAATACGCCAAGTCCATCTAGCTTTGGCATGACAATATCCAACAATACGACATCCGGTTGTTTCTCTTTAATCAAACGATAAGCTGACTCCCCATCTTTTGCGGTTCCAACTACCTGAAGCTCACTGTCACTAGAGACAATATCTCCTAATAAGTCTAAAGTAAGCTGATTATCATCTGCGATTGCGACATTTAGTTTTCCCATTATAGGCCTCCTAGATGTCAAATTCAGTCATATAAACTATAAACAAGTCATGTCAGTAAATTTTGTCGAAGTCTGTCGATAAAATTTAATATAAATATATCACAGTATGTGTCTTATTTCAATGTTATTGTGCTTTTTCCAGATACCATAACTGACATGCTCCACCCCAGTAATTCCACTGTTTAACCGGAGCCAGATCTGCGGTGTTCCATCCATACACATCCAATCCAGATGTTCCGGAAGTCACACACGTTTTAATTGCATATACTCCAGATGAAATTTCCACTAATTCAAACTTTTGATTGGTTTTCTGACTATCACTATACTGCAGAATTGTCGTTCCATCTGCTGTGCTTTTTCCCTTTACATCCAATACTTTTGTATAATCGGACGAACCTGTATATATGCTATAATATCCATTTTCTCCCTTAACCAGCTTAAACTTCTGCTGTGTTTTGCCCGTATAAGTGTTCTGCTGTAAAACAGCTCCGTTCGAAGAACTTCCATTTGCAATTTCCAAGTATTTGCTACTAAAACAACTTCTAATATAATAAGTGCCGTCCAAATTATCTGCAGCCGATATTCCAGAAGAAGTTGTGCTCTCTTTGCCGCAAATGTCGTTAAATACATACAAGGATTTCATTGCCTGCCCATTTTTATCGAACAAAGTCATATTGTCCCAGGTAGAGCCGCCATCAGAACTTGAATACAGAGAATTTAATCCGCTATTTGAATATTCATAATTTCCCGATGTCGACGATGCCCATCCAGAACCACAACTTCCCCATGTAGAAGAATTTGTTGCTATCCACTCTGGTTCCCAATAAAATGCACCAAGTCCGTATCCAGATTTTGTTTTATTCACCTGTGCCACAGCAGAAAACACATCGCGCAATGCCTGTGCCTGACCACTTACACTAACATTATAATCCTTAAAATTCATAGCGCTGGAATCTCCAATATTATTTCCCTGCGAATCAAAGTTATCATAAGTATACGGATATGCTGTTTCCGCAACCAACACTTTTTTGTTATATGTTTTCGCTATATATGTCAACGTATCCTGCAAATCAGATGCCGATCCATGCCACATAGGATAATATGAAGTGGCAAATACATCATAGTCAACACCTTGTTCTGCCATACACTGCGCATACCATTTTCCATTTGCGAGAAGATCTGTAAAGTGCAATACTTTCAAAATTGATTTTCCATATAAAGAATTAATATCATCAACTGCATAACATCCTTGTTGCATTAGTGTCGCAACTCCCGAGCTAAAATTCCATACACCATCATACAATCCACCTACTCCACACATAGTGCTATTAGTCTCATTTCCAATCTGCACCATGCCAATATCTACGCCATAATCCAACAATTCTTTGATGCTTTGATATGTAAAATTGTACACGGCATCTTTTTTGTATGAAAGGCTATAATTCTTCCATGCTTTTGGTGCAAACTGTTTTGCAGGATCTGCCCAAAAATCAGAATAATGAAAATCAATAAACACTTTCATTCCTGCATCAGTCGCACGTTTACCAAGAATCTTCGCATTATAAAGGTCACAGTTTCCACCACCATATCCTTTATATGGAGAAGATGAGTCATACGGATTGTTCCAAATACGGATACGTACATAGTTTACTCCCGCTCCTGCAAAAATATCAAAAACATCTCCGGATGTACCATCTAAGTATTTATAGCTGACTCCACTTTTTTCCAAAGCAGCCACCGCCGATACATCCACTCCCCTCATAAAATCAGATGACATATTTGATACTTTACTTACTCCCGATACAGATGTAGCAGCCTGGATTTTTTCAATTCTCCCTGTTGCCAATACATTTGCTACAACCATTACTGTCAGTAACAGTAAACTCGCCCATTGCTTCAATACCTTCTTCATGTCTACCTTCCTCCCTGAACATAACATTTTCCTCCACGCGTGCGCAAACGGTTGTTCTATATAACTTTAGTATACAGCGCTGTTAAATACTGGTCAATTAGATGATTTTCATATATTTTTTCATTCATATTTAAGCATCATTCACATAAATATCTCTTAATTCAAAAAAACATCCTATCTGATTATGCTCAGATAGGATATTTTTCAAAATCATTTATTTACCTTATTATGCTTTCTTTACTTTCAATCTAAAAATAAATATTTGAACTCTCAGTATTCCGTTTCTTCTGCCGCAAGCACTACAACATGACAAATTTTCTGTTTTCCACCAAATGAAACCGAAATATCTGCTTCGCCAATCCCATTTACCACAAATGAAATTTCTCCGTCCGCAATATCATAAACTTCGACTACATCAGAATTTGAAGATACCGCACTTACATTATAATAAGAGAAATAATCTTCATCGACATTTTCTACAAAAATATACTGCAACTCCTGTTCATCGCTATACAACTGTAGCTTTGAATCCGACAACGAAAAGTTTTTAATTACCGGCTTGTTTACCACCACTTTACAAGTATATGTTTTTCCATGTACCCTTGCCTTAATTGTCGCTTTGCCCGGTGCATAGGCATATACTGTATTATCATAAATTTCACATATATCGGAATCGGAAGTATACCATGAAACATGATGCTTACACCCCTTCAGTTTCAATGTCTTCTCTCCGTCAAAATTTATACGCATACTTGTTGCAGAAAGCTTTAGATCTTCCACTGTAATTTTACAATTTGCTTTCTTTCCATTGCAAACAGCTGTGATTGTTGCTTTTCCTGCACCTTTTGCAATCACTTTGCCACCGGAAACCGTTGCTACTGATTTCTTATTGCTCGACCATGTGATTTTACCCTTGGCGTTCTTTGTTTCTATTTTTTTGGTTTTCCCTTTCAGTAAGAAAACAGAGGTTGTTTTCAATTTAAATGGTGCTACTTTATGTGCCGGCTTGCTTGCCGCGTGACTCGATGAACTGGTGGAACTTGTATAACTATAACCGGATGAGCCTCCAAAACACTTTGCACATGCAGTAAGTCCCCTTGCTATCGCCGCGGAAAGCGTCGATGCATAATAAGTACCATTGCCACATTTGTGGGTATGATATTTGCTTCCGGTCCGTGTAACATAAACGGTTGTGTCTGCATACACCGGTGTCAATGCAAGTGTATCGCCCACTGGCATTGCAATCATAACCAAGGCAAGCACAATACTGATCACACTTTTCTTAATTGTTTTCATTAAAAAACCTCCTTTTTAAATTTATAGTACTATTGTACCACATATCATTCAAAAAGGAGACTATTATTTCTAATTTATTAGTATCGTTTATATCAGCTATTTAGCATACAGCACTCACATAATTACAAAGACAACAAATACACAAAATATCCAGCATATGCAAGTAACATGATCACTCCGCACGGCCGGCGCAACTGCCGATGCCGAATCGTTCCTATCCAAAGCAATATGCCACAAAGAATTGCAATGACGGTATCAATCAGGAATCTGCCTTCGAACGGCACCGGACAAATGAGTGCAACGGTTCCGATTACAAACAGAATATTGAATATATTGCTTCCCACAATATTCCCAATCGCAATACCGGCATTTCCTTTTCTCGCTGCTGAGACTGATGTTACAAGTTCCGGAAGCGATGTACCGAAAGCAACAATCGTAAGTCCAATAAAACGCTCACTCATGCCACACGCTCTAGCAATCGTAGTTGCTCCATTTACTACAAAATTGCTTCCTGCGACGACAAGCACAGCTCCTAATACAATAAACAGCCCACATTTCCATAATGGATACTGTGCGAACGACTGGTTGTCATCTTCTCCCGCATCGCCCTTCTTTGCCAGAAAGTACAAATAGATCAGATATGCGATAAATAAAACCCATAGTACGATTCCTTCTACAAAATTGATTTCATTTCCGGTCGCTCCCATTACCAGAAGCACAGCGGTAATGAAAAGCATGTATGGAATTTCATATTTGAATGTAGACTTTTGTATGGTCACATTCGTAATCAGTGCAGTTACTCCGAGAATAATCAGGATATTAAGTATATTGCTTCCTACTATGTTTCCAACCGTGATCCCGGCATTTCCCTTTAGTCCGGCGGTTATACTCACAGCCGCTTCTGGCAGCGATGTGCCCATCGCTACGATTGTAAGTCCGATTACAAGTTGGGGAATCCCGAATTTTCCTGCCAGCGCCGCAGCACCATCCACAAAAACATCTGCGCCCTTTACCAGCGCTGTAAAACCAATTACCAACATCAACATTGCTACAAAAATCATATGCGTTCCTCCTTTTTAGAACCATTAAAATATAATTTCGTTTACCTGCAGAAAAACGCAAAAAAGCGAGACTTCTGCTGTGTAAACAACAAAAGTCTCGCCATTTGATTACTTCCCGGATTGTTTCCAATCGTACTGACGGGTGAGTAAACATCTTTTGATGCCGGCTACTCCCTTTCACTTATATACTATAATATGCAATGACGTTTTATTCGTCAAGCATTTTTTACTTTTAAATTATTGCTTTGCTTCATAAGTTTTTGCAAAGATGTCCTTTCCGATGATATGTACATCCTGCAGATCATCTTTCCGGCATGCCAGATAGTCGCCTTTATTTCCTCGCATGTATTTTTCACGGTCCCACGTAGTAAATACATTCGCACGGTTCTCCAGTTTTTGTCAATATCGCTACTTCTCCATTTGCAATACAACTCTTTGCAAACGGAATCAGAGATATTTTCTGTCATCTTATTTTCTTTGATTGACGGTTCATACCATCTCATTATATGAACTATGTTCTAAGAGGTATCTCGATTTAGAAGTTCAACGCGGACGTCTGAAAAATGAGTTTCAGGCTATTTGTAATCTTATGGATTGGTATACCTATGGAGGCTTACCGATTTTCATCTGCAAGTTATTCTTATGTCGACGAAAATGAGACAAATGCCGACCAAGCCAAATACATCGGCCAGTTGATGAAGACGATTTTATAGAAAAACCGTAACCGCAATAAAAATGTGAATCCTAAGGGCGTAACCGGCATCACTTTGTGGGGATTGTACGACACGATCTCCTGGCGTGCTTCCTGCTCTCCACTGCTTTTTGACACCGGAATCACCGATCCAAAAGCTTCTTTCGATGAATTTATCAACGCTGCAAAATCTATGGGCTGATAGGAAGTAACCGAATGGTTACCGCAAAAATTCTCTGCTGTATTACATGCAATGCGGCAGGGAATTTTTTTTACAAAAGTAAAAATTTTACCCCTTAAAGTAAAATTAATCCGTTCAAATTCGATTACATTTTCCTTATAATGGCTATATCATTATTTGAACAAGGAGGGATTTTTATGTTACTTAAAAAACGAATTCTTCCTCTGGCTTTATCTGTCATTATGGCTGTGTCCGCGTTGACCGGCTGTGGCAGCAGTTCAGAGAAAGACAGCTCATCAGGGGATGAGACAACCCTGACCATGTGGACGATCGCCACAGAAAGCGACTCTTTCCACAAACCGTATCTTCAGGCAATCGAGGAGTTTGAGAAAAATCATCCCGGTGTAAAGATTAATATGGAAACATTTGAAAATGAATCCTATAAAACGAAGATCAAAGCGGCCGTCGCTGCCAATGAACTTCCTGACATTTTCTTTACCTGGGCGGGTGGATTTTCCGAATCTTTCGTATCTTCCGGAAAAGTAATGTGCCTGGATGATTATTACAAAAATTACGAAAAGGAAATCAGTAAAGCCGCTCTTGCCAACGATATCTACGATGGCAAATTGTATGGTTCCGTAACTTGTACACCGGTATCCGTAATGTGGTACAACAAAGAAATGTTCAAAGAACAAGGTGTCGAAGTACCAGCCACATGGGATGATTTCAAAGCTGTCTGCAAGAAATTCATTGATGCAGGCATTAAACCGATTGGAACCAGTGTAAAAGACACTTGGGTACTTGCTATGCTTCATGACGGATTAGCACTTAAATCTGCCGGAGCAGACAAAGTCACCAAGGCTTTGACAAAGCAGGGTCAGTCCTACAACGATCCGGACTTTGTAAAAGCTGCTAACTGCATCAAAGAATTGGTTGATATGGGCGCTTTCATCGACGGCGCAACCGGTCTTTCCAATGATGAAGCAAGTGCTTCTTTCTATGCAGAACAGGTTCCAATGTACTTCACCGGAAGCTGGATGGGTGGTTCCATCATTACCGATGCCGAGAACCCGGATAACTTCGCTGTTGCACCAATTCCTGTTGTCAACAGCGAAAATGCAAGTGTAACCGACTTCATGGGCGGAGGTTCCGATACTTTGATGGTATCCGCCGACACGAAGAACAAAGACCTTGCCGCTGCCGCTGCTTTTGAGATTACAAGAGGAGTTTCCAAATATGCTTACTTAAGTGGTGCTGGAATTCCGGCTTGGACCGTAGATTATGATGTTTCTTCCGTCCCTGCCTTAACACAGCAGGTAGCAGATATTGCCGGAAACGCAACTTCCTATACGTTGTGGTTTGATACGTTGATGTCTTCCGATGATGCTGGAGAATATCTGACACTCCTTCAGTCCCTCTTCGCAGGCGATCTGAAACCGGAAGAATTTGCTGCCAGCATGGATAAGCAGTTAAGTAAAAAATAGTCACACGTTAATTTTGTGAATGGGATTTGATGCCGGGCGGCTCCCAGACAGCAGCATTGCTGCAGTCCGGGAGCCGCCCGGCATTATAACGATTCGTTTAAAGGAGGATTTCATGGACAAAATAAGAAAAAACAAAACAGCAATCTTCGTTTTTCTCTTTCCTTCTGCATTGCTGTTTTTAGCCATTATTATCTTACCAATCTTTATGTCCGGATATTATAGTCTTTTAGACTGGGACGGCATCACTTCCGGCACATTTGTTGGTATACAAAATTACATTGAATTATTTACAGAAAAAAGTCTTGGCTTCGGCCCTACCGTGCGAAACGCCTTTATCTTTGCCGGACTTTCTGTCTTTTTACAGCTTCCCCTCGCCCTGCTTTTGGCTCTGACTTTGGCAAAGGGCATCAAGGGTGAACGATTTTTTGTGGCGGTGTTCTTCATTCCGGTTTTGTTATCCACAACCGTCATCGGACAATTGTGGATGAAAATATACAATCCACAATACGGTATTGTCAATTCCTTTTTGCATGCCGTCGGTCTTGACACATGGTGCAAGACCTGGCTCGGCGACCAAAAATATGCTCTTGCCGCCTGCTTCATCCCGATGCTTTGGCAATACGTCGGCTACCACATGCTCCTCATGTACGCAGGCATTAAAAGTCTGTCACCGGATATCCGTGAAGCAGCTAAGATTGACGGTGCCAATGACCACCAATTATCACGTTATATCACAATTCCTATGATCAAGCCGGTTTTGCGTATGTGTGTGATCTTTGCGGTAACCGGTTCTTTGAAGGCCTTTGACCTGATCTATGTATTGACCGGCGGCGGTCCGGCTCACGCAAGTGAAGTACCAAGTACCTTGATGATTAACATGATCTTCGACCGAAGCCGCTATGGACTTGGAAGCTCGATTGCCATGTTTATCATTTTCCTGTGCTTCTTTTTCGCAATACTGATCAAACGCTGTTTTCGAACGGAGGTGGACTAAATGAAAAAAGTAAAAACCAGTATAATGTACATTTTACTTTCTCTTTGGGCATTGGTAAACCTATTTCCGCTGTATTGGATGTTTACCTTCTCCCTAAAGACAAATAAAGAAATCTTTGGCGACAACATCATCGGCCTGCCAAAAGAATGGCTGTGGAGCAACTATTCGGAGGCTCTCGATACCGGAAATATGGCACTTTACTTTGCCAATAGTGCCATTGTCACCTTTGCTACGATTGCATTGACTGTCATCTTTTCCCTGATGGCGACTTATGCACTTTCCCGCATGGAATGGCGCGGCCGCAAACTTGTCAACAGCATTTTTATGCTCGGCTTAACGGTACCGATTCACGCGGCAATCCTGCCAATTTTTATCATCTTACGCGAATTAAAGATGACAAACTCCTATCAGGCACTCATAATTCCTTACACCGCATTTGCATTGGCGATGGCGATTATGATCTGTCAAAGTTTCATTGAAAATATTCCACGTGAACTTGAAGAGTCTGCCTGTATCGACGGCTGTGGTGTCTATGGCATTTTCTTCCGCATTGTGCTTCCGCTCATGAAACCGGCACTTTCTACCATTGGCATTTTTACCTTTCTACAAGCGTGGAATGAGCTTATGTTTGCCGTCATCTTTATCAGTGACAGTAAATATCGTACATTGTCGGTAGGTATCCAGGCACTTTCCGGGGCTTACACGACCAAATGGGGGCCGATCGGTGCTGCTCTTGTCATCGCCACGTTCCCGACACTCATCATTTATTGTTTTATGAGCAAAAAAATACAAGAAAGTTTAATGGCAGGTGCAATTAAAGGATAAATGTGCTATAATAAATTTATTTTATAGTTATTTTTGGGGATATAACGCACTATGAAGAAACGTTTTTTGTCATTGGGGCTTCGGGAAAAAATTCAGTTTTTGTTTCTTTGTACAATGATTGTATGCATTTTATTCTGCTCAGGTATCTTCTATCTGATTTTGGAAAATCAAATGCAGCAATCGATCGCCGACAAAGAAATCAGTAATCGAACTGCTATTTCCAATAACTTGGACAGCACCATGAAGTCCATTAACAGCATCAGCCGCCTTACCATGCTTCGCAGCACTGTACGCACTTTTTTACTTGCAGAGAGTAATTCTACTCCTCGCACACGAAATGCTCTCCAGGAGATCCACGACATTCTAAATACATTTAATCTTTCTTGTAATGTCGTGATTCTCCGCATGGACGGCCAATACCTTAACACCGGTCCGGGAATCACCTATGTCAATACCGACAAGATTTTTGAAACAGAATGGCTGGACGAAGTCATGGCTCAAAAGGGAAATTACGTTATTAAAGCAGGCACTCGCGATGCCTTTCGCTCAAACATTGGCGAAATGGTGTCTTTTGTCCGTGTCATCAATGACATAAACACCCAAAAACCGATCGGTATCCTGGCAATCAATCTCCCAAGCCGCTTCTTTGAACAGGCATATGAAGGGCTTTCCGGCGAAACCAGCCATTTTGCTCTTTATGACGCATCCGGCAGATTAATCTGCAAGGATAATGAAAGCACATTTTCCTCCTTAAATCCGGAAAATCTACTTCAAAACACGCGCGAAGAAACGGACAAACTATTTTACAAAAGTATATTTACCTGCGACACATTGGGAGACTCTCATTTCATCCTTGCTTCCCGTCTGGAAGTACGGATTTTAGACGGGCTCCCTGCCAAATTACTGGTCGCTTTGATCATCGGCGCTTTTATACTTCTCGCATTTATGTGGCTGATCAATACTTATATTGCCAAAAATGTCATCTACCCGATCCAGCGTTTGGTCGACAGCATGGCCGAAGTGCAAAACGGCTGGCTGCACCGCGTTAGTATGAATGTAAACGATGACGAGATCGGTCTTTTAAAAAACAGCTACAACGCTATGCTGATTGAGATCAATCAATTGATCGAAGAACTTCTTCAAAAAGAAAAAACACTGCGGATGGCTGAATTAGATGCTCTTCAGGAGCAAATGAAGCCCCACTTTTTGTATAACACTCTGGATATGATCCGTTATATGGCTTTGGAAAACCGAACCGATGAAGTATATAATATGTTGGAAACTCTTGGAAATTTTTACCGTCGTTTCTTAAGTAAAGGAAGCACGGACTTGTCTCTGGGAGAAGAAATAGAAATTGTAAAAAGCTATCTTACACTGCAGAGAACACGTTTTGAGGATATTTTTACAGATGAATATGAAATTGAAGAAGGCCTGTCTTCCATCCGTGTTCCGCGCCTGATTCTGCAGCCGCTCGTAGAAAATTCCATTTATCATGGGATTCGCCCAAAAGGCGAACATGGGGTTATCCGTGTCACGGTAAAACGTCAGGAAGATTTTCTATTTCTTAGCATTTACGACAATGGAATCGGTATGTCCGCACACCAGCGGGAACTTCTATTTTCCGGCAAAGACAGCCGAAGTTTTGGATTTCAGGGAACCATTGAAAGAATCCGTTATTATTATAAAACGGAAGATGTCTTTGAGATACACAGTACAGAAGGGGAATATTGTGAGATTATTTTGAAACTGCCACTTTCAAATGGCTGTTAGATATTTTTGTTATAATGTAAAGGAGAGTGTAGTTTTTATGTATCGTGTTATGATCATTGACGATGAAAAGGCGCTTCGCAATCTTTTAAAAGCAGCGGTCGACTGGCAGGAAATGGGGCTGGAAGTTGTTGGCGAAGCAGCAAGTGGGATTGAAGCGATCAATATTATCGATAAACTTCATCCGGACATTATTTTTGTAGACATTCGTATGCCCTTTATGGATGGCATCGAATTTTCCAAAATTGCGTTAAAACGGTATCGGCAGATGAAAATCATTATCCTGACTGCCTTTGACGAATTTGAATATGCAAAGCAGTGCATCGGACTTGGGATCACGGATTATCTTCTAAAACCGATCGTTCGCACAGACATCCGGGAAGCCTGCCAAAAAGCGATCCGCGAACTGGATGCCCTGCCTGCCGCCGTACCGGAGCAGCCCGTCCTGCAGGATGTCTCTTCGGATATGGAACACGTCAAGCAGTATATTGATAACCACTATCCGGATTCCGCTTTAAATCTCACCGCGATCGCGCAGGAATTCGGCTACAATCCGAGTTACCTGAGCCGCCGTTTTAAAGCTGACTGCGGCCAGAATATCTCAGATTACATCACGGCCTGCCGCATGGAAAAGGCCAAAAAATGTCTGGAATCGCGGATGCTTATGTATATGACGGCAAAAGAAGTCGGCATTCCGGATCCAAATTATTTTGGAAAATGTTTTAAAAAATATACCGGAAGTTCGTATTCCGAACTGCTCAAACTGCGGCTGTCCACCTAACCGGAAATCCGCTTAATTTATCATTTATTTGGGGAGGTTTCTATGAAATCATTACTTGAAAACAAATTGTACGACTGGCTGACTACTGCATGTCAGATAATCGTGCTTGGCTTTTTATTTTTATTTACGAGTGTCCCTCTTATCACTTCAGGGGCTTCTTTGACGGCGCTTTATCATTGTATCTCGCGCGGTCACACACAAACTTCCGCTCACATCTGCCGGGAATATTTTTCGGCATTTAAATCCAATTTTTTCCAGTCTCTTGCACCAACAATCCTGTTTCTCTGCTACGGTGCCACGATGGCTGTAGATCTTTCCCAAGTCTTTACCGGAAAAAACGGCAATCTTTTACCGCCCTTTCTATGGATGGTAATCTGCCTCGTCCTCTGGGTTCTCGCCAATTATATCTTTGCCGTGATCTCACACCTGCGAGCTTCATTTCCGGCAGTTCTTCTGCTCTCCGTGCGCCTGATGGCAGGTCACATCAAAGAAACTTTCATCTTATTATTTACAATGGCCGGCGCCTGCCTCATCGTCTTCCTGGTTCCCGGACTTTTCGTCCTTTTTCCCGGAATCCTCTGCGGCATCGCCAGCCATCTGATTGAGCCTGGTTTAAAAAAGGCTCTTGCTATTGATTAATCCAGTTCTTTATAGTCAAAACTGCGGAATTCTGCTGTCTGATCGTATCCGGAGTAGTCCACGCATGCCATGCCGACAAATGCTCCGGTGAAGAATCCACCGTATGACTGGAGTACGTAATCATCGGACAATACAGCGGCATCCAGTGTGCCCGGAATCTCTGTATAGTTCTTTCCGTCAAAGGAATACTCGTAGCTGTAAGACTGCTTTCTTACTTTTGTGCGAAGCCATACAAATTCAACATCATCCGGTACCGGAATCGCATCGTCGCGAAGGAACGAACGATATCCGCCACGATTGCACTCTGCCACTTCGATCACGCGGCCATTTTTCTCATTCCACGTAACGAAAGCGAATGACCAGTGCTTATCATTGTAAAAATTTGTCAATCCAGCCATCTGCTGATAGTTGAACGGATCAAATTTCACTTTCACTTCGGCATCAAAGTTAAATGCCTGCCAGCGTTTTGCCACCAACGAAAGCTCATGCTTATTGCTGAGGGATCCTTTTCCGACCAATGTCAGCCTGCCATCCCCTGTCGTACCCATTTCCTCGGTAAATGGTACGCGGAGGGTATTCCACTCATCATGAAGTTTTGGTGTGTCAAATTCATCATGCATCGAATGATCTGCCGGTGCTTCTGTCAAGATTGCATCTTTCGGCGCATCCACAAGCACTTTTCCGCCATGTCCGCCCTCGATACGAGGCCAGCCTTCTTCATCCCAGTATACTTTCTGAATTGCCGTCTCACGGCCAAGCGGACACCAGCCGCGTGGGTCGATCGAACTTTCATTTTCGTGGTGCCACGGTCTTCCACACAAACTTGCATAATACCACTCACCGCCGGGAGTCTCTACGAGAGCACCATGTCCCTGCTTCTGGATCTCAAGTTCCGGCGTATCAAAGTTTGTAATAAACGGATCGCCAGGCTCTGTCTCAAAACTCAACGCATCTAACGTCTTTGAACGAGCTACTACTTCCTGATGTGTCCAAACGGTTCCACCCTGTGCAGCAAACAGATAATAATATCCGTTGATCTTATACAAATGTGGTCCCTCAACCAGTTTAACGTCCGTTCCGGCGTAGATCGTACGTGCTGTCTCCGGTTTTAATTTCATTGTCTCTGTGTCAAATTCCGTCACTGTAATACCGTCAAAAGCATGGTGGTATTCGCGATGATCCCATGTCTGCTGAACAAGGTATTTGCGTCCGTCATCATCATGGAACAACGATGCGTCAAATCCCACACCATTGACACGGATCGGATCCGACCATGGTCCGCGGATATCTTCTGCCGTCGTCAGATAATTGATCATGTCTTTGAATGGTCCTTCGGTTACTTTTACATCCGTATAAATCAGCCAGAATTTTCCATCTGCATAGGAAAGATCCGGTGCCCAGATACCTCCCGATGACGGATTTCCTTTCATATCAAGCAATGTCGTCGTGGACAATGCGGATGGAAGAAGATTCCAATGTACTAAATCTTTTGACTCGTGCAGACGAACTCCCGGAAACCACTCAAACGTAGAGTTCGCAATGTAATATGTATCATCCACACGGATAATGGATGGATCTGCATTAAATCCCGGCAAAACCGGATTTTTAATCTGCAACATAACTGTATGCCTCCTTACTGTTAATCTATCTCTATCATACAGGAAAATGGGGGGTTTGCAAAGGGAAAAAGAAGAAAAAGAAAAATTTATTCATCCTCTTGCCATTTTCCATAATTATTTTACATGTACCAGTAAAAAGTATACGGTATCCGCACGGTCTATCCAATAGGACATTATTCCTATTACTTTTTCTTTCGCATACTGACAATAAGTGCATAAATTTCTGGATTTTTTTCTTTCATATGTTCGTCCAGCATATGACGCCTCTCCCGAAAACGTTCCGCGAGTTCCGGATGTTCTCTTGCAATTCGCTCATACACCTCCCGACGATGCGCCTCAAAATGTGCTGCAATCGTCTTCTCATCCTTGCCTGAAATATGCACAATTTCTTTTAAATGCTCTTCCAAATGTTCCAACCACTCATCTTCATCCAATTCTTCCATATGTGACCAGCGTCCATGCAACAGTTCTTCAACATCACCTGTTTTTTTCAACTGCTCAATCTGCAGACGTATTTGCTTTTCAATCTGTTCTTCCGACTCACTTCCAAACGCCCATACAAGTTCCTGCACACGATTGTCCGCACGTTTCCGGGATGCACTTCTCATTTCATTATCAACCCCATCAAGAGGATACGGGCGATGAATTTCCATATCCTTAAGTGCGATATGAATGGTTCTGCGTACACATCCTTCTTCAATCAGATACCCCAGTCCCAACTGGCGTAATTGTTCGTTTACGGCTGAAATATGCTCTGTCATATAAAAACGAATTCCACGTTCTTTCAAAGAGCGGTACAAGATTTCCAGTCGATCTGCCGCCGTAATATCAATACTCCCTACTCCACTGGCATCTAGAATGACTGCTTTCGTATCCTTCCTGATATGACTTTCAATGTCGTTCTGCAATACCGCAATATTCGCAAAAAACAGATTACTACTAAACCGGTAGATCACAACTGACGAGATTTCATGTATCTGACTGCTTTCTTTCAGATCCCGAAAATGGCTGTGTCCCGGCTGAATTCCAAGGAAACAACGTGCCGGCTTGGATGTCCGGATAATCATTTCTGAAAAAGACAAAATAATGCCTATCAAAACTCCGTTAATTGTACCAAGCATCAATACCCCCACAAATGCACCAACAAAAATAAAAAATTCGGTCCGCGAAACCTTCCACAATCTTGCTGCCAGTTCAAACTCAGTTGCGCCAAGCAACGCAGAAATTACAATTGCCGTCAGCACCGGAACCGGTAAATAACCAATAAATCCCGTTCCTCCTAATAGAACAACCATCATAGAAAGTCCGGCTACAATTCCTGTCAACTGTGTCTTACTTTGATACTGTTCTCCCATTGCGGTCCGGGATACGGAGCCGTTGATCGGACAGCATCCAGTCAGCGATGCAATCAGATTGCCCATCGAAAAAGCAAGAATTTCTCTATTATCGTCAATTGCATAACCGTTTTTCTGTGCAAAATTATTTTCTGCAAGAAGTGTCTCTGCCATAATAACCACAGCCACAGACAAGCTGATCGTAATTGTCTCTTTCATTGAAATCAGTGATAAATCCGGTAATTTCCATACTGGAAGTCCTGGTTCTACTTTACTGAGCGTATGTACGCCACATGCTTCAACCGGTAGAAATCTTGTCATAACGGCGCCCGCCACCATCAAAAGGACAGCAAATGGCACCTTGGGCCATATCTTTTTGGTAGCCAATAAAATTCCAAGCGATACCAACCCCAAAATAAGTGAAGGAACGTTGATTTCCGAAAGTGTCTTTGCAATATGTTTCACCAATTCCGGCAATTCACCAGTCCCTGCGGTACCTCCCATCAGCTTTGGCAACTGCATTAGAATAATCGTTGTACAGATACCTGTTATAAACCCACCCATTACAGGTGCTGATATATAGTTTACCAATTTTCCAGCCTTCATCAGATAAAAAGCAAACAACCAGACAGCAACAAAAAATGTAAGTTGTGGCACTACTGAAAGTGCTTCCTTTGAACCACTTTCAATATTTAAATTCAGCAACGCAGCTCCAATCAACGCTGCCGGTGCAGCATCCACCCCAAAAATAAACTGCGACGATGTTGAAAAAAATGCAAATGCGAGAATAGGAAATACCGATCCATACAATCCATATACCGCCTGGAGTCCTGCAATCGTATCACTTTCTTCATTTGTTGTATAGCCAAACGCAAATTTCTAATTTGTTATTATAATTAACACGCTTTTGACTTTTGACAATATATATACAATATGCTTGATTTTTCCGGTCAATATCGCTATAATTTGTTATAGTAAGTAACATTATAAAGGAGTATTTGTATGAAAAAGTTATCCCCTTCCCGTCTTGCCGACACTGTCGCAAGACTTCGAAGAGAAAAATCAATGACACAGGCACAACTTGCCGATGCAACCGGAATTAACCGCGCACTGATTTCCCGCATTGAGCAGCATGATTTTGTTCCTTCTATTGAACAACTGGAACATCTCGGAGAAGTTCTCGCTTTTGATATTACAGAGCTGTTTACCAATAGCTGTTCTGAAAATCTTGCCTCTCCCGCCCCTATGAATATTGCCGTTGCCGGAACAGGATATGTCGGTCTGTCTATCGCCACATTGCTGGCACAGCATAATCATGTGACTGCCGTAGATATTATTCCGGAAAAAGTAGAACAGATTAACAATCGTATATCTCCGATTCAGGATGAATATATAGAAAAATATCTGGCAGAAAAAAAACTTGATCTATCTGCCACCCTGGACGGTGAAACAGCCTACAAAAACGCAGACTTTGTTGTAATTGCAGCTCCTACCAATTATGACAGCCAGAAAAACTATTTTGATACTTCCGCTGTCGAAGCCGTTATCGAACTGGTCTTAAAGGTAAATTCGGATGCCATCATGGTCATCAAATCAACAATCCCTGTCGGATATACAGAATCTGTTCGCAAAAAATATGACACAAAGAATATCATATTCAGCCCTGAATTCTTGCGGGAATCCAAAGCACTGTACGACAATCTGTATCCAAGCCGTATCATTGTATCTACTGACAAAAATGATACAAAACTTGTAGAAGCATCACATAAGTTTGCTGCTCTCTTACAGGAAGGTGCATTAAAAGAAGACATCGATACTCTGTTCATGGGATTTACGGAAGCCGAAGCGGTAAAGCTTTTTGCCAATACTTATCTGGCACTCCGCGTATCCTATTTCAACGAATTAGATACCTATGCGGAGATGAAGGGCCTCAATACGCAGGATATCATCAACGGCGTATGTCTCGATCCCCGTATCGGCATGCATTATAATAATCCTTCCTTTGGTTATGGCGGTTACTGTCTTCCAAAAGACACCAAGCAGCTTCTTGCCAACTACAATGATGTTCCACAGAATATGATGAGTGCCATTGTCGAAAGCAACCGCACCAGAAAAGACTTTATCGCAGACCGCGTACTTGAACTGGCAGGCTATTACGCTTACAACAAAAATGGGGAATATTCTGCTGATATGGAGAAAGAATGTGTCATCGGCGTATATCGTCTGACAATGAAAAGCAACTCAGACAACTTCCGTCAGAGCAGTATACAGGGCGTTATGAAACGTATCAAAGCCAAAGGCGCTACCGTTATCATTTATGAACCGACTTTAGAAGATGGCACCACTTTCTTTGGAAGTAAAATTGTCAATAACTTAAAGGAATTCAAAGAAATGTCACAGGCCGTGATTGCCAACCGATACAATCCCTGCCTGGATGATATTAAAGAAAAAGTGTATACCCGCGATTTATTCCAACGGGATTAATCATAAATGAGGGGCAAAATACCTTTTGACCCTCATATCATAATATTCTTTAATTGCCAGTTTTAAAATAAGCAAGTAACGCTACCCCTGCATTCCAAAAAGCCATCAGTAATACGAGTACACCAAGCAAAGGTTCGATATAATTCCACAAAATCACAGCAATTATAACAAACAAAAGACTTATAATTATTTGTTTCACAAAATTACGTTTCAAACGCATGCCTTACCTTCCTCTTTCCTATGCTTAATAAGCATCATCATGTTTCAATAATACAAGAATTGTCTTAAAAATAATTTTAATATCCATTCCCAATGTCCAATTATCAATATATTCCGTATCCAATTCCACAATTTCATCAAAACTTTTAATATTGCTACGTCCACTTACCTGCCACATACCGGTCAGTCCCGGCTTAATACTGATACGTCGCCACTGACTTGTCTCATACTTTTCAACCTCGTCAAGTGTCGGAGGTCTGGTTCCGACAAGACTCATACTCCCACCTAAAATATTAAAGAACTGCGGAAGTTCATCAATGCTGGTTTTACGAATGAATTTTCCAACTCTTGTAATGCGGGGATCATCTTTTATTTTGAACATTACTCCGCCTTCAAGTTCGTTTTGTTCAAGCAACTCCTTTTTTCGTTCTTCCGCATCAATATACATACTTCGGAATTTGTACATTTTAAAATGACGCCCATTTTGTCCAACTCGCGTCTGCTTAAACAGAATCGGTCCCGGAGAATCCAATTTTATAGCAATTGCCGTCACTAACATAATCGGTGAAGATAAGATCACGCCTACAATTCCTGCCAAAATATCCATTGTCCGTTTGATAATCTGTTCATATGTATTTAAAGTGATTGTATGGAATGTAACGACCGGATAAGTTCCAACGGTTGAAACGTAATGATCCGCTCTGCGCCAATTATACAGATCTACAACCAGACGAACAGTTACCCCCATTTTTATACACAAATCCTCATACTTCTGGGTGAATGCAAGTTCATCTTCGTGTCGCTGAATAATACAAATCTGATCTATCTGATAAGAACGTATCAAATCCTCCAAATTCTCCAGGCACCCAATATAAGAATTATCCAGTTCTGCCTTATTCAGCGCGACATATCCTACCGGTTCCAGACGAATGTTTGTTTTATCTAAAAAATTACGGAATTTTTCAAAAGACGCTTTTTCTCCAACAAAAAGTGTTCTTGGCTTATCCCTCTTTGCAATCCGGTCATAAAAAGGCCGGTAAATTAACATTTTCACACACCCTAAAATATATGCTATGATTAAAAATATCACATAAAATCGAAATGACTGGCGATTTGTTTTTACCGGTAAATATAAAAGCAACAGTGTAATAACAGATGATAATATAAATGACTTAAGATTTTTTCCATGAATACGATCTAAATAATTGAATAATGTCACATTATACAAATACTCTCCCTTATTTGCAAGAATATTGATTGTGATAAAAGTAATCACAACTATAATAAGACCTGGTAATTCTCCTGCCCCTATCATATTCTTAAAAAGCAGTAAATCTATTCCAAAAGCGATTGCCATCACGAATATATCTACCAGTATCTGCTCTGTATCCGTATTGGCCCCTGTGTTTGTACGATTCATATAATTCCCTTTCATTTGAATATCAACACATTTTCTCTAACTCACAATAAGTATACGGTATCCAATAGTTCTATTCAATAGGACATTGTTCCTATGTTCATTTCCTTCATTTTATGATAGCATTACTTTGTAATGATACATTTTGACAGTCGCAAAAAGGAGTATATTATGTCAACATTACTGCTAATTGATGACGATGATGAAGTTCTTTCTATTAATTGCAAATACCTTTCCGGAGAAGGCTACAGCGTTTACACCGCATCCAATCCGACCGACGCACTGAAACTGATTTGTCAGATTTCACCAGACTGTATTATTCTGGACATTATGATGCCACAGGCGGATGGTTATCAGGTTTGTAAAAAAATCCGTACATTTTCCGATGTTCCAATCATTTTTCTGACCGGAAAAAGTTCCGAAGATGATAAAATCAACGGACTGCTCACAGGTGCGGATGATTATATGGTAAAGCCCTACAGTCTGCGTGAGCTGCGCGCCAGAATCGATGTTCTGCTCCGCCGATTTGCAAAGACACAGCAGGTTCCGAACAATAATCTGATTCAAATTCAAAATCTGACTATCGATAAAATCGCGCACAAAGCAATATTTCAGGGTGAAGATCTCGGACTTGCCAATCGCGAATATGAAGTACTACTCTATCTCGCAGAACACCCAAATCAGGAAGTGACTTTCGAAGAATTAGGCACTGCCCTGTTTGGCTATTATCAGGACTCTGACCGACGTTCTGTCATGGTTAACGTCAGCCGGCTCCGCAAAAAATTCGAAAACAATTACGAGTTAAAAAATATGATTGAAACTGTATGGTCCAAAGGCTACCGTCTCATTATGAAATAGATGATTGTAACACAGAGAAAGTGAGCACATAACTATGGAAAAACAAACGTTTTTATCCCCTTCCATTGAACCGGAAAGTATCGAAAGCTTATCGCAAAAATTGCTGGAAGCCAATTTACAGCTTTCCAACGCCAATCGGGAACTGGAAAAATTGCAGCAGGAACGAGAAACCATGCTGGCCAACATCTCCCACGATCTGCGTGCTCCCATTACAGCAATCCGCAGCGCGATCGATTATCTCACCTCCGGACAGAATATCCGTCTGGAAGACTATGAATCATCCATCCGTCTGATTAATCACAGGACTGCCACTCTGGAAAATCTCATACAGGATATGTATTATCTTTTTTGTGTGGAAGACACCTCAAAAGAACTGGATCTGCAGCCAATCGATGCCTTGCCTTTCCTGGAAGAATACTTTTACGATGCCACAGCCGCAAGTCTTTACGATGATCATGAAATGATTTTAGATCTTCCGGAAGATTTACAATGTCAAATCGATATCGATGTCCAGAAAATGGTACGTGTACTCGATAATCTTTTTACAAATGCCGCAAAATACACGCCAAAAGGAAGCTCCATCACTTTGCACGCCAAAATCACTTCGGATCATCAATTTTTACAGATAGCCGTCAGTGATAATGGTCCAGGCATTCCACCGGAAGCCTTGCCACACCTGTTTGGCCGTACCTATACGGTTTCCGCTTCACGCACTCCAAATTCTGCCACCGGCAGCGGTCTGGGACTTGCAATCGTGAAAGCCATTGTAGAACGACATAATGGAACCGTTTCCTGTACCAGTCAGCCTGGAAAAGGAAGTACTTTCACAATTCAGCTCCCAATTCATATAAATCCGTAAATAAAAAAAAGCAAAGGATTATAAATCCGATGCTTTTTTATTTTCGATCTTTATTTCGCGATCACAATATTGTAAAATGCTTTTTCTATGTGTAATTACCAGGCAGGTCGGTCTTGGTGTAAGTTCCTGCAGTCCCTGTATCACTGCCATCTCTGTATCCTCGTCCAATGCCGAAGTTGCCTCATCCAAAATCAAAAACGGGGCTTTGCGTACAAAGGCTCTGGCGATTGCAATACGCTGCGCCTGTCCTTCCGAGAGTCCATGTCCTCTCTCACCGATTACTGTGTCAAGTCCCTGCGGAAGATTCCTGATAAAAGTTTCTGCCGATGCCATGCGAAGTGCTTTCCACATTTCTTCTTCTGTTGCATTCAGGTTACCAATACGGATATTTTCACGGATTGTTCCGCTAAATAATGTATTGCCCTGCGGTACATAGGAGACAAATTCACGTGTCGCGGCATTTGCCGGTTCTGTCTCTCCTTTTTCATTAAAATACGTAATCGAACCCTGATAAGTATTCATAAAAGACATGATCAGGCGAATCAGTGTCGTTTTACCAATACCGGATTCTCCGATAATTGCTACAAACTCCCCCGGCTCAATCGTCAATGACGTATCCTTTAACACAGGTTCCTGCGTATATCCAAAGGAAAGATTTTCAACCTTGACACCAATTTTTTTTGCCTCGATCTGCTTCTTGCTGCTTTCCTCCAACGGAATATTCTGCAACTCAACAATTCGTCCTGTGGAGGTCAGAATCATGACAATCCTTGGAACCTGCTGCGCCAATTCCAGCACAGGTGACTGCACACGGTTCACCAATGACAGGAAAACCGACATCGTTCCATATGTAATTGCTCCATTTGCAATCTGGTATACGCCGTATGAAAATGCTGCGATATATCCGAGCTGAAATGCCAATGACATTGCCGTCGAGCTTATCACTCCCATTTTTGTCTTTTTATATACCCAGTAAAAACGATTCTCCCGCAAATCGGTCAATCGATTCACCGAATAATCTTCATTTGTAAAAGCCTTTACAACAAGAAGGTTTGCCATACTCTCCTGCAAAAATGACCGGTATGCAGATTCCGTCTCCTGCACTTTTTTCTGCAATACGCGAAGCTTTTTGCCGAGCCACCATGCCATGATTGCTGCAACCGGTGCCACCAGAAGCGCAAGAATTGCAAGCAGCGGCGAATAATAGAACAATGTAAAAAATACCATAACCAGTTCTACAATAAGCATTATGATATTTGGAATCGTTCCGATAATACCATCCGCAATATTTCCCGCATCACTGGTCAGCCGAGTCATCAAATCGCCCGTGTGATACTTTGTAATACTCATCCAGTGTGACCGAATGATCTTTTCGTAAATCTGTTTTCTTATGCCGAACGAAAAACGCTCCGTTAACATCGTAGATACCAGCGTATTTACAATGGAAATTCCCTGCATCAACAACATCAGCAACAGGTAAACAACCAGCAGCCGGACAAACGCATTTCCAAAAGAGGCATTGTCGATGATAACCTTTGAAATCTGAACCATTACAAGTGACGCAACCGTACTTGCAATTCCGAGAAGCATGACAAGTATAATTTTTCCTATGTACGGCTTGGAATACTGCATCAGCCACTTCATATACCGTGCCTGATTCTCCCTGTCATCCCACATAGTTTTTAATCGTTTTATCACATTATTACCCTCTCATGCTTAGGCAATAAAGCCTAATTCCTGCATTTTTCCCAGGAACTCCATCACAGACGCTTCACATTCCTCCTGGCTGACTTCGTACTCTGCCAGCAGTTTATCAATAATCTCTCCCGGTGTAATATTTTTGTTTTCCTGTAACATATCCCAGATGTCATTTCCGGTTCCCTTAATCATAAAATACTTGCCCTGCTCAAAATCTACCATAACCTTTTCCCCTGCAAGGTCCGTTACATTAAGTGTTTTCTTTAATTCGATTGCCTGATCACGTTTCATACTAAATTCTCCTTCTGCTTTTCCATATTTAAAATGTAATCTATATAATTAACTGAATAGTTATAATTATACTATACCCGATTTTCTAATTCAAATTTATTTTTCAGCTGTCCATTCATTTAAAAATTCCGTTGCAGAATCCATAATCGCTTCGATGTAATCCCCTTTCTGCGGTCTTCCTATAAAACCGCAAGGCACAGACGCTGCCATCTTCAGGCAAAGCTGTCCAATCTTCGGCTCATATTTCTTTGCTCCAAGTAAGTGCCGCAAAAATAGATTATTGGCAACAAGATGAAATTGATCCATGCCTTTTATTTTTGCTGATACAACCTGCTTTCCCGAAACAATGCCAAGCATACACATGCCACGTACCGGAACTGGGTAAAGAGAGAAATTTCCGGTATACGGCACAAGAAATTTGTCTTTCTCTTCATCTATATATATCATATTTTCCATATGATATCCTTTTGCAAGCGCCGCATCTCTGCAAAGCTTCTGATACGGAAATGCCGGGCTTGCCATTGCAATTCCATCCTCCGTCACCTCAACAAAGGCCATATCATCGGCCATAAGGCGATACCCTTTTTCCAAAAAAGCGGTCGTCACGGTTGATTTACCGGCTCCGCTCTCCCCACAGATCAGAATCGCACCTGCTTCATCCGCCACTGCGCTGCAATGGATTGCAAGTATTCCTCTCTGCAAAGCAAGCATGGACATTCCCCATCCCAGAAGATACGAGCGCAGATAATCCACCCTGCCGCCTTCCTTCAACTCGTAAGTAATCCGTTTTCCGTTCTCCACGATGATCCATGCCGTACTGTTTACCAGCCAGCTGAAATCATCCCCAAACTCGTATTTTACGTCGGTACGTTCCCGGATATCCTGCGGGATCTTTCCCTTTACAATCTCAATCTGCCAGTCATCCGGATGCTGCCGCCGATATTCTTCTGTCTCTTTAACAAGTTGTGGAAACGCAAGATCCGAAACAAGAGACATTCCATATAAACAATATCTTTCCATGACCCTTTTCCCTTTTGTTTTTCTTCATCTTAACACATTGACTGTTATTTGTATCCTCTATTCTTTCAACTCTATCATTTTTGTTAGATATATTGACTGGTTTCGACAAAGCTGTATAATTAGATTATAATTATTTATAAGGTTTAATGGAGGAAGACATTATGAAAAAATGGAATACACCTAGTATCACCGAGTTAAACATTAACGAAACTGCAAACGGATATTTCAAGGTCGGCTATGAAGGACCTTTCGATATCGTTTTTGGTGACAGAAATGAAAACAAGCCGGTTGCTCCAGATCCAGACACAAACGCACATTCATAATTCAGATTCAATTACAGGCTCCTGTCGGATTGACAGGAGTTCTTTTTTTACGATAAAATGAGAAAAACTTAACTGGAGGAACCCAATGAGCGGTATTTTTGGAACATTTTGCAATTCGATACATACACAGGATAAAAATAAGAAAAAACTTATTTTATGGAACAATGCTTATGGCCGGGATGCAAAACAAATCTTTGAAAAAAACAATATACAAATTGGATGTTGTCTGCAAATGTTAGCCACACATACCACAACTTCTCCCATTTTACATATGAACTCCATGTATGCGGCTATAGATCTACTTCTGTATAACCGTGAAGAACTGATTATAAAATGCAATGCCCCAACTTCCATTTCCGACGAGGAGCTCCTGCTATCTTATCTCACGCAATTTGGTATGAGCGCACTAAAAGATGTCAATGGAGACTTTAGCGGTGTCATATATGATGAGAATGCACAAACACTGACCCTCTTTCGCGATCATATGGGCATCCGCCCATTATATTACTACGCAGACAATTCCTTTATGGCTTTTTCTACGGACATTCGTGGTCTTTTAGGATTAGACGGTGTAGATTCTTCTCTTAATGAAGACTGGATTTACCGAACGCTTTCCGGATATTTTGTTGACAGTGTAACAAGTACAGAATATCAGAATATTTTCTGTGTTTCCCCAGCATCCTATATAACTTTTTCTATAAAAAATGAAAAAATAAGTCAGGAAATCCACAGCTATTGGCAATTGGGTAAAAAGAAAATTCACTACACTTCTTTCGAACTGTATAAAGCAAAACTCAAAGAACTTGTAACGGATTCCATTCAGCGTCGTCTGCAGGCAATTCCGGGAAAAGCCGGTGCTGAGCTCTCTGGCGGACTCGATTCCGGTGTCATTGGTATTTTAATTCATCGTCTCGGCCGCGACTGTGTTTATTTTTCCTGGTCAGTCGATCCGAATGAAATTCCCTATGCGGACCATGACGAACGTTTAATTATTAAAGATATTTGTAAACAGGAACATATCCAATGCCACTACAGTCAGATGAAAAGTGATCGCAGTATGAATAGCCTTCTTGCCCGGCAAATGCAATCTTTAGGATTTTCCTTGGATGAAAACGAACCACCGGCACTCCGCTATGCAATGCCACCATATATCAATGCCATGGCACTTTGTGATTCTTGTTCATGCATGCACGAAAACGGAGCCTCCGTTATATTTACCGGACACGGCGGTGACGAAGGAATCAGTCATCGCAGTTCTCCTTACGAAATGTTTTATCACCATGAGTACTACCATTTTTTCCGTTCTATGTGGTCCTCAACCCATGGACAAAAAGGACGTATTTTTAGAACACTTAAAGCCTGTAAAAACCAGCTCGGACCGAAACGCCGCACTTTAACTGGTGCATTTTGCACAGTTTTTGCCACACCTGAATTTTTGAACAAGAACTTCCGCAGTCATTTTTCTGAAAAGGATATGCCCGCCTTACATTTTTCTTATGATCCGATTCGATACATTGCGGATGGAGGCAGTCGGAATCGTCTGGACAATGTCGCATTATTGGGCGCTTACAACAATATTCGCTACATCGTTCCATACCTTGATTACCGCGTTATTGACTTTGCTGTATCGATTCCACGGCACCTATACCTGAAAAATTCGCATAACCGCTTTATTTTCCGCGAAGCATTTCGTGACATTATGCCAAAATCTTTGTATTCCGTTCATATCAAGGAAGACATGAGCGCCAAAAATTATCCTTCTAATCCCAATTGGTACAAGGAGTTTGCGGAAATGAAAACAATCGTCAACAAGAAATTAGACCGGACTTTCTGGTCAAAATACCTTGATTTTGCCGTAATAGATCAGTGGATGCAAAAAGGAAAGCCTTCCGAAGAAGAACGTGACCATGATTCTTTTGTTTTAATGAATCTGTTCTATTGCGTGATGACTCAAAATCTTATTGAGAAGACCTCTGAGAAATTCTAACAATTATGATAGTTTTATTTACATCCGTTTTAAAAACAAATAAGGTAATTTTATTATGAACAACGAATTATTTTGGTACAAAATTTATGGAACTACGCTCTGCTCAGAAATCGAATATTCACATCTAATTCCAACAGATGAGCGCGACGCAGATATTTACATAAAAACTACATCATCTCTTTTATCTATGGCAGAAAAAGAAACCACATATTATGTATCTCCTATCACCAAAACTCATATTTTGTTTTGCAATCAGGTAGGAATTTTTCAGATCACAGACGGGATAATCATTGATATATGTCCAAAAGAAGGAATTTCTATGAATCAACTAACTCCTTTTGTATTTGGATATTGTATTGCTATGCTCTTTTGGCAGCGTAATCAGCTTGCAATTCACTGCAGTGCTGTAGAACATGATGGGAATGCTCTAATCATCGCCGGAGACAGCGGTTCCGGAAAATCAACACTTACGACAAAACTGCTTGAAAAAGGCTTCCGTCTGATGACGGATGATGTAGCAATTGTTGATATTTCTTCAGAAGGGGATATCATGGTTTATCCTGCATTTCCACAGCAAAAACTCTGTCGGGATGCCGTACACCGGAATCATTTGAACACCGAAGATCTTCTTTATATTGATGAGGACCGCGACAAATTTGCAGTTCCACGCCGTAACTGTTTTTGCGAAAGTCCTTGTAAACTGTCCGCAATGCTCTGCCTTTCCGTCCAAAATGAAGATAGCGATGTACTTTTAACAGAATTGAACGGACATCAAAAACTAATTTCTTTTTTGGAAAATAACTTTCTTTTTCCAATGTTTCGCAATTCCGGTGGTTTTTGCGTCGAGGATATGCAAAAATGTCTGCTAACGGTACAAACACTTCCACTCTATCGCATGATGCGTCCATTCGGAATTGACAGCACCGATACACAGCTTCAAAAGATTCAGAAAATAATTTTTCATTCCGAGGAGGATAACTAATGGCTGCCATATGGGGAATCCTTTCACATAGCGAATCAAATATCCAACCCGAACTCTCTGTTTCCATGAAAAAAAGAATGGGAAAATATAAAATTGACCGTATCGATGATCTGCTAAGCGACAAATTCTATTTTGCATGTGGTCACCAGTATTTTACACCGGAAGCCGTACATGAAATCCTTCCTTACCATGATAAGGAACGTAATATTTTTTTTACTGCAGATTGTATTTTGGACAACCGTCCGGAACTTATGCAAGAACTTCATATTACAGATGCTGACATCCCGGATGGACTTCTCAGTTATCATGCCTACCTGACATGGGGAGAACGTTTTGTGGAACATCTGCTCGGTGCTTTTTCTTTTGCCATCTATGTACCGGATACAGACACTTTCCTGCTCTATACCGATCATGTCGGAAATCGATGCATCAACTATTCTCTGCAAGGTCAGACATTATATTTCTGTACCACCTACGATTTGTTTAAAGAGTGCTTTTCCTCTGAACAATTAAAATTATCTGAAAAATGGATTACTGCATGTGAATCTGAACCGTCCGCATGTATGCTTGCTTTTCCGGGACTTACCCCTTTCGAAGAGGTATTCCAGTTAAAGGCTGCACATTATATCAAATATACAAATGGAAAATTATCTGAAATCCAATATTGGAAGCCGCAGAAGTGTAAAAAAATCCATTATCAGGAAGAAGAGCAATACAAAGATCTGGTCGTTCAGACCTTCCGCAAATGCGTAGAGGATTTACTTCGTCCCGGAACACAGATAGCAGCAAACTTAAGCAGTGGACTTGACTCGACATCCATCGTCAGTATTGCTGCCCCATTTTTAGAAAAGCGCGGTGAAATCTTACATACTTATACTTCCATTCCAGATGAAGCACACGATTACGAATCAGATGCCTATTTTGTTCCGGATGAATCTTCAGCTGTAAAAAAAACCGTGGCATGTTTTCCGAATATTAAAAGTCATTTTATTGACTGTAAAGGAGAAAACGCTCTCACGCATCTGAAGAAGTTTGTAGAAGAATATGATCTACCAATAAAATCCGCGATAAATCTAAGCTGGATATATCAAGTCAACCACGATGCACATGCCAGAGGTTGCAAAATACAATTAACCGGGCAGATGGGGAATGGGACACTTTCTTATGGAGATATTTTATCCCTCACCTATCATCAAATGCGAACGTTTCATCTAATACAGGCAAAACAATCTATATGTGATTTTCTGAAAAAAAATCATGTACCAAAAAAATATTTTTTACATACTTTTTATTCTGCCTGGAAAGAGAAATGTTGTGATTATTTCGGCATTTCATCCACATACAAGAACGGAAATGTCCGAGATAATCTGATAAACAAATATCATATAAAGTATCAGAACCAAAAACTCTTCCACTCCTGTGGAAACGGCTCACTGCTTACCGATTCTCAACGACGCAATAACATTTGCTCTCAAATTACTTTTCAGCAGATTGGACTGTACAATACAATTTCAAGTCTGCTTCATGGTATTATAGAACGCGATCCTACCAAGGATAAACGAATGATTGAATTATGTCTTACACTTCCAATGACCTGCTTTGTGTCACATGGAATCGAACGTTATCTGGTGCGCGGCTATCTGGCTGATATTCTTCCCGAACATATCACCACTGACACTGCTCACCGTGGATTACAGGGTGGCGATTATATATATCGCTTAGCCCGATCATGGGAACAGGATCGTTTGAATATCCTGGAAACTATAAATAATCCTCAGTTATCAACTTATTTAAAACAAGATAAAATAAATGAAATGATAACATTTTGCAAAACTCACAAGCAGCTTAACCCTAAATGTGACAGCAAGCCGATTATCTATTTGCTCTATACAGTTTCACTCAGTTACTATTTGTCTAATTACGACCATCCGTCTTAATTCTTTCATTAAAAAACCACCTCAATTCCAATTATCGGAATTGAGGTGGTTTCATATTTGCCATTTCTACTGTATTGGTCTTACATCAATTTCAGGTCCGCCTGCGTTTCCACCACTTGCGAAACTAGCCCATGCATTACCTGTATTTCTATCTGTCCACATTCCATCGACACGTGTACTATCCTTGCCACCCTGTGCTGTCTCGTTAATGTTCAGTTCTACAATTTCTGCGTTTCTCCAATTTTTCATAATATTATTCTCCTTTACTCAATATCTATTGACACTATAAAGTCTAGCATATCCTACATATTGGGTAAACTTTTCTATCATGATTGTTAGAATTAAATTTTTCGACATATATTCAAGCACAAAACTTATCTACAATAGAATATCCAGTTCCATCACCACCGGTCACATACATTTTTCCGCATCTCAACCAGGCGTGTGCCACCATCTTTTCAGCTTCCATCCCACATCCTAAATACAATGTAGAATGTATTCCCTTTTTCTTAAGTATTTTTTGTGCAGTCAATGCACGTACCAGACATTTACTTTCCCATGCCGTCTTAGAGCAGATCCGGTTCACAACCCTTGATACATTCATCGCATACCGGTATTTCCATGGAGCTTCTTCTTCCGGTGATTCTTTTCCTTCGATTCCCCAATGTTTCTGTAAATATTTTGGTTTAATAAAAAATAATTCTAAACGATAAATTGCGGAATATATATATGCATATACTGTTAATCGTTTCTGCGGATTATATTTCAAAAAGTTAATTGGATTCATCTGACATTTCCACCTACCCTTATTCTGTAAATGAAATATTTTCAACCAGTCTCGTATTAAAATTACCAATTACAATTTTATCCCACTGTTCCTTTGTTCCCTGATATTTGACCGATTCCAGTGCTGTTGCATCAAATGCACGTGTCTGGATTTCTTCGACCGAGCCAGGAATTATTATGCTACGCAAATTACTACAGGAAATAAATGCATTCTTCCCAATCTTAACGATACCATTCGGCAAATCAATTTCCGATATATTACTGCACTTTCTGAATAACTGTTCTCCAATGGCGGTAATTCCTTCACTAATTTCTACCTTTACAATCAGCTCCCGGTTATCATACCATGGTGCGGGTTTCCCAGTATTATAATTGTAAGTTTCTCCGGTACCGGTAATCTTCAACACACCACTCTTTGAAAGGGTGTAAGTCGCATCTGTTCCGCATTTTCCATTCTCGAGAATATCCGTTTCTTCATTTGTTTCATTCAAGTATAATTTATCATTTAATCCCTCATTTTTAGCAGATACATATACTTTATCCCACTGCAACCCATCATAATATACACTTGTAAGGGTTTCGTATGGCAGAGAATAATCTCCAAGACTTTCTAATGCTGCTGGTAACGTAATGGTTCGCAATCCCGTACATCCGAAAAAGGTTCTTGTTTCTATTTTTGTAAGACTATCTGGCAGAGAAACCTTTTTAATTGCTGTACAGTTTCTAAATAACTGTTGTCCTAATCCCTCAATACCTTCTTCTACTTTTACATCATTTACCAAATCGCTGTAATTTGTCCATGGAGCTGGTTTTCCCGAACTATAAGAATATGTGTCTCCAGTTCCTTCCAATGTAAGCTCGCCTTTTTTATTCAATTCATACTCTACATTTTTCCCACATTGTCCAGAATACAGCACATCTTCCGCTCCAGAAAATAATGTTGAGAATTGTTCCTTGGTAAGATATACCTTGGCATCTCCCCAGTTCATAAATCGAATCTGCTTCGCGCATCCTTCAATTGTCGTATCATAACAGATTGCATATTCCGCATCTTCTGCAATTGTAATATCGACATCAAACGGCATCTCTGCATACGTATCCTCCTCCGACATATCGTTTCCATTTTTGCAAGCCGGAATTGTATAATCATATGCCCCAGACTTTGTAATAATTTTCAGTGTCCTCTCCTTATTCGTGTCGTTACTAACACTAAAATGCGTATTTCCGTTTTCTTTCCATACGGATGCAACATACAAAGCCTCTGTATCTTCCACCGTATCATAAGTCACACCTGGAGATATTTTGTAATAAATGGTACCATATTTCTTTGCGCATCCCACGCGCAAATTTGATAAATTAATATCCTCTAATTTAAAATTATCCTTTTTGGCACAGGTATATATCGTATATCCGCCTCCATTTAAAATACAATTTGAAAATTGAACTGCTTTTGCATTACTATATTCCAAAGAAAGCATAATACAGGAATTTACATATGCATTGCTGCCAGCCGGAGCAACCGGCGGAATTTCAAACCTGCAATTGTCAAATGAAATATTCTTTACCTCTGCATCTGCCGCCCCATAAATCTGTGTTCCATCTGAATGAATCTCCTTACCAGTATCCTTTGTACTTCCAAAATCTGAAATGAAACAATCTGTCACTTCTACGTTCTGAAAAGGATTTATTCCATCATAATAACTGCCACCAATCTTACATTTGCTGAATTTTGCATTGCTTCCATAAAAATTTTCAATAGTACAGTTGTTGAATGCATAAGAAATACTTGCGCTTTTGTTTCCTACCGATACCATAGAAAATTTACAATTATTAAAAACAAAATTTATATTTTTCTCTACTTTATCAGCCTTATACAAAACTAACGGATATTTTGAAAAATCATAATTTTCTAATGTAACCGTTCCCTCAATATTCTTATTTCGGTAATAAAAATCGAATACGTTTTTTGTTCCCCCACTGCCTGCAACAAGTTGAATATCTCCAACCATTCCCCCGAGTTCTACGTTGATCAGTGTTCCTTTTGCTCCAGTATTATACTTATCTGGAATTATTCTCACATCATCCTCCGTCTGATGTACCAAAAAATCTTCAGACACTTCCGTTCCTCCAAGAGCAATCGGATCATCATCTATATTCACTGATGATTTTAATCCAAAGACGACCCCTGTCAATAATGTTACCATTCCCAACAGCACTGCTGTTGCACGCAATACTCTCTTATTTTTCATAGCTTACTACTTCTCCTGTCATGAGCTTTCTTTTGTGACTAAAGTACCATATAAATACTTTAACATATGCATAATTTGTTTTCAACCAGCCAATTCTCTATGAGAACTCATGACGCTTATAAAACATGCATGAAATTTCTTTTAAATTTCAATCTTTCCCTCATTTTATTATATAAATATGGGAAAAAATAGCACAATGTGCATTGGATGCTTACAGTTTTTTCTACATTTCTATACATGTATCGATACATCTTAATAATCTGCTGCTTTCTGGCTTTATCTGCTTTTGTAACAAATTTAATTCTTCCAAGTATCCACATTTTGTTTTTTGCAATATTACATGTATCTGCCAGCAATTCTATATACCCTGAATTCTGATAAGACAGAAAACGGTCATACAAAGCCTCTATAATATCCAGTCTCTTTATGACTATCTTTTTATGCATAATACTCTGCGAGACAATCCGATACCGATATAAATCATATGGTAATACTGTCAGTTTCTTTATTTTCATGTAAAATTGATGTGCAACAGCTGCATCTTCACACACACGTCCCTCCGGAAAAGAAATGTTTTCAAATACCTCTCTTTTACTCAAAGACAGCTGATTCATTATAAATATTCCATCATCTTTTCCAATACATTGTAACGCTTCATAACCGCTATAAGAGGCTTTCTTAGGAATGACCCGGTTAATGAACTTTCCATTTTCATCAATTCGTTCCATCCCCATACGAACAATATCACTCTCATTCTTTTTTAACGCATTGACCAATGTTTCATAATAATTTAAAGCAATACAATCATCACCATCTACAAATCCGATGAGTTCCCCTGTTGCTGCCGCTACCCCAGTGTTTTTTGCGGATGAAACTCCACCATTCGTTTTGTGAATCACTTTAATCCTTGTATCTCTTTCTCTCCATTCATCACATTTTTGTGGAACAGAATCCGGAGATCCATCATCCACAATAATTATCTCCAGATTTTTGTAACTTTGATTCACAATGCTTTCTATGCATTCGTCGATATATTTTTCAACATTATACGCTGTCACTATCACACTAACTAATAGATCTTCCATCTTAAATCCTCATACTCTGAAACGAAATTCCTACATTTTGTTTATTTCCTTATTACTATTGTTTTTCCCGAAAACGAGGTGCTTTTGTTATATTTTGTTTTCTTTTGCAACTCCACCCGCTTCAAAAAAACAGCCCCATAAAAGGTCCGGTCCCCAATATTTTGTAATTCTTTTGGCAAACTTACCTGTTGAATCGCTCCACATTCTTTAAACAGCTGGTTTCCTAGTCCGGTTATACCTTTCTCTACTTTCACGATTTTTATCAGGTCACTGTATTTATGCCATGGGGTCTTCTTATTCGAGTGATAAGAATATGTTTCTCCTTTACCTCTTAGCGTGAGAACGCCAGCTTTCGACAATGTATACCGGATTTTTTCTCCACATTTTCCTGATGTAATATTTTCATTCTTTTTGCTGTATAAATTTTTATTTTCTTTTTGTGATAAATAAACTTTTTTCCCCTGCCAGTTTACAAATCGAATCTGTTCCGCTGCTCCAGAAAATGTATTATCATAACATATAATATACTTACACTTTTGGGGAATTACAATTTTCTGGTCAAATGGCATATCTGCATATGTTTGGCTAATGTCTGTTTGACCACCCTTAGGACAGGCAGGGATAGTATAAGAATATTTTCCCTGATCTGTAATAACTAACAACTTACGTTTCCGACAAGAATCATTTGTAACACTCAAATGAACTTTTCCTTTTTCCTTCCATACAGAACCAACGTACAATGTTGATGTTTCTTTTGCATTTTCAAATGTTACAGCAGATGACACATCCGGATATATGCTTCCGTATGTTTTTGCACCTCCGACCTGAATATTTTTAAACTCTATATTTTTTAAAGGATACTTTTTGCTGATTGAATGAGCATATATACTATACCCTCCTCCATTCAAGATACAATCTTCAAATTTTATAGACTCTGCACCACTATATTCCAGCTGGAGCATGATACACGCATTCACCCCTGCTTTACTCCCTTTCGGTGCAATCTGTGGAATTTCAAATCTGCAATTTTTATACAAAATATCTTTTGCCGTAATTCCTTTCCACCCATAAATCTGTGTTCCATCGGAATGTATCACCTTATCTGACTTTACACTTCCAAGATCACAAAAAAAAGAATTTTTAACGTTAATCTTCTGAAACGGATTTAATCCATCATTATAACTTCCGCCAAATTTACACCTGTCAAATGAAGCATTACTTCCTCCAAAATTTTTGAATGTGCATTTTTGAAACTCATATGACACGTTTGTACATGCTCGATCTGTTGCAAAATAAGAAAACTTGCAATTTATAAATGTAACATTAATTTTTTGCTCTACTTTTTGGGAATTATAACAAACGACCGGATATTCAGAGAAATCATAATCTTTAAAAATTATCTTTCCTTTTACCTGTTTATTATTGTAATAAAAATCAAGTGAATTTTTTGTATTCCCACTTGCAGCCGTAAACTGGATTCCGCCAACGACAGCACCTAGCTTTACTTTCTTTAAGTTTCCTTTGGCACCCGTATTATATTTATCAGGAATCACATTTTTATCTGCCTTTGTTTTTTTCACAAGTACAGTATTTGCAGATGACGCATACACATCCTGTAACACTCCGCCTTTTGCAACACATCCTATGCAGAAAATAGCAGTATACAACACCGTACATATGCGTAAAAGCCATATTTTCTTTGTAATTTTCATAAAATAGTTTCTCCTCACAAGCCGTAATATCAATCAATTTTGTTTTGCACAATGTAATAAAAAAAATAAGTGTGGCATCTTTAAAAAAATAATTCCCTTCATCCGTAAAGGAATTGGGCATAATTTAACAAAATCCTGTATACTGTTTTTTACAGCAGTATAATACTCTTTTTCTTCTTCTTTTGTTGCACATTTAGAATCTTTCATTTGAAACCAGTAACTAATACCAAACTTCACACAGTCCACTTTCCATGCATCGATCAAGTTTCTCGAAGCATGATTCTTTTCAAAAAAAGCAATGCGGTCCACCTGTGCAAAATAATTATCAAATCTCTTTAACGAAAACGCACAATGCATGATACTATTATCCGTTCGGCGATAATAATATAATTCTTTATCTATGAACACAACAGATTTTGCTTTATAGATCAGTTTATGTATCATCCAATTATCCTCATACAATTTTTCTATCGGATAACGCAATCCATCAAATAAACTTTTTTTATATAATTTGTTCCATGCACATACACACATTCCATAATACATCCGGTCAGCAATTGCCGTGAAGAAAAATTTTTCTACATCATAAATTTGACTTTTAGGATTTTCTATATTTTTAGGAAAAAGTTTTCCATTCGTATCCATAATCCTGTATGCACACATGGATAGCATGCAATCGCTTTGTAAAATTGCATCATACAATATCTGAAACATGTCTTTTTCTATATAATCGTCCGCATCCACAAAACCAATATACTCTCCCCTCGAAATATCAAGCCCAACATTTCTTGCAACTGCTAATCCCTTATTTTCCTGCTGAACAAGAACAATCCTTTCATCCTTTTCCTGCCACTCATTTATAATCATCGCTGTCTTGTCTGTAGAGCCATCATTTACAACAATAATCTCTATATTTGCATATGTTTGTGCACAAATAGATTTCAAACATTTTGCGATGTATTTCTCCGTGTTATATACACAAACAATAATACTGATCAAAGGCTGCTTACTATTACACATCCAATAGACTCCTCACACATAAATGTCCTATGACATTTGCATCTGCCAAATTTTCTTTTATTTAAAATGCAACTGCATTTTTTGATATATATTCTTATACACTTGAACCTGTTCCTGTTCAATTTCATGAATCATTTTTCTTTTATCTGTCCCTTTTCTCATAAAAATTCCTCTGCATGCCCGGATTCCCCACGCAATCGGAAGTAAAAATGGTTTTCCTTCAATCCACGGATAATATTCAGCCATATACACGACTGGTGGAAAAAAATACCACAATTTTAATCGAAACTTTGACACTTCTTTCCCCTTCATTTTAAATTCAGAAAACTTATTCCAAATTCCATTTTCGTCCTTTCCATAGATACCGCTGTCTAACATATAGTCAAATACCTGCTGTTGAAATTCCGTAAATGGTTTTTGATCCAGCCATGCAAACGCAAGTTTTTCCATATGTTTTGTAAATGTTGATAATCCAAGTTTTTTCAACTCTTCCTCCACATATTTATGATTTAAAACATCTTCTTTTGCATTTAAATATACATAAATATCTACAAGATTACGTACTCCGCATCCTTTTACATAAAAATGTTTTGCCATATGTGCAATCATATAGATATAAAAATCTTCATCATTAAAATCATAAGTATATTTATATCCCTTTTTCAATATTGCTTTGGAAAAATTTGAAAAATACTCATACTGATTATTGTCCACCGTTTTATCATACATTGCACGATGTGCTTCAACGACCATAAAAGGTTCTTTCACATATATATCATGATGCTTAATTGCCTGCTCTAAAACATACCCCATGTCCTTTAACTCTTCCGCAGCCCGATCCATGCAATCATGGCGAATCAAAATGTCGATATCCGACATTTCCCTCATCTCTGGAGACGGATATATAAATTTCATCTGTGCCCCCTTCATGGGTTGATTTACAATTTTCTTCTCTTCGAAACGTCTTATGATCTCTTTCAAATCCATTATTTGTGTCGTAGTTCGAACAATACTTCTCATCACGTGACTACGAAGTATCCCCTGTATCTCTTCCGAAATTCCATCCGTTTTTAACAAAGCCCCCATAACAAGATATTCCATATGATTTTTGCAGGACAGATGTATCAGATCTTCTACTTGTATTTCTTCTGGCACAGATACAGGCTTCTCTCCATTTAACTGTGCTTTTATCAATTGTGCTAGATAATTGGCTAAAATTGACATATTCTCCTCCATTTTTATTTGTAACCAAACCTCTCTATTCTTAACTTTTTCTGTCATCTCCGCACCATTGTTCATAAATTGCATAAAATGCCATCGCAACGGATGCCCCCTTTATAGCACAACATAATTTAAAATGCGTTTCCCCAAGCCAAACCAATGCAAAGCAATAACATATGATTGCTACCAAAAAAGTTAATATTATTAAGAAAATATTCAAACGTTTATATTGTAATTCACTTTTTGCCAGTTCCCAATTCAATTTTTTTATAGGAATTTTTACAAGCATCATGACGGCAAATGCTGCACAACCCACAAAAAAGGTTATCACACTATTCATAATCCTGCTTTTCCTTTCCAATCACCTGATCATATATTGCATATTCCGTCAATGCGAACGCACCACTTAACCATGTCATATGCCACGAAAAATAGATAAATGGTGAAACCAAAGAAAAGAAAATAAAAACTATCGCTGCAATCAAAATTGCTGCAATCAAAACCAACATATTACATCTCTTATAATATAACTGCCTGTTTTCTCTCCATTTTTTATCCTTTTGGGCTTTTTCCGCAACATATTTATGTGTCCATTCTTTTATAGGCTTTTTTATCTCAAACATAAGAAAAAACGTAATCGTAGCCGACAACAGTGCATGCAATTCGTAAATATGTGATTTACAATAACTGAGAAATAAATGCATAGGAACTCCTTATATTTATCTTTTTATTATCTTTTTTACAAGATTTTTTGCATATTGAAATTCATCTGTTTTCCAAAATATAATAACAATCATAACATTTGGTATGATGAGGCAAATTACCATTTGAAGAACAAACTTTAACAGCATAGATAAACTCGTCAGATCAATAAGCCGACATGCCCAGTATGCACAAATCAGCTGTATACCTGTAACCACAGCATATTTTGTTTGCAAAAATAAATACTGCAAAACCGATTTTTGAAACAAATATTTATACAGAATTCTCCCTTCTACCCAAAAAGCAACCCCTAACAAACTGATTAAAGTTCCCAATTTCACACCTGCTACACCTAATGCATAGGTCAATGGAATAGAAACCACCAGATTCACAAATGATTCTACCAAAGCTTTATATCGATCGGCCCAAAAAAGGCCTGCAGCGTTTCGAAACTCCAATACTGTTCTTCTCATCCCATTAAAATAGAAAACAACAATAATAATTAATACCGTAAACATCGGCAACTGATAATCAGCTCCTAACCATAAATGAATAAATGGCTGTATGAGACAGATCAGACAGATGGAGCAAAAAGCTATAATCCAATAATTCAAAAAAAGTATTCTGTTAAAATTTTTTTCTACTTCTTCTTTTGACTGCTCTGCTACCAGATTTCCAATACTTGCCGTAATGGATGAAAAGATTTTTGTAACAAAACTTTCAATTGTCTGCGTGAGTAATACATAATTTGAATACACACCTAATACTGCCAATCCCAGTATCTTTGAAATAATCAGGTTATCTGTCGCATTCACAATAACCATGCCAATTTTATGAGCCAGCATTGCAAATACATTGTTTCTTATTGTTCTAATCTCATCCTTACTTAATTTTTGATACTGCTTATCTTTTAAAAATGGATACTGCTTATCTGCGATTTTTGAAATAAGAACATTTTCTAATCGGGTAAAAAGAATTTGTACCAAAAGAAACAGAAAATAATTGTGTGTCAACAGTAAAATAATCAACTGCACTACTTTTGTGCCAACAGACGATAACATTGTTGTTGTAGTCGAAATATAATTGTCCTGATTACATATAATCAGCGAGCGCTTATACGTATAAAAGTAAGACAGGCCCGAATCAATCACAAACATCAGATAGTATATATGTATGTAAGGAATATCCGGCATCTCTTTAATCAAAAGATGTAAAAAAGGTGTGAGCAATGCTCCTGCAATTAATACAAAGGTTCCTATAATCGTATATAACTTTTTATATAAAGCCATCAGGCTTTTTACTTTTTCCGTATTTTTTTCGGCTATCGGTTTATATAACGCAAAAACAATTGCAGCACCAATTCCCATTTCCGATAGCGAAAGCATGGAAAGGATATTGGAAAACAATCCGTTAAGTCCCAGGTATTCACTTGATAAAAATAAGATAAATACTTTTCGGTTCACTAACTGTAATAATGTAGTGACGACGAATCCTACAATCGTAAATATTACATTACGAATACTCTTTTTCGTTCTGCTCATACTGTTCCATTGTCCCCTTTAAATTCGCTTTTGAACAATCCTCTTTGCTGTTCCAAGGAAAATTTTCATACGTTTTTTCACTGGAACCATTGTTGCATAATTTTTCAATAAACTTTTATCATATTCTGGAAATTTTCTTAACAGTATTCTATAAGCCAGTTTCTTGGCGCGCATTGTAGCTTTTCTCGTATACTGATAGTTTTGGATTTTTCTGAGTGCACCTATATTCTCCCAATCTGATAAACTGATCTTTTCATTTTCCTTTGCTTCCCGAAGCAGCTCCTCTCCAATCTGTGTTCTGGAAAAAATAACATTTCTTCCCGGATGCTCTGTAAAGTCCGGATTCCCTTGTACATCCATATACCATCCATCACCGCATGCAATATCTGCACATTCACCAATTCCATCAAAACAAATACGGCAATATGGATGAATATCGCGTCCAAGAATACCGCCCCATGCCTGACTGTACTCCATTTGATAAGTATTCTTTTCTTCATCGATGGCTGTGACCGTTCCCGGCCACCCATTGCCCCGGTACGTCAGTGATTTGCATGCTTTCTCCTTACAGCCTAATGTTGCAAGTAACTTTGCATTTGCATCCTTGCTTGGTAACCCGGCACAAAAAAACGACAGCAAATACTTAATCGGCTGATAGGAATCATTATATGCCTGCAATCTTCGCACGGCCCTTATATCACATGGTTTTCCAATTGCAGCATACGTTTTTCCCGGTTCCATACACTCTGATAAATGTAACCATGGAGAAGATATACTGTAGCGGGAGCCACAACACGCAAGAACCTGTTCCGCAGTCGTGCTTACCTGCACAACAGTCTCTACCGGATTCTCTTTATCCGCTGTAACCTGAATGATGCCATCCACCTTACCACTCTCCAGCAAATACAGTGCGATTCCTGTCAAAACTCCACCACTGGACGCTTTTTTCCGTATAGACACATCCGTGGAATATCCCGCATATGCATGGATATAGGGACCCCAGATATCAATATTCTGCTCATTAAGACAATTGTCCGCTATCGGACATACATGCTCTAGGAACCGTTCTGTCTTTTCATTGTTTTGTAAATTTGGGAACCAAAAACCCTTCGCATTTTTTTTCATGTCAGCATGAAGTTCTGATTTACACAATCCGCATCCAATACAATATTCTTTACATAAATCAAACGTCTTCATAATTAATTTCCCCTATTCTTTTCCAGCACATTCAATGCTTGTTTCACGCAATCCCTATAGCACAAAATACAATCATCATACACATCATTCCTGTCAAATTCTGCATATTTCTTCCAATCATTTTTCACATTTTCCTCATGTGTTGCCAGTCCTCTGTTAAACTTTATTTTTCCTTCTTCTTCCGATTTGCAATAATAATGATTGATTCTGATTTTTTCATAGCTGTTATTTGGATATTCATTCCATGGACCATCTACTATCATTCCTTTTTCCGTAACGCTATGATATCCACAAAAATATGTAGGCGTATGCGGATCAAATATGTAGCCTTTGGTTAACCGTGGATTTACAACAGTCTTCACACAATGATTGTTCCTGTAATCGTCCTTTGCCCGATACAGATAATTCTCCATCACAAGACCTTCCGGTTTTGTTTTATGCCCTGCCGATCCATAAACATACCAGTTGATTGCCACTCCGCCAGCAAACGGATTTTTATTCAATATTTCCTGTATAACATCTACCAGTGTTTTCTTCTCCACGGGAACAACAAATTCGTCAAGATCAAAAAAGCCCATATATCTTGCCCGTTTCCGATATTTTTTCAGTGCATCGTAATATGCATCCAATTGTTTCGCTCTGCCAGGAAAATAAGTATAATCAACTAGCCCTTTCTGAATATATGGCTCTAAAAGCGTACGCATCTGATCGGTACTTTCGTTATCATAAATTAGAAATTTCTGTACGCCAACCTGTCTGTGATATTCAATCCATTCTCTTATATAAGGCCCCTCATTTTTTGCAATAGCCACATATACTATCTCATATTCAAATTTTTTGCACATATCATTCATACTGTGCCATTGATTTATCATTCTTTTTATTGTATGCTCATACAAATAACTAACACAACAAACCAGTAACAATGATGGGGTCAACAACAGAAAAACAAATTTTCGTTTATTTCGACTTGTTGTCTTTTTTCGAATTGCATAGTACAGTGATGTTGCATACAAATGATACACCCTCATAAGCCTACCTATCATAGCCGGCCTCCTCATACATTTTTACATATTTTTCAACACATCCAGAAAAACGCGCTGTTTATCTGGAATATTTTTTCTGCATTCCTTCACATTTTCCCTCAATTTTTTATATTCTTTCACCCATGCTAAAGTCTTTTTTACAGCCTCCTGTGTATTTGTTGATGCTCCACTAATCAGATACGCATATCCCAGATCATGATATAACCCTTCAAACTTACGGCTGTAAGAAAACGGTATTGTTGCTACGCCGCTTGAAAATGCCGCAATTGTTGCATGCATACGCGCTCCTGTAAACACATCCATAGATGCAATAATACTTTTAATTTCCATTGGTGTCCGAGCACCTGTCTCCAACACAGTCGCCGGATATTTTTTATGCAACTCCTTACATACCCGCAAGTCATCCTCCATACCTGATCCATCTTCGGCAAATACATGAGGAATCAGATATATTTCTACCATTTCGTCCTTTTTCCACGCCTGCATAAGACACTCAATATATTCTTTGTAATCCACACTTACATGTTTCTCAGCATCAAAACCACTTTCTTTTCCCCACAACAGACCGGAAGGATTCAAGCCCACACGGACGATTCCTTCTTTTTTATCTATTATTCTTTCTTTATAAGGCAATGCAAATGCCACATCTGTAGTAAGTAGTGCATTGCGTCCACACAATTCCTTTACATACTTTTTTGAAAGAGTATCTCTTACAAAGCATTCATTACAGGCTTTTAAAATATGAGATGCCCATAATTTTGCTTCTCTCCTCGAAAAAGGACCTATCGTTTGCGGTGCCATAATAAATTCCGTTTTGCTTTTGATTGCAAGTTCTTTTAGCATGCTTGCCAAAAAAAATCGCTTCATTCCATATATATCTGCAAAACTATCTCCCATACTAAAATCCAATATAAAATCGCTGTCTGCAAAAGCTCGTTTGCACGCTTTCCAATAAGTGAACTTCTTCGGTGCGATTTTAATGCATTCTATAGTAACTTCAATATCATCATCTTTTATTACAACCGGATGATTTGAAAATAAAATCGCTGTAATATGCAGATTATCTCCCTTTTTTTTGCATATCTGTTTTAAAATTTCAACAATAGAATACGCCAACGCTCCACATCCGCGATTTTCAGAATAAAACTCAACTCCAAGTAAACTTACTCTCATTTTACCTCCCATTTGTATGCATCAGCATAGCTGCTCATTGTCACATTTCATCATTTGTTCTTTCCACATATAGCACGCACAGGCAATTGCCAGCAGTACATATTCAAATTTAAGCGTCTGTAACGCATCCAGCCACCATAAATTGAAAAAATAACACACTGTTGCAATCAATACCAGCTTAAAAACGCAGGAATGATATTTCCACGCAGCCCGAATCAAGAACACTATTGCCACAACTATAAACAATATGTATGCAATCATTCCCGGATACCCGTACTTAATATACTGACTTACATAAAAATTATCGATAGACTTAATATAAATGCCATCTATTTGTGCACTGAAAACTCTTGATACCCCTCGTCCAATCCATGGATTCAGCCAATCCAACTGAAATATTCTTGGCAAATATTTTCGATACTCCTCACTATTATCAAGAGTTGTGGTATCTGCGCCGAAAATTCCTGAGTAACTTGTTCCCAAAAACTGATCCATTACACTAGTGATCTGCATCATGACATAACGTCCAATGCCAGTTCTTCCAAACAGCAAAAGGAAACCACCCAATGCAACAAGAAGAAAGAAAATAATAATGCATGATTTCTTTATATTTTTTGCTCCGCTGATCAATACAATCAAAAGCATCTCTATCAAAGCGATTCCTAATGTCGATCGAGAACCGGTCAGAAAAACATTGACATAAAGCAATCCAATAAGGAACGGTCTTTTAAACAGATATACCTCATCCTTTTCAATATCCATACATGCCAGCGCAATAAACAATAACAGCAACAAACCATAACCTAATGCATGTCCACACGGTCCCATAATACGATAGAATCCGGAACGATATGAATTTGCCACACTATTTGGCACCGTCGAAAAGAATTTCAAAAAAATGGATTGTCCGCAAAAAAACTCAATCAGTCCATATATCCCTAAAAAATATGCACATCCGATGCTTAATTTTATTGCCCTTTTCCAGCCCACGATATACCGAATCCCGTAAACTAAAATGTAAAAGGTAAGGATTTCCAGAAATACAAGAAAAAAAGCATTAATATCAACTCTGCAGACCATCGTATAAATGGATACAAACAAATAAATTGCAAATGGTATGATAAATATATGGTGTATCACCATATCGCCAAAATGGGTCAGTATTTTCCGATTCAAAAACATATACAAAACAATCAGCAGATCTGCCAGTCTTGTACAAGTCAGGTCATAACCTATATGTATGCCAAAATACTGTGGCATAACAAAATCCGTGATAATCAAAAATACCATCAGGGAAAATAGCACTTTTAAATTTCTTAACTCTGGTTCTTCTGCCACATACGCCGACTGTTCTCTCAAGTATTATTCCCCTCTCTCTTTCAAAAACTCTCTGATATCTCCCTGGTATCTCGTGATTTTAAGGAATTTATAGTAAGACTGTATACGATTCTTTACTATTATTTTTTTCCTTTCAATTTCATTTTGCACCGACCGTTTAAAGGATGTCGAATGATTATGTAACACTTGCACATCACTGCAATATACATATCGATATCCAACTTTCTCCAGAATATAACATAAAATTTCTTCTTCGCAATATAAAAACGTTCCTCCATACAGACCATCAAATGATTTCACATAATCAGGTGAAAATAACAGACAGCTTCCATGAAGGACCCCATGAAAATCCAAATCTGCCTGTTTCCAAGTCTCTTTCTGTAACTCCTTTTGTGGCTTCACATCCTGATTGATCTTTTGTTGTAATTTCAACTTCAAAGCCAAATATACAACAATATCATGTAACCAGTTTTTTAACACAGATGCATTGCTTGCCACATGTTCCCGAAAAGGATTCTGATGCTGTCCCTGTGGTGTTACAATATCAGGTCCCAATACATAATACGGCGTATTCTGATACAGCCCTCTAACTTTATCAATCCATTTTTTGTCTTGAAATATCACATCATTATTTGCAAGACAAATCCAATCTGCCTTCAACACTTTCTTTGCATACTGAAAACCAACGTTATTACCAGCTGCATACCCAAGGTTTTTCCTGTTATGTAAAAAATGAATATACGAGGCATTCCCATAACATTGCAGCAGTTTCTCATAACTGCCATTGTCCGAAGCATTATCTACTACAATGATTTCCATTTGCAAGGTTCCAAAGCACTGTATCAGTGATTCGATGCACTGTTTTGTCACATCATCATTTTTATAATGAAGTATCAAAAACACAAATTTCACACGCATAACTCCTTTTTCTATCATTTTTTATGTCTTAACCTGAAAACACACACCGCAGCGAAAATAGTCACGGCATTCATACAACGCATGTACAAACCCGTATGTTCTTTTCGGACATATGCATTCTTTCTGTATTCCGGAAAATATTCTTTTATGAACCGATTTGTTCTTTTTACAAGCTGGTTTCGTATTTTTTTATTGTTTATCTGTGCAATTCTTTTTAAAGAACTGCACAGTAATATTTTGACACAAAAATATTCCAATTCCATTCCATATATATGTTCAAAACCATTCTCTTTGTAATACTTAATGACATCTTCGAGAACCACAAAAATATTTCCGACCCTCTCATATTTTTTATCATTCATGGTGGAACCCGGCCAAAGATAATGGTACACATATGCCTCCGGCAAAAAACTCCGTTTCTTTAAATATGGAATTACTTTTATATAAAAAGCAGTATCCTCATAAATCACACCCTCTGTAAACTGACACTGATTCTCTTTTAAAACGGATGCCCTGTACAGCTTGTTCCATGGAGACACCAGCGGATCTATAAACATCTCTTTCTCACTGTTATATGCCCGTACATGTCCATATTGCGGAATTTCTTTTTCCTGCCCCTTAGCATCGATCTGTAAATAATGATACTGGCATTCTACATAATCACTATTTTCTTTCTTCGCCTTCTTATACATTGCTTCATACATATGCGTATCAACATAATCATCTGCATCAATGAATCCAATATATTCTCCACGACTTTTTGCAATCCCAAGATTTCTGGCAGATGCCTGTCCTCCATTCTCTTTAGAATAAACCATCACTTTTTTCGGAAAACGCTTCTGATATTTCTCCAAAATCTGTAATGACTGATCCGTTGAACCATCATTCACAAAGATCAATTCCATTTCCTTCAAGGTTTGTTGCGTCAAAGATTCTATACACTTTTCCAAAAAATTCTGCGCATTATAAACGGGTACAATCACACTGACTTTATTCATAATAATTTGCCTCACATTATCTGCTTTCTACTATTTTTTCAATCGTATTTCTTAAAAAATCCGGGAAATAGTAACTGAGATCACCGTGATTCGTATAGCTTGCAACATCATTCGTGATTTGATAATTACATTTTTTCATATCTTCTAGCATATGTACGACATGCTCCTGATAAGTATGTTCCTGATTCGAATAGTGCACATAGATATGCTGTGACGAACACTTCTCATTATTGTAAATTTTGTTTTGAAGCCGATACTCTAAAGTTTCCTCTTTTTGTTTATCTGCTTTTCCAAGTATATGTTCTAACGTTGCAAAATTTTCAGAATCTTTCAAATAAGATGTCAGATAATATTGTGGTGCTCCTATCACCATATATGCCCCACAATATTGTAAACCAAAATTTAATGCCGCATAGCCACCTTTACTTGATCCACAGAAAATAAGTTTTTTGGGCTTTAAGGCTGCAATTGTTTTCTTAATCAAAGCATCGGTTGCTTTTTCCTCATTGAACTGAAAATTCTCTCCCATATAATAAGATCCCCTATGATCTTTTGCATAATCATCCAGAATATACAGACGATTTGATGGTATTCCATCCAGTGTCTTCACATAATTGTATCTGGCTTTGAGTCCTTTGCGGGTACATGCACTAAATACGATTATCAAAGTATCTGCTTCATCATCTTCTTTCAGCATGTATTTTACTTTCACATTTTCATAGCCAAATATTTTCTGTTCATGTAATATTTTGAATTTTGTAACTAAAAATTCGTAATATTTACGAATAATACGCTTTGCCTTATCACTCATACACTCTTCTCTTCATACTTATTCTAAACTCTGCAGGTATTCATCAATAGATGCAATAACCACACTGGTATTTGAAACATACGGGCGAAAATGCATATTTTGCAAATTCTTATAACATTCCCCAAGCTGTTCTACGTCATAACATGCACAGATTAGTTGCAAATCATCAAACTGATGCAATAACTGCAACTGATGGTCATCTACATGTTCTCCATATTTTGCCAGTCTCGGAACCGCAATAACTTTTTTTCCTTTTTTTACAGCACCAATAATAACACCGGTTCCTCCATGTGTAATCACAGAATCACATTGATCCATGATCTGCGCAAAATGCTGTCGATCCAGAAAGCGTTCATATGTATAATTTTGTGGAAGATATTCACTTGCACCTATCTGTGCAAATACTTTCTCCTGTATCACACCATCAGCGATCAGCCGGTCTACTTCCTTTAACAACCGATCAAATTGAAACTTCTGGGAGCCTAATGTAATAAAAATCATCTAATATATTCCCCCTTTGTAAATTGCCTTGGGATATAATTTCAGCATTTCTTCCCACTGCACATAAAACTGATCCGCGAAACGATATAACAAATTGCCAGTCAGATTTTTGGAACATACCTTGGCAAATGATTCTATATATATCAGCTTTCCTCCAAACAATTTCATCAGAAGGGCTAGTGGAATCACAGCCAATACCCCAGTAGTAATCATGACTTTTGGTTTTTCCTTTATGATCAGCACCAATGATTTCCAGGAATTTGCAATCAATTTTGGAACAAACAATGGTTCTTTTCGATTTATCTGGCACATATAGTATGTTTTGATTCCTGTGTTGCCTGCACTGTAATCCGTCTTCTCCGTCACAAGAACGCTTTCATATTTTTCCATTAAAGGTTTCAGCATAAGAAGTTGCTCATAATGTCCGCCGGACGAAGCTGCAAAAACAATTTTCATATTTTACATCCTCTCTTCCTTGTTGTATGGAATCATTCCAAGAATCAAACGCTCATCCTGCTCACATTGTGCCACACTGTATACCTTTGAAGAAAAAAACTCTTTTATAAAAATAATTCCTGCCGTTCCAACAAATGCTACCGCTCCAAATAAAATGAAGTAAAGCGTCAGATTAATGGAGTGATGTGCCGTATATTCAACGGCTTCATCCATTACCTGAAGTGTACTTACACCAAGCAGATCATTGATTTCATCCGCGAATGCCTTTGCCATCGCATTTGCAACATCCACCACATATTCGGATGTTCCTACATTAACGACCAGTGTCAGTTTCGTTCCATAAGTCTTTGAATCTGTGCTGGCCCCACTAAGACTGATATTACCATTTGCCACCATGCTTCTGAGTTCATTTGAAGTAATGCCGTACTCCTGCAGGCTGCCTGCTGCACGGTCACAAACCCTTGTAGACCCAAGCATGCTTGCATATTGATTCATGACAGTTACGCCACCCATGGAATCCTCATATGATCCATACACTGCACTGTAAATGGATGCTGTAGCAAAATAAGATGTTTTAACACCTGCAAGCCCAACATACACCCCAAATGCCAGAAAGCCAATCAATGTCATAAGAAGGACAACAATTTTCATCTTCCACAATCGATAAAATGCTACTTTGATATTTTCCAGAATATCATAATCTGCGGTCTCCAACTCTTCAATATTCATTTTCATAAACAATCTCCTATCTGCGTTTGCGCAATAAAACAACAATCAGAATACAGATACCCAGAATTGCAGCACCACTCACTCCTAATATTGCAATACGACTTGTGCTTACATTGGATTCGTCACTACTCATTATCTGATCAATATTTGCAGTATTGCTCTTTGTGCTCGCCTGCGTTACATTTACCGTCCATTTACCAAGACTTACTTCCTGTGTCTGTCCTAACTGGTTATTGTATTGTAAAAGCATCTCAACTTCATGTTTTCCCTCTTTATCAATGTAAAATGGAAGTTTTTTGCTTTTTGTTGAACCGGCTGTCACATTCCCGATACTACTGCTGGCAATCTTCGTATCACCCTCCCGCAAAATCAAAGTAATATCACTGACATTATTTTCTGCCAGAGCCTCAAAGGAAATTACGGCGCTTCCAGACTCTCCCACCTGTACATCTGTAGAAACCGACGATGATATAATATTCAATGGTGAGTCTGCACCTACCGGAATTCTTAAAATCACCTGATTCGTCGGCTGATCAGAAACAATTGTCAATGTGAAATCAAGACTTTCATCCTGAATGCTGGCCCAGGATCTGTACTTAATAGAAACTTCCTTTGTCTTCTCTGGTCCAAGTGTTCCCACAAAAACCTGCGAAGTTGTCCCATATACCGGTGCAACTCCTTCCGGATTTTCTACATTGAGCATAATATTTGTTGCGGTATTTGTATTGCTGTAATTTTTCAATGTCAATGTCAGTGTAAAATCCTGTCCAGGAACAATTTTTTCATTCTCTACTGTATACTTATCGACCATAAGCATCGGTGAGTTTCCCTGTACGCTCGCCGCCCATGTAACAGAATGATTGGAAATAAGTATCACACACAGCGTAGCAAAAAACACCATACACCTTTTGAAATATGTATGAACTCTCATTTTCATCTTATTTCGTTCTCCTTTCTGTCTCTTCCATATATTTTTTATGCGCCGGACTACCATTCAATTTCTGCTCTCCATCCTGATTGATAAAATAATAATCGTAATCTTTTGCATTGCTGCGATACATATCCAACGGAATCTTGTTGACGATCATGCCGTAATACTTGTCGTGATATGGTTTTACACGAAACTTAGCTTCTTTAATCTGACTCTTACGTGTTTCTCCCAATGCAGACAATAAGATGATGCCATCAACTACCGGAAACAGTGTCTGCGCATCCGGAACAATCGTCAGGGATGGGAAATCGAAAATAATACAGTCATAATTTTCATTTGCAACTTTTAATAATTCTTCCATTTTCGTTGAACACAATAGTCTCGTAGGATTATCCGTTTTTGCTCCACACGGAATATAAGTAAGATTCTCTATATTTGTCTCATAGAACACCTCTTCCGGCTTCATGATTTCCTGCAAATGTTCCTGCGAAAGAAAATCCGATAACCCTGTCGTTGCCTGCTCATTTAATTTCTTGTATTTAACAATCTTTCGCATATCACAGTCGATCAAAAGTGTTTTTCTCTGTGTATTTGCCACCGCAATTGCAAGTCCGATACAAGTTGAGGTTGTCCCGGTCAATGCCGAACAACCGGTCAGCAAAATCGATTGTGCCTGTTTATCATTTTCCTTTTTATTAAATATCTCTACAACAATCTTATCAATTGCAGAAATAATCAACTGTGTTTTATTTTCATATAATGTAATTTTCCTGGTTTTTTGCATCTTTTTTTCCTTCCTATCCCTAACCTGTCATAACGTGCAAAAATCACTATAAAAATCTTTTTTTCAAGTTTACTACATTGTCTTTCTTCGCGCAATGCGACTTATTTCCTATATAAAGTAACAAAAAAGCCCTAAATACCAAGAATTCAACTGATATTCAAAGCTTCTTCAAATAAAAATATGCTACTATCACTCCAGTCCCGGCCATTTCTGATCCTTCTCAGACAATGTAAGTGCCGTGCCATCTTCCATCGTATATCCAGCCGCAGAAGGCGTACCATCGTATGTGCCTTTCACCTGTGGCCACTTGATTCCGATTGCCGGATCATTCCATGCTAAACCACCCTCATCATTCGGATGCCAGAAGTCATTTACCTTATAACAGAACTCTGCCTCATCGGATAATACCAGAAAACCATGCGCAAATCCTTCCGGAATCAAAAACTGCTTCTTGTTCTCCTCTGTAAGCTCCACTCCATACCATTTACCATATGTCGCAGAGCCCTCTCTTAAATCTACCGCTACGTCGAATACGCTTCCGCGAACGGCACGCACCAGCTTGCACTGTGGGTAATGAATCTGAAAATGCAGTCCGCGCAATACTCCTTTTACGGACATAGACTGGTTATCCTGTACGAATTTTATATCAAAACCGGCCTCCTGCATCTCTCTCACATTGTATGTTTCCATAAAATATCCGCGCTCATCGCCATGTACTGCCGGCGTAATCACACATAATCCTTCAATGCCGCCAACATTCTTTTCTAATGAAATCTGACCCACTTTTTACGCTCCCTTCTGTTAATACCGGACTTTTCCATCTGCAACCGCATGCAAATGCGCTCCATACGGACTCTTTCCATAACGTGCAGCGGACTCCAGTAACTTTTCCCTGTCAATCCATTTGTTAATATAGGCAATCTCTTCCGGTGCAGAGATTGTAACACCCTGACGGTGCTCGATCATCTGCACAAATTCTGCAGCCTGAATCAGACTGTCCATTGTTCCTGTATCCAGCCATGCGAATCCTCTTCCCAAAAGCTGTACATTCAATATCTGTTCCTGAAGATACATGTCATTTAAAGTTGTAATCTCCAACTCTCCACGTGCAGATGGTTTCACCTGATTTGCCATCCTGCTGACTCCTGCCGGATAGAAATACAATCCGGTAACCGCATAGTTACTCTTTGGATTTTCTGGTTTCTCCTCAATCGAGATTGCCTGACCATTCTCCGAAAATTCCACTACACCAAAGCGTTCCGGATCATTGACATAATAGCCGAATACTGTAGCTTTTCCATGTGCGGCAGCCTCAGCGGCTGAACGTAGAATCTTTCCGAAACCATTTCCATAAAAGATGTTATCACCAAGTACCATGGCACAGGCATCATCGCCGATAAACTCTTCTCCCAATATAAAAGCCTGTGCAAGTCCGTCCGGTGAAGGCTGTACCTTATATGACAAATTCACGCCAAACTGGTTTCCATCGCCAAGCAACGCCTCAAAACGTGGAGTATCTTCCGGTGTGGAAATAATTAAAATATCCCGGATTCCCGCAAGCATCAGTGTGGACAGCGGATAATAAATCATCGGCTTATCGTATACCGGAAGTAATTGTTTACTGGTTACCATTGTAAGCGGATACAGACGTGTACCTGCACCACCTGCCAAAATAATTCCCTTCATCTATTGTTCTCCCTGTTTTTTCAATTCCTGTAAATAACGCTGTAATGCATCCTTCCAGTCTGGAAGAGGTACAAAACCATTGTCCGTCAGTTTCTTTTTATCCAGCCGGCTATTGAACGGGCGGGCCGCTTTTGACAGACCATATTCTTCAGTTGTAACTGGAAGCACCTGCGTATCCATACCTGCCTGACGGTAAATCTCCTTCGTGAAATCATACCAGGAAATATAGCCACCCTCATTTGTTGCATGATAATATCCGTATTTTTCAGACTCGATCATATCTACCAAAAGGCGGGCAAGATCATATGTATATGTCGGTGTACCGATTTGGTCATTGACCACACGCACCTGCGGATGATTCTTGCCAACCTGCAGCATCGTCTTGATAAAATTTCCGCCATTCAAACCAAATACCCATGCAATACGCACGATAAAATATTTTTCTAATGTCGAAGAGACCGCAAGTTCACCACCAAGCTTTGTCTGCCCGTATACATTCAATGGTGCATATTCTTTGCAATCCGGCTCCCATGGCACAGTTCCCTGTCCATCAAACACGTAATCGGTGCTGATGTATATCATTTTTGCATCCACTATTTTTGCAGCATTTGCAATATTTTGTGTTCCATCCACATTGATTGCTTTGACTTTCTCCTGTTTGTCTGCATCTTCTGCCGCATCCACAGCCGTCCATGCCGCACAGTGTATGATAGCATCCGGTCTTATTTCTGCAATCACGCGCTCTACTTCTATTTTATCAGTAATATCCAAAGCAACGTATGGCACACCTGACAAAACCATATCAACCACATCCGAACCGATCGCTTCGTAGCCTCTGGATGTCAATTCATTGATCACGTCATGCCCTAACTGTCCACCGACGCCTGTTACAAAGACTTTCATTTATAACCCTTTCTTTTACAAACCCTTTTTACCATACATTTCATTGTAATAGTTCTGATACTCACCGTTTACAATATTCTCCCACCATTTTCTATTATCCAGATACCACTGAATGGTCAGACGGATACCATCCTTAAACATTGTCTCTGGAAGCCATCCAAGTTCGTCATGGATTTTTGTCGGATCGATCGCATAACGCATGTCATGACCCTTACGATCCTGTACATGTTCAATCAGGCTTTCCGGTTTCTGTAAATATTTGCAAATAAGTTTTACAATATCAATATTCTTCATCTCATTATGACCACCGATATTATATACTTCTCCAACTGTTCCATTATGAAGAATCATATCGATTGCCTTACAATGATCCTCCACATAAAGCCAGTCCCGTACATTCAATCCCTCTCCGTACACCGGAAGCGGCTTATCAGCCAAAGCGTTCGCAATCATTAAAGGAATCAGCTTTTCCGGAAACTGGTAGGGTCCATAATTGTTGGAGCATCTGCTGACTGTCACCGGAAGTCCGTAGGTTCTGTGATATGCCATAACGAGCAGATCTGCAGAAGCCTTCGACGTGCTGTATGGGCTGGATGTATGAATAGGTGTGTCTTCATGGAAAAATAAATCTGGGCGATCCAGCGGCAGATCACCATACACTTCATCGGTAGACACCTGATGATAACGTCTGATTCCATATTTTCTACATGCATCCATCAAAACAGAAGTTCCTATGATATTCGTCTGTAAAAAGATTTCCGGATTCTCAATTGAACGATCCACATGAGATTCTGCTGCAAAATTTACGACTACATCCGGATGTTCCTCTTCAAAAATTTTATAAACACCTTGTCTGTCACAAATATCAAGCTTTACAAAACGAAAATTTGGCTGATTCATAACCGGTGCAAGTGTTGATAAATTTCCCGCATAAGTCAAACAATCAAGGCATATAATACGATCCTTAGGATGTTTTTTTAACACGTAAAAAATAAAATTACTACCAATAAATCCGGCACCACCTGTAACAATGATGTTCATTTCCATTTCCTCCATTCTTGAACATCAGCTCATGCAAAATTTGCTTTCAGCAAATGAACTGACGCTGCATATCAAGTTTTCATAGAAAACTTGACACTATTTTTAACTCTGTTACATGTATTATAAAAGGTGACCCAAGGTCACCTTCAAGTACTTTTTAAATAAATTTAAAAATTTCACTATTTATTTTCTGCAAACAAATGCTCCCGCCTCTTTTGTAATATGAAATCCGCCACGCATTTGATTTGAAACAAACTCACCAAATTCTTTATATTGATCCAGCAACAGTTGATTCTGATTTCCATGACAGGACAAAATATAGGAAATCAACGGTTCCGGCTCATCTATTTCAATGGCATCTTCATAAATACGTTCTTCTACCTCATCAAAAAATGCATTCAAAATATCTGCACCATTTTCCAGTCCAAAATGTTCATACAGACAATCCGCAGACAGCACAATATCCTTATTAAACCGTTGAACCAGTTCGGTAATTTCTTTCATGTGATTATGTCCATATGTACTGCATAAAAACTGACCGTTCGGTCGAAGTACCCTTTTACATTCAGACAGTACCTGTGAAATATCCTCACAATAAAACAATACGTGATTCGCAATAACCAGATCAAACTCCGCTTCCCTATATGGAATCTCTTTACAATCAAATTTCTCATAGGAAAAACGTTTATCCTCACCCAGCTCGTGCTGCACATCACGAAGCATTCCATCTGATTGGTCTGAAAGTACTACTTGTATATCCATCGGAATCCGCTTCTGGTTCTCGCTCCAAAGTGCACCGTTTCCACAGCCGATCTCGAGAATTCGCATATCTTCATGTAACTCACACTGCTCAAGCAGCCACGGAAACCATCCTTTCGGATTCACAGAATACTCCCGGTGCAAACGAATACGGGCGGAAATATTTGCTGCATTCTGGTACTGCGTCTTCAAGCTCCGCTCCACCGCAGTCAGATGAATCAGATCGAACATACGATTCCAGTCCAACTCCTGTTTCTGCTGAATCGCATTCATCGTACTGTCAATCGCGTCATTCATTGCCTGCATTTCCTCGATGCGTGCCTGAATCAGCTTTTTCTGCACACGCATGGATTCTAACAGATACTGCTGATCCGCAGATGCAAGGGTCATCTCACGAATGTCCTGCAAAGAAAACCCCAGATATTTCAAAAGAAGAATCTGCTGCAGCTTTGCAAAATCAGCCTCTGTATACAGACGGGCGCCCGCCGGTGTCTTTGACGTCGGTTTTAAAATATTCTGTTTATCATAATATCGTATCGTTCGAAGTGTTACATGAGCTTTCTTTGCGAACTGACCAGATGAATAATACCTTTTACTTTTCATATTTGCTTTTTACTACTCTTCCTCCGGATAACGCATGCCCCACTCCTGCCGGATCTGCGTCATCATATCCATGACATCCCTCGTATAATCCAGATGCATGTCATCTTTTTCTCCTGCCACGGCAGCTTCCATATCCAGCACTTCATATTCAAGTGCACGATTGGTCTCACCCTCCCGAATTGTCTCAGTGTGTCCGTCCTTCGTATATGTGATCACCGCTTCCTGACCTCTCGGATATTCATATAGTTCCACATATCCCTTATCAAAAGCGATCAATCCTCTCTTCGGCTGCTTTGCATGAAGTGAAAGGATTACCGTTGCCATCTCTTCCTTCTTATTTTTTAAAAGGATACCCGCCTGCTCATCCACTCCTGTCGGTGCATATTTTACCTGTGACAGAATCTGGTCGGGTTTTTCACTTAAAAACCAGCGCACGAAAGACAATGCGTAGACACCAATGTCTAACATTGCTCCTCCCGCTAAATTACGATTGAAAAAGCGATTATTCATATCATACTCTTTATAACTTCCAAAATTCATCTGCAAAAGCTTCAATTCCCCTAAAATGTCAGATGCAATGATTTCATTTAATTTCTTATAAATAGGCATGTGATAGATGGTCATAGCCTCCGCTAGAATCACATGGTTGTCCTCTGCAAGCTTTATGGCTTCATCCAGTTCCTGACTGTTCAATGTAATCGATTTTTCACACAGTACATGCTTTCCCGCTGCCAATGCTTTACGCAGATATTTGATATGTGTGTTGTGTGGAGTCGAAATATAAATGATGTCGACGTTGTCATCTGTAAAAACTTCATCAATATCCTCATAGACTTTTTCGATGCCGTACTTTTCTGCGAATGCAACTGCCTTGTCATGTGTGCGGTTCGCCACCGAATACAAGTTGCTTCCCTGTGCCTGTAATGCCTGTGCAAGCTGGTTGGCAATTACACCGCAACCCAATGTTGCCCAACGATATTTGATCATTTGTAATCACTCCTATGTCGTTTTTGTTTCATTATAGCGGGATTTTTACATAAAAACAACCCCGGGACGAATCCCGGGGTTGCTTAAACACAACTAGTTGTATTTTCTTTTTCTAGCAGCTTCAGATTTCTTCTTACGCTTTACGCTCGGCTTCTCGTAATGCTCTCTCTTACGAATCTCCTGCTGAATTCCAGCCTTTGCGCAGTTTCTCTTGAAACGACGTAATGCGCTATCTAAAGTCTCATTCTCTTTTACGATTACACTAGACATTCTACACCTAACCTCCCTCCAGTTGCGTATTGTGCATCAACTGTAAGGTAAACTTAATTGCACTATCGATTATTTTATCAAAATATCCCAATTTGTCAATAGGTTTCGGCAATTTTTTTCCAGTTTCTCTTACAGCTTTGTAAATACAGATATCTCTTTCCGCAATCCGTCTGCGATTGCGAAGTTTTCGTCCATTTTATGAGAAATTTTATCCATATCTAAAACGAGCACCTGTGTGCTGTCCGCTGCCAATACAACACCACTGACACCATCTTCAATGGCATGTGAAATCGTATTTACAGATTCTGCGATTTCATTTCATGGAACGTTCCAGTAAATCGGTCTTCTGCTCGAATTGGGGTAATTTCTTCGTTTTTTATGAATATATAGTTGATTTTTCTACCTTCATTTGTGTTTTTCGAAACTAAGGATAGGAACTTGTGAAGTATTTAAGCATAAAAAATACGCACTGATTTCTCAGTGCGTATTTTATACATTGTATTTTATCCGAGCATTCCTTCCAATGCTGTTGCAGCTTCTGCAATTGCATCCGGAATACCTGCTGGATTCTTTCCTCCGGCCTGTGCCATATTTGGACGTCCACCGCCGCCACCGCCGACTTTGCCTGCGATTGCTTTAATAAGGTTTCCTGCATGTGCTCCCTGTTTCATAGCTTCGTCTGTTGCCATAGCGATAAGGTTTACTTTGCCATCGTTCTCAGAGGCAATCACTACAACACCTTCGCCAAGCTTGTCCTTCAGCTGATCTCCCAAATCACGGAGTCCGTTCATATCTACTCCGGAAACGCTTGTTGCAAGAAGCTTGACACCCTTGATTTCTTTTACCTGATTCATTACATCGCCCAATGCATCTTTTGCTGCTTTGCTCTTTAAAGACTCATTCTCGCTCTGTAATGCTTTCAGCTCTGCGGTCAGATGCTCAAGACGGTCAAGAAGATTTGCAGGTGTGGATTTTACAGCCTTGGCAGCTGCTTCAAAATCTGCTTCCATCTTCTTGTAATATGCAATGACATTGTCACCTGTAAGTGCCTCGATACGACGCACACCAGCTGCTACACCGCTCTCGGAAAGGATCTTGAATGTCTTTATATCGGATGTATTGGCTACATGTGTGCCTCCACAAAATTCCTTGGAGAAATCGTCCATGGATACGACACGTACCGTCTCGCCATACTTCTCACCAAAGAGAGCCATCGCTCCGGTCTTCTTTGCTTCGTCAACGGTCATGATATCGGTACGTACCGGAATAGCCTCGTTAATCTTCTCATTTACAATATCTTCTACCTTCTGTAACTCCTCTGCTGTCATTGCAGCAAAATGTGTGAAGTCAAATCTGGTACGCTCACTGTCCTGATAAGATCCTGCCTGCTCAACGTGAGTACCTAATACTTCACGCAATGCTTTCTGCAGCAAATGAGTTGCAGAATGATTTGCACAGGTCTGTGCACGAAGTTTTGCATCTACTGCAAGTTCTACTTTCTCTCCGGAACGAATCATACCGGATACCATATGTCCGATGTGTCCGTATTTGCCACCTAAAAGCTTGATGGTATCTTCTACGGCAAATACACCATCTGCAGTACGAATTTCACCTTTATCGCCCTGCTGACCACCCATAGTTGCATAGAAAGGTGTTTTCTCTACGATGATAGTTCCTGCATCCCCCTCTGAGAGTGCTTCAACGATTTCAGTTTCTGTAGTCATTACCGTAACTTTTGATGTATAAGTCAGGTTATCATAACCAACAAATTCGGTTGTAATAGCAGGATCAATCTGCTCGTAAACAGTAGCATCTGCACCCATGTAGTTTGTAACCTTACGTGCATTTCTTGCCTTCTGTCTCTGTTCCTCCATGCATGCCTTGAATTCGTCTTCGTTATAGCTAAATCCCTGTTCCTCAAGGATTTCTTCGGTCAGATCAACCGGGAATCCATAAGTATCATAAAGTTTGAAAGTATCGGCACCGGATAACTCCTTGGTTCCGTTCTTCTTCATCTCCTCCATCAAATCAGAAAGAATTGCAAGTCCCTGATCGATAGTCTTATTAAATTTCTCTTCTTCCTGTGTCAGAACCTTGAAGATGAAATCTTTCTTCTCTTCCAGTTCTGGATATCCGTCCTTGCTCTCATTGATAACAGTCTCAGAAAGCTTTGCAAGGAACAGTCCATCAATGCCAAGCATCTTTCCGTGACGTGCAGCACGACGGATCAGACGGCGAAGCACGTATCCTCTTCCCTCATTGCTCGGCATAACACCATCGGATACAAGAAATGTTGAGGAACGGATATGATCTGTGATCAGACGGATGGATACATCATCCATTGCGTCTACCTGATATTTCTTTCCAGACATTTCACAAATCTTGTCACGGATGGCTTTCATTGTATCAATATCAAATACAGACTCTACATCCTGCATAACAACTGCAAGACGCTCCAATCCCATACCGGTATCAATATTCTTCTGTGCAAGTTCAGTATAACCGCCCTTGCCATCTCCCTCGAACTGGGTAAATACGTTGTTCCATACTTCCATGTAACGGTCACAGTCACAGCCTACCTTACAATCCGGCTTGCCACATCCGTATTTTTCGCCTCTATCATAGTAAATTTCAGAACATGGACCGCAAGGACCAGCACCATGCTCCCAGAAGTTATCACATTCACCGGTCTCTGGATCACGGTAGAAACGTGTAATACGATCTCCCGGTACACCAACTTCCTTGGTCCAGATATCGTATGCCTCATCATCCTCTCCATAGATTGATGGATACAGGCGATCCTTCTCAAGTCCTAGTACTTCTGTTAAAAATTCCCAAGACCATGCAATCGCCTCATGTTTAAAATAATCACCAAAAGAAAAGTTTCCAAGCATTTCAAAAAATGTAAGGTGACGTGCTGTCTTACCAACGTTTTCAATATCACCTGTACGAACACATTTCTGACATGTGGTCACACGTCTTCTTGGTGGAATCTCCTGTCCTGTAAAATATGGCTTAAGCGGTGCCATACCCGCATTAATCAGTAATAAGCTGTTGTCATTGTGTGGTACTAATGAAAAGCTCTTCATTGCAAGATGACCCTTGCTCTCAAAGAAGTTCAGATACATCCGGCGCAACTCGTTCACGCCATAACTCTTTTTCATTACCAATTTCCTCCAAACCCGGTCATTAACCGTTCAATCTACTCTTTTGTCGTTTCTGATGTATTCGCCGCCTTGGCATCTTTGCGCTTGCGCAGCTTTACTCCGACAAATCCCCCAATTCCACCGATAGCAACCAATACGAGAAGTATGATCACATACTGTGCAATACACATAAAAAAGTCGCTCATTTTGCCACCTCCTAAGCCATGGTAAAATACACTTTCCATAACTAGTTTATTATATATGATGTATTTCGAAATTTCAATATCTAACAAATGCGAAAAAGACAGGTTTTGCGAAACCTGTCTTTATTCGTGTGGAATTTTATATTTTTTATTCGTATTTGGCAGCTAAATTTGTAAGTTCTGTCTTTGCAGTATCATAACTTACATTCTGAGACTGTACCATATATCCAGTTACATCGATATCAAAGTGCGGAAGCTTTCCGAGACTGACAGATGTCATTTTTCCGTTCTTGTCTACGAAATAATCCGCTTCCGGATCGTATGTAGTACTTGATATAGAATTTTCTAATACATAGTATCGTCCGTTATCTTCTTTCTTCTGTGCGGAACTTGCATCATAATCAGACTTCTTTACTTCTTTCCATACATTCTTTGTCTCTGTAGAAGAAGCATATACAGACTTCACGCCGGAAAGAATTTCCACACGATCAAAGATATCAGCAGTCGCTGTATTCTTTGGAACTTCCTGCTTATAGATAAAGAGTTTGTAATCCTTTCCATCCGTATCCAGCTCCTCGAATGCTCCGTTGTCGCCTGTATTAAATCCGTCTTTATATGTATCTGAGAACTTTGTCTGGATGGTTCCGTAGTTATCTGTAAAATCTTTATAGCTGATTGTCTTGTCTGCCACGTTGATCTTTACTTTTACAGCAACCCATGCTGTGATCGAATCGCTCTCATTTACGACATGCGGCTTCTTTGTGATTACATCACCCGGAACATAACGATCTGCCTTATCTTTCTCAAATTCCTCTTCGATATGTCCGTTCAGGTTATCCTGTTCACCGGTAAATACGTTGCGTACAGTGTCTGTCTGTGCATGAAGATACGCCAACACACCTCCAACTGCCAATGTTCCTGCTAATGCAACTGCACATGTGGATACTACTACTTTCTTCTTCATAACTAATCTCCTTTTATCCTTATCCTTTATAATTTCTTATTTCCTTTTATTTCTACTTTTTATTTTCTTTGCCTGCCCCGGCATTCGCTTTGCGGGTTTTGCGGGTTCTGATAACAAGCGTTGTTCCAATAACTGCTGCTACCAATACAACTGCTGCAACGATACCACCCACGATCCAGGAATTAGACTGCTGTGAGTTGGCACTCTTTGCAGTCTGCTCATCCTCAATATTTGTCAGATTATTAGCTGAGTCATTTGTGGCTGCATTGTCACCATTGTTATTTCCGTTTCCATCGTCCAGTGGAACATCATCATCCGGAATGTCCTGACCATCATTTCCATTGTCTGCATTGTTGCCATTATCCGCATTTGCATCATTGTTTCCTGCATTGTCATCCGTGTTGTTTGCATTTGGATTATTGACATTTGCGTTATTATTATTGTTATTATTGTTGTTATTCTGTGTAACTGTGACTACGTTTGTCTGATATTCTGTTACCGTTCTGTGCGTTGTCTGTCCCGGTATAAAAGTTTCTCCAGTATAAGAATATTTGAAAGTAACTGTATTATCCGAATTCTTATCCAGTATAATTGTCACAGCATCGTCATCTGTCTCATACTCGCTTACAGTAACCGGAGCCACTGTAACACTGTCTCCTGAGCTTCCATAACTGAAAATTGGAGCTGCTACCGAATCACCACTCTCCGCATCAACATAATTAACGGTATAGGAAACCGGATTGACGATTGTACCGTAATCTAATACATATTCTTTGTTGTGCCGAACGTTATCTGAAGTTTTTGGTCCCCAGGTAGATTCATCCAACAGAGTGTATCCTTTGTTCTCAGACAAAAAACTAAGAAACATTGCATTCATATCTCCGCTTCCCTGAACGGCTCTGCCGAATGCATCATATACAGCAGAGGCAACACTGTCTCCTCTCTTCGCTTTCACTTTGATGTACTCTTTTTTCACTTCTACCAAACTGCTATTTTTCACAGCTGCGCCAACTTTTGCCGTATCAAAGCTTCCCACATTTCCGGAGCGGAAGGTCAGGGTGTATGTCGCTGCTGCCTGTACCGGAATAACCGAAACGGCGGATACAGCCAATATAAAGATCATACATATAGAAAATAAATAACGACTTATATTTCTCTTCATTATTCTTTTCCTCCCTTTCTGCTTTTTACTGCAGCTACTACAATCAGTGTCACACCGGCTCCGAACAGAATAATAAATCCGCCATATTTAAAAACATCACCTGTCTGTACCGGAACCACTTTCTTAATAGTTTTGGTTTTTATTTTCTTATCGATAATCACTTTATCTTTTTCTTTGGTAACCTTGTGATTTACTTTGTAAGCACGGAAAGATAACTGTAATTTTGCAACCGCCTCTGTGTAATCATTTGTTGCCCGGTTATCATTTCCCTCGCCTTCTAACTTCAGGGTAAGATATAAATATACATGCTCCCCGGGTTCTACTGTAGCAAGGAATGCATAATCCTCTAATTCATCGATATCTGCAAGTCCATTGCCGCTTCCATTACCGTTGGTATCGTAACCACCTGCTTCAGAATCCAGAAGCGACTCTGCATCTTCCAGGTTATCTCCGACCTGCAGGTTAAATTTGTAAGCACCACCGGATGCCTGATTATCATTTTCCAAAGTATCCAGTGTCTTCTGTGATATATAGAAGTTCACAGTATCTTCGCTGTCATTCTCCAGACAAATGGTCTGTGTTCTCTCATCCCCCGGTGCCATGCCGGTGAATTCATTCAGCGAAAGGGAATCAATTTTCGTTCCCTTCTCATCACTGTAATATTCAAACTCCTCTGCATCGTTCAGACGCACAACCGGGATCTGTGCTGCAGTAACTGTCACAGTTCCTGTCAAAAGCGTCAGAATCATTCCAAGAACTAAAAGTTTCTTTTTCATAATCTCCAATTCTCCTATCTTGTCTCTGATACGCTTGTGATGGTTCCGTTGCTGTCAAATCTCGGATATACACCCCACTCAGCAGCAATGGCTTCGTCACTGTTGTTCGCCTGTACGGCAGTAACTTCAACATCAAGGAGATACTGTGCCCCGGCATATCGGTTGCCCATCTCGGTGCTAAATGATACAGAATCCAGAAATTTAGCTTCCTCTCCCTGTGCCAGTGGTTTGGTGTAATACAGGGTCATCTGTTCCTGATCACAATAAGCTACGATCCAGTCTCCAACCTTTGTCTGTTTCTTATAAGAATCTACATAAGGATATGCTCTGTTATTCAGATTCAGGTTTACATATGAATTTCTTGTCTGATCGTCTGCCAGTGCATCGGATGACCATCCATAATACAGATCAACCCTTGCATACAGTTCATATCCATTGGTACGGTCATTCTTAATCTGGTAATTTAAGGTATTGCTGGCTCCCGGTACTGCTTCCACGCTGATACTGGTTCTGCCGTCACCTGCCTTGGTATTACCTGACATAATGCTAATGCCCAAAGCTTTCTCGGAAATATTCTGCAACACGTTGCCGGACTCCACATAACCGGATGCAAGTGTTCCTCCGATTGCAGCTACCGCAATCAGTGCTGCCGTCGCGAGCAATAATATGTATTTCTTTTTCACAACTTTTTCCTCCAAAATGGATTCTTATAATATGCTATAATTCTTCACTCTGCTGCTATTATATTCTTCAATAGTCACACGACGGTCACATGACAAAAAAATCTGATAAAACAGACACCTGTAAAAGGCTCCTGTTCTATCAGATTTTATTTACTGCACATTTTATGACATTATTGTTATTTTATTAGATCATTGTACGAACAATCTTTGGCTTATATCCGGCTTTTTCCAATGCTTTAATGATCTGTTTCTTATGGTCAGTTCCAAAGCATTCGAGAGTAATACGAAGTTCCACAGCAGCACTGCGGTTCGTAGATACGAACTGGTTATGCTCAAGTTTGATCACATTACCCTGTTCCTTTGCAAGCGTCTCAGATACTTTTGCAAGCTCGCCCGGCTTATCCGGAAGCAATACGGATACAGTAAAGATACGGTCACGGAAGATCAGTCCCTGCTGTACAACTGATGACATGGTAATGACATCCATGTTACCACCACTTAAAATGGATACCACTCTCTTGTCTGTCACATCCAGATGCTTTAATGCAGCAACGGTAAGAAGACCGGAGTTCTCCACTACCATTTTGTGGTTTTCTACCATATCCAGGAAGCTTACAATCAGCTCATCATCTGTGACAGTAATAATGTCATCAAGATTCTTCTGGATATACGGGAAAATCTTGCTTCCCGGTGTCTTTACAGCAGTTCCGTCTGCAATGGTGTTTACAGTCGGAAGTGTTGTCACTTTTCCGGCTGCAAAAGATGCCTGCATACAATTTGCGCCGGCGGGTTCTACACCGATGACTTTAATCTTTGGATTCAACAGTTTGGCAAGTGTCGATACACCTGTTGCCAGTCCGCCACCACCGATTGGCACAAGGATGTACTCTACGAGTGGAAGTTCTTTGAAAATCTCCATGGCAATCGTTCCCTGTCCGGTTGCAACCGCCAGATCATCGAACGGATGGATAAATGTATATCCGTGTTCCTTGGCAAGTTCAAGTGCATGTGCACAAGCTTCATCGTATACATCGCCGTATAATACAACCTCTGCACCATAGCTCTTGGTACGGTTTACCTTGATCAAAGGTGTTGTGGTAGGCATTACAATGACCGCCTTACATCCATAACATTTTGCTGCGTAAGCAACACCCTGGGCATGGTTTCCGGCAGATGCGGTGATCAGTCCCTTCTGACGCTCTTCATCTGTGAGCGTGCTGATTTTGTAATACGCTCCTCTTACCTTATATGCTCCGGTAAACTGCATGTTCTCCGGCTTTAAATATACCTTATTTCCTGTCTGTGTACTTAAAAAATCACTGTACACAAGTTTTGTCTCCAATGTGACCTCTTTTACTTTCTCACTGGCTTCTTCAAATTTATCAAGGGTTAACATTCCTCATTCTCCTTATTATTATCAACATCAAATAATGCATTTACAAACTCATCCGAGTCAAATTTCTGCAGATCATCAATCGTTTCTCCGACACCGATATATTTCACCGGAACCCCGAGTTCGGACTGGATAGCCACAGCGATTCCGCCTTTGGCCGTACCGTCCATCTTTGTCAGAACAATTCCTGATATTTTGGCAACGTCGGAAAATTCTTTTGCCTGTACTAAAGCATTCTGCCCAGTTGTCGCATCAAGAACAACCAGTGTCTCGCGGTACGCTTCCGGATATTCTTTTTCCAGAATACGATTAATTTTTCCAAGCTCATTCATCAAATTTTTCTTGTTGTGCAGTCTTCCTGCTGTATCGACAAGAAGAACATCTGCATTGCGGGCCTTTGCTGCCGCTGTGGCATCATAAACAACAGATCCAGGATCTGCTCCTTCCACGCCACCGATCATATCCACACCAGAACGGTTCGCCCACTCTTTTAACTGATCTCCGGCTGCCGCACGGAACGTATCTGCTCCCGCAATCACGACACGTTTCCCCTGATCTTTTAACTTCCCGGCAAGCTTTCCAACCGTCGTAGTCTTTCCTACACCGTTGACACCGATGACGAGAACAACAGATTTTTCGTTTTCAAAACGATATGCCGTTTCCTCTACCTTCATCTGCTCCTTAATACTGTCGATCAGAAGCTGCTTGCATTCTTCCGGCTGCTTGATATGGTTCGCTTTTACCTTGTCCCGCAGGTCATCTAAGATTGCCTCTGTGGCTTTCACTCCCAGATCTCCCATGATCAGGATTTCTTCCAGTTCTTCATAGAATTCTTCGTCAATCTTGGAAAAACCGCTAAATACAGCATCAATTCCGGAGACGATGTTATCTCTTGTCTTTGTCAGTCCCTCTACAAGCCGACTGAAAAAACCTTTCTTTTCACCCATCTTTCTATTCCTTTCTCAAAATATCTTAAGCTGTCAGATCGTTCTCGATCAGATTTACCGACACAAGCGTGGATACACCTTTCTCCTGCATCGTAATACCATAAAGACGATCCGCTGCCGTCATCGTACCACGTCTGTGCGTAATTACGATGAACTGTGTATTTTTTGTCAGTTTATTCAGATAACTTGCAAAACGCGTTACGTTCGAATCATCGAGCGCCGCCTCAATCTCATCTAACAGACAGAACGGCGACGGTTTAAGCGCCTGAATCGCAAACAGCAGTGCAATCGCAGTCAATGCCTTTTCTCCACCGGACAGCTGCATCATGTTCTGCAGTTTCTTTCCAGGCGGCTGCGCAATAATACGGATACCACATTCAAGAATATCCTCATCCTCCACAAGTTCCAGTGTTCCGTGTCCGCCACCGAACAGGTGCTTGAAGGATGCATCAAATTCTCTCTGTATCTCTGCAAATTTCTCGGTGAACTGCTTACGCATTCCGGTATCCAGATCTTCAATGATACCAAGTAACGTCTCTTCTGCCTCGACCAGATCGTCATGCTGTCCCTTTAAAAATGTATAACGTTCGGATACTTCTTTGTATTCTTCGATTGCATTGACATTGACATCGCCGAGTTTGCGGATTTCGTCCTTTACTTCTGCAACCAGTTTCTTTAAAGATGCCAGATCATCGTACATCTCGTTACGCAGTTCCATCGCTGCGTGTGGCGTCAGTTCATATTCTGTCCACAGATAATTCGTTTGTGTCTCAGACTCCTCGGTCAGCTTTTCTCTCTGATTATTCAGACGGAAAATTTCTTTATCAAGATCATTACAGCGCTTGGAAATTTCCTCCTGCTTTTGGAAAAAGCCGTGATAATCCGCGGACATCTGTTCCTTCTTCTCTAAGCTTATTCGAAGTTCTTCCTGTAATTTACTGCCGGAATCATCGGATGCCGCCAGTGTCTTTTTAATTTCTTCAATATCATTTTGTTTCTTTTTGGCATCTTCCTTGGAATTCTTTGCATTCTCCATAAGTTCTGCCTGTTCCGCATTGAACTTTTCTAATTCTCCGTTAATACGGTCAATATTCATCTGATTGAACTCTGCACTCTGGCGAAGATTTGCCTCTTCCAACTGCATTTTCGACAGCTCATCGCTGATCTCTGCCTCACGCTTATTCTGTGTTTCAAGCGTTTCCTGCATATGGGCAGTTTCCTCATTGATTTCTGTCTCGCGTGTCTTTGCAAACTCCATTTCATCGAGAATCTGCTGCTTGTTCTGCGCAATTTCTGCAATCTGCTGTTCTATCTGCTCACGCTCATTCATCAAACCGGAAAAAGCCTGTTCGCTCTCATCCTTCTGCTGCGTTGCACGGTCAAGATTCAACTTGACTGTATTTTGTGCAATGAACTTCTTCTGCAAAGCTTCTTTGCAGGATTCCAGCTCATCTGCATTCAGTTCAATTGCCGTCGCGATATCTTCTCTCCGGCTTTTGATCTGTTTGAGTTCTTCCTGAATCATCTGCACGCTCTGCTCCAGTTCCTCAATCTCACGATTGCGGGCCAGCAAATTGGAAGAATTCTTAAATGCACCACCGGTCATTGATCCGCCCGGGCTTAAATACTCACCCTCTAATGTTACAATATGTAAGCTGTAATGATTCTTCTTAGCCAAAGCGATCGCATGGTCGATCGTATCTACCACGAGTACTCTTCCCAAAAGGTAAGCTGCGACTTCTTTGTATTTTGCGTCGCACTGTACCAGTTCATTGGCAATGCCAATGACACCCGGTTCTCCGATCGCATTCTCATTTTTCGGATTGCCCTTTGCTTTCACACTGGTCAGTGGCAGAAACGTTGCACGGCCATATCGGTTCTGTTTCAGATAAGCGATCATTTCTTTTGCAGTTGCTTCATCTTCTGTTACAATATTCTGAATACTGCCACCCAATGCCGTCTCAATCGCTGTCTCGTACTTTTTTTCTACCTGAATCAGATCCGATACAACACCCAGAATTCCTTTGTGACTGCTTTTCTGTTCCATAACCCGGCGAATACTGTTCCCATATCCGTCATAACGCTCCGCAATATCCCGCAGAGAATCCAGTCTGGACTGGTTTTTGTGAAATGCTGTCTGTTTTTCTTCGAATTTACGGGCATTCTCTTTTGACTTCTGACGCCATTCATTTTCTTTTGCCGTCAATTCTTCTTCCTGTGCCTTCAATGCGATAATCTCCTGATTGACCGCATCAAACTCCTGCTCGTACGTTGCAAGAACCGAATTCAAATCCTCTTCCTGCGTTTTACGGCTCAACAGACGCTGTCCAAGTTCTGCTTTACGGATGTTGATCTGTTCGATCATCGTATCAAAACGTTGCTGTTTGGAAGCAATCGTTCCTTTGTTATTCAGTAACTGGTACAGTTCCTTCTGTCCACGCTCGATTGTCTCGTTGCACTGCTGGATTTCCCGTTGGATAGTTTCCTGCTCCTGCTGTTTTACTGTCTGGCATTCCTGAAGTTCCACTAATTGTGCATCCAGCTTTTCTTTTTCGCTGTAATACTGCTTGTTTGCTTCCAACCTTTCCTGTTTGTCTTTCTCGATAGCATCCAGACGACCCTGCAGATGTTCATCCGTCATCTCGGCCGCATGAATCTGTTCCGTAAGAATCTGGATCTGACTCTCCAGTTTGCTTTTTGTCATGGAAGAATTATTGATAGTCTCTCGCAGGACATTGATTCTTTCATCGAGCTCTGCCATATCGTTGCCAAGCTTTTCGTATTCTTCCTTGATTTTCTCATGGTCAGCGTTACTTTCTGTCAGCTGCGCATCCGCAATCCGAAATTTTTCTTCCACTTCTTTGGACTGTTCTGCAATCCTCGAAGACTCCAGAAGAAACATATTAATATCGTAATCTCTTAATTCGTTCTTTTTCTTAAGATATATTTTTGCCTTTTCCGACTGCCGCTCAAGTGGTCCTACCTGACGTTCTAACTCGGATAAAATATCGTTGACACGAACAAGATTTTCCCGCTCGTTTTCTAACTTTTTTTGTGCAGTCGCTTTGCGCTTTTTGAATTTCACAATTCCGGCAGCCTCGTCAAACAGTTCTCTTCGTTCTTCCGGCTTACCGCTTAAGATTCGGTCAATCTGACCCTGTCCGATGATGGAATAGCCTTCCTTACCGATACCTGTATCGTAAAAAAGCTCCGATACCTGTTTCAGACGACAGAGATTTCCGTTGATCAGATATTCACTCTCTCCGGAACGATACAATCGTCTGGCAACGGTCACTTCCTCAAAATCAATCGCAAGCTGATGATCCGAGTTGTCCAGCGTTATAGCAACGTAGGCATAACTGAGCGGTTTACGATTCTCAGTACCTGCAAAAATAACATCCTGCATGGAAGAACCTCGCAACTGCTTTACCGACTGCTCACCAAGCACCCAGCGCACTGCATCGGCTACGTTACTTTTTCCACTTCCATTTGGGCCTACAATACCTGTAATTCCCTGATGAAACTCGAATACAATTTTGTTTGCAAAAGATTTAAAGCCCTGAACCTCTATACTCTTTAAATACATGCATTACTCCCTTTGGTCTTTTTTCAACATAAGAAGGGCCTTATATGCAGCTTCCTGTTCGGCTGCTTTCTTGGTTCTTCCGGTTCCCTCTCCCAACACACGGCTTCCAACGCGGGCTTCTACCGTAAAACTCTTGTTATGATCCGGTCCGTTCTCACTGATAAGATCATAAGTCAACTTCTCATGTTCCCCCTGCACGACTTCCTGCAAGATAGTCTTGCTATCATAAAAGAGCTGCTTATGCTCAATGTCTGTTAAAATATATTTTAACACAAACTCTTTTGCATTAGCAAAACCACCATCAAGATAAATGGCACCAATGACTGCCTCTAACGCATCTGATAGAATGGATTTACGCTTTCTTCCCCCTGTCAGATCCTCACCATTACCAAGATACAGATAATCCCCAAGATGAATTGCTTCCGTACACAATGCAAGTGTCGGCTCACAAACAATGCTCGCACGCAGCTTTGTCAGTTCTCCTTCCGGTTTCTGTGGATAGTTCTTGTACAAAAAATCGCTCGATATAATCTCAAGTACAGCATCTCCCAAAAATTCCAGGCGCTCATTGTCTGATAATTTTTTCATATGCTTCTCATTGGCATAAGAGCTGTGTGTCAGAGCCTGTACTAACAAATGCTCATTTTGAAACTGATATCCGATTTCCTTTTGAAATGTCTTAATATCTGTCACGACGTTTTCCTTTCCTGCTTCATTTAAAAGAAGGAGTCCTATCATCGGACTCCTTACACATTCTTAGTTATTATTCAGTGCACTCTTAATCTGCTCAACCGCATCCGCTACTGTAACAATTTTCTCAGCCTGCTCATTTGGAATCTCAATATCAAATTCTTCCTCAAGGCCCATAATAATCTGAAATACATCCAGCGAATCCGCTCCAAGATCATCAATAAATGTAGTATCCATTGTGATCTCGTTCTCATCTACGTTTAATACTTCCACAATAATCTGTTTTAACTTTTCGAATTCCATAGCTTTTCCTTCCTTTCTATTGTTCGTTCTCCTGTGCGTCAACGATTCTTTCTTTGATAATTCCGTTGATGTTCTCCTCACGGAATGTCACGCACTGATAAATGGAATTTGTAATTTCTTTTGCTTTCGAGCTTCCATGTGTCTTCACCACAAGACCATTGAGCCCAAGAAGTGGTGCTCCACCATATTCACTGGCATCAAAATCTTTCAGTGTCTTTTTAAGCGCTGGCAACGCAAGCGCAGCTCCAATCTTACTCTTTAAGGTGCTCATCAATCCATGTTTGATGGCCCCAACCAGCGTAGAACTAAGTCCCTCATATAATTTAAGGATTACATTTCCGACAAAAGCCTCACATACAATAACGTCTGCTCCACCATGTGGAATTTCACGCGCTTCGATGCTTCCAACAAAATTAATGTCCTTGCACTCGCGAAGCAATGGAAACGTTTCCTTAACCAAAGCATTACCTTTTTCTTCCTCCGCACCAATATTGACAATCGCTACACGCGGATTTTTTACACCGACAACATTCTCCATATAAATAGAACCCATCTGTGCAAACTGAAGCAAATGTTCCGGTCTTGCATCTACATTCGCGCCACAATCAATCAGAAGCGACACGCCGGACTCTGTTGGAATCAATGGTGCTAATGGCGGACGACGGATTCCTTTGATTCTGCCAACAATCGTCTGCCCTCCTACAAGTACAGCACCAGAACTTCCTGCCGAAACAAAAGCGTCTGCTTCTTTTTGTTTTACCATATTCATTGCAACCACCATAGATGACTGCTTTTTTTTGCGAATTGCCTGTACGGGTGGCTCCGCCATCTCAATAACTTCCGGTGCCTCCACGATTTCAATTCTTTCCTTGGGATACGGATATTTGTTCAATTCTTCCTGTACGACATCAGTCTGTCCTACCAGATAGACTTTAATGTCCCCACGGGAAGTAACCGCATCCACAGCTCCCTTGACGATCTCTGCAGGCGCATTGTCCCCACCCATCGCATCAAGAGCTACCTTCGTAATAGTCTGCATGGTTTCTTCCTCCTTATGCATCTATTAGAAATAGTACTATATATCATTTCATAAATCAACGATAAATTTATTGGATTTCATGTTAATTTTGGGTTATTTTGTAATCAGCTCCGAATCATCACTTCGGACAAAAAAATCAAGAGCCCGACGCTTACGTCGAACTCTTGATTCTTTCATGTTCATCCTTAATTAGTCCTGTGGAATGATCTCTTTTTTGTTATAAGATCCACAGTTCTTGCATACTCTGTGAGGCATCATTAATTCGCCGCACTTGCTGCACTTTACTAAGGTTGGAGCAGACATTTTCCAGTTTGCTCTTCTCTTATCTCTTCTTCCCTTAGAAGATTTATTCTTTGGACAAATTGACATTTGTTTACACCTCCTTAAACTTGTTAAATATATCTTGGATTGCTGCCATTCTTGGATCAAGCTCTGTTCTCTGGCAACTGCAGTCTCCCTTATTCAAGTTCATACCGCAGACTTTGCAAATTCCTTTGCAATCATCCTTGCACAGAACTCTCATTGGCCAGTTCACCAAAATCTCGGCGTAGACAAGTTTATCTACATCCAGTTCAAACCCAATCAGGTAATCCGGTTGTTCCATCTCATCATCCACAAGACCATCTTCTTCTATGCGAAGTTTCTTATCAATGTCGAAATGGATTGGCGTCCGAACTTCTTCGAGACACCTTGCACACGGAATCATAACTTCGATATCTACCGTACCTCTAATGAACACAGTTGCATTCTCTTCGTTACGGATGTGAAGTGTTACCGGTGCTTTACTGATGATAGGAAAATTTCCCAACCTGGAGCGAAACGCATCAAGTGTAATTTCCGCTTCCTGTGTCAGCTCCTCGTTTATGGACTTCGTAATCATTGAAATATCAATATTCACAGTATTCTCCTATTCACACCTAACCAATTATACATATGGTATCTTTGTTTGTCAACAAATTTTTACAACTATTTGCAAGTATTTTTACTTTACAGTTATTTAACGAGTGCAACCGTCTCACGGCAGATTGCAAGTTCCTCGTTAGTAGGAATCACACATACAGTTACTTTTGAATCCGGTGTAGAAATAATCTCTTCTACGCCACGGATATTGTTTTTTTCTTTGTCGATTTCGATTCCAAGATATCCAAAATATGCAAGAATCTTCTCACGAATAAAAGATGTATTTTCACCAATACCTGCAGTAAAGGCGATGGCATCTACTCCGTTCATTGCTGCTACATATGCACCAATATATTTTGCTACACGATATGCAAATACCTCACATGCATCGATTGCTCTTGGATTGCCCTCGTTGTAAGCAGCCTCAAGATCACGGAAATCACTGGATACACCAGACATTCCTTCTACACCTGACTTTTTATTCAGCACTTCCATCATTCCATCGATGTCAAGATTCTCTTTCTTTGCAATAAACTCCATAATTGCAGGATCAATATCACCAGAGCGTGTTCCCATAACAAGTCCCTCAAGTGGTGTCAATCCCATAGATGTGTCAACACACTTGCCATTTACTACTGCAGAGATGGATGCTCCGTTTCCAAGATGAGCAACAATAATCTTGGAATTGTTCAGATCCATGTTCAAATACTGTGCGCAGCGTTTAGACACAAAACTGTGGCTTGTTCCGTGGAATCCGTATCTTCTTACTTTGTATTTCTCATAATATTCGTATGGCAGACCGTAGAGGTATGCTTTTCTAGGCATTGTCTGATGAAAAGCAGTATCAAACACACCAACCATCGGCACATTTGGCATCAGTTCCTGACATGCACGGATACCAATTAAATTTGCAGGGTTATGAAGTGGCGCAAGTTCGTTACACTCTTCTACCTTTGCAAGTACTTCTTCATTTAAAACTACAGATGCAGCAAATTTCTCACCACCATGTACCACACGATGTCCTACTGCATCGATCTCACTTAAGTCCTTTACTGCGCCGCTCTTTGGATTATGTAGTGCATCCAGAACCATCTGAATGGCTTCTTTATGTGTTGGCATCGGAGCTTCAGTAATCTCCTTATCCATTCCTTCTTTCTGATATACGAGTCTTCCATCGATACCGATTCTTTCACATAAGCCCTTGGCAAGTACCTCTTCTGAATCAGAATTAATCAGCTGGTACTTAAGGGAAGAGCTTCCACAATTGATTACTAATACGTTCATTTGCATTCTCCCTTGTCAATTTAGTTTGTGATTTTACATAACAATCTGTTCCTATTATAAACATATTTTTGCCCGCATACAAGTGGAAATATTGGAAATTATATGCTATGATTCTAAAAAAAAACAAAGGGAGACAATTATGAAAGTTGCAGGCATCATTGCAGAATACAATCCATTCCATAACGGACACAAATATCAGCTTGAACAGGTACGAAAACGTACAGATGCTGACTATATTATCATCGCCATGAGTGGAGATTTTCTGCAACGTGGTGTTCCTGCCCTGTCAGACAAGCATACGCGTGCCCGGATGGCACTCTCTGCTGGTGCGGATCTTGTATTAGAACTTCCCACCGTATGGGCAACTTCCTCCGCGGAATATTTTGCAGCAGGTGGTGTCGCGCTCCTCGGAAAGACCGGTGTCGTCGATCATCTCTGTTACGGGTGCGAGACTATGGATACAAATCTGTTTCATGCAATCGTCTCTGTGCTTTCTGCAAACACTTCTGCAGGTTCCGGCAAATTTCAGGAATATCTCTCTGCTCTTTTAAAAAGCGGTGCGTCTTTTCCAACCGCACGGAGCAAAGCGGTCGCTGCCTGTCTTCCAGATATTCCTTCCGGGACAATTTCCGCTTTTTTGTCTTCGCCCAACAATATTTTAGGATTGGAATATGAAAAATCACTCTGCCGATGGAATCATGAACAGGCAGTTTCTGTTTCTGTTTCTGGAAAGCAAATGTCCGGCTTTCCATTACAACGTGTCGGAGAAGGCTACCACAGTAACCGGATGGATGGCAGTTTTGCATCCGCTACGGCAATTCGGAACACCCTTTTTTCTGCATACTCTGTGGACGTTTCTTCAAAAACAGCCAATGATGTATCATCTGCTTTCGCACAAATCCAGTCCCAGCTGCCAGTTGAATCTTTTTCGATTTTAGAAGCAAGCGGCTTTGCTTCCCTGTTGGATACCGATGACTTTTCTGACGCACTCTATACAAAGCTGCTGTTGTATCAGCATTGTGGATACGAAAAATTTGCCGATTGCAGCCGCGAACTGTCCTGCAAGATCAAAAAACATCTGCATCAGTTTATGTCTTTCTCCCAGTTTGCATCTCTGTTAAAAAGTAAAGAAATTACGTACACGCGTATCTGTCGTGTGCTTTTACACATACTTTTAAATATCGTGCAGGAAGATTATACTGTTTCTTCTATGAACGAACGCATCACCTATCTGCGAGTGCTTGGTTTCCGAAGAGATTCTGCACCTCTTCTTTCCGCAATCAAAAAAGAAGCATCCGCCCCTTTGATTACCAAAGTTGCTGATGCTTCCCATGTACTTTCCGACGACCGATTCTGGCAGCATGATTTATTCTCTGCCGATCTCTATCGAGGAATTTCGTCCATCCATCAGGGGCTTACACTGCCGAACGAATATCAGCATCCGCTCGTGATTGTATAAGCATTCCTTGTATGCATTTTTAAAGTTCCATAATGATTTCTCTTGCCAGACTCTCTTCGATTGGTTTGGCAAATACGCCCGGTGCAAATTCCACCACATCACCGATTCCCTTCTGTAATACAAAGCGAAGTTTTCCATCACGTACTTTCTTATCGGTATAGAGTTTGCGCACAAGTGCCTCTCTGTCTACGTAATCCGGAATATGTGTCGGAAGTCCCGCACGGTCATACAATGCAATCACACGTTCTGCTTCTTCCTCGGACATATAGCCAAGTCTTGCGGAAAGCATAACTTCTGCTGCCATGCCAATACCAAGGGCCTCTCCGTGAAGGAGCTGATAATCGCTGACCGTCTCTATTGCACGTCCAACCGTATGTCCCAGATTCAGCACTTCACGCAATCCACTCTCGCGCTCATCTTTCATTACAATATTATACTTGATCTTGCAGTTGTTCTCTGCGATATATTCACAGGCAAATTTCTGAAAACTGAATATATCATCTAAGTGTTCTTCGATAAATTCAAACATATCCATACTGCCGAGACATGCATGCTTGATTGTCTCCGACAAACCACTTACCATCTCTCTATGTGGAAGTGTCTTCCATGCTGCAATGTCAATATATACTTTCTGCGGCTGATTAAACAATCCGATAAGGTTGGTTGCCAGTGGCGTATCCACTGCAGTCTTTCCGCCTACCGAAGCATCAGCTGCTGCAAGTAATGTAGTCGCATAATTGATAAAAGGAATCCCTCTTCCATAAGTTCCTGCAACAAATCCTGCCAAATCTGTTACAACACCTCCGCCGATTGCGATAATTGCACAGTCTCTGCGGTATCCTTTTTCTAACATAGCATCTTCGATGCGTTCTTTTGTCTTTCTTGTCTTGCTTTTTTCTCCGGCAGGAAAAACAAACAGATCAACCCTATAACCTGCATGGATCAGTTTTTCACAAATTGGCTTTGCATACAGATCACGCACATTGCTATCTGTGATAACTGCAAGCTTCTTGGTGGAACCAAGCAATCCCGTCTCCAGATCATCTACCAACTGATCTTTGAGATTGTATCCAATCTCAATATCATAACTGTCATCTACCACTTTTTTCAATTCTACGTTAAATACGCTCACTTTATCACCTCTGTTCTATTCAATTCCGACCGCATGCTTCGCAATCCGGTCTGCTTCTTCATTGCCTTCTACGCCGGAATGTCCCTTTACCTTGACAAAGGTAAGTTTCAACCGGCTGCGTATAGACTGCACATAATCGTAATACGCAATAGTTCCCTGTTTATTGCGTTTCCACTGACCGGTCGCCCACATTTCAATCCCCATATAATCATAATATATGGTAAGTTCCGTGAGTCCAAGTTCAAGTGCTAATTTCATTGCCGCCATACTTCCTAAAACTTCTCCTGCAACATTGCGCATGGCAGCCATCTCCGGGTCAGTCCCAGATCCCTGTACCACATGGCGCTGCCCATTTGTAACAAGGAAACCACCATATCCGTATACAGAAGTTGCTGTATTAAAGGAACCATCCACGAAAGCATAATGCTCCGGCTCCTTTGAAAACGCCTGCTTTGTCTCTTTGCCGGAGTTATTTTCTGTTATCATTGCGTCCCCAACAAATGCAAGAGCCTCTTCTTTTGTCTTAAAACTCTTGTATTTTGCTCCAGGGTATCCATCTACCACTTTCTTGCAAATGTCCCATGAGTAATAAATACCGGGTTTTCTGCCGCATCGGACAGCATAATATTTTCCTGCCATACTTCCTCCGCTAAGCTATTATTCATGCAGTTTTTCAATGATCTGCTCTTTCAAATCATACGCACGATCCTTTACCGTTCTGCCCGCTGTACGCGAAACAAGAATTGCCGACACAAGTTTCGATGCCACATCCATATGTCCGAGTTTATATGCCATGCTTGCAACAAGATAATTCACGGTATGCTCATCCATGCCGCAAATCGGAAAATTTTCGGATGCAATAGCATCAATAAACCCTTCGTACGCCTGTTTATAGTACGCGTTTTCCTGCTGTCTGCATGTCTGAATTTTTTCCGCCAAATCTGCACGCTGCTCTGCTTCCAACTGTTCAATTTGCCCACGATACAGCCATGAAATTTTCAAACAGGTATATGCTTTCTCACTTGCACGCCCCTTCTTTACAAGCGCATTGTAAAAAGCAAGTTTATACCGATCAATTGCTTTATCATAGGAGTACGGTGTAATCTTTTTCTCCTCATCACCGTTTTCAGCAGGATGGAACTTACTGCAGACACCTTCCCTGATCAACATTTTCTGACCTCTCGTCAAATCGGTAAAGAATCGGTTAAGTGCCGTATAACCACAATATGGACAAGACACCACATCATATTTAATAGTGTCCACATCCGGATGACGGGGTCTCAAATCAAAATCCGATTCCAAACGACGCACACGACCTGTCTTCACCACTCTGGTGCGAAATGTACTGTCGCAAACCGGACACTCCACATTCTTATCAAACAGATACTCCGCTTCCTTCTCCGCTGTCATATTCATATTTCCCCCATCTATTCTTCTTGATTGAACGTCAGTCCATGAAAAATTTGCTTTCAGCAAATGGACTGACGCTACATATCAAGTTTTCATAGAAAACTTGACACTATCTCTACGCAATTTCCGTAAATTGCAGTTTATTTTATGCCGGATTTTTTGGCAGTTTGAAAGAGCTCTTCAAGGAGACGATACGGTTGAATACCGGCTGTCCCGGTTTGGAGTCTTTATAGTCTGCGCAGAAGAATCCCTGACGTACAAACTGGAAGCTCTCATATGGCTTTGCTTCCATCAGGGCAGGCTCAACAATACTGTCTGTAAGTATTGTAAGAGAATTTGGATTCAGGTTCAGACTGCCGTCCTCATTGTATACACCAAGTTCTTCATTTACGATGTTCTCATACAGGCGAATGGTTGCTTTCTGTCCATACTCTGCGGAAACCCAGTGAATCGTTCCTTTGACTTTACGTCCATCCGGGCTGTTTCCACCCTTAGATGCCGGATCGTAAGTACAATGGATTACTGTCACATTGCCGTTCTCATCCTTTTCATAGCCTTCACATTTCACGAAATATGCGTTCATCAAGCGCACTTCATTGCCTGGGAACATACGGAAATATTTCTTAGGCGGCTCCTCCATGAAGTCATCTCTTTCGATGTAAAGCTCTCTTGTAAACGGAACAATTCTCTGTCCAAGTTCCGGATTCTCTAGGTTGTTATCTACCGGAAGCTGCTCTACCTGTCCTTCCGGATAGTTGTCAATAACAACTTTTACTGGATCAAGCACTGCCATCATACGAGGACGTTTCATCTTCAAATCCTCACGAATACAGTACTCTAACATTGCATAATCCACAGAGCTGTTTGCCTTGGAAATTCCACATAATTCTACAAAATTCTGGATAGATTCCGGTGTATAACCTCTGCGGCGAAGTGCTGCAATAGAAACGAGACGCGGATCATCCCATCCGTCAACTATGTTTTCTTCTACAAGCTTCTTAATATAACGCTTTCCTGTTACAACATTGGTCAGATATAATTTTGCAAACTCGATCTGTTTTGGTGTATCATCCGCACTTGTCTTATACCCAAGCTCGGTAACAACCCAGTCATAAAGCGGTCTGTGATCCTCAAACTCAAGCGTGCAGATGGAATGAGTAATTCCTTCGATTGCATCCTCGATTGGGTGTGCAAAATCATACATTGGATAAATGCACCATTTGTCACCGGTATTGTGATGTGTCATATGAGCCACACGATACAGGATTGGATCGCGCATATTAATATTGGAAGATGACATATCAATGCGCGCACGAAGCACACGGCTTCCGTCCTCACATTTGCCTTCTTTCATCTCTCCAAAAAGTTTCAGGTTCTCTTCTACGCTTCTGCTTGCATATGGATCTTCTTTTCCAGGTTCTTTTAATGTTCCGCGGTATTCACGGATTTCATCTGCATTCAGATCCGACACATATGCTTTGCCTTTTTTAATTAATTTGATCGCTGCTTCATACATCTGGTCAAAATAATTGGATGCAAAAAAGAGTCTGTCCTCCCAATCTGCGCCCAACCATTTAACATCTGCTTTGATAGATTCTACAAATTCAAGTTTTTCTTTTGTAGGGTTTGTATCATCGAAACGAAGATTGAATTTGCCACCATATTTTTTGGCAAGTCCATAATTCAGAAGAATTGACTTTGCATGTCCGATGTGAAGATATCCATTCGGTTCCGGAGGGAATCTTGTTGCGATTGTCTCACAATGTCCCTCTGCCAGATCTTTCTCTATGATCTGTTCAATAAAATTCTTGGAAACTGTTTCATTTTCCATATTCGTACTCCTCCAGCCGTATTCCTATTGTTCTTTGATTATAGGGATATATACTTTTTTTGTCAATAGACGCATACATATCATATGTATGCGTCATATATGCTTTTCACCTTACCGGTCCTCACGGAAATAGCTCCGTCCCAGATATGCCGGTCCGCGATTTTCCTGTTTCATCCGCGTACATCCCACAATGAGAATTATAATCGTTACGATATACGGAAGCATCTGTGCAAGTTCCGTATTAATTTTTATTCCAATCAGGGTCGGTACATAATTGTATGCCCAGTAACACAATCCAAACAGATAGGATCCCCAGATTGCTCTGATTGTATTCCAGCGGACAAATATAACGAGTGCAACTGACAGCCATGCCAGTGCTTCAATGGCATCACCCGAAGCCGTCGCCCAGGTTCCGTTACCATAATCCAGCACATACAATACGCCGCCAAGTCCGGTGATACCGGAGCCAACGATGATCGCGATGTATTTGTATTTTGTCACGTTGATTCCCGCTGCATCTGCCGTGGCCGGATTCTCGCCCACAGCACGCAGATTCAGTCCCGCTCTGCTTCTTGTCAGGAACAGGTGCAATATGATTGCCACTATAATTGCCACATATACCATAAATCCATAAGAGAAAAACAGATCTCCGATCACACCTAATTTATGAAGCACCGGAACTTTTGCAATAAATACTTTGTTGGCGAACAAAGCTTTTGTTGTCACTGCGCCTTCCGGGATCACATAGGTTCCGAAGAATTTTCCCACACCGACGCCAAAAATTGTCAATGTCAGACCAACGACATTCTGATTTACCAGAAGTGTTGCGGTAAGAAAGGTATAAACTGCGCCGGCAATGGCACCTGCGATAAATGCAACTCCCACTGCAATGATTGCACATAAAAATGCGTTCGGATCTGCAACCGCGTTCTCATATGCATATGCCCCGGCAAAACCAAATGCCCCACCGATACACATGATACCCGGTGTACCAAGATTCAGGTGACCGGCTTTTTCTGTAAGGATTTCACCCATAGCTCCGTACATTACGATCGTTCCAAATACGACCGCACGAACAATCCATCCAATTAACGTTGCCATACTATGCTACCTCCTTATCATGTTTTCCACGGAAATTTAGTTTGTAATTAACAAAGAACTCACTGCCAATGACAAAGAAGAGAACCAATCCGATAACAATTTTCGAAGCACTCGCATCGAATCCGCTGCATTTATCTGCTACATGGGAAGTTCCTCTTTCAAGGAAAATAACAAACACTGAAATGACTACCATAAGTCCTGTGTTAAATTTTGCAAGCCATGCTACGATAATTGCTGTAAATCCGTATCCTCCGGCTGTGTTAGATGAAGAAATAGAATGATCATGTCCCGCAACGGTCATCATTCCGCAAATACCACAGATAATTCCTGAAAGAGCCATCGTCCGGATAATAACCGTCTTCACACTGATCCCCGCATATTCCGCAGTCCGCTCGGATTCGCCGACAACCGAAATTTCATATCCATGTTTTGTCTTGGACAAATAAAAATAAATGCCAATCGTAAAAATAACAACCGCGATCACAAGCCAGGAGTTATCACTTCCAAATAGGGTTGGAAGATATCCGGCTTTGGTTCCTTTGTTGAGCTTTCCAAGAGATGAAGCTGCGCCTTTCCATTTATTATAGAAAAAGTCAACCAGCTGGATTGCAACATAGTTCATCATCAGAGTAAACAGTGTTTCGTTTACACCCATTTTTGCTTTAAATATCGCCGGCAGGATTGCCCATACCGCGGCAAGTGCAATCGCAGAAATCACCATAATAAGATACAAAAGTGGCGCTGGTACATTTCCGCAATATACCATAACGATTGCGGTCGCCAGACCTCCGGCAAGTACCTGACCCTCGGCACCACAGTTCCAGAAACGCATTTTAAACGCCGGTGCCAACGCAACTGCGATGCACAGAAGTTTTGCTGCATAGAACACGGTATCTCTCATATAAATCGAATTTCCAAATACGCCTTCCCACATATAGGAAAGGGTCTCTCCTGCGGAGATTTTTGCTGTCAGATGCACAAAAAACACAACCAGAAGCATTGCCATCACAATAGAACATGCACGAATCAGCATATTTTTGTACAGAGGCATTCCGTCCCTTTTTGTCACGCGAATCAACGGCTCTCTATTCATGATCTGCACCTCCCTGTTCCTTTAAGTTTGTCATCAACAGACCAACCTCTTCTTTTGTTGTTGTGCGGGCATCTAAAATTCCATTTACTTTTCCCTCACAAAGCACCAGAATCCGATCGGACAATGCAAGCAGCACATCCAAATCTTCCCCTACATAAATGACTGCCACACCTTTTTTCTTCTGCTCATTCAAAAGGCGGTAGATTGTATATGAAGTATTGATATCCAGTCCACGGACTGCGTACGCTGTCATCAGAACGTTTGGCGAATTGGCAATCTCACGTCCCACCAGAATTTTCTGTACATTTCCACCGGAAAGTTTGCGCACAGGTGTATTCACTCCAGTTGTCACGACATCCAGACTGTCCTTGATCTTGTATGCCAGTTTTCTTGGTTTTTTCATAGAAAGGAATGGTGATTGTCCATCGGTGTAGCTTCGAAGCAGCATGTTTTCTGTCATTCCCATAGAACCGACAAGTCCCATTCCCAGACGATCTTCCGGAACGAAGGACAAAGCAACACCATACTCACGAATCTGCTTTGGTGTCTTGTCCAACAGCTCCTCTGCTTCTTTTCCCGGAGCTGTATACTGGATGCTGCCACCCTCTTTTGTCACCTGCAGTCCGGCGATTGCCTCAAGAAGCTCCTTCTGACCGCATCCGGAAATGCCGGCAATGCCGAGGATTTCTCCACTGTATGCTTCAAAATTGACATCATCAAGTACGGAAACACCATATTCATTATCAACCGAAACATGTTCCACTTTCAGACGTATTTCTTTCTGCTCTACAACTGGACGGTCAATGTTCAGTTCCACTTTCTTTCCAACCATCATCTCGGTCAGAGAACTCTCAGTTGCTTCCGAAGTTGGAACGGTTCCGACATACTCACCTTTTCTTAAAATGGTCACACAGTCAGAAACGCTGAGCACTTCGTTCAGCTTATGTGTGATGATAATGATTGCCTTTCCGTCAGCTTTCATGTTTTGCATCACCTTAAAGAGTCGTTTTGTCTCCTGCGGTGTCAGTACCGCTGTCGGCTCATCCAGAATCAGAATATCTGCACCACGATACAGTACTTTTACAATCTCCAGTGTCTGCTTTTCTGCCACAGACATGTCATACACTTTTTTCTTAGGATCCACTTCAAATCCGTATTTATCACAGATTTTCTGTATTTTCTCCTCTACCTGTCTGCGGGACTCCTTTTCTTTTAATCCAAGTATTACGTTCTCAGTTGCAGAAAAAACATCCACCAGCTTAAAATGCTGATGCACCATACCAATTCCCAGTTCCAGTGCATCATGTGGCGAACGGATGGTTACTTCCTGTCCTTTGATAAAGATCTGTCCTGCATCTGGAAAATAAATACCGGACAACATGTTCATCAAGGTTGTTTTTCCACTTCCGTTCTCACCTAACAGCGATAATACCTCTCCGTATTTCACCTGTAGGTTCACCTTGTTGTTCGCCACAGCTGTTCCAAAAGTCTTGGTAATATTTCGCATGTCAATTGCCAGCTTTTGTTCTACTTCACCCATTTATAAATTCCTTTCTAGAAACACATTATGGGAGCATATGGCAGATACCACATGCTCCCTTCTTTCTATTACCTTATGGTACGTTTTTAGTTTGCGTTCAGTTCTGTAATACCATCAATTCTCAATGTGAAATATGGTGCAGCACGAAGTACAGACTCTTCAAAATAGGAATTTCCATCATCATCTGTAACAAGTGCAGTCTTTGTATCTCCCTTGTAAACAACGGTATTTGTTGAGTAATCTACATAAGAAAGATCAACCTTTGCATCATCTTCTGTGATCTGTTTTCCATTTACGGTAAACTTGGATGTATCAAATACGTGTAAAGAACCATCCTTAAGTGCTGCTTCAACTTCTGCGACCTTGTCTGCAGTGCCTTCTGCAACGTTTGGTCCAAGATCTGTGATTGCAACTGCATCATCATTGAATCCTTTTGACCAATCCTGCGGAATTTCTTTTCCGTTTAATACATCGCTAAAAAGCTCCTTGTAGTATGCAGACCATACGTTGGTAGCACTGGTAAGTGCTGCATCCGGTGCAACATCAAGCATGCTCATGTTATATCCTACAGAATAAACAACCTGTCCGTTCTGCCATGCTTTCTCAACCGTATCCGGAGCTCCGGTAGAATCTGCGTGCTGTCCGATGATCACACATCCACGCTTGATCAGCATATCTGCCGCAGCTGCCTCACCGTCGATATCAAACCATGAATTTGTATACTGTACGTCCATGACAACATTTGGAAATACAGACTGGATACCAAGGAAAAATGCGGTATATCCGGAAACTACCTCTGCGTATGGGTAAGCGCCTACATATCCGACCTTGACATTTCCATCTTCGTCATATCCGTCTTTTGGAATCTCACCATTCTTATCAAGTTCTGCAATCTTCATACCTGCAACGACACCTGATACATAGCGGGACTCATATACATTTGTAAATGCATTATAATAATTGTCCAATCCTGAGATTGCTGCGTAGTCACCAGTCATTGATACGAAATTGACATCTGTAAACTCTTCTGCCGCTTCTGCAATGTAATCCTGATGTCCATAACTGTTGGAAATAACAAGTGTACATCCATCAGCAACCAGTGCTTTGGCTGCGTCGTAGCAGTCTTCAGACTCGTCAATACGTTCCTTCCACTCAATGTTATTTTCTGGAATACCTAATTCCTTTGCAGCTTCCTTGATACCATCGATGTGAGCCTTTGAATATGTCTCTGTCTCATCACCGATTAAGATTGCTCCGATTTTCAAATCGGAAGCAGCTTCTTTTCCACCTTCTGCTGTTGCCTTATCTGCATCTGCAGCACCTGAACCGCATCCTGCAAACAGGGATACAGAAAGACCTGCAACCAATAACAAACTCAAGATCTTCTTTTTCATAATGTTTTCCTCCTGTCGGTCGACCTTTTTCTTTTTCACCCTACCAAAGTAGCATACTAAATTTTTTCAGTCAACGCATTTTTTTCAAAACCAAACAGAATTTGACACAAATTTTAAAAATCATTAGGATACCTAATATTATTTTTCAAAAAATCTTATAGTCGTTATCGCACATGCTGATGCGTAAACAGATGATCCTGACAGTATTCCCGATTGCCGACGCATTTGCTGCAATAGCGGAATTCCAGCTCCGGATTTGTAATTTCTGTACGTCCGCAGATTGCACATTTGTGCATGGAAATTCCGGAACCAGGACGTGGCGCAGACATCTGCGACTGAAACTGTTTCTGCCGTTTTCTCTGCTTTCTGGAAAGACGCATCTTGATTGCATGGAAAAACCAGAACATATGCAACACCGGAACAAGGATTGGCAGGCTTTGCAGCGTTCCAACGATAAATGCCAGTAGTTGTCCACCTGCACCATTTGAACCATATGCCTGAAAACCATTCACGTAACACATCACAACAGCATATCCCACATAAACCAGCTCGAATACAAGCATCCACTTCATTTTAATCGGAAGTACAAAATACAGGCGAACCTCCGCATCCGGCAGACAGATGGCAATTGCAAGCAGCATGGACATGAGAATATAGTACGGTGTAAGATTTGGGCTGACATTAACCGAAAATTTCAGTCGTAAGAGAACATATGCAATCATTCCCGCGATATCACACCAGAGAACACCACCCCACACGAACAGATTCAAACGAAATGTTCCGATCAGGCTTTCCAACTGACTGCCCCACATAAACACACAGAACAAAAACAGCAGTCCGAAAATATCCAGTGATGCTGTCGGGATAAAAATCCAGCTGATCAGTCTCCAAATCTGACCATGTAAAATATCATATCCGGAGAATGTCATATACGAAAGGACCTGTGGAACGGCCATCGCCATCACCAGTCCAATGATCTGTGCAAATACCAAATACCGGGAGAGATTAACGATTGCGTATCTTCCCCACTTCTTTTCCATTTTGTCTATCCAGTTCATATTTTTCTCCTAACTCTCGTTTCTTGCATTTAACTTATTGTATTATACTTTTTTGCAGACTTACTTGTCAATGAAGGTGCTCATTCTTAACAGAATGTTTATTTTTCACGAAAATCGTTTCTTATTTTATAAAATGTTTATTTTTTCGCTCATTGTATTTTGTTCGCCCTTGTCGTATAATGTTGTATGCTTATGAGCGGTATGATTACTTACCTATTTATAATAGACACTAAGGCGGAGGTTACTTTTTATGGAAAATAAATCCTTACATAAACTTGGAATTGACATCGGATCTACCACAGTAAAAGTGGCTGTGTTAGATGAGCAGGACAATCTGCTTTTTTCTGATTACGAACGTCATTTTGCCAACATTCAGGAAACACTGACTTCTCTGATCCAGAAGGCATTTGATCAGCTTGGTGAGCTTTCAGTAGCTCCAATGATCACCGGTTCCGGCGGTCTCACCCTCGCCAAGCATCTTGAGGTTCCGTTTGTACAGGAGGTAATCTCTGTTTCTACAGCACTTCAGCACTATGCCCCGCAGACAGATGTGGCGATTGAGCTCGGTGGTGAAGATGCCAAAATTATATATTTTGAAGGCGGTAATGTTGAGCAGCGTATGAATGGTATCTGTGCCGGTGGTACCGGTTCTTTCATTGACCAGATGGCTTCTCTTATTCAGACGGATGCTTCCGGACTCAATGAATATGCCAAGAACTACAAAGCAATCTATCCGATTGCAGCCCGTTGCGGCGTATTTGCCAAAACCGATATTCAACCGCTGATCAATGAAGGTGCAACACGTGAAGACCTGTCTGCCTCCATTTTTCAGGCAGTTGTAAATCAGACGATCAGTGGACTTGCCTGCGGTAAACCAATTCGTGGACATGTGGCATTCCTTGGCGGACCACTGCACTTTCTTTCTGAATTAAAGGCTGCTTTTATCCGCACACTTAATCTGGACGATGAACATGCGATCACACCGGACAATTCCCATCTGTTTGCAGCAATTGGTTCGGCACTTAATTATAAAGAAGACTCTGTTACCACGCTTTCCACTTTATTAAAGAAGCTTTCTTCCGGTATCAAGATGGAATTCGAAGTAGCCCGCCTGGATCCGCTTTTTGCCGATCAGGCAGACTATGACGCATTTACCAGACGTCATGGAAACAATCATGTACAGACCGCAGACCTTGCATCTTACGAAGGAAACTGTTATCTGGGAATTGATGCCGGTTCTACAACAACAAAGATTGCATTGGTAAGTGAGAATGGTGACCTGCTGTATTCTTTCTACAGCAACAACAACGGAAGCCCTCTGGCTACAGCAATCCATTCCATTCAGGAAATCTATGAAAAGCTGCCGGAAAAAGCACATATTGTTCATTCCTGCTCTACCGGATACGGCGAGGCACTTTTGAAAGCCGCGCTGATGCTGGACGACGGCGAGGTTGAGACAGTTGCCCATTATTACGCAGCTGCTTTCTTCGATCCGAAAGTTGACTGTATCTTAGATATCGGTGGTCAGGATATGAAATGTATCAAGATCAAGAATCAGACTGTTGATTCCGTACAGTTGAACGAGGCATGTTCTTCCGGATGTGGTTCCTTCATCGAGACTTTTGCAAAATCATTGAATTTCTCAGTACAGGATTTCGCCAAAGAAGCACTTTTTGCGAAGAATCCAATCGATCTTGGAACAAGATGTACCGTATTTATGAATTCCAAAGTTAAGCAGGCTCAGAAAGAAGGTGCCTCTGTCGCTGATATTTCTGCCGGACTTGCATATTCGGTTATCAAGAACGCTTTATTCAAGGTTATCAAATTATCCGATGCCAGAGATTTAGGCGAAAATATTGTTGTACAGGGTGGAACATTCTACAATGACGCTGTACTCCGAAGCTTTGAGAAAATCGCAGGTGTCCACGCAACCCGTCCGGATATCGCCGGAATCATGGGTGCTTTCGGAGCTGCGCTCATCGCAAGAGAACGTCACGAAGAAGGCTACCAGACAAGTATGCTTACCATCGAGCAGATCAACGAGCTTTCCTACACAACAAAGCTTGCGCGCTGCCAGGGATGTACCAATCACTGCCTGCTGACGATCAACAAGTTCTCTGACAACCGTCAGTATATCACCGGAAACCGTTGTGAACGCGGACTTGGAAAAGAAAAGAATAAAGAAAATATTCCAAACCTATTTGAATATAAAAACAAGAGACTGTTTGACTACAAACCGCTTTCTGCAGAGGAAGCGACCCGCGGAACGGTTGGTATTCCACGTGTTCTGAACATGTACGAGAATTATCCATTCTGGGCTACGTTCTTCAAAAAGCTCGGCTTTTCCGTTGTACTGTCTCCGCAGTCTACGCGAAAGATTTACGAGCTCGGTATCGACAGTATCCCTAGCGAGTCTGAATGTTATCCTGCAAAACTTGCACATGGACACATTGCATGGCTCCTTCACCAGAACGTGGACTTTATCTTCTATCCGGCTATTCCATACGAAAGAAATGAATTTCCGGATGCAAACAACCACTACAACTGTCCGATTGTTACTTCTTATTCTGAGAATATCAAGAATAACGTGGATGAAATCACAAGTGGTCAGATGCGGTTCTTAAATCCGTTTATGGCTTTTACCAACGAAGAAGTTCTCTCCCAGCAGCTGGTTGCCTGCTTCAAGAAAGAGTTCCATATTTCCGAATCCGAAGTCCGCGATGCGGTCTCCGAAGGCTGGAAAGAATTAGAAGTTACACGCCTTGAGATGCAGAAAAAGGGTGAAGAAATATTAAAATATATGGAAGAAACCGGTCGTCGCGGTATTGTTCTGGCAGGACGCCCATATCATGTGGACCCTGAGATCAACCATGGTATTCCGGAACTGATCAACTCCTACGGTATCTGTGTACTGACAGAAGATTCTATCTCCCACCTTGGCAATCTCGAGCGTCCGCTCATCGTTATGGATCAGTGGATGTATCACAGCCGTCTTTACTCTGCAGCAAACTATGTAAAGACAAGAGATGATTTGGATCTCATCCAGCTAAATTCCTTCGGATGCGGTCTCGATGCCGTAACAACCGACTGCGTCAATGACATTCTGACAGGTTCCGGCAAGATTTACACCTGCCTGAAAATCGATGAAGTAAACAACCTTGGAGCAGCGCGTATCCGTATCCGTTCTCTTCTGTCTGCAATTCGCGTAAAAGAGAAAAAACACGAGAAGCGTGAAATCCATCCGGCAAATTACGAGCGTGTTATTTTTACAGAGGAAATGCGTAAAAACAACTACTCCATCATTTGTCCGCAGATGTCACCAATTCATTTTGATCTGCTCCTTCCTGCATTCCGTGCTGCTGGATACAATCTGGTCATTCCGGATATTCCTGCAAGAGAATGTGTAGATGTAGGATTAAAATACGTAAACAATGACGCATGCTATCCATCCCTTATTGTCATTGGTCAGATCATGAGTGCTGTAATGTCAGGCAAATACGATATGACAAAGACAGCTATCCTGATTTCCCAGACTGGTGGTGGATGCCGTGCAACCAACTACATCGGCTTCATCCGCCGTGCGTTGATCAAAGCCGGTTATCCGGATGTTCCGGTTATCTCCATCAACATGGTCGGACTGGAGAAAAACCCTGGTTTCAAAATTACACCTAGTCTCATTCAGCATGGTCTGTATGCGCTTGAGTTCGGTGATATCTTCATGCGCTGTCTCTATCGCGTTCGTCCATATGAGGCCGTGCCGGGTTCTGCAAACGCATTGCATGAAAAATGGAAGAAACGTGTTATGGAATTTGTTGGAAACACCAAAATTCTTTCTCACCGCAAATTCAAGAAGATGTGCCGTGAGATCATCCGTGACTTTGACAATCTTCCGATGACCGACGAGAAGAAGCCTCGCGTCGGTGTTGTTGGTGAGATTCTTGTCAAATTTCTTCCTGCAGCCAACAATTATATTGTTGACCTGCTCGAATCCGAAGGTGCGGAAGCTGTCGTACCAGATTTGACAGACTTCCTGCTCTACTGCTGTTATAACCAGAACTTTAAGGCAGATTATTTAGGTGCCACACAGAAATCCAAACGCATCAACAATATGCTGATTCATTTCTTTGAGTGGATCCGTAAAGCTGCCAGGGATGAACTTGCAAAGAGTAAACATTTTGAGCCTACTGCTTACATTCAGGATCTCGCAAAGGATGCAGAACACATTGTATCCATCGGCAACCAGACTGGTGAAGGCTGGTTCCTGACCGGCGAGATGTTAGAGCTGATCCACCAGGGTGCTACAAACATCGTCTGCGCACAGCCATTTGCATGTCTGCCAAACCATATTGTAGGTAAGGGTGTGATCAAGGAAATTCGTCATGAATATCCGGGTGCTAATATTGTAGCGATTGATTATGATCCGGGTGCATCTGAGGTAAATCAGCTGAATCGAATTAAATTGATGCTCTCTACTGCACAGAAGAATCTCAAGAAAGAGATAAACAAATAAAGTGTACGTTAAAAGGACTGCCGGAAAACGGCAGTCCTTTTAACGTAAGTCTATACGCGCCTCATCTTTTTATTCTTTACGTAAGTAGTTCCATTTGAAGATTGCACTTCCAATAATGATCAGATATCCCACCAGACTCATCCAATCCGGAATCTGCCCGAAGAACACAAATCCCAGCAATGCAGCAAACAGCACCTGGGTATAATCAAATACTGAAATTTCCTTTGCCGGTGCTTTTGTATATGCCTTGGTTATAAAGATCTGCCCTCCGGCAGCACTGACTCCCGCCATCAGCAGACAAAGAAGCTGCACCGCTTTCATCGGCTGAAATTCTGAGATCAGAAACGGAACTGTACACAGGCAGGAAAATGTCGAAAACACCATGACGATAATCGGTCCACGTTCTCCCTTTTTGCCAAGTTTGCGCACAAATGTATAAGCAATGCCAGCTCCAAGACCGCCAGTTACTCCGATCATTGCATTGACAAACTGCATATTAAATGCCGGTTTTACAACAAACACAGCACCGATAAATGCCACTGCAACACATGCCCATTCTACTTTGTTTGCTTTCTCCTTTAAGATAAAATAAGACATCAGTATTGCAAAAAATGGTGACAGCTTATTTAAAATATTTGCATCTGCAATATTCATGTGATCAACGGCATAAAAGTTGCAGATTAATCCCACCGTGCCACAAAAGCTTCGCATAAGCAAATCCGGCCAGCTGCCTTTCTGTACATGAAATCCTTCTTTTGTACGTGCAAGCATAAATGCAGCCACAAGAACAGCCACTGCATTTCGAAAGAATGCTTTCTCCATGGTAGGCAAATCACCCGACAAACGTACAAAAAAGCTCATCGAGGCAAAGAAAAATCCTGCCAATATGATAAATAAAATTCCCTGTTGTTTCTCTTTCATTATTTCCACTTACTTTCTATCTACAATTCTTTACATATATTTTTTATTTCTAAGCATCAGCGTTCTTTGCTTTCCGTGCGATTCTATGATACTGCGGCCGGATTGTAAGTTCCGGAATCACAGTTCCTTTGGGCTGTTCTAACAGAAAGCGCACTGCCTGTGCAATCTGCTCGCTTTCTAAATAGCATCCTGCTTCTTTTGCACAGGTGAAATCCGCATCCCGATACAAATCCGTATCTGTCATATCTGGATGTATTGTCGTTACCTTAATCCCGTACTTTCGCGCCTCTTCAAAAAGGCTTGCGCCAAAGCTGGTCAGTCCTGCTTTTACTGCACCATATGCACAGCCATGCGGATTATTCTGTTTTGCTGTGATGGAGGAAACATTGATGATATGTCCTCTGTTTTGTTTTAACGTGCGAAGCAGACGATTCGTCAGGATCATCGGCACTTCCAGGTTGGTGCGCACCAATGTCTGAATCTGTTTTACGTTCAATTCTTCATGCAGTCCATAATATCCAACACCGGCCGCATTGACTAAAATATGCAGTTGCGTACTCTTTGCGATCCCTTTTGCCATATCGCACATTCGCTGCGTTTCTAAAAGGTCACAGACCTTTGCATGGAACAAGGGTTGTGTTTCTATATAGGAAGCAACCTCTGCTTTTGAAAAATTACGGCCGAATCCATATACCTCATATCCAAGATTACACAATTCTTTTGCAATGGAAAATCCAATGCCGGAACTTGCTCCCGTTACAATTGCACTCTTTTTCTGTTGCATTATCTTTTTCACTCCCTGTCCAAAAAAATACGATTACGCGGAATACGCTTTTCCAGCTCTTCCACCAGATACTGTTCCATCCGTTCTAACAGAGACCTGGGATACTGATATATGCCGCCTTCATTGACAAACGGGAACTGCACAATCACGGAATCCGGCTCCACACGCCTTATTTTTTTCATGTAATCCTGTGAAATGCGGAATGCACCAACACTCACATCCATCACATCCGAAAAGCGACAACCTTTTTCAACAAATGCCTGATCAAATGCTTCCAACAGATTTCCATAATATTCTTTCCAATTTGGCAGATACAGCATCGGATCAAAACACAGCCGCACAGCAAATCCTCTTTTGACTCCTTCAGCAGCACAGGCAATACGTGCTTTTGCCGACGGTGTCTTTTTCTCACTGGCTGCAATAATTTCCTCTGGAGCTACAGTAAATGCGTAAATAACATTGGATGCTGGTTCACACTGCTCCCACATCTCCATACGCGCACTTTTTGTTCGAATCTCTATTTTCAAATTTCCATGCTTTTTTGCAAAATCTGCCCATGCTGACGCATATCCTGTCAGGGAATCCATCGCCAGAAGATCCGCATCATAGGACACGCACAAATAGATTTCACTCTTTGCCAGCATCTCTTCGAGCTTTTCAAAATAATCTTCAAGATTGACAAATATGACCATATGCCCGGACGGATACATGCCTTTCAGATAACAATAACTGCAATCGAACATGCAGTTCATCATTGTCGAACAGTAATAGAAATGCTCATTTCCAAAATCCTGACAGGGTTTCGCCCCCTCATAAATAAAATGATCTTCTTTCTTAGCAAGAATCAGATTCTGCGCCTGATGCTGCTGGACATATTGTTGTCCTCTCCGGCAAAACACATCTTTATAATGTCCAATGGAAATCACTTGTGCATTTGGAAAATGCGCCAGAATTTTCTGCGTTCTGGGATGTGAAAGAATACGTTCCTCCACATATATATGGGAAAAAGCACTGTTATAACCATTTTGTGCGTAATTCATTGAGTATTCTGCTCCCTTCCCTTTTATCTTTACATGGTAGTTTTTCACTGTCGTAAAACGGCGCAAGCAATGTGTTTACATCTATACCGGCAAGCTTCCAGTATCGCATCAGCTGACGCACGGTAGCTTCCATTGTTTTTGAACAATGCAGATCTTCTGCCAACTGTCTTACACGATCTTCAAAAGCCGTCTCCTGCATAGCCAGCTTCCACTCTTCCTCCTGAATATTCGTCTGTAATTTTTCATCCAAATACGCGGCAATTTCTTCTCCTGCCTGATTCATAATGTTGCAGAAGCGTTTTTGAAATTCCTTCGGATCCTCAGCATGAATATCTCCATGATCTGTGACAGCCTTTAGAAAAAGCATCTGATGCGGTCCATAATAAAAAGCTGCTCCTTGATAGAAAGCTGCCGCCTCCATGTCATAAATACAATCGTCAGCCAAATTCTCCAGCTTTTCCTTTTCTACCGTATGTAGGCAGGCTTCCGCAAACGGATGCTGGTATAACATGTCCGGATAAAATGTACGTGCCGTCAACTCTTCTACAATCTTGTTACACATAAATATACTTCCCACCGCACAATTCTTCACCGCACAACTTCCATAATTCACAATAATATCTTCCGCTTTTGGCGGATACAAAGCCGAAAGTTCTGCTATCGCTACTACCATATTGATTTTACCGACTCCGGTAATTACTACCCGGATATCCTTTTTTTCATTGGAAAACATTTGAAAATGCGTTACTTTAGCATCCTTTTTCAGTTCGAAATATTGTATCAGATATTGCGCTTCTGCATAAAGCGCACAATAAATTGTGATCACCGTTGTTCCTCTTGTTTCTATCTTTTTCAGGTTTCATAACCTGTTCCATCTATCTCTTGAACGTAAGCCCATGCAAAATTTGCTTTCAGCAAATAGGCTGACGCTGCATACCAAATTTTTCATAGAAAACTTGGTACTATCTACAATATATTCTAATTTTTCTCGTTCTGCAAGGAGATATTTATAAGGGTTCCAAGTAATTATTTCTGATTTTTTTGAATATAAAAGAGAGCGAGCCACCGCTTTCGCGATGGCTCGGATTTACACTAGGAGCAAAGTTTCCTTTGCGGAGATAATATTTATAGAAAACGGTTTTAACCGATTTTCCCGATTTTATACAGCTGCGAGAGCTTTGCCAAGCGCCTCACATGCAGCTAATGCATCAGCATCCGGTGCTTCCTGACAGATAACGCCTTCGCCACCGCTGATTGTTGCACCAGCACCACTCATGCGCTCTTCCCAATCACGCATCCACTGGCCATCGCCCCATCCGTAAGAGCCGAACAGACCAATTGTCTTTCCTGAACAGATGCCTTCTACATCTGCAACAAATGGCTCCATCTCAGCTTCTTCCAAGACTTCAGCGCCCATAGCAGGGCATCCTAAAGCAAATGCCTTGCACTCTTTTAAAGCATCTAATGTAGCATCGCCAACATATACAACAGAAACATCTGCACCTGCATCACTTGCACCCTTACCGACTGCCTCTGCCATTGCCTGCGTATTTCCTGACTGTGACCAATAAACCACACATACTTTACTCATTTTCTTTTCCTCCTAAACAGCTATTTCTTTTATACTTTCATCCCGGTAAATTTCAAAGATCAACCGGATTCCAATATCATTTGCCAACAGACGAATCAGTGTTTCTCTTGCTTCGTCATATCGTGTAAAAATGTGTTTCTTTGCTGGAACATCCGCATATACTTTCCAATATCCGGAATACAGATAATTCTTACCGTTATTTTCCATAAAGCCGACCACATCTTCTACCGGATATCCAAGGAGCAGCCCCATCTCATGAGGGAACTGCTTTCCCTGGTTCATATGTACCTGATATTTTTTGCGAAAACTATGTAATACGTTCTCCAAAGAAAAATCCTCGTATCCAAGCTTTCTGAGCAACTGCTGTACTTCCGGCTTAAATATGTAAGCTTCCAGCTTGGCTTTACGATATAAGAGGAAGGCGGTTTTCTTTGTTGTCCGCATAACACAAAAACAGGTAATTCCGGATCCCTGTACAAGATCCATAACCAGGTCTTCGTTTTCAGCTGCAACCATGAGCAGATTTGAAATCTTGATTCCTGTAATCAGTGGAGCACACTGCAATGCAAGCTGAAACTCAACGCTGTCCTGATTCATTGTTCCCATCATGCGAAAAATTTCCTGGCACATAATCCATCTCCTTACATGTGAGTTAGTTATCTCTAACGCATATTAAATATAACTAATTCAGAACATTTTGTCAAGGCTGTTGTTTGAAAAGAATTCTCAATAAACAAGTTCAAAAAGTATAAAAAAGAAGACCCACATACTTTTTGTATGCAGATCTCCTTCGTATTATACACTGATTTTGTACATATTTTTCCGACTGATTGCACCGATATCTTCTAACGTATTGATCATACGATATACTGTGGCTGTACCGATTGACGGGTCCTTTTTGGATGCCCGGTAATAAATCTCTTTACAGCTTGAGCACTCATCTTCAAGAATGATATCCAAAAGCATCAGACGCTGCTTTGTAATTCGGCAGCCGTCCTCTTTCAGCCGCTCGATGATGATTTGTTTTTGTTCCTGCTGTTCTGCTGACATAACTGCCTCCTTTGAATCTTATTTTGTAGCGATTTTTACATTTTCCTCTAATGTTGTACTTTCCTTATAAGGACGAACAAGCATATAGATAAATCCGATAATGATAGCGATTGCTACGATTGTCCAGAATCCAAATGTTGCCGCACCTGTGAATAATCCACCGATCTGGAAGATACATAAAGATACAAGGTATGCAAGACCACACTGGTATCCGATTGCAAACCAGAACCATTTTGCGTTGTTCATCTCACGCTTGATTGCTCCCATTGCTGCGAAGCAAGGTGCACATAAGAGGTTAAATACTAAGTAAGAGTATGCTGCGATTGCAGTCATGTTTGCAGAAAGGTTTGTCCAGATTTCTTCTCCGGCCTCTCCGACTTCTCCATAGTGGAATAGGATACCAAATGTACCTACTACGTTCTCTTTTGCTACTAATCCGGTAACAGCTGCCACTGCAGACTTCCAGTCTCCCCATCCAAGTGGAATGAAAATCCATGAAATGCCTTTACCGATAGCTGCCAAGATACTATAATCGATTTCTTCATCAGAGAGCATACGGAAGGATCCGTCTACAACTCCGAAGTAAGTTGTGAACCATACTACGATGGTAGATAACAAAATGATTGTTCCGGCTTTCTTGATGAAAGACCATCCACGCTCCCACATGCTGCGAAGTACGCTGCCTACAGTTGGAAGATGGTAAGATGGAAGCTCCATAACGAATGGTGCCGGTTCTCCGGAGAACATCTTTGTTTTCTTTAAGATGATACCAGAGCAGATGATTGCTGCGATACCAACAAAATATGCAGACCATGAAACCCATCCTGCGTTATCAAAGAATGCACCTGCGATCAAAGCGATAATTGGAAGCTTTGCTCCACAAGGAATAAATGTGGTTGTCATAATTGTCATACGACGGTCACGTTCGTTTTCAATTGTACGGCTGGCCATAACACCAGGAACACCACATCCTGTACCAATCAGCATAGGAATGAATGATTTTCCTGATAAACCGAATTTACGGAAAATACGGTCCATGATAAAGGCAACACGCGCCATGTATCCGCATCCCTCAAGGAATGCAAGGAAGATGAATAATACAAGCATCTGTGGTACGAAACCAAGTACAGCACCGACACCGGAGATAATACCATCAACGATCAATCCGCTCAGCCATGCAGCACATCCAATGTTGTCAAAGAATGACTGTGCACCAGGAATAATCCACTCACCAAATAAAGTATCATTTGTCCAGTCTGTTAAGAACGCTCCAACGGTTGTTACGGAAACATAGTAAACAACGAACATAATCAATGCAAAAATTGGTAATGCAGCAAAACGGTTTGTTACAATCTTATCGATCTTGTCAGAAGTTGTAAGCTTTTCTTTTCCGGTTGCTTTCTTTACACATTTTCCAATGATAGAAGTGATGTATGTATATCTTTCGTTTGTGATAATACTCTCTGTATCATCATCCATCTTCTCTTCCAATGCATTGATTTCTGCTGATACATCCGGAACAGCTGAAAGCTGATCCGAAATTTTTGAATCACGCTCGATCAATTTGATTGCGAAGAATCTCTTCTGTTCTTCTGCAACTGTGCTTCCAAGCTTATCCTCTACTGTGCTGATACAGTTCTCTACATCAGCCGAAAATGCATGTACACGATTAACTGCTTTCTTCTGCTGTGCTGCAGCTACTGCTTTCTCAGCAGCCTTTGTTACGCCAGTTCCTTTCAAAGCAGAGATTTCAACTACTTCGCATCCTAAAGCATCACCTAATGCTTTGATATTGATCTGGTCACCGTTCTTTGTAACAAGATCCATCATGTTGACGGCCATAATAACAGGGATACCAAGCTCAATAATCTGTGTTGTAAGATAAAGGTTACGCTCAATGTTCGTTCCATCAATGATATTGATGATTGCGTCCGGACGCTCACCGATCAGGTAATTTCTGGCTACCACTTCCTCCAATGTGTATGGAGATAAGGAATAGATACCAGGTAAATCCATGATCACAACATCCTTGTGTCCCTTTAATTTTCCTTCTTTTTTCTCGACTGTTACGCCTGGCCAGTTACCAACATACTGGTTTGCACCGGTCAACGCATTAAACAACGTTGTCTTACCGCAGTTTGGGTTACCTGCGAGTGCAATTTTAATTGACATATGATTTCTCCTTCTATTTGCTATCTTCTTACTGTACTTCGATCATTTGTGAATCCGCTTTTCTTAACGAAAGCTCATAGCCTCTTACGGTTACTTCGACCGGATCGCCAAGAGGTGCGACTTTACGAACGTAAACTTCTACACCCTTTGTAATGCCCATGTCCATGATTCTTCTCTTGACAGCGCCTTCGCCCGTAATCTTCGTTACGGTGACTGTCTGACCGATTTTAGCATCTTTTAAAGTCATGTTTTTACTCCTCTTTTCTTATTAGTATTATATGAAAATGTGATTTGCCAGTTCGCGACCAATGGCTACGCGGGCACCTTTCACATTTACAATCATATTTCCGGCTGCTTCTGAAACAACAGTCACGAGCCCACCAGCTACAAAGCCCAGTTCCTCTAAATGTCTGCGAACCTCATCTTTTCCACCGATTCGTTGAATTGTTACTTCTTTGCCTTTCGGCGACATTGTAAGTGGCATCATACTCTCCTTCTTTCTTGATAAAGTTTTTCACTTCTCACGTTGGTTAGTATACGCTAACGTTTATTAGATGTCAATGTCTTTTTTTCGTTTTTTCCAATTTTTGTTAGTATTTTCTTATTCTTATTAAACATCACTTATCATTATCATTTGTTGCTAACATCTCTTTTTTACAACTGATTTTTCTTATAAAACACTGATTTTTCTTATATAAAACTCATTCGCATTTCTTTAAGAACAAAGCCTGATTTTATTGCACAAACATCCATAAATTGCTATATTATAGAAGATACATATATTCCATTTTGTACGTAAGCGTTTCTTAGTTGAAACGCTTTTCATTTATTTATTATAAGGGGGATATTTTATATGAGTAATCAATTTCAAAAGACAGCAAACCGTGTCACATCGGTAAGTATCATTGGCAATCTTTTGCTCTCTGCATTCAAGTTGATTGCAGGACTGCTTGCCAATTCCGGCGCCATGATCAGTGATGCCGTACATTCCGCATCAGATGTCTTCAGCAGTATCGTTGTCATCATTGGTATCCATGTTTCATCCAAAGAATCCGACAAAGAACATCCATATGGTCATGAGCGACTGGAATGTGTTGCAGCGATCATCCTTGCTGTCATCCTTTTCATCACAGGTATTTCCATAGGTATATCCGCAGTCAAAACAATTGCAAGCGGACATTATGCCGATCTGGCCGTCCCTGGTATCCTTGCTCTCGTGGCTGCTGTAATCTCCATCGCTACAAAAGAAGCGATGTTCTGGTACACCAAAGTTAACGCGACCCGTATAGATTCCGCTGCACTTATGGCAGATGCATGGCACCATCGTTCCGATGCACTCTCCTCTGTCGGCGCTTTAGTCGGTATTGCCGGTGCACGTCTCGGATTTCCGATCTGCGATTCGATTGCCAGCCTTGTCATCTGTGTCTTTATCGTCAAAGCATCCTATGATATTTTCCATGACGCGGTTGATAAAATGGTCGACCATTCCTGTAACGAAGGTGATGAGCAGCTTTTAAGAGACTGTATCTGTGAAGAAGAAGGTGTTCTTCGTATCGACGATCTGCGCACACGTGAGTTTGGCAACAAAATCTATGTCGATGTAGAAATCGCCGCAGATGGTGATCGTCCGTTAAAAGAAACACATGCCATTGCCGAACGTGTCCATGATCATATTGAAAAAAAATTTCCAAAAGTAAAGCATGTTATGGTACATGTTAATCCTTTTGAATAATCCGAATTTCATCCGAATTTTACCTCCGAATTTTATTTTGAAATATATCTTTTCATATTTATTAGTTCATGTTATACTATTAATAAGTGTGAGTAAAATTTTTCTATGCATGGAGGTAATCATATAATGTACGATGTGATAATCATTGGAGCAGGTCCTGGTGGTATTTTTTCTGCCTATGAGCTGATGCAAAAAAATAAAGATTTAAAAATTGCAGTATTTGACGCAGGTCATTCTCTCGAAAAGCGTCATTGTCCAATTGATGGGGATAAAGTAAAGAACTGTATCAAATGTAAAACATGTGCGATCATGAATGGTTTTGGTGGTGCAGGCGCTTTCTCTGATGGAAAATACAATATCACCAACGATTTTGGTGGTACTCTTTATGAATATATCGGACGCAAGCAGGCGATTGATCTCATGGAGTATGTTGACAAGATCAATATGTCTCACGGTGGCGAGGGGACTAAAATGTACTCTACCGCAGGAACCAACTTAAAAAAGCTGTGTCTGCAGAATAAATTAAAACTGTTAGATGCCTCTGTTCGTCATCTCGGAACAGACATCAATTATATTGTTTTGGAGAATCTCTACAATGAAATGAAGGATCATATGGATTTCTTCTTTGATACTCCAATTGAAAAAATTGAAATATTAGATAATGGCGATTACCGCGTCGACACAAAAGACAACAGCTACGACTGTAAGAAATGTGTCATCTCCGTCGGACGAAGTGGAAGTAAATGGATGGAAACTGTCTGCAATGATTTAAATATTCCGACCAAATCCAACCGTGTGGATATTGGTGTACGTGTCGAATTGCCTGCAGTCATCTTCTCTCATTTGACAGATGAGTTGTATGAAAGCAAAATTGTTTACCGCACAGAGAAATTCGAAGATAATGTCCGAACTTTCTGCATGAATCCATATGGTATCGTCGTTAATGAAAATACAAATGGTATTGTAACTGTTAACGGACATAGTTATGAAAGTGCGGATCTGCGCACAGAGAACACCAACTTTGCGCTTCTTGTCGCAAAGCACTTCTCTGAGCCATTCAAGGACAGTAACGGATACGGCGAAAGCATCGCAAGACTTTCCAATATGTTAGGTGGCGGAGTCATCGTACAGCGTTTTGGAGATCTTGTACGCGGACGTCGAAGCAACACTAAGCGAATTGAAGAAGGCCTTGTCACCCCTACCCTCGCAGCTACACCAGGTGATTTAAGCCTTGTTCTTCCAAAACGTATTCTCGACGGAATTATCGAAATGATCTACGCTTTAGACAAGATTGCACCGGGAACAGCAAATGACGATACTCTCCTGTACGGCGTTGAAGTAAAATTCTACAATATGGAAGTAGAAATCGACGAACATTTACAGAGTAAGTATCCGGGTCTTTATATCATCGGCGACGGAAGTGGCGTTACACATTCTCTGTCCCACGCGTCAGCATCCGGTGTATATGTAGCAAGACATATCGCAGAAACAATTTAAATTACACGAAAAAGGAGCCTTTCGGCTCCTTTTCTTTACTTCAAATTGCTTTTTAGTGTAATCGTGCTCTCTCCATTACCGCCACCCGGCTGATAAGGTCCAAAACATACAACGACATTTCCGTCTTTGTTCAGGTAGAATTGAAAATCTTTCATTTTGGTATCTTTCAGAATTTCATCCTGCCCAAGTGTTCCAAGTTCACCATTCTTTTTTTCATATTTTGCAAGAATCTTTTTTCGAATTTTTGTATTGCTTCCAGATACGACATCTGAAATACCTAGCTTCTTTCCTGTTTTCAAATCAAACGTCATACCATCTGTCCAGATATTGGATACGCCACCTGCGAACCAGTAATGATCATAGGAAAAAGATATATAACCCTTTTGATTGTATCTTACCTTACACGTAGATGTCAGTTCATATACTATCTTCCGATTCGCAGCATCATCTTTGCTGTCGGTTTTGACATAATCCCAGAGATTGTCTTTTTCTTTCTGCGACGCTGTGTATCCCGCTTTCAACACCTTATTAATCTTTTTCACAGCCTTTGAAGTTCCAATCAGTGTTGGCATCGTATACGTATACTTGCCTTTGATTTTTCCTGATTTATAACTTTCCGAATAGTCAATCGTCAAATATGATATATTGTTTTGATTATTCCCAGTATAAACTTTCGGCGAAGCCTGCACTTTGCCAGCCGACAGTCCTGTAATTGTCAGTACTGCAGCCAGACATAATGCAAGCACGCTCATCTTTCTTTTCATAATTTTCCTCTTTTCACAGAAAACCTGATACTATTATTTCTGCTCGCGACTTTCGTTACGATACTGAATTGGCGTCATATCAAAACTCTTTTTGAATGTACGGTTAAAATGTTCTACATTCTGATATCCTACAGCATAAGCAATATTCTCAACTGTCATATTTCCGTTTTTCAGAAGGGTCTTCGCACGTTTCATACGAATATGTGCCACGTGCTCTCCAAATGTCTTTCCGGATTTATCCTTAATATACTTGGATACATATGGCTCAGATAAATGGAACTGTTCTGCAACGCTCTCCAATGTAACAGTCTGATAGTTGTTCTGAATATAATTCAGCATAGCAGTCAGACGTTCATCCTGTCCTTCTTCATTCTGCTGGATCTGTGGCAATTTGTTCACTGCTACAACCAGCGCACTGATAGATGCCTTGATGATATCTTCATCCATACCAACACCCCAGTAATTCTTACCATCACAGGTAATTCCCACATATGCGATGGCTTTTGAAGAAGAACCATGAGAAAGTGCATGTTCCTCATAAGTGGACAACTCATAGCTGATGTCAAAGAACTGCTTTAATGTATTGCTGACGGCATCCAGACGACCGTTACCATTTGCATCTACAACCGTTGTCTTTCCTCCAAAATTAATGCTTGCCTCAGCCATAATTCCATCATTCTGTTTAAAATGACATTCTCCAACGGTAAAGTAAGGTATACGGTTCACATAATTTTCCTCAAAAATCTCATATACCCACTGTGGAGAAAGTTCCTTATGTTCCTCATCAGAAACCTGCTTTACGGCATATCCAACTTCCTCTCGCATTGCAACAGGCATAGAAATAGAAAAGTTCTGTTTCAGAATATAACTGATTCCTCCCTTTCCGGACTGGCTGTTGATACGGATAACATCGCTGTCGTAAGTTCTTCCCACATCCATTGGATCAATCGGAAGATATGGAACGGTCCATGTCTTAAGCTGCTTTTCTTCTCTCCATGCCATGCCTTTTGCAATGGCATCCTGATGCGACCCGGAAAATGCAGAGAATACAAGATCTCCGGCATACGGTGCACGATCATTTACCTGCATTCTTGTCAGACGCTCATACTTTTCACGAATCTCTGGCATATTAGCAAAGTCAAGCTTCGGATCGATACCATAGGAGAACATATTCATGGCAAGTGTAATAATATCTACATTACCGGTACGCTCACCATTTCCGAACAATGTACCCTCGATACGGTCAGCACCTGCTAAAAGTCCCAACTCAGCATCGCTGACACCACAGCCTCTGTCGTTATGCGGGTGAAGGCTTAATACTACATTGTCACGGTATTTCAGGTTCTTGCTTACATATTCAATCTGTGTTGCAAATACATGTGGCATAGCTGTCTCAACCGTTGCAGGAATATTGATGATTGCCTTCTGCTTCTCACTTGGCTGCCATACATCAAGAACCGCATTGCAAACCTCAACAGCATATTCTACTTCTGTACCATGAAAACTCTCCGGGCTATACTCAAAAGAAAAATCTCCATCTGTCTCAGATGCCAGTTTCTTTAATAATTCTGCTCCATCTACGGCAAGCTTCTTGATCTGTTCCTTATCTTTCTTAAACACCTGTTCTCTCTGAGCCACAGACGTAGAGTTGTACAGATGAATTACTGCATGTGGTGCACCTTTGACTGCTTCAAATGTCTTTTTAATGATATGTTCTCTGGCCTGTGTCAGTACCTGTACAGTCACATCATCCGGAATCATATCACGCTCAATCAATGTACGCATAAAAATGAACTCTGTCTCAGATGCTGCCGGAAAACCAACTTCGATTTCCTTAAATCCGATATCCACAAGCATCTGGAAGAATTCCAGCTTCTCATCCAGACTCATTGGCTCAATCAGTGCCTGGTTGCCATCTCTTAAATCTACCGAACACCAGATAGGTGCCTTCTCTATGTAATCTTTCTTTACCCAGTCATACTCACATACTGGTGGAAGGAAATACTGTCTCTCATACTTGTCAAAATTCTTCATAATGTTCCTCTTTTCTAAAATTAAAATATATCAACAACTATGATAGAATTTTATCACAGTTGTTGATATATTCAATGATTAAATTTAAACAATTTAGTTGATTTTTTTTAATATTAAATATTTACATAATCAGTCTCTGTCACTCTAGCGTCTTCTTTCTATGCGATTTTGCTCATAATACTGTTTCTTTTCCTGATACATTGCCTCATCCGCACGGTCAAGATATGTATCCATATCCTCTGGTTCTCTCCAGGATGCCACAATTTTACCGATGCTGATTTCTAATTTTTCTTTCATTGGAGAGTCGTGACAAAGTTCTTCCAATTTCATTCGGATCAATTTTTCATCCACACCACTGCCTTCCACAGTCAGAAATACAAATTCATCTCCGCCATATCGGAATGCAATACTTTGTTCACTCTCTAATGCTGCCAAAGCTCTGCCTGTTGTCTGAATCGCCCAATCACCAGCCTGATGTCCATAAGTGTCATTAATATATTTTAACCGATTAATATCACAGAAAATAAATATGGTATTCCGCTTTTTCGAACAGTTACTATGATAAAACTCCTGTCCAAGATCTTCCATTCCGAAACGGTTATAAACTCCCGTCAATTGGTCAATCCGATACATTTTCTGCAACTTCTGATTCACAATAGCATACTGCTGTCTTTGAATATAATTTTCCATTGCATAGCAGATTGTCCGGAAAAAAGCCTCTAGCAAACCATTTTCAAATATCTTATCCATACCAACAACCTTACAGTAACCCATCTGATGTTGCTGATAATGAAGTGGCATAAATACCCGAATCTGGCTACTGTCCTGCCCTTCTTTCTTCCGATCAAGTACAAGATGCTGACAGCTTCGATAACTGTGTTCCTTGTGAGAAAGTAAATCTCCCGAAAGTAAAATCTGAACCATTTGTGCCCCATTTTTTTCGAGAAAATCAGCCACCTTGTCCAAAAGCTGATCTAAAGAAACCTGACCGACAATTGATTCTTCCATAGAATCAAATTGCGCACAAATCTGTCGTTCCTGAAACATTTTCATGAACATCTTTTTACGAAAAGCAGCATTATCTTCCGCCTCATGAACATTTTGGCATCCACATGTTCGCCCAATAATAATTTTGTACGGACTATACCTGTGAATAGGATTTGCATATTTTTTTCCACCATCTCATGTAACAGCTTCACTCCGTCAAAAGCGACTTCTTCCCTTGGTCTCCGAATAGAAGTAATCGTTGGTGAAAAGAGTTCTCCATCATAATAATGATCAAATCCGGTTACTGCAATCTTATTCTGTAAAGGTGTATCCGACAAACCATCAATAATTCCCGCTGCCATTACATCATTTGCACAAACGACCGCCTGTGGAATTTCTTTCTGCTGTTCATAAGCAAGTAACAGATCTGTGGCATACTCCATTCCGTCACTATACTCATAAATCCCATCACGTATCCACTGTGGCATCATGACAAGTCCATGTTTTTCTATATAATCCACGGTCGCATTTTTTCGTAAATCTGCCTCACAGGTATCCGTATAACCACCCAAAAAACCAAAGGTACGAATTCCATGTACTGAAAAAAGATGGTCTACCATATCCTGCATACCATTCCACTGATTCATTGCGGCACTAGACATATATGGGATCAATTCTTCCAAAGTCACACAAGGCCTTCCACTGTCCAGAATCCATTCGATCATTTTATTTTTAATGTCGCCTTCTTTGACTGTAGTGCTCGGAAATATAATGCCATCATACTCTTTTAAATTTGCAAGCTTAAAGAATGAAAATTCTGACTTATCGACACTGTTTCCCGAACCAAGCTTCGCATAACAAGTATATATGTCGATTTCATCTCCAAATTTATTCTGCGCATTAACCAGTCCACCATATAAATAGCGCAGATATTCTTTGTTCCATCCTGTCACAAAAACCGCTATCTTCATATGTAAATCCCCTGCCTTCGAACATCCCTTTAAAGACCTTCATCCTTTTCTTTTATCATACCATAATTTTTACCGTCTTACACTTATTTTTTCTTGATTTTTCTGCGTCTGCGACGTCTTCTCGGCTTCTGTCCGTTCTCTGCACGATACGCCTGGATTGTCTCCCAGATCTTCGTGTAATCACGCTCGAAAAGTTCCTCTGAAAGCTGTAATGCCAGACACTCTTTCGGCACCATTTCTACAATCTTATCTGCCACAAAGCGCTTACTTTTGGCTTTGTAGGCAGGCATCTCATTCAGTGCCTGAATATGAGCCAGTTCCGGTCTCCACAAAATTTCAATTTTGTTCGTCCACTGCATGCCAGTATTTAATTCTGGCTCACGCATCCTGTAAAAATCAATGCCCGTCTCCGTCTGTTCCACGGTTATGATTCCCCAGTGCTCCGGGACATGTTCTGCAATATTGGCTCCATGTTTTGTACCCACAACAACATAATTGTAATCATAATAGAGATCATAATCCTGAATCTGCCGCTCCAGCCGCATATAGGAATCTGCATCGCTTTTGATTTCGATTCCGTACAAAGCATCCGGAACAACCATCACAATATCCGCACGTGACTGTCCCATTACCTGTTCTTCCAAAAATCTTACTTTTCCATATGTCTCTTCCAGGAATTCAAAAAGAGGTTCCCGGATATCTTTATCGTATAACATTATTTCTGCAGTTTTGCATCTGCCTTTGCCTGAAATTTATCATTAAAAACTACAAAGCGCTCATGCTCTCCCTCTCCGATCAGTCCGGCTTCATCAAAAGCTTTCACTGTAAATGTAAGGGCGCGTCCGTCTACTTTTACAAGTTCTGTCTCACATGTAATTTTCATTCCTACCGGAGATGCCGCTACATGTTTTACATTCATAAGAGTTCCTACGGTTCCGCTTCCTTCTTCCAGATAAGGCTGTACACTCTCCCAGGCAGTCTTTTCCATCAGGGCGATCATGGCAGGTGTCGCAAACACATCCAATGCACCGCTTCCCATTGTCTTAGCTGTATTTTTTTCAGAAACAACCACTTCCTGTGTACCTTTAATGCCTTCTTTTAACATATCGTAATACTCCTTTTTCTAAAATTTACCGCATACTATGGTACCATTTTTTCGGCATGATGTCCACAGTTTATAAACTTTTAAGAAATACAGAAATGCCCTGTTTTTCGGCATTTCCAGTGTTTTTGTTAGCACTCATCTAAAAAGAGTGCTGATTTTCTATTGACTTTTCCAAATGGCAGATATATCATTTTTTGTATCGAATACTTACGAATTAAAACAAAGGAGATGCATATACAATGACAAATAAACATGGTACTTTATCAATTGATAGCGATAATCTGTTTCCTATCATAAAAAAATGGTTATATTCCGACCACGATATCTTCTATCGTGAATTAATTTCCAACGGCTGTGATGCCATTACCAAATTAAAGAAGCTGGATATGATCGGTGAATATACTCTCCCTGCCGATTACAAAGCCAAGATTCAGGTAATCGTAAATCCGGAAGAAAAGACTCTGAAATTCATCGATAACGGTCTTGGAATGACCGCAGAGGAAGTTGAGGAATATATCAATCAGGTTGCTTTTTCCGGCGCAACTGATTTCGTAGAGAAATACAAAGACAAATCTGATGCAGATCAGATTATTGGTCACTTTGGTTTAGGTTTCTATTCTGCATTCATGGTTGCAGACGAAGTTACCATCGATACACTTTCTTATAAAGAAGGTGCGACAGCGGTTCACTGGGCAAGTGACGGTGGCACGGAATTCGATATGTCCGACGGAACAAAAGAAGGTGTAGGTACCGAAATTACTTTGTTCTTAAACGAAGACTGTCTGGAATTTGCCAACGAATACCGTGCGCGTGAAGTAATTGAGAAATACTGCTCTTTCATGCCAACTGAAATTTATCTGAGCAAAGCCAACGCTCCGGAAGAATATGAGACAATTGACAAAGAAGACAAACTGGATACCGATACCGTTGTAGAGGAAATACACGAGGAAGCTAAGACAGAGGAAAAGGAAAACGAGAATGGCGAAAAGGAAGTTGTAGAAGTTTCCCCTGCCAAAGATAAATTAAAAATTGTAAAGCGTCCGGTACCATTGAATGATACACAGCCTCTTTGGACCAAGAGCCCGAGTGAATGTACAGACGAGGATTACAAGGCATTTTACCGCAAAGTATTTATGGATTACAAAGAGCCTCTGTTCTGGATTCATCTGAACATGGATTATCCATTCAACTTAAAGGGTATTCTCTACTTCCCGAAGATCAATACCGAATATGATTCCATCGAAGGAACCATTAAGCTTTATAACAATCAGGTATTTATCGCAGATAACATTAAGGAAGTTATTCCGGAATTTTTAATGCTCTTAAAGGGTGTGATCGATTGTCCGGATCTTCCACTGAACGTTTCCCGTTCCGCTCTGCAGAATGACGGATTCGTAAAAAAGATTTCCGAATACATCACCAAGAAGGTTGCCGACAAACTGATCGGTATGTGCAAGACCGAAAAAGAAGCCTACGAAAAATATTGGGATGACATCAGTCCATTTATCAAATACGGCTGCTTAAAAGATACAAAATTCTGCGATAAGATGAATGATTACATTCTCTTCAAGGATATCAATGATAAGTATCAGACTCTGCCGGAACTCCTCGTTCCAGTAGAAGACGAAAAGAAAGAAACTGATGATTCCAAGGCTGATGATGCTGCAACAGCGGAAAGCAAGACCGACGATGCTGCAGAAGAAAAAGAGCCGGAACGCAGCACAATTTACTATGTAACAGATAAGGTACAGCAGGGTCAGTATATCAAGATGTTCAAAGAACAGAATATGAATGCTGTAATCTTAGACCATAACATCGATACTTCATTCATCACACAGCTTGAGCAGAGAAACGAACATTATCAGTTCAAACGTATCGATGCAGATGTCACAGATGCGTTAAAGAGTGATGATACTGCAGATCTCACCGAAGAGACTACTACACTCTCCGATCTGTTCAAAAAGACTTTGAATAACGATAAGCTTACTGTAAAAGTAGAATCTTTAAAAGATGCAGATGTTGCTTCCATCCTTACCCTTTCCGAGCAGGGAAGACGTATGCAGGATATGATGAAGATGTATGCTGCCGGTGGCATGGGCGGTATGGATCCAAACATGTTTGCAGCAGACCAGACACTTACCCTGAATGCAAACAATGCACTGGTAAAATATCTGTTCGAGAACAAAGATGGCGAGCACGCTTCTATGTTTGCAGAGCAGCTGTATGATCTGGCCATGCTTTCCAACCAGCCATTGTCTGCGGATGCAATGAGTAAGTTTGTAAAGAGAAGTAATGAAATTATGTTGTTACTCACAAAATAAAATGTGTCACAAAAAAATGGACTATGCACTTTAATTGGTGCGTAGTCCATTTTTTGTTTTATGTAATTTCATAATGTAGTTCACAATGATCGCCACAATACTTCCGATTGCAATTCCGGCAAACACATCCGTCGGAAAATGCACGAAGTTATACAGGCGTGAAAATGCGATCAGCGTTGCAACTGCAATTGCTGCTGCCCCCACCTTTTTGTGATAGAACCATATGGTTACTGCTGCCGTGAAACTATTCATGGAATGCCCGGACGGGAATGAATAATCACTCGGATTCTTGACAAGCAGTGTTACGGTCGAATCGATCCAGCAGGGACGCTGTCTGCAAACGAGGTTCTTTAAGATTCCGTTTCCGATCACCAGTACGACAAGCATGGAAATGATCATCTGTACACCACATCTTCGCGTCTCTTTTTTTATCAGGCAAATGACCGATATGATAATCCACAGGATTCCTGCATTTCCCAAAGCGGATAATCCTACCATGATCGGGTCAAGAACCGGATTATGAATCTGCTGCATAGCGTAAAGCCAGTCAAACTCCCAATTCATCTATCAGTGTCCTTTCGTTTTACTATTCCAGGGTACCATTTATTCAAAGTATCTATCGTAGGTTTCAAAGAAACTGTCTGTTGTAAAGGACTGCATATCATCTAATTTGACCTCATCCCACAAGCTGTCATTTAACTGGAACGATGCGGAATCTACAAATTTCTGATATGCATCTTCGAACTGTTCTTTCTCCCGCTTTGTCCGAATCGTATCTTTGTTCTTTTCGGTTAGTTCTTTTTCCATCTTGTTCAGACACTTAATAAAATAATAGCCTCCATCTACCTTTATCATATCAGAGCATTCATCATTATTAAGATTGAACGCAATATCTTCCACTGCTTTTGGATATTCCCCTCTTGCCACGGTCCGGTCAACCTCACCGGAACGGTTGTAGTCCTGTGCCACAGTGGCGAATTCCGTTCCTTTCTTTAATAAGTCCTGCACTGTGCGCGCTGACTCCTCATCTGTCACAAAAATCTGCTGCACATGAATTACTCTGGCTTCGTCATCGCTCACTTCCTCGTCCACACCTTCCGTCAGTGTCTTATAGAGTTTTTCTGCAAGCGCATAATGTTCATATGCCGTAACAATATCTTTCTCTTTGACATCCATGTAAGACTTTTCTTCATTGGAAAGCGAATCATAATAAGATTCTGCCGCAGATTTTACCAGCTTTTCTTCTTCATCGGTCAGACTCATCTTCTTCTGCTGCGCAATCATATCCATACAGTAGATTCTTGCCAGTTCCTGTAATGTCACATCCTTGACATAATCCTCCAAAGAATCACTGCCGAAATCATATGGTTCTAAATCCATGCCATAAGCACGTCCGTACAGATTCCGGTAATTGCACATATACAGCTTGGCATATTTTAATTCGCATTTGTTATTATTTATCTGAAATACTGTTTTATGGCTGTGCAACTGTATGGTTTCCAATCGAATCTGTGTGTTTCCTACTGTACATCCCCCCAGATTGGATGACAGCAATCCCACAATTGCCAGTACACAAATCGCCTTACTTTTCTTCATATGCCTTCATCTATCCTTCTACGATCAGGAATCTTCCACTCGGAAGTGCAAATACTTCACTAGCCTCAAGGATTTCGTCATCGCTCATTCCTGCGATATCCATTCCTGCCTCATCAAAATAATCTTTAACATCTTTGAGGTTGTCGCATACGACTGCCATACAATCCTCTAAAAAGTTCTCTGCCTCTTCCAATGTATCTGCTACATTTTCCGGAAAAAGCTGCTGCTGATTCTCTAAAAAATAATTTAATACCTCATCATCATATTCATACATAATATCGCCCTCCTGTTTTGATATTTCTTTTATTTTCAGAACTTGCGAATCGTTCCCTTGTATTCGTATTATACCTGACAACGGTTTCTCCTACAACCGTAATTTCATGATTAAAAGGGAAAGGTACCATTTCACTCTATCGGTATTCCCAGATGCTGACTCCGAGCTTTTGCAGTTCCTGGTACAAACGCGCCACCGGAAGTCCTACCACATTGTTATAATCGCCACGTATCTCCTTAATATGGATAGCAAAACGCCCCTGTATTCCATAGCTTCCCGCTTTATCCATCGGATCACCGCTTTGAATATAACGGTCAATCTCCTCTTCTTTTAATGGATACATACAGACATCCGTCTTTTCAAAAAAGCAGTGTTCTCCGGTTCGACCTTCTTTATCAATGAACACAAATGTCACACCCGTATAGACACTATGCGTTTTTCCGGATAACATCGTAAGCATCCGCCTGGCATCTTCCTCATCTTTTGGTTTTCCAAGAATCTGATTCTCATAGGCAACTACTGTATCCGCTCCGATCACAAGAATATCCTGTGGGGTTGCAAGATCGGCATGCTGTTCATTATAAATAAGTACTCCGTAAGCTACTTCCTCTGCTTTTTGCCGGGACAATTCCATAACGACCGCCGACGGATCCGTCTCTGTGATTACTTCCTCTCCCTTTGCCGGACAGATTACAAACTCTGCCCCGATCTGTTCTAACAATTCTTTTCGCCGCGGCGATGCCGACGCCAAAATCATCTGACTCATATACGTACTACCTCCTGTAAGTGGAAAGAATAGAGTAAACATTCCTCCGCTTCTTTATGCACCGTTTCATTGGAAAAAACACGGCTTAATGCATCCGCGTACAGGCGCAACTGTGTCTCATAACGCATGACAAGTTCTTCGCCCTTTTTGATGCGGTCTGTTTTATAGTCCAGCAAAATAATATTGTCTTCTTCCATCCAGAACACATCAATGATTCCCTGTACGAGCACATCCTCATGTTGCATAACGAACGGTTTTTCCCGATACAGTTCCCCTTTGCACGCTGCTTTTGCCATACGCATGGCAACCGGGCTTTTTACAAAGCCTTCAATCGTTGCAGGAACAATCAGGTTATAATATTCTTCCATCAGCTCACCGGATGCTTTCATCCGATCCAGCTGTTCTGCCACAAACTGCTGCACTGCTTTTGCATCCGTTTGATCGATTTTGGCCAAAGCCATAAAATCCAGACACTCCATCACACGATGCACTGCCGTTCCACGAAGTGCACCCGGATTCACCAGCGATACGGTAGTCTCTTTTTCGTCCCCTTCTCTGGCAAAATCCGGCACATAAGATTCATGTTCTTCCAGCAGGAATTCCGGCACCTGCGCTTCACCCTCCGTCTGATCGTACTGTAATACCATGGAAGCATGCTTTAATTCCGAAACCGAATATTTGCTTTTGCGTCCCGCCTGGCTTTTATAAGGATATTCGTAGGAAAACAGTTTCTCATACTTTTGCACATCCTCAAGATTAGCATTCTGTATATGCGCCATAAGCTCCTGATAATCCATCTGCTTTTCTGCAACTTCTTTTACGGTCTCCCAGACAATCTCCCTTGGATCCGTCCATGTAATCGTGTACTTATCCGGATAAGACAGCATTGCCGGCAGTACCCAGTCCAGATAACTGGCAGCGCCCACACGCTCACGATAACCAATCGGTTTCTTCGGAATTGTGTTTCCGGTGTATTTTCCTATCGTCTTTTCCCCGTCCTTAATTACACCTGTGAGGATCAGTTTCTCCTTTGCACGGGTCAGTGCAACATACAGAACACGAAGTTCCTCTCCGAGATTTTCCCTGCGCAGATTGTCTGCGATTGCCGAACGGAAGAGGCAGTTTTTCTTTACCTTGGGCTTACCGGAAATCTCACAGATTCCCATACCAAGATCCGGATGCACTACCAGTTTGTCATTGGTATCCATCTGATTAAAATGTTTTGCCATGCCCGATACAAACACAACCGGAAATTCCAGACCTTTACTTTTATGGATTGTCATAATGCGAACAACATCCGCATTCTCTCCGGTCGTATCCGCCTCACCATAATCGATCTCGTATTTCTGCAACTGATCGATATACCGCACAAAATGAAACAGTCCGCGATAACTTGTCTTTTCATAATCCACCGCCTTTTCAATCAACATCTGCAGATTGGCCCCCCTGCGGTCTCCGGCAGGCATCGCCTGTGCATAATTGCCGTATCCGGTCACCGCCAGGATCTTTTGTATCAGTTCATGAATCGGCAAATCCCGTTCCTGACGCAGGCTGGAATAATTCTCATAGAATTCTGCCAATGGACCTTCCGTGGCTTCCTGCATCTGTTTTAATGCGGCTGCTGCAAACGAAACCGTCGGATCACTGACACGGATCTGGGCCAGTTCTTCCTCATCCAGTCCCACAATTGGAGATTTCAGTACAGCTGCCATCGGAATATCCTGATACGGATTATCCAGGATTCTTAAGTAACTTAATATCGTCTGCACTTCGAGTGCAGAAAAATAGCCGGTAGAAGTTTCTACATGTGCCGGGATGTCATGCTCCCCTAACACAGACACAAAATCCGTTCCCCAGTTCTTCAGACTACGAAACAGAATCACGATGTCTCCATATCGTATGGGTCGAAGCTGTCCACTCGCTTTGTCCACGACTTTCTGGTGCTTCATCAGCCATTGGATTTTCGTAGCTACCATGTGCGCTTCCATCTGCTTTTTGTCCAGATTCTCCTGCTCCTTAAGCATGTCATCCGCCTCATCGAGAAGCAGAAGTTCCGCCTGCATATCGGCATTGGCCGGATAGGACGCTCCGCAGTAAAGTGCCGCATCGTCATCATACGTTACACGTCCCAGATCCGGGCTCATGATTTTATAAAAAACGTCATTGCAGAAATCCACAACTTCCTGTCTGCTTCGGAAATTCTGATGCAGATCAATGCGCTGCTGTCTGGCATCCGCTGTCGAAAAAAGCGCATATTTTCCCATAAACAGTTCCGGACGGGCAAGTCGGAAGCGGTAAATGCTCTGTTTGACATCTCCAACCATAAACATGTTGTGACCGCCCTCTTCATGTCTGGAGATTGCCGTCATAATTTCTTCCTGTACCTGGTTACTGTCCTGATACTCATCAATCATGATTTCTTCAAAATGTCTCCGGAATTCCTCTGCCGTATGCCGACACTTTTTTGTCTTATCATCCACAAGAATCTGCAACGCAAAATGCTCAATATCCGAGAAATCCACGATACGCTTTTTACGCTTTCCCGCAACCATTGCTTTGGCATACAAAATAGAAAGCTCCACCAGTTCTCCGGCAATCGGCTCCAAACGGGTTACCTGCTCTAACAGCAAGTTCAGATTCATGCCAAAATACTTTGTTTTTATCGTTTCAATCTCTTTTTTGATCGCATTGCGCGTTGTCTGAACGGTTTCCTTCTTGATCGGATCCCCTGTAAATTTCCGGATAGCAGACAGATTGCCAAATTTCAGTCCAGTAAAAAAAGTCTGCATCTGCTCATAATCCGCACAGGCATCCACATCTTCCAGCAATTTGATATCCTGCTCAATGGTTGTCGCGTATGCAGACGGACCATCCTCTGCCAATGCCAGATGCATCAGATGTTCCAACTGCATCTTCATATCCGAAACCAGCTGTCTGACATGCGTTACGATTTCCTGTATCATCTGTGTCTGTTGCAGTTCTTCTTTATTTTTCACCTGATACGGTGCAACAAGTCCTTCCATCCATTCCAGCGGCCACGGACTGCTCAGTGAAATATGATAAATCTTACTTACCATATCCCTTACCGCCTGATCACTCCTCTTACCGGCATAAGCATCGATCAGATGCAAAAAGCTTTCCGCCTGATTGGCATACTGTCCCTCAAACACTTCCTGCATAACATCCTGTTCTAAGAGTTTCATTTCCCCCTCATCCGCAATGCGAAAATTCGGGTCTAAATTAATCTCCTCAAAATGATTCCGCACAACAAACAGGCAGAAACTGTCAATCGTTGTAATCATGGCATTGTGTAATAGTGCAGACTGGCGGCGCAGGTGCATATCTTCCGGATACTGCTCGCACTGTGCCTCTATGGCGGCTCCGATTCTCTCCCGCATCTCCGCTGCCGCTGCTTTCGTAAATGTCACAACAAGCAGACGGTCAATATCTACCGGATGCTTCTTATCGGTAATTCTTTGAATGATTCGCTCGACCAGCACGGCCGTCTTTCCCGAACCGGCGGCAGCAGATACGAGAATATCACGGTCACGCAGATCAATTACTTTTTGTTGTTCGGTTGTCCACTTCATGATTTCCTCCTACTCCTGTCTCGCCAGATCCGTTTCCATATGGTCGAATACATCATCCTTTGACAGATTTTCCATGTGACGGTATCCATATCCCGGAATCTTTCCACCGATACCACACACACTGGCATACGGACAGTAATTGCAGCTGCACTCCGTCCCGTTCTGATATGGATTTACACTTACATCGCCCGTATAGATCTGCTGTCCCTGTCTTTTTATTTCCGCTGTGACATACCGCTGGATCAACGCAAATTCGTCCGTGGTTGCCACATGGGAACGTGCCATGGAAATTTCTCCTGACTTCTTTAATTCTACCGGAATTACTTCTGATTTACCTTCAAAATCAGCATCCATGCCACGGTAAATCGTTTCATCAGCATTTACCAGTCCATCCGGGCGAAGTGCCATAAGAAGCGCATGCTCCGCCTCGCTTTCGCTTATGTTTTCCTCTGTTTCAAGTACCGGATCATCGATGTGATAATACAAAATGCCGCCCGGAATAATTTCTTTTTTCGGATGCTTTTTGTCTGCCAGTTCCATCGCGGCATTCATATATACGACCAGCTGCAACTGCAGACCCTGGTAAATTTTGATCAGATCAAATCTGGTGTTGCCTGATTTATAGTCAATGACTTTCACGCAGAGTTTCTGTTCGTCTTCGTATGTGTCCAACCGGTCAATCCGTCCGGTCAGACGCATCTGCACGTCGTTTGCCAGCTCATATTCCAATGCGGCAGATTGTTCCAGCTCAGAAAACCGGATTTCAAAATCCGTCGGCACAAACGCGCCCGCCCGCACCTGCTTTGTCAGTGCCCATACCGTCTGATCAAAAATATCCTTCATGCGCTTTGTCTGATGCATATTCTGTGCAGAATCAGAAAGACTTGCATTTGGATATCCTTCCAAAGCCTCATCCATCGCTTCTGCCGCCATAAGACATCTCGCTTCATCCGGTACGCCGAACCAGTCATACTCCGATGCCTCTAACTTCCGGCTGTACCTCTCCAAAGCCTCATGGTAAAGATTACCCATGTCCACGCTCTCAAATCCAGCTGTCTCCCGCTCACGAAGCTGCAAGCCATACTGCAGATAATGCGCATAGGCACAGGCTGCAAAACGTTCTAACCGGGTCACACTTCCTTCGAGTCTCCTGCCGTACAGAGCGCGCGCCACCGCCTGACTGATTGGTGTATTTTTATAACAACAGTATGCCGCTGTCAAAAGCCCGGTAATCTTTTCATTTTCCGTCTCATCCGTATCCATGAACCACTTGGCCAGAGCAAACCATGCCTCGTCTTTCTTTCCATGAATCAGATAATCTGCTGCCGCCTCTTTTGTATAGAAATCATCTGCCGCCTCAATCTCCTCATATTCCTTAAGTTCCAGCTTCGGAAAAATTCTTCGTATGACAGCCACAAGATACGAAGGACGCAGCGCTTTTCCTTCCCTGTCAATTCTTGCATAACTCATATACAGCTGCCGAGACGGTTTTGTCAGATTGCGGTACAGATAAAAACGCTGGATAAACGCCTGCTCACGCGCCCCGGGTGCAAGCTCGATATCGCTCTCTAAAAGCATCTCTCTTTCATATTCGGAGATAATGCCGCCGTGATTGCTGCTTTTTGGAATAAGCCCGTCGTTCACACCTACAAAAAACAGAATCTTTACATGATTCAATCGTGTTCGTTCAATATCACCAATCGTGACACTGTCATATCCAGGCGGAATTACTGCAACGGAAGCAGCCGATAATCCTGCATCAAGAACTTCTGTAAACGATTCTGCATCCAAAGGTTTCTGCCCCAACAGCAGATTATATTTTTCCAAAAGGTGCATGACAATTTCAAAAATCTGTCCGTACTCCTTCGATTTCGTCTGCTCATCTGCTTCCAGGAGTTCCTGCTCTCTCTGCCATAACTGTTTCTCCACATCCAGTCTTACCAGTAACTGGTATAATGCCAGAACGCCATCCGATACGCAGGCATCCTCTCTGGAAAATACTTCATACACAGGTTCTAATATGTCTGCGATATTTTCCCGGATTTCATTGAGCTTTTCAAGATCATACATGGATTTCTGCCGCGGCATGCGAAGCCAGCGCTTGTTCCATGCCCCATGCCCACGGATTCCCGTAGCCACCAGATAATTGTCGCAGGCATCCAGGTCCTCCTGTGTAATCGCACAGAAGCCACACCGCAAAAAGCGCATCATCGCTTCATAGCTGTAATTACCGGTTATAATTTCAAGCGTTGCACGGATAAACTCGATAAACGGATGAAACAGTACTTCCTTTGTGGTATCCATAAAATATGGAATCTCATATTTGGTAAACAATGGATCAATATAACTCTGATATGTCTCAACCGAGCCTGTCACAACCGCGATCTCACGGTAGCGGTATCCCTGCCGTACCAGACGGTTGATTTCCCTTGCAACAAGCGTAAGCTCATCCTTCGGGGTACGCACCGCTGCAAGGTGTATCTCTTCAACTTCTTTGTCCATTTTTTCGTATGGAGTTCGAAAAAGATTCTTTTCAAGAAATGCCAATGCCGGCGCGTCATAAAATCGTTTTTTGTCACTGTCCGCCAGTACGATCGGTTCTAAAACCGGAATATGTAATCCATCCGCCATTTTGGAAAGCACATGAATGGTCTTCTTCGACATATCGAACAACTCTTCACTTCCCATACTGTGGTAAAAATCTTCTCTGGCATCCATGGTAAGTGTAATAAGAATACGATCTGTCACCTGAAGAAGTTCCTGCATGAGCTGATTCTGCACCGGCGTAAATCCGGTAAATTCATCAAATACCAGAACACTGTCGCTTAAAATTACAGAGTCTTTTGCCATTGAAGCAAGTACCGACAAAATTTCTTCATCCGTAATATAACTTCCCTGCATAAAAGTCTCAAACGCACGGTACATTACGGAAATATCACGCAGCTTTGCCGAAAGGACCGGAGAAATTCCAGCTTTTTGCGTAATTTTTTCCAGCTGCTCCCAGGTAATGTTGTACTGCATAAATTCTGAGATCAATGATTTGACCTCTCCAATATATCCCATGCGGTTCATATTCGGACGCAAAACAGTCAGATTTTCTTCCTGCTCACTCGCCAGCTTGCGAAGCACAAGATTCTTTCCAGTCTCTTCGAGCACCTGAATATCGGTTCTTCCCATCTCGTCGAATACACGATATGCCAGTCTTTTAAAACTGAGGACATCGATATTCATAATGGCATGATTCGGCGCAAGTTCAACCAGTTTCTGCTGCGTCTGCATCGTAAACTGTTCCGGAACGATCACGAGATAATTTTTCTTCGGATGCTCCCCCGCCTGTGCCACGATCTGGCCGTATACATATTCGGTTTTTCCGCTTCCGGAACTCCCCAATACAAATTGTAACGACATTTTTCTTCTCCTTTATGTCCGCTTTTTCCCGTATTTAATAAATCTGGGCAAAAATAATGGAAACTACTACCGTAAGTAAACCGGATACCGCTATGGAAAGGCTACTCATTGCGCCTTCGATCTCCCCCATCTCCATAGCCTTGGCGGTACCCATCGCATGGGATGCCGAACCGATTCCGATACCTTTCGCAACCGGATCTGTAATATGGAACAATTTGCAGATCGACTCAGCAAACATGTTCCCGATCACACCTGTCACAACGATGACCGCAACGGTAATGGTCACAATACCCCCAAGTTCCTCCGAAAGTCCCATACCGATTGCTGTAGTAATGGACTTTGGTAAAAGTGTAACATACTGTTTATGATCTAACTGGAAAATCAATGCAACCGCAAGCACACATAACGCAGATGTCAGCGCACCAGACAAAATTCCCGCAACAACGGCTTTCCAGTTCTTCTTAAGCGGCTCGATCTGTTCATAAAGCGGCACCGCAAGTGCTACAGTCGCCGGGGTCAGAAAATACGATAAATACTGTGCACCGCTCTCATATACATTATATTTAATATGAAAAGCAAGAAGAAATACGATGATCAACGCAATAGAAATCAAAAGCGGATTAAAGATTGCCAGCTTTAATTTCTTTTTAATTAAGACACCGATTTCATAAGTTATGATACTGATAAATACACCAAAAAATACTGAATTTTCTAAAAAATTGCTCATGACTGTTTCTCAGATTCCTTTCGTTTACTTCTTTGAATAATTCCCTGTGTCACTTTTCCGGAAACTCCCATAACCAAAATGGTAGATGCCACCAGAAGAATCAGAACCGGAATAAGGATAGATTTCAGGTCACCCCAGCTTTCTAACAAACCGACACCTGCGGGAATAAACATCAACGGCATAATCTCAATGAGATACTTTGCCGCTTCTTTTACCTGTGGAAGCTGAATAATGCCAGTCAAAAGTGCTATAAACAGCAACACAAGTCCATAAATGCTTGCCGGAACCTGTATAGGAATCAGGCTGTGCAATACCTCTCCAATAAAAGAGAAAATAAGAATAATTAGTAATTGTCTCAAGTACTTCATTTTTGTCACTCCTCGAAGTAATTTATTTGTGTTTGTTCACACATTTCGCTCACTCTTTTTGAAAGTGTTCCTTTTATTTTAGCATGTTTCCATAAATATTGGTCGCTATTTCGTGTTTTTTACAAAATACAAGAAATCTTATTAAACTTGTATAAATTCATGTCATTTTTTTAACAATCATGGTATAATATTACCACATAGGTTGATGTAATCAACCAAATAATCATTGGGGCAGCCGCTTCGGCGGCAGATTGGAGGAGCTATGGCAAGATTTACATTACCACGTGACCTGTATCATGGAAAAGGAGCTTTGGAAGCACTCAAAACATTCGAAGGAAAACGCGCTATTATCTGTGTTGGCGGTGGATCTATGAAACGTTTCGGTTTCCTTGACCGCGCAAAACAGTACCTGGAAGAAGCTGGTATGGAAGTTCAGTTATTTGAAGGTATTGAGCCAGATCCATCGGTTGAGACTGTTATGAAAGGTGCTGCTGCAATGGAAGCATTCCAACCGGACTGGATCGTTGCAATCGGCGGCGGATCTCCGATTGATGCAGCAAAAGCCATGTGGATCAAATACGAATATCCGGATATCACATTTGAAGATATGTGCAAAGTGTTCGGCATTCCGAAACTTCGTCAGAAAGCACACTTCTGCGCAATTTCATCTACATCCGGTACCGCAACGGAAGTGACCGCATTTTCAATCATCACTGATTATGAAAAGGGTATCAAATATCCGATTGCTGACTTTGAGATCACACCGGACGTTGCAATCGTAGATCCCGAACTTGCAGAGACCATGCCACAGAAACTGGTCGCACATACCGGAATGGATGCAATGACCCATGCAATCGAAGCATATGTTTCCACTGCAAATTGTGACTTTACCGATCCTCTCGCACTTCATGCGATCAAGATGATCCAGCGTGATCTGGTCGGTTCTTACAATGGAGATATGGAGAAGCGTGATTCTATGCATAACGCACAGTGTCTTGCCGGTATGGCATTCTCCAACGCATTACTTGGAATCGTTCACTCCATGGCACATAAGACAGGTGCTGCTTTTGCAGACTATGGTGCTCATATTATCCACGGTGCTGCCAATGCGATGTACCTTCCAAAAGTCATCGCCTTTAACGCCAAGGATGAGACAGCAAAGAAACGTTATGGTGAGATTGCAGATTTCATGGGATTAGGCGGAAATTTTCTCGACGAGAAAGTTGACCTGCTGATTGCTTACCTTCGCGGTATGAATGATGAATTGAATATTCCACACTGCATTAAAAACTATGGTCCGGACAGCTATCCGACGGAACATGGATTCGTTCCGGAAGAAGTATTCTTAGATCGTCTTCATGATATCGCAGCCAATGCGATCCTTGATGCCTGCACCGGCTCCAATCCAAGACAGCCAAGTCAGGAGGAAATGGAGAAACTGTTGAAGTGCTGCTACTATGACACGGAAGTAGATTTCTAAGTTTATCAGATTTCATCAAATACATCTTATATAGAAAACGCCTGCTTTATGGAATTTCCACGAAACAGGCGTTTTCTTAATATAAAGGTATTCAGTCCTTTTCATCTAATCCTCCCATGGACGAATACGATATGTCACTCCAAGCGAATCACAGATCTGCTGACACTGTTTTTCCTCTTCTTTTGTCAGTGTCGTATCGACGGTTGTAAGCACCACATGTGGTACATACTTTGTTGCTTCTTTTGCAAATGCAAGCATCGCGTCAAAAGATTTCTCACCGAATCTGCTGCGTACCAGTTCATGATAACGCTGTGCATTCGGCGTATTCAGGCTGATCGATACCGTATCAATCAGACCTTTCAATTCCGGTGTCACATCTTTCTCCCAGATGAGATTAGCAAGCCCATTTGTATTGATACGTATTGGCTTATGAAAATGTTCCTTTACATATTTTGCAACGGAAAGAAGCACATCCCGTCGCTCTGTCGGTTCCCCGTATCCACAGAATACAACCTCATCATAAACAGACATATCAAATTTATCAAATTCCGCAATCACTTCTTCGACTTCCGGTTCATGCTCTAACCATAAAGTCGCATCATCTGCTGCTACAGAATCCATCGTCTGTCTTAAACAAAATGTACAGGCGCAGGGACAGCGATTCGTCAGATTCACATAAAGATTATTGTGTACCTGGTATAAAATGTTCATTCCTTTATTCATAGTCGATTTACTCCTTTATTATAAATACTCTCTCAAATTTTCACTATCATACTTATGCCCGCAATGTATAAAGCAGTTCTTCAAAACAGACGCCATCTGTAAGCGGTAAATCCATCTCTACCGACTTTTGAATACATTTCTGGATAAACTTTGATGCCTTTCTTACAGATGCGGTAAATTCCACACCGTTTACTGCATCCGCTGCAACGATTGCTGAGAAAATATCACCGGTTCCTGAACGGGAATTTCCCACTTTATGGGTACGGATCATCTCGTATCCTTTCTCTTTTTCATAACAGAAATTCGATACATAGGTCTTCTGTGGAATTCCTGTAATAACTACCTTTTCCGGTCCAATTGCTGAAATCTTTTCTGCCAGGACAATCAGTTCTCTTGTTGTCCAGCGCTCTTTGTACGGCGTATCGGTCAAAACACATGCTTCCGTCACATTCGGAACTACGATATCCGCGTAACGCACCAGCTCTACTATTTTTTTGCACATTTCATCCGTATAGGTAGGATAAGGCTTTCCATAATCTCCCATCACCGGATCAATGATCACAATTGAATCGTTCTCTTTAAATTGCCGGATAAAATCACTTACAATCTGAATTTGTTTTGCAGAACCCAGAAAGCCAGTGCAAATCCCTTTAAACTGCAGATCCAGCCGTTTCCATTCCTGCATATAGGCATCCATATTATCTGTATAATCCGTATAGAAAAAATGTTCATATCCGGTATGATTCGAAAAAATAGAAGTCGGCAACGGACAGCACTGCACTTTCATCATCGAAATAATTGGAAGCTGTACGGCAATGGAGCACCGTCCAAATCCGGTAAAATCATTGATCAGTGCAATTTTCTTCTGATGATTATGATTGTTCATTGTACTCTGTCTTTATCTCCTCGCTGATTTCTTTCAGACAATCGATCAAAATCGGATTAAACTGTCCGCATTCACCGTCTAAGATCATCTGCAGAGCCTTTTCATGCGAAAAAGCTTTCTTATAAACACGTTCACTTACCAAAGCGTCATAAACATCTGCCACAGATACCACCTGTGCAGAAATTGGAATCTCGTCCGCTTTCAATCCATCCGGATAGCCTTTTCCATCGAATCGCTCGTGGTGCCAGCGACAGATTTCGTGCGCCACTTTGACCATCGGCTCATCCTGATAGTTTTCCAAATGTTCAAGTATTGCTGCACCGATAATCGTATGCGTCTTCATGATTTCAAACTCTTCTTTCGTCAGTTTGCCCGGTTTATTTAAAATCTTCTCATCCACACCTATTTTTCCGATGTCATGAAGAGAAGATGCCGTCGCAATCATGGAAACCATCTGTCCATCCAGCTGATATTGGTCTGTCTTTTGAATCAGACAATCCAAAAGCATCTCGGTCAATTTGTTGATATGAAGTACATGACTTCCGCTCTCTCCATTACGAAATTCAACGATCTGACTTAAAATGCGGATCATCATCTGGTTATTTTTTTCTTTTTCATTGATCTGATCCGTAATAAGAGAAATCAGGCGTCGCTGCTTTGCATATAATTTTATGGTATTTGTCACACGCTGGTAAACAATTTTCGCATCGTATGGACGGTTGATATAGTCAACAGCTCCAAATTCATATGCATGACGAATCGCCGTCTCTGTATGCTCACCCGAAATCATAATGACCGGAATGTCTTCAATCCACTGTCTGCGGTTAATATAAGAAAGCACTTCAAATCCATCCATTCCCGGCATGATAATATCCAGAAGAACAAGTGAGACTTCTCTTCCATGCTGCTCAAGCATCTGTATTCCATGTTCTCCATCTTCTGCCTGAAGAATCTGATACTCTCCCTCTAACATCTGCGCGAGTAAATCTCTGTTGATTTCTGAATCATCTATAATAAGAATCTGTGGTTTCATGCGGTTCGTCTGCTCCAATGGACTGATCTCTCCATCATGATTCACCTTATTTTTCTCGGTAACCACCATATTCTTGTCTGTCTTTGCCTGATACATCAGTTTGTCTGCACGGCTGACCGCACTCTCAATCGATTCATTGCTGGATACGACTCCGCCAATACTAACTGACAACTGTAGTTTTGAATATCCCGGAACACTCGCATGCTGAATGGCATGCTGTACCCGCTGCAGTTTGCGAATCAATATATCTTCATTGACATCCGGCAAAACCAAAATAAATTCATCACCGCCGTAACGTACCAGAATATCTGTTTTACGGATACATTTCTTGATAGCATTCGCAACTGTAACAAGTGCCATATCTCCGGTGAGATGTCCGTAAGTATCGTTATATAGCTTAAAATCATCCACATCGATCAGTGCCACACCGGATGTCTGCATCCGCTTTTTTACATCTTCCTCATAATAGAGGCGGTTATATGCTCCTGTCAAAACATCTTTATACAATTTGTCATTATAAACGGTAAGTTTTTCTACGAGCTTTTCTCTTCCTATGGAATCAACAAAAGTTTCTTCCTCCATACGGTTCAGTAACTCCATAACATACGGCTCTCCATCGATTTCCATATATTTTGCAATTACTTCAAACACTTCATTGTCCAGAAATTCCAGCTTTGTTTTTTGTGTTTTCTCATGCAGTGCTTTTATGGAAATGCAGTTGTCACACAGATGTTGTTTTTTCCAGAAACTGTAGCACTGACATGAAGTATCTACTCCCTCCATGCCGTCTGTTTTCTGTTTTTGTGTTTCCTCTATTTCTTCCCCTTTAAGCAGACGCACAACGGAAAATATTTCTTTGTAAGTGTCGATTTTTTTCTCTGCTTCCTGCATTGTCATCTTCTTTTGTTCCATCTTTATTTCCAATCTTTCGTTTGTCTGAAATGTCTTGCCCTTGCAACTTCTGCACTTAGTGTTCTCTCAATTTGTACAATATTTACCGACTTACTCAAATGTGCATTCATGCCTGCATTCTTTGATGCCTCGCGATCGTCATCAAAAGCATTTGCTGTATTTTCTCCTGATAGGATATTTTCCCGCCTTCCGGTGTAAATTTCACTGCATTCGAGAGAATATTTTCAAGGTCAATAACGCTGATTCTAAAATACGCATCTTTCAGTGACGCAATTACCTTCTCATAATAATTATTTATCTTCTCTTTCATCCCGTGTTTTCCGTGTCAAACTCTTTAGTAACCTAACTACTATATAGTATAAACGTACCAAAACAAAAGGTCAAACGCGTTTCCTATATTTAAGCAAAAAAATTCCGGCAGCTTGCTGTCTGCCGGAACTTTTCATGTTATTCATAAACATGTTTCTTTTTATCCTTGGCTTTCGCCTGTTTTTTCTTTAATGGATGTTTTGGATTTTTGTCTGCCATCTTCATACGCCTCTTTTCTACCGTCATCTGATTGATGGCTTCTATTTATCACTTATTATTGTGACATTTCTTTGTCTGAGTATGTTATAGCACCATCAGTTAGCACTGTCAATGGTAGACTGCTAAATTTATGTGAAGATTTTGTGATCATTGTGTTAATTGTATGCACAATTTATATTTTCATTCAGACAATGTAATACTTGCATATAGCATCTGTTTATTTACCGTTCCTGCACTTCTTTACCACTGAGATGTTCGATTTCTATCTCAAAGAGTTGTGCTGCTTTTCCTGCCCGTGCAATCTCCTCATCCACCATTTGTTCATCCGGATAGTACTTCATTGCAAACTGTTTTAACAATGCAGCAGCCCTCTCTCCAGCTTCAACTAAATGACATCTGCCAAACACAACTGTACTCTGCATAAATGGTGCCCATGTTTCTTCCTTGATGATTTCATTTCCATAAACAGTGAAACACACCTTGTCACAAACTTTTAAAGCATCTACTTTATGTCCTACACGCGCCCCATGAAAATAAATTTTTTGCACATCTTTGTCATAGATGTAGTTGATAGGGATTGCATACGGATAACCATCATCTCCATTTACCGCAAGAACACCGCGTCGGCTATATTGTAAAATATTCTCCGCATCATTTTTATCAAGTTCATTTTTCTTTTTACGAATTGCTCTAAACATAATTCTACTCTCCAATTTAATAATCTTATAATTTACACTTCATTCTGCACTTTGCAGCTCCCATTGTTCCGGTGTTTTTATATCATTTTCTCTCTTCTTCCAACTGATAAAACCATATATATCATAAAAAAAGAAAATACCAAAAATGATCGTTACCGACAAATAACGTGGATTGCTGATCGATGCCAAAACCCAGAGTACAATCAGCACAATATCATTTGCTGCATACCCCATTGCATAATAAGACGATCTAAGCATTGTCAATGATGCCGCAAAGAAACTTGTCGTTACAGATATCGTGCTGAATACTATATTTTGTGTCTTTAATGCTGCCAAAATCATATAAAACAGTGTTGTAACAGCGATTCCACTGACTATTAGTAAAAATATGTGTTTCTTTGTCAGTCTTTGAATTTCAACTTCTTTTCCACTCTCTGACGGATTCTTTATCCATGTTATTGTTGACCATACAGCCATCGGCATCGTCATTCCAAGATATGTCATCATTTCTCCCCAATAACGGAATTGCCACGAAATGATACCATAAAGGATACTGAATATTATCATCAGAATCTGCGACCATACATTTCCTTTTGCTGCAAATATCAGGGATGTAACCCCTATACATGCTGCAACCAGTGTCAGTGGATCAAAACCTTCGGATAAAAAATTTGACATGATAATGATTAATAATGAACCTATCCACACACACCATTCCTTCTTTGTTAAATCTGCAATTGGATTACCCATCTTCTCTTACACTCCTTTTTATTTCTGTAAAAAAAAGCGCCAAAACTTTCTATCTTCTCAGACCTAACGATAGAAATTCTGACGCTTAACTTTCCTACCCGGTGGCAGGAAAGTATCGTAATTTATTTGCTTGTTATTTACATATAACATAAAAGGAAATCATTGTCCAGCATTATCTATATTTACAGACAGCGAAATCACTCGCTGCCTGCACTTCCATTAAACTTATAGCCTACACCCCATACCGTTTGAATATAAACCGGATGGCTCGGATCATCCTCTATCTTTTCCCGGATATGACTGATATGGCTCATTACGATATTGTAATCACCTGCGTATGGTTCATACCAGACCATATCATAAATCTGTTCCTTAGAGAACACCCTGCCAGGATTTTTTGCAAGAAGCTGAAGAATTTCAAATTCGGTATACATCAGTTGAACTTTCTTATCCTTTCTAGTTACTTCTCTATAATCTAAACCTCCTCATCTTTTTCAAAGACTATCAATAATATCTTACTTATTTTTTACCCCGCCTTTTTCCAAAATATCCTTGTATCATTCTCTTATTTCATCTATAATTTCTTCCTTTAAAACTGTTCTTCCCGAAACCAGAACCACCAGAATACAAATCACAATATTTAGTGTAACTACCGATACAAACGGCAGCCAAGAAATAAATCCCGTTGGGTGCAGATACAGGTATACATGAACCATAAAATAATATAATACTTTTTGTACAATCATGTAGAATATCGTTAATACTAAACCAGAGTAAACTCCATACCGAAGTCCTTCCTTTATCAGCATTTTGCAAAATCCTATATCCGTAATTCCCATTGCACGCATAATTCCGAATTCATGTTTTCTTGAAGTTACCAGGTACTGCATACTGTTCATAATATGAAGAATACTAATTCCAAAAAGTACCGCTGCTATTCCATAAAAGAATAACATTTTCTGCATAAGGTACAAATTCTGCGCTTTTATCTGCTGACTATAATCTTTTACAATACATTTAGGAACTCCTGCGGCTAATTTCCCCAATTCTGCAGATATTTTTTCTGCATCCGCACTTTCTTCCACGGAAATACTGACGGTCTGATAACCGGATACTCCAAAATTTTCTTTCATCTGTTCATTTGTCATAATGATATCGACACAATCTTTACCAGAATCACCAATATAAGTATCAACTTTAGCCAACGGACGGCTTGTCAATGCTGCAACTTTCAGTTCCTTCTCCTGATACCAATCATCTTCACCCAAAAATCGCAATGCTTCCGGATCAACAGAAATATCTTTAATTGTCTTAATCTGAAGAAAATCACCCGGGGCAATTTTTATTCCATCATAATTTCCCTGACCATCCATCAAAGTCTTAACAATTACGCTGTTTTCTTTTCTCATCCGTTGCGGATCGACCACTCCTTCCAATAAATAATTGTCCAATTCCTTCAACATTTCATCGTCATACCCGTAAATATTAACTTTCAGCGCATAATCATCATCTCCGGTTTTTGCTGCAACACCATTGTATTTCTTCATCAGTTCCTCATCAGGTTTCCATGTTTCATCATTTGCTGTTTCCGCAAAAAAATCTGTCCATATAAACTTCCCATCGTTTAACGGAACTTCACCTAATAAGTAACGTACAGGATGAATCGCTTTTAAACCTGTGGTATTATTCAATTCCTTTATCATGTTTTCCGGTATAAAATCCGTTAATTTATCTGATGCCTCATAAATCTGTATATCTGATGCAAGTCCATCATCTGCTTTAAAAGTCAGCTCATTGTTTACTTTTGTATTTTCAGTAACATAAGCAGCCCCCAGAAAAATAACACTTCCCATTGACAATGACAGTAAAATTCCAACAAACGTACTTTTCCTTGCATACATAAATTTCTTTGTTAAAATGCCTGTCATATTGCCGTGCCTGATACTGTATATTTTTCTGTCTTTAGAGTGTTTTGCTGTATCTTTGACAAGCATTTGCCGTATTGTCATTTTTTTCATTCGTCTGATCATCATCCAGCAAATCACTAATAGAACAGCAAACAGGAACACTGCGCCATAAATCAGGATGTTCTGATTGATATGAAATTTTCCCGCATCCGGCAAATTGATTGCTGCATTTTCCAGACTTTTACTGTCAATTCCTGTATGATTTATCTGATTCTGGGGAATAAATATCTGTCCCGTTTTTCCGTAAGTAAATGCTGCAAGGAGATTTCCACAAATGACACCTATCGGATAACCGACTATAAATATCATGCACATCTCCGTAAGCAAGATTCCAAACGTAATCTTATCTGACATACCTAGGGTCTGCATCACACTGTACTGAGACATTCTTTTACTGACAGAAATTTGAAATAAACTGTAGATGACAAATGCACTGAATAAAGCAAGTGCTGCCAGAATTACTTTGTCCGTAAGAGTTCCGTTACCATTTAATTGTTCCCAAATATAAGGAAATCCTGCCTCTTTATACTTCAATCCTGTCTTAATTGTTTCTAAAATATCAGCGGGAGCTTCTGCTCCTACATAAGAGGAAAGCCCATTATTGCGGGTAAAATTCCTCACCTTAATTCCAAAGTTATTTGCAAATGCTGTCACTTGTTTGTACACATTTCCGTCTTCTGCAAATTTAAGGTAAAGAAACGTACCGTTCTTTCCATAATCTAATGTACTGTTTACAAAGACCTGCATAAAATCGCCCTGCTGTTTTGGAAGTTTTTCCGGCATTTCTGTCAGAATCCCACTAAGAGTAAATATTTCTCCATCCAAAGCAACCTGTTCTCCTGTTTTTTCCTCAACTCCCAGGTTCTTTAACGTATAGGAATCCATTGCAATTTCATTTTCTTTTTCCGGATATTTCCCTTTTTTCAGCTTTCTGCCCATCATATCCAGATACCCTTTGTCTGCATAAACAAACTGAATATTATATGGTTCCTCAATTGCTTTTCTTACAGTTTCAAGCCCATATTTCTCAACTTCATATCCTTTTCCCTGTAGCTTTTTTATAAATTCCTCTTCCGATGAAAAGTCTCCCCTTGTATTATAATGCCAATCTCCATATTCTAATCGAGCATTCTCCAATGCTGCCATTCTTCCACTTTGAAATAAAGAACCGATTCCCGTAAATAGTGCCGCAGATAAAACCACTCCCATCAAAAGCGCTGCCGCCTGTTTTTTATAATAACGAATATATGCAATTGCTAAACGGATGATATTTTTCATGTTATTCACCGTCCTTCATCACTTTTTCTGGCAGCAACATACCGTCCTCAATATGTAAGATTCTATCACAGCTTTGTGCTAAGGCTTCGTTATGTGTTACCATTAATATGGTCTGACTATATTTTTTACAACTGCTTTTTAATAGGCCCATTACTTCAACTGTAGTGCGGGAATCAAGATTTCCGGTTGGTTCGTCGGCAAGGATCATTGCCGGCTTGTTTGCTAATGCTCTTGCCATGGCTACTCTCTGTTGCTGACCTCCAGACAATTCATTCGGAAAACTTTTTCGTTTTTCCCATAATCCCAGTTCCTTTAACAAATCTTCAATGTACGCATGATCAATATGTTTTCCCTTATCGAAAGTAACCGGCAAAGCAACATTATCATACACATTCAAAACCGGCATTAAACTATAATTTTGAAAAACAAATCCGATATTTCTTCTTCTGAAAATTGTTAATTCTTTTCGTTTCAAAGATGCAATATTATGTTTTCGAATTATAATTTCACCTCTTGTCGGCACATCTAATCCTCCAACAAGATTCAATAACGTGCTTTTTCCGGAACCGGAAGTTCCTACAATTGCTATAAACTCTCCCTGATTCACAGAAAAGCTGACATTTTTCAGTGCCTGAACAGAATTATCTTTTGTTCCGTATACTTTATCAACACCTTTTACCTGCAATACTTCCATGATTTCAGCTCCTTTACTTTTGATACTGTTAGAATAGCAGGCAAATCTTTCATTCAAGTGACAAATGCTGCTCTTAATTCTGACAATTCTGTAAGAAAACCGAGAAACAACTGCCTTTTCCATATACTGACTTCACTGTCATGTATCCTTTCTCTTTTTCCAAAATTAAACGTGATAAATATAAGCCGATTCCGGAGCCTTCCTTCTTCTCCACATCTTTGCTCCTGTAAAAGCGCTTGAAAATATCCGCCAATTCTGTTTCCCGTATTCCAATTCCATTATCTTCTATTTGTATCTCTGTAAATAATTCCATGGGACAGATACGAATATATATTTTGCCAGCCGTTTCTGTATACTTCACGGCATTTTCAAGTATATTAACAAACACCTCTGCTGTCCATTTATCATTATGATATAAAGTACAATCCTCAAATGGCTCCGTAATAATTTCAATATTTTTCTTTTCTGCCTTTTCATATACGGCATTTACGGCACTCAGCAAAGTTTTCCTCAAAGATGACGGAGCGGATTCAAAAATAATAGCGCCCTGTTCCAGCCCTACCATCTTAAACAGAGAGCGAAGAATCCAATCAATTTTCTCCAATTGCAGTTCCATTTTAGATAAAAACATTTTTTTCTGACCAGCAGTTGAGTCTTCCCCTTCCAAAAGTTCCCGGTACATCATTACATTTGCCAATGGTGTTTTTAACTGATGTGACATATTGGAAATCAGTCCTTTCACCTGCTCCTTTTCCATTTCTGCCTGTATCAGTTCATTTTCCATTTTCTCCTGAAGCCTTATCACTTTACTTGCAAGAGCGGATATCTCCCCTTCTTTAATATCCGACACAGTAACAACTTCTCTATTCAGCACTTCATCCAGCATACGGTCAATCGTCTGATACATTTTTCTGTTTCTTAACCAACTATAAATAATTGTATATAGCAGCAGAAATATCAATATCACTATTATGAAGTAAATCATCGTTTTCCCTCTTTCCAAATATATCCCATACCATGAACTGTTTTTATCAATTCCGGATTTTTAGGATCAACCTCAATTTTGGCACGAAGTCTCCTGATATTTACCGATACCGTATTATCATCTACATATTTTCCCTGACTGTCCCAAACGTATGACAAAATCTGTTCTTTTGATAATACCTGGTTTTTATTTTCCACAAAATAGACTAACATCTGGTATTCAATTTTGCTGCATACAATTTCCTGATCATTTCTAAAAACTTTACAACTGTTTTTATCAATCGTTACTCCATTTGAAGATAATCGGACATTCTTTTCTTCCTTTAAGAGAAGTTTTTTTATCCTGGCTTTCAGAACTGCAAGTGAAAATGGTTTCGACATAAAATCATCCATTCCCAATTCCAATGCCTTTACTTCATCCATTTCCGTATCTCTGGCAGTCAGCATCAATATAGGAACCTGCATATGTTCTTTCACTCTTATACATAAATCAAAGCCTGTTCCGTCTGGCAGATTACAGTCCAGCAAAATCAAATCCGGATTTTCTTTCAAAATACTTTTCCAGCCATCTTCCAGTTTCTCTGCTGTCAAAATTTGATACCCTTCTGACTGTAAAGAAAAGCTAATCCCTTCCCGCAAGTCAATGTCATCCTCAATAATTAGAATTGTTTTCATAATATCTGCATCCTTTTGCTTGTAAATTTTTTAATAATTTTTTTGTAACTATTCAGAACCACCCTTATTCAAAGATGAAATTAGGGTGACCTGAGATCGCATTTTTGATTGCTTCGTAAGCATTGTACCCCTGCTTATGTGCCGTACCAACGTAGGACATGATTTTTAGATAATCTCTGGCACCTTCCTCAGTTCGGAAGCATCCGGATACTTTTGTTTTCACCTTTATCATCCGCAGGTCTCGTTCCGCCTGATTGTTATCAAACGGGACATTGAAGTTATGGATAAAAAGGCAGACTGAGGCCTTGTAATTTGCAAGGCGTTCTACCAGGGCAAGGATTTTTCCTTTTTTCTTCCGACCACGTTTTTTCTCTGTGGTTTCGGGAAGTGGATTTTCCTTCCGAGCCTGTCCGATAAGTTCATCATACTTTTTATCGAACTTATGATAGTGATAATAGCTCAGAAAGTCCTTACCTTTCTCTACAGCTTTGTCTTTGACCTTTTTCAT
>CABJAV010000005.1 GCA_902363675.1 Lachnospiraceae bacterium | reverse complement strand
ATTGAGCCCAAGGGGCTCGGTAAGTAAATGTATTGCGGCTGGCGGCCGATTCAACGAGTCTTTAGACTCAAACGCCGGAAACGAGCCCTTATAGGGCGTGAGCAAACCACCGGCTCAGCCGGTGGTTCTGATTAATAAAATATTAGTATGAAATCATCTGGGTAGCACGCTGAAAATAGTAAGCATGGTCTGAGAGAACTTCATCATCGGCAAGTTGCGTTTCGTTTATCTCGCGGATGAAAGTACCATAGTGATCAAGTGTAGACTTGCTGATACTGTCAATTGGAAGAATTAATACTTCATGAATACTGCTCGGCAGAATGAGGAGGTCCTTTTCGAAAGAATCCGCAATTTGCGAGAGAAGTTTTTCGTATAATAAAGCAGTCGCACCGTTGGTACGGTAATTGTTTGTGAGAATATAAATTTGCGGATCATTTTTATCGATGTCTTCATCGCATATATAATGACTTTGGAGCAGTACTTCTGTCAGCGGCATAAGCTGATGTGGAAGAAGTTTTGGCGTGTTTTTCTTTGCTACCTGATAAAGCGCTTCTTTGCTGATCTTCCAGATATCCAGATGGGAATTGTGAATCAGTATATGTGCGTTATTTTCTTTGTTGGCATGAAGCAGGCAGTAAAAGATGATCGCCAGATCATGATAGCGGAAGTGTGGAACTTCCTGCAGCATCTTTTCATTCTGTTTGTAATTGACCAGACGCATAGTCACGAGTTTTTTTGCTTTTGAAAAGTCAGTAAAGAAACTTACATCAATATCTTCACTTGGCAGATGTTCCTGATAAGTGATGAGAATATCGGTATAGATATCTTCCATAGGAACTCCCTGCAGGTAACGGTGGTAATATGGATTTAAGTATATGGTCGGGGAAATATTTAAGTTCGGGCGAAAGATGATGAGCCCATCCAAATCCGTGCCATTATTCTTCGTGAATCTGCGGATGTCCAAAGTGGCATCGGCATCAATACGAAGAGATAACTGTGTTTTAATCGTTGTTAAAAATTCCTGATAGTTCATAATTCTCCTTGGCCCGGGAGAGTATATAATTTATAAATTATGTATGGGATTATAGTACGAAACTGTACTTGAGTAAAGAAAAATCCACGATGTAGAAACATCGTGGATTTACTTTACCATGTTTTGATTTTAATTGCAATGTTTTTCTGTAAGATAGTATATATTATTTGTTTTTAGTTGGATAGAAGTTCCTGCCAGAGTGTGCTATATAATTTGCTGGCATTATCATCTAAAGCGGTGTAAATGACACAGTTTTTGATAGTGTCACTGCTTGGGTTGATCGCTTCGTTTTCTTTTACGTCAGCATCTTGATTTTCTACAACGGATGTGATTGGAGATGCATACTGGACATATTCGAAATTAGCTTCTGCAATATCATCGCGACAAATAAAATTTAAAAATTTCATAGCAGCATCTGTATTCTTTGCTGACTTTGGAATGAACCATGAATCAATCCAGAGGTTAGAACCTTCCTTTGGAACAGAGTAAGCAAGATTTTCGTTCTCGTTCATAGCAAGAGCAGCTTCACCGGAGTAACATAAGGCAATCTTTGCATCCTCGGCAATCATAGAATCAGCTGTTTCATCTACATAGTAAGCGTACACGATGCCATCATCTTTTTGTTTCTTCAGAATATCCAATGCTTCACGAAGATGAGACTCATCCGTTTCATTGATGGAGTAATCAAGAGAAACCAATGCTGGTGCAAAGGTATCACGCACAGAATTTTCCATGATGATTTCATCCTTATAGGAAGCATCCCACAAACAATCCCAACTTGTTACAGCTGAAGCATTTACTTCGTTTTTGTTGTAGAGTAGTCCAAGTGTTCCATAGAAATAAGGAACGGAATAGGTATGATTCTTGTCGTAGGAAGAACTCATATCAATAATCGTAGGATCAAGGTTTTTATAGTTTTCCATACTTGCATAATCCATTTCCTGTACTTCCCCTTCGTTGATGAGTTTTTCTACCATATACTCAGAAGAGCAGATGACATCATAATCGATGGAACCGGCTTTATATTTCGTGTACATTTCTTCTGGACTTTCGTATTCTTCGTATTTTACAGTGATACCGGTTTCTTTTTCAAAAGTTTTTACGGCATTTTCGTCGATGTATTTACCATAATTTAGAACGGTAAGAGTTTCCTTGTTCTTGTCAGCAGAGGAGCTCTTGCCACAGGCGGTAACACTGGTTGCTGCTAAGGCGAGGATGAGGATGGTGCTTAAAATCTTTCTTTTCATAATTTTACTCCTTTTGATTTAATTTTTCGTTGTAGGCGGTTTCTTCATTCCAGGTCGGACATTTCCGATGAGGAGAATGATCAGTACCGCAAAGAATAATATTGTGGAAAGCGCGTATAATTCCGGCTTAATTCCCTTTCGTAATTCCGTATAGAGCATAGTGGAAAGTGTATTGACACCGGCTCCTTTGGTAAAATAAGTAATGGAGAAATCATCCAGTGACATTGTTACTGCCATCATAAATCCAGAGAATACACCCGGACGGATCTCTGGCCATGTTACTTTATAAAATGCATAGAGCGGTGTGGCACCGAGATCAAGTGCTGCTTCGTAGGTACTTTTATTCGCCTGTTTTAATTTTGGCAGTACATTCAGTATTACGTAAGGAATGCTGAATGTAATATGTGCAATCAGCACGGTTACAAAACCGAGATCGATGAATTTTACAAACAGTAACATCATGGAGATACCGGTTACGATATCTGCGTTTAACAGAGGAATATTAGTAGCTCCGAGATAGATGGTCTGATTCCTTTTTTTCATGGCCGCAATTCCGAGTGCTGCCAGTGTTCCAATCAGTGTGGAAATGATAGCAGACAGAAAGGTAATCTGCAGAGTAGTAATAAATGCAGACATAATTTTTTCGTCCTGAAAACAGCTTGCGTACCAGTGGAACGTGAATCCGCCCCATACGACCTTTGTCTTTGAATTATTGAAGGAAAGTGCAATTAATACAATAATCGGAAGATAAAGGAATAAAAAAATCAAAAACATATAGAGCCGAGAGGCACATTTCTTTACCATATTGCTGTTCCCTCCCCTTCTTTATCAAACATGTTTACGAGTGCCATACTTGCGATAACAAAAATCATCAGGACAAAGGAAAGCCCGCTTCCTGAATTCCACTGCATGCCTTGCATGAAGTCCTGCTCGATGACATTTCCGATGAGCAGAACATGACCGCCACCCAGTACCTGGGAGATTGCGAAACTCGTCAGGGATGGAACGAATACCATTACGATTCCGCTGATGATACCGGATACGGTCAGTGGAAGGATAATTTTAAAGAAAATGGTTACATTGTTCGCACCAAGATCCTTTGCAGCTTCAATCCAGTCCTTACGGATTCGTGTCATGGAGTTGTAGATTGGCAGAAGCATAAATGGAAGAAAATCATAAACCATACCCAAAACAACTGCGGATGGAGTGTTTATTATATTTATCTTTGATAAACCAAGTGTTGTGAGAATGGAGTTAAATACTCCGTTTTTGGAGAGGAGAAGCTTCCACGCAAGAATACGCAACATGAAGTTCATCCACATTGGTAGCATAAAGATAAATACAACCAGTCCCTGATTTTTAATTTGCATATTGTTCAGTATCATTGCCAGTGGATAGGAGAGCACCAGACAGATGACTGTACAGATGATTCCAAGTTTCAGGGAAAGTCCTATGGCGCTGAGGTTGGTCGCAGAGGTAATTGCTGCGATATATTCGAAAGTAAAACCGCCGTCGCTGTTTGTAAAAGCGTAATACAGAATCATGACCATAGGAAGAACAATAAATCCGATGATCCAGATCAGGTATGGACCGGTGAGAAATTGCTGTTTGAATTTATTCATCGATCTCCACCGCCTTTTCATCAGAAGATTCCGGTTTGTGCATGATCTGGATGTTGAACGGAATTACTTTGATACCGACATGGGTTCCTACAGGTACAAACTTAGTCGTGTGAACAAGCCACTCATATCCATTTGCCATGACATCCAGCTCGTAATGTACGCCTTTAAAAATAAGAGAAGTAACATCACCTTCGAGATATCCTTCGGATGGATCGACAAGTTCGACATCCTCCGGACGAATGACAACGTCAACTGGTTTGTTATTTCCAAATCCAGTGTCGACACATGGCATCTTTACACCAAGGATTTCTACAAGTTTGTCTTCAATCATGGTGCCGTCAATGATGTTACTGTGACCGATGAAGTCAGCGACGAAAGCGTTTTCCGGTTCGTTGTAGATGTTTTCAGGAGTGCCGATCTGCTGGATGTATCCCTGGTTCATGACCACAATGGTATCGGACATGGTAAGTGCTTCTTCCTGATCGTGTGTAACATAAACGAAAGTAATGCCGAGTTCTTCTTTCAGACGAATCAGCTCATACTGCATGCTCTGGCGAAGTTTTAAATCCAAAGCGCCAAGCGGTTCATCTAGTAAAAGTACTTTTGGCTCATTTACGATAGCGCGAGCAATCGCAATACGCTGTTGCTGACCTCCGGAAAGCGAATCCACGGAACGGTTTTCAAATCCGTCTAGATTGACAAGCTTTAATGCATATTTAATTTTATCATTAATATAGGCTTTGCTTTTTTTGCTAATTTTCAGACCAAATGCAATATTCTCTGCAATGGACATATGTGGGAAAAGAGAATATTTCTGAAATACAGTATTTAGTTTGCGTTCATTTGCCGGAATGTTTGTAATATCAGCACCATCAAAAAGAATTTTTCCTTTGTCAGGTGTCTCGAATCCACCCAGGAGACGAAGCGTTGTTGTTTTGCCACAACCGGATGGCCCGAGAAGTGTTAAAAATTCGTTTTCACGAACATACAGATTCAGTTCATCCAATACGAGATTGTTATCGTAGGATTTTGAAATGTCAATAAAATCAATTAAATGTTTGCTCATGGTTTTTATGTCCTTTGTTATAATTATATTTAATATATAGGTTAAAAGCTTGGTGGAGTGGTGACCCATATGAGTATAGCGTCACGACTCCCAGTGTTTTCCAGAAAATGTTTCTTTCCCGCCTTGAAGTAAAATGATTCTCCGGAACGTACCGTGTGGGTTTTGCCCCCATATGTAATACGGATGCTTCCTTTGATTACATATCCAAAGTCTTCCCCTTCGTGTGGAAGATATACTTCCGAGGTTCCGCCTGCGTGAAGCGTCATCCGTACAGGTTCCATTGCATTTTTTTGTGCATTGGGGACAATCCATTCAATGCGGCTGTTCTTTTCTTCGTCGATTTTTTCAAAATAATCTTCAGCTTTAAACACAATCTGTTCAGGTTCTTCATCGGTAAAGAATTCTGCCGGTGTTGTGCCAAGGCACTGAATAATATCGAGCAGTGTTCCGATGGATGGAGAGTTCTGGTTTCGCTCCAATTGTGAAATAAAGCCTTTTGTCAATTCGGCACGGTCTGCCAGTTCCTGCTGGGTAAGTCCGTACTGGATACGAAGTTCTTTCATTCGATGTCCGATATCCATGACAAAGCCTCCCGATAGTTGATTTTTGGTTTATTAGTTGTGCTACAATTCTAATAATTGATTTTTTGTTTACTAAAAATAAACCTAATAGAATATTCTAGCGTATAAATTCGGAAAGTCAATAGATTTACAGAAAAAAATGGTTGATTTTATCGAAAAGATTTGATAGAATAGTTAGGTGCTTGAGAACAAGCAACTATATAATTGCCAATATGGCTCAGTCGGTAGAGCGACGCACTCGTAATGCGTAGGTCAGGGGTTCGAATCCCCTTATTGGCTTTCTTTCAGCCGTTTATCATTTGATAAGCGGCTTTTTTTGATATTTTCTGATTAATCAGTTGTTCTTTGAAAGGAAAATTGATATAATATCGTCAGTTGCGCAAAGCGACTTTTATAATAAGGATAATAAGCGAAAGAAAGGATAGGAAATGAAAGAAAACCTGAATTTAAGTGACAAGAAAATGGTAATGACGATTGCTGCATTCGCTGTTATTGTGGCGGCTATGGTTCTCATTGGAGTATGCGTGCTTCATGTACCGGTTGTAGCAATGTGCATGCTTGTGATTCTTGAGACGGCGCTTGCGGTATTTCTTCATCATGCAGAATTATGGTTACATGGAGTCGTTATTCTTGCGGAAGTGATCGCTGGTATTTTGTGTTCAAAGATTCTTTTGGTTGTGTTGTGCGCAGTTGTATATGTTGCTGCAACTGCATGCTTACAGGTTTCAGATAGAGGAGAAAAATAAAATGGATGACAGTAGCTACAGTAGACAGCAGCTCGATGATTTGTTTTTAAAAATGATTGCGTACTATGCCGGAGATCCAAAAAGAATTCAGCATTTTACAAAGGTACATAGTTATGCGAGAATTATCGGCGTGGGAGAAGAAATGGATGCGGCTTCTTTGTTTATTCTTGAAGCAGCGGCTTATACCCATGACATTGGAATCAAACCGGCAGAGGAAAAATACGGAAGCAGCGATGGAAAGCTGCAGGAGCAGGAAGGACCGATCGTGGCACAGAAAATGCTTTCGGAACTTGGCTTTGAAAATTACATCATTGACCGTATCTGCTATCTTATCGGCCACCATCATACATATGATAATGTAGAAGGTCTGGATTATCAGGTGCTGATTGAAGCGGACTTTCTTGTAAACTTATATGAGGATGATATAAATCGCAACGGCATCGAAAGCGCATATAAAAACATTTTCCGCACGGATACCGGCAAGCGGATTTTTGAAGAAATGTTTTTTGGAGAATCAGAGAAGTCATGAATGCGATAAATTACCAGAAAGTAATGGAAGATCTGATTGCACAATCCTGTGGAGAGGACAAGGTTCCGAAACTTCTGCTGCACAGTTGTTGCGCACCATGCAGTTCCTATTGCATTGCATGTCTTGCGGAATACTTTTATGTGACGGTATTTTATTATAACCCGAATATATATCCGCCGGAAGAGTATCATATGCGGGCAAAAGAACAGCAGAGATTTATTCGGGAGTTTCCTGTACATTATCCGGTACAATTTGTTGAGGGCATCTACGATACAGATAAGTTTTATGCTATGGCAAAGGGGATGGAAGATATCCCGGAGGGCGGGGAACGGTGTTTTGCCTGTTATGAGCTGCGTTTGCGGGAGGCGGCAGAATATGCAAAAGCGCATGATTTTGATTTTTTTACCACAACACTTTCCATCAGCCCACTCAAGAATGCAGCGAAGCTGAATGAGATCGGAAAGAAGTTGGAAGAAGAGTATTCTGTGCAATATTTATATTCTGATTTTAAAAAGAAGGATGGCTATAAGAAATCCACGGAAATTTCAAAAGAGTATCATATGTACCGACAGTATTACTGCGGATGCGTCTATTCCAAACGAGATCGGGATAGACAGATTGCGGCAGATAATCATAAAGAATAACTATTATTTAGGAAAGCGAGGAATTACCATGGCTCAGTTATGGGGTGGAAGATTCACCAAAGAGACAGATCAGTTGGTTTACAATTTTAATGCGTCAATTTCGTTTGACCAGAAGTTTTACAAGCAGGATATTCAGGGATCAATTGCACATGTATCCATGCTTGGAAAACAGGGGATTCTGACTGAAAAAGAAATGCAGGATATTATCACATGCCTGAAAGAAATTGAGGCAGATGTAGAGAGTGGTAAGCTCGAAATTACATCCGAATATGAGGATATTCACAGTTTTGTAGAAGCAAATCTTATTGATCGTTTGGGAGATACCGGAAAGAAGTTACATACGGGACGAAGCAGAAATGATCAGGTGGCATTGGATATGCGTTTATATACCCGACTGCAGGTACTTGAAACAGACGAACTTCTTGAAAAACTTTTACAGGTACTTCTTCGTATTATGAAAGAGAATACGCAGACAATCATGCCGGGATTTACACACTTACAGAAAGCACAGCCGATTACACTGGCACATCATATGGGGGCATATTTTGAAATGTTCAAACGCGATCGTTCCCGCATGCATGATATTTATGAGAGAATGAACTATTGTCCGCTGGGATCAGGTGCACTTGCAGGAACGACCTACCCGTTGGATCGTGAGTATTCTGCAAAATTGATGGGCTTTTATGGACCGACATTAAACAGTATGGATGGTGTATCGGATCGTGATTATCTGATTGAATATCTTTCAGCAATGTCTACCATTATGATGCATCTGAGTCGTTTTTCTGAGGAAGTTATCATATGGAATTCCAATGAGTACAAATTTGTAGAGATTGATGATGCTTATAGTACTGGAAGCAGTATTATGCCACAGAAGAAGAATCCGGATATTGCAGAACTTGTACGTGGAAAGACAGGACGTGTGTATGGTGCACTCATGTCACTGCTTACTACAATGAAGGGAATTCCGCTTGCATATAATAAAGATATGCAGGAAGACAAGGAACTTTCTTTTGATGCAATTGATACAACAAAGGGATGCATAGCTTTGTTTACTGGTATGATCGATACGATGAAATTTAATAAGGATGTAATGCGTAAAAGCGCAGCGCATGGATTTACCAATGCAACAGATGCAGCAGATTATCTTGTAAATCATGGTGTGCCATTCCGTGATGCACATGGAATCATTGGAAGAATCGTTCTGTATTGCATTGACAAGCAGATTCCAATTGATGATATGAGCCTTGAAGAATTGAAAAAATTCTCTCCAGTATTTGAGAAAGATATTTATGATGCAATTTCTATGGAGACTTGTGTAAATAAGAGACTGACGATTGGAGCTCCGGGCGAGGAAGCTATGAAACAGGTGATCGCGGTAGAGGAAGCTTATCTTGCGGACAATTGGCGTGAGGGCATTCAGGCATAATGTGGAACGAAACGGGAGCAAAATAGGATCTATATGACATGGGTTGTGCATAATTCACATAAAATGATAAAATTTTTTATATATTTAAGACAATTTGTTCCTTGTAATTTATGCGAGATTCAAGTAATATATTTCCTATAAAGACACATGTTCGTCAATCACGGACAAAATGCAAAAGAGTTTTTCTGGGAGAGACAGGTGTCCGTGTATGAAAAGAAAACAGAGGAGATTAAAGTAAAATGAGCGAGAAGTTAAAAGTTGGTATCCTTGGCGGAACAGGTATGGTAGGACAGAGATTTATCTCTTTATTAGAGAATCACCCATGGTTTGAGGTTACCACAATTGCAGCCAGCCCGAGAAGTGCAGGAAAGACATATGCAGAGGCGGTTGGTGACCGTTGGAAAATGGATACTCCAATGCCTGAGGCTGTAAAGAATATCGTTGTTATGAACGTAAATGAAGTAGAAAAAGTTGCGTCAGAAGTTGACTTCGTATTTTCTGCTGTAGATATGACAAAGGAAGAAATCAAGAAGATCGAGGAAGATTACGCTAAGACAGAAACACCGGTTGTTTCTAACAACAGCGCACATCGCTGGACACCGGATGTACCTATGGTAGTTCCAGAAATCAACCCACAGCACATGGAGGTAATCAAATATCAGAAGGAGCGCCTTGGCACAAAGCGCGGTTTCGTAGCTGTTAAGCCAAACTGTTCTATTCAGAGTTACGCTCCGGTACTTACTGCATGGAAAGAGTTCGAGCCATATGAAGTAGTTGCTACTACATATCAGGCTATTTCCGGTGCTGGTAAGACTTTCAAGGATTGGCCGGAAATGGTTGGAAATATCATTCCATACATCGGTGGTGAGGAAGAGAAATCTGAGAAAGAGCCACTTCGTATCTGGGGACATGTTGATGATGAAAAGAAGGAAATTGTTCCTGCAACTTCACCGGTTATTACATGCCAGTGTATCCGTGTTCCTGTATTGAACGGACATACAGCAGCTGTGTTTGTTAAATTCAAAAAGAATCCTACTAAGGAGCAGTTGATCGAAGCATTAAAGAACTACAGTGGAGTTCCGCAGAAATTAAATCTTCCAAGTGCTCCAAAGCAGTTTATCCAGTATCTGGAGGAGGATAATCGTCCACAGGTAAGTATGGATGTAAACTTCGAGAATGGAATGGGAATCTCTGTTGGCCGTTTGAGAGAGGATACCGTATACGATTGGAAATTTGTAGGATTATCTCACAACACAGTTCGTGGTGCCGCAGGTGGAGCTGTTCTGTGTGCGGAGCTTTTGAAAGCACAAGGTTATATCACAAAGAAATAAAAATATTGCATGAAAGCATAGAAGATAGCAAAATTGCCCAAAGGGTGGTTTTGCTATCTTTTTTTAACTATTTTTATGTAAATGGTATTGAGAGTGATATTAAAAAATGATATAATTTCTAGTATGTCAATATTACGGAGGAAACGTTATGAACGTAAAAACAGCAGATATCAAAGAATTAGAGAGCTATTATGAGAAAAGCGGTAATCAGCTGGTAGTACTGTACGGACGGAAAGATTGTAAGAAAGAAGAACTGATAAGAGAATTTGTCAAGGACAAGAAGTTCTTTTATTATCGTTGCAGACAGGCTTCTGCACAGGATCAGCTGCGCATGATGGGGAAAGAAATCATCAGACAGTATGATGTTCGTTTACAGAAAGAAACATATGATGAGTTTTTTAATCGTATCAAAAGTGGAGACGGTTCCAAGCTTGTTGTGGTAATTGATGAAGCGCAATATGCAATGAAGAAGGATGAAACACTTCTTAAAAGCATATTAAAACTCAAGGCAAAGCGTCTGTATCCGGGACCGGTGATGATCGTACTTGCATCATCTTCTATCGTATGGGTAGAACAGGATCTGGAAGAGACATTTGGAGATGAATTCAAGAAGATTAACGGACAGATCAAAGTAGAGGATTTGAATTTCCTTGAGGTGGTCCGTGCATTTCCTTCTCTGCCGGTAAGCGAGTGTATTAAGATATACGGATCAATCGGCGGCGTTCCGGGCTATATGGATGAATGGAATTCTCGGACTTCTTTCAAAGACAATATCTGTCGACTTGCACTGACAGATGGTGGCTATCTGTTTGACATGGCGGAACGACTGATTTCTTCGGAACTTCGTGAATTGTCGGTGTATAATACCATTTTATCTGCAATTGCACAGGGACACAACAAACTGAATGATCTGTTTCTGACAACCGGTTTTTCCCGTGCGAAGATCAGCGTTTATATGAAGAACCTGAGCCATTTTGATATTGTAGAAAAGGTCGTTTCTTTTGAGACAGGCGGATGGGACAATGCCAAGAAAGGTGTCTACCAGATTAAAGATACCTATGTTAATTTCTGGTTTAAATTTGTATTTCCGTATTTGTCTGATTTGTATTTGATGACACCATCGGCATTTTATGATGCACATATTGCAAAAGAACTGGATGATTATCTGTCACGGTATTTCCGCAATGTATGTATGGAGTATCTGCAACTTTTGAATCAGATTGGAAAAGTGCCGTTCCCAATTCACAAAATGGGAACATGGATCGGCAAGACAGGAAATGTAGACATTGTTGCACAGAGTTCGGACCGACAGAATATTGTTGGACTTTGCAACTGGAAAGAGCCGGAGCTCACTATGCAGATGTGTGAAGACATGTATGAAACCATGCAGAAAGCGAAGATCAATTCGGAGCATTTCTATCTCTTTTCTGCAAAATCGTTCGAGGCGGATCTCGTGGAGCATGCGAAACGCGATACCCGTTTTGAATTAATTGATATGAACGAACTGTAATAGAGGAATCTATGGGAAAATCACTCATTATAACGGAGAAACCGTCGGTTGCACAGGAATTTGCAAAGGTGTTGAATGTCAGCGGACGTAAGGATGGTTATATCGAAAATCAAAATTATGTCATTACTTGGTGTGTAGGTCATCTTGTCGGCTTGGTATATCCGGAAAGCTATGATATAAAGTATAAGAAATGGCGGTTGGAAGACCTGCCATTTCTTCCAAAAGAATATAAATACGATGTAATAAAAGATGTAAGCAAGCAATACAACGTTGTTCACGGAATGCTGATGCGTGAAGATATTGATCGTGTGTATTGGGCAGGTGATGCCGGAAAAGAAGGACAGACCATCGAAGAGAATATTCGTAATTTCGGCGGTGTGCGGGATGGCATGGAAGAACTTAGAGTCTGGATTGATTCTCAGACAGAAGAAGAAATTCTACGTGGTATCCATGAGGCAAAGCCGATGTCCGATTATACGAATCTTGGCAATTCCGGAATTATGCGGACGATAGAAGACTATGCGATGGGAATCAATTTTTCTCGTGTAATGTCAGTCAAATATGGCAATCTTTTAAATGATGCGGCTGGGACACGTTCCTATACGGCGATAGCGGTGGGGCGTGTTATGACGTGTGTCCTTGGAATGGTTGTTATTCGGGAACGCGAGATCCGTAATTTTAAAGAGACACCGTTTTACCGTGTGGTATGCAAATTCACAGATGCCGGTGTGGAAGGTGAATGGAAAGCGGTGGAATGTTCGGAGTATTTCGAGTCACCTTTGCTTTACAAAGAGAATGGTTTCAAAGAACAAAAAGATGCAAGAGCATTGATCGATAAGCTGCAGGATCGTCCTGCAGTTATTCAGTCTATAGAGAAAAATATCAGTAAAAAGCGTGCTCCATTACTGTTTAACCTTGCGGAACTGCAGGCAGAATGTGCAAAACGGTTTAAAATCAGTCCGGATGAGACGTTGCAGGTGGCGCAGGACTTGTACGAGAAGAAACTTACCACATATCCGAGAACGGATGCGCGTGTGCTTTCGAGTGCAGTAGCAAAAGAAATCTATAAAAATATCAGCCGTCTTCGCGGTTATGAACCAACTTCGGCATTCGCTGATAAGATTATGGAAAAGAAACTTTTTACCAATATTGGAAAGACTCAGTACACGGATGACAGCAAAGTAACCGACCATTACGCAATTATCCCGACCGGACAGCTGACGGAATTAAACTCTTTAAATTCGTTGCAAAAAGCAGTCTTTGACCTGATCGTTCGCCGGTTTCTAAGCATTTTTTATCCTCCGGCAGAATACCAGAATGTTAAAATGGTTGTGTCGATAGATACGGGAGAACACAAAGAAAACTTTTTTGCATCTGCAAAAGTATTAAAAACTCCGGGATATCTTGAGATTGCAGGGATACCCAAAAAGAAACGCGACAAAAACGATCCGGGAAACGAGGTGCGTGGACTTGATCGTGTTACAGGCGGGGCATACAATGCGAACGAAGACAGCGAAGAGGAAGAGGCAGATCCGGAGAAACTGATAGCTTTGGCGGATTTTTTACATAAAGGCGATGAAGTGTCTGCATCAGATCCACAAATCAAAGAAGGAAAGACTTCTCCACCGAAACGCTATACCTCCGGTTCTATGGTGCTTGCCATGGAGAATGCCGGACAATTGATTGAGGATGAGGAACTCCGTGAACAGATCAAAGGATCTGGTATCGGAACATCAGCAACGCGTGCGGAGATTATCAAAAAACTAGTTCGAATCGGTTATTTAAATCTAAATAAAAAAACACAGGTGCTGACGCCGGAGAACCTGGGCGAGATGGTTTATGAGGTCGTTAACATGACGGTTCCGGCGCTGCTAAATCCGAAGATGACAGCTTCCTGGGAAAAAGGACTCGATGGTATCACGCAGGGAACAGTTGATTTCTGGGATTACCGGAATAAACTTGAAGCATTTATCCGGGCGGAAACGCAGAAGATGATTGAACAGAATCTTAGGCAGCCCCTTGCAGAACGCATCAGTGAATTTGCCGGAAAGAATGCAAAAGGTGCGGGAGCAAGAAGAAAAATCAAAGTGGCATGTCCGGTTTGTGGTGGTGAAATGGTCACGACACCGTTCGGCTATGGATGCAGTAATTATAAGAATGATAAATCAGGATGTAATTTCAATATCGGAGAGATTGCCGGGGTGAACCTGGAAGAAGAGCAGGTGAAAGAACTGATCACGAAGGGACATACCGGTACCATCCGCGGATTTAAATCCAAGGCAGGTAAAAAATTTGATGCCTGTTTGAAGCTGCAAAAAGATGAGGAAACCAATCGTGTATCGATTAACTTTGATTTCGATGAGGTAGAGCCAGAGATTCTTCCGGAAGTGACTTGTCCGGTTTGTGGCGGACAGATCAAAAAGACTGCTTTTGGATATGGATGTATGAATTATCGGCCGGATGACGAGAAGAGCTGTCGTTTTTCTATTGGAACGATTGCAGGAAAGATGCTTCCCGCAAGTGCTGTAAAGCAATTACTTATGACCGGAAAGACAGATACGATTCGTGGATTTAAATCAAAATCCGGTAAAAAATTTGATGCCTGTCTTGTATTAGAAAAGGATGAGACCGGAAAAACAGGGATACAGTTTGATTTTGAACATGTTGAACAGAAGAAGGTCAAGGACGTCAAGTGCCCATTATGTGGAGGTGAGATTGTTGCAACCTCTTTTGGATATGGCTGTGCCAATTATGATTCAAAGGATGAGACAAGTTGTCGCTTCTCCATTGGAAAAATGGCAGACAAATCTTTTACAGAAGCGCAAGTACGCCAGCTGCTGACGAAAGGTGTCACAGAGACAATCCGCGGCTTTAAGTCAAAAACCGGAAAACGGTTTGATGCCAGAGTTGCTTTGAACAAAGATGAGGCAGGAAAAGTTACCGGACTGAAATTTGATTTTGACAATGTAGAAGCCAAAAAGGTCAAGGATGTTGTCTGCCCGAAGTGTGGAGGTGCAATCGTTGTTGCGCCATTTGGCTTTGTGTGTGAAAATAATAAGAAAGACGATCCACAAAGCTGTAACTTCATTGTTGGAAAGATTGCGAGTGTAAAGATAAAAGAGTCACAATTAAAAGAACTTTTAACAAAAAAGAAAACGGATGTAATCGAAGGCTTTGTCGCAAAGACAGGCATGAAATTTGATGCACCGTTAAAACTGACGGAGGAAGGTGATATTACATTTGACTTCCCGGAAAAACCAAAACCGGTAGAAATAAAAGTCAAATGTCCGCGGTGTGGCAAAATGCTGATGAAGAGCCAGTGGCGCTATGAGTGCGACTGTGGATTTAAAATATGGCATACAGTTGCAAAAGTGGAACTTTCGGAAGAAATTATGAATGAACTTCTGACAACCGGGAAGACAAAGAAGAAGGTAACCGGCTTTACATCCAAGGCAGGAAACGTCTTTGACACCTGTCTGAAATATGAAAATGAGCAGATTACATTCGATTTTGATAATCCGGGCGAAGATAATCCTGGCGAAGAAGAGAAAAAGCAGGAACCGGAACAAAAAGTACAGGATTTGAATGAACAGATTCCAAGCTGATGTCCCAGAAAATAAATAGAAATATAATTAAGGAGTAAAAAAATGGAAAACGCAAAAATAGAAAACATGTATGATTTGTCACAGACAATCGCAGGAGAGTATCTTGCAAAGTTTACCTATCCGTGGGAGGCGTTAAAAGGAATCAGTGATTTTATTAAAAAACTTGGACCGACACTTGACCCGGAAGTATACGAGAAGCGTGGAGAAAATATCTGGGTGGCAAAAAATGCCACAGTTGCAGAAACAGCATGTCTGAACGGGCCACTGATCATTGATGAAGAGGCAGAAATCCGCCATTGTGCTTTTGTTCGTGGAAGTGCCATTATTGGAAAAGGCTCTGTAGTAGGAAATTCAACGGAAATCAAGAATGATATTATTTTTAATTCCGTACAGGTGCCACATTATAATTATGTCGGAGATTCTATCCTCGGTTATAAATCGCATATGGGAGCTGGATCTATTACTTCCAATGTGAAATCCGATAAAACACTGGTCGTTGTCAAGGACAGCCATGATTCCGGAGAACAAATTGAAACTGGACTTAAGAAATTTGGTGCTATGCTCGGGGATTATGTAGAGGTTGGATGTAATTCTGTATTGAATCCGGGAACCGTGATTGGAAGAAACTGTAATGTTTATCCACTTTCATCTGTACGTGGCGTGATTCCGGCAGGTCATATTTTTAAAGATGCACAGCATGTTGTGAAAAAGGATGCAAAATAGAAAAATAAAAGAAAAGGCAGAAAAATCGCAGATGTACGAAAAAAAGTGCCAATAAGTACTAGACTTATGAAAAAAAATATGCAAAAATACTATCGGTATGTCAAATGGTAACAAAGTTTATCATATACAATTAACATGCGAAAGGAGTCTTAAAATGATTTACACAAAGGAAGTTGAAAACATGTGTCCTGTTGCTAAGGGCGCAAAACATGAGCCAGCTCCTATCCCAGAAGAAGGAAAATGGGTTCATTCCAAGAAAATTGAGGACATTTCAGGATTTACACACGGTGTTGGCTGGTGTGCACCACAGCAGGGTGCCTGCAAGCTTTCCCTTAATGTAAAGAACGGTATCATCGAGGAAGCACTCGTTGAGACTATCGGTTGCTCTGGTATGACTCACTCAGCTGCTATGGCTGCAGAAGTATTACAGGGTAAGACAATTCTGGAAGCTTTAAATACAGACTTAGTTTGTGACGCTATCAACACAGCTATGAGAGAGCTTTTCTTACAGATCGTATACGGACGTACACAGTCTGCATTCTCTGATGACGGACTTGCAGTAGGTGCTGGTCTTGAAGATTTAGGAAAGGGACTTCGTTCTCAGGTTGGTACAATGTACGCAACAAAAGAGAAGGGTGTTCGTTACCTTGAGATGGCTGAGGGATATGTTACAGGTATCGCTCTTGATGAGAACAACGAGGTTATTGGTTACCAGTTCGTTTCTCTTGGAAAGATGACTGACTTCATTAAGAAGGGTGATGATCCTAATACAGCTTGGGAGAAAGCTAAGGGTCAGTACGGCCGTGTGGACGATGCAGTTAAGATTATCGATCCACGTCAGGAATAATTGGAAAGGAGAACGATATAATGGCATCATTATTTGAAGGATATGAAAGAAGAATTGACCAGATTAACGCTGTTTTAAATAGCTATGGTATCAGCTCTATCGAAGAAGCTGAGAAAATTACAAAGGACGCTGGACTTGACGTATATGATCAGGTTAAGAAGATTCAGCCAATTTGTTTTGAGAACGCTTGCTGGGCTTACACTGTAGGTGCTGCAATCGCAATCAAGAAAGGATGCAAGAGAGCCGCTGACGCTGCTGCTGCAATTGGAGAGGGACTTCAGGCATTCTGTATTCCTGGATCTGTAGCAGATCACCGTAAAGTAGGTCTTGGACATGGTAACCTTGGAAAGATGCTCCTTGAGGAGGAGACAGAGTGCTTCTGTTTCTTAGCTGGACATGAGTCATTCGCAGCTGCTGAGGGTGCGATCGGTATCGCTGAGAAGGCTAACAAAGTTCGTAAGAAACCACTTCGCGTTATCTTAAATGGTCTTGGAAAAGACGCTGCACAGATTATTTCTCGTATCAACGGATTTACATTCGTAGAGACAAAGTATGATTACAAGGCTGCAAAGCTTAATGTTGTATATGAGAAAGCATACTCTAATGGACTTCGTGCAACTGTAAAATGTTACGGTGCTGACGATGTTCAGGAAGGTGTTGCAATCATGCATCATGAGAACGTAGGTGTTTCCATTACAGGTAACTCTACAAACCCAACACGTTTCCAGCATCCGGTTGCAGGTACATACAAGAAAGAATGTATTGAGCAGGGTAAGAAGTACTTCTCTGTAGCATCCGGCGGTGGTACAGGACGTACACTTCACCCAGATAACATGGCTGCAGGTCCTGCTTCTTATGGTATGACAGATACTATGGGACGTATGCACTCTGATGCACAGTTCGCTGGATCTTCTTCCGTACCAGCTCATGTTGAGATGATGGGTCTGATCGGAATGGGTAACAACCCAATGGTTGGTGCTACTGTTGCTGTTGCTGTATCCGTAGAGGAAGCTGCAAAGGCTGGTAAGTTCTAAATAGAAAGCTTGATTTTATAGGCTTTTTTGAGGCTCATATCATTTTTGGTATGGGTCTCTTTTTTTAGCTCATTTTCTGGATTTGGTGTAAAAATAGCTGCACGCTGACCTCAAGTCGCCATATGTAATTATTGGCGACTTGAAAAGTGAAATTTTATTTATTACAGATTTATACAATGATGGATTTTCAGTGAATTGCTATATAATGGTATGGCTAAATTGACACATATGGGAGCAGATATAGAGGATTTATTTATTGGATTAATCTATTATGGAACAAGTTTATTGTTATAGAAAATTACCTGCCAAAGATTAAGCAGAATAATACGATAGAAATCAGGATCGTATGGATTATTGCAGTTATGCTATGCACATTACATTTGATAAAATCTGTGAGTGAAGAAGCTTGCATAAAAGCTAAGTAAGTTATTAATAAAATTGTGTAATTTATTTCTCATGGAAATTCATCTCCTTTCTGTTTATGATGTCATTATAGAATACGAAAAGAATTATTACTTGCCAAAATAACAGAATATATAGTCAAAAGTTGCTTAATACAGTGACAGGTTAAAATATCCTGCAATACTACCGAGGAATCAAAACAGCAGGATCCAGATAAAAAACAGGAGCTGCCAACTGCAACATATATGGGTGGAAGCAATACCATTACTGAGGTGTGTAAGGAACTGAGTTCAGCCGGAGCATCGCATGTAGATATCTTTAAAGAATGGGTAACTGATTTTGCGGATTCAGCCGGGAAGAATGCAAAGCTGAAGGATACCTGGGCAGATGCGAATAAAATGAAAGCAGATATCGGTAAATGTATGGATGGCTGGGAGGCAAAGCATGACTATTCAGATGCCGATTGCAGAATGACAGCTTTTCTTTTGCTGGATGGGTTGCTTCACGCACAGTCAGCGGAAGATAGCTATAGCGGTACGTATTTAATGTTTGATACACAAGCAATAGATAATGTAGACAGATATGAAATCATAAGGCAGAATAAGGACATGTTTACTACACTATACGGAGAAAAGAGTATTACGGATGATAAACATCCTGAAAAGACATTCTCTGACAACTGGAAGAAGTATGGATTTCAAATAGACAGTGACTATTATCTGTTTGTAGAAAAAATAGCATTTGAGCAGCCATATCAGGCAACAAAGGTAAGCAACATGGATGAATTGTTAGATATCCTTTCTCTGAGACCTGAGTATTTCGGAGAAGAAAAAGAAGCAGGACCATTTGTATATAATAATGGAGACTATGTTGGAACGTTAAAGAAGTAGTATATTTGGCTAAAAAGCTCTCTGTGCAATGCACAGGAGCTTTTTATATGTAGACCTCTATTTATTTGTGCTGTCTGCATCAATTACAGACTGAATCTGCTTCATAAGGGCATCATAGTTGTCCTTGTTATCAATTCCGCCGAGCATTGGTTCGCCTACAATATTGCCATTTCTGTCAACAAGTATAGTTGTTGGAAATGCCATGATTTCTGAGGCATATTTACCGGCAGCGCTAGAGGAGTCAATTGACAGATTACGATATTTGACACCCTGGCTTTCAAGAACAGAGGCAGCCTCTTTGATAGCTGTTTTATTGCCATCGAAGGTCTCAGTGTTGATGCCAACCACTTCTCCGCCCATTGATTTGATAGCATCATTTAATTCGTTAAGTTTGGATAACTCAGCGACACATGGTTTGCAGCCGGTAAACCAGAAATTGACGACTGTTACTGCATTACCGGAAAACAGGCTGTCATCAACCTTATTGCCATCAAAATCCTCACCGGAAAAATCACTGAATACAGATGAGGCTTTAGAGCTGTCCTTCTTGTTATCGTCTGATGATGTATTTTTGTTTTCAAGCTCTGCTATCTGTTCCTCGATTTTTCGTATGGTTTCAATATCCTCATTAAGTGTTTTAAGCTCATCGTCTGTGAATGAATTCTTGTTTGATTCTACGGTATCGGCAAGATAATCAGCATAATTTCCGTTTGGATCGGCATCACTTTTGTTCATCATGCCAAATGCCTTGTTCCACACATCATCGTGATCTGCAAAAAGCTGATTTTCCTGCTGATATAAATCATCAATCCTGGAATCTGATTTGCCGGATGCTTCTGAGCCGGCTTCAGTCTGAGTGTTTTTAGAATCTGTGTTGGAAGCTTGCTTTACGCCGCATGCTGTAAGTGATAATGCTATGCAGAGTGTAAAAATAGAAATAAATGATAATTTGTTTTTCATGAGTAATTTCTCCTTTAAAAATAATAGTAAAATGTTTAATAGTTATCTGTTGTCATTTTTTTGATATGATTTTCCCATAAACCGGTAGCAGATGGCGTCCTTCGGACAGGCCTTTATGCAGGCACCGCAGCGTATGCACTCGGGGTGATCCGGTGTCTTACACACATCTACATCCATCTTACATGCCTTTGAGCATTGACCGCATCCGACACATTTGCTGTTATCAACGGTGATTTTGAGCAGGCTGACCTTATTAAATAATGAGTAGATTGCTCCAAGTGGACAAATCCATTTACAGAAGGGCCTGTAAAATAAAATGCTTAGTACAATCACTGCAATTAAAATCATACACTTGAAAGAAAAAAGCTTTCCCAGCGCAGAACGGATAGCAGCATTTCCAATAGATAACGGTATAGCACCCTCTAAAACACCCTGAGGACAGATATATTTGCAGAAGAACGGGTCTCCCATTCCTATAGAGTTCGTTACAAGCATCGGAAGAAGTATAACGAAAACAATAAGAATGATATATTTTAGGTACCTAAGAGGCTTTAGTTTGGCTGTGGATAATTTCTTTCCGGGTATTTTGTGAAGTAAATCCTGAAACCATCCAAATGGGCACAAAAAACCACATATAAATCTGCCGAGAGTTACACCGAGTAAAATAAAAAATCCGGTTATGTAGTATGAAAACTTAAATTTTGATGATCCGACGACTGCCTGAAATGCCCCTATTGGACAGGCTCCTGTCGCGGCAGGGCAGGAGTAGCAGTTTAATCCGGGTACACATACTGTTTTTGCATTGCCCTGATATATTTTACCCTTAAATAAATTCGGAATATGAATATTGGTCAGCAGCGTTGCTGCGGCCTGTATCCATCCACGTATTTTTGCCAGCTTTTTTGATAGTAATTTCTTTTCCTTATCCAATTCCGACACACTCCAGACATAGTTTTATTGCTTTACCAAGCACGGTAGCTGCCTCACCTCTGACTGCACCATAGCTTACCATGGATACACCAAGGATAAGCAGAATGATTTGACATGTTTTTTGGTATTTCAACATAATGTTGCTCCTTTTTGTTGTATTGTTGACCAGCTGACTTTGGTATTATACAATATAGCTTGTAAAATTATTGTTAAGAAGCAGGAGAAAATTTTGAGATTATTAATTGTTGAGGATGAGAAACAAATATGTGATATGGTTGCAAAGAGTCTGTATGCTGCCGGTTATGAGGTGGATACCTGTTATGATGGGAAAGAGGCTCTTGAATGTATACTGGCGGAGGATTATGATCTGATAGTTTTGGATTTGAATCTGCCGGGGATGGATGGCATGGAGCTTCTTAAGGAGCTTAGAAAATACAATGATGAAACTAAGGTTTTGATATTATCTGCAAGAGGTCAGATTGCTGATAAGGTAGAGGGACTGGATGCAGGAGCAAATGATTACATGGAAAAACCATTCCATCTGCAGGAGCTTGAGGCACGTATCAGAAGCCTGACAAGAAGGAAATTTGTACAGAATGATATATGTCTTAAATGCGGAGAAATAAAGTTTGATACGATTAAACGCGAGGCATATGCAAAGGGAGAGCCGGTTCCACTGACAAGAAAAGAGAATGGTATTTTGGAATATTTACTTATCAATATAGGCAGACCGGTGAGCCAGGAGGAGCTGATAGAGCATGTGTGGGATGCCACGGCAGACAGCTTTAGCGGAGCAATCAGGGTACATATGTCTTCACTTAGAAAAAAGCTTAAGGCGAAGCTGGGATATGATCCCATTTTGAACAAGGTAGGTGAAGGCTATAAAATACGGGAGGAGTCTGACAGATGAAAAGAATGTCGCTACAGTGGAGACTTACGTGCATTACTACATTGTGTATTGCTATTATATGTGGCTGCCTGACTATGTTTGTCTATAAAAATGGTGTGCATTACATCGATTCTCTGCAGGATGCGGTAGAGTCACAGGGGGATGAAAAAGGAAACAAATCAGATGAAATATATATCAGTATACCGGACGATAAGTGGGATGAGTTTGCGGATGAATTTTCGGTTCAGGTGTACAATAATAAGGCTGACTATAAAAGAAACAGTCTGATAATCACGGTTTTGCTGGCGCTTTTGGGAGGTGCCGTCACTTATTTTATAAGCGGGCATGCACTCAGACCAATCAGGGAGTTTTCAGATAAAATTGAAGAGGTACAGGCTCAGAATCTGTCTGATTCAAGAATAGAGGAAAACAATGTTAAGGAACTGAACCAGCTGGGTATTTCTTATAATAAGATGCTTGAGCGTCTGTCGGAAGCATTTGAGATACAGAGACAGTTTACTGCAAATGCAGCACATGAGCTGCGAACTCCATTAGCGTTAATGCAGGTACAGCTTGATTTATATAATTCTGCCTCTCACCCGGAAAATGATGCAGACACTTTGCAGACCATAAAAATGGTTACGGAACAAAATGATAAATTAAACAGGATGGTAAAGACTCTTCTTGACATGAGTGAGCTTCAGACGGTGGGAAGGGATGATAAAATTATATTGGATGCTATTGTTGAAGAGGTTTTGGCAGACCTTGAGCCTCTTGCCGTGGAAAAGAATATAAAGCTGATTGGAAAATGTGAGGATGCCACTATGATAGGCAGTGATATCCTTATTTACAGGCTTGTATACAATCTGGTTGAGAATGCCATCAAATATAATCATCCGCTTGGACAGGTTACAGTAACCGCATATCAGAGAAACAAGCATGTTTATCTGTCTGTAGAAGATACGGGAAGCGGAATACCAAAGGAGCTTAGGGAGAGAGTGTTCGAGCCATTCTTCCGTGTGGATAAATCCAGAAGCCGGGAGCTGGGTGGCGTAGGACTCGGACTTGCTCTTGTTCATGAAATCGTTAGAGTACATGATGGCAGTATTTGTATTAAATCAGGCAAGACTGGGGGAACGATTTTCGAGGTGACTTTTGTACAGCATTCAATGTAGCGGTTCATTTTACACATTTGTCAAGTAATTATAACAGTATCATTTAGTGCATGATTTGTACAATTTATTACATTGCTCTTTGCAAGAGTTTTGTTATATCTTAGATATAACAAAGCGGTTATTGTTCTTGGTTTTATATATTAATAATTGGAAAGTGAGGAAAAATATGAACGCTGATATGAAATGGCTTGATAATCCGGAAGTGTTTAAGGTAAATCAATTGGAACCACATAGTGATCATTGCTATTATCTGGATTATTCAGACATGAAAAAAGAAAAAAATCCGTTATTACAGTCATTAAATGGTCAATGGGAGTTTGCTTACAGCAAAAATGTGATGGAAAGACCTGTTGATTTTTATAAGGAAACATTTGATGCATCCGGATTCGATAAAATTATGGTTCCCGGACATATTGAACTGGCTGGATATGATAAAATACGTTACATCAACACTATGTATCCGTGGGAAGGAAAAGAGTACCACAGAGGAGCATATAGTATGGAGGCAACGGGAGCAGAAGAAGGAATGTTTTCAGAGGCACAGTACAATCCGGTAGGCTCTTATATCAAATACTTTGATTTGGATAAGAACATGTGTGGAAAAAGAATCCATATATGCTTCGAAGGTGTAGAAGAAGCTATGTATCTGTGGCTAAATGGTCAGTTTATAGGTTATGCAGAGGACAGCTTCACACCTTCTGAGTTTGATCTGACACCATATATTAAGGAAAAGGAAAATGTTCTGGCAGTGCAGGTACATAAGATGAGCACGGCGGCATTTTTAGAGGATCAGGACTTTTTCAGATTTTTTGGAATTTTTAGAAATGTTACTTTGAAGGCAATTCCGGATGTTCATCTGGAGGATGTATGGTTCAAACCTGTGTTAAATCAAGATAATGAAAGCGGAAGCGTATCTGTCAGCATGAAGGTATCTGCTCCTGACAGTCAGAATGTAACTGCTGGCTTTATTTTAAAAGACAAAGAAGAAAATATATTAGTTGAGAAATCATTACAGTTAAATAAAGAAAACGACCATTTGGAAGGCACGATTTGTGTTGACTTGGAAAGTGTCAGGCTGTGGGATAATCATAATCCATATTTATACCATGCTTATGTTGAGCTTAAAGCAGAGGATGGTTCACTGGCCGAGGTAATTCCTTATGATATCGGTTTCAGAAGAATAGAGATTATAGATAAAGTAATCTATTTGAATGGAAAACGTCTTGTTATCACGGGAGTAAACCGTCATGAGTGGAATGCAAGAACAGGAAGATGCATTGGTATAGAAGACATGAAGGCAGATATATCATGTATGCTAAGAAACAATATTAATTCTGTGCGTACCTGTCACTATCCTGACCAGATACCATGGTACTATATGTGCGACGATGCAGGTATTTATGTGATGGCAGAAACAAATCTTGAGAGCCATGGCTCATTCCAAAAGCTAGGGGCAATCGAACCGTCATGCAATGTACCTGGATCTATTCCACAGTGGAGAGATGCAGTGCTTGAGCGTGCAAAAAACAATTTTGAAACTTTTAAAAACCATACATCCATCCTTTTCTGGTCATTAGGAAATGAATCCTATGCAGGAGACGACATTGAGGCAATGAACGTTTATTTTGCCGAAAAGAAGGATGGAAGATTAGTTCATTATGAAAGTTCTTATTATAATAGGGCATATGAGGATACTATTTCTGATTTTGAGACCAGAATGTATGCAAAACCGGAGGATGTAGAGGAATACTTGAATAACAGTCCGAAAAAACCGTATATTTTATGCGAATTCATGCATGATATGGGAAATTCAATGGGTGGACTTGGCTCTTATATGAAGCTGATTGACAAATACGATATGTATCATGGCGGATTTATATGGGATTTTATTGACCAGGCAATTATGGTAAAAGATTCCGTTACAGGAAAAGATGTTTTACGCTATGGTGGGGATTTTGATGATAAACCGGCAGACTATGAATTCTCAGCAAATGGAATTGTATTTGCTGACAGGAAAGAAAAACCGGCAATGCAGGAAGTGAGGTATTACTATGGCTTATACAGATAAATTAAGAGTGGTCTATGGTGACTATACATTAGGTGTACATGGTGAAGGCTTTGATTATATTTTCTCTTATGCACAGGGTGGACTGGAATCTATCGTTAAAAATGGATATGAGTGGCTGTATCGTTGCCCAAAGCCTACTTTCTGGAGAGCGTTGACAGATAATGACAGGGGAAGCAAGTTCCATATTAAAAGCGGAAGCTGGCTTTCGGCAGATATGTTTATAGACTGTAAGGGAATACAGGTGATCATGGATGGCAAGGAGCAAAAACCATATGCACCTGATAATAACAGCTATGGCGGTGATGTTTATGCTGATGAAATTATTGTAAAATATACATACGAGACCATAACAACTCCGGCGACAACTGTTCTTGTGAGCTATAGCGTTGATGTGTCCGGAAAGATTCGCGTGGATGTACATTATAATGGAGTACAGGGGCTCCCTGAATTCCCTGTATTTGGAATGAGATTTATTATGCCAACATTGGCTGACAAATATTTATATAAGGGACTCTCAGGGGAAACATATCCTGACAGAAAAGCAGGTGCACAAGAAGGCGTGTATGAGATCGGTGATCTGAGTCTTACACAATATCTTGTTCCGCAGGAATGTGGTATGAGAATGGATACAGAGTGGCTTGAAATTACAAGACATACGGCTCTTGATAACAGCAGGACAGATAGCTCGTCACAGACACTGCGCATTGAAAAGAATGATGAAAAATTTGCATTTTCTTGTCTGCCTTATACCGCATCTGAGATTGAAAACGCTCTTCACCATGAAGAACTGCCACCGGCAAGAAGAACTGTTTTATGCATATATGGCGCAGTAAGAGGTGTTGGAGGCATCGACAGCTGGGGAACTGATGTGGAAGAGGATTATCGTATCAGTGCGGAGACTGATAAGGATTATTCTTTTACAATCTGTTAGTCATTAATTAAAACGAAAAGTACAGTGATAAAATTAGCATTATAATATTGCTGATTATTATGTATTTCTGGCTCTGTATTCAGAAGGAGAACATCCTTTTTGTTTATGGAACAATCGACTGAAGTATAGTGGATTATTGTATCCGACAATGCCTGCAATCTCGTTTATAGAGTAGGATGTCGTTTCAAGCAGCACCTGTGCGTTTGTCATCCTTAGTGCTGTGAGAAATTGTACTGGTGTATTACCGGTATATTTCCGAAAGCTCCTGATAAACCAGCTTATGCTCATACCAATTGATGAAGCATATTCCTCCACGTTAATAGCGCGGTTGTAGTTTGCATTGAAATATGTAATTGCTGTATCCATCTGGCTGTCAAGGAATTCATTTCTGATTACATGCTCAGTTGTTATTTTACGGTTAAATATAATCAAAAGGTGTCGTAGCAAAAGCATGAGCATTTCCTCATAATTGTCCTGACATCTTTGAAGCTCTGTAATAATTCTTTTGAAAACCTGTTCATATTCAAGAGACGTTCCAACATTAAAGACTCTTTTATTGTCTGTAAATCCGTATTTTCTTAAAGTGTTTTTTACGTCGCTTCCGGTAAAGTGAAGCCAATATATCTGAGTCTTATCCTTACCATAAAATTCATATTTTTGAAGCTCTTTTGGGCGAAATAACACTATATGTCCTGCTGGAATGATTGTCTCATTTTCAGGATTGTCAAAGTGGAAATGAACAAGACCGGATGATATGTATATAATCTGGTAATCCAGTCTTCCTCTGGGCCTGTATGTAGGCATCTTAGGATGCTGTGACAGGCGATAGGTTCCGCAGCTTCCTACAATCAGAGGGCGGCTTTTATCTTTAAAATCTTTATGTGAATGATTCAAATATCCCGTGTTAATATACATTATACACCTCCGCTTGTATTGTACCATTTTATGCATGTTTTGTCTATTTATATTTATGGACAAAAGGTTGATTTAGAGTGTAATATTTATATAGAGTAGGACAACTATTAAGGAGCTTATGTGAATCATTTTGTATATGAAAAAGATGATAATGCTCCTAAAGCCTTTTTGAATTTTGAAGGGGGTGACAGCTGTTATTATGTCTGGCTCAATGGACACTATATCGGATACAGTCAGGTATCACATGCAACAGCAGAGTTTGATGTGACAGAATATCTCGTTAACTTAAAAAGTATCAGTTTGACGAGAATGAATTTCTGTTTAAGTTCACACTGGTACCGTTTGTGAAGTGATACTATTTATTCAATGTAGGTGGAGTATAATTTGAATATATTGTAGAGTACAAGCCAGTTGTCTAGAAGACGTCTGGCTTGTACTTTATCATAAAAACATCTATTTTAAAAAAGTGTATCATTTTGTGCATATTACAGCCTGTTATGTTTATAGACAAAAATTGCACAAATATATAAATTTGGTATAGCTGTTAAAGATAAAACAAAGTAATTAATTGGAGGGTTCTTATGGAAGAAAAGACGTACTTAAAGTGGTACAACAAAATTGGTTATGGTTCCGGTGATATTGCAGGAAATGTAGTATATGCATTCCTGACGTCCTTTGTTATGGTATATCTTACAGATACTATAGGACTTGCATCAGGAATTGTTGGAACATTAATCGCAGCATCTAAATTATTTGATGGTTTTACAGATATTTTCTTTGGTTCGCTTATTGATAAAACACATACAAAGCTTGGAAAAGCAAGGCCTTGGATGATTTATGGCTATATAGGTTGTGCTTTGACACTTGTAGCAGTTTTTGCAATTCCTACAAGCTGGGGCAGGACTGCTCAGTATGCATGGTTCTTTATAGCATATACATTATTGAATGGTGTATTTTACACAGCAAATAATATTGCCTATTCTGCACTTACTTCGCTGGTAACAAAGAACAGCAAAGAGCGTGTACAGATGGGCTCTTACCGTTTTATTTTTGCCTTTTCAACAAGTCTTATAATTCAGTCTATAACAGTTGCATTTGTTGATATATGCGGTGGAGGTGCTGCTGCATGGAGATTTGTAGCTATTATTTATGCAGTGATAGGTCTTGTAGTAAATACAATTTCAGGATTGTCGGTTAAGGAGCTTCCGGAAGAGGAGCTTAACTCCGGAATAGAGAACGATGAAGAAAAGAAGTATGGTCTTGTTCAGGCATTTAAGCTTCTTGCTAAGAATAAGTACTATATGATGATTTGTGGAACTTATATTTTGCAGCAGTTATACAGTGCTATGATTGGTGCAGGTATTTATTATTGTACATGGGTTCTTAAGAATAAAAATCTGTTTGGTGTATTTGCGTGGGCTGTAAATATTCCTCTTATAATAGCACTTATTTTCACACCAACTCTTGTTGGAAAGTGGAAAGGAATGTATAAGCTTAATAAACGTGGATATATTCTGGCTACGATAGCAAGAGCACTTGTGATTGTAGCAGGATACATGGGAAGCGTTCCACTGATGATGCTGTTTACTGCAGTTGCAGCATTAGGACAGGGACCTTGGCAGGGAGACATGAATGCAGTAATTGCCGAGTGCTCTGAGTATACTTACCTGACTCAGGGAAAGAGAGTAGATGGAACTATGTATTCATGCACATCACTTGGAATCAAAATTGGTGGTGGAATTGGAACAGCTATTGTAGGATGGCTGCTTGAAATCAGTGGTTATGTAGGTACAAATGCGACTCAGCCAGCATCTGCAATTACTATGCTTCAGGTAATGTATTTATGGTTACCATTTGTATTTGAGATTCTTATTACAATTCTTCTTTCAAAGATGAATGTAGAAGCTGCAAATGAAAAGCTTAGAAGAGAAAAAGGAATTAAGTAATTATCATATAATATGGGAGAGATGATCTGAGTGCATTTAACATATGAAAATACAAATGAAGAGATTATTGCAGTAAAGCGGAAACCACGGCACCAGCCACCACATCTGCATAATGCAATGGAAATTGTATGCGTTACGAAAGGAACATTAGAGCTTGGTGTAGGACAGGAGCTGTATCACATGGAAACAGGTGATACAGGAGTAGTATTTCCTGATGTTATTCATCATTATCAGGTGTTTTCATCAGAAGTCAATGAGGCGGTTTTTATTAATGCTCCACAAATGATTTTTGGTAGATTTGAAAATGTACTGAGGAATAATGCTCCACAATATCCTGTTGTAAAAAGTGATGTTATTCCGGATGAAGTGTACAGAGCAGTGGAATCCATAATAGATACCGGGCAGAATGATATATGGGTTGTTCAAGCTTATTTGCAGATTATACTGGCAAGATGTATTCCGATGATGAAATTAGTGGAAAAGAGCAAAATTGGCAGCGATGATATAATATACCGTACCGTATCATATATTTCTGCCAATTTTAATAAGAGTATATCGCTTGATGGAATGGCACATGACCTTGGCGTGAGCAAATTTTCATTATCCAGATTGTTTTCAAAGACATTTCACAGCAGTTTTAATCAATATGTGAATGAAGCGCGTCTGGGTTATGCCTGTCAGAGAATTGAAACTACAGATGATACCCTGACAGAAATCTCGATGGACAGTGGTTTTGGAAGTCTTAGAACTTTTAATCGTGTTTTTAAAGAAAAATATAGATTGACACCAAGCGAGTATAGAAATAAATTACAAAAATGATAGAACATTCCATTATTGAAGTTAAATTATTCATAAATCGTATTATTTCAAGTAAAGTAATTTCAAATTGCGGATTTGCAAGGTCAAGTTGGTAGATGTTATGAATGAAAAAATGTATTATAATAATACATAAATATAGAGGAAGCAGGAGATTATTGCAAAAGCTGATGCTATTAAGGCAGAGTTAAAAGCATCTACTTGCATGAGTTGGAAACCAAAGGTAAGTTTGACAAAAACGATAAGCTTTCATTCGTCAGTGATGACATGCTGATATTAGGATGCGATATTGGCAGCGAGACACATTATGTGAGGGCAATTGATACCAGAGGAAGAGAGCTCAGTAAGTCCGCTTTTTGCTTTAGTAATACGGCAGATGGCTTTGAAAGCATGTTAGACTGGAGCACTAAGCTTGCAGCTGTAAATGATAAGAAACAGATATGGCATGAGGCGAAGCTTCGTGGACGAGGCTATGCCAATGCATCATCTATTCTGGAATACGCAAGGAAAAGCGTAGGAATCAAGGATGGAGCGGATGCCGGCAGACAGGCTGTTAAGTGGTTCGTCAGCCGGATTATCGAGCTTGATGAGCAGCTTTCAGATATAGAAAACCAGTTAAACCAAAGATGCAATGAGATTCCATATGCAAAGAACATTCTGGCAATATCAGGAATCGGTGAAAACATCCTGTCTGGGATACTTGCAGAGATGGGGGACATATCAAGATTTGACAATGTAAAGGAAATCCAGAAGTTAAGCGGATTAGGATTGGTAGCCTGCCGTTCGGGCAAGCATACCGGAGAGACCAAAATCAGTCACAGAGGACGCAAAAGACTCAGAATATGATCCGAAGAAACTGTTGGGAGACATTGTAAGACCAGATCAGGCAATACCACAGGCAGCATAAGTACTACTTAAGATAGCATTACGATTCTTATGAAGCATGGGTACTCGGCTATACGATCGAAAACCGTTCGGTGCATTTTCCGTTTCAGACATCCTGTCTTCTCATAGAGAAATTTGGTGCATTGATCGAGGAACATCATGGGGATGGAATCCCAATGAATACGGAGAGCTCGAAGAAGTCACAAAAGAAGGAAGACTCCTGGTGGATCAAGCGGCATAAGAGAATGAAGGAACTGATGAAGGCGCAGCGGGAGGCAGCACGAAAAAAGGCACAGATGCAGGAAAGTGTCGCAAATGTGTATGATACGAATATCTGTACATTCAGTAAGAGTATAACAGGAGGGAAAACATGGCAGTAAAAGTTGGAAACAGTTGGGTGTCGGAAGCAGCACTAAGTTATGCAAAAGTGAAAGCGGCAGGAACGATCATCAATGTGGATGGCAGTGTGAGCGGCTGGGCGATCACGGAAGACGATAACGGGGATGAGTCGCGCGAAAAAACGAAGCTGGACAAGGAAAAGAGAGATACGTGGGAGAAAAAAATCTTAGAGATGCATAAGCAAAAACGCATCAAAGAGAAGAAAGAAGCCCAGAAGCGTCTCGAAAAGAAAAGTATTGACATGGACCCTACCTTAAGTTGTAATATAAACGTAGCAGCTTAAAGCAGGGAGGCAATATGAAACAGACCGTAATTTTAAAGAATAAGTTATTTTTGTATCTGACGGAGTTTTTTGCGGGAATGTCCGTTATGGCAGTAGAGTTGGGAGCGAGCCGTCTGTTGGCACCGTATTTCAGTTCGTCGCAGATCGTCTGGACGATCATTATCGGAACCATCATGATCGCGATGGCGCTCGGCAATATTTACGGAGGAAGAAGTGCGGACAAGTCGCCGAATCCGGACCGCCTGTACACGAGAATCCTGATCGCTGCGATCTGGATCGCTCTGATCCCGGTGGCGGGCAAATATATCGTGCTCGGAATCTCGGCACTTTTGATTTTTACGGTGAGTAATAATTTTTTGATCATTGCAGCGTTTGCAGCATGTATGGTCATCTTTGTATTTCCTCTTTTCTTACTGGGAACCGTGACACCGTCGCTTGTAAAATATGCGGTGGACAGTCTGGATGATAACGGTAAGACAGTCGGTACACTCGGGGCATTCAACACGATCGGAAGTATCATCGGTACGTTTGTGCCGACCTTCGTGACGATTCCGGCGGTCGGAACGTCTATCACGTTTCTGATCTTCTCGGGAATTCTACTGGTTCTGGCAATCGTGTATTTTGTCAATGTCCGCGCAGGCAAAAAGAAAGTGATCGTATCGGTGGTAATCTTTGCACTGTGCTGCGGTCTTGGTTACTCGGATTCGTTTGCATTCTGGGAGAAGGATCTCACCTATGAGGGTGAATCGGTCTACAATTATCTGCAGGTATCGGAAGATGACACGTCGGTAAGACTGTCGACCAACGTGCTTTTTGGTGTGCAGTCGGTCTATATGAAGCAGGACAGGCTGACAGGCATGTATTATGATTACGCGATGGCGGCACCGCTCATGCTGGCGGATAAGAAGCCATCGGATATGGATGTGCTGATCCTTGGAATGGGAACGGGAACGTATGCGACACAGTGCCGGAAGTATCTCGGGGATATGAACGTGGAAGGTGTGGAGATCGATGAGAAGATCACGCAGCTTTCGCGCAAGTATTTCTCACTCTCCGAGGATGTGCCGGTCACGACCTATGACGGCAGAGCTTATCTGAATGCGATGGATAAGAAATACGATGTGATCATGGTGGATGCCTATCAGGATATCACGATTCCTTTCCAGATGTCATCCGTTGAATTTTTTACACTGGTTAAGGATCATCTGAACGAGGACGGCGTGATGGTCGTAAATATGAACATGCGCGGCAGCGGAGATGGCAACATCAATCAGTATCTTTCCGATACGATCGGTCAGGTGTTTGACGCGGAGTATACGGTTGATGTGGCGAATACGACGAACCGCGAGCTTTTTGCATCGAACAATCCGTCGATCATGGAGAATCTGCAGGCAAATACAAAGCAGATCACAAATGCTGATTTAAGAAACATGATGGAGACGGTATACGCGGATAGCACTCCATATGGAAAAGGCGATTATATTTTGACGGATGATAAAGCTCCGGTGGAACTTCTCGGCATGCAGGTGATCGATCAGCTGATCGGGGAGGAAGTTGCCTATTATAAGGGAATCTACGAGCGTGACGGAATCCAGGGAGTGTTAAATTCATTGTAGGAGGAAACGGACATGATGTATAATCCGCAGTAGGATACGTTTTTGTGCGTTGTTGAGGCGGGAAGTTTCAGCAAGGCAGCGGAACAGTTGTATATATCGGCTCCGGCGGTCATCAAACAGATCAATTCGCTTGAGGCAAGTCTTGGTATGAAGCTTTTTGACAGGACGCACAGAGGGCTTGTGGTAACGGAAGCCGGACAGTCGATCTACAATGACGCAAAATATATCATCGGGTATTGCAAGGAGTCGGTGCAGCGGGCGAAAGAGGCAATGCAGGTATCGGACGATGTGATCCGCGTCGGAATCTCGCCGATGACGCCGCCACAGGTATTTGTGGATCTGTGGCCACAGATCCAGAATCTATATCCGGATATGAAGTTTAAGCTGATCACATTTGAAAATACCTTGGAGAATGCAAGAGAGATATTGGCAAATCTGGGGCAGAATATCGATGTTGTAGCCGGAATATTTGATGAAACAATGTTAAAACTCAGAGGATGCGACGGCACTGAGATCTCAAGAGAACCGTTTTGTGTAGCGGTATCGATTCATCATGGGCTGGCGGAAAAGAAAAAGATTACATTGGATGATCTGGCGGGAGAAAATTTCATGCTCATGCAAAGAGGCTGGAGTTATTACGGAGATCGGTTAAGAGATGATATGATCAGGAATCATCCGGAAATCAACATCGTAGATTTTGATCTGTATAATGTGGAAGCGTTTAACCGGTGTGAGAATGAGAATGAGGTTCTTCTTGCGTTCAAAAGCTGGGAAAGTGTTCATCCGTTGATCAAAATTATTCCGGTGGAATGGGATTACGCCATGCCGTTTGGAATACTTCACTCGAAAACCCCGTCGGATAAGGTCAAGCGATTGATAAAGGCTATCCGGCAGATCAAATAAGGATGTGTGTATAAGCGCAAACCTAAAGGTTTATACTGCATAACAAAACGAGACTTCTTATCAGGTCTCGTTTTCTTTATAATAAGGACAGATAAAATGAAATGGGCTGATGTTTCAAGAAGGAGGAATTGCAAATGGAATACGTTACATTGAACAATGGAGTTAAGATGCCGATCCTCGGATACGGCGTATATCAGGTTACAAAGGAAGAATGTGAAAGATGCGTACTCGATGCGCTTAAAGTTGGATACCGTGCAATCGATACGGCGCAGAGTTATTTTAATGAGCGTGCAGTTGGAAGAGCAATCAAGGATAGTGGAATTGACAGAAAAAATATATTTCTATCAACAAAAATATGGTTTAGTTAATTTAAAAGAGGCATCATCAGAATGTGTGAGCAGGTAGCTGCCTCTGGCAACACACTTATCCTTTATTCTGCTTGACTACTTTTCATCTGGTATATAAATCAGGGGCAAGGGTTTCCACGGAGTGGTGCATGCACCCTTGCGGCTGATTTATATACTGGATATCCTAGCCAAAGCAGAAGAAGGAAGACCATTCATCCTTTTCCCATGGCAGTTGAACCTTTATGTCGGAACACCTTAGCATTATCATTGCCATCATGTTATCTAAGTTTCGAAATCCATAAGTCATTCGTATTGATAGCTTTATTTTGTTGTTTATTGCCTCAATCCTTGCATTGGTTAATCCATACTCTATTGTATTCAGTATTGATTGCTTATGCCGTTTTATCTTTTTTTGTAGTTCAACAAATGCAGATATTCTACAATGCCTTGCCCATTTAAACCAAGCATCAAGAGACTCCTTCGCATCTTCTACGGTGTCGTTATAGAAAACTAGACGTAAGGATTCCTTGAGTTTGTATGCACGATACAATCGTGGGTCTGTTTTTGCTATCCACTCAACCTTAGCCTGTTGGTTAGGAGTAAGATTTGAAGGGGCTTTACCCAATGCCATTTTAGAATTTTTGAGTTCTGTGGCAGTGGTATCTTTTGATGGAGTGCCCTTCTTGGGACGACCTCTTTTGGCTTTTGGCTGCTCCTTTGTAGCTGCTTTTGCTTCCCGCCAGGCATCTACTCGAACCGAATCAAGAGCATCCATTGCCCATTCAATAACATGGAATGGATCCACACAACGGTTAGCATTCGGGTAGTATTCTTTTATACATTCATCAATCCATTTAGCACCGTCACCAGATACCAGCTGAATGCTGTTTCTCTGTTCTGGTGTAAGCAGCTTAAAGAACTGCTCAAAAATAGTTTTTCCATGCCCCTTGGCAACCCAGATGACATTGCCCGTATCATGATTAACGACTGTTGTGATGTATTTATGTCCCTTGCGATAGCTTGTTTCATCAACACCAATACGAACAAGGTTATCAAATCTTGCATTTGGATTAATAGCAAGGTCTTTCTCAACACGTTCGATGATAGGACCTACTGTATTCCATGAAATTCTCATGAATGCAGCAACTGCTACACGAGAACAATTAACAGCCATCCAAGCAGTCTGTTCCTCGAATTTACGTGTAAAGCGAGAACCATGTCTAGCCCAAGGGAAGCGGCATGTAACGACACCATGTTCCTTACAATTGACTCTGCAAGAGGGTCCAACCAGAATAACTTTATGTCCTGCCCAGTCGCAGGCTCTCCAGGTTCTGGCACCTTCATTACCATTGTCATAGAACTTTGATTTTTTTCCACAAATGCCACATCGACACTGCTCGCCTTTGGTGGCATGCACCTCAATCATGATAGAGGTATCTGCGAGCATAGTAACTTTATCAATACAAGTGTGCTTGACATTTAGGATAGTTTTGATACAATTTTTATTGAGCATATGGTGACTCTTTCTTTTACAATTTTTTCTGGACAAAAAAATTATAATAGAGCCCATATGCTTTTTCAAGTTTTATGCGGCTTTGAGCCGATTTTCTATACCACACATCCTAATGAAGAGCCATTTAAAAACGCTATACTAGTGAATATGAAAATGAGAATACTGTAGAAGAAACTCTAGAAAGACTTGGTGTTGATTATGTGGATTTACTTTATATACACCAGCCTGCAGGCAACTGGCTTGCCGGATACAGAATGCTTGAAAAAGCGTATAGAGAGGGCAAAGCAAAATCCATTGGTATCTCGAATTTTGAAGGAAAATATATGGAAGAGTTGGAGACAAAGTGGGAAATTGTACCTCAGTTTATTCAGGTGGAAGTACATCCATATTTCACACAGAAAGAACTTCGTGTAACTTTAGACAAATATGGAATTAAGCTTATGAGCTGGTATCCGCTGGGACATGGAGATACAGCATTAATGAATGAGTTGGTATTTGCAGGACTTGGCAAAAAATATGGAAAAACACCTGCACAGGTTATTCTCCGTTGGCATACTCAGATGGGATTTGTTATAATTCCTGGAAGTAAAAATGCAGAACACATTAAGGACAATATGGATATCTTTGATTTTGCATTAACAGATGAAGAAATGGAACAGATTGCAAAGCTGGACAAGAATGAAAGATATTATCACCGCACGGATGAACAGCTTGTACAGTTTGCAAACTGGAAACCAGAGTTTGAAAAATAATATGGAGAAAATAGTATGAGCAAAAATGATGTATGGCTGAATTAGTAAAATGGGGAAGTACGGAGCAACTGCTTCCATCTTTTTATCTAGAAGTAGCAGTAAGTAAATCCGAGTAAAATATGGTCAAAAAATCATCGACATCCGACCTACAGCACGTTATAATATAGTTAATCTAATAAGAAAACCAAGGATTTCCTTGACTTAGGTTGACTAATCATTGTATGTATTTACAGTGGTATCTCGAGCTCCTAAGCGCTAGTTGTGGGTTCGATTCCCGCAGGGAACATTAATTTGGCAACAATGATCGTGAAAATTCATTGTTGCATTTTTTATTTTATGGGGCTTGCGAGCACCGAAAAATTATAAAAATGAGTAATTGGAGCACCGAAAATGGAAAACGGGCACCGAGAACTAAATCTATCCAAGCACACAATGGAGATAACTAAAGTGTAGGATGAGATTTAGGTTGTCAATGAATGTAAAATTACACATATTGAAAGAAATAAAAGATATAGAAAAAAGCTCAAGTCCCTTTGTATAAATTTTTTGAAATAAGTATTGACTCCGACGTTACGTAATAGTTTATGCTAAAGTCACCAAGTCAAGGGAGAAAATAAAAATGATGACAGTGCATGAAGTGAGTAAACTTGCCGGAGTGAGTATACGCACTCTACAATATTATGACAAGATTGGTCTTTTACATCCGACGGGATACACCGATGCAGGCTACAGACTGTATGACGATGCAGATTTGGAGCTCCTTCAACACATACTACTGTTTCGTGAATTAGAGTTTCCACTTAAAGACATCAAGGCAATTATAAATAGTCCGGATTTTGATAGAAGCAAAGCTTTGGAACAACAGATAGAACTTCTTAGGCTTAAAAAGGAACATATTGATAACTTGATGAACTTTGCACTTGGAATAAAATTATTGGGAGTGAAACATATGGACTTTAAGGCTTTTGACAGAAGTAAGTTGGATGAATATTCCAGACAGGCAAAGGAATTATACGGTAGCACACCGGAATACAAAGAAATGGAAGAAAAGCAGAAGAATCGTACTGAGGAAGATGAGAAAATCTTAGCAGATAGATTTATGCTTCTATTTAAGGAGGCCGGAAAAATAAAGAATAGTGATCCAGCATCCATTGACGCGCAGAATCTAGTAAAATATATAGATTATTTTAAGTCTATAGTAAAACAGCAGATTCCTTAGATATAGTGCGGTTGGTATGGCATACTTGCCCGTCAGTAAGAAATGCTTGAAACTGATATAGCAAGACATGGTTGTTGGAATTGGGAGCAAAACAAATCTTATAAGTATAAGTCAGAAATAATTTCTGTTGAGGCGGTTTTTAATGCGAAAGCCTAATGAAAGAATGGAGGTATTATAAAATGTCTAGTGTGAACAATTATATGAATGGCATCTATGACAATAACATATCCTGTAGGAGTTGCATGTTCTGCGATTATGTATTTTATAATAAAGCAAAATGGTAATTTTTTGAAAAAAGTTTCGGATTAGATGTAGTGTTTGCCGCTGAAACCGTAGTATATGAGTGAAGCCGGAAAGGAGGCGGTGTGATGATAGACGATGAAAAAATCATAGAAATGTTTTTTGAGCGTTCGGAACAGGGCATACGGGAACTGGACATAAAATATGGAAAAGCCTGTCACAATCTTTCCTACCATATAGTAGGGAGCAGACAGGACGCGGAGGAATGTGTAAACGACGCTTATTTAGGTGCATGGAACGCCATTCCCCCAGCACGACCTAACCCATTGTTGTCGTATCTTTTGAAAATCGTTCGGAATATTTCGCTCAAAATCTATTGGAGAAAGGAAGCAGCCAAACGAAGCAGTCATTACACGATTGCTTTGGAGGAAATTGAAGCCTGTATTGCAGACCAGAAAAACATTGAAGAAGAAATCGAGGTCAGAGAGTTAGCCTGTATCATTGAGTCTTTTTTAGACACGCTGACTATCGAAAACCGCGTTATCTTTATGCGCCGCTATTGGTTTTCCGACAGCTACAAGGACATAGCCGAGTTTGTAGGGCTTTCAGAAAAAAATATTTCTGTCCGGCTGACCCGTATCCGCGAGAAAATGAAGCAATACTTGATTGAAAGAGAGGTATTCGTATGAACGCAAAGAAATTTTCTGACGCTATGAGCGAGCTTGATACAAAATATGTTGATGAAGCACTCAACTACAAAACGAAAATGAAAAAGCCTATATGGATAAAGTGGGGAATTATGGCAGCCTGTCTTTGCCTTATAATTTGCGTAGTTACAATTCCGCGTTTACTTAATGGCTCTAATCCCCCTATTTCTGAAGATTTGGCTCCTATGGTTTATGTAAATAACAAGTTGTATCAATATACGGATAGTCAACTCGATTTTACAGATAAAGAAAGCCAGTTCACTTATTTAGGGGAAATCGAAAGCAAAGTTAGCTCATCGCAAGAGCCAAAAGAGAATTTCCAAGCCAATGACGATATTGTAGGTGCTAAAGTATATCAATATGAAAATAATATTGTGGTTTTAATTGATGGTAAATATTTCTTATATAGTCATATGGAAGATGCTGAAAATGAAACGGTTGAATTTGAAGGACAGTTATTTAACAAATCGGACTTATCCGAAGAAACCCTTGAATGGCTTGAGTGGTATAATTCGATACCGCCAGAAAAACAACTTGCTGTCAATTCAATTCCAGCCGAGCTATATACTGATGACGGTGTTGGAACGGTTGACGCAGACCAAGAAAAATAATTTTGATTGACACCCACAAGGGGCAGCCGAGATTGAGGATGGAAAGAAGAAAATCCGCCAGTTTGAGAACTTGGAAAAGAGGTTGCGTCAAAAGTTATCCAAAGAGGAACGAAGAACACGCAACAACCACCTGTATAATCAAGAGGGCACTTAACAGTGAAACTTATTTCTTGGAGATTTATGACGATATATACTATATAGCATTGAGTTAATTCTAAACGGATTTTGAATTTATTTACAAGGAGGTTTTATATGTCAATGAATATCAGCGGATTAGGCAATACCTATAATGGTATCAACACAAATAGTAAACAATATAAGGCTTTGAAAGAAAAAGGCTGGTTATCTGGTATTATGCAAAATGAAGCCATGATGTCAGCAGAAGAAAGATTGATATATGAAACATTCGGTGGAAGAGATACCATTATTAAGAATCTGATGAAGCAATTTGATTCGGATGGTGATTTGCTAAATGCGAATGGGGTGGCAGGAATGGATGTTACCGGCAAAGGTACATCGTGGCAGCAACTCACAAGTGTATCTGAGGAATATCGTCAAAAGATGTTTGATAATGTGAAGAGGGAATTTATTCAGGAAAACGGTCTTTCAAATGGTGATACAACGAAGCGTTCGGATATTTTCAAAGATTATCAGTTAAGTGTAAGCAAAGACAAACGACTAAGTGGTACATGGACTTTAGAGCAATACGAAGGACAATATAAAGCTGCTATGTATGCAGCAGTGAAATCAGCTAATCCAATTTGGAAACCGGGACAAAAGTTTGATACAAGCATTCTTGATAATATCAAAAGAGAATCAGTGGAATCTACTCTTGTCAAAAATGGTAATAGGTTAGTTCGTAATTCTATTGATGTATCAGTATAGAATACAACATCTTTGGTGCTAGACCAGCCCTTGATTTCATTATAATAGATAAAAAGATATTGAATATATATGCACGGTAAAATGACTATTCTCAATAAACGATATTGAAAAAGTGCTTTTTATCAGAATGGGGATTGTAGGATTGATTTTTCAATCATAGGATTTATGGAGCGCAAGTAAAATAACTTTGGAGTTGCAAAGGAGTGTGATGATATGAAAAAAATGATAGGAATGATAACCTTGCTGCTTTTGATGATGGGGGTAGTCGGCTGCAACGGAGAAAAAGTTAATATTGACTTTCCTTTTGAAGTTGGAGAAGTTGAAAATATCGAAATGTACCACTATACGGGAGTACCTGTATCAGCGGAAAAGAAAGTAGTCGTTGCAAAAACTGACATAACAGACTTGTATGATAAGTTTGAGGACTTGTCATTGATGGAAAAGCAAGTTGAAGAGACCACAGGAGGGGATGTGACCAGTTTTCGATTTAACCTTTCAGATGGGACAAGCTACGAACTGATTTATGTCTGTAATGGGGTCAAGAACGGAAAGCTGAAATCTTCCACGGGCAATTTTGAATACTTTACAAGATCAGATATTGGCTCATATTGGTCAAATCTTGACCTTGAAGCAGTTCCGGTTGAAGAAAATGAATTGCCGAAGCTGACCAATTAATTCTTACTTTAATGAAAGTGACAAATCTAAATTGAATGAGGGCAAAGCAAATGGAGCAGATTATAAATTATAGAGACATACCTACAGATAAAAAAACTGGTATTTTAAACGCTCTTGAGCAAATAGGTTTTATTCCAGCATACGGTGGGGTGAAAACAATGCAACGAATTATGGAAAAATCGATTCCGGGTTCAGGACCTCAATTCTATTTTGTTTTTCGCGAAGATAAATTGATAGGGTATAATTTCCTCATTGGTGACACTAAAAGATATAAAGCATTCCCATGGCTTGCTATTAGTAATGCAGATGAACAGAAAATGGTTGTTTGTGAAGAAATGATGGGAATGCAGGTTGCTTTTTTCAAAAAACTTGGAATGTAGGATATAGCAGACCATTGTGTTAGGCTTATGGAAGATTACAGAAAAGAAATTGGAAAACGAGAAGAAAGTGATAGCAGATAAATGGTACTTTTATTGCAGAGGATGGTACAGATATACTGGCATTGTTTAAGGAAAAATCTAAAAATGGTGCAGGGTATGAACTTTATTCTAAGAGATGGCTGCAATATGCTAAAAATGGCTGGAAGAAAGAAAATGATTTGGTATTGAAAATAGGCTTTGACAGCAGTGGATTGTATGATATAGGGCAGGAAAAAGGATATGGAGCAGCACAGAATATGTGGATGAAAGGTGTTAGCCAAAGTATGTTTGAAGCTAGCGTGTGATCAATATTATATTGATTCTGAGAGAAATCCAACAGGTGGCATAGTTGGAAGGACTCCGAATAATGAAAGGAGATATGTTAATATGGCAGTTACAGGAATAGGAACATATGCGTCATATACGAATAGTTATGGCAATACACAAAATGCTGGAAACAAAACGGGCAGGACATATAAGAATGCTCATGAATATAAGAACTATTTAACACAAAAATACGATTGTTTACGAAGCAGGGATTATTCTGTAAATATAAACAGTTCTCTTTTGTCAAAGGCTATGGGAGATGAAAAGACAAAACAATGGTTGGAGTACAATTTATCGCTAATACCAAAAACAATAGAACAGTCAAGAGCTTATGTGGCAGCAAGAGGAGCAAAGATACTGAGTTATAGTATTACTATAAATGGATATGATAGCATGAGTTCTGTAATGTGTACTCAAGATGAAGTTGATCCGGGAACAGGAAAAGCAAGGAAAGAACTTGAAGAAAGACTCGAGAAAAGGAAAGCAGAAAAGAAAGAGACAGAGGAAAAACTGGAAAAACAGCGTGCCGAAAAACAGGAGCAGAAAGAACGGCAATATAATCTGAAAATTGATGGAAAAGATGTAGATGACCTGACAGGAAAAATGGTGGAATTGGTAGGTACTTCAATTCCTATAGGAGTGACGGAAAGCGGAGTTTCGGCATTTGATGCTTTGGCATAGGGACTTTGATATAAAAGTGTAAGGGAGCATAATGTTATGACAAAAATAAGTAATACAGGAAACCGTTTTTATATATGGAATCTGCTCGATTGGTCAACTGTAAACAACGGAGAAAAATCAAAACAGATGCAGGATGCGGTGCCGGAATTAAAAGGGCGAAAAATTAGAATTGACAGTCTTGAACTGTCAAAGGAAGGCATGGCGGCACTACGTGGAAAAGTACAGAGCATGCCGGGACGTATTGATATGGAAGAAATGATGCAGATGAGAGAAATTCTTCCGAAATTGAAACTGAATCCAGAGGATGATTTCTATTGGGCAATGAGAGAGGATATGCAGAATTCACTTGATGCAATCAAGCAGTCAAAGGGGAATTATACATTAGATGACCTGATTTCCATCCGGATGGATGCATACACCAGACAGTATAACGCTTTGCAAAAGTCATATGAGGATGACAGTCGGGATATTTACATATGCGATGGTTCCAATGCGGAGGGAAAGCTACAGTACCATAAGGTATCAAAGGGAGAAGACGTGACATTTTTAAATCATGCATTTGATCGTATTGCAGACAGCTTGGGCTTTACAGCAAATGGATGTGAAAGCCAGTTAAAGATTAATGAATTATTTGGTGGACAGAAAGCACCTGAACTGTCTTTGCCGGATAATTATGAAGAAAAACTATCTGGCATTATGAAGAAAGCTGCGGCTGATTATGCAGAACAAAGGGAGATATGCAAAGAACATTCTGGCAATATCAGGAATCGGTGAAAACATCCTGTCTGGGATACTTGCAGAGATGGGGGACATATCAAGATTTGACAATGTAAAGGAAATCCAGAAGTTAAGCGGATTAGGATTAGTAGCCTGCCGTTCGGGCAAGCATACCGGAGAGACCAAAATCAGTCACAGAGGACGCAAAAGACTCAGAATATGATCCGAAGAAACTGTTGGGAGACATTGTAAGACCAGATCAGGCAATACCACAGGCAGCATAAGTACTACTTAAGATAGCATTACGATTCCAGACCCTTGCCGGGATTCAGAGTTTATCTGGATTCGGGCAGGGTTCCGGGAAAGAAACCCGTAAACCAGATGGAGTGTGAAGTGCACTACATCAGCACCAAGACCAACTGATAAAGCAGGGGAGGCGTCCACTGAAAAGAGTCCCTGCAGCAAAGGAAGGTCAGTAATAATCAAAACAAACAAGAGCTGTAGCTGGCAGTAGTTCTCTCCGTAGGGGATGACCCTGTTTTCAGCTATTCAGTACTTGATACAATGAATGTTCATGCACTTTAGCACTTGTTATGAGGTAACTGTTTAAAGAAAAAGTCCAAAAATCAATGATTTAGGGCTTGAAATTATAGGAAGGATATTAAAAATTGAAATATATATCATTAGATGGAAATCTTTTTAAAGATGTTGCGATTACACACAAGATATTGAAAGAAAAATTGGAATTACCTGATTATTATGGTGAAAATTTAGATGCACTATGGGATTGCCTGACGGGGGGAATTGAATTGTCGGTTTGCATAAAATGGAGTAATTATAAGGCAAGTTGCCACTATTTAGGAGAATACGCCGAAAAGTTAAGAAATGTATTCGAAGATGCTGCCACGGAACTTGATAATTTTTCGCTTCAAATAGAAGAGTAGATTTTTCTTGCCTTTTTATATGCAGAATGATACGATTAATGTGTTGTATGTCGGAAGTAAGTAAAAAGACTCGACAGAATAACAAAATGAGCAATGGTGGAAGTAAAACATGGGATATATCATGGATTTGCGCAAGGTAGTCGGACATCGTCCTATGACCTGCGCAGGCGTTCTTATTATTAATGAAGAGAATCAAATCCTTTTACAGAAGAGAAAGGACAATGGACAGTGGGCTAGAACTTGGTGACAGTTTTGAAAGCTGTTTTGATTTGGATAATCTTCCGGAAAATATCACACAAAACAACTTCCCGGCAATTGACCGTTTTCGGAGAGAAAACGAGAAATTATAGAGAGGATAAAAGATATGTATTGTAAGAATTGTGGCAGTCAGATCAATGACAACGCCAATGTCTGTGGGTATTGCGGGACACCTGTGCATACACAAAATGGTTTTTCAAATAACCAGCAGCAGAACAACACAGTTTCCGGACAGCAGGTGTATGGAGAACAAACTCCATCTTATAGTGGTTCAACACAAAATTCCAACTATCAGAATTCCGGTCAAAATATGAATCAGGGGTACAATGGACAGCAGTATCAGAATAATGGATATCCAAATCAAAATCAGGGATATGGAGCTCCACAACCATCGAATATGGATGGCGGATCGACAGGATTTGCAATTGCGTCTATGATACTTGGAATTGTTGCTATTTTAATGATGTGTTGTGTACCATCTTTTTGGTTAAAGACGATCGTTGCAGTACTTGGACTCGTATTTGGAATTATATCGTTACAGAACAAGAATAATGCTGGAAGAGGAATGGCGATTGCGGGTATTATCTGCAGTGGCATAGCGATGGTTGTTTATGTTATAGGTCTGGTGTTTGGAACATTAGTGCTTTCCACTTTATTTTCATTATATTAAATTGCTAAGAAAAGTATATATAATAGATTCGGGTTATTTACATTATAACCTAAAGTTATAATAATTATAGTGCTTGACAAATATTGATTATGGTATTATTATCAAATAAACAAAAAGAAAGAAGTAGGTTTTCAAATGAGAAAGCAGGCATTATCACTTTTAGTTGAAAACAATCCTGGCGTTACAAGCCGTATTTCCGGTTTGTTCAGTCGCAGAGGATATAATATTGACAGTTTTTCATCCGGAGTTACTGCAGATCCGAAATATACAAGAATTACTATTGTTGCCAGTGGTGACGAATTGATTCTGGATCAGATTGAGAAGCAACTTGAAAAACTGGAAGATGTACTGGACATCAAGAAGCTGGAACCGGGGTTCTCTGTTACAAGAGAATTGATTCTGGTCAAGATTCGTGCAACAGATACGCAGCGTCAGCCAATCATGAATGTGACAGAAATTTTCCACGGAAAGATTGTGGATGTTACGCATGATTCTATGGTGATTGAATTAGTTGGTCATCAGGACAAGCTGGATGCATTTTTGGATCTGCTTGATGGATATGAGATTCTGGAACTTGCGAGAACCGGAATCACAGGCTTAACAAGAGGTTCATCTGATGTTAAGTTTTTAGATTAAGCTACTTATTATTTTTATATAAGAGTATATATTTAGGAGGACAATAAAATGTCAGAAGCAAGAATTTTCTATCAGGAAGATTGTAACCTTTCTTTGCTGGAGGGAAAGACAATCGCAATCATCGGCTATGGTAGCCAGGGACATGCACATGCATTAAACTTAAAGGAGAGCGGATGCAACGTCATTATCGGTCTCTATGAGGGTAGCAAGTCTTGGAAGAGAGCTGAAGAGCAGGGATTTAAAGTATATGTAGCAGCTGAAGCAGCAAAGCAGGCTGATATCATCATGATCCTTATCAATGATGAGTTACAGGCAGATATGTATAAGAAAGATATCGAGCCAAACCTTGAGCCAGGTAACATGTTAATGTTCGCTCATGGTTTCAATATCCACTTTGGATGCATCAAGCCACCAAAGGATGTAGATGTTACAATGATCGCACCTAAGGCTCCAGGACATACAGTACGTTCTGAGTATCAGGCTGGCAAGGGAACTCCTTGTCTGGTAGCTGTAGAACAGGATGCAACAGGTAAAGCACTTGATCTTGCACTTGCATATGGGCTTGGAATCGGTGGAGCAAGAGCCGGACTTCTTGAGACAACATTCCGTACAGAGACAGAGACTGACCTCTTCGGTGAGCAGGCAGTTCTTTGTGGTGGTGTTTGTGCTTTAATGCAGGCAGGTTTTGAAACACTTTGTGAAGCTGGTTATGATCCAAGAAACGCATACTTCGAGTGTATCCACGAAATGAAACTGATCGTAGACTTAATTTATCAGTCAGGTTTCGCAGGAATGAGATATTCTATCTCTAACACAGCAGAGTATGGTGATTATATTACAGGACCTAAGATTGTTACTGAGGATACAAAGAAGGCTATGAAGCAGATTCTTACTGATATCCAGGATGGTACATTCGCAAAAGAATTCTTACTGGATATGTCTCCAGCAGGACGTCAGGTTCACTTCAAGGCTATGAGAAAGCTTGCTTCTGAGCATCCATCAGAGAAGGTTGGAGCTGAGATTCGTAAGCTGTACAGCTGGAACAACGAGGGCGACAAGCTCATCAATAACTAATCCGTACATAATTAGGCTTCGGCATTTTGCCGGAGCCTTTTTGCTTTTATTCCAATACATGGAATGGGTTTTACGGTTTGTTATGAAAATCAGTTGACAAAAACCGGAACTATGATAGAATAAATCTGTTATTTGGTTAAATCTGAATAGACAATGCAATGAAGAGGAATAGTAGGATTCAAGGATTTTTCAGAGAGCTGTCGGCAGGTGCGAGGCAGTAGATTTTGAATTTGAACTCGCCTTGGAGCAGCCAGGCAGAAGACTTCGACGGAAGTTGTTTAGGTTTGGACGGTTAATCTTCGATAAAAGATTATGAGTGCGTGTTTGTTTATAAACAGACACGAAACAGAGTGGTACCACGGAGTATAATCTTCGTCTCTTAAATTATAGAGACGAAGATTTTTTGATTTTAAAGGAGGAACATATGTCAGAAGTGTACAACCACAAAGTCGTGGAAAAAAAGTGGCAGAAAGTCTGGGATGATGAGAAGGCTTTTGCTGCAACAAATGATTATTCAAAACCAAAGTATTATGCATTGGTTGAGTTCCCATATCCATCTGGACAGGGACTTCATGTAGGACATCCAAGACCATATACGGCATTGGATATCGTTGCCCGTAAGAGAAGAATGCAGGGATACAATGTACTTTATCCAATGGGATGGGATGCATTTGGTTTGCCTACAGAGAACTATGCTATTAAGAATAAGATTCATCCGAAGATCGTAACAGAGAACAATGTAAAACATTTCAAGGAACAGTTACATTCTCTTGGCTATTCTTTTGACTGGGATCGTGAGATCAATACAACCGATCCAAATTATTATAAATGGACACAGTGGATTTTCCTGAAACTGTTCAAAGCTGGTCTTGCTTATAAGAAAGAGATGCCAATTAACTGGTGTACTTCCTGCAAGGTTGGTCTTGCAAATGAGGAAGTTGTCAATGGTGTATGTGAGCGTTGTGGAGCTCCGGTTGTCCGCAAGGTAAAAAGTGAGTGGATGCTTAAAATCACAGAGTATGCAGACAAGCTGATTGAAGGTCTGAATGACGTTGATTATATCGAGCGTGTTAAGGTTTCACAGAAGAATTGGATTGGACGTTCTACCGGTGCGGAAGTTGATTTCCAGATCAAAGATACGGAAGATAAGCTTCGCATTTATACAACAAGATGTGATACATTGTTCGGTGTAACTTACATGGTTGTATCTCCGGAACATCCATATCTGGACAAATACAAAGATCAGATTAAGAACTGGGATGAGATTCTTGCGTATCGTGAGCAGGCTTCCAGAAAGTCTGATTTTGAGCGTGCAGAGCTTGCAAAGGATAAGACGGGTGTTGCAATCGATGGACTGACTGCAATCAATCCGGTAAACGGGAAAGAAGTTCCAATCTGGGTATCTGATTATGTACTTATGAGCTACGGAACAGGTGCAATCATGGCTGTTCCTGCACATGATGAAAGAGACTGGGAATTCGCAAAGAAATTTAACCTTCCAATTATTCAGGTCGTTGCAAAGAACGGAGAGGAAGTGGATGTCAATGAAGTAGCATTTACGGACGTTGCAACAGGCGTACTCATTAACTCTGATTTCTTAAACGGACTGGAAGTAAAGGATGCCAAAGAGAAGATGATTTCCTTCCTGGAAGAGAAAGGCATCGGTCAGGCAAAGACAAATTACAAATTAAGAGACTGGGTATTCTCACGTCAGCGTTACTGGGGAGAGCCAATACCGATTGTACATTGTGACAAGTGCGGATATGTTCCGATTGATGAGAGTGAACTTCCATTATTATTGCCGGAAGTAGAAAGTTATATGCCTACAGACAACGGTGAGTCACCGCTTGCAGCGATGACCGACTGGGTAAATACAACTTGTCCTTGCTGTGGTGGACCTGCAAAGCGTGAGACAGATACTATGCCTCAGTGGGCCGGATCTTCCTGGTATTTCTTAAGATATACAGATCCGCATAATGATAAGGCACTTGCAAGTCCGGAAGCATTAAAATACTGGCTTCCAGTAGACTGGTACAATGGTGGAATGGAGCATACAACCCTTCATTTACTGTATTCTCGTTTCTGGCATAAATTCTTATATGATCAGGGCGTTGTTCCGACTCCGGAACCATACCAGAAGAGAACATCACACGGTATGATTCTTGGTGAAAACGGTGAGAAGATGTCAAAGTCCAGAGGAAACGTTGTCAATCCGGATGACATCGTAAATGAGTACGGTGCAGATACGCTTCGTACGTACGAGATGTTCATTGGCGCATTCGATCTGGCTGCTTCCTGGTCCGAGGATGGAGTAAAGGGATGCCGCAGATTCCTCGATCGTGTTTGGAAATTACAGGATCTTATGACAGAAGAAGAAGGATACTCAAAGGATCTTGAGACAAAGATGCATCAGACAATCAAGAAAGTCTCTAATGACTTCGAAAATCTGAAGTACAATACCGCAATTGCTGCAATGATGGCAATCCTCAATGATTTCTACAAGAAGGGATCTATCACAAAGGGTGAGCTTAAGACTCTGATTATCCTGCTCAATCCGGTTGCACCTCATATCACAGAAGAAATGTGGCAGGCAATTAGCTGCGAAGGCAGAGTATACCAGCAGACATGGCCGGAATATGATGAAGCAAAGACCGTTGAGTCTTCTGTAGAAATTGCAGTACAGATTAACGGAAAAGTAAAAGGAACACTTGGAATTCAGAAGGATGATCCGAAGGATGAAGTTATTGCGAAAGCAAAAGAAGTAATCGCTGACAAGCTGACTGGAAATATTGTTAAAGAGATTTATGTTCCGGGAAGACTTGTAAATATTGTAATGAAATAGCATAGTTATATGATTAGAACCCTGGAATTTATTCCGGGGTTCTTGTTTTAGAAATTCAATAAAAGGATAAACTATATATCATCAAAAGGTCTGGAGTGTGAATGAAGTCATGAAATTGTCATCTTTGAAATATTTTTTTACATATGAAACCAAAATTCCGGATGGCATTGGATTTAAATTGTTTGGAATATGGCATATTCTGTGTCTTTTGTTATGTCTTGCTGTTACAGTAGTTTCTTTACACTGGTATTGGAAGGCAAAGGCGCAAAAAAAGCAAAAATTCGAAAAAACAATTGCTATGTCGCTGGTTGGCTGGATGATTCTTCGGGCAATTTATATTGCGGTCATCGGGGAGAATTTCTTATATGAACTTCCGTTTCATTTGTGCAGTATGACAGGAATTTTATGTGGGATTCATTGCTTCACGAAGTGGAAATGGTTAGGACAGATGCTGTATGCATTGTGTCTGCCTGGGGCAATACTGGCATTGCTTTTTCCAAACTGGAATGCATATCCATTGATTCATTTTATTTCCCTGGAAGCGATATTGTTCCATTTAGGGATTATTTTGTATGTGACATGCCTGCTTACATCACATGAAATTGTTCCACAGATGAAAAAAATGTGGCAGGTAATTGTATTTCTTGCAGTCGTTGTTCCGCCGATTTATGTGTTTGATAAGAAATATCAGGTGAATTATATGTTTGTAAACCGGCCGTCTGGCGGATCTCCCCTTGAGTGGCTTGCACAATGGATGGGAAATCCGGGATACCTGCTGGGCTATGCCGGCTTGATTCTGCTTTGCATTTTCCTGATGGATTTGGGGTATGAAAAATTCACAGGAAGTAAATGACCGCTATTTTTTCAGAATATGTGGTGGAAGAGAAGGATCGCTTCCGCGGAGTTTCTGCATGCCCCGCTGGATGGCGTCCTTGGAGTTTTTCCAGTCTGCATCACGGTTCTTATAATCGTATTTTTCTACAAACCATGCAACATCTTCATAGACGCGCTCAACATTTTCGCGCATGAGAGGAAGCATAGTGTCATAGAAATCTTTTCGCTCCTTGTCGGAAAGCATTTCATCTGCCCCTTCGCATAGCACTTTGAAATGATCGAGGCAGAAACCTTTGGTTGCGGCAACCTGCTCACGGAATTCCGGATGTTTTTTGTACATGTCAAAAAAAGTTTTCATATATGCCTGAAACGTGTTTTGTACGCTGGTACAGATAAAACAGGTAGATTCTCTGCGGTTGATCCAGTTCACAATCGAATTGCTGCTGGAATCGGATTTGGTTTTGCTGAAAAATCCGCTTTTTTTTCCGGTGTTTTCCGGTTTGAAGTGCTTGAACTCGCGATCCATTTCTTCGAGATGACGTTTGTACAATGTCTTTAGTATCCATGCATTTCCAAGAGAATTTCCATAATCAAACATTTTTTTGAAATGGGCACGGCAGAAACCTTCGCGATCGGTCATGTCACGGATATCAGCTTCCATATAGGATGCGCCGTGGCCGAGAACAAAGTCCATCATATGTTCTTCGGTCTTGCGTTCGATATAACAGAAGGGACATTCTCCGGCATTGGCCATGGCGTCAGAGATAGGGATAGTGTGTAATTGTTCTTTCATGATTGCTCCTTTGGATTAAAATTTTTATAGAAATCGATAAAACTCTGTAGGGATTTCGATGGTTTTAAATTTTCTTTATAGGAAAATCCTACTTCACGTTCGTGGATCGGGATACCGAGCGGGACTTCTACAAGACTTCCGTCTGCAAGCTCGCCGGACACAAAACTTCGGATGACGCAGGCTACGCCGACACCGATTTTAGCAAAATCAATCAGAAGATCCATATCGGAAATGTCAATAGAATCAGCGACGGAGATATGATTTTCCTGCAGATAATCGTCGATATACTGGCGAGTCATATTGTTTTTGTCGAGAAGCATGAGCGTAGAATTACTGAGAATTTCATTTTCCGCGATGCCTCTTTTTTTTAGATTGTTCAGGTAATCGCGGTTCGCAACAAAGATGTCCTCAATATTGTCCAGATAGTAGAAGTCAATGTTTTTGAGATTTTCCGGTTTGCCAATGAGTCCGATATCAATTTTATTTTCATCAAGCAGACGAAGTGTTTCGTTGGTTGACTGGCAGCTGATGGAAATGCTGATATGGGGATTGCGGCGGATAAATTCTTTCAGATAAGGAAGGAGCATATGTTTGCAGAGCGTGGAGCTCACTCCAATCTGCAGATGACCGACACCTAATTCGATCGAACGTCGCAACTTGTCCTCCCCAAGATTCAATGTTTCAAAAGCTTCTTTTACGTGACCATACAGAAGCTGGCCCTCGTCTGTCAGGAGCACCCCGCGGGAACTTCTGGAAAAAAGCTTGCAATTGAGATTTTCTTCCAATTTTTGTATGGATTTACTGATTGCCGGCTGGCTGATATAGAGTTCCTTTGCGGCTTTTGATATATTGCCAGCATTGGCTACTGTATAAAAAATCCAGTAAGATGATAGATTTTGATTCATAATGACCTCCATTCTTATGGTGGTTGTGTTATAATACATAGGTAGTATATCATAAAATCAAGTTATGGTAAATATGTTTATTATGTATTTTAATTATGAAATAAACCATGCTAGAATACTATCAATGGAAATATAGCACATGCTAGTGAGTGAAAGTATAAAGGAGGAAACAATCATGGGTATGACAATGACTCAGAAAATTCTGGCTGCGCATGCAGGATTAGACAGCGTGAGTGCCGGTCAACTGATAGAGGCAGATCTTGACCTGGTTCTGGGCAATGATATTACATCTCCAGTGGCAATTCATGAAATTGAAAAAATGAAAGTGGATGGTGTATTCCATAAGGACAAAATCGCACTTGTCATGGATCATTTTGCACCAAACAAAGATATTAAATCTGCACAGCACTGTAAATGTGTCCGCGAGTTTGCATGTAAGAATGAAATTACAAATTATTTTGATGTTGGAGAGATGGGAATCGAGCACGCATTGCTTCCGGAGAAAGGTCTTACAGTAGCCGGAGATGTGATTATCGGTGCGGATTCACACACATGTACATATGGCGCACTTGGTGCATTTTCTACCGGTGTCGGAAGTACTGATATGGCAGCTGGTATGGCTACCGGAAAGGCATGGTTTAAAGTACCATCCGCAATTCGTTTCAACATTACAGGTAAGCCTGCAAAGTGGATCAGCGGCAAAGATGTTATCCTTCATATCATTGGTATGATCGGTGTAGATGGCGCTTTATACAAGTCTATGGAGTTTGTTGGAGATGGTATCCAGTATCTGACAATGGATGATCGTTTTACAATTGCAAATATGGCAATTGAGGCAGGCGGAAAGAATGGTATTTTCCCGGTAGATGATCTGACACGTGCATATATGAAAGAACATTCTAAGCGTCCATTCGTTGAGTATGAAGCAGACGAGGATGCAGAGTATGATGAGGAATATACGATTGACTTAAGTACTTTAAAGCCAACCGTAGCTTTTCCTCACCTTCCGGAAAACACAAGAACGATTGATGAAGTTGGCGATGTAAAGATCGACCAGGTAGTAATCGGTTCCTGTACAAACGGACGTATGGATGACTTACGCATTGCGGCAAAGATTCTCGAGGGAAAGAAAGTCGCAAAGGGAATCCGTGTGATCGTAATTCCTGCAACACAGCAGATTTATCTGGACGCGATGACAGAAGGTCTGATCCGTACATTTATTGAGGCAGGAGCAATTGTCAGCACACCAACCTGCGGTCCATGTCTTGGTGGATATATGGGAGTTCTTGCAGAGGGCGAGCGTTGTATTTCTACAACAAATCGTAACTTTGTAGGACGTATGGGTCATGTAGAGTCTGAAGTATATCTTGCAAGCCCTGCAGTTGCTGCTGCAAGTGCAATCACCGGCAAGATTTCAGGACCTGACGAAGTAATGGACTAAGAATTGTCCATAGAAATGGAGAGAAAAAATGAAAGCTGCACATGGTAAAGTTTTTAAATATGGTGACAACGTAGATACCGATGTAATCATTCCGGCAAGATATCTGAATTCTTCCGATCCGAAAGAATTGGCAACACATTGCATGGAAGACATCGATAAAGACTTCGTAAATAATGTAAAAGAAGGCGACATCATGGTCGCTAATAAGAATTTTGGATGTGGCTCTTCCCGTGAGCATGCACCAATTTCAATCAAGGCATCCGGCATCAGCTGCGTAATCGCTGAGACATTTGCCCGCATTTTCTATCGTAATGCGATCAATATCGGACTCCCGATTATTGAATGTCCGGAAGCTGCCAAGGCAATCTCCGTTGGAGATGAGGTGGAAGTGGATTTTGATTCCGGTGTGATTACAGATGTGACAACAGGAGAGAAGTTCCAGGGACAGGCATTCCCGCCATTCATGCAGAAGATTATCGACTGTGAAGGTCTGGTAAATTACATTAATCAGAAATAAACAGAGTGTGATACAAAATGAGGCTGCGGATGCAGCCTCATTTTTATAAAAATTTCCTATACGATGTTGTTTTCGGTGGACAGATTTTTGAGATATTCAAGAAAATTGGTGGATATTTTTGCCTTGGTATAGATGTCGGCATAATCACGTGCAGACAGATCTTCGATATAATTTTCCGGGAAGTTCTTACAGATGCCGTGCTGCCGCGCTAAATCCACTGCTTTGTTATAGGCGACGGCAGCCTGCGTTTCACTTCGATAAGTACCAATTGTATAATTGCCGTTGATATGCAGGCGTACGCGGTAGCGTGTTTTCTCGTTTTTTGTAAAGACAAAGACCCCATGATAACGGTTGATAATTTCGATATTGGAGTAGCGCAGATCGTGGTCATCTCCATTGACAAAACGATAATCCCGGTCACGCACACCATAATTTTTGATTCCATACCGGTTCAAAATCGTGATCTGCATACCGTAGTCGTTTACATACAAATGTCCCTGACGTTTTAAGATTTTATGACTGCTGTAATAAAACAAATCATCAATATCAAATTTTAATTCGTGGTGCAGATCGAGATAGTAGCTGAAGTAATTTTTATGTAGATAAATTGGTGTCGGAATATACATGCCGTTGTCACGGAAATTTACCAGGGAAATAATTTTCTCAAAAGAAAGATAGTTGGTAAAGGCCAGTGATTCTTCCAGAGAAAGAGGTTCGCTGCTAATTTTTGAAGCACAACGATAGGCACAATGGGCATCTTCTTCGGTCGGAAAGCTTCCGAGGCTGATGTGCTTGCTGCGATAAGTAATGCTGCTGCGATAGTAAACGGTTCCGTCCTTTTTCGTTGCAAGATAAACACCAGGTAACATAAAAAACTCCTTTGAATGAAAAAACATACACTTTTTACATAAGTATAACATAGGAATTTCATTGACACCACCTGCTTTTTTTCCTATAATGTACGAGAAGCTTACAGGACAAATTTGTGAAAATGAGGACTAAAAATGGATTTAATGTATTCTAGTACCAGAAATGGACAGGTAAAATTTACAGCATCACAGGCAATTTTAAAAGGACTTGCAGATGATGGTGGTTTATTCGTACCGGAGACAATTCCGGCTTTAGATGTCAGCATTGATGAACTGGCAAATATGACATATCAGGAGACTGCTTATGCGGTAATGAAACAGTTCTTTACGGACTTCACAGAAGAAGAGTTAAAGAATTGCATCAACAAAGCATATGACAGCAAATTTGATACAAAAGAGATTGCACCACTTGTAGATGCAGACGGTGCATATTATCTGGAGTTATTCCACGGACCAACAATTGCATTCAAAGATATGGCGTTATCCATTCTGCCACATCTTCTGATTACATCCGCAAGAAAGAATCACGTAAAGAATGATATCGTAATTCTTACTGCAACATCCGGAGATACCGGTAAAGCTGCTTTGGCAGGTTTCGCAGATGTTGAGGGAACAAAGATCATCGTATTTTATCCAAAGAACGGTGTAAGTCCGATTCAGGAAAAGCAGATGGTAACACAAAAAGGAGCCAATACATTTGTTGTAGGTATCCATGGCAACTTTGACCAGGCACAGACTGGCGTCAAGAAGATGTTCAACGATTCTGCATTGGCAGCAGAAATGGATGCAGCCGGATATCAGTTCTCTTCTGCAAACTCTATCAATATCGGACGTCTTGTTCCACAGGTCGTTTATTATGTATATGCATACGCAAGACTTTACAAGAATGGTGTGATCGCAAAAGATGAGAAGATCAATGTGGTTGTTCCGACAGGTAACTTTGGAAACATTCTTGCAGCTTTCTATGCAAAGAATATGGGACTTCCAATTGGAAAGCTGATTTGCGCATCCAACGAGAACAAAGTATTATTTGACTTCTTCTCAACTGGTACATATGACAGAAACCGTGAGTTTATTCTTACAAGTTCTCCGTCTATGGATATTCTGATTTCCTCAAACCTTGAGCGTTTGATCTATCGTATTGCCGGAAATGATGCAGAAGCGAACGCAAAATTGATGGCAAGCCTTTCTTCTGAAGGCAAATATGCGATTACAGATGAAATGAAGGCACAGCTGGCTGATTTCTATGGAAATTATACAAGCGAAGATGAGACTGCTTCTACAATCAAGAAATTATATGAAGACACCGGGTATATTATCGACACCCACACAGCAGTTGCTGCAGGTGTATATGACAAGTATAAGGCTGCGACAGGGGATACAGAGACTAAGACGGTGATTGCAAGTACTGCAAGTCCGTTCAAGTTCACAAGAAGCGTTATGGATGCTATCGATGAGAAGTACGATTCCATGACAGACTTCGAACTGGTAGACGAATTGTCAAAGATTGGTAATGTTGCGGTACCACAGGCAATTGAAGAAATTCGCAATGCAAAGGTATTACATGACACCGTATGTGAAGTGGAGGAAATGCCACAGGTTGTAAAAAAATTCCTGGGTGTTTAATCAATAGATACAAATAGAAGAAAAGAGGATAACAAAATGAAAAAGAAACTGATTTCAATTATGCTTGTGTCAGCGATGGCAGCTGCAATGGCAGGCTGTGGTTCTTCTGTACCGGCTAATTCTGTGAATTCCAGAGATGATTTGCCGGGAAAGACTATCGGTGTACAGCTTGGTACAACTGGCGATGAAGATGCTACTTCTTATGAGAAAGAGAATGGATCGACGGTAGAGCGTTATAATAAAGGTGCAGATGCAATTCAGGCATTAAAGACTGGAAAGATTGACTGTGTTGTTATTGATCAGCAGCCGGCAGAAGCATTTGTTAAGAAAAATGATGATTTGAAGATTTTATCCGATACCTTTGATCCGGAAGAGTATGCCATCTGTATCGCTAAAGATAATACAGATTTGACAGATTCTTTTAACAAGGCAATTGAAGAGTTGGAGAAGGATGGAACAATTGATTCTATTATCAGCAACTATATTGGAGATGAAGCGGGCAAGCATCCATATGAGACTCCGGAAGGAACAGAGTATCCAAACGGTACGTTAACAATGGCAACCAATGCACAGTTTGAGCCATATGAGTATTATGATGGAGATAATGTTGTTGGTATTGATGCGGATATTTCAAAAGCAATCTGTGATAAACTTGGTTATGAACTGAAAATTGAAGATATGGAGTTCGATGCAATTATTGCTGCAGTATCTTCTGGAAAAGCAGATTTTGGTGCTGCTGGTATGACTGTTACAGAGGATCGTTTGAAAAATATTGACTTTACTGATACTTATACGACAGCATGTCAGGTTATTGTTGTCAGAAAGAAATAATCGGTATAGGAGGATGAACCTTGAGCGATTTTATTAGTAGCTTTCAATTGGATTTTATAAAAGATGACAGATATATGTATCTGTTAAGAGGTCTTGGAAATACACTTTTGATTGCAGTACTTGCAGTATTACTAGGTATTGTGGTTGGTTTCCTTGTTGCAATTATTCGCGCAACTCATGATAAGCATGGCGGATTGAATATTTTGAATTTCATCTGTAAGGTTTATTTGACAATTTGGCGTGGAACGCCTACGATGGTACAGCTTTTGATTATGTATTACATAATTCTGGTGTCTTTGAACAGTAAGATTGCAGTAGCGGTTATTGCTTTTGGACTCAATTCGGCAGCGTATGTAGCAGAAATTGTTCGTTCTGGTATTATGGCTGTAGATGAAGGACAGTTTGAAGCTGGACGAAGCCTTGGATTGAATTATGGTCAGACAATGCGGCTTATTATTCTTCCGCAGGCGTTTAAGAATGTTCTTCCAGCACTTGCAAATGAATTTATTACATTACTGAAAGAGACTTCTATCAGTGGTTATATTGCAATTCCGGATCTGACAAAGGGTGGAGATTTGATTCGAAGCCAGACATACGATCCATTTTTACCATTGTTTGGAGTGGCCATCATTTATCTTGTGATTGTCATGATCCTGACAGCCGGTGTACACAAACTGGAAATGAGGTTGAGAACAAATGAGCGATAAGAATGTATTAATTGAAGTGAAAGATTTATGTAAATCCTTTGGTGACGTTAAAGTATTAAATGGTATTTCGACAGAAATCGCTCAGGGAGAAGTTGTAGCGATTATCGGGCCGTCCGGTTGCGGTAAGTCTACATTCTTACGTTCTCTGAATCTTTTGGAGGAGCCGACTTCCGGTGTAATTACGTTCGAAGGAACGGATATTACAGACAAGTCTGTTGATATCAATAAGATGCGTCAGAAAATCGGTATGGTTTTTCAGCAGTTTAATCTGTTTCCAAATTATACCGTGAAAGAAAATATTATGCTTGCGCCAGTACAGACAGGACTTATGAATAAGGAAGGAGCGTCTAAGAGAGCAGATGAACTGTTAAAAAGAGTTGGCCTGTTCGACAAAGCGGATACTTATCCAGCTATGCTTTCTGGTGGACAGAAGCAGCGTATTGCAATTGCACGTGCGCTTGCTATGAATCCGGATGTCATGTTATTTGATGAGCCTACTTCTGCATTGGATCCGGAAATGGTCGGTGAAGTTCTTGAAATTATGAAAGAACTTGCGCAGGATGGAATGACTATGGTTGTGGTAACGCATGAGATGGGATTTGCCAGAGAGGTTGCAACACGTGTCATGTTTATCAATGAGGGACAGATTCAGGAGGAGAGTGGTCCGAAAGAATTTTTTGCCAATCCAAAGAATCCTCGTTTGTGTGAATTTTTATCAAAAGTCTTATAGAACGAAATATTTTATAAAGCAAACCCCCGTCAGAAATCTGGCGGGGGTTTTGTTTTGCCTATTTTTATTGATTTACTCATCAATTTTGACAGCTTCAATATAAATATTAACAGTTCCAAACGGAAACATAAATGGAAAATGATATGCTTTATTCTCAAAAGAAAATGTATCGCCCGTAATATGTTCCGGTGCACCAATCGTAAGTTCGGTAGAAGAATCATTGGATACATTTACGATAAACAGACCATTCTGCAGATTCAGGAAATCTTCAAGAGATGCCTGAACATATTCATCATAGTCGTTAAATGTGTCTTTTACATATCGAGATGCAAATGCAATTGCAACATCTTTTTCCATGGATATGTATGTCCGGATTGCGTAATCGCCAAATATTTCCTGTTTTACACAACATTTTACAGGAATTTCTTTTGCTTCACTGATGCCACCTAATGTGAAATCGTCACCAATGAAACGGATAAAATCGTTAAACAGAAGTTCTACAAACATCTGACCGTTGCGAGAAAGCGATACATTAGAAGAAACAAAGAGATTGCGGAACAGATTGCGAACAACAGCGGAATCTTCAATATCGGATTCAACAAGCCCGTTTTTGGAACGATAATCATTCATAATCTGTTCAAAATCACTGTTGCTTAAAATTCCGTCATCCAGCAATACCTGTCCAAGAGAAAGGAATGCCGGCTTTTGTTCTTTTAACAGCTCCATTACCTGTTCATCTGTCATATAGCCAAGTTCTACTGCAAGCTCGCCAAATTTCCGATCCTGATGCGTCTGGTGAATGACGGTATCATCAACTTCTGATGCATTCATGTATCCTGCATGAATTGCAAGAGTACCTAACTTTAAGTGATTATCTGCCTGGCGCTGCATTGCGGAAAAAAGCTGTTCCTTTGTCACATATCCGTTGGATAATAAATAGTTTCCGAAAAATTGTGTATACATATTTTATCTCCCTTCCAGGAATTTGCTGACTACCTTAACTACCTGATCTTTATCCAAAGGTTTCTGGATAAAGTCTTTTGCACCAGCTTCAAGTGCAAGCTTCAACTGGGACTGGGTACCAACAGAGGAAGCGATGATAATGTTTGCTTCAGAATCGAATTCCATGATTTCTCTGATTGCAGCATTGCCGTCTTTTTTTGGCATAACGATGTCTAGAAAAACGAGGTCTGGATTGGATTCTTTGTATTTGTCGATTGCATCCTGTCCATCCACAGCTTCGATAAAAACGGGAGAGCCTAATGTTGAAATGATATCCTTTAGTTGTTTTCTTGCAAGGATAGAGTCGTCAGTAATTAAAATTTTAGCATTTTCTATACTCATATTTTTGTCTCCTTTTTAAATATTAAGTACATTTTACTATAAAATACAAAATAATACAATGATTTTTTGAATATTTTGACAAAAAACACAAAAGGTTTTCATTTATATCAAAAGATGTTACAATAAAAAAATTAAAAGTACAGGAGGAATTATAAAATGAAAACTATTTTATTGATGGATATTGTAATTGCCGTTTTTGGGATTTATCTTGGTGCGATAGCTTTTCAGATGAAGAGAACAGGCAAAATTAACAGTGTGGTTGTGGCAGAGGATGAAATAAAAAAATGCAAAGATCCAAAGGCATATATTGACAGTTCGTTTCCATATATGATATTTTTTGCAATTGTGTCATTGATTGTTGGAGTTATAGGAATTCTTGCTGATCGCAAGATTATTCAGGTTGGACGTGTATGGACATATGCAGAGCTGGTTGCGTTCCTAATTGCACTTGCTATATTTGCGCATGGTATGAGAGAAAATCGGAATAAGTATATTTTATAGAGCAATTTTCCAAAAAGTACATGGAATTTATTATTGAAATTATACACATATTAAAGTATAATAAAGGAGGTTACAAAAGAATCATTGGAAAGTACTTAAAGATAATATATAGCCTGGAATGTGCGACAACTCCTGCTATTTAGAACCTACATTTACTTTAAACGGGATTCCTATATGAGTTGTTGGATGTCAGGCCGCCTCGTATCAGCGGAAGGCAGAAGGCAAACTGCGGTCGCCCACCTAGCATTGGCTAGGAGTCTAAATTGTAGGAACCGGCATTTTGGGTTACTCATAGAATATACAAAAGATTTTTAGAAACAAAAGATTTTTAGAAACAAAAGATTTTTATGAAGCACGTAAGAGAAAAGGAGCTACCTCGATGGTGGCTCCTTATTATATTATTATTGTCATAACAGACACAGGAGTTTAGATGCAATGAAAAAGAAAGACAAAATGAAACGGCTGGGAATTTTACTTTTGGCACTAACTGCTATCACGGTTATCATTACATTTGTGATTGTCATGAACCTGTCAGACCCGACAGATCAGAAAGGACATCAACAGGAACAGTTTGATGATTCTTATAGTGGATGGATTCGCAATGTTTATATTATGTCCAATAAAGATAATGAAATAATTATTCTTTATGATAAGACAAATTATATTGCAAAAGGCACAGCACAGAATGATTATACCGGCGTTGCAGATATTGAATTATCGCACGGCAAAATCACTCGTATTCTCGCAAAACCGGATGGGATAGAAGGTATATTGGATCGTTATTCTGAAACGGAAGTACAGATCAAGGATTACGAGGCACTTTCGTATGATGATACGCTGCCGGTGTATGTTGTTGCGGATTCTGCAAATGTCCGACAACCTGTACACCAGATTGCAATGTCGGATCTTGTGATTGGAAATTCAAAGGTAAAACTGATTGTAGCTGATGAGAAAGCCTGTGCCGTTGTTCAGTATTCGAAAGATATTGCAAATAATATCCGCGTACTGTTGAAAAATGGAAATAATATCACTTATTCGGATTTGTACATAAAGAGTAACAAAACCTATACAGTAAATGAAAAAAAAGTAAAGGCAAAAAAACTGACGAAGGTAAGCAGCTATTTGAAAGGAAAAAAGAACGGAGAAGAAATCTGTATTTCACCGGCAACCGGAAAACTGTTTATATGTAATCGCAAAGGCAAAAAGCTGGCAGAAGCATATGAAGGAAATTTTATTGTTCGAAAAGAAACCGGCGGTTATGTACTGATCAATGAACTTTCGGTGGAAGATTATGTGCGTTATGTCCTGCCATCAGAGATGCCTCTTGGCTTTTCTTATGAGGCATTGAAAGCGCAGGCAGTGTGTGCCCGTACATTTGCCTATGGACAGATGCACAACCAGGCATATGCACAGTACGGAGCCAATCTGGATAATACAACCGCTTATCAGGTGTATCATGCAACAACAACTTACGATGTGACTGACCAGGCAGTACAGGATACAAGCGGTATGGTTCTGACATATGATGGGGCTTTGACGGACTGTTATTACTATTCGACTTCGCCGGGGTACTCAGAGACCTTAGAGGTGTGGAACGCTGATTCGCCGGGATATTTGAAAGGTGAAAATCATACACAAGCGAAAACAAAAGATCTGTCAAATAAACAGGCATTTCATAAGTTTATAAACAAGCAGGTCAAGTCCTATGATTCGGATTCCCCTTACTATCGCTGGACCGCCACCATTTCAAATAAGATGGGGATGGATCCGGAACTTGGCCGTTTGAAAAAAATCAAAGTAAAAGAACGGAGTAGCTCCGGCTATGTGCTTTCACTTACTGCAAGTTTTGAATTGGGTGACAGAGACTATGATGCAGAGAATGATATTCGTTTTTTTCTTGGAAAATATATGACAAAACTGAAACTGGCCGATGGAACGGTACGAACGGATGCAAGCTCGGTTCCGAGTGCCTGCTTTGAAGTTAAAAGCCAGAAAAACGGAACGATTGTTTTATCTGGAGGCGGTTTTGGACATGGAATCGGTATGAGCCAGTATGGGGCGAATGCCATGGGCGAAGAAGGAATGAGCTGGCAGGAAATTCTGCAGTTTTATTATCATGATGTAAAGATTGAAAATATCTTTGATGTGGATTTAGAACAGGAAAAATAGAGGAAACACTTGCAGAACCAACTTTCTTGTGTTAAAATAGCACACGTGTTAAAGGCAATGAATGTGTACAGTAATTCTTAAATCACTTTCAGAGAGAGGAAGTCATCGGCTGTAAGCTTCCTTAAGACAGATTAAGATATGAATTTTCGCACAGGAGCTTCATGAATGAAAGATTTATATTTGTTTAGTTCATGACGGAGGCTGCACGTTAAGCAGAAAATGAGAGCCTGTATGAAAGATACAGGAATCAGGGTGGTAACGCGGATTAATTCGTCCCTTGCAGGAAACTGCAAGGGGCTTTTTTTGCTGTATAGGAATTACAAAGGGAGTTCTTATACAGCAAAAACAAGCAATCGACCGTGATTTCCGTAAAATAAATAATGAATAAAATAATGGAAAAGGAGAAAACCATGAAAGAAAAGTTGCAGAAAATCAGAGAACATGCAATGGCCGAAATTGAAAATTCCGATGGCCTTGCAAAACTCAATGATGTCAGAGTTTCTATCCTTGGTAAAAAGGGCGAACTGACTGCGGTATTAAAAGGAATGAAAGATGTTGCTCCGGAGGATCGTCCAAAAGTCGGACAGTGGGTAAACGAAACACGTGAAGCCATTGAAGCAAAACTTGAAGAGACTAAGAAGAAACTTGAGGCAGCTGAACTTGAGCATCGTCTGGAACATGAAGTGATTGATGTAACACTTCCTGCAAAGAAGAATCGAGTTGGTCATACACATCCAAATACAATGGTATTAGAGGAAGTAGAGCGTATCTTTACAGGTATGGGATATGAAGTTGTAGAGGGACCGGAAGTAGAGTATGATTATTACAATTTTGAGGCATTGAATATTCCGGCAAATCATCCGGCAAAAGATGAGCAGGATACCTTCTATATTACAGATAAAATCCTTCTGCGTACACAGACATCTCCGGTACAGGTTCGTGTGATGGAAAATAAGAAACCGCCAATCCGTATGATTGCACCAGGACGTGTATTCCGTGCAGATGAAGTGGATGCTACACATTCACCATCGTTCCATCAGATTGAGGGAATGGTAATTGACAAAGGCATTACATTTTCTGACTTAAAGGGAACATTAACCCAGTTTGTACAGCAGCTTTTTGGAAAAGAGACAAAAGTAAAATTCCGTCCACATCATTTCCCATTTACAGAACCATCTGCTGAGATGGATGTTTCCTGCTTTAAGTGTGGCGGAAAGGGTTGCCGTTTCTGTAAGGGAGAAGGCTGGATCGAGATTCTTGGTTGCGGTATGGTACATCCACGTGTGCTTCGCATGAGCGGCATTGATCCAGAAGAATATTCCGGCTTTGCTTTCGGTATCGGCCAGGAGCGTATCACACTTCTGAAATACGAAATTGATGATATGCGTCTTCTTTATGAAAACGATGATCGTTTCTTAAAACAGTTCTAGGAGGTTAGATTAGATGAATACATCATTAAAATGGATAAAAGCATTAGTTCCTGGGCTTGATTGTACTGCACAGGAATATACAGATGCAATGACACTGTCTGGATCAAAAGTAGAAAGCTACGAGCAGTTGGATGCAGATCTGGACAAAATCGTAATTGGTCAGGTAAAGAAAATTGAGCGTCATCCGGATGCGGACAAGCTTGTAATCTGTCAGGTTGATATCGGCGAGCCGGAACTGACACAGATTGTTACAGGTGCAACAAACGTATTCGAAGGCGCAAAAGTTCCGGTTGTATTGGACGGCGGACGTGTTGCAGGTGGACATGACGGCACAAAAACCCCGGGCGGAATCAAAATAAAAAAGGGAAAACTTCGTGGCATTGAGTCAAATGGAATGATGTGCTCCATCGAGGAACTCGGATCTACAAGAGAAATGTTTCCAGATGCACCAGTGAATGGCCTGTATATTTTCGGAGAAGATGCGCCGGTTGGGGAAAACGCAGTATCTTATCTTGGATTGGATGACAGTGTGATTGAATATGAGATCACTTCCAATCGTGTAGACTGCTTTTCTGTTCTTGGAATTGCCAGAGAGGCTGCTGCAACATTTGATAAGAAGTTTGTTCCTCCGGTTGTTACAGAAACCGGAAATGATGAAAATGTTAATGACATTGTAAAGGTAACCGTAAAGGATGCGGACCTCTGCAGTCGTTATACAGCACGAGTTGTTAAGAACGTGAAATTCGCACCATCACCAAAGTGGATGCAGGAACGTCTTCGTTCCCATGGTATTCGCCCAATCAATAATCTGGTTGATATTACAAACTATGTAATGGAAGAGTATGGCCAGCCGATGCATGCCTATGATCTAGATACCATTGCAGGAAATGAAATTGTTGTAAGACGTGCAGCAAAAGATGAAAAGTTTGTTACACTGGATGGGCAGGAGCGTCAGATGGATGACAGCGTACTGATGATCTGTGATGCAGAAAAAGCAATCGGTATTGCCGGAATCATGGGTGGTGAAAATTCCATGATTACAGAGAATGTACACACAATGCTTTTTGAGGCAGCATGTTTTGATGGAACAAATATCCGTAAATCTTCCAAGAAGATCGGTCTCCGTACCGATGCTTCTGCTAAGTTTGAAAAAGGATTGGATCCAAACCTTGCCATGGAAGCGATGAACCGTGCATGTCAGCTTGTAGAAGAACTTGGCGCAGGTGAGGTTGTTGGTGGAGCCGTAGATATTTATCCGGTGAAACGTGAAGGTATCCGTATTCCATTTGAGCCAGACAAATACAACAAACTTCTCGGCACTGATATTGACAAAGAGACCATGATTGGGTATTTCAAGAAGATTGATCTTGGGTATGATGAAGCTACAAATGAAATTCTTGTTCCTTCCTGGAGACAGGATTTGCTTTGCGATGCAGATATGGCGGAAGAAGTTGCAAGATTCTATGGATATGACAATATCGGAGTAACACTTCCGAGTGGAGAGTCCACTGCCGGCGGTAAGAGCTTTAAGCTTCGCATGGAGGAAAAAGCCCGTGAGGTTGCAGAATTCTGTGGATTTTCACAGGCTATGACATATTCGTTCGAAAGCCCGAAGGTATTTGACAAGTTATTGATTCCGGCAGATTCTGATTTGCGCAAAACAGTTGTTATATCCAATCCATTAGGAGAAGATTATTCTATTATGCGTACATTGCCGTTGAACGGAATGCTGGCTTCTCTGTCAACGAACTTTGGCAGAAGAAACAAAGATGTACGTCTGTATGAGATGGGTAATATTTATCTTCCAAAACAGGTACCGCTTACAGAACTTCCGGAAGAACGTATGCAGCTTACTTTTGGTATGTATGGAGATGGAGATTTCTTCACAATGAAGGGCGTTGTTGAAGAACTTCTTTCCCAACTTGGATTAAGAAACAAGGCAGAGTATGATCCGACAGCAGATCTTCCATTCCTTCATCCGGGACGCAAAGCAAGTGTTGTTTATGATGGTACGGTTATCGGATATCTTGGTGAAGTTCACCCGACAGTTGCAGCAAACTATGCAATTAAAGAGCGTGTTTACATTGCAGTGGTTGATATGCCGGAAATTGTTTCCCGTGCATCATTTGATTACAAATATGAAGGAATTACAAACTTCCCGGTTTCTTCAAGAGATTTATCTATGGTTGTTCCAAAGAATATTCTTGTTGGAGATATTGAGAAAGTCTTCGATGAAAAAGGCGGCGCATACTTAGAGAGCTATGAGCTTTTCGATGTATACGAAGGTGAGCAGATTGAAAAAGGATTCAAGTCTGTTGCATATTCTCTGAAGTTCCGTGGAAAAGACAAGAACTTAGAGGAAAATGATATTACCAGTGCTATGAACAAAATCTTAAAAGGATTAGAAAAGATGGGAATTCAGTTGAGAGGCTAATACAATGGATGGAATGAATGTAAAAGATTATGACTACGATCTCCCAGAGGAACTGATTGCACAGGATCCTCTTGAAGACCGTTCTAGTTCCCGTCTGATGGTACTTGACCGTCAGACGGGGGATGTGGAACACAAGCATTTTACGGATATTCTGGAATATCTGCATCCGGGAGATTGCCTGGTAATTAATAATACCAAGGTAATTCCGGCGCGACTGTTTGGTGTAAAAGAAGATACGCAGGCTAAGATTGAAGTGCTTTTGCTCAAGAGAAAAGAAAATGATATCTGGGAGACTTTGGTAAAGCCTGGTAAAAAGGCAAAACCAGGCACAAAGATTATTTTTGGAGAAGGACTTCTTACCGGTGAAGTTGTTGATGTGGTCGAGGAAGGAAACCGTCTGATCCAGTTCCATTATAAAGGAATTTTTGAAGAAATTTTGGATCAGCTTGGCCAGATGCCACTTCCGCCATACATCACACATCAGTTGAAGGACAAGAACCGTTACCAGACCGTTTATGCGAAATACGATGGTTCTGCAGCAGCACCGACGGCAGGACTTCACTTTACCAAGGAACTTCTTGAAAAAGTAAAAGAGATGGGCGTGGATATTGCAGAAGTAACCTTGCATGTAGGACTTGGCACATTCCGCCCGGTCAAAGTGGACAATGTACTGGATCATCATATGCATTCGGAATTTTATATGGTGTCGGCCGAAGCTGCAGAGAAGGTCAATCGTACAAAGGCGAATGGTGGACGCGTGATTTCGGTCGGCACTACAAGTACAAGAACTTTGGAGTCAGCAGCCGATGAGAATGGAATACTTCATGAGACAAGCGGATGGACGGAAATTTTTATTTATCCGGGATATAAGTTTAAGGTGATAGATGGATTGATTACAAACTTTCATCTGCCGCAGTCTACACTTGTTATGCTGGTATCCGCTTTGGCAGGCAGAGAACATGTTCTTCATGCATATGAGATCGCTGTAAAAGAAAAATACCGGTTTTTCTCGTTTGGAGATGCCATGCTGATTCAATAAATTGGTAAAATATGTGTGAATTAGCCTTGTCAAATGGAAAAATATGTACTAATATAAATATATATTTTTAGCTATGAGAACATGTAGATAGGGAGCAGATTTTTATGGAAGAGAAAAGAAAGCATAAAAGATTAGATTTGGATGTAGAAATTCAGCTTGAGAGATTGGACGAAGAAGGTGTTACCACTCTTAAGTATGTGCATGTAGATATAACTGATATTTCCAGAAGTGGTGTTGGTTTTACCTGCAAGAAGGAACTTGAGACCGGCACTTATTATGATACAAAGATTCAAATCTGGACAAAGGAAATTGTAGACGCAGTGATTGAAATTGTTCGTCGTGAGGATGGACCAGATGGATATCGCTATGGGGCAATCTTTATTGGTATGACAGATACTGATGCATTAAAGATTGACATCTATCAGATTTTCAATGATTTATAAGAAAAAGAAAAGAGGTTGCTTGCAACCTCTTTTTTTACGATTACAACAATCAGCAAAATTTTATTTTGCAGAAGGAGTAATAACAGATGAAAATGCAGGACCGATATGAAGTAAAGAAAGCTTCCGGTAAATCCATTAAAGTGTCTGTTCCGGGATCTAAAAGTATCACAAACCGTGCGCTTTTGATTGCTGCTTTGTCGCAAGGGAAAAGTGTATTGCGTGGAGTGCTTTTTTCGGATGACAGCAGACATTTTTTGCAGTCACTTGTCTCTTTGGGATTTCCGGTAGAGGTGGATGAGGACAATGCAGTTGTAACAATTACAGGATTTGGTGGAAAGATTCCAAAAACAGAGGCTGAGATTGACGTGGGGAGTGCAGGAACTGCTGCCCGTTTTTTGACAGCGTATCTTGGCTTGTCTAAAGGAAATTACCATATACTGTCTTCGGAACAGATGAAAAAGAGACCGATGCAGGAACTTCTTACGGCATTAGAAGAATTAGGGGCAGAAATTGCCTATGATGAAGAATGTTATCATTTTCCATTTACGATTGGAAATGATGGTGTCACGAGACATGAAGTAACAATTGACGTAGACAAAAGCAGCCAGTTTTTAAGTGCTCTATTGATTTCTGCAGTGTTATTCAAAGAGGATTTCCATATTCATGTCAAAGGAAATCATGGCATGGCTTATGTGCAGATGACAATCGCCATGATGCGACAGTTTGGTGTAACGGTTTTAGAGGAGTCTCCGCGTGATTTCTGCATACCAAAAGAAGCAACCTATGAAGCAAAAGAGTACCAGATTGAACCAGATGTTTCCGCAGCATCTTATTTTTACGCCATGTGTCCGGTTTTGCATGTGCCAGCAAAAGTATTGCATGTGCATTGGGACAGTTTGCAGGGGGATACACAGTTTTTACATGTTTTAGAAAAAATGGGGTGTAAGAGTAAAGAAGAGAGCGATGGAATTCTTCTGCTTCCACCGGAAGGAAAAATGCAGGGAGGAACATTTGATTTATCTGCTTTTTCCGATCAGGCACTGACATTGGCGGCAATTGCCTGCTTCGCGGAAACACCGGTGACGATTACTGGAATCGGACATATTCGTTATCAGGAATGTGACCGATTGCATGCAATTACAGAAAATCTCACGAAGATGAAGATTGTATGTAAGGAAGTTGGAGATGGATGTATCTGTATTGAACCGGGAACACCACAGGCTTGCGAAATTTCGACCTATGACGATCATCGCGTTGCGATGTCTTTTGCGATACCGGGACTTGTACAGCAGGGAATGATCATATTAGATCCGGGATGTTGCAGAAAGACATTTGAACATTATTTTGATGTACTTGAAGATGCTGTTTGTAAGGCATAAAAGAACATGGAAAAAGGGAGCGCAGGCTCCCTTTTAGCGTTTATGAATCACATAGGAATGTTTTTGCAGAACTTTTTCAGCTGAGAGCAGGCTTTCTTCATCTTTTAATACGATGTGAAGGACACCTTCTTCAAATTCACGGTTATTAATAATTCCGATATTTTTAATACTGATTTCATGATCCGCAAGAATACGGGCAATCGTTGCAATTCCACCGGTTTCATCCAACAGATCAACGAAAAGTTCATAACAGTCGGTCGGAGACTTGATTTTTGGCAGTGCAAATGAATCACGGTAATCTTTTGCATGTTGAAAGAAATTAAGAAGTCCCTGTTCATCTTCCTGTTCGATCAAATGCCGTAACTGTCCGAGCAGATCCGTATACTTGTCCATCAGACAGAGAATCTGCGTACGATTCGATGCGCAGATATTCTGCCACATCACAGGAGATGAGGAAGCGATTCTTGTAATGTCTTTGAAGCCTCCGGCAGCAATCCGTTTCATGGTGCCGTTTTCATCATCGTTCTGTTGTACAAGATTTACCAGTGTATAAGCAATCATGTGTGGCAGATGGCTGATAGCGGCCGTAGAATAATCGTGCGTTTTATAATCGAGAATCAACGGCAGTGAGCCAAGTGATACAACCAAATCCCGGAAGTCCATAACATCTTTTTGCGGAGTTACTGCAGTCGGGGTAATGATGTAGTATGCATTTTCCAGTAAGGCAGCGTTTGCAGCTGATATACCGGTCTTTTCGGAGCCGGTCATCGGATGGCCTCCGATAAAGTTGGCTTCCATGTCAAGACGGATGACCTCTTCGTGAATTTCTGTTTTGGTGCTGCCGACATCTGTTATGTAACAATCCTTTTTTATGATATCTTTTAACTGTGCCAGATAATCAAGATTCCGTTGTACCGGCGCACATAAAAAGATGCAGTCGCATTCAGAAAAATCTGACATGGAAAGCAGATTGCTGTTTTCGATGATTCCTTCTTTATAGGCTTCCTGAATCGTTTCAATATGATGCGCTGTCGCATAAATTTGTGTTTCGGGACAGTTTGCTTTTATTTTTTTTGCAATGGAACCGCCAATGAGGCCGAGTCCGATAAAGCCGATCTTTTGAAAATTCATGGTTATTTCCCTTCTTTTACAATGTACTATCTATTTTACTATAATATTTTGTTTCGTCAACACTTTTAAGCGTTAAAGTATTAAAGAAATGAAAAACAATATTATTTGAATGTCATCGAAAAATATATTATGATGTTACGAGAGCAAACAAAGAAAAGAGGTTTTGTATGAATTTACTTACGGTTGACAATATAAGCAAAACATTTACACATCGCAAATTATTCGATGATACATCCTTTTATTTACAGGAAGGGGAAAAAGTCGGAATCATTGGCATTAACGGAACCGGAAAATCCACACTGCTAAAAATTATTGCAGGGCTGGAGGAGCCGGATGCAGGTGAGGTAATCCGAGCCAACAATCTTGTGATTCGTTACCTTCCGCAAATGCCGGAGTTTCGTGCTGAGGATACAGTTTTAGAGAGTGTTCTTTCCTATGCAAAGACCGGAAGCACACATAAAGCGGAAGTGCTGGAAGAACATGAGCGTTGGAATCTGGAAAGTACAGCAAAGAATATGATGACACGTCTTGGAATATATGATTTTGAGGAAAAGACAGGACACTTATCCGGAGGCCAGAGAAAACGGCTTGCGTTGGTAGCTGTACTTTTGACACCATGTGATATCCTGCTTTTGGATGAGCCAACGAACCATCTTGATGCGGAGATGGCGGAATGGCTGGAAAATTATCTGAAGAATTACCGGGGAACGATGGTTATGGTTACTCATGACCGCTATTTCCTTGACAGCGTCTGCAATCGTATTGTAGAAGTGGACAAGGGAAAAATATACAGTTATGACACCAATTATTCCGGTTTTCTGGCAGCAAAACAGGAGCGGGAAGATATCGCGTGGGCCGGGGAACGGAAGAGAAAGTCGATTCTTCGAAAAGAAATCGAATGGATGCAGCGCGGGGCACGGGCGCGTTCGACGAAACAGAAAGCGCACATTCAGCGATATGAAGAATTGAGAGATCGGAAAGCACCAGAGATAGACCGTAAGGTAGAAATGAGTTCCATTACCTCGCGTATGGGACGTACGACGGTGGAGCTTGAGAATATTCACAAAGCATATGGAAATAAAGTCCTGATCGATGATTTTTCCTATATCTTTTTAAAAAATGATCGTGTGGGATTCGTTGGAAGCAATGGCTGCGGAAAAACAACGTTAATGAAGATTATTGATGGCCGTATATCGCCGGATTCCGGTTCTGTTACCATCGGACAGACAATAAAGATTGGGTATTATACCCAGGAAATCGAACAGGATGTATCTGCCGGGATTGCTTATATGGATCCGAAACTGCGTGTCATTGATTATATCAAAAATACTGCGGAATATGTCCGTACCAAAGATGGACTCGTGTCTGCATCGGCGATGCTGGATAAATTTCTGTTTCCACCAGAGGAACAGTACGGTCTGATTGAAAAACTGTCCGGTGGAGAAAAACGCAGATTAAATCTTTTACGAGTGCTGATGGAAGCACCGAATGTTCTGATTTTAGACGAGCCAACAAATGATCTGGATATCACGACACTTACGATTTTGGAAGATTATCTGGATAATTATGAGGGAATTGTAATTACCGTATCTCACGACCGGTATTTTCTGGATCGTACTGTAAGCCGCATTTTTGCTTTTGAAGAAGGAGGAGTTCTCAGTCAGTATGAGGGCGGATACAGTGATTATCATAATCGGGCAATAGAAGAAGGAAAACTGAACTCCCGTGCATCTTTTGAAACTTCCGGGAATAAAGTAAAAGAAGAGAATGTAGCAGATTCAAAAGAAACATGGACACATGCCAAGAAACTTAAATTTACCTACAAGGAACAAAAAGAATATGAGACAATCGAGGATGATATTTCTGCCATGGAAGAGCGCATGGATGCAATTGACGAGGAAATGGGAAAATGCGCACGGGATTTTGTAAAGCTGAATGAACTGACAAAAGAAAAGACAGAGCTTGAGACGGCTATTGAGGAAAAGATGGAACGATGGGCATATCTGGAGGAACTTGCTGCTAAAATTGCAGAACAATAAAATGATATGATGCAACAAAATGCATAAAAGTATTGTAAAAGTATAGAAAAATTAGTACAATATATCCATATAGTGATGGGGTATCAGAATATAACAGTTCTGAAAAGCAAAAGTATTATACAGGAGGGTTTTTCTATGAATATTTACACAACTGATAAGATTCGTAATGTAGTTCTCTTGGGCCACGGGGGATGTGGCAAGACATCTCTGGCAGAAGCAATGGCATATCTGGCAGGATTGACCAATCGAATGGGAACCGTCGTAGACGGCAACACGATAAGTGATTATGACAAGGAAGAAAACAAGCGGCAGTTTTCCATCCATACATCGGTAATCCCGATTCCGTGGGGCGATGTTAAGGTAAATATTCTGGATACACCTGGATATTTTGACTTTGTGGGAGAAGTAGAAGAGGCAGTATCGGTAGCAGACGCTGCGATTATTGTGGTTTCCGGAAAGGCGGGCATTGAGACCGGAACAAAGCGTGCATGGAAAATGTGTGAGAAATACAAACTTCCGCGTATGATCTTTGTTACGGATATGGATATTGATAATGCCAGCTATCGTCAGGTAGTCGAAGATCTGCAGGAACTGTATGGAAAGAAGATTGCACCATTTCATTTACCGATTCGTGAGAATGAGCAGTTCGTCGGCTATGTAAATGTCGTTCAGCAGAAAGCAAAACGCTGGAATGAAAAGGGAGAAGTCGATAAATTTGAAGTGCCGGAATATTCCAAAGAAAATCTTGGTATTTGCAGAGATGCTCTGCTTGAGGCTGTCGCGGAGACAAGCGAAGAGTTTATGGAACGCTATTTTAACGGGGATGAGTTTTCGGAAGATGAAATCCGACAGGCATTGCGCGTTAACGTAATCGATGGCTCGATCGTTCCGGTTCTCATGGGATCTAATATTCTAGCCCGCGGTATGTATACACTTATGGCGGATATTGTGAAATATTTCCCGAGTCCTGACAAGCGGGAATGCGCGGGCATCAACACGAAGACAAATGAAGTCTATCAGGCAGATTATAATTTTGCGAAACCAAAAAGTGCGTATATTTTTAAAACAATTGTAGACCCTTATATTGGAAAGTATTCACTGATCAAAGTAAATTCCGGTGTGTTGAAGACGGATGATGTTTTATATAACTATCACAGAGATTGTGATGAAAAAATCGGACGGTTGTATGTGCTTAAGGGAAACAAAGTGGAAGAAGTCAGTGAACTTCATGCAGGTGATATCGGAGCGTTGGCGAAACTTGCAAAGTCACTGACGACTGATTCTCTTTCTACAAGAAACAATCCGGTTGCTTATCTGCGCGCTAATATTTCCAAACCATATGTATCTATGCGCTACAAAGCAAAGAACAAGGGGGATGAGGATAAAATCTCCCAGTCGCTACAGAAAATGCTTATGGAGGATCTGACGCTCCGCAATGTAAATGATGCGGAAAATCATCAGACACTTCTTTATGGCATGGGGGATCAGCATTTGGAAATTGTGGCAAGCATGCTGAAGGATAAATACAAAGTAGAGATTGAATTGACGCGCCCGAAAATTGCGTTCCGTGAGACATTGCGTAAAAAATCGGATGTAGAATACAAATATAAGAAGCAGTCCGGTGGACATGGACAGTATGGTCATGTTAAAATGACTTTTGAACCGTCCGGCAATCTGAATGAGTCATATGAATTTGAGCAGTGTGTTGTAGGAGGTGCTGTTCCAAAGAACTTCTTCCCGGCAGTGGAGAAGGGAATTGCAGAGGCTGTAAAGAAGGGACCTCTTGCAGCATATCCGGTTATTGGTGTGAAAGCTGTATTATATGACGGATCATATCATCCGGTAGATTCTTCAGAGATGGCGTTTAAAGTAGCTGCTGCACAGGCTTTTAAAAAGGGATTCATGGAAGCAAATCCAGTACTTCTTGAGCCAATCGCCTCGCTTAAAGTTGTTGTGCCGGATGCTTATACCGGAGACATTATGGGAGATTTGAACAAGCGGCGCGGCAGAGTTATGAGCATGAATGCAGAGAATGGATATCAGGAAATCATTGCAGATATTCCATATCTCGAATTATACGGATATAATACACAGCTTCGTTCAATCACCAGTGGAAGCGGAACATTTTCTTATGAATTTGCCCGCTATGAGCAGGCACCGGATGATGTGGCTGCAAAACAAATTGAAGAAAGGGCTAGCAAGCTTGTTGACATGGAAGAATAATGTAAGAAGATTTGCATTATCAGTTATAATTTCAATTACAATTTTAAATTTTATGATGCCCTATGTGGCAGAGGCACAGGAACTCGAGGGGGAGGCGTATGCCCCTTCGGGTTCTTCTTTTGATACACAGACGAATCTGTGGTCGAATCAAAAGGATGTAGAAGTATGTTATTTTAATTGTGGAGGTATCCCAAACGTACGAAACCGGACGCGGTATGAAGTGCATACCGGAGAACAGATTCTGTATGCACCGTATCGGCAGGGGTATCGTTTTGCAGGCTGGTATACAGACAGAGGACGCCATAAACGGGTGAAATACATTTCCACAGATAGTCCCAGAACTTATATCCTTTATGCAAAGTGGACACCTCAGATCAACAATCGGGAGAATGTATTGAATTATAATTACCGCACCAAAAGCAGTGATAAGAGTACGATTCTGCTCAAGGATCTGGATTTCTCTTTCTATGATTCTATCGATATACCGGGCATGCCGGATACGCGACAGGATGATTTGCTGAATCAGTATATCTTCAGTGAATCACAGTGCCCACAAGGTGTGTGTTTTACAGATGACTTTGTGCTGATTACATCGTATTCGACGGAAGATGACTGTATGGGAGAACTTATGGTGATGGATCGTGAGACCGGACAGTATATGATCACGCTTGGTATGGATGAAAACAGTCATCTTGGTGGTATTGCATTTGACGGGGATAATGTCTGGGTGTGCAATTCCTATGAAAACGCAATCGAACGTATTTCGTATGATTTTATCAAAAATATGGCATATCAGAATGTTGGGGAAGTTGTTGATGCGCGCGATGTGGTTGATCAGTATTCAGTAAAAAATACTCCTTCCTGCATCACATATTATGGAGGACGCCTTTGGATTGCAACGCATACGTTGTTTATGAATTCCAAAATGGTTGCGTATCACTTTGACAGTTCAAAGGACAAACTGGTCGCGCTGAGTGAATACAAAATTCCGTCCAAAGTACAGGGGGTAGCGTTTGACGACTCCGGCGCGGTATATTTAAGCAGTTCTTATGGACGTAACCGTTCGTCCTATATCTATAATTATACTTCTGTGACATCGCTTGCGACGCGCCCGAATCATCCGGCGCGTACTATTGAGATGCCGCCTTGTTCGGAGGAAATCGATATTGATGAAGATAATTTATATGTATTATTTGAATCAGCGGGAGAAAAGTACCTGGAAGGTACAGACGGGAAAGGACAAAGCCTTTCCCCTATAGATAAGCTATTGATTATCCCATTAAAAGATTCATAAGTTTTTTTACCCGCTCTTGTTCTGGAGCGGGTAAATCTTTGGATAAAAGTTCGCAGATCAGTTGTACTTCAGGCTTGCTGAAATCAAGATGCTGATCTTTTGCCTGTTTCATATTAGAAAGCAAAAATGGCATAATATCCTTCATGTTTTTTGGTTTGTCTTTTTGTGCAAAAGAAAGTAGAAACTGCATCTTTTCCGGACTCATATTGTTAAATGCTGCGTTATTAAAAAATGACGGATCCATCGGGCACCTCCTTTTTAGCTGTTAAATAATTCATAGTTATCCATGACACAGAATAAATTCAAAATGGTGTCAATGGTTTCCTGTTCCTTTGGCGAGCAGTACTGACGAATTGCAGACAGCATGGCATTACGCCGGTCAGTTCCGTTTGGAAGTGCGCAGGCCGCCATACTGTTATCTTTTTTTGAAAATGCAGAGTATGCATTTCGCATTTCTAAATATTGTATCAGCATAGCTGCCGGTTTCTGGGAGGGAAAATCTAAAAATGGGATAATGGATTTTAACATCTGCACATTTCTTGTCTGTACCATATCATCGTATGTAACAGAGGTTTGTTCTTCCATATAGAATCGCCTTCTTTTTTTACCATACTATGGTAAGTTTTTAGTATTTATGCATATATTAAAATAAAAAAGCTATGGGAAAACTGATTATTGATGGTAACAGTGTTTACGAAATTGATGAGGAATGTCTGAAAAAGAGAAAGATATCGCCGGCATGTGGGATTGAGCAGGCCTTAAAGAAACAGGCGGAGCGTGAAAAAAAGGAAAAAGAGCAAAAATGAAAAAGAGGACCCATTGTCAGGTCCTCTTTTTGACTGGATATGTTTAGCAGATGCTTCCGCAGCCACCACAACCACCGCCGCAGTTTCCGCATAACAGAAGGAGAATGATAATCCAGCAACAGTCATTGCCGCCACCACAGTTGTTACCTCCGAAGCATGAGCCGTTACCTCCACAGCAGCAGAGAAGAAGGATGATCCAGATAATAGAATTGCATCCGTTTTCAGATGAACATCCACAGTTTGTTGCAGCTAAATCACTCATAAGTGACCTCCAAAAATGATATTTACACTAATAACATACGCACATTATTCAAAAGGGTTCCAATTTTTTCTCCTTTTTCATAATTTTGCTATTGACTTTACCATGGTAAATCGATAGAATGTTATCAAACGTAATAATTGTATACAATTATTCATGCATGACAAAGGAGTAGTTAACGATGAGAGACGTAGTTATGAATGACAAGACGAATCTGTTACAGTTGGAGGAGCATTTTTATCAGCTTGTTGATGTGGATGAACCGAACACATTCCGCAATCTGTTTCCTTATGAAGAAATACCAAAGATTGCCTTTAATGACCGTATCGTTCCACATAATATGCCGGAAGATATCTGGATTACCGATACGACATTCCGTGATGGACAGCAATCCCGTGCGCCGTACACAACCGATCAGATCGTAACTATTTATGATTATTTACATAAATTGGGTGGCCCGAAAGGAAAAGTACGTCAGAGTGAATTTTTCTTATATAGTAAGAAGGACCGTGATGCAGTGTACAAATGTCTGGAGAGAGGATATAAATTCCCAGAAGTAACTGCATGGATTCGTGCCAGCAAGCAGGATTTTGAACTTGTAAAAGAAATCGGTCTTCGTGAGACAGGAATTCTTGTCAGCTGCTCCGATTATCATATTTTCTATAAGATGAAAATGACAAGACGCGAGGTTATGAATCTGTATCTGAGTGTCATTCGGGAATGTCTTGAGACAGGTATCAGCCCAAGATGTCATCTGGAAGATATTACCCGTTCGGATATTTACGGATTCGTTATCCCGTTCTGTGTAGAACTGATGAAGTTGCAGGAGGAATATAAGATTCCGATTAAAGTACGTGCCTGCGATACCATGGGATATGGTGTAAACTTCCCTGGTGCAGTGATTCCACGAAGTGTACCGGGAATTATCTATGGTCTGACAACACATGCCGGTGTGCCTTCTTCACAGATCGAGTGGCATGGACATAATGATTTTTACAAGGCAGTCAACAATTCAACAACTGCATGGTTATATGGTGCAAGTGGTGTCAACTGTTCACTGTTTGGTATTGGCGAGCGTACCGGTAATACACCTCTGGAAGCAATGGTATTTGAGTATGCACAGTTAAAGGGAACTCTCGATGGCATGGATACGACTGTGATCACGGAGCTTTCTGAGTATTTTGAGAAAGAACTTGGATATAAGCAGCCGAGCCGTACACCGTTTGTCGGAAGTAATTTCAATGTAACCAGAGCCGGAATTCATGCAGACGGTCTGCTGAAAAACGAGGAAATCTACAATATTTTCGACACCGGAAAATTCTTAAATCGTCCGCCACTTGTTGCGGTATCCAACACTTCCGGACTGGCAGGAATTGCCCACTGGATCAACAATTACTATCATTTGCCGGAAGACCGTAAGGTAGATAAGAATTCCGCACTTGTAAAGCATGTCAAGGAATGGGTAGATGCGCAGTATGATGATGGACGTGTGACTGTTATTACGGATCAGGAGCTTGTTGTCACAATTACGGACGTCTGCAAAGAGCTGGGTATTGTATTATAGAACAAAATTCGATATTATATTAAGGTGATTAGAAAATGTCAGATGATCATTATTCATTAAGTTCCAGGGTCTTTCATGCGATTCGTGAAGATATTTTAAATGGAAAATATCAGGCAAATGAGGAATTAAAAGAAAAATCCATTGGAGAGGAAATGGGTGTGAGCAGGACACCGGTACGTGAGGCTTTGCGGCAGTTGGAACTGGAAGGCCTTGTACATATCATTCCGAACAAAGGTGCCTTTGTTGAAAATGTAACGCTCAAAGATATCAAGGATATCTATGAGATTCGTTCACTTTTAGAGGGATTATGTGCCAGATGGGCTGCAAACAATATTACAAAAGAACAATTAGAAGAATTGGAAGAGACGGTTTTTCTTTCCGACTTTCATTTTTCAAAAGAAAACTGGGATCAGATGGTGGAATTGGACAATCGCTTTCATGAGATTGTATATGAGGCATGTGGCAGTAAAGAACTGACCCGTGTACTTCGGGATTATCACCATTACCTGCAGCGTATCCGCAAGATTACGCTGGAACAAAAAACGCGTGCCCGTGCGTCGATGGATGAACATCGTAAAATTGCCGAGGCACTGAAAGCAAGAGATGCGGCCGAGGCGGAACGCTGTGCAAGCATTCATATTCGAAACACGATATCCAACATGGACAAAATAGGCTGGGAAAACCTTATGAGATAAGGTTTTGGAAAGGAGATTTAAATTATGGACAAAATTAAGATGACAACCCCATTGGTCGAGATGGATGGAGATGAAATGACACGTATTCTTTGGAAAATGATCAAAGATGAACTGTTACTTCCTTTTATTGATTTAAATACAGAGTATTATGATCTTGGACTTGAGGAGCGCAATCGTACCAACGATCAGGTTACGATAGATTCTGCTAATGCAACGAAAAAATATGGTGTTGCTGTTAAATGCGCAACTATTACACCAAATGCTGCAAGAATGACGGAGTACAACTTAAAAGAAATGTGGAAGAGTCCGAACGGAACAATTCGTGCAATGTTAGATGGCACCGTGTTCCGTGCACCAATCGTTGTAAAGGGAATTGAGCCAAATGTAAAGACATGGGAGAAGCCAATTACCATCGCAAGACATGCATATGGTGACGTATATAAGGCCAGCGAAATGAAGGTTCCGGGACCTGGTAAGGCAGAACTTGTATTTACAGCAGATGATGGAACAATTGTAAGAGAACTGATTCATGAGTTTAAGGGTCCGGGAGTCCTTCAGGGACAGCACAACCTTGATAATTCTATTGAAAGTTTTGCACACAGCTGTTTTAAATATGCGCTGGATACAAAACAGGATTTATGGTTTGCTACCAAAGACACCATTTCCAAGAAATATGATCATACATTTAAAGATATTTTCCAGGAGATTTTTGATGCAAACTACAAGGCTGCATTTGAAGAGGCAGGCATTGAATATTTCTATACTCTGATCGATGATGCTGTAGCACGTGTAATGAAATCAAAAGGTGGATTCATCTGGGCATGTAAAAATTACGATGGCGATGTAATGAGTGATATGATCAGTTCTGCATTCGGTTCACTTGCAATGATGACTTCTGTTCTGGTATCTCCACAGGGATATTACGAGTACGAAGCTGCACATGGAACCGTTCAGAGACATTATTATAAATATCTCAAGGGCGAGGAAACATCAACAAACTCTGTTGCAACAATCTTTGCATGGACAGGTGCTCTCCGCAAGAGAGGCGAACTTGATGGAAATGATGCATTAGTTACTTTTGCGGATAAGCTTGAAGCAGCATGCTTAAAGACAATTGAGTCCGGAAAGATGACAAAGGACCTTGCATTAATTACTACTTTGGAGAATCCGACAGTACTTAACAGTGAGGATTTTATTAAGGCAATTCGTGAAGAACTCGAGAAGACACTTTAATATCTGCTTTTAAAACAGACAGTAAAAACCCTGAGAGATTATGGGGAGAGGATGTATGTTAAATTTTTCACACATTGACAGTTACATCTGAGAATCCTATAATTGCCTTAGGGTTTTGTTTACGCAAAGCAGAAATTGGAGGGGAATATTGTGGAAAAAGAAATTTCACAGGCTGTAATCCGAAGGATGCCGAGATATTATCGTTATTTAGGAGAATTATTAGAGGAGGGTGTAGAAAGAATATCCTCTAATGACTTGAGCAACCGTATGCAGGTGACTGCATCACAGATACGTCAGGATCTCAATAATTTCGGCGGATTTGGTCAGCAAGGATATGGCTATAATGTGCAGTTTTTATATGATGAGATTGGAAAAATCCTTGGATTAAATACAACACACAATATTATCGTTATCGGTGCCGGTAATCTTGGTCAGGCGATTACCAATTATGTAAAATTTGAAAAGTTTGGTTTTATTATTACGGCACTTTTTGATGTAAATCCGGCGCTAAAAGGTGAAACTGTACGAGGCATACCAATCTATCTTATGGATGAGCTGGAAGATTATTGCAAAAACAATAAAGTGGATATTGCAGCACTTACTTTGCCAAAAGAAAAAGCAGATGAGACAGCTAAGCATCTTGTGCAGCTTGGCGTTTATGCAATATGGAATTTTGCCCATGTGGATCTGGATTTGATGGATAGCCGGGTGGTTGTCGAAAACGTACATTTGTCGGATAGTTTAATGCAGTTGTCTTATAATATTGTAAAGAAATCCAAGTAAGTAGATGGAGGTATTCCATGAAAAGTAGCAAAGAATTTGAAAATGCGATCCGAAACAAAAAGGTTCCTATTCTTGTATTAGACCAGAAGTGGCACAGGCTTTTTGCCATACAAGGGAAAACAGATGAAATCAAGGAAGCGGAGGCAAATTTAAATGCACTTCTTGCCAGACAGGGAAAACTCAATAACGATCTGAAGGAATATAAAAAGTTAAAAAATAAACTCATGGATAATATCGTCCAGAATATGGATGGTTCGAACAAAGAAATCACAGATGAACAGAGACAGAAAAACCAGGATGATGATAAACGTCTGATTGATGAATTAAATCAGAAAACTGAGGCAGCAGAAGAGGAACTGCTAGAGATACCCAAACAGATCAAAGCGGAGAATAGCACTCTTATGCTGCTGAGCATGGAATATTTTTACAGTAAGATTCGTGTAAATCAGGAAGAAGCACAGGAAATTGATGCGTGGATCAAACAGGTACGTGTTGACTTGAAAAAGAATATTATTAAGAAACAGAACAGGGAAATTAATAACCGTGAAATATATAACTATCTGCATGATATTCTTGGACCGGAAGTATTGGATCTGTTTGACCTTCAATATGATAACCAAAGTTCGAAAGAACAGCAGGAGGGGTAGTTTGCGTTATCTTGTATCTGGAAAAGAAATGAAACTTCTTGACATAAATACATCTGAGCATTTTGGAGTACCGGAACTGGTGCTGATGGAACAGGCGGCGATGACTTTTGTCTGGAAGTTTTTTAAACTTCAACAAACGTATAAAAAAAACTGCAATCGTATTTTGATTGTATGTGGAAGTGGAAATAATGGCGCCGATGGTCTTGCAGTGGCACGTCTTCTTTACCAAAAAGGAAAAAATGTGACCGTTTATCCGGTGGGCGAAATAGAGGGGCACCGTACCAGCAATTCCTACGATACGCAAAAAGAAATCGATGAAGCGTATGGGATTCGGATGGTCATGGAACTGCCGGACGAAAATTTTGATGTTATTATTGATGCTATCTTCGGCATCGGTCTGTCAAGAGATATAACCGGAACATTGGCAGACTGTATCCAAAAATTGAATGAAAGATCTTCCTGGAAACTGGCAATCGATATCAGTTCAGGAATCGATTCTGATAGCGGGGCGATACTTGGTACTTCTTTTATTGCAGAGGATACAATTACTTTTTCTTACGGTAAGCTGGGACAATATTTATGGCCGGGGAATGAATCCTCTGGTCGGATACATGTTGTACCAATTGGCATCACAGAGGACAGCAGGCTTGAAGGAACTCCGCAGTATAAGGTGTTGGAACGGACAGATTTAATGAAATTGCCGAGGCGAAATGTGCATTCCAATAAAGGATCTTATGGAAAACTGCTTGTGATTGCAGGAAACAAAAATATGGCAGGAGCTGCTGTCTTTAGCGCAACGGCGGCATATCGCAGTGGAACAGGGCTGGTCAGAATTTTTACTAATGAGGTAAATCGCCAGACATTACAGACAAAGGTCCCAGAGGCGGTCTTAGTTACATATGAAGATAGATTCGAAGAAAATATGTTACTTGAACAGCTGCAATGGGCAGATGCTGTGGTCTTAGGACCGGGAATAGGCAGGGATGAGAATGCCGAAAGACTGGTAACAATAACGTTGGAACAATACGACGGTCCTCTTGTTCTGGACGCGGATGGACTAAATATTGTTTCAGAAAAATTGGAGTTGTTGTCACATAAAAAACGCATAATTGTGACTCCGCATCTTGGAGAAATGTCCCGTCTGACAGGACATCCGGTCAAAGAAATACAAAAAAATCTGATAAAGGAAGCTATGGATTTTGCGGAAAAGAATGATGTTGTCTGTGTACTCAAGGATTTTCATACAGTGACGGCAATATCGCATAGGTACACTTATCTTAATATGTCAGGCAACAATGGCATGGCGACTGCCGGAAGCGGAGATGTGCTTTCCGGAATGATTGGCGCACTTTTAGCTCAGGGACTTTCTGAAGAATATGCAGCTGCTTTTGGTGTATATCTGCATGGATTGGCAGGAGATGCGGCAAGAGAAAAAAATAGTGCCACAAGCATGATGGCATCGGATATATTACAGGGAATTACCCATGTCTGGATAAAGCAGGGGTTATCAGAATAAATTTAAAGCAGGTGGAATAAAATGGAAAAATATCGTGTTTATGCCGGCATCGATTTAGATGCGGTTCGTTATAATATGGAATCAATGCACAATAATATTAATAAAGATACAAAGATTGTTGCGGTCGTCAAGGCGGACGGGTATGGTCATGGGGCACTTAAGATTGCAGAGGCAATTGAAGATTTGCCATACGTATGGGGATATGCTGTTGCTACTGCAGAAGAAGCAGAAGAATTACGGGAGCATGGATGCCAAAAGCCTATGTTGATACTTGGAATCAGTTTTCCGCACCAGTATCCGAAAATCATTGAGGAGGAGATTCGCGCAGCGGTCTGCGAATATGACATGGCAAAAGCGTTGTCAGATCTGGCTGTCAAAATGAACAAGACATGTTATATTCATATTGCTGTAGACACAGGAATGAGCCGCATTGGGTTTCAGGTTTCAAAAGAAAATGCAAACATTATTGCACAGATTGCGGCTTTGCCGAATATATGTATAGAAGGTATATTTACTCATTTTGCACAGGCGGATGAGTTAGACAAAGAACCTACACACGAACAGATTGCCTGTTTCAAGAAAATGATTGCATTGACAGAGGCTGCGGGCGTTACTATTCCACTTCATCATTGTTCAAACAGCGCTGGAATTGTAGAACTTCCGGAAGCAAATATGAATATGGTACGTGCCGGAATCACACTGTATGGTCTGTGGCCATCGGAAGAAGTCAGAAAAGATATTATTTCATTGAAACCGGTTATGTCATTAAAGAGTCAGATTGTATATATAAAGGAATTAGAGGCTGGGCGCAAAATCAGTTATGGTGGAATTTATGAAACTACTTCCAAACGCAGAATTGCCACTGTTCCTGTGGGATACGCAGATGGTTATGCAAGAGGACTTTCGAACAAAGGCTATGTATTGATTCGCGGACAGAAAGCACCGATTTGTGGAAGAGTCTGTATGGATCAGCTTATGGTGGATGTGACGGACATTCCGGAGGCAAAGAAAGGGGATGAAGTTACACTGATTGGAAAAAGTGGCAATGCCTGCATTACCTTAGAAGAACTTGGAGAAATGAGTGGTCGCTTCAATTATGAATTTGCATGTCTGATTACGCCACGTGTGCCGAGAGTATACTATGGATATAGAGAAACACATAAAGGTTAAAATCTGGAAATTGCTTCTATCAGTTTCTTGAATAAAATAAAATGCATACGCTCGATAAAATTGGAAATACTACGGGTATAACAATTTATGGAGTGATGATTATGGTGATTCAAAGAGGAGACGTTTATTATGCTGATTTAAGACCGGTTGTCGGTTCTGAACAAGGTGGGGTGCGACCGGTTCTGATTATTCAGAACAATGTAGGCAATCGTCATAGCCCTACTGTAATCTGTGCGGCAATCACATCACAGATGCATAAGGCAAAACTGCCGACACATGTAGAACTCAATTGTGACAAGTATGATCTTGCAAAAGATTCTGTGGTATTGTTAGAACAGCTTCGCACAATTGATAAAAAGCGACTGAAAGATAAGGTATGCCATCTGGATAACCAAATACTTGTAAAAATTGATAAAGCGTTGGAAATCAGCCTGGAACTGTATACATAACTTGACGAAAATGCAGAATCCGTGGTATGATTTTGGAGATTTACTATTAGAAGCAATTGAAGGAGTAATATTTTATGGACGAAGGTGCCAGTCCCAACCGGACTAATATTTTCAAAAAAATAACTGATTTTATGAAAAAACCATCAAAAGATGATGATGTCACAGAAGAAGAAATTATCTCCATGGTAAATGAAGGACATGAACAGGGGGTTCTGTTGGCGTCTGAAGCGGAAATGATTCATAATATTTTTGAATTCGGAGACAAAGAAGCCAAAGACATCATGACGCATCGAAAGAATCTGATTGCAATTGATGGAAATCTTTCTTATAACGATGCTGTTTCTTTTATTATTGAAAACAGCAAGTCGAGATATCCGGTTTATCTGAATGACATCGATAATATTATCGGTGTCTTACATATTAAGGATGCATTTGCGTTTGCACAGAAAAATGAAGTGTTTCGTACATCAATCAAGGATATTCCAGGATTGATCCGGGATGTTGATTTTGTCCCGGAAACTTTGAATATCAATCGTCTGTTTAAGATGATGCAGGCGAAAAAAAGCCATATGGTCATTGTTGTGGATGAATATGGACAGACTTCTGGAGCAGTTGCAATGGAAGATATCTTAGAAGAGATTGTTGGAAATATAGAGGACGAACATGATGAGGAAGAGCAGCTTATCCGTAAGAACCCGGATGGTAGTTATTTGATGAACGGTTCTGCCAGCCTGTCGGATGTGATTGAAGTATTACATCTTCCGATAGACGAAGATGCTTTTGACACATTAAATGGACTTTTGGTTTCTTTACTGGATAAAATTCCAAGTGATGGAGAAAAAGCGGAAGTTCATGCTTATGGATACGTTTTTTCCATACTTAAAGTGGAAAATAAAATGATTCATGAAGTCCGTGTTCAAAAAAGCAAAGAAAAGGAAGAGGGAGCCTAAGCCATGCCCCTTGCATGAATGGACAAACAATGATAAAATCATTACTAAGAGAATACTATATTAGAAAAGAGGATTTATAAAATGTCAGGACATTCCAAATTTGCGAATATCAAACATAAAAAGGAGAAAAACGATGCTGCAAAAGGTAAAATTTTTACCATGATTGGTCGTGAGATCGCAGTTGCAGTTAAGGATGGTGGTCCAGATCCAGCCAATAACTTTAAGCTTGCACAGGTAATTGCAAAAGCAAAAGCCAATAATATGCCAAATGATACGATTGAAAGAGGTATCAAGAAAGCAGCAGGAGATGGAAATAGTGTAAATTATGAGACAACCACTTACGAAGGATATGGTCCAAGTGGTACTGCTATCATTGTCAAGTGTCTGACAGACAATAAGAATCGTACTGCTGCCAATGTGCGTAACGCATTTACAAAAGGACAGGGAAGCATCGGAACACAGGGATGTGTATCTTACATGTTTGATGAAAAAGGTCAGATTATCATTGATAAAGAAGAATGTGATATGGATGCAGATGATCTTATGATGCTTGCTTTGGATGCTGGCGCAGAGGATTTCGCAGATGAAGAAGACAGTTTTGAGATTACAACAGCTCCGGCTGATTTTGATGCTGTACATAAAGCGTTGGAAGAACAGGGTATTCCTATGGCATCTGCAGAAGTCAGCATGATTCCACAGACTTATGTAACACTTACAGAAGAAGCTGATATCACCAATATCGGAAGAATTCTCGATTTGCTGGATGAAGACGATGATGTGCAGGAAGTATATCACAATTGGGAAGAGTAAATAGAATATTTGATGGGTTTATGAAATAGGAGGCAGGTATGAAGAAAATCTTGTTTGCGGCATCCGAGTGTGTTCCATTTATTAAAACTGGTGGACTTGCGGATGTTTGTGGGGCTTTACCAAAAGAGTTTGATCCAAAAGACTGGGATGTACGAGTTGTTATTCCGAATTACAGTTGCATTCCAGAACATTTTCGTAATCAGTTTGAGTATGTGACGCATTTTTATATGGGATGTGGAAGTTATATTCCAAACAAATATGTAGGTGTTCTTCAGTATAAGCTGGATGGTATTACATATTACTTTATCGACAATCAGGAGTATTTCAATTGCTTCGTACCTTATGGGGATGTACGTTACGATATTGAAAAATTCTGCTTTTTTGATAAAGCGGTTCTTTCCATGCTTCCTGTCATAGGCTTTAGACCTGATATCATTCACTGCCATGACTGGCAGGCGGGATTGATTCCAGTGTATTTGAAGAACGAATTTCAGGCTGATTCATTTTTCTGGGGTATTAAATCCATTATGACGATTCATAATTTGAAGTTCCAGGGCGTATGGGATGTTAAGACCATGCAGGGACTTACCGGATTTTCCAGCGATTTATTTACGGCAGATAAGTTGGAGTTTAACAAAGATGCCAATATGTTAAAGGGTGGTCTTGTATATGCAGATTACATTACAACCGTCAGCGATTCTTATGCACAGGAAATTCAGACCGATTTCTATGGTGAAGGATTAAATGGTTTGTTGTCTGCAAGACACTTTGATATGCAGGGAATTGTGAATGGTATTGATTATAATACTTACAATCCGCAGACGGACACAAAGATATATACGAATTATGGACCGGACAATTTCCGTAAGAAAAAGTATATGAATAAAGAAAAACTTCAGGAAGAACTGGGACTTGCTGTAGACAGGAAAAAATACATGATTGGTCTTATTTCCAGATTGACAGATCAGAAGGGACTGGATCTGATTAATGCTGTGATGGATGGCCTGGTAGATGATTATACACAGTTGGTGGTAATCGGAACCGGTGAACCACAGTATGAAAATATGTTCCGTCATTATGCATGGAAGTATCCGGATCGTGTATCCGCGAACATTTGTTATTCCGATGATCTTGCTCATAAACTGTATGCTGCGGCAGACGCATTTTTGATGCCATCCCGTTTCGAACCATGCGGATTGACACAGTTGATTTCATTCCGTTACGGAACGGTTCCGATTGTCCGTGAGACAGGTGGATTAAAGGATACGGTTCAGCCATACAATGAATATGACAACAGTGGTGACGGCTTCTCGTTTACCAATTACAATGCAGACGAGATGTTGCATGTCGTTAATTATTCTAAGCATATTTATTACGATCGCAAACGTCAGTGGAACCAGATTGTAGATCGTGGCATGGCAAACGATTTTTCATGGAATGCTTCCAAATTTCGATATGAAGGTCTGTATAACTATCTTCTCGGAGAATAAATTAACTATTTTTTCACATGATAAAGAATGGGTATTATGTACCCATTCTTTTTTATTATAAAGCAACATTGGTGACAAAGTTTATGGATGTAAGAATTGAAACATATGTTGCATCGGAAGGAGAAAAAATTGAGTAACGAGAAGGAAACAACGCAGGAACAGGAAAAGAAAAATGAACAGATTATAGAAATGGGAGAAGCAATACTTGGTGAGAAACGAAAAGATCATGTCATTTATCTGTTGTCAATCATCGGGGAAATTGAAGGACATGATTGTCTTCCATCCACATCAAAAACGACCAAGTATGAGCATGTTCTTCCGAAACTTGCAACGATTGAAGATGATAACAATATTGACGGAGTGCTTCTTCTGTTGAATACTATGGGGGGAGATGTGGAAAGTGGTCTTGCCATCGCAGAAATGATTGCTTCAATGAGCAAACCGACGGTATCTCTTGTCTTAGGCGGAAGCCATTCAATCGGGGTGCCGCTGGCTGTATGTACAGATTATTCGCTGATTGTTCCAAGTGGCACCATGGTGATTCATCCGGTGCGGATGAGTGGGACCGTCATTGGGGCAAGACAGACATATGACTATTTTCAGCAAATGCAGGATCGCATTATTGGATTTATCACATCACATTGTACGGTAACGCCGCAGCAGGTTGAAAAAATGATGATGAACACACAGATGCTGACGAAAGATCTTGGAACGATTTTGGTCGGAAAGCAGGCAGTGGATCTTGGAATTATTGATGCTGTGGGTGGAATTTCCGATGCTTTTACTAAATTGTATCAGCTCATAGACAAAAAGAAATAGGAACAGATTTTCGAAGCAGTGGATGACATTCTATTGAAAATATGCTACAATAAATTTTACTGTTAGCGTAAGGAGTGTTTTTTCATGACTACGGGGAACCGTAAAACATCAAATAATAGAAATCGGAATAAAAGTAATTCAAATAGTAGGAAACGACAAACAAAAAAAGAACGCATGGCGGAGATAGAAAAGACGGAAGCTTTTCGCACAGAAGTAATTCTCTGGATCATTGTCGCAGTATCGTTGCTTCTTTTTATCAGTAATATGGGGTTTGGAGGTGTGGTAGGTCGCGGAGTCAGCCATATTCTGTTTGGACTCTTCGGACTTATGGCATATGTATTACCTGTTTTATTGCTGGTAGGAAGCTTTTTTGCTGTTTCTAATAAAGGTAATTTTCATGCATCTGTTAAGCTGTTGGCAGGAAGTATCTTTGCATTATTTATGTGCATGTTTATGTCTCTGGCAATCAGCAGTGGTGAAGTATTAGATCCGATACAGGCGTTTACTTACTGCGCAGATCGAAAGAATGGCGGTGGAATCGTTGGAGGCTTTCTTGCTTTTTATTTAGTGAAAGCATTTGGTTTTATCGGTTCCTACATTATAGATATTATTGTGCTTATTGTATGTCTGGTACTTATCACCGAAAAATCTGCATTGAAGGGTATGCAAAAAGGTGGACAAAAAGTATACGAATCCGCGAAGGAAAATAATGAACGCTATAAGGAATACCGTGAATATAAAGCCCAGGAACGTCAGAAGCGGCGTATGGACCATAAAGTTTCCGGTGTTTCGATTGATACCAAAATTGAAGGGAAAAAATCCAAAAACAAAAAGTCGGATGAGTTAGGCGAAATCACAGATACCCAGGATTTGCCAAAGGTTAAAAAATCAGATAAGATTGCTCTTTCTGCGGATTCACAGGAGACCGTTGCCAGTGATGTTTCAAAGGTGGAACCTGTTTTTGCAGGAGAGATTTTTCCACCTGCGGAACCGGTGATCTCTGGAGATTTTGTGGAGGATGATGTTCCTTTGGCAAAAGAAGAAGTTTCCACTGTTCCTGAAAAGCAAAAGGTAGAAACTACGGTACCGGAGCAGGAACCATCGACTGTGAAAACAGCAAAGAAAAAAGTGAAACCATCCGAGGCAGAAGTCGCTGACGGAATTGCTGGCGTTGTACAGGAAATGGAACAGATGCAGCCATTAGAGCACAAATATGAATATCCGCCGATTGATCTTTTGAAAGCAGGATCCGGTAAAAAATCTGCAAATACAGAAAGTCAACTTCGAGAGACGGCAAACAAGCTGCAACAGACATTGAAAACATTCGGAGTCAATGTAACTGTTACAAACATCAGTTGTGGTCCGGCAGTTACACGATATGAAATCCAGCCGGAGATGGGGGTAAAAGTCAGTAAAATTGTTGGACTTGCAGATGATATCAAGTTAAATCTTGCAGCAGCGGATATTCGAATTGAAGCACCTATTCCTGGAAAAGCGGCAGTCGGAATTGAAGTACCGAATAAGGAAAACGTCATGGTGGCATTCCGTGATCTTATTGATTCCAAAGAATTTAAAGAGTCAAAGTCAAAAATCAGTTTTGCGGTCGGTAAAGATATTTCTGGTAAAACGAAAGTTGCGGATATTGCAAAGATGCCGCATCTTCTGATCGCGGGAGCAACTGGATCCGGTAAATCCGTATGTATCAATACGATTATCATGAGCATTCTTTACAAAGCGGACCCGAATGAAGTGAAACTTTTGATGATTGACCCGAAAGTGGTGGAATTAAGCGTATATAATGGAATTCCGCATTTGATGATTCCCGTTGTCACAGATCCGAAGAAAGCGGCAGGCGCTTTAAACTGGGCTGTTGCAGAAATGACGGAACGCTACGAAAAATTTGCAGAAGCGAATGTGCGTGAAATTAATGGATATAATGCAAAAGTGGATTCCATCGAAGTGCCGGAAGGTCAGGAACGTCCACAGAAGATGCCTCAGATCGTCATTATTGTGGACGAACTTGCAGATTTGATGATGGTTGCCTCAAACGATGTGGAACAGGCAATTTGTCGTCTGGCACAGCTGGCACGAGCTGCGGGTATCCATCTTGTGATTGCGACACAGCGTCCGTCCGTAAATGTTATTACTGGTCTGATCAAGGCAAATATGCCAAGCCGTATTGCATTTGCAGTTACTTCCGGTGTAGATTCTCGTACGATTCTTGATATGAATGGTGCAGAGAAACTTCTTGGAAAAGGAGATATGCTGTTCGATCCGCAGGGATCGCCAAAACCGGTGCGTGTACAGGGCGCTTTTGTTTCCGATGAAGAGGTTTCGGCTGTTGTTGAATTTATCACACAAAATAATGCTCCGGCACAGTACAGTGACCATGTGCAGAAAAAGATGGAAGACCTGCAGTCTTCCGGAAGCAATGGAAGTATTGCAATTTCCGATAATGATGGGGCAGATGATGGAAAAGATTCTTATTTTTCTGAGGCTGCAAAAATTATTGTCGATAAAGAAAAGGCATCAATCGGTATGCTGCAAAGATATTTAAAGGTCGGTTTTAACCGTGCGGCCCGTATTATGGATCAGCTTGAAGAGGCCGGAATTGTCGGACCGGAAGAGGGTACAAAACCTCGAAAGGTGCTGATGACGAAAGAAGAATATGAAACATATATTGACGAGAATCCATAACATTGGGTATGATATACTCTGTGGGATATAGATTGCGCCAGCTTTTGGCGGAAAAATTGACAGGTATTTATTTTGCTTATGTCAGAATACATATAAACGGATGCTTAGGCAGATAGTGTCAGCTCATTTGCTGAAAGCAAATTTTGCATGGGCTGACGTTCAAGATTAAGGAGGAAAATTATGAAAAGTGATATTCAAATTGCGCAGGAAGCAACTATGCAGCCAATCAAAGAGGTAGCAGCATCTATTGGCATTACGGAGGATGATATTGAATTATATGGAAAATACAAAGCCAAGATTTCTGATGAATTAATTGAGCAAAGCAAGAATAATCCGGATGGAAAATTGATTCTTGTCACTGCAATCAACCCAACGCCGGCAGGAGAGGGAAAGACAACCATTACGGTTGGTCTCGGACAGGCATTTGGTAAACTTGGAAAGAAAGCAATCATCGCCTTGCGTGAGCCATCTTTGGGACCATGCTTTGGTATCAAAGGCGGAGCAGCCGGTGGTGGATATTCCCAGGTCGTACCGATGGAAGATCTGAATCTCCATTTTACTGGAGATTTTCATGCAATTACATCAGCAAATAACTTACTTGCTGCACTTTTGGACAATCATATCCAACAGGGAAATGAACTTGGCATTGATCCAAGACAGATTGTATGGAAACGCTGTCTTGATATGAACGATCGTGTCTTACGTAATGTAGTTGTTGGTTTAGGAAGTAAAATGGATGGAATGGTACGTGAAGATCATTTTGTAATTACAGTAGCTTCTGAGATAATGGCTATTTTATGTCTTGCAGTAGATATGAATGATTTAAAACGTCGCCTTGGCAGAATTATCGTTGCCTATACATTTGATGGAAAACCAGTGACAGCAGATGATTTACAGGCAACCGGATCAATGGCCGCTTTACTGAAAGATGCATTAAAGCCGAATTTGATCCAGACATTGGAGCACACACCGGCATTTGTTCATGGCGGACCGTTTGCAAATATTGCGCACGGATGTAACAGTGTACGTGCAACCTGTACTGCCTTAAAACTTGCAGATTATGTCATCACAGAAGCTGGATTTGGTGCTGACCTTGGTGCTGAAAAATTCTTTGATATCAAGTGTCGTAAAGCTGGACTTAAACCGGATGCTGTTGTACTTGTGGCAACAATCCGTGCGTTAAAATACAATGGTGGAGTACCAAAGGATGAACTTTCTGCTCCGAATCTGGAGGCTTTAAAGAAAGGTATTGTAAACCTGGAGAAACATATTGAGAACCTTCAGAAATTTGGAGTTCCGGTTGTAGTTACATTGAATTCCTTTATTACAGATACGGAAGAAGAGACTGCATTCATCGAGAAATTCTGTAAAGACAGAGATTGTGAATTTGCCCTTGCCGAAGTATGGGAAAAAGGTGGCGAAGGCGGTGTCGCACTTGCAAACAAAGTGTTAGAAACATTAGAGACAAAGAAAAGCAGCTTTAAGCCTTTATATGAAGATGACTTATCGTTAAAAGAAAAGATTGAAAAAGTTGCAAAAGAAATCTATGGTGCGGATGGCGTTACATATGCACCTGCTGCAGAACGGGAGCTAAAGAGAATCACAGATCTTGGAATGGACAAATTTCCGGTATGCATGGCAAAGACACAGTATTCACTTTCTGATGATGCAAAGAAACTTGGCCGTCCAACCGGATTTAAGATCAATGTCCGCGAAGTATATGTTTCTGCAGGAGCGGGCTTTGTTGTAGCCATCAATGGAGCAATCATGACTATGCCGGGACTTCCGAAAAAGCCGGCAGCATATCAGATTGATGTGAATGATGACGGTGTCATCACAGGACTTTTCTAAGGAGAGAATAAGAAACATGGCAAAAATAATTGATGGGAAACAGATTTCTAAGGATATTAAAGAAGAATTAAAGCAGGAAGTGGCAGAACTTGCCAGTCAGGGACGCAAATGTTGTCTGGCGGTGATTCAGGTAGGAAATGATCCTGCTTCTTCCGTATATGTAGGAAACAAAAAGAAGGCATGTGCTTATATTGGCATTGAATCATTAGCTTATGAACTGCCGGAGGAGACAACCGAAGAAGAATTATTGTCTTTGATTGAAAAGCTGAATGCAGATACACAGGTTCATGGAATTTTGTGTCAGCTTCCTTTACCAAAACATATCGATGAAGACAAGGTAATTAAGGCAATTTCACCGAAGAAGGATGTGGATGGATTCCATCCACAGAACGTGGGAGCACTCGTGATTGGAGAGCAGGGTTTTGTTTCCTGTACACCGGCAGGAATTATTCAGTTGTTAAAACGCAGCAATATTGAGATAGAAGGAAAACATTGTGTTGTGATAGGACGCAGTAACATTGTAGGAAAACCAATGTCTCTGCTTATGTTGCGCGAGAATGCAACCGTTACTATCTGTCATTCCAGAACAAAAAATATTAAAGAAATCTGTCGTGAGGCAGACATTTTAATTGTTGCAATTGGAAAACCACAGTTTATTGGTGCAGATTATGTAAAAGATGGCGCAGTCGTTATTGATGTGGGAATTCACCGTGATGAAAACAACAAGCTTTGTGGTGATGTGAAATACGATGAGGTAGAACCAAAAGCATCATACATTACACCGGTTCCAGGCGGTGTTGGACCTATGACAATTGCAATGCTGATGCATAACTGTGTAGAGGCAATGAAATTATATTCATAAAATAAGGGGATATTTATGAAATGTATTTATTGTGGTAAAGAGCTTGCGGAAGGCGAACTTTTTTGTCCGGCATGCGGAAAAGCTGTACAGATTGTACCAGACTATAATGTGTATGACGATGATTACCTGAAAGAAGTACTTGCACAGGAAAACCCAAAAAAGCCTACATCAACCAGTACCGGGAGAAATCCGGCTTCTGGCATATCATCTGCAAAAAATTCTGATAATGGAAAGAATCCTAAACAGAAAAAGAAACAGATGATGATTATCGGCGGAGTTATTGCTATAATCTGTGTTTTGATTCTTGTACTTGTACTGGTAGGCGTTGGAATTCAGAAAAATCACGCAAATTCATTTGATTATCAGGTAAGTCTGGCGGAGGAAGCTTACAAAAAGGGAAATATGGATGATGCAATTACCTATTACGAAAATGCATTATCACTTGACAAGAATAATATAGAAGTCCGACTGGTCCTTGCTGAAATTTATGAAAAACAAAAAAATGATGATGCGGCGTTGGTGCTGTATCAGGAAGTTCTAAAAATCGATTCAGCGAACAGAGATGCCTGTAAAGGACTGATTGCAATCTATGAAAAGCAGAAAAATTATGATGCAATCATAGAATTATCTGATGCAGTGGATTCTAGTCTTGCGGATCTGTTTACAGACTATCAGGTACAAGAACCAAAGTTTAGTATTGAACCTGGTGTGTATGATGGTGAGCAGACACTTGTATTATCATCGGATGCAGGAGATTCTGTCTTTTATACAATGGATGGCTCAGATCCAACGGAAAAGGGGCTTATGTACACGAATCCAATTGCACTTGATGAAAATAATCACACATATATGATCAAAGCGGTATGTATGAATGAGAAAAATATTTACAGCGATGTGATAACAAATCAGTATCAGATTAAAATTCCGGCACCGGATATTCCAATCGTTACACCAGATGGAGGGGATTTCGGAGTGGAGACAACCGTTTCGGTTACCGTTCCGGATGGTTGCAGTGCATATTATACATGGGATGGATCGACACCCACTTCTGCAAGCAGCCGTTATTCAGGTCCACTTACAATTCCAGAAGGAAATAATGTCTTATCGGTGATTATTATTGACAATAAAACACTTTTATCTTCGGAAATATACCGTGGTAATTTTATTTATTACGCAGAAGATTATGAGAATGAAGATGTGGATGATGTATCGGATGAGCAGTAAATAGAGATAAAAAAGAACCGACAAATTTGTCGGTTCTTTTTTCGTTATTCATCGATGAACTCAATTTCATTTGCAGCAAGATGACTGATTCGTGCAAGCGAATATACATCAAATCCCTGAGAAACAAGTTTCTCATGTCCCGGCTGAAATGATTTTTCAATGAGAATTCCGATTCCCCCAATTGTAGCATGTGCTTTGCGAAGAAGGCGAATTGCACCTGTTGCTGCCTCTCCGTTCGCAAGGAAGTCATCAATGATCAGTACATGATCATTTTCTGAAATAAATTTAGATGAAAGTGTCAGCTCATAACTGGTTCCTTTGGTAAAAGATGTAACTTCTGTCTGAAACAGATGGTCATTTAATACCTTGGATGGTTGTTTTTTTAAAATAATGAGTGGAAGTCCCATACACTGTGCGGTCATTAGTGCAGGAGCAATACCGGAACTTTCAATCGTTGCAATCTTGGTAATACCACAATCCTTAAAATGATTAGCGAATTCTTCTCCAATATGTGCCATCAGTTCAGGGTCTACCTGATGATTAATAAAACTGTCTACTTTTAAGATGTCTTCGTTGATTGCGTTGCCATCTTTTTTGATTCTTTCCTGTAATTCTTTCAAGATTCCTTACCTCGCAAAATAAATAGTATGTAGCATGTCTGCTTTTTTGTTATTATACCATCTTAGTGTGAAAAATTACATACCATATGTTTAAATTTTGTAAAAACTTGTCAAAGAAGACTGATATATAGTAAAATAATAAAATGAGAATCAGTATAGTATGTGTAGGAAAAATAAAAGAAAAATTTTATACGCAGGCAATTGCGGAATATGCAAAACGTCTGAGCCGTTATTGTAACCTGAACATCATAGAAGTTGCCGACGAAAAAACAAAGGAGCAGGCAACGGAAAATGAGATTGCGATTGTAAAACAAAAAGAAGGGGAACGCATTTTAAAATCGATTCGGGAGGATGGTTATGTGATAGCCCTGGCTATCGATGGAAAAATGTTTGATTCGGTGGAACTCTCAAAGAAGATTGAAAAACTTGGAGTCCTTGGAACCAGTCATATCTATTTCGTGATCGGCGGTTCCCTTGGCCTTTCCGATGAAGTGCTAGAGAGAGCCGATTTTCATCTGAGCTTTTCCAGAATGACATTTCCACATCAATTGATGAGGGTAATTTTATTAGAGCAGATTTACCGGTCATACCGTATTATGAATCACGAACCTTATCATAAATAAGGGCGCGCATAAGACAGACTGTTTTTTCATATAGTTAAGTATGAAAAGCCATAAATCGAATCCGAATCATCCAAAACTGAAGACTGAACGTATGGTAGAAGAGCTTGAATTACCAAAAGATCTGTTTCTTGGTATGCCGCTCCTTTCCATGGAAGGAAACCGGACGCTCTGCATTACCAATCATCGCGGAATTATCCGATACAGTCATGAGACAATCGTTGTTGCTTCCCGCTCTTATGGAATAGAGGTTACGGGAAGAGAATTGATGATTCCACGTTTTACACAGGATATTCTTGAAATTACCGGTTATATGGAAAGCGTTCGGTTCCTGCTATGATTCAATGGTTTTACCGGTTCGTAAAAGGATGGCTTAAAATCGAATTATATGGAAAAGATGTAACACGTTTCTTGAACTTATGCAGTAAACACGGCATAGATTTTTGGAATCTTGCGTGTATTGATTCTGAGCATGTCAGCTGTTGTATAAGTCTGGGGAGCATATATAATTTGCGGCCGTTTTTACGGAAAACAAAGGTACGGATGCGCATTATTCTGCGCAAAGGCATGCCTTTTCTGATGTTTCGGTATCGCAAACGAAAAATCTTTTTTGCAATCTTAGCAGCTATGCTTGTTTTTACAACGATACTTTCTACCAGAATTTGGAGAATTGAGATCATAGGGAACACATCCATCGGAGAAGAAACATTACTGTCGTATCTGAGAAAACACGATATTTCTTATGGAACCCAAAAAGAAAGCATTGATAACGATGCCATGGAGTTGTCGCTTCGACAGGATTTTGATCCAATCATCTGGGCAAGTGTATATGAAGAGGGAACAAAGCTTGTTGTATGTGTGCAGGAAAAAATTGCTTCGGATCGTATAGAACCAGAAGAAACAACAGGCTATACAGACCTTGTTGCAAAACAGGATGCTGTTGTTTCTTCTATTATTACAAGAAACGGAGTTCCGTTGGTAAAAGCCAAAGACAAAGTGAAAGCTGGGGATATTCTTGTATGTGCGAGACAGGAGATCCTAGATGATAACGGTGAAGTAAAAGAGTATTTTTATCAGAATGCAGATGCAGATGTAATTGGTAAAGTTACTTATGATTACGAAGATTGGATTCCACAGACAAGGATTTTGTCAAAATCTACGGGGCGGACACATACCAGATACTGTGTTCGCATGTTGAATCGGCAAGTGATTACACCAGATTTATATGCTGCATTTTCTGACTCTGAATCTATAGAAGATATGCAACAGCTGTGTTTAATGGAGAATTTTTATCTTCCGGTATATGTTGGTAAAATTACGGAATATGAACGGGAAAAAGAGAAGGAAACTATATCCATGAAAGCGGCAAAAGACATTGCAATCAAAAATTTAGATCAATTTCTTGATAATTTGGAAGAAAATGGGGTTTCAATTATTGACAAAAATGTTATGATTGAAAAGATAGATAAAAAATATCACGTCTATGGAAAAATCAGAGCCTGCGAAGACATTACAAAAACTGCTCCGACAGAAATGAAAACTATTTCAAAGGAGCCGGAAGAAAAGCAGGATGAAGTACAGACGTCGAGGGAAGGAAATAATGAATGAGCCTGAATGAAGTATCACTCCGCATTCCAACGGAGCATATGGTCAATGTATTTGGTCAGTTTGATGCCAACATTAAAAAAATAGAGAGGACACTTGGTGTTACTGTGATCGTTCGGGATGATCAGGTAAAGATTATCGGAAATGAATCTGCAGCCAATGGAGCAGCAGAGGTCTTTAATCAACTGTATGAGCTTTCAAAAAGAGGAAATGTCATTGCCGAACAGAATGTAAATTATGCATTGGCACTGCTTCAGGAGCACAAGGGAAGCCAGATGGTAGAAATTGACAAAGATATTATCTGCCACACAATAAATGGCAAGCCTGTGAAACCAAAAACCATCGGTCAGAAAGACTATGTGGATAATATCCGCAAGAAAATGGTTGTTTTTGGAATGGGACCGGCAGGAACCGGAAAAACTTATCTTGCAATGGCGATGGCAATCACTGCTTTTAAGAATGAAGAAGTAAGCCGTATCATACTTACGCGTCCGGCAATTGAAGCGGGAGAAAAGCTTGGATTTCTTCCAGGTGATTTGCAGAGTAAAGTAGATCCTTATCTGCGGCCACTTTATGATGCATTGTACCAGATTATGGGTGCGGAGAGTTTTCAAAAAAATATGGAAAAGGGATTAATCGAAGTAGCACCGCTTGCCTATATGCGCGGACGTACATTGGATAACGCATTTATTATTCTTGATGAGGCACAAAATACGACGCCGGCACAAATGAAGATGTTTTTAACACGAATTGGTTTTGGTTCAAAGGCGGTCATAACTGGAGATGCCACTCAAAAGGATCTGGCACCAGGAGCAAAATCGGGATTAGATGTAGCACTTCGTGTGTTAAAAAATATAGAAGATATTGGAATTTGCGAACTCACAAGCAAAGATGTGGTACGTCATCCATTGGTACAAAGGATCGTACAGGCATATGACGACTATGAGAAAAAGCAGATAAACAAAAATAATCGAAAAAACATAAGATCAGGCAGGAAGAACAATGAAAGATAAAAGTAATTCCGTTCATAAGGAACATATGAATCTGTATCGTGTTCTGTCATTGATTGCCATTGTAATCGCAACATTTGGAATGACAGCCCTTTTGTGTGCACAAAATCACTTTTTCATAGATGAATGGCTATGTCTGTTTCTTTTGAATTTTGTTTTTCTTATGCTGCTTTTTTTTCAGTTGGAATTTGAGCGGTGTATTGGATGGCTGATAAATAATCCACAGACAAGCTTTATCAGGCTGGCGTTTGCGTATTTTATTTGTTGTGTACTTACGTTTGTAATGACATTTTTGCCGGAACTTTTTCGACCGGTTATGTTGATTCCGATTTTGATTTTGGCAGTCAGCAGCAACGGAATTGCAATAACTATAGGAATCTTTTTTGATCTTCTGCTTAGCATTTCTTCAGGCAATAGTTTCTATGCATTGTTGTGTTTTTGTATGCTGACACTTTTGGCATCTGTGCTGGCACAGGCATTGCGAAAAAAAGAATATCGTATCTGGATTTCTATACTTGCATTTTGCCTGAATATGATTGTTCCGGGAATTGCGTATTATATGGCATATAAGGAATTCAGTAAAAAAATATATATTTATGGTGCAATTAACGGCACTATGACCGCATTGTGCTGCTTTTTTGTGTTCCGCTGGTTATGGGATGGAGCTCAGAAAGAGAAGGACAACCTTCTTTTAGATATTGTTTCAGATGATTTTTCGGAAGTAAAGGCATTAAAAGATTTTTCTATGGTAGAATACGAGCATGCACGCAAGGTTTCTGATATTGCCAGCCGTTGTGCGAAAGCAGTGGGGTACAATGAAAATCTCTGCCTGGCAGGTGGCTTTTATTACCGCATGGGACAGTGGATTGGTGATCCGTATGTGGAAGAAGGCGTTAAAAAAGCTAAAAGCTTATGCTTCCCGGAAGATTTGCTGAAAATCTTGCAGGAATATTATGGAGAGAAAAAATTGCCATCCATACCAGAATCAGCACTTGTGCATATGGTAGATGCGCTTGTCATTAAGCTTGAAAAAATAAATGATGGCTTTGAAAAAAGTGAGTGGAATCATGAGATTTTGATTAATCAGACATTAAATGAATATTCTTCCAGTGGAATTTATGATCACTGTGGAATGAGTATGAATCAGTTTTTGAAAATCAGACAATTTTTGACAAAGGAGGAGATTTTGCGTTGAGTTTTTATTTAGAAGAAGAATGTAAGGTACCTTTTGATTTTGCATATGCTTCCCTTGCGGAAGAAGTCGTGAACTTTTGTATTGCACATGAAAATTTTCCGTATGAGGCAGAGGTGAATCTCACACTCACGGACAACAAAGGAATTCATGTAATCAACAAAGAATACCGACAGATTGACCGTCCGACGGATGTATTAAGCTTTCCTATGCTCTCCTATAAAAAAGCCGGCGATTTTGCGTTTCTTGATGAAGAAAGTGATGATGATTTCAATCCAGACACCGGCGAAGCAATGCTTGGAGATATTATTATTTCTGTTGAAAAAGTACAGGAACAGGCAAAGGCATACGGACACAGTGAAAAAAGAGAATTTGCTTTTCTGATCGTACATAGCATGCTTCATTTGTTTGGTTATGACCATATGACACCGGAAGACGCGGCAATCATGGAGCCAAAGCAAAGAGAAATCTTAGAAGCTATGAATATATCCCGAGAGGAATAAAGGAGTAAAATATGAAACGTAAAATCATATGTGCAGTGATTTTGACAATGTCTGTTTTGGCGTTGACCGGATGTAAGAAAAAAAGCGAACAGACAGTACAGCCGGAGACACAGATTCAGACAGAAGCGCTTCCTGTAGCAGAGACAGAAACACAGGAAAATGGGGCAACACACGAAGGGGAAGTACGCAGCTTTTATACTGGGGAATGGATTGATGAAAAGCTGGCATGGAAGAGACCGGTTGCGGTTATGACGGAAAATACGCATGTAACACTTCCACAGTACGGTGTCGGTAATGCCGATGTGATTTACGAATGTCCGGTAGAAGGTGGCATTACCCGCATGATGGCGATTTATCAGGACTTTGAATCTCTCGAAAAAGTTGGAAATGTAAGAAGCTGTCGTTTGTACTACGTATATTTTGCAAAAGAATTTGATGCTGTCTATTTCCATGCAGGGGAAAGCAAATATGCCCTGGATGTACTCAACAGTTCTTTCATTGATAATGTGGATGGTATTACAGGAAAAGGCGGTGGGTATTATTATCGTGATAACAGCCGAAGGGCACCACATAACTTGTATACAACGGGAAAAGATCTGGCTGCCGCAATTAAAAATTATGGCTATACCTCTTCTCTTCCAGAAAATTACACGCCACATTATCAATTCGCAACAGAAGAAACTCAAAATATGTTAGAAAATGGAGAAGATGCTGCTGTTGTAAAGATGTATTATGTTGACGCGAAGCCCTGGTTTTTGTACAATAAAAAAGATGGGCTATATTATCGCTATGAGTTTGGAGATAAGCAGGTTGATGGCGCAACGGGCAAACAGCTTGCCGTCAAGAATATTATTCTCCAGAACTGTACCAGCTCATTAAAGGATTCCAAAAATGGAACACTGGATATCAATTATCAGTCTGGTGGAACAGGAAAATATATTACCAATGGTAAGGCAATCGATATTACCTGGACGCGGGCATCTGCAAGTTCTAAAACTCAGTATTATGATGAGAATGGAAAGGAAATTATTCTGAATCCAGGTAAAACCTGGGTGGAAATCGTAGAGAACTCCCGTGCCAGTCAGAATGTTATTTATCATACGGCAGAGGAATTTCAAAAATAAAAGTAAAACACCTGAGATTCAGGTTGTTGAGGTTAAAAAATGGGTAAATCAAAGAAAAATGGAACAAATTTTCTTGTACAGGGTTCAATCCTTGCAGTAGCGTCAATTATAAGCAGAATTATTGGTCTGGTGTATCGTATTCCGATGAACAGTATTCTTGGAGATATCGGAAACGGATACTATAGTTGTGCATTTGATATTTACAATGTTATATTGATTATTTCATCGTACAGTCTACCTCTTGCAGTATCGAAAACGGTATCCGCAAAAGTTGCCAAAGGTCAATTCAATACCGCATATCAGGTTTTGAAAGGAGCACTTACTTTTGCATTAGTTGTCGGATCAATTGCAGCATTGGTTGTTTATTTCGGTGCTGAATTTTTTACGGCTACGCTTTTGAAAACACCATACAGTATATTCGCCTTGAAAATACTTGGACCCGCACTAGTTGTAGTTGCAGTTCTTGGAGTGTTACGAGGGTTCTTTCAGGGATTGGGAACCATGATGCCAAGTGCTATTTCACAGATCATTGAACAGATTGTCAATGCAATCATCAGTATCTGGGCTGCATATGTACTGACCGGGTATGGAAAACGTATTGGAGCAGTGTTGGGGGACCCTGATCATTATGGCGCTGCGTACGGAGCTGCCGGTGGTACTCTTGGAACAAACCTTGGAGCGGTTGCAGGATTATTATTTGTACTTTTTGTTTTCTTTGCTTATATGCGTGTGTTCAAGCGAAGAATGCGAAAAGAGCGAAATGTTCATGTGGATTCGTTCTCCTATACCATGAAAATCCTTATTGTAACCATTATCCCTGTTTTGTTGAGTACAACGGTTTACAATATCAGCGGAATCATTGATCAGGGAATATTTAAGAATGTTGCATTACTTCAGGGATACAGTGATGTACAGATAGATACCTGGTGGGGCGTTTTTTCTGGAAAATATAAGCTTTTAATCAATGTACCGATTTCCATTGCATCGGCAATGGCAGCATCTTCTGTGCCTACGCTTACCGCATCCTTTGCGGCAAACGATATGGAAAGTGTACGGAGTCAGATTAACGCAGCTATGCGTTTTGTTATGGTAATTGCATTTCCGTGTACAATTGGGCTTGCAGTACTTGGAGAGCCGATATTCCTGTTACTGTTTCCGGGCACTGCGCAGACAGCGCCTATGGCAGCAATGATGATGTATGTTGGCGCATTTGCGGTTGTCTTTTATGCAATGTCTACATTGTCCAATGGTCTGTTGCAGGGAATTAACCGCATGAGGATTCCTGTAACCAATGCAGCAATTTCACTTGTTGCACATGTGATTCTTCTGGTGATACTGATGCTTTTCTTCCATTTGAAGATTTATGCAGTCGTAATTGCCAATATGTTTTTTGCGCTGATGATGTGTGTTATGAATTCCATGGCGATTCGTAAATACAGTGGCTATAAACAGGAAGTGATCAAGACATTCGTGATTCCGGCAATTTCTTCTGTGATTATGGGAATTATCACATGGTTATTCTATCATGGATGCCATGCATTACTGAAATCAAATGCAATTTCGACGATACTTGCAATTATGATTGCGGCCATCGTATATGCAGTTACATTGCTTTTATTTAAGGGATTGTCCGAAGAAGAAATTCTAAGATTCCCGAAGGGAGCTCTTCTGGTTCGCATCGCAAAGAAACTGCATTTATTACGGTAAATATTCTAAAATTAGGTAACTATTATAATAAAAAATGAAACTGGATGAATATTCCAGAATAAAATGCAGATACTTATTTGGGGTGATGAAATGAAACGAAAAATAAGTATCTGCATTATTGTTTTACTAGCAGTCATAGTTCTTATACTAGCTTTTACAAATACCAAAAAAGAATCCATACCTGAAGAAACAGGAACATTGGAAGTGACGGAAGATTCGGAAACTGTACTTGCCGCAAATACAGATCACATTCATTATGCATATCTTGTGAGGGCAAAGGATCAGAAACTTGTTGTGTATTGCTCAGACGGGAAAACCATATATTTTGAAACCGGAATTGCAGTCAGATCGTTATCTGAATCGATGCAGCAGAAAGCAGAGGATGGAATTGGCTTTTTTACGGAAGCGGATCTGTATGATTTTCTGGAAAGCTATTCCAGCTGAGGAAATCTTCGATATATTGAAAGATTTTTTGTGATATGTTAAAATACTTTATTGGTTTCAAGGAGTTTAACATATGAGTAAAAAAAGTACAAAACTACTGGATGTCATTGTTATTGGGGCCGGTGCCTCTGGCATGATGGCTGCAATAACAGCTGCCAGAAGAGGCAAATCTGTAGCAATTCTTGAACGGATGAATAAACCAGGAAAGAAAATTCTTGCGACAGGTAATGGAAAATGCAATTTTACCAATAACAATATGGATACATCCCGCTTTCATGGAAATATACAATTGATACAATCGGTCCTGGACCGTTTTTCCAAAGAAGACACACTTTCTTTTTTTCATGAGATTGGCATATGGCCAAAAGAAAAAAACGGATATTATTATCCAAATTCCGGACAGGCCGTTTCCGTGGTAGAAGCTTTCAATCATGAATTGAATCGTTTACATGTTCCTGTATATCTGGAACAGGAGGTTTTGGATCTTTTTCCAGATAAGTATGGATTTCGAATCAAAACAGTGCAAACATCTTATACTTGCAGAAATGTGATTGTTGCATCAGGGCTTTTGGCTGCGTCAAAACTCGGAAGTGACGGTTCTATGTTTTCTGTGATCAAAGAGTTGGGACACAGGTTTGTACCGGTTCTTCCTGCTTTATGTGGCTTTTATGCAAAAGGAATACAGTTTTCAAAGGTAGCAGGAGTACGATGTGATGCAAACCTGACATTGAAAATCGATGGGGATACGGCAACAACGGAGCATGGAGAGCTGCAACTGACGGATTATGGAATTTCCGGTATACCGGTTTTTCAGATCAGCAGTCCTGCAGTCCGTGCGCTTTATGAGAAGAAAACTGTTGCCGTAGCAATCGATTTCCTTCCTGAAATATCTTCGGAAATGTTATGCACGGAATTTGCTTTACGAATGGAAAGAAGCAAAACAGAAGAGAAAGCAGACCGTCTTCTCAGCGGTCTTTTGAATCAAAAATTAATACCGGTTCTTCTAAAATATGCAGGAATCCATCCCAATGAGATGTTAGAAAATATTACATCAGAAAGAATGGAGCGTTTGTCTGCCGGAATTCATGATTGTCAGGTGACATTGGAAAAGGTTCGGGATTTCGAATTTGCTCAGGTATGCACAGGAGGTATCCGCACAGAAGAAATTGACGAGAAGACACTGGAGTCACGATTACTATCCGGTCTGTATTTTGCCGGTGAAATTCTTGATGTGGATGGAATTTGTGGTGGTTATAATCTGCAATGGGCATGGTCCAGTGGATTTGTAGCCGGATGTTCCGTATCATAATGGAGTCAGAATGCTTAAAATAAATCAAATAAAATTGCCGGTTGGGCAAAACGAACAACAGTTAGAAAAAAAAATTCGAAAAATTTTAAATTTACCTAAAACAGAATCCTTTACATATGAAATTATAAAAAAATCTCTGGACGCAAGAAAAAAACCGGAACTGTTTTATGTTTATACGGTACATGTAACCGTACATAATGAATCAAAAGTAAAAAAGAAGATTCATCCGTCCTCGGTCTCTGTGGTAACGGAAAGTGAATATCAGTTTCCTGTCGCAGGAAAAGAAAATTTATCGGCTCGTCCGGTTATTGTAGGTGCGGGACCTGCAGGGCTTTTTGCTGCATATCAGTTGACAGAAGCAGGTTATCTGCCACTTGTACTTGAGCGGGGGAAAAAAGTGCAGGAGCGCCAGAAAGACGTCGAGCAGTTCTGGCAGACAGGCAGATTGCTTCCGGAATCCAATGTGCAGTTCGGCGAAGGTGGTGCTGGTACGTTTTCCGATGGAAAATTAAATTCGGTTGTTAAAGATCCTACGGGAAGAAACCGCTATGTACTGCGTACATTTGTCAAATTTGGTGCTCCTTCGGAAATTCTTTATGACAATAAACCTCATATAGGTACCGACATTTTATCCAAAGTAATTGCCAACATGCGTACCTATCTGGAGGCAAAAGGTGCAACTTTCCTTTTTGAAAATCAGATGACGGATCTTGTGATTGAAAAAGGCCGGCTAAAAGCAATTGTCACAGAAAAAGAAACCATTCCAACGGATGTTGTAATTCTCGCATTGGGGCACAGTGCAAGAGACACGTTTGAAATGTTAGAACAAAAAGCCATTCCGATGGAAGCAAAGAATTTTGCAGTCGGATTTCGTGTGGAACACCCACAGAAGATGATTGATCAGGCAATGTATGGAGAATGGACCGGACCGAAGCTTCCGGCAGCGCCGTATAAAGTTACCTCGAATTTTCCGAATGGGCGTGGCGTATATTCATTTTGTATGTGTCCGGGCGGTTATGTTGTAAACGCATCTTCCGAGCCGGAAAGGACCTGTGTCAATGGAATGAGCTATTCCGGTCGAAATGCGACGAATGCAAATTCAGCAATCATTGTTTCTGTAACGAAAGATGATTTTGGTGGAGAAGATGCATTGGCAGGTATGCGATATCAGAGAATGCTCGAACACAAAAACTATATGCTTGGAAACGGAAAAATTCCACAGCAGTTATTTGGAGATTATTGTCAGAATGTGGAAAGCTCCGCATATGGTGCGTATGCATCGGAAACAAAAGGCCAGACCGTATTTTCTAATTTACGTGGGTTGATGTCCAACGAAATGGAGCAGTCCTTTATGCAGGGAATGGCGCATTTTGCGAAAATTGTCACCGGATTTGACCGGGCAGATGCGATTTTATCCGGCATGGAGACACGAACCTCATCACCTGTACGTATTTTACGAAATGAGCACTGTGAGAGCATGATCACCGGCATTTATCCGTGTGGGGAAGGCGCGGGTTACGCAGGAGGAATTATGTCAGCAGCAATCGATGGACTGAAGGTTGCCACTGCTGTCATGGAAAAATACCGACCATTGTAGAAAGGACAAAATTGTGCAAGAAGTTACACCAATGATGCAGCATTATCTGCAGACAAAAGAAGAATATAAAGACTGTATTTTGTTTTATCGTCTCGGAGATTTCTATGAAATGTTTTTTGACGATGCAAAAACTGTTTCCAAAGAGCTGGAATTGACATTAACCGGAAAAAGCTGCGGCCTCAAAGAGCGTGCACCGATGTGTGGAGTACCGTTTCATGCAGCAGACTCGTATATCAACAGGCTTGTGACAAAAGGTTATAAAGTAGCAATCTGTGAACAGGTAGAAGATCCAAAACTGGCAAAAGGAATTGTAAAGCGTGAAGTCATCCGTGTAGTAACCCCGGGAACAAATACGGACATGCAGTCACTGGATGAAGGAAAAAATAATTATCTGATGTGTATTGTTTATCTCACGGATAAATATGGAATTGCTACAACGGATGTTACAACTGGTGATTTCTTTGTTACGGAGGTTGACAGTGAACGCAAACTTCTGGATGAATTAAACCGTTTTGCTCCTTCAGAAATTATATGCAATGAACCGTTTTATATGAGTGGTGTAGACATCGATGACATCAAAAACCGTTTGAATATTACTATTTCTGCTTTGGATTCCTGGTATTTTGGTGACGAACTTGCAAAAGAGACGTTGCTTTCGCATTTCCATATACAAAGCCTGATCGGGTTGGGGCTGGAGGATTATGACAGCGGTGTGATTGCATCAGGTGCTATGCTCAAATATCTGTATGAAACACAGAAAAATTCCCTCTCCAATATTTTGGAGATTCGCCCATATTCCATTGGAAAGTACATGATTATCGACAGTTCAAGCCGCAGAAATCTTGAACTTGTAGAGACACTTCGTGAAAAGCAGAAGCGGGGTTCTCTCCTTTGGGTTCTCGATAAGACAAAAACTGCGATGGGTGCAAGACTACTTCGTTCCTATGTCGAACAGCCACTGATCGATAAAACAGAAATTTTGGAGAGACAGGAACTGATTGCAAAGTTAAATGAGCAGGAGATTACCAGAGAAGAATTACGGGAATATTTAAACCCGATTTATGACCTGGAGCGTCTGATTACAAGAATTACCTATCAGACAGCAAATCCCCGGGACATGATTGCATTTCGTAACTCATTGGAAATGCTGCCACCGATAGCAACACTTTTAAAAGATATTGACGGTGCATTGGCAGAAAAAATCCGCAATGATTTTGACTGCCTGGAAGATCTATATGCATTGCTTCTTGCGTCAATCAACGATGAACCACCGATTTCTGTCCGTGACGGTGATATTATCAAGACCGGGTATCACGAAGAGGTGGATCGCCTGCGAAGCGCATCGACAGATGGCAAGAAATGGCTTGCGGATTTAGAGGCAAGTGAACGTGAAAAGACAGGAATAAAAAATCTGCGTATCAAATATAACAAAGTATTTGGGTATTATCTGGAAGTGACAAATTCTTTCAAGGATATGGTCCCGGATTATTACGTGCGAAAGCAGACACTTACGAATGCGGAACGTTATATCACTCCAGAACTGAAAGAACTTGAGGATACGATTCTTGGTTCACAGGATCGTCTGGTAAATCTCGAATATGATCTCTTCCGTCAGATCAGGGATGAAATTGCTGCGAATGTACAGCGTATTCAGCGTACTGCAAAAGCAATTGCAAAGATTGATGTATTTGTTTCTCTCGCATTGGTGGCAAGTCAGAATAATTACTGCAGACCAAAAATCAATGAGAGTGGTATTATTGATATCAAAGGTGGAAGACATCCGGTTGTCGAAAAAATGATCGTAAATGATCTGTTTATTGATAATGATACATACTTGGATAATCATAACAATCGTATATCTATTATAACCGGACCGAATATGGCCGGTAAATCTACCTATATGCGTCAAACGGCATTGATTGTTCTTATGGCACAGATTGGAAGTTACGTCCCTGCAGAATCTGCTAATATCGGAATCGTTGACCGTATCTTCACACGTGTAGGCGCTTCAGATGATCTTGCCAGTGGTCAGAGTACCTTTATGGTAGAGATGAATGAAGTCGCAAATATTCTGCGCAATGCGACATCCAATTCTCTGCTCATTCTCGATGAGATTGGTCGTGGAACAAGTACCTTCGATGGATTGAGTATTGCATGGGCAGTAGTAGAATACATCAGCAATCCCAAATTACTTGGAGCCAAAACATTGTTTGCGACACATTATCATGAGCTGACGGAACTTGAAGGAAAGTTAAACAGTGTTAACAATTACTGCATTGCTGTAAAAGAAAAAGGCGATGATATCGTATTTTTACGAAAGATTGTCAAAGGCGGGGCAGATAAAAGTTATGGTATCCAGGTGGCAAAACTTGCCGGTCTGCCGGATATGGTCGTTGACCGTGCAAAAGAAATTGTTAATCAGCTTGCGGCAAACGATATCACAGAAACGGTAAAAAATATTTCCGTGGAAGGTGCAACGACTACAAAGAAGAAAAAGGAACATCTCGATGAAGTGGATCTGACGCAAATGTCGCTGTTTGACACGGTAAAAGATGATGATATCATACAGGAACTCCGTGAAGTGGATATCGGACATATGACACCTCTTGACGCTTTGAACAAATTATATGAATTGCAGAACAAAGTAAAGAACCGTTGGTAGGATGGAAGGACAAAAGGGCATAAAAATATGAGCAAAATTGCATTATTGAGTCAGGAAACAATTGATAAAATTGCAGCAGGTGAAGTAATTGAACGTCCGAGTTCGGTTGTGAAAGAGCTGGTAGAAAATGCAATCGATGCAGGTTCTACTGCAATTACGGTGGAAATCAAAGAAGGAGGAATTTCCTTCATCCGTATTACAGACAATGGCAGCGGCATTGAAAGCAGTGAAGTGCCGCTAGCTTTTTTGCGTCATTCCACCAGCAAAATCCGTAGTGCGGAGGATTTACTCTGTGTGCATTCACTTGGTTTCCGCGGTGAGGCATTGTCCAGTATTGCGGCGATTGCCAGAGTGGAACTGATTACCAAAACAGCAGATGCACTTACCGGAACCCGGTATCTTATTGAAGGATCCAAAGAAATTTCGCAGGAAGAGATCGGTGCTCCGGAGGGCACCACATTTCTTGTGCGGGATCTTTTTTATAACACACCTGCACGCCGGAAATTCTTAAAAACAGCGCAGACAGAGGGAACCTATATCAGTGATATGCTCGAAAAGCTGGCATTGTCACATCCGGATATTTCTTTTAAATATATCAATAATAATCAGACCAGACTACATACATCCGGCAATGGAAACCGTAAAGATTTAATTTATCATATTTATGGACGAGAGATTGCCTCATCACTTTTGGAGGTCAATTTCAAATGCGACTATTTTGCCCTTACCGGATTTATCGGTAAACCATCGATCAATCGTGGAAACCGTAATTATGAAAATTATTTTATCAATGGACGCTATATCAAAAGCACCGTACTGTCAAAAGCGATTGAAGAGGCTTACAAAAATTTCCTGATGCAGCATCAATATCCGTTTACCGTATTATATTTTACGTTTGAAGGGGAAACACTTGACGTCAATGTACATCCGACCAAGATGGAGCTGCGCTTTGGAAATAATCAGGAAATCTACAAAGAATTATGCGATGCACTGTATGCGGTCCTTTCGCATCGGGAACTGATTCCGGAAGTTCCGGTAACCGAAGAAAAGAAGCAGAAGATCGAGCATGTGTACAAAGATCCGATCCCGGAGCCTTTTGAAAAACGAAGAATTAACGAGATTCGAAGTGCAGCAACCGCAGTTGTAAAGGAACCGGTAGCTTCTTACGGGAATCAGGCATTATCAAAATCATCCGCATCTATACCGGTAATAAAGCAACCTGATATGGCATCTGCCCCGCATCCGGGTGTGATTGCGGTTCAACCGAATCCAAAATTCGAACAGCCGATAAATAAGGCTGCGGAACCTGGAAAAGTTATAGACAAGCAGCCAATCGCACAACAACAAATGCAAAATCCTACGCAGGTTACGCTCGAATCCATATCCTCGGATTTTCTTACGAAAGATGCAAAGAAAAAACACCGGATCATCGGTCAGCTTTTTAAAACATACTGGCTGATTGAGTATGAAGACAAACTTTATATCATTGATCAGCATGCGGCTCATGAAAAAGTACTTTTTGAACGGACGATGGCGCGTTTAAATCAAAAAGAATATACTTCGCAGACGATAAGTCCTCCAATTGTTTTGTCTCTGGACGCAAAAGAGCAGGAAATGCTGGAAAAATATCTTCCGCAGATTGAAAAACTCGGATATGAGATTGAAAATTTTGGTGGAAGAGAATACATGATTTCTGCTGTTCCGGATAATCTGTTTCACATTGATATGAAAGATCTCTTCATAGAAATGCTGGATGATTTTTCGGATATCAGCGGCCGGGCAACACCAGATCTAATACTTGAAAAAGTGGCAACGATGTCCTGCAAAGCTGCTGTCAAAGGAAATGATGCATTAAGCTTACCGGAGATTGACGCACTGATTGAGGAGTTACTGACATTGGAGAATCCGTTTAACTGTCCGCATGGCAGACCGACCATTATTTCCATGTCAAAATATGAAATTGAGAAAAAATTTAAGAGGATTGTTACATGAAACCACTTATTATTTTAGCCGGGCCTACGGCTGTGGGAAAAACAGATTTATCCATCCAGCTTGCAAAACAGATCAATGGCGCGATCATTTCTGCAGACTCCATGCAGGTATACAAATACATGGACATTGGATCTGCCAAAATTATGCCGCAGGAGATGCAGGGAATTGATCATTATCTGATTGATGAATTACTGCCATCCGATGAATTTAACATTGTCCGTTTTCAACAGATGGCAGAGGATGCATTGCAAAAAATATATGCCAAGGGACAAATTCCAATCGTGGCGGGCGGAACCGGCTTTTATATTCAAGCACTGTTATATGATGTTTCATTTACCGATCAGGAGAGTGACAGTGCTTTTCGCAAGGAGATGACGGATTATGCCGATATCTATGGCAATCATGCGTTACATGAAAAATTAAGGGAAATTGATCCAGTGTCTTATGAGACCATCCATGAAAATAACAGAAAACGTGTGATTCGTGCCTTGGAATATTTTCATCTGACAAAGACACCGATTTCTGTCCATAATGAAGCAGAACATCAAAAAGTATCTCCCTATAACTTTGCCTATTTCGTATTGACGGATGAACGAAGTCATCTTTATGAAAGAATTGACAAACGTGTGGATCTGATGATGGAGAATGGTTTGTTAGATGAAGTAAAAAAACTTTATGACATGGGATACCGCAAAGACATGGTTTCGATGCAGGGGCTTGGATACAAAGAGATGATTGCATATCTCGATGGTGAATATTCACTGGAGGAAGCCGTGTATATTATAAAAAGAGAGACCCGTCACTTTGCGAAGCGTCAGCTTACCTGGTTTCGCAGAGAAAAGGATGTCATCTGGTTCGATAAAAAAGAATACAAATATAACAACACAGCAATTTTAGATGCTATGTGTCACATTTTAACAGAGAAAGGAATCTGTGATGAATCAACAGTTAGAAAATAAATATAAAGAACTTGGAATTGAAAAAAAAGTATATGAATTTGGAGAAAAAATAGAAGAATCTTTAAAAGGACGCTTCGAAGAAATTGACCACAATGCTGAATTAAATCAGATGAAGGTCATTGCGGCAATGCAGAAAAATAAAGTAAGTGCCGAGTGTTTCAATATATCCAGCGGATATGGGTATAATGATATGGGAAGAGATACATTGGAAAAAGTGTACGCAGACTGTTTCGGAGGCGAAGATGCACTTGTCCGTCCACAGATTACTTGTGGAACACATGCGCTTGCGCTGGCACTGATGTCAAATCTTCGCCCAGGAGATGAACTTCTGTCTCCGGTCGGAAAACCATATGATACACTTGAGGAAGTGATTGGTATCCGGCCTTCAAAAGGTTCCCTTGCAGAGTATGGAATTACCTATTCACAGGTAGATCTGCTTGCAGATGGTTCTTTTGATTTCGAAGGAATCAAAAAGGCAATCAATGAAAAGACAAAACTGGTTACCATTCAGCGTTCCAAGGGATACGCAACACGCCCGACCTTATCCGTGGAGCGTATCGGTCAGCTGATCGCTTTTGTAAAAGAAATCAAACCGGATGTGATCTGCATGGTTGACAACTGCTACGGAGAATTTGTTGAGGACCGCGAACCGCTTCAGGTCGGAGCAGATATGATCGTTGGTTCTCTGATCAAAAATCCGGGCGGTGGACTTGCTCCGATTGGAGGCTATATCGTCGGAAAGAAGGAATGTGTTGAAAATGCAGCATATCGTCTGACTTCCCCGGGCCTTGGTAAAGAAGTAGGTGCATCGCTTGGCGTGATCCAGTCATTCTATCAGGGTCTGTTTCTGGCACCTACCGTTGTAAGTGGCGCATTAAAAGGTGCCATTTTTGCAGCAAACATCTACGAAAAGCTTGGACTTAAAGTAGTTCCAAACGGAACCGAAAGCCGTCATGATATTATTCAGGCCGTTGAATTTGGAAACCGGGATGCCATGATTGCTTTCTGTGAGGGAATTCAGGCAGCCGCACCGGTCGACAGTTATGTTACACCGGAACCATGGGCGATGCCGGGCTACGACAGCGATGTTATTATGGCAGCAGGAGCTTTTGTCCAGGGTTCTTCCATTGAATTATCTGCTGATGGTCCGGTAAAACCACCGTATGCAGTATATTTTCAGGGTGGGCTCACCTGGTATCATGCAAAGCTTGGAATTTTGATGTCTTTACAAAAACTTTATGAGCGTAACCTTGTTAATATCGATGAGGTGTGCTAAAATAAAATGAATTTTTGTGGTTCTGGGAGAGTAGAAAGGATTCGAATTGAGCCACATTACATTAAAAAATTTACCGGAGTCCGAGCGACCATACGAACGGTTCCAACAGCTTGGAGCAGAAGCACTTTCGGATGCGGAGCTGCTTGCCATCATTCTGAAAACAGGAACGAAGGAGCTGACTTCTCTTGATCTTGCGCGGAATCTTCTGTCGAATTGTCAGGGAAACCTACTGAATCTGTACGAATTATCCTATGAACAATTGCTTATGCAAAAGGGAATAGGGCCGGTGAAAGCAATTCAGCTGAAAGCAATTGCGGAACTTTCAAAACGAATTGCCAAAACAAGCCGTGGATATCAGCTTTCCCTGAATAACCCTGCATCCATTGCAGATTACTATATGGAAGAATTACGCCACCGGAGAGAAGAAGTATTTATGGGGGCATTTTTTGATGCAAAATGTAATTTTCTTGGCGATGCATTGATTACCGTTGGCAGTTTAAGCCACGCGTATGTATCTCCATTGGAATTATTTCGCAAAGCCATCCTGAAAAATGCTGTAATGATTGTTGTTTTACACAATCATCCAAGCGGAGATCCTCGTCCAAGTCAGGAAGATATCCAATTGACCAGTCAGATAGCAGAAGGAGCCGGTCTGTTAGGGATGACCCTTGCAGATCATATTGTCATAGGCGATAACCGGTATTACAGTTTTCATGAAAATCATATGTTGTCAACATAAGAAAAGGGAGAGGACAATGAGTAATAATATTTATGCAATTGATTTTGGAACATGTAATTTCAAAGTATTCAGCAAATCCAGCGGCAAAATCGTTACGGAAAAAAATACGATTGCTGTCATTAATAAAAATCAGATTTATGCATATGGTGATGACGCATATGCAATGTACGAGAAAGCGCCGGAGACGATTAACGTTATGTTTCCAGTCGCTACCGGAGTGATCGCAGACTACAATTTTCTGCAGACCATGATTTTTGATTACATTGAACATAAACTGAAAGGGAAAACAAAGAATGCAGAGTATCTTGTAGCGGTACCAACCGATATTACTGATGTTGAAAAGCGTGCGTTCTTCGAGTTGTTCTTTAAAAGCAAATATCGTCCAAAGAATGTATTGCTTTGTGAGAAACCACTTGCTGACGCTGTTGGATTAGGTCTTGATATCAATGAGCCTACCGGTGTTATGGTTGTTGATATGGGGGCTGACACGATCGAGATTTCCGTAATCTCCTTAGGCGGTCTTGTGTTGAGCGACCTGATGCATTTTGGTTCTAACCGACTAGATGAATCCATCATTAGTTACATTCGCCGCGAGTTTAATCTCGTAATTGGTCAAAAGACTGCGAAGTCATTAAAAGAAGAACTGGGTTGTGCTTTACCAGGAAGAGAAGAGACAATGGTCGTTGTCGGACTTGATGTTGTCAGTGGTCTTCCGGTAGAACGGGAAATCAGCGCTGAAGTTGTTTATGAAGCAATCAAAGGAAATCTGGAGTCCATCTGTTCTTCCGTAAAACTGATTTTGGAAAAAACTCCACCAGAACTGGCAAAAGATATCATTCATGCAGGAATTTATATTACCGGAGGTGGATCAAAAATTCAGAATCTGGATCAGTTGTTTACCGAAATCACAAATATCAAAGTAAATACCTGTGATGATCCGGAAGAGAGTGCGGTACGCGGTCTTTCCAAGATTGCAACAGATTCCAAGTATAAAAGAATTCCATTTTCAATGAAAAATAATAACTTAAAATAGAGGGTTTCATGAAAAAGAGTCGTAATTACCGAAACAAAAAGAAACATTTATCAAGTAAATATTTATTACTGATTCTTTCCGGTGTCTGTATCATGGCAATATTTGTTAGTCTTGTATTTAATATTTCTGGGGGACCATTAAATGCCGTAGCCGGATATGTATTTGTTCCTATGCAAAAGGGGATCAATTCTGCCGGTTCATGGATTTCTTCAAAGGCAAACGATTTTAAAACACTTGGAGAAGTTCTTCAGGAAAACAAAGAGTTACAAAAGCAGGTTGATGATCTGACCGTAGAATTAAACAAAACAAAATTAGAGCAGTATGAACTTGACAATTACCGCGAATTGTTAGATTTGGATAAGCAATATGCAGATTATGACAAGGTAGCCGCCAATGTTATTGCCATGGATGGAACCAACTGGTTTTCTACTTTTACAATTGATAAAGGAAAGAAGCAGGGTATTGCAAAGGGCATGAACGTTATTGCTGGCAAGGGCCTGGTTGGTATCGTTACAGATGTAGGACCGAATTATGCAAAAGTTCGAAGTATTATTGATGATTCGAGCAATGTCAGTGCTATGGTTCTTACAACAAAAGATAACTTTAATGTTAGCGGAAGCCTGATGTCCATGAATAAAAGCAAAGTTCTTCCTTTTACCGAGTTACGTGACGAAAAAAATAAAGTAAAGCAGGGAGATCCTGTCGTTACTTCCTATGTTTCTGACAAATATTTACAGGGCATTCTGATCGGCTATATTTATAATGTAGAAGACAATGCAAATAACCTTACGAAGTCGGGAAGTATTACACCAGTTGTTGATTTTCAGCATTTACAGGAAGTTTTGGTTATAACAACGCTAAAAAATACTGGAGATCTTTCCTCCAAAACAGAAAGTGATACTGAAAATACACAAGATACGCAAACACAAAGCGGAGAATAATGGGAGAGGATTATGCGTAGAAAAATTGTACTTTTTATAATTGTAACCGTATGTTTTCTCCTGCAGACAACCATATTTCCGTCTCTGACTTTTGCAAACATTGCGCCAAATCTTCTTCTTATTGTTGTGGCATCCTTTGGTTTGATGCGTGGTAAGAAAGAAGGATTGTGGATCGGTTTCTTTTGCGGTCTGCTTATCGACATATTTTGTGGTTTTTATCTTGGTGTATATGCTTTACTTTATATGTACATCGGTTACATCAATGGTATGTTCAAAAAATATTTTTACCCGGATGATATCAAATTGCCTATGGTCATGATTGGAGCAAGTGATATTGCCTGTAACCTCGTAATTTATTTTGTAATGTTTTTAATGAGAAGTAAATTTAAATTCTGGTATTATTTTTCTTCCATAATCATTCCGGAATTTGTTTATACAATGGTTATTACCATTTTTCTTTATTTTATTCTTCTAAAGATTAATCAAAGTCTGGAAGCATATGAGAAAAAAAGGAGATCAACAAAATTTGAGTTATGATATTAAAGAGTTTTTGAAGAAGTTCTTCAGCTCAAGATTATTTGTTTTAGCAGCGGTATTTATCATTTTATTTGTAACAATTATTATTCGTGTGTTTACATTACAAATTGTAAATGGTAAATCTTATCAGGAAAATTTTTCTCTTCTTATTCAGCAAACCCGTCCTGTTGAAGCTGCAAGGGGAAATATATATGACAAAAATGGCAAACTTTTAGCCTATAACGAACTGGCATATTCGTTATCCATTATTGATAATTCGACTTATTCCAGTACGAAAGAAAAGAATGAATCTCTTAATTCTGAACTTGCGGAAATTTTGGGCGTTTTGGATGAAAATGGAGAGTCCATCACAAACGATTTTAAAATCCAGCTAAACAAAGATGGTACATACAGTTTTACTGTTACCGGAACATCGTTAGACCGTTTTCGTGCAGATATCTTTGGAAAAAGCAATATTGACGATCTTTCTTATAATGACGAATATCAGTTCGACGAAGCGAAAGCGACTGCTGAGCAGATTATGAATTATATGATGGGAGAGAAGAAATATAATATTTCAAATGCATACTCTCAAAAAATTGCCTATGAAATTGTCGTTATTCGTTATGCAATCGATGGGAATTTCTATGCACGTTACAAAGAAGTAAAATTTGCAACCAATGTGTCGGACAAGACAGTCGCTTACGTCAACGAACATATTGATGATCTGAATGGTATTTCGGTCAATGAAGATATGATCCGTAAATATAATTACAGTGAGTATTTTTCTTCCATCATTGGTTATACCGGAAGAATTTCGGAAACGGAATATAACGATCTCAAAAACGAGGATGACAGTTATACGCAAAATGATACAATTGGTAAAGCCGGATTAGAGCAGTATTACGAATCGTATCTGCGCGGAAAAAATGGTGAGAGTAAATTCTACATCGATAATGTCGGTCGAATTACCGAAGTAATCAGCAATACAGATTCCGTTGCCGGAGATGATTTATATTTGAGTATTGATGCAGACTTACAAAAAGCAACATATCTGGCACTGCAAAATGAAATTGCGGCTGTTGTATACTTGAATATTAAAGATGGCAATATTTCCATGAATGAGGTTTATACAGCTCTAATTGGTAATAGTGTTATTGATACGGAACATTTTAAATCGAAAAAAGCATCCGATACAGAAAAAACAGTTCTGAACAGTTTCAAGTCTACACAGAAGACAAAACTGAAAAAAATCAAGCAGGAACTGACTACCTCACCGGAAACATTAAAAGAAATGTCGGATGAGACGTTAGATGAATTTACTTATATTATACAGATGCTGAAAGATAAGCATGTACTTCTCAAAGATGAAATTGATGAAAATGATGCCACCTATAAACAATGGAAAGATCAGAAGATCAGTCCAAAAGAATATTTAAAATATTGTATCAATCAGCATTGGATCGACATCAGTCTTCTGGAAGTTGATGAGGAATATGCAGATTCTACAGAAATTTATGATGCTCTTAGCAATTATATTCTGGACAATGTGAAAAAAGATACGGAGTTTTCTAAAATTATCTATCAGTATATGATTGACCGTGGAGAAATCAGTCCTCGCCAGCTTTGTCTGCTTTTGTTTGATCAGGGTGTGCTTGATTATGATGATGCTACCATTAATAAATTAAGAAATGGATCGTTATCACCGAGCTCATTTCTTATGCAGAAAATCAATAATATCGAGATTACGCCTGCACAGCTGGCATTAGAGCCATGTACCGGTTCCTGCATCGTGACAGATGAAAAAACGGGTGAGATTCGGGCAATGGTAAGTTATCCGGGATATGATAATAATAAAATGGCAAATGGTGTAGATGCAGATTATTTTAACGCTTTGCAGAATGATAAATCGATGCCTCTGTATAATTATGCAACACAACAGCGCACAGCACCGGGTTCTACGTTTAAGCTTGTATCTGCAACAGCAGGACTGGCAGAAAATGTAATTACCGTTTCAGACCAAATCCGCTGTACTGGAATTTATAATGACATCGAAAATAAACCAAAATGCTGGATTTATCCGGGAAGTCATGGACTTGATAATGTATTCGAAGCTATTCGTGATTCATGTAATGTGTTTTTCTATACAGTAGGAAATCGTCTCGCACAGAAGAAAACCGGAACTTATAGCGATGCGAATGGTATATCTCTTATCCAAAAGTATGCACATATTTACGGGTTAGATGAAAAAACAGGTCTCGAAATTGTAGAAAATCAGTCTAAAATAGCAACTGAGTTTCCTGTAATGGCTGCGATTGGACAAAGTGATAATAATATTACTACGGTTGCTCTTTCACGTTATGTGACAGCTGTTGCATCTGGAAAAAAATATAATTACCAGTTGATGAACAAAATTGTTGATGTTGATGGCAAGACCATAGAACAATACAAGCCGGATTATGAAGATATTTCCGGAACGCTCACAAGCACTCAGTGGGATGCCATTCATTCCGGCATGCGTGAAGTAGTAACTACCATGGACCGTTTCCAGGGATTTGATATTCCAGTAGCTGGTAAAACAGGTACGGCCCAGCAGACCGGACATGCCAACCATGGATTGTTTATCGGATATGCACCTTATGATGATCCGGAGATCACAATTGCAGTACGTATTGCAAACGGTTACAGTTCTCATAATGCAGCTACTGCAGCCAGAAATGTCATTTCTTACTATTATGGGGAAACAAAAATGAGTGATCTAAAAGAAAAGAAAGCATCCGGTGCCAGCGGCCATACGGGTAATTCCGTTGCCGATTAGTCACATAGATAAAACTAAATACTAACAGGAGGTTTGTTTCATGGGTGAAGCAATTGTATTCACTTCAGGAAAAGGCGGTGTTGGCAAGACTACAACGATTGCAAATATCGGCGCAGGACTTTCACGGTTAGATAAAAAAGTCGTTATGTTAGATACTGACATGGGACTTCGAAATTTGGACGTTGTAATGGGAATGGAAGATCAGGTACAGTATAATCTGATTGATCTTCTGGAAAATCAGTGTCGTTTAAAACAGGCGTTGATTAAGGACAAGCGGTATCCGAATCTATATATGATACCGGCAGCACTTCGCTGCAAAAAGATTCGGGATTATGAAAGTAAACTTTATACCTTGATTTCTCATTTGAAGCAGGAATTTGATTATTGCCTGATAGACTGTCCGGCGGGGATTGATGATGGGTTTCATTTTGCAGTCTCTGCCGCAGACCGGGCATTGGTAGTCACAACACCACATATATCTGCGGTACGTGATGCCGGACGGGTATTATACCTTTTGGAAAGCCAACGGCTTTCACAGGTAGATCTGCTTATCAATTCCTACAATTCAAGAATGGTACGAAAGCATGATATGCTCTCACAAAAAGATATTGAAGAAATTCTGGGGATGAAAAGTATTGGTGTTATTCCGGCTGATGATAAAGTAATTATCAGCCAGAACAAGGGTGTTCCCGTTTTATCTTTGCATTCAAAATCTGCAAGAGCATTTATGAATGCAGCACGATTGTTGGACAGTCCGCGGATTATTCCGGTCGACTTAAATGCGGAAGATCCGTGCACCAAGCGCGGTATACTGCATCATTCTTCAGGAAAGGAATGTGGAAATGAGGCATAGTACAGAAATGACCGGCAGCATTGCCAAAGAACGTTTAAAGTTTATGATCGAATCCGGGCAGATGGAAAATTCTCCCAACCTTATGGAAAGAATGAAAAAAGAAATATCCGATATTATTTCCAGATATTATGATGTATCTGCCGAAAACTATGAGATAAAAGTGATTTTAAAGCAAAATAAGAAAAGAGCATAAGATGTTAAAACAATACAAACTTCGAAATTACCATTTTCAATTGGTTATTTACATTGCAATATTGAATATCATAGGAATTCTTATCATAGGAAGTGCCAAACATTCTGTGCAGAAAATGCAGATTGTTGGATTAGTTTTAGGACTGATCGTGATGACAGTCATATCACTGATGGATTATTCCGTTTTACTCCGACTTGCACCTCTGTATTATTTTGGAATTATTGGTTTGCTGGTAGGAGTTCAGCTTTTCGGATCAACTACAGGTGGTGCACAGCGATGGATCTCCATTGCCGGAATCCGATTTCAGCCTTCTGAGCTTGCAAAGATTGTAATTATTCTGGTGTTTTCATATTTTTTTGGAAAACATCAGGATCATATAAACAATATTAAGACACTCATTATTTCTTTTGCACTCGTTTCTGTACCATTAGTACTAATTTTAAAACAGCCTGATACCTCAACAACAATTGCAGCTGCATTAATTTTTATTAGCCTCTTGTTTATTGCGGGATTAAGTTATAAAATAGTATTAACAGTAATTGGCATTAGCATTCCGATTGGAATCATAGGAATTACTATGATTATTCGTATGGCACAAAACAGTAGCGACAGTGATTATCGTTTTGGACGAATTATGGCCTGGCTTTACCCTACAGATGGAAGATGGTCAGATAAAGCTGCACAGCAGCAGAATTCAATTATGGCGATTGGTTCTGGACAGTTGTGGGGCAAAGGATTGAACAATTCTGTTGCAACATCCATGAAAAATGCAAATTATATTATTGAGCCGCAGACGGATTTTATTTTTGCGGTAGCAGGAGAAGAGTTAGGATTTGTCGGAACAATCATCATTATCCTTTTGTTACTCTTTATTGTGATTGAATGCATTTTGATAGGAAGGAAAGCAAAAGATATGTCTGGCCGACTGATTTGTTGTGGTATGGCAGCTCTGGTTGGATTTCAGAGCATCTTTAATATTTTTGTAGCCACTGGACTTATGCCGAATACTGGTATTCCACTTCCATTTGTCAGTTATGGATTAACATCTCTGGTGACGTTATATATGGGAATGGGGTTTGTATTGAATGTAGGATTACAACCGAAAAAATATTAGGGGAGGGTAGCTTCAATGAATATAGGACTTGTAGCACATGATTCAAAAAAGAAACTTATGCAGAACTTTTGCATTGCCTATCGAGGTATATTAGCAAAAAATGAACTTTTCGCAACTGGTACAACCGGCCGCCTGATCGAAGAGGTTGCCAATCTGCAGATACATAAATATCTGGCAGGGCATCTTGGAGGCTCTCAGCAGCTCGGAGCGCAGATTGAACACAATGAGATTGATCTGGTGATTTTTTTACGTGATCCGTTAAAGCCAAAGTCACATGAGCCGGATGTTAACAGTATTGTACGACTTTGTGACGAACACAATATTCCGCTGGCAACAAATCTTGCCACTGCAGAACTTTTAATTAAATCATTGGACAGAGGAGATTTGGATTGGCGTGAGATGTACAAATAAAAATTTCAAAACAAAACTGCTATGTATTTTATGCATAGCAGCTATTTTTATGACGGGATGTGGATTTCAGAAAGAAACCATTGAAAATCCATATTCTTTGTATGAGTCTTCTTCAACTGCATCAGCAAGCCAATTATTTGCGAAAAACTTATGCGTAACGGATGATGTTAATTATGGAACGGATAAAGTTGATTCAAACCTGGCAGAAAGTGCCGGTGTGTTTAACGTTGATACAAAAGAAGTTTTATACAGTCAGAATCTATTCGAAAAATTGTACCCGGCAAGTACCACAAAAATTTTAACAGCATATATTATTATTAAATATGGAAATTTAGATGATAAAGTAACCGTTAGTTCAGAAGCTGTTTCCAATCTGGCAGGTTCTTCTCTTTGCGGTGTACAGGCGGGGGATCAGTTGACGGTTCGTGATCTGCTGTATGGTCTGATGCTTGTAAGTGGTAATGATGCAGCAAATGTCCTTGCGGAATATTATTCAGGTTCTGTGGAGAAATTTGCTAAAGTGATGAATAAAGAAGCAAAGGCCCTTGGTGCGACAAAAAGTCATTTTGTTAATGCGAATGGATTACCAGATGAGAAACATTATACATCTGTATATGATATGTATCTGATTTTTCAGGAAGCGATAAAACTTCAGGATTTTGTAGATATCATAAAGACAGATTCCATTGATGTCTCTTATGCGGATGCCAATGGAAACACGGTTTCTAAGACATGGACAAATACCAATCAGTATCTTAAGGGAGAGACACAATCTCCGGATGGAATAACGGTGATCGGCGGAAAGACAGGTACGACAAATGCCGCTGGATATTGTCTTGTTCTTTATTCACAGAATAAAAAGGGCCAGGATATTATCAGTATTGTATATAAGGGAGACTCACGTTCTTCCATGTATACGCTTATGAATGAGATTCTTTCAACCTTTGCGAAATAGTGATTGTATTTCATGTGCATATAGACTATAATTATATCAACAGATAACAATTTTTTATGTAATTTTACAATATTATAATTGCCAGGAGGATGTGCCATGATTGAAATCATATGTGGAGAAAAGGGAAAAGGAAAAACAAAAGTATTACTGGATAAGGTAAATAGTTCTGTTGCAACAGCAGCTGGAAATGTTGTTTACTTAGATAAAAGTCAAAAACATATGTATGAATTGAACAATAAAGTTCGTTTAATCAACGTAATTGACTATCCAGTTACAAACTGTGATGAATTTTTAGGATTTATCTGTGGAATTGTATCACAGGATCATGATTTGGAAGAGATGTATTTAGACAGCTTCTTAACAATTGCATCGATTGATTCAGATGCAGATATTGTAAAATCAATGGAAAAATTGGATATCATCAGCGAAAAATACAAAGTTCGTTTTATTTTAAGTGTATCAAAAAATAAAGCAGATTTACCGGAATGTGCAAAAGCAAAGGTAATCAAATCTTTATAAAAATGTAGAATGTGAGGGTTGCTATGCAACCCTCTTTTTTAATCATCTAATGTAGAACGGATTCTGCCATAGAAGCTAATGATGTAAAGTCCGCTTAGTCCGACAAGTGCATAGATGATACGTGTCAACCATGTACCATTTCCAAACAGAAACGACACCAGATTAAATTGAAAAAAGCCAATCAGTCCCCATACAACACATCCGATAATTGCCAATGTAAGAAGTGTGTTATCAAGCCATTTCATGTGTTTTACCTCCTCATATCTTAATTCATTATTTAGTATTTCCAAAAATATGAAAAATATACAATTGCCAGAATATTGTATTTGAAGTATAGAAATGGTAAGATAGAAGGAGTACGAAAAATGAGGTGAATTACTTGGCAAAGAGACAGAATGTAGTTAAAATGAGTCGCAGTCATAATCTTAATATCGGAGTTGTGATTTTTTTAATTATTATTATTTATGTTGTTTTTAATGTTTTTTCCTATCTGACATCCAGCCCAATCGCTGAATATGAAGTTGGACAGGGAACTATCGCAACAAATCATGTTTATCAGGGATTAATTATTCGTGATGAAACCATTGTTTATGCAGGACAAAGTGGATATATTAATTATTATATGAAAAACGCATCAAAAGCATCCGTTAATGATGTCATTTATTCGATTGACACAACAGGTGATATTTCCAAACAGATTACCACTGCTTCTGAGGATGGATCGTCACTAAATACTCAGGTATTGTCCAATATTTCCAGTGAAATTGATGCATTTCGAAATTCTTATGATCCAAATGCTTTTTCTTCAGTATATAATTTTAAAAATGAAATGGATGCACAAATTTCACAGACATTAAGTGTAAATGCACTTGCTTCTTTGGTCGATGTAGTTGATTCTGCAGAAGCTAATAAAACCTTTTATAAAAAGAAATCGGAAAAGCCAGGAGTTATTGTATATTATACAGATGGATATGAAAATGTGACTACTGATAACTTTACAAGCAATAATTTTACAGATACTTATAGTAAGAAAACACTTTCTTCAAATGCAAAAGTTGCTTCCAACGATCCTGCTTACAAAAGAATCAACAGTGAATCATGGAATATTATTCTTCCGATAAATGATGATATGATTAAGCAGCTTGATGAAGACAATCCTTATATCAAGATTCGTTTCTGTAAAGATGATTATTCTTTAACAGTTCCATATACATTAGTAAAGAAAGATGGGACTTATTATTTGAATCTTTCCTTAAAAACAGCAATGGTTCGTTATGTGAATGACCGATTTGTGGATGTAGAGCTGGTGTTGTCAGAAGATACCGGACTAAAAATTCCAACGTCTTCCATTACCAGTAAAGAATTTTATACAGTTCCCAAAGAATATTTTACCACTGGTGGAGATTCAAATGCGCCATGTCTATTAGTCGAAGAAAAAAAGGGTGACAAAAAGTCCGTTAATCTTGTTACACCTACAATTTATTATGAGAAAGATGATAATTATTATATTGACGATGAATTTGTTACGGCTGGAGATGTGATTGCAAAAACAGATTCTACCAAAACATATACAATTGGCAACGATGTTGACAAACTGACTGGAGTGTATAATATAAATAAAGGATATGCGGTCTTCAAACAAATCAATATTCTGACTAAAAATGAAGATTATGCAATCATTGAAACTAAGACAACTTACGGAATTTCATTGTATGATCATATTGCTTTGGATGGAAGCAAAGTGAAAGAAAATCAGTTAGTGATAAAATAATAGAAAAGGCAGGTAATAGAAATGAATGAATTTTTATGTGAAAACTTAAAAAAGGTAGAGGACAATATTGCAGCTGCTTGTCAAAAAGCTGGAAGAGATCGCAGTGAAGTCACGCTGATTGCTGTCAGCAAAACAAAACCTGTAGATATGCTACAGACCGTTTATGACCAGAATATACGCGAATTTGGTGAAAATAAAGTACAGGAAATGTGTGAAAAAATGGAAATTTTGCCAAAAGATATCCATTGGCATATGATTGGACATTTACAGACAAATAAAGTAAAATACATTGTAGGAAAAACTGCATTAATCCATTCTGTTGACAGTCTGCATCTTGCAAAAGAAATTGAAAAACAGGCGGCAAAAAACAATGTAATTGTCCCTATACTGATTGAGGTAAATATTGCAGAAGAAGAAAGCAAATTTGGTATTCATAAAGAAGAAACCATTGCGTTAGTTCGTGAGGTTGCACAAATGCAGCATGTTCATATCAGAGGACTTATGACAATTGCACCATATGTTGAAAATCCTGAGGACAATCGCCCATACTTTAAGGGGATTCGGCAATTATCTGTTGACATCAAACAGGAAAACATAGATAATGTAGATATGGATGTCCTTTCGATGGGCATGACCGGAGATTATATGGTCGCAATTGAAGAAGGAGCGACACTTGTCCGTGTGGGGACTGGAATCTTTGGTGAAAGACAATATCATATTTAAGGTAGGTTATAAAGAAGAATGAGTGTTATTGATAAATTTTTAGATATCATGCGTTTAAACGATGATGATTATGAGTTCGATAATGATGATTATGATTTTGACGAAGACGATTATCAGGAAGAAGTAAAAGAAAAACGTCCTTCCCGCAAAGAACGCAAAGCAGAACAGCAACATACAGAAACAAATTTTGAAGTAACCGAAAAGCGGCCAAAGCAGCAGAATAAGATTACACCAATTTCAAAAAACAGAAAACAGGGGCAGCAAGGTATGGAAGTATGTGTTATTAAACCAAATTCAATTGACGATGAGAGAGAAATTACAGATACATTGTTGAACGGTAGAACAGTAGTAATCAATATGGAAGGTCTGAGTGTCGATATTGCTCAGAGAATTATAGATTTCATATCTGGAGCCACTTATGCAATGCAAGGAAATCTCCAAAAAATTTCAACATATATCTTTTTGGCTACACCAAGCGGTGTAGATATTTCCGGAGATATTCAGAATATTGTGGAATCTTTTGATATTCCGGATTTAACGGTATAACGCATGAATGAGCAGGAATTATGTAAGAAACGTCTGATTGATTTGTCAAAGCAGGCTGACAGAAAGGGTATTGTAACCTTTAGTACATTTTTGAATTTAAATGAACAAAATATTTATCATACCATTCAGAAAGAATTATTCACGCAGGTAAAGCTTTTTGGAGGGTATGATGGAGCGGAGCGTCAGATGATAGCATTCATTCCTGATGCTCTTTGTTATGAATGGGAGTTTCCAATTATCTGCATAGAAGCGCACCCACAATATCCAAAATATGCAGAAAAGCTAACACACAGAGATGTTCTGGGCGCACTCATGCATCTTGGTATTGATCGTGGCAAAATTGGTGATATTATCTGTCAATCCGATGTGTATTATATTTTTTGCGAAGAGATGATCCACACCTTTATTATGGAAAATCTCCGACAGATACGCCATACTACAATGAAATTATCAGTCATGATTCCAGGAGCAGATTTTTCTATTGAACCAACTTTTCGTGAGCAAACTGATATGATTGCATCCAACCGAATTGATTGCATTATAGCCAAAGCATATCATTTTTCTCGTTCTGAAGCTGCGACATATCTAATGTCCGAAAAAGTTTTTATTAACGGTAAATGTATCACAAACTGCAATCAGTCCTGTGAAAGTGGAAGCATTGTTTCTGTACGAGGTAAAGGGAGATTTGTTTTTGAAACCAATCACGCCCTCAGTAAAAAAGGAAAGCTTCGTGTACGCTTTTTGATGTATGAATAAAAATCTGGCACAGATTCTGTCAGTTATCGATTATTTTATTATAAAATATGTAAGAGGATTTTTTTATGAGTTCAAATAATAATAAAGTAAATTATAAGTCTGGAAAAATAATGCTTTTCAGTACTGTATTATCTTTTATTCTGATCGGACTGGATCAGATTACAAAATATCTCGTTGCAGTAAATCTCAAAGGCCAGCCATCTTTTTCCCTTATTGATGGAGTTTTTGAATTTAAATACCTGGAGAATCAAAGTGCAGCATTTAGTTTAGATCTGGTTTCCATCATACAGCGCATCTTTCGATTCTCTTATTTTGAGAATAATCCGTCTGCCTTTTTGATGTGCAAGATGATATTTTTTGTAGTCATTACTTTGGTTGTTCTTATTGTGATTGTTATTTTATACCGTAGAATCCCATGGAACAGACATTATATGTTTATGAATCTTATTCTTATCGGATTTTTTTGTGGGGCATTGGGAAATCTTATAGATCGAATCGTACATAATTATGTCATTGACTTCTTTTATTTCAGCCTGATTAATTTTCCTATTTTTAATGTGGCTGATATCTATGTGACAGTAGCCGCAATTGCTTTAATTATTGCTGTCTTTTTCATTTATAAGGACGAAGATTACAATGTAATTTTTCCATCAAAATCAAAACAGGCAAACGAACAGAAGGAGAAGTAGTTTCTCATGCAAACAGAATCTTTTGAAGTACAGTTTGAACAGGAGGGAGAGCGTCTGGATAAATTTTTAAGTACGATTTATCCAGATTTCTCCCGCGCTTTTTTTCAGAAACTAATTAAAAATCAAAAAGTATGGGTTAATGATCAAAATCAGAAAGCGAGTTTTCCGGTACATACGGATGATCTGGTAAAAATTGAAATACCAGATGCCGTGGAAACGACGATTGTTCCGGAAGATATCCCTTTGGATATTTTATACGAAGATCAAGATCTTTTAATTGTCAACAAACCGAAAGGAATGGTTGTACATCCATCCGCTGGTCATTATACCGGTACCCTAGTAAATGCAATTATGTATCATTGTAAAGATTCCCTGAGTGGAATTAACGGCGAGATCCGTCCTGGAATTGTGCATCGTATTGATATGGACACTACAGGATCTTTGATTGTGTGTAAAAATGATGAGGCACATGTAGATATTGCGCAACAGATCAAGGAACATTCGGTCAATCGAATTTATGTAGGAATTGTGTGTGGAAATGTAAAAGATGATGAAGGAACCATTGAAGGTCCGATTGGTAGGCATCCCATCGAGCGTAAAAAAATGGCTATTAACGAGAAAAACGGAAAACCAGCTATTACGCATTACAAAGTGCTTGAACGCTTTGGAAATTATACGTATATGCAATTTAAACTTGAAACGGGACGTACACATCAAATACGTGTGCATATGGCAAGTATCGGGCATCCTTTGCTTGGTGATGCCCTGTATTCAAGTAATCGATCAGCCTTTAAAAATTTGCAAGGACAGACATTACACGCACAAACAATCGGTTTTATACATCCAAAAACTGGTGAATACATGGAGTTTTCAGCTCCTTTGCCAGAATATTTCAAAAAATTACTATCAATATTGCAATCTAAGTGATAATTGTTGTATAATATATACAAATATAAAACAAAAGTTCATACATCATATAACACATGAATACATATGAACCAATTGTTTAAGTAAGGCTTGGAGGTAATTTGCTATGGGAAATCAAATTTATACAATTGGAAGAGAATTTGGAAGTGCAGGTTATGAAGTCGGACGTCTGTTGGCCGAACGACTTGGAGTAAAATTATACGATAAGAATCTTTTGGCGCAAGCTGCAAAAGATTCTGGTTTTTGTGAAGAAATTTTTGAAAATCATGATGAAAAACCGACAAACAGCTTTTTATACTCATTAGTCATGGATACATATTCCGGAGGAAATTATTCATCCGCTCCATTTTTGGATATGCCATTAAACCACAAGGTTTTCCTTGCACAGTTTGACACAATCAAAAAGATTGCAGAACGCGAATCCTGCGTTATCGTAGGTCGGTGTGCAGATTATGCACTAGCATCCAATCCAGACTGCCTGAATGTATTTATACATGCAGATATTGAGGATCGAATCAAGACTGTAAGCAAACGAAACGACGTGACGGAGAACAAGGCAAAAGATTTGATTCAGAAAAAAGACAAACAGCGTGCCAGCTACTACAATTATTATAGCTGCAAGAAATGGGGAGATTCACGTAGCTACGATTTGACATTGAATACCAGTAAAATAACACCGGAACAATGCGTTGATATTATTCTGGCTTATCGTGAAAAAATGCAGGAAAATAAAAAGAATAAATAATAAAGATGTTTAAAAGAAATGCAGAAATCAAGTGTTATCAAGCGGTTTTTGCATTTCTTTTTCTAAATCTTTTGTTTTGTAATGTTGTAAGAATGTCTTTTGGCGTCCGAGGTGTGCGCGCGGCGTTGAGTATAGTTTTTTTTGGAGTAACTATTCGTAAAACGTTCCGCGTTTTATCGAAAACGAAGCGTAAGCGGAGTGGTAGTTATACAGTGCGAACTCAATTATCCCGATATGAGCGCGTCCGTGTAACTATTTGATAAATAAGCTGTTTTACGAAAGCGTCAGCGGTAGTTATGATACTACTTCGCGCGATAATTGAAAAATTAATATTAGCTTTTGCGTAGCCGATTTGGTTGCGCATTTTTTTATTATATCGTTTTGATATATACACGCGTAGCCACTTGGTTGCGCGTTTTTTATTTGGAAATATCCGCCATGGTAGTGGCTTGCCGAAACCTTACAAAAATTTCGCTCTCCTTTGTTTGTACCCTTAGTTTATCGGCTTGTCGCTGTGCTGGTGGTGGAATTTCGTAGAATGATAGGCTTGCACCTTTCATTCCAACACGACCTAAGTCGTGTTGGTTCCTTCTTTCCCCTTGGGATTTCGGGCAAGGGGAAAGAACGTCACCGGCTCGGAGAGTAAAACCCCTCCAATCCTCTCTGATGCCGGAGACAAGATAGGGGTGTAGGAATGGTACACAAAGCGCAATCACAAAATCATCAGGAATAATCGGCTGACTGTCACAATGTAGCGCGTGTTGCCTTACTTGACAATGGCAACACATTAGAATATTTTTTGAAAATCTTTGTTTTAGGGTTGGTTGATTGGTTATGGATGGTGCATATAATTTCCGGGTAATTCAATACGCGAATGGTTCTGTTGAAATTCGAAAGTATAGTAGTCCGGTAAATGCAATCTATACCGGAGAAACCACTATCGAGCCTGTTTACAAAAAACCGAAGAAAAGAGAATCCCAAAAGGAATACAATCCTTTCACGGATGAAATGGAAAGACTTCCAACTTTTGAAGAATCCGAACGAAGTGCAAGAAATTCGCTCAACCGTACAAAACAAAATATTTATAAGTACTCTCGTCAAGCGAATTGGGAGTATTTCATTACTCTGACTTTTGACGGTGCGAAAGTCGATAGATACGACTTTGATATTTGTATGAGCAAGGCGAACGTATGGTTTATGAACCAAAGGAGATTGCATGCTTCAGAAATTAAATATCTGTTTGTACCGGAACAGCACAAAGATGGTGCATGGCACATTCATGGTGTGATTTGTGACATTGGAGATATGAAGCTGACGGATAGCGGTCGTGTCGCTATTGGAAAGAAGTCATATATCCGTACTAGTAAAAATGAAAATTATCCGACCATATATAATTTATCCGGCTGGCGGTTCGGTTACTCAACTGCAACAAAGGTCAAGGATAAACATAAGGTCGCAACCTATATAACAAAGTACCTCACGAAAGATTTGTGCGAAAGTACTTTCGGAAAAAAGCGGTATTACAGAAGCCGTAATATACCAGAACCGGAAGAAAAAGGATTTATCGTAGAAGCGTATGAATATGCGGACTTCTTACAGACAATTGAGAACTCTATCGGTTTAACGCTGGTACACGAAAAGGAAGTAACCGGAGAACATCAATCCGTTACTTATAGATACTATCAAGAAGAAAGCGAGGAAAAAGAGAATGAAGAATGAAGAAAAACGTAGTATCGACATTGAAACAGAAAGTGAGAATCCATGCGTCATGCATGTACAGTTTTCTTGTGGGTTTGCGTCAATGCCACAAAAACTTTATTTCAATGCAGTTGTGGAACCGGAATTGCGTGCAATTCTGGAAAAGCACAAGAAGAATTTGATTGAGCTTGCCTATGCGTGAATGTAATCAATTCACTTGTGTATTACAGCAGACATGCATGTATTATACGTTCGGATGCGATATGGAAAATCGCGCATTGGATGAAAAGTGGAAGTGTCACTATAAAGATACATGCGTAATATGCAGACTTAACAAAACATGTAGAAAAGTAGAAAAAGTGAAGAAAGAAAAAGAATGAGCATGGTTAAAGTCAAAAGGTGTAGTGATTATTGTGGATTGTCTTGTATAGATGGCAGTTGTCCTATAGCTGACTGCAGAGAACATCCCCAGAGATATGATTATATACCTACGTGTAATGGATGCGGTTTGTATAAAGGGTGTGAAGACTGTTACTTTATGCGTGATAATCATTGTAGCGTAAATGAAATGTTAGAGAAAGAAAAGAGGTAAAAATTATGAAGTTAATCGGATTTGTTGAAATGCAGAAGAAACATGGAAAGATTTTATTTGTAACTGAAAAAGGAACCGGAAAAGTTGCTGGTGATACTTGCGACAAAATTTTCCTTTTCGAGGATGTAGCCGACAAAGTGAATGAGTCACATATCGGTAAAAATATTTCTGTTTCCTACGGATGTGGTTATTCCGGCAAAGCGTATGTTGCCGATATAACAATAAATTAAAAGAGAAAAGAAGAAAGAGAGGTAGAAGAGTATGGCATTAGCGGCAATGGCAGTAGAAGGTGCTGGCGGTTCTATTACTGAAGCAGTTACTAGCATCATGGGTGTTGTAAGTACAGTGATTACTACTGTAACAAATAACCCAATCTTGCTTGTATTCTTTGCATCCGGTGTAGTCGGTATTGCAATTGGAATCGTGCGTGGTCTCAAACACGCGTAGAAAGCAATCAACCCTTGGGGCTGGGAACAATAGTTCCTGGCTCCTTTTTTAGTGAGGTAGACAATATGAAAAAATTGATGATAAAAAAATGCATGACCAGCTTTCTTATGCTGGTTGCTATGGCTGTATCAATCGTTGGTGTATTGCCAAAATCAGTTGCTTGTGCAGATGAGACAGTAGAATTACCCGATTATGATTTCCGGTTTGATGATAATAAGATGGAGGGTTCTTTTCAACTTTTTAAATGGAATCCTTCTTGTGCTGGTGCTGATACTGTATCGTTTTGGAATCCTGAAAAGAAAGAATTTTGCGATGCTGTTATTTCAACATCCCCTCTTACGGATTCTTATACTTATTACAAATATTCTGCTACAACGGATGGTGGTTCCATTCTTATGAATACAAGCGAAAACAAGTGCCATTCCGGTAGCTTTGAAGCAAGGGGAAAGAAATATTATTTTGTTTGGTATGATAGTAAATTATCTAATTTAGATTATGGTATTGGAGTAAAAAGAGGTATTTGTTTTGGTTCGAAAGAATTTGTTACTGAGGATAGCGAAAAGCGTATCTGTGAGTATATTATTGGTACGCTTCCTACGTCATTTACTGTTATTGGCGAAGATGGAGTGGACACGGATGCAATTCCGAATGGTACAGCGGATAGACCTTTCGAAGATAAAAAAATCGGTCATTTAATTTTGAACAATCAAAAAGGGCAGGATGTCCTTCCAGAAAATCGCGATACGGATGCCGTGTCTTCATATCAAGTTTTTAAGTGGAAGTCGAAAACTGATACGGGATTTAGTCTCACGAAGAATAAATATGCGCGAACTTATGTTGAAGCTAAAGTTGAATCGCGTTGTGTTATTTATAAGCACATGAACTCTTATTATGTAAAAAATAACTTTACTAGTAAGAAGATTGAAGAGGATAACGAGGTTAAAGAAAAGTTTAAAAATTTTGGAGAATCCGCTACTATTTCCAAAACTATTCAAGCTGATAAGCTTGAATACGTTTTAAGTTTCGATAAGATTGATGAATTACTTCCAAAAACTGCAAAAGAATGGCATAACGACTTCTATGTTGGTCATAATTACCGTGTTTATTTTAGGGTTTTATGTACGGATTCTTTAACAGTCATTCCCGATGAAAATGATAACTCTTGGCACTCTGGCGGTTGGTCCTATGTAGATTTTTCTCTTGACGGTGTTGTGTCTGGCAATGGTGACGGTCATTTTGACAATGACGGTGTATGGATTACTGATAATAAAAAGGACGATATTAATAATGGTGGTCGTGATACTTTTATTGATGATGATGCTGCTAAGGATGACCGCGAAAATTCCTCAAACTGGGGTAGAAAAGACCCTGAGTCTGATAGTGGTCTCGATACATCCAATATTAAGGGATTTATGAATCAAGTCGGAAATGTACCGAAAGCTATCGGTAAGTTATTCACTTTTCTGCCGGATTGGGTGACAACGTTTATTGCTTTTGGTTTTGTTCTGCTAATTGCGCTTATGATTATAAAAGCAATAAGGGGGTAACTATGGAAACAATGTATGAAATCTTTCTTAGATTGGTGTATTTGGTTGGAATCGGGGTGGTGTATTTAGATGGATAGTGTATTTAAAGCTGTAGGTAAGATATTAACGCAAGTGGCTAACGTTACGTTCACGCTAGGCGGTTATAAAATCAGCGTTGGTGCTGTTATTCTGTGGGCAATACTTGCTGGTGCTGTTATTGCATTTTTAAGAGGTTTAAGTGATTGAGAGGTGTTAAATTGTGTCGGAGATTAAAAAGGAAAGTATTGTATATAGTCCGGAAGAATATTTACAGAATACTGAAATTGTTGATTCTGGTACTGAAAGTTTAGAAGAAACTAACAACGGTACGGAAGTGGTAGAAAGTACACAAGCTGGTTCGGAAACGTTAGTTTCGGATCCAGCGGATAATGATACGTTGTTATCCATTGCTAATGATGTACATTTGATTCTTGTGTTTACAATAATTACATTTGTTATGGCATGTTTCCGCGGTTGGCGGAAAAATACATTGAAAGGGGTGTAATATATGGATGCTGTTGTTGATTTAATCTTACAAGGCTCTACAACATTGGATGCTCCGGCTGTTGTCCGGCTTGTTGTTATGTGTATGGGGCTTGAACTGTTTGCGGTTGCGTGCGGTCTGTTAGGGGGTATGAAGAAATGACAATACTTGTACTGATTGGTATAGGGTTTCTGCTCTGGTACTCAGTAATTGCTCGTTTGATTGTATTGCATCCTTTCAAGACAATTTATTATGGTGTCCGTGATTTGTATTTCTATTTCAAGCACAAGCAGTATAATGAATATACAGCTGGTGTATTGAATTGCTATTGTGCGCATTTTGGGGGCGGTAAGACATTATCTATCGTTCATTATGTAACATTGCTTTTCAAACGGTACAATAATAAAAAAGTGTGGGATAGAGGTAGAAAGAGATTCGTTCTCCAGAAGATACATATAATCTCGAATGTAGATTTGAAGTCATGCCCCTATGAACCATTGCGAAGCCTTTCGCAAGTAGTTGCTTGCGCTTACAATAACAAAAAGATTGATGATGAAGAGAATACGCGTACTGTGGTTATTGTTCTTCTGGATGAGGCAAGTGTGCAATTGAATAGTAGAAGTTTCAAAACGAATATTGACCCGATATTCTTGAATACTCTGCTGACAAGCAGACATTATCATATTTCATTCTTGTACAGTAGCCAGAAATTCAAGCTGACTGATGCGCTGATGCGTTCTGTCACTCAAAATTGTATCAACTGTAAGAAAATCTGGCGGTTTATGGTACAATCTGTTTATGATGCTGATGAAATCGAGTACGCGTCTGATCCTACAATGGTCAAACCTCGTAGAAGAACCGGATTTTTTGTCAGAGACTTTGACTATAACAGTTATGACACCTTAGCCTGTGTCGATAAACTGAAAAAGTCGGTTGATGAAAATGATATGATGACACCGGAAGAGATTCTCACAATGCGTGGGGAAATCAATCCAAACAATGACAATATCGGTCATATGTCACATAGGCTCAAGCGACATTACAAGAAGATGAACAAATAAGTGTGCAGTGCTGCGCGGTAAGCTTGCGCGCGCACACTGCCACCCAACGCGCAATTGACAATATACATCATGCCCCTTATAATAGACTTATTATAGGGGGTATTTTTATGGAACAAAATTGGAGAGAGTATAACAAACAAGATAATTATGAGAGTAGTAGTGTTGATCCGTGCCAAACTTGTAAACATCGTCATTATGAAAAACCGCAAAATGGCTTTGATTGGGCTTCTGTTTGGTTTGGTCTTTTGCTAATTTGCGGTCTTGGGTGCTTTGTCTTGTTTACAAAATGGCAAGATGATGAAGCAAAGTTAAAAAACTGTATTTACTATGATGAAAATTCTGGTTCTGTACATTCTGTAAAGAATGGAGATGATTGGACTGTCTTAGATTCTGATAGTATTTCTGAATTTAATGATTTGTTTAATGACTCATTTTCTGATGATTAGTAATAATATGCGCATAAAAAAAAAGAGGGCTTTCGCCCTCTTTTTAGTTTGTACATTCAGAATGAATGTAGTAGTACTTGCTGATTTGTGGTTTGCGAATTGAGTTAATGTGATTTTGAGATTCGGCATAAGATTCAGCATCTGCTTTACATAAAAAGGATGCTTGCCACGTGTTAAGTGGCTCACATCCAGAAAGAATGATGCGTTCATATACATTGTATTTAATCATTGTTGTTACCTCTAGTAAGACCTAGTGAATATTGTGTTATTTTGGCATTTAGATATTGGAACTCTTTGTCGTTGTATAAGTTTAAATTTATGTATGCGAAAGATAACAACGCATCTGCGTTTTCTCGATTCTGTGTAATGTATTCTGGTCTACATTCCTGCATTCTGTAACACAATCTTCTGATTTCATCTGAAAATAATTCTTTAAGAATTTTAGTAGATACTGATTTGCGTGTGCTTAAATCTTTAATTGTGTAGTTTAAACTTCTTTTGATTTCGTTCTTGCTCATGGCTCTGTACCTCCTAGTAAATGTTCAATTCATCGTTGGTTTTTGGTGTCAAATGGTAAAATTCTTCAATGAAATATTTAATTGCCTTATAATGGATTGTTCCGTAAGTTGTTACCCAGTAAGCTACGAAAGCACTTAAAATTTCATCATAGTTTAAATAATCAAGTGCTTCGTCGATGTCTTCTACATCGTGGTCGAGTTCGGCAAATTCATTTACTGCCTTTGTAAGTAAATCGTGTTCAGCGTTTGTCATGGTTTTTCTCCTTTCAAGATAAACAATAAGTTCGATGTACGAAGCGAAGCGCGCTTCATACACCCCGGGCATGGCACATGGAATCAAGACCCGTAGCCCCGTAGGGGAGACAAACCGCGTATAACATATAGGCATCCGATAACCGCGGTTTGGCTGGTCTCGAATCCATGTGATACAATGAAAAGACTGCGCGCCTTATCCATTTTCTTCTCTCGGCAATAAAATAGACACCTTTCGGTGTCTTAATTCGGAGTTCGACTCACTAACGTATTTTGTTGTTAATTCTGCCTAAAATGCAGCTAGGATCATAACCTATAAATCTGTGCATTATTCCTAAAGATGACCCTCATCAATAAAAAGTCCTTGCCAGATTGTACGCGCGGTGCTAACATAGGACTTGCAAAAGCTAATAACTATTCGTAAAACACGGATTTTGCGAATAGTTAGGCACTGACCCTTAACAGGCTACCGCGTACACCTCTAGGGCTTGTATTTTACGCAGGAAACGCTTTTTCTTGGCTGGTCGCTCATTCTTTCTTTGGGTGTACCAAAATCCCCCGATTTTATATTAAAGGTTTCTATGCCAGCATTTCTGAATCCAACACAATTGTAAATGGTCCATCATTTATCAGACTGATCTGCATATCTGCGCCAAAAATTCCTGTTTGTACATTAGGTATTTCTTTTTTGCATTGTTCGATAATATATTCATATAACTGATTTGCCAAAGTTGGATTTCCAGCTTCTATAAAAGACGGGCGATTTCCTTTGCGACAATTTGCATATAATGTAAACTGTGAAATCAAAAGCAAGGAACCATTTACATCAGTTATCGATAAATTTGTCTTTCCATTTTCATCACTAAAAATACGCATGCCTAATAACTTTTTAATCATTTTGTCAGCAATTTGTTCATTGTCCGTCTCTGCAACACCTATCAAGACGCAGAAACCTTGTTCGATTGCGCCAGTGATTTCATGATTCACTTCACATTTTGCTTTTGTTACACGTTGTATTACAAATTTCATTTTTTCAATTCTCCTTCTTCAATTATAGAACCTTCATCGATATGATTGTTTGTAAGCCATTCGTCTTCTGCAGTAAAGGATTTTACATTGCCCTGTTCATCTTCAATCGTAACCAGGCATTTCATTTTTTCACCCGGAAGACGTTCTTCGCATCCATACTCGCCATCAAAAATTTGTTTTACTTTCCACATCTTTCACTATCCTTGATAATTCTTCGTTAATCTTTCTTCATAATAGTATTTAAAATTCAAACTTGTAGTTATAGTCTGCCGGATCACATTGCAAAGATCTTGCTGTAACTTTATGTTATTCATATATAAATGCAATATCCCTTCTAAAATTATTCATATTTCATGTTTATGTCATATCCTTGACATCTGTAGTTTTCAGTATATAACGTTTCCTCATGTTCAGCAATGGGTTGTACTGGATTATTACGTGGAAATATTATATAATGAGAACTAATGGAGGCACAACGAAATGAAATTGCAACAGCTTTACAGCCAGGTGCGACAGGCAATAGAAGATTATGATATGATTCACGCAAATGACCGAATTGCAATAGGAATTTCCGGTGGAAAAGATTCCATTACATTGCTCTATGCATTAGCAGGACTGCGTCACTTCTACCCTGTTCCATTTGAAATTGTTGCAGTTACCGTTGATCTTGGCTTTAAAGGATTTTCTCTTGAACCTATTCAGAAACTTTGTGAAGATTTTCAGGTTGAATATCATATTATTCATACACAGATAGGTGAGATTGTTTTTGATGAACGAAAAGAATCCTCTCCATGCTCCCTTTGTGCCAAAATGCGTAAAGGAGCCTTAAACAATGCGGTAAAGGAACTTGGATGTAACAAAGTTGCTTATGCGCATCATATGGACGATATTATAGAAACCATGTTTCTTTCTATGATTTACGAAGGTCGCTTTTATGCTTTCCCACCAGTAACACATCTGGATCGTTGCGACTTAACAGTTATTCGTCCGCTTATGTACGTATTGGAAGCGGATGTCATTGGCTTTAAAAATAAATATCAATTACCAATTGTCAAAAATCCATGTCCTGCAGACGGTTCGACACACCGGGAATATATCAAACAATTGGTTCGACAGATTAATTTAGAAAATCCGGGAGCAAAAAAAAGATTGTTTCATGCAATTACAACCGGAAATATAGAAGGATGGAAATATTATGGCAAAAAATAAAGCATATTATGAAGAAGTAAATATGAAAAACCAGCTGCATCTGCGTGAAATACTGGATGAACTTCCCCCTTACTGTAAACAGTTTTTTATTGGAATCGAACCTACCACAGCTTCCAGGACGCGTCTTGCATATGCGTATGATCTTAATTGTTTCTTTGAATTTCTTCATGAAAACAATCCCATTTGTAAAAAAATGAAAATTAAAGAAATACCGATTCATATATTAGAAGAACTGAAGGCAACCGATATCGAAGAATACCTGTCTTATCTCAAAATCTATGAGAAAGACGGCGTTGCCCATAGCAATGATGAGCGAGGCTTAAAAAGAAAGCTCTCCTCTCTTCGCTCCTTTTACAAGTATTGTTATAAACACGAAATGATCGATAATAACCCTGCTGTCAAAGTGAGTCTTCCAAAAATTCATGACAAGAACATTATCCGGCTGGATGTTGATGAAGTGGCCCAGCTCCTTGATGAAGTTGAATCTGGCGAGAGTTTGAGTAAGAGACAGCAAATGTATCACGAACGTACAAAAAAACGCGATTTGGCGCTTTTATCGCTTATGCTTGGCACTGGAATTCGTGTTTCCGAATGCGTTGGTCTGAATTTAGATGATATTGATTTTAAAAATAACGGAATTAAAGTTCATCGAAAAGGTGGCGCGGAAGTCGTTGTATATTTCAGTGATGAAGTGTGTGCTGCACTATGTGATTATTTAGAAGAACGACAAGGTATTACTACAGTTGCCGGACATGAAGATGCCGTCTTTTTATCCATGCAAAACCGACGCATTACGGTTCGGGCAGTAGAAAATCTGGTTAAAAAGTATTCCAAACTGGTTACCAATATTAAAAATATTACACCACATAAGTTAAGAAGTACATATGGCACTTCTCTCTATAAGGCTACCGGGGATATTTATCTGGTGGCAGATGTGCTTGGCCATAAAGATGTAAATACAACGAAAAAACATTACGCCGCTCTCGAAGATGACAGACGGCGTAAAGCAGCAAAATATGTTCACTTAAGAGAAGATTAGATTGCAGATACTTCTGCAATCTTTTCTTCTATCCGGCTTTTTACCAAAGCCGCAATCTCCTGCGTTTTCATATCTTTATATTCCGCATAAGTTATAGGTTCAAGATAATATGCATAAGTCGTAATCGGTCCTACATGAAAACTGTTGAAAACTTTATAGGAATCGATCAAAGCAATTGGAACAATTGGGGCTTTGGATTTGAGCGCAATCTTAAAACTTCCTGCTTTAAAATCACAGACCTTGTTTTTATTGTTAAACTTATAACCGCCCTCCGGAAAAAGAATATATTTCTTTCCTTCGCCAACTTCTTTGGCAACCTGATTAATAATGGTGATTCCCTGCCGAGGATTGTCCTTTTCTAATCGTTTCGCCTGAACAAGATCACAAAACTCCCTTACAAGTATCGTGTGAGACTTGAATTTATCCATAACAAAGGAACATGGCTGCTTATGCGTATACATAATTCCCAACACATCATACTTTCCCTGGTGATTCGGGCACATTAAATAACCGCCTTCTTTTGGGAGATTTTCTAAACCGAAAGCTTTCGTCGTAATCTTGCCGGTTCTGTTCATCAAATAGATGGTATGACGAACAAGTGCATATCTCTGTTCGACCGTATAGCGTTCCGGATGATTTGCCCGGTTACGCATAAGTGGAATAATATATGGGGCTCGATGCAAATTCATAAAAATAACATAAAATAACTTTAACATATAATTTCACTCCTGAAATTATTATAAAGCAATGCCGTCTTTTTTTCAATCATACCTTTTATTTAAAGATTCTTATATGCTTATCCCGTTACTGTTCAGAGGTAAACTTGTAACAAAAGAACCGATGGTATAGACTAATCGTAGTCAAAACCATCGGTTTTCTTATGCAAATATTTCTCCAATCTCGCGGAACAGATTGGTCTGCTCTTTTCTGC